>NZ_CP022958.1:4050057-5400077 GCF_006496635.1 Azoarcus sp. DD4
CGATCGTAGATGGCGGTGTCGGTCTGGGTTTCGCCCGCGCTCCAGCCAGCGCTCCAGGTGGTGGGGATGCCGTCGATCTGCAGGTTGGTGATGTCGAAGCCACGCGCCGCGAAACTGGACCGCGCGCTGTCGTACACCCGGGTGGACACGCCGGTTGCGTTGGCGACCACGTCGGTGATGGACTGCAGCGCCTGATCGTCGATGCGCTCGCGGGTGATCACGCTGACCGACTGCGGCGTGTCGCGGATGGACAGATCCAGCCGGGTCGCGCTGCGGGTGACGAGGGTGGTGTAGGAGCCGGTGCCCTCGGTGGCGGGGTCGGGGGCGGCGGTGGTGTCGGCGGAGACGGTGACGGGCTGCAGGATGCGGGGGGCTTCGGGGGTGGTGGATTGGGCGAGCGCGGGGGTGGCGAGGATGGGGGTGCAGATCAGGGTGAGGGCGAGCGCCAGCGGGGTCAGGGGCTGGGTTGGGGGCTTGGTGGTGGGCGGGACGGAACGGGGCATTGTGGGTTCTCCGGAAGGGAAGCTGCTTGGCGATGAAGCCAGCCGGCGGTTTTCCCCTTCCCCTTCAAGGGGAAGGCTGGGATGGGGATGGGGTTCGGTGGGCGCCGCGCAGACCCCATCCCCACCCCAACCCTCCCCTTGAAGGGGAGGGGGCCAGGGGATCGCGGGCTGGGGACTTGTCGCCCTTCGGAAAGCGTGGAAAGGACGAGCGCCGTCCCCGCAACACGCGCGGTGGCGGCCGCGGCTGCGGCGGGGACGATCAGGGGATGGCTGGGTGCGCCGGCTCAGTCAGGCGCGGCCGACACCCCCGGCAGCGGCCACGCCACCCGATGCAGCGTGCCGTTCCACTCCTGCACCGTCAGCCACAGCCGATCTTCCGGACCCGGGCGCTGCGGATAGGACACGTGCGCTTCCTGCAGCGCGCCGTGGCCGTGCACCACGCCGTCTTCGCCGTCGAGCACCGCGACCGGCTCGGGGCCGGCGTTGGCGTAGGCCATGCGGATGCGGGCCACGCAGCCGTCGCAGAAGCGGAAGCCGAAGTCCTTCACCTGCACGCCGTCGTGCAGGTAAGGCCCGGCCTCGTCGTGCGGTGCAGGCGTTACCGTGAAAGGCCCGACAGCCTGCGTCTGCCAGGCCACCGGAAACGCCGGCGTGAGCGATGCGTACAGGAACCAGGCCGGCGCGATCAGCACCAAGGCGTTGAGCCAGTACCTGGCGCGCGGCCAACGTTTGCCCGGCGCGGCCTTCATGGCTGAGCTCCTTCCAGGCCACCGCCGGATTCCGCTTCCGCGGCGGTCGCGCGCTTGCGGGCGGGCTTGCGCGCCTGGCCGAAGGTACGCTTGCTCCAGATCAGGAAGCCGGTGATGGACATCGCGCTGAGCAGCACGCCGAACACGAACCAGATCGCCTTGGTCCAGATCCCGCCCAGGGTGCCGTAGTGCAGCGGATCGGCGATGTGGGCGACGGTCTGCAGCGCGTTCATGGCGGCCGGCGTACGGACCTCCTCGACCGCGCCGGTCCACGGATTGACGAAGGCGCGCCACGCGTAGGCGTCGTAGAGGAAGTTGTCGCCGCTGCCGGCAATGCTGAAGTGCGCGCGCTTGTGCTCGGGGAAGGACACCCAGCGCGGCTGCATTTCCGGTATCGCGCGCTGTGCCGCGGCGATGGCCTGCTGCAGGCCGATCTGCGCCGGCACCTCGCCTGTCGTCATCGGCAACTCCTGCTGCGCGACCATCGCCGGCTCGTCCCACACGTGCAGCTCCTTGTGCCACAGCACTGCCTGCACCAGGTACCACAGCCCGGTCGCGCCGATCACCAGCAGGAACCACAGCGACCAGGCGCCGACGAGGCGATGGAGGTCGCCCAGCAGCACCCGCGCGCCGGCATCGAAGCGCAGCTGCGGCCGCGTCCACGCGCGCCAGAAGCGCCGGTAGATGACGATGCCAGTGATCATCGCGCCCAGCGTGACGATGGACATCGCTGCCACCAGGTAGTAGCCGACGCTCCAGCTGTGATGCCACGGAAACAGCAGCCAGCCGTGCAGCGAGCGCATGAAGCCGACGAAGGTGATGCCCTGGTTGATCGCCTGCACCTCGGCGGTATACGGGTTCACATAGGCCAGGGCCGGCGGCTTGCCAGGTGCGGCGAAACCGATGGCGGTAACGAGATAGGGCTCGAACACCATCACCTGGCGGATCTCGGCGCCGGGCACCGATTTCTGTACCGCCTCGACCAGCGCCGGCAGCGGCTGCGCCGGCAGGTCGTCGGGGTTGTCGGCGCGCGCCGCCGGATTGGTGAGCCAGGTGAGTTCGTGGCTGATGACAGCGATGGTGCCGGTCAGGCAGACGAAGCAGAACACCGCCCACACCGGCAGCGACAGCCAGCCGTGCACCAGGAACCAGCGCTTGCGATCGAGGGCCATGGTTCAGAACCTGTAGCTGGCGGTGCCGACCACGGTGCGACGGGTGCCGACGAAGCAGTCGCCGCGCGCGAGGCAGGTGGTGTAGTAGGTCTTGTCGCCGATGTTGTTCATGTTGAGGGCGAAGCTCCAGCGGCCGACGTCGTAGCCGAGCATGGCGTCGAACAGGGTGTAGCCGGGCGTGGTCAGGCTGTCGGTGCCGTCCCAGCTGTCACCGATGTAGCGGATGCCGAAGCCGCCGCGAAAACCGTTGATGCCGGCGACGGAGAAGCGGTGCTGGGTCCACAACGAGGCCATCTGCTCCGGCACGCTGGGCAGGCGCTTGCCCTCGTTGGTCCCTTCCAGCACCTCGGTGTCGGTATAGGAATAGGTGCCGATCAGGTCCCAGTCGGGCGTAAGGCGCAGCTGCGCCTCCAGCTCGAGCCCGCGCACCCGGGCTTCGCCGGTCTGCAGCTGGTTGAGCGGATTGGTCGGGTCGGGCGACTTGCGGTTCTTCTCGCGCAGGTCGTACACCGCCGCGCTGAGCTGGCCGCGCCCGCCGGCCGGTTCGTACTTCACCCCCACCTCGTACTGCTTGCCGCGCAACGGCTTGAAGGCCTTGCCGTAACCGTCGAGACCGATCTCCGGCTGGAAGGACTCGGCGTAGCTGAGATAGGGCGATACGCCGTTGGCCGCCTTGTACATCAGCGCCAGGCGCTTGGTCACCGCGGTGTCCTTCTGCGTTTCACCGCCTTCGGTGTCATTGACCGCGCGGTCCTGGCGCAGGCCGATCACCGCGATCCAGCGTTCGTCCCAGGTGAGCTGGTCCTGCACGTAGATGCCGGTCTGGCGCACGGTGTTGTCCGGGTCGTCATAGAAGTCGTCGGCGCCCGGCGGGGTGAAGTTGCCATACACCGGGTTGTAGAGGTTGAGCGTGCCGGCCGCGCCGTAGGCCCAGCGCCGCTTGGTGACGGCGTACTGGTAGTCGAGCCCGGCGAGCACGGTCTGGCGCAGCCGGCCGCTGGCGATGTCGGCCTGCGCCTGGTGGTCCACCGTCCAGTACTTCAGCTCCGGTTTGGCGACCCAGTACACCCGGTCGATGTCGCCGTTGGTCTGCAGCGCTGGCGGGAAGGCCGGGTAGATGGTCTGGTAGCTGACCTCGCTTTCCGAGTAGCGCAGGTTCTGGCGCAGGGTCCAGGTGTCGTCGGGCTTGTAGCTGAAGAGCGAGGTGAGCGACTTCTGCTCGGTGTCGTATTCGTCGAAGCCGGGCTCGCTCATGAATACATCGATCGGAATCTTGGACAGCCCGCCGGGCGCCGGCAGCACGGTGCCGGCGTGCGGCAGGAACTGCGTGGTCGAGCCGGTTTCGTCCTTTTGGAAGTTGGCGAGCACCGTCCATTCCACGCGGGAATCCGGCCGCCAGGTGAGCGAAGGCATCAGCACGTAGCGGTCGTCGCCGACCTTGTCGACCTGGGTATCGCTGTCGCGGCCGATGGCGACGACGCGGTAAAGCAGGGTCTTGTCCTCATCGAGCGGGCCGGTGACGTCCACCGCCAGCTGCTTGCGGTCGAAGCTGCCGTACTGCAGCTGCACCTCGCCCTGCTGCGTATCCAGCGGGCGCTTGCTCACCAGATTGACGATGCCGCCCACCGTGCCCTGGCCGTACAGCACCGACGACGGCCCTTTCAGCACCTCGATGCGCTCCAGTGCAAAGGGATCGGGCCGCGAACTGGCGTAATAGCCGAAGGTCTGCTGCATGCCGTCAAGGTAGATCACCGGGTCGGTGCCACGGATGGTCGACCAGTCGCCGCGGCTGTCCAGACCGTAGGTTTCGCCACGCACGCCGGCCGTATAGCGCAGCGCATCCTGCACCGTCTGCACGCCCTGGTCGCGCATGCGGTCGGCGGTGATCACCGAGATCGACTGCGGCGTTTCGGCGAGCGGTGTGTCGGTCTTGGTGGCGGTGGCGCTGCGGCGGGCGACGTAGCCCTGCACCGGGCCGGTTGCGGTCTCCGTAGCGCCATCGGTCACCGTCACCGCCGGCAGCGTGAGCGGATTGGCGGCGTCCTGCGCGACGGCTGCACCGCAGGCGGACAACAGCATCAGCGCCAGCCGCCGGGAAGGCGCGAGCGCGCGACGGGCGGCGGACAGCGACGAATGCCGGCGTGTTTCGGTCTTGGTCTTGTTCATGTCGTTGGGGGCGGGTAAGCGGGACGGAATCCCTGCTGCAGGGGGCAATGCCAAGCGGGCAGCGCACGAACGCGACCCACTGCGCAGCCGCGCGGACGCCACGGCTGGCATGGGACTGCCGGGAACGGGTCTAGCGCAGGCTCGGGTCGGACTTCAGGCGCGGGCAGATGCGCCGCAGCACGGCGGCAGCGGCTGGCGACCGGAAGACGGGAACGCGGAAGACGGAACGGAACACGGTGACACCTGCTCAGCAAGGGGTTGCTGGCTGGCTGGCGCGTACCCTTGCGGCACGGCCTGGCTGGCTGGTGATTTCTCGTCGCGCACCTGCAGCACGCATCGGCCTGGGCAAGCCGTATAAACGAGAACGGTTCTTATTATTAGACGGGATGTAAGGAATGTAAACCCGGAACTGATGCGGCTACGCGGCGAGGTCGCCGGAACCGGGCTGAATTTTTCTCATCGACAGCTTACAAATCATCATTTGCTGCATTGCAGCAATATATCTAAGGTAAGAGGCGTCTAGAAGCGGCCTGCATGGCCGTTGGAGCCGTCATGAACTATCGCTTTGCTTCGCTCACGCCGGACGACGAACCGGCCATCGTCTTTCACCTGCTCTCGCTCGACGCCGAAGACCGCGCGCTGCGCTTCGGCAGCCACACCGCCGACGCCACGCTGCTGGCCTACGCGCAGGGGCTGAACTACAACCGCGACGTGGTGGAAGGCGCCTGGGACAGCGGCCGGCTGGTGGGTTTCGCTCACCTCGCCGTGCATCCGGAAGGCGGCTACCCGGTCGGCGAACTGGGCCTGTCCATCATGGCGGGTTACCGCAACCGGCGCATCGGCAGCCATCTGATCCAGCGCGCGCTGCAGCGCGCTCGGCGCTTCCGGCTGACGAAGATGTACGTGCATTACATGCGCCGCAACCTGGCGATGACGCGGCTGGTCCGGCGCTTCGACCCGGTCATCGCCTACGACGGCGACGAAGCCCAGGCCTGTGTGCAGGTGCTGCCGCGCGAACAGAGCATCTATACCGAAATCCACCGCGGCGGTCACGACGGCCGGCTGGAGGTGTTCAAGCGCCTGCCGCGCCACAAGCCGCGCGGCCATGTGTTGCTGGTGCACGGCGCCGGCGGCGACGGCTGGCAGTGGCGCGGCGTGATGGCCGACCTGGCCGAAGCCGGCTATGCCGCCCACGCCCTGTCCCTGAGCGGCCACGGCCGCAGTGCCGCGGCGGCGCCGAGCTACCGGCAATACGCCGGCGACGTGCGCAGCGTGCTCGACGGGCTGCCTGAAGATACCCGGCTGGTCGGCCACTCGATGGGCGGTTACCTGGTGCAGCGCGAACTGGCGCGTGCCGATCGACCGGCCGCCGTGCTGCTGGCGCCGGTGCCGCCCGACGTGCCACGCGACCAGGAACTCGCCTCGCTGCTTGCCGGCCTGGCCGGCAAGCGCACCCGGGAAGTGGTGACGAGCGTGCTGGATACGGCCGAATCGGTGGCGGTCGAGCGCATCTCGACGCCGGTGAGCCTCATCAGCGGCGACCGCGACCGCGTGATGCCGGTGCCCTGGATGCGTGCCACCGCGCGTCGTTACCGGGCGCCGTGGACGCGGCTGGCGGCGGGCCACAACCTGCCCGTCGTCGCCGGCGTGAGCGCACCGGTACTCGCCGGCCTGCGCCTTTAGCCGCGGCGCTACGGACGATTTACCAGCTGCGCACGCGGCCGGTGTCGACGTGGACGAACTGCTCGCGCGGGTAGTAACCGACCCCGCCGAGCTGCAGCGCCAGTGCCGCGTCGCGCAGGTCGGCCAGGCCGATACCGGCGATGCGGATGTCGATCGCCTTGCCGTCCATGTGCAGGCTGCGCTTGGCCACCCCGCCGTCGCGCGTGTTGCGCAGCCGGGTGTTGGTATCGGCGCAGCGATAGGCGGAGATCACCTGGAAAGGCGTGTCGCAGCCCAGCGTCGTCCGCAGGCGGTGCAGCAGGTCGAAGAGCTGCGGGTCCATGCGGCCGACCTCGCCGGAGTAGTGGTCGCGCATGAAGTGGTCGAGGCTGCCGAGCGCTTCCGGCAGGTAGCGCTCGCCGAGGGCATAGACCAGCGACAGATGCTCGCCTGTATGCGTGTGATCGAAGGACAGGCTGCGGCCGCGGGCAAGATCTGCCGGCAAGGCTGCGGCCGGTCGGGCCAGCGGCAACGCGGCGCCGGCCAGGGCCAGCCGCGCGGTGTGCCGCAGCAAATGGCGACGTTGGGGGACGAAGGCTTTCAAGGTCGTTACGGTAAGGCGGGGGCGACGCCATTGTGCCTGCGCTCAGCGCCTTGCGACAGCGGGATCGGGACGTCCCCTGTTCCGCAAGGCCTCGTCGAGCAGCGCGTCGTGCCCGTAGATATCCGGGAAGAAATAGGTGCGCCCGTCCTGCTTGACGAGCGCCGTCCCATAGGCAATGAGCACCGGCAAAGGTTCCGCCAGGCGCAAGGTGCGGGATTTGCCCGCTTCCATGGCCTCGCGGATGCGGGTCTCGTCCCAGGCCGGATCGCCCGCCAGCACGAATTTCGCCAGCGCCACCGGATCCTCCACCCGGATGCAGCCATGGCTGAAGTCGCGCCGTTCGCGCGCGAAGAGCTGCGGCGCCGGGGTGTGGTGCAGGTAGATGTTGTCGTTGTTGGGGAAGATGAACTTGATGTCGCCGAGCGCATTCTTCGGCCCCGGCCGCTGACGGATGCGCAGTTCGCCGCGCAGCACCGCATCCAGCCCGGCGACGGACAGGGCGGTGATGGCCCGGCCGTCGCCATCGACGAACTCGAAGCCCTGCTGCGCCCAGTAGGCCGGTTCGCGGTGCAGCCGCGGCACCGTCTCCGCGCGCGCGATCGAGGGCGGCACGTTCCAGTAGGGGCTGAACTCGATGAAACGCATGTCCTCGGCCAGCAGCGGCGTGCGGGTGTCGAGCGCCTTGCCGACGATGACCTTCATCTGCGCCTTGATCTCTATCCTGCCGTCGCGCACCGCGTAGGCGCGCAGCATGAACTCCGGCACGTTCACCACGATCATCCGCGGCGCCTGCAGCAACGGCGTCCACCGCAGCCGCTCCATGGTCAGTGCGGTCTGGCGCGCGCGCGCCGCCGGGACGACCTCCAGCTGCGCGATCGTGGCCTTGCCCAGCACACCGTCCGTCGCCAGACCATGACGCTGCTGGAAGGCCTTGACGCCCTCGACCAGCGCGCCCTCGTAGCGCGCGGGAAGCAGCGTGCCCTGCGGCAGATCGCCGAGCGCGACCAGGCGCTGCAGCACGGCTGCCAGCCCGGCGTACGACTGGCCCGGCTCCAGCTTGCGCCGTGGCGGCGGGGGCAGCGGCGCCTGCCAGGCAGCGCGCACCGCCGGATCGGCGGCAAGCCGGCGATAGGCGGCCAGCGCCGTGCGCAGTTCGGCATAGAGCGGCAGCCGCGGCGCCGCCGCCTTCGCCGCTTCGGCCAGCCGGCCGGCGGCCACGGCGTCGCGCAGATAAGCCGCCGCATCGAAGCTGTCGGGCAGCGCCACGTCGAAGGTCTCGTGCAAGCGGCGCGGATCGATCCGGCCACCATGGAGATCGGCGAGATAGCGCTCCATCGCGGCGGTCAGGCGACTCTCGAACTCCGCCTGGCCGGCGAGGTCGCCGTCGCGGTGCAGCGCCTCCAGCGCTTGGGCGAGCGCCTCGGCACCGTAGTCCTGCGGCTCGAGTCCGTCGTCGGCGGCAGCGGACAGGATGTCCACCGCCCTCGCCGCCTCGGTGCTCGGCCTGCCGCCCTCCAGCCACTGCGGGTACGATTGGGCCATCGCCGGCTGCCACGCCAGGCCGAGGACGCAGAGCACGGCCGCGGCGGCACGGCGAAACCGGCGGACGCTGGTCGGGATCGGGCTCGGATCGGACATGGGGACAGCCTCCTACTAAGCTAGTCAGCCCGCAGGCCCGTCAGTTCCCGAGGCGGGCGGAATGCCCCGCCCCCAGGCCTGCGCCGGTGTCGCCGGATCGGCATGCGCGCCCGGCTGCGCCGCCAGCCAGGCGTGATAGCCGCCACGCAGGGGCAGCGCGCTGCGGTAGCCCATCTGCAGCAGCATGCGCGCGGCCTGGATGGCAGTCGCATCCTCGGGGCAGGCGCACAGGGTGACGACCGTCGCATCCTTGGGCCAGGCACCGACCGCCACGGCGAGACCATCGAGATCGGTCGCCGTGGCGCCGGCGATCGGGCCGGTTTCGGCCAGCATCGCCGGGCCGCGCAGATCCAGCAGCAGCGGCGGCTGCGGCGAGGCCAGGACCTCGAGCAAGGTGGCGGCATCGATGTGGCGGATGTCGGCCAGCTGGCGGAAGCGGTAGCGCCGCCACAGCTTCCAGCCCAGCCACAGCCCGAGCAGGACCAGCACGACGAGCAGCAACGTGGTGCCGTGCTCGGCGAGTGCCGCGATCCCGCCCTGCAGTTGTTCGCGCAACAGCCAGCCGGCAAGGATGGCGCTACCCGCCCACAGCGCGGCGCCGGCACCGGCCGCAATGGTGAAGCTTGCCAGCGGCATGCGCAGTGCACCGGCGATGGGTGGCGCGACGGTGGAAAAACCGGGCACGAACTTCGCCACCACCAGCGACCACACGCCCCAGCGCACGAAGCGCGCCTCGGTCTGCGACACGCAGGAGCCGGGGTTGATGGACAGGCGGCACAAGCCCGACAGCACCCGGTAGCCGAAACCACGGCCGGCGAGATACCAGGCCCAATCCGCCATCACCGACGCAAGCACTGCCGCTGCCAGCATCGCCCCGCCCTGCCCGGCGCCCACCAGCAGGCTGCCGGCCACCAGCAGGGTCGGCACCACCGGCACCGGCAGGCCGAGCTGCTGCATCAGCACGTTGGCGAACACCACCCACACGGCGTCGCGTTGCAGGGTGGCGCGGATCTGGTCGAGGTCTAATTCCATGGGCTTCCTGGTGCGGCGGGCTGTGGTCGCACTATAGCGCCTGGGCGTGAGCGGCGGCGGCCGGCGCCCTGTCGGCCGCCAGGTTGTCCATGCCGAGACGGCCGATGGAAGGCAGGCGCAGCGCCGGCCGGTTGAAGTCGATGCCGAAACCGAGGCCGAGCAGGTTGAACTCCAGCCCTTCCTCCAGTCCGGCGGTGACGCCGAGCAGGCCGAACAGCGAGGCCTGCACACCCTGGCCGGACGAGGACAGGCCGACCGGACGGCTCAGCGGCCGGTAGTCCTTGCCGATGGCGTTGGCCGGCATGTCCAGGCCGAGCGCCGGCACCTCGCGGCCGATGTGGGCGACGAAGGTGTTGCTGTTGGGGCCGGGATAGGCACGGTATTCGTCGGGATAGGGGTAGCTGGCGATGGCCGCCTCGATCCGGTCGATCATCGCATCCACGCCCTCGCCCCTGTGGTCGGCCAGCACCTGCGGCGTGGCGCCGAACCACAGGCCGTCGGGCAGCGCGTGGTTGCGCCGCACCACCCGGCTGCCGCCCCAGCCGATGACGTCGTAACGGGTATAAACGCTGTCGCCGCTGCGCTTGTAGATGACCCACGGATGCACCGCGAAGTAGCCGCGCCAGCCATACGTCTGCGCCGCATAGACCTGCACCACCGCCGTCCCGGGCAGCGCGGCCGGATCGGGCGCAATGCCGGCCGAATGACGCGGCGCATTGCGCCAGCTGCGGGGCTCGGCCGCCTGCGTGCCGGGCGGGTGCTCCGCCAGGCTGATGCCGAAGGGCAGCACCAGGGCCACCAGCAGGCAGCCCGCGATACGTTTTCCCAGACCCATATTCTTCCCTTTCCGGACGAGCATTGCATTGACGGAGCGAGCCGGTATGACGCACCGCGGAAGAAAAGATTCTGTGGTCTGCAATGCAGCAAATAAACCACCCTTTGCTGTCAGCACCATTCAGTCTGGCGAAACAATCCGCCGGCGCGACAATGAAAAAGGGCCGCGCCCGCAGGCGCAGCCCTTTGCCGGTGAAGCCACCAGGGTCGGTGCGTTGGTGATCAGAAGCTGTGCTTCATGCCCACCGCGATACCGCGGGTACCCACACCGCTCAGGCCCTGCGAATTGCCCTTCGGGTTGATGGTGAAGGCCGCATTGGAGTCGTTCCTGATCTGGGCGTAGTCGGCATACAGCTCGGTCCGCTTGGACAGGGCATAGCGTGCCCCGATCGCCCACTTGCTGGCGTCGGCATCCGACAAGGTCTTGTCCTTGACCCGGCCGTAGCTCGCCATCACGCGTGCGCGATCGTTCAAGGGGACCTGAACACCCACGAACCAGTTGCGTCGGTCGTACTTCTCGTCTGCGGCCAGGCCACCCAGATTGAAACCGCCCAGGTCGATGTTGCCGCCGATCAGCGAATTGCGGTCGCCCTTGATCACGTCGTACACACCGGACACCTTGACCGGTCCGAAATCATAGGAAGCACCGGTCGTCAGCACGAACAGGCGGCTGCTGGAATACCCGACCGCCTTGGTGGTCTCGTAGTCGAGATCGACGCTCAACGGACCGTTGGCATAGATCAGGTTGACGGAGAACAGACGGTCGTCGCCCTTGTTCCCACCCGGCGTCTTTGCCGGAACGTGAACGCCGTTGAGCTCACCTTCGTCGGTCTGCGTATTGGTCGAGGTGGCCAGGATCAGGGTGAAGCCGTTGAAGTTCGGGGAGATGTAGGCCACCGCATTCGCAGCGCGGTCGTACTGCGTGGTCATCGACGCGAAGTTGCCGACGGAGTAATTGCCGAACGGGTTGTACTTGCCATAGATCCCGTAGCGCAGACCGTCCAGATATCCACCAACCACCGTACCGAATCCGCCAGCCAGACCCACGTACGAACGTCCTTTCGTCATCGTACCGCCCACATCCGGATCGAGCAGAAGCTGCAGATCGAACACGGCCTTCATGCCGCTGCCCAGATCCTCCGCGCCCTTGAAACCCAGATAGCTCTCCGAGGCAGCACTTTCCAGCGCGCTTTGCTTCTTGCTGTTCGCACCGTCCACCGCGCCGCTGCCGCCGCTGCGATGCATGTACTAACATTCTCGTAAGTATTGTCACAGCATGAGACAATACGCGCATGAAATGCAAACGGAACTCGGACGGTCGGGCCATCGACCATCACTCGCTTCAGGTCATGCGCCAACAGGCCATCAAGGCGGTTCGCGAAGGGCAGACAGCACAAAGCGTAGCGGCCGCCTTCGGCGTGAACGTGCGCAGTGTCTTTCGGTGGCTGGCCGACTTTGCGAGCGGCGGACAGAACGCGCTGCTTGCCAAGCCGATTCCGGGGCGCCCCTCGAAGGTGAGCGCCGAGGAGATGCGCTGGCTCGCTCAGGCAGTGCGGGAGAACACGCCGCTGCAGTACAAGTTCGAGTTCGGGCTGTGGACGCTGTCGCTGATTCGCGCGCTGATCAAGCGGCAGTTCGGCAAGGAGCTGTCGATCGCCACGGTCAGCCGGCTCATGAAGATGCTCGGATTCAGCGCCCAGAAGCCGCTCTACCAAGCATGGCAGCAGGATGCCGCGCTGGTGCGCCAATGGGAGTCGGAAACCTATCCGGCGATTCGTGCCAAAGCGCGTGCGGCGGGCGCGACGATCTACTTTGCCGACGAATCGGGGATTCGCTCCGACTACCACACCGGCACCACGTGGGCCCCGCGTGGGCAGACGCCGGTCGTCGAGGTCACCGGCCGGCGCTTCTCGCTGAACATGATTTCGGCGGTGAGCCCGCAAGGCGAGTTTCGCTTCATGCTTCACGAAGGCTCGGTCACCGCTACGGTATTCCGGGAGTTCCTCAAGCGACTGATGATCGGCGCCACCAAGCCCGTCTTCGTCATTGTCGATGGACACCCCATTCACAAGGCGAAGCTGGTTCGCGCCTACGTCGAGAGCCTGAAGGGGCAGCTCGAGCTCTTCTACCTGCCGCCGTACTCGCCCCAACTGAACCCCGACGAACAGGTCTGGGCGCACGTGAAGCGCCAGGTCTCGAAGCGCCTGGTGCAGGACAAGGACGAAATGAAGCGGCTGGCGCTGGGCGCGCTGCGCCGGATTCAACGCCTGCCGAACCTGGTCAAATCGTTCTTCCGCCAGCCGGAGTGTCAATATGCCCTTGCCTGACATTACTTTTTAGAAAGTTAGTAACCCAAATCCATGTTGCCGTAGATGGTGACGTTGCTCTGGCCAAAAGCAGCACTGGAAGCAATGGCAGCAATCGCCATCGCGATGATTTTTTTCGTCATGGATCGTCTCCAGGTGTTTCTACTTGATGTCTGCCGCCGGGTCTGTCCACCCAGGCAGCGCCCCCCTATGCCATCGTGCAAATGGCGTGGTGGGCAGTGCATGGCAACTACCGCGCCTGCGCCATCAAGCAACACAGCGAGCCAACAAATCCATATAAAACATGATCTTGATGCTTCACACCCAATGACGCGAAACAACAGCCTGATCACGATCTGAGCAGGTTGCACCGTAACGTTTTTATACAACTGCGCCAGGATGAAACGGAAACGAGCACACGCCGAAAGCACGAGACGCATCCGGTGAAGCCCCCGACTCACGCGCGCACGGTGTTGCCCCATGACCAGCAAACAAAGGAGCCAAACCAAATAATTTACTTATAAAAAACATTGAATTAAACTTTTTGCATCAAGAAGCTGCATCCCTGCCTCACGGCCAGGGCCAGCAGCGATCACGCCGTCCATTGGAGGGGGGAGGTGCCGACCGGCACCGGGAGAGTCCGAGGCTACGGAAGGCACCGGACCTCATGTCGTCACTTCTCAACCCGAGAGCCCGCCAATGGACGCAGGTCACAGCCCCATCTTCCGCATGCAGGAGACCCGCCACGACAACTGGCGGGAGGCGGTGGCAGCGCAGTTCCTGCCGCTGGACTTCGAGGTGGCACGCAGTACCCGCTTTCATGGCCGCGGCCTGTGGGCGCAGGTGGACCAGGCGCGCGCCGCCGAAATCCGCATGTGCGAGCACCGCGTCACCCGCCAGCGCAGCCACCTCGCCGCGGCCGACGGCCCGGCGGTGAAACTGCTGTGGCTGCTCAGTGGCAGCGGCCGGCTGCAGCAGAACGGCGGCGAATGTTCGCTGCAGGCCGACCGCTGGCTCTTCTACGACGCCATCCACCCGTATTCGCTACAGCTTTCCGAAGACGCCCGCTTCATCTCCCTGCTCTACACCGGCGACAACGCCGAACGCTGGATGCGGCTGGCGCGCGACCTCGGCAGCGCACCGCGCCAGACCGCAGGCCCGGCCCGCATCGCCCTGCTGGCGCTGCGTGGCGCAATGCGCGAGAAAGAAGGGCTGGACGCGTTCGCCCAGCGCGCCCTGCTCGAATCGGTGCTGGCGCTGACCGAAAGCGCGCTGCACAAACCCTTGCCGGAACAGGGCAGCCGCCAGCGCGACGCGCTACGTCTGGTCGAAGCCCGGCGTTTCGTGCTGCAGCACCTCGCCAACGCCGAGCTCGGCCCCGACGACATCGCCCGCGCCCTGCATGTGTCGCGCCGCAGCCTCTACAACCTCTTCGCCGAGGCCGGCCTGCGCCCGCGCGAATTCATCCGCAACCTGCGCCTGGAAAAGGCCTGCGAGGCGCTCGCCCCCAGCGGCAGCGGCGGCGACAGCATCACCGCGATCGCGCTCGACCACGGCTTCGCCGACGCCGCCCACTTCAGCCGCAGCTTCCGCGAACGCTTCGGCGTCAGCCCGAGCGGCTACCGCGGCCGCAACGGCGGCTGAACGCAGACCTCGCCGGCCCCACGCCCCCACCCGTCGCCGCCCCGTCGTGGACGGCCGCCGCCGGAGCCGGACAGGGAGTTCGGCCGGCGTGCACGGCCAGACATGCGTCCTGCACGCCATGGCAAGCGCCGGGGCGATGCGCGCCCTAAGGTCTGTCCCACGCGGCATGCCGCGCCCACGACAAGACCACAGCGACATCTCCCCGGAGAAGCTCACCATGACGACCCGCTCCCCCCGCCGCATGCGCCTGGCCGCCGCGCTGGCCCTGCTTGCCGGCGCCGCCGCACCGGCAGCCGCCAACGACCTGCCGGCGGTAAACCTTGGCCTCACCACCTTCATCGATGGCGCGCCGCCGGCCGGCCCCGGCTGGTACGTATCCGAGTACCTGCAGTACTACACCGCCGACAAGCTGCGCGACAAGGACGGCAAGGCCGCGCCGCTGCCGAAGCAGGACATCGAAGTGAGCTCGCTGGTGTCGCAGGCGATCTGGATGTCCGCCGACACCCTGTGGGGCGCCCACTACGGCGTCACCCTGCTGCTGCCGGCAGTGCTGGACGCCCGCACCGACGACGGCCTCAACAACGCGGCGCTGCCCAAGGGCAACACCGGCGTCGGCGACCTCATCGTCGGCCCCTTCCTGCAGTGGATGCCGGTGATGGGCGCCAACGGCCCCATCTTCGCCCACCGTTTCGAGATCGACGTCTCCTTCCCCACCGGCGAGTACGACAACAAGCGCAGCGTCAATCCCGGCGCCAACCACTGGACCATCAACCCCTACTGGTCCGGCACCTACTGGGTGACGCCCGACTGGACCGTGTCCACCCGCCTCTGGTACCTGTGGAGCGGCAAGAACACCGATCCCAATCCCAACGGCTACGCCGGCTACGGCGTCGCCAACGCGCGCGACATGCGCCCCGGTGAAGCCTTCCACATGAACTTCGCCACCGAGTACGCGGTGACGCCGCAACTGCGCGTGGGCATCAACGGCTACTGGTTGAAGCAGATCACCGAAACCGAGGTGAACGGCCATGCGGTGTCCGGCAGCAAGGAACAGGTCTTCGGCATCGGCCCCGGCGTGCTCTACAGCTTCTCCCAGCAGGACCACCTGTTCTTCAACGCCTACAAGGAAAGCCACGTGCGCAACCGGCCGGAAGGCGAGCGCTACGTGATCCGCTACGTGCATCACTTCAAGTAAGCCGCCCGCCTGCGCGCCGCCCGCCCACGCGCGGGCCAGCCGCCCTTACCGCACAGCCATCCCACGACGAGGAAACCGCGATGTCCGCCCCCACCTCCTACCCCAGCCTCAACTTCATCGCCGGCGAATGGCGCGCCGCCGCCACCCAAGCCACCTTCGCCAAGCTCGCCCCCACCTCCGGCGCGGTACTGGCCGAGGTTGCCAACTCCGGCGCCGCCGACGTGGATGCGGCGGTGGCCGCCGCCCGCGCCCAGTTCGACGGCGGCGAGTGGTCGCGCCTGCCGGGCGCCGAACGCGGCCGCCTGCTCAACAAGCTGGCCGACCTGCTGGCGCGCGACGCCGAGCGCTTCGCCCACATCCTGGCGATGGAACAGGGCCGGCCGCTGATGGAAATGCGCATGCTGGACCTGCCGATGTCCATCGACACCCTGCGCTATTTCGCCGGCTGGGCGGACAAGCTGGAAGGCCGCCAGATCCCCACCGCCGGCTTCATGGGCCGGCCGACGCTCAACTACACCATTCGCGAGGCCATCGGCGTGGCGGCGCTGATCGTGCCGTGGAACGCGCCGCTGATGATAGGCATCTGGAAGCTGGCCCCGGCGCTGGCGGCCGGCTGCACCGTGGTGCTCAAGCCCTCGGAAGACGCGCCGCTGGCGCTCACCGCGCTGGCCGGGCTGGCCGCCGAGGCCGGTTTCCCGGCCGGCGTGTTCAACCTGGTGAATGGCATGGGCCCGGAGGCCGGCGCCACGCTGGTGAAGCATCCGGGCGTGGACAAGATCAGCTTCACCGGCAGCACCGAGGTGGGCCGCATCATCGCCCGCGAAGCCGCGCCGCTGTTCAAGCGCCTGACGCTGGAGCTGGGCGGCAAGGCGCCGCAGATCATCTGCGCCGACGCCAACCTGGACGCCGCCATCATGGGCGTCGCCATGGGCCTGTTCGTGAACCAGGGCCAGACCTGCGCCGCCGGCACCCGCATCCTGGTGCATCGCAGCCGCTACGACGACGTGGTCGGCGCGCTTGCCGGCGCGGCCAAGTCGGTGACGCTGGGCGACCCGCTGGACGCCAACACCCGCATGGGCGCGCTGATCAACGCCCGCCACCGCGACCGCGTCGCCGCCCTGATCCAGAGCGGCATCGCCGAAGGCGCCGCGCTGATGGCCGGCGGCGAAGCGCTGCCGGAGAACGGCTTCTTCGTCCGCCCCACGGTGTTCGCCGGCGGCACGCCGGAGATGCGCATCATGCGCGAGGAGATCTTCGGCCCGGTCGGCGTGGTGGTGCCCTTCGACAGCGACGAGGAAGCCGTGCAACTCGCCAACGACACGCCCTTCGGCCTCTCCGCCTCGCTATGGACGCAGGACGTCGTCCGCGCCCACACGCTGGCGCCCAAGCTGCGCGTCGGCGCAGTCGCCATCAACGGCTGGAGCCCGCTCGACGCCCGTTTGCCGTGGGGCGGCTACAAGGATTCCGGCGTGGGGCGCGATCTGTCGCGTACCGCGCTGGATGCCTACACCGAAGAGAAGGTGGTGTCGGTGGTGATGTAAGTAGGCGCCCTGCTCCCTCCCCTTCAAGGGGGTGAAGCAGGGGTTTCGGCAAGCACTGCTTGCCGCCTGCTGAACGACGAAGCGAAGCAAAGGCTACCGGGTTGGGGTGGGGATGGGGTCAGGCGCCGCGCGTGCCCTAACCCCATCCCCCTCCTAGCCTCCCCCTTGAAAGGGGAGGAACAAAACCCACGAACCTCGACCTCCCCCTCCCCCCCAACGGAAAACAAAACCATGACCCGCCCCACCCTCGCCCCCCTCGCCCTCACCCTGCTCCTCACCACCACCCCCACCCTCGCCGCCCCGCCCGCCAACGTGGACGGGCAACGCATCGCCAAGATCGCCACCGGCGGCGAAGCCGCCAACTGGCTGTCCCACGGCCGCGGCTACGACGAAAAGCGCTACTCCCCGCTGAAGAAGATCAACGACGCCAACGTCGGCAAGCTCGGCCTCGCCTGGACCCACAAGCTGGACATCGACATGGGCGTGGAAGCCACCCCCATCGTGGTCGATGGCGTGATGTACACCACCGGCCCCTACAGCATCGTCTACGCGCTCGACGCGGTGAGCGGCAAGCTGCTGTGGAAGCACGACCCCAAGGTGCCCAAGGCGATGGCTGGCGAAGGCTGTTGCGGCCCGGTCAACCGCGGCGTCGCGGTGTGGAAGGGCAGGGTCTATGTCGGCACCTTCGACGGCCGGCTGGTGGCGCTCGACGCCGCCAGCGGCAAGCAGGTGTGGTCGGTCGATACCGTGCTCGACCACGCCAAGAGCTACACCATCACCGGCGCGCCGCGCATCGTCAAAGGCAAGGTGCTGATCGGCAACGGCGGCGCCGAATTCGGCGTGCGCGGCTATGTCACCGCCTATGACGCCGAAACCGGCAAGCAGGCCTGGCGTTTCTTCACCGTGCCGGGCGACCCCAAGCTGCCGCCGGAAGACGACGCCATGGCGATGGCGCTCAAGACCTGGTACGGCGACGGCTGGATCAAGTGGGGCGGCGGCGGCACCGTGTGGGATTCGATGTCCTACGACCCGGAGCTGAACCAGCTCTACATCGGCGTCGGCAACGGCTCGCCCTTCAATTACCAGTTCCGCAGCGAAGGCAAGGGCGACAACCTCTTCCTGTCATCGGTGGTCGCGCTCGACCCGGACACCGGCAAATACATCTGGCACTACCAGACCACCCCGGCCGACCGTTGGGACTTCACCGCCGCGCAGCAGATGACGCTGGCCGACATCGAGATCGACGGCAAGCTCCGCAAGGTGCTGATGCAGGCGCCCAAGAACGGCTTCTTCTACGTGCTCGACCGCACTGACGGCAAGCTCATCTCGGCGAAGAACATCGTGCCGGTGAACTGGGCCAGCCACATCGACCCCGCCACCGGCCGCCCGGTGCTGCTGCCGGACGGCGACTATTCGAAGGAACCCAAGCTGGTGGCGCCGGCCATCATCGGCGGCCACAACTGGCATCCGATGTCCTTCAGCCCGGACACCGGCCTGGTCTACATCCCGGCGCAGGAAACCGCCGCCGGTCTGGTCGCGCAGAAGGAGCCGCTGTTCCTGCCCACCAAGTCGGTGGTGAACATCGGTCTCGATGTCCCCGACCTGCCGGAAGACCCGGCCATCGTCGACAAGATCAGCCAGTCCTGGCGCGGCCGCCTGGTCGCCTGGGATCCGGTCAGGCAGGAAGCGCGCTGGAGCCAGGAATACCGCACCATCTACAACGGCGGCACGCTCGCCACCGCCGGCAACCTGGTGTTCCAGGGCACCGCCGACGGCCGCGTAGTGGCCTATGCCGCGGACAGCGGCAAGCTCTTGTGGCAGTCTCCGGCCAACACCGGCGTGATGGCCGGGCCTGTCACCTTCGAAGTGAAAGGCGAGCAGTACGTCAGCTTCATGGCTGGCTGGGGCGGCACCTTCCCGCGCATCCTCGGCCCGCTGTCGCTGGCGGCCAAGGTCAAGCCGGAAGCGCGCATCCTCACCTACAAGCTGGGTGGCAAGGCCGCGCTGCCGCCGGCCAGCTTCAAGACCGTGGCCCTGCCCCCGCCGCCGCCGGTCACGCTGGAAGCCGACAAGATGCCGATGGCGCGCATGATGTTCAACGGCTTCTGCGCCAACTGCCACGGGCTGAACGCGGTCAGCGGCGGCGTCGTACCCGACCTGCGCTACCTGAAGCCCGAGACGCACGCCCAGTTCAACGCCATCGTCGCCGGTGCCCGCGCCGACAAAGGCATGCCGTCCTTCGCCAGCGCCCTGCTGCCGGAACACATGGAGATGATCCACCAGTACATCATCACGCGCGCCAACGACCTGAAGGGCGAACTCGACACCCTCCAGGCCGCCGGCAGCAAGCCCTGAGCCCGGTCTTCCGGACTCCCGGCCTCGTCTCATGATTTTCATGAGACGAGGCCGGTGCTTTGACCGATGCGGCACCGACTGCGCGCCATTAGACTTCGGCAAACGCTGCCCTCAGCGCAGCCCCGCCAGGGACAGGAGACACGAGGCCAACATGACCCGCAACGCACGCAACACGCCATTCCGCCGACAAACCGGCCGCAAGCCGATCCCGCATCTCGCCCCGCTCAGCCTCGCGCTGCTGTGCGGCTTTGCCGGCCTCCCCGCCGCCGCCCAGGAAACCGCCACTGCGCTGTCGCCGGTGGTCGTCACCGGCAGCCGGGTGGAAACCTCCAGCTTCGACCTGCCCTACTCGGTTGACAGCGTCAGCCTCGGCGCCGACAGCAATGCCGGCTTGCGGGTGAACGTCTCCGAGGTCATGAACGCGGTGCCCGGCGTGGTGGTACAGAACCGCCAGAACTACGCGCAGGATCTGCAGATATCGGTACGCGGCTTCGGCGCGCGCGCCGCCTTCGGCGTTCGCGGCGTCAAGCTGATCGCCGACGGCATCCCTGCCAGCAACCCCGACGGCCAGGGCCAGGCCGCCACCTTCAACCTCGACACCGCCGACCGCATCGAAGTGCTGCGCGGGCCGATGGCCACCGTCTACGGCAACCACGCCGGCGGCGTCATCCAGCTGTTCTCGCGCGAAGGCGAAGGCGCACCGCGGGTGTCGGCCGGCGTCTTCGGCGGCGACCACGGCACACTCAAGATCGGCATCGGCGCCGAGGGCGAGAAGAACGGCGTCGGCTACGTGCTCGACGCCTCGCACTTCGAGACCGACGGCGAGCGCCGCTACAGCGCTGCCGAGCGCGACCAGGCCTATGCCAAGCTCACCTTCCGGCCCGACGAGGACAGCAAGCTCAACCTCATCTTCAGCAGCCTGCGCCAGCCCGAGACGGAAGATCCGCTCGGCCTCAGCTGGGCCACCTGGAAGCGCGACGAGACCGCGGTGGAGGACATCGCGCTGCAATACCGCACCCGCAAGGAGATCGACCATGTGCAGGGCGGCGCCACCTACGAGCGCCGTTTCGGCAGCGACCGCCTGCAGCTGCAGGCCTATGCCGGCGAACGCAGCGTGGTCCAGTACCAGTCCATTCCGAAATCGGCCCAGACCCCCATCACCCATGCCGGCGGCGTGATCGATTTCGACCGCGAGTTCTACGGCCTGGGCGCGCGCTGGATCGCCGACCGCGAAATCGGCCCCGGCCGCCTCACGCTCACCGCCGGCATCGATTACGACCGTGCCGAGGACGACCGCCAGGGCTATCAGAACTTCATCGGCAACGTGCTTGGCGTGAAGGGCGCGCTGCGCCGCGACGAGATCGACACCGTCACCAGCACCGACCCCTACGTGCAGGCGGTGTGGCGCCAGGGCGACTTCGACTGGACACTGGGCCTGCGCCACAGCGAAGTCGAGTTCGACGTCGACGACAAGTTCATCGTCGGCGCCAACCGCGACGACAGCGGCTCGGTGAGCTACAGCCAGACCTCGCCGGCGGTCGGCGTGCTGTGGCGGCTGACGCCGCTGCTCAACCTCTACGCCAGCTATGGCAAGGGCTTCGAGACGCCGACGCTGAACGAGCTGTCCTACTCCGCCAGCGGCGGCTTCAATTTCGACCTCAAGCCGGCGCGCAGCCGCCAGGCGGAGATCGGCCTCAAGGCCTATGTCGGCGAGCACACCCGGGTGAACGCCGCGGTGTTCCAGATCCGCACCGACGACGAGATCGTCGTGGCCTCGGCCAGCGGCGGGCGCACCAGCTACACCAACGCCGGCACCACCCTGCGCCGCGGCCTCGAGCTGTCGGCCGAGACCAGTTTCACCCCCACGCTGAGCGCGCGCGGCGCACTCACGGTGATGCGTGCGGTCTATGACGAAACCACCGCCACGGTGGAAGACGGCAAGCGCATCCCCGGCATCCCGGCGGTGACCGCCTATGCCGAGCTGGCGTGGAAGCCGATGGCCGGCCTCACCACCGCGGTCGAGACCATCCACCGCAGCAAGGTCTACGTCGACGACGCCAATGCCGACCACGTCGCCCCGGCCTACACCCTGGTGAACCTGCGCCTGGCGGCCGAGCAGAAATCCGGCCCCTGGACCTTCAGCGAACTGCTGCGGCTGGACAACCTGTTCGACCGCGAGCACATCGCCTCGGTCATCGTCGGCGACCGCAACGGCCGCTACTACGAACCCGGCCCGGGCCGAAGCCTGTATGGTGGCGTGCGTGTGAGCTACCAGTTCTGATCCCATGCCCAACGCCAACCCGGCAGTGCGCCGGCCGCAAAGCCTGCGCACCGCGCTGGCGGTGATCGCCACCGCCGCCGGCCTCGCCGCCGCCCTGCCCGCGGCAGCCCAGGAACTCGTCGTGCGCAGCGTGCAGGCGGCGAGCTACCAGGACGTGCACGACGCCCTCATCGACGCCATCGCCGAACAGGGCATCGCGCCGCCGTCGGAGAACGATTTCGGCGATCTCCTCGCACGCACCGCCGCCGACCTCGGCCACCGCCCCGACCTCTACGCCGAAGCGCGCCTGGTGAGCTTCTGCAGCACGCCCATCGCCGCCCGCCTCGCTGCCGAATCGGTGCACAACATGCTTTATTGCCCGCTGGCGATCGCGGTGTACCGCCTGCCCGCCGAACGGGGCCGCGTCTATCTCAGCTATCGCCGCAACGCCGACAGCGCGGGGGGCAAGGCCGCCGAAGTACTGCTGGAGAGGATCATCAGCCGCGCCGCCGCACCCTTCGAAGCGGGCAGCCGGAAGGCACCGCAATAAGGCAGGCCACACCGCATGCATTACGGGTGGCGCCATGCAATGCGTATGGCGTATCGTAGCGCGGATACAGCCACCCTCCGCGAGAACGCCGATGCCCGCCCCTGTCCGCAAGATCGCCCGAATCGCCGGCAAGCCCGGCCGCGCCGCCGAATTGCGCGCCGCACTCCTCACCCTGGAAACAGCCACCCGCGCCGAAGCGGGCTGTCGCGAATTCGTCTTCTACCAGGCCCTGAGCTGCGACGACAGTTTCGTGCTGCTGGAACACTTCGACGACGACGCCGCCTTCCGCATGCACCTGCAGCTGCCGCACACCCAGGCCTTCTTCGCCGCGCAGCTGGTCGACAAGGTCCAGGCCTTCGACCTGCCGCCGCCGGACGGGGCCTGAAGCACGCACAGCCATGGGGCGGATGCGGGCGCTGCGTCCGCCCTCCTGCCGGCCCACTGTATCAGCATCGTTACACCCCGCCTGCGACCGCGCACTCCCGCGGATCCACCGGCTGCAAGCGCGTGTTGCCACCACGGCCGCGGCCGGCTGCCGCCGGACTGCCGGCCGCGCTGTAACAAGTCTGAACACTTTTCTCCTCCATCCCGCCCGGCGCCGCCGCACCGGCCCGGCCGTTCGCGCCGAAACCCAGCACTGCTGCGGCTCTCCGGCGGCTGGTACGGGAGTTGCGCTTCACTCTCGCTGAGGCGGGATACCCTTCCCTGCCCTCACACCTGTCAGTGGAGGAGAACACCATGAAACACAGTCTGCTCACCAGTGCGATCGCGCTCGCCTTCGGATTTGCCGCCCAGGCCTGGGCAAACCCGACGATCACGATCGAGAAGAAAGCCGACAACACGGGCGCACTCTCGGCCACCGCAACGTCGACACAGAGCGGTAGCGGCGCCGAAGCCAACGAGTATTCGAAGGCTTACCAGGACAACAGCCAGTACTCGGACAGCAGCAACAATTCCGACAACCGCAACAACTCCGACCAGAAGAACGACAAGAGCGTAGGCGACAACCGCGACAACAAGGGCATGGCGCTTGCCAAGGACTACGGCAATGCGGCGGCGAACAACGGTTCGACGGCGACCTCGAACCTCAACAACTCCTTCAACAAGACCCACGTGGTCGCGCTCTCCAAGCTCGAAGGCACGGTCTCCCACATCAAGGTTCATGGCCTTGGCAACGTGGTGAGCAACTACGGTAACGCCAATGGCGGTGACGGTGGCAAGGCCTACGGCGGCGACGGCGGCAAGGCCTCTGGCGGCGATGCCAAGGGTGCCAACGGCGGTGACGGCGGCAAGGCCTACGGCGGCAACGGCGGCGACGGTGGCAATGGCGCCAAGGCCTGGGGCGGTGATGCCGACAGCGGCAAGGCCTACGCCGGCGGCGGCGGCAATGCCAAGGGTGGCAGCGCCGATTCCGGCTACCTGAGCGGCGGCAGCGGCGGCGACGGCGGCAACGCCAGGAACGCCAAGGCCGGTGGTGGCGGCGACGCCACGGCGAGCAGCGGCAAGGCGTCGGCATACGACAAGGCCATCGCCGGCGACGGCAAGGGCTACGCGGGCGGCGCGAAGGCCTCCGGCGGCGATGCCCACGCCATGGATTCCGCCAGCGGCGGCAACGCCAAGGGCTACGGCGGTGACGCATGGAGCGGAGCCAAGGCCGATGCCGGCGGCTCCGGCGCCACCAGCAAGGCCGGCGGCAGCGGTGCCGACAGCGGCAGCGCCGACGGCGGCAGCAGCTGGGCCAAGGCCTGGGATGCCACGGCGAAGGCACGGCGCACCGACAACAACGGTTCGGTCTCGCCGCAGGCGACCAATACCGCCACCTCGACTGCCGGCGCCGGCGGCACCGGCGGTGCGGCAACATCGGCCGGCGGCACGTCCGGCGCGGCGACCTCCAGCGGCGGCACCAACACCCAGACGGCAACGTCCGCGGGCGGTGCGGGTAGCGGCACCGGTGGCGCGGCGACCTCGGGCGGCTCGACCTCGACGGCGGGCGCGGCCACCGCGAGCGGCGGCACCAACACCTCCAGCGGCGGTTCGGCCACCTCGAGCGCCTCGGCGACCTCTGGCAGCAGCACCGCCAGCGGCGGCGGCGGCGGCACGGCGAGCAACACCGCGGGCAACGGTGCGGCCGGCGGTTCGGCCACCAGCGGCAGCGCATCCGGCGGCAGTGCCACCGGCGGTGCGGGCGGCGTGGCCTCCAGCGGCGCGGCCAACGGCGGCGCGGCCAACGGCGGCAGCGGCGGTGCCGGCGGCTCCGGCCAGGGTGGTCAGGGTGGTGCCGGCGGTGCCGGCGGCACGGTGACCGCGGGCGCGGCAACCGGCGGCTCCGGCCAGGGCGGCAGCGGCGGTGCCGGCGGCGCGGGCGGTTCGATCGCCCTCGACGCGGGAACCTTCAACATGTCCAACACCATCAGCGGCAGCTTCACCAACGGTGCCGGCATCATCATCAATGCGCAGAACACCGGCATTGGTGCCCTGGTGCAGCAAAGCGCCAACGTGCAGGCCAACCTGACCGTCAGGTAAGCCTCTCCGGCACGCGGCGGGCGGCGCAAGCTGCCCGCCCGGCCTGTAGCACATGCTGTAGGAGGCAGACCATGAGACCCGAACTGTCCATGATCGCCCTGGGAATTGCACTAGCGGTGACTTGCAGCTCGCCTTCCACTGTGCATGCGGAAGAGAGCACGGGCGGCCTTGCCGGACTGGGCGGCAAGGTGGTGACTGCCGACGCGCTGGCCGATCTGCGCGGCGGCGCCGATGCCCACCTGAGCGAAATCCGCGCACTCGGCTCGGTGCGCGAGGTCCAGGCGCAGGACGTCGTCACCGGCTACAACATCGTCTCGGAGGGTGCGCTCGCCGGCACATCCGGCATGCCGATGTTCATCCAGAACACGGGCAACGGCGTACTCATCCAGAACGCCGTGATCCTCAACGTCGAGCTGCAGTAGGAGGACGCGATGCGGCGCTCGTCACCCTTGCGCCGATTCTTCCCGACCGTCGTGGCGGCAGGGCTGTTTCTTGCCGCCGCGACGGCCTTTTCCGACAACCTGCGCATGGTCGCGCCGCTGGGCGGTTCGCTGAACATCCCCACGGTCAGCCTGCGCGAAGCGCGTTTCCTGACCACCTTGCGCCAGCAGTACGACTTCTCCTGCGGATCGGCGGCGGTGGCCACGCTGCTGACCCATCACTACGGCCACAGCGTGTCCGAGGCACAGGTGTTCCAGACCATGTACGAACATGGCGACAGGGAAAAGATCAAGCGCGAAGGCTTCTCCATGCTCGACATGAAGCGCTATCTCGACCATCTCGGTTTTGCCACCGACGGCGTCGAAGCCGGCCTGGACCAGCTCAATGCCGCGGGCATCCCCGCGATTGCGCTGATCCAGGAGCACGGCTATGCGCACTTCGTGGTCATCAAGGGCCTGCGCAATCGCGACGTACTGCTCGGCGATCCTGCCCTTGGCACCCGTGTGGTGGCGCGTGCCGACTTCGAGCGAAACTGGACCAACGGCATCCTGCTGGTGGTGAACAATCGCGTCGAGCTCGCCCGCTTCAACCAGGAGGCCGACTGGCGCGTCCGCCCGCGGGCACCGCTGGCGCGCGGCCTCGACCGCAACGTCGCCGACGTGCAGCTCTTGCAGCGCGGTCCGTGGGACCACTGAGGAATGCACGTCATGCAAGCGGCCCGCATCACCCTGTTGTTGAGCGCCACCGCAGCCCTGGGCATCGGTGCCGCACGCGCGCTGGTGGACGATGAAATCGTCCCACAGGCCGGCAGCGCCGGAGACGGCGGGCACAGCGTCATGACAGCGGCCGCGCCGGCGGCCTTGTTCGACGCCTTCCGGCCCGCGGGCTGCGCCAGCGGCGAAGCGCCGCCGGCCGAACTGCTCGCCCTCGGCGACTGGCCGCTGGACAGCGCCGGCACCTGCACCGGGCATGTGGAGCCGGCGCAGGTCGCCGACGCCACCATCACGCCGATACGGACGCTGGCCGAGGTCGTCGAGGCCGACATCCGGAGCCCGCGCGAGATTCTCGACAGCTATGGCGACACGCCCATCCCGGCCCCCCGTCACGAAGCCGACAGCACGCCCGCCGTCTATGGCGACCTCGGCCCCGGACCGGCACCGGCGGATACGAGCACCGACTACGGCGACCTCGCCCCGGCGCAGCACAGCATCGCCGGCAATCGGCGGGTGCCGCTGCCCAGCTCCCCGGCCCCCGTTCCGCGCCCGCTGCGCCCCATCCAGCTGACGGAGGCGCCGGTCGTCAACGAGGCCAAGCTGGACACGCTGCGCGGCGGCTTCGAGACGCCTTCCGGCCTGCGCGTCTCCTTCGGCATCGAGCGTGCGGTCTATGTGAATGGCGTGCTCGCCAGCGTCACCACGGTCAAGCTCGCCGAATTGGGCAATCTGAGCGGGCGCGGCGCGGCCCCGGTTGCGCTGACCGAAGGCGCGACCATCGCGGTGATACAGAACGGCCCCAACAACAGTTTCTCCTCCACCGGTCTCGCCTCCGGCGCGCTCGCCACGGTCATCCAGAACTCGCTCGACAACCAGACCGTCCGTGCCGTCACCACCATCAACGCAACCGTGAACAGCGTGGAATTGCTGCGTAGCGGCCAGATGATGCAGTCGGTGCGCGACACCATGGTGCATTCGCTGATGCGTTAGCCGCGCACCATCACAAAGAAAGATGCCCGGGCAACCCCGGGCATCTTCCTCCCCCTCCACGCCCCCCTGAAGATCAGAGCGAAATCGGCATGCGCAGCGTGAGTTGCAAGTCCGGCGTGTCGCGCGTGACGCCGATGCCCAGCGACAGATTCATCGAGTTGCCGGAGTTCAGACGATAGGAGTAACCCATCAGCAGGGTGCCGAGCTGCACCCGCACCGATCCCGGCGCTGTGCGCCCGTCTATCTTCACCTTGCCGACCGACTGGTGGTCGTAGCCGATGCTGAAGGACGAGCGATCGTTCAGCGCCAGCCCCATGCCGAAGTTGAAGCCGATCACCCCGCCGGGCTCCACGTCGCCGATGAAGCGATCCTCGCCATCGGTCTTGGCCTTGACATTGCTGCGCTTGATGCTGTGCTGGTAGCTGACGCCGCCGAAGAACACCGCGGGATCGGACGGGATCAGCACGGTCAGGCCGGGCGTGAAGGTGTAGAAGCCGGAACCGGTGGGCAGCTCGGTCTGCAGGCCGCCTTCGCGCGCACCCGGTACGAAGATGGTCTCCACCTCGAACGGGTCCTTGCCCGTGCGCGTCTTGAAGCGCAGCGAAGCGATGTAGTAGGGACTGTCGCCGCCGCCGTCGTTCAGCTGGTAGCGGCCGGTCAGTTCGACGTCGCCCAGGCCCTTGCCGTCGGCATCGAAGACCCGCTCGTCGGCCGTCCCGGTGAAGACCTCCCGGCTGATACTGGTGTCCGAGCGGTAGACCCAGGGCACCTTGGCCTCGAGTTCGAAACGGTTGGTGATGCCGCGCCGCACAGTGAGGGCGGCGGTAAAGGTGTTGCGCTTGACCTCGCGCACGTCGATCAGGCCGATGAGGATGGCGGGGATCACCGTGTAGCCGACCAGCGCCACGCGATTGCTCGACGAGTAGGCGTACTGCAGCGACGGCTCCACGATCCACTTGCCCGGCGGCGTCAGCACACCGGGCGTCTCGAAGATGGTCACCACCTCGCGCTGGCGCGTATCGCGCGAAGGTTCCGGCGCCTGGCCCACCGGCTGCTGCGCCGAGGGTTCGGCCTGCCCCTGCCGGGCGACCGTCTGCGCGGCGGGCGCCTGCGCGGGTGCCGCTCCGCTGTCGGCCGTCGCCGGCCCGCGGCCGCGCATGCCGCCCAGCGTTCGGCGCAACTCGTCCAGCGCCGCCTCCTGGCGGGCGAGATCGGCCTTGAGGGAGTCGATCTGGCGGTTCTGGGCCTCGATCTGCTGCTGCATGTGCAGCATCCGCGGCGCATCGCCGGCCTCTTCGGCCAAGGCCGAGCCGGGCGCCGCGGCCAGCATGATGCAGGTACCCAGCCCGGGCCCCAGGGTCCGTGCGGTACGCGTCGACGTCAGCTTCATACGCTCCCTCCCCTACTGGACGGCGCTACGCGCCGCATTGCAGTCAAAGAACGATCTTCAGGCGATCGATCATGCGGTACAGCGTCACGCGCGATATGCCGAGCTGGCGCGCGGTCTCGGATACATTGTTCTGGCACTTCTTGAGGCTGGATTCGATCATCTCGCGCTCGACCAGGGCGCGCGCCTCGTCCAGCGTCGCCCCGTTGCCTTCCACCGCCGCCAGGCCGAGGTCCGCCGCGCTGATGAAGCGGTTCTCGCTCATGATCATGGCCTGCTGCACCCGGTTGATGAGCTCGCGCACGTTGCCCGGCCAGTCGTGGGCCTCCATCGCCAGGCTGGCTTCGGCGCTGAAACCGCGGACCTGGGGACTGCGCTGCTCCTCGTTGTTCGCATAGACCAGCTGCGCCAGCAGCACGATGTCGTCGCGCCGGTCGCGCAGCGCCGGCACCGGCAGGTGCAGCACGTTCAGGCGGTAGTAGAGATCCTCGCGGAAGCGCCCCTCCGCCACGGCCCGCTTGAGATCGACGTGGGTCGCCGCGATCACCCGCACGTTCATCCGCAGCCGCTCGGTGCCGCCGACGCGGACGATGGTCTTCTCCTGCAGGAAACGCAGCATGCTGGCCTGCAGATCCAGCGGCAGGTCGCCGATTTCGTCGAGGAAGAGCACGCCGTTGTTGGCCGCCTCGATGTTGCCGATCTTGCGCTGGTGCGCGCCGGTGAAGGCGCCGCGCTCGTAGCCGAATAGCTCGGAATGGATCAGGTTGGCCGGGATCGCGCCGCAGTTCATCGCGATGAAGGGCCCTTTCGCCCGCGCCGAATGCTGGTGGATCGCATGGGCGACCAGTTCCTTGCCCGTGCCCGACTCGCCGCCTATCAGGACCGGCGCATCGACGGTGATGACCTTTTCGATCTGCCGGAAAAGCTGCTGCATCCGGGCGCTGCGCCCGGTCATTCCGAAGCGCCCCTCGGCGGCGGGATGCGGTTCGGTCCTGGCGCCCAGCGTCGCCTTGCCGTACGCGTGGCCCAGCGTCACCAGCAGGCGTTCGCGATCGAGCGGCAAGGAATGGAAATCGTAGAAATTGCGCCGCAGCAGGGGCGCCAGGCCGGCGCTGTCGAACAGGCCGCGCTGCAGGATGGCGATCCACTCCACGTCGAAGCGCGCCAGCAGCGTCTCGATCTCGCGGCCCGGCCACGACGTTTCGTGGTCGAACGCGACCAGCCCCACCGGCGGCGCTGCCAGCGTCAAGGCCTTGCGCGCCGCCTCCAGCGTCGCCACCACCTGGAAATCCCAACCCGCGAGTTGCAGATGTTCGAGCGCATCGCACACCGCGCCGGAACAATCGAGCAACAAGCCTTTCCGGACAAGCATCGACCAAAGTCCTCAGGTCCAGATCTCGACCTCAAGTTCATCGTCGGAAAGCGCGTTGCCCGTGCCAAAAATCTGCAGCCGTCCATCATGAATGTTCGGACGGCTGCAGCAAGACACCCGGGGATTCGAAACGCCCTCCCTCCTTTCCCTTTGTGCGTACGCGCACTGGGCTCTCCGGCCCGGCTTCATCCACACTCGTGATGTGTTATAGGCATAAGCGCAAGTATGCGCAAAGTGTTTCAGCGGCTATCGTTCCCCAAATCGGGAAGTCGCAAAAAGTGAATTTACGAGATAGAATTAATTCTTAATTAACAAGAAACTAGAATAAATTTCACGATCCGTGAATTAGTTCCTTGTCTATTCTTTTTGTCATAAGTCGACATATCGAAAAGATCTGTCGGGCCGGGCATGTCGCGTCACGAAATACCCAACCGCCATGTCCGCCGGACTCCCCCGCAGCGCGCAACATGTCCGGCAGCCCCGCGCCTCAGGCACGCGCCACGTGCAGATACACCAGGGTCTGGTTGAGCAGCTGGTAGGCCACCTCGCCGAAGGTGATCGGGCCGAAGAAATTGCCCGCCCGCCGACCTTCCAGCCCGCCGTGCACATAGTTGAGGATGCAGTTGCAAGCGAAATCCGCCCGTGCCCCGGCGGGTAATGCCGCCTGCAGCGCGGCCGGATAGTCGGCCACCGGCGCCGCCAGCCGGTAGACCACGTCGTCGAACACCGGCGCGTAGAACTCGACGCAGCCGTCGGCGGCATTGATGCCCTTGAACGACACGTTCACGCGCGCGCCGCAGTAGTCGGCCACCAGCGGCAGGCGCAGGTCGGCGCCGCTGCGCTGCAGCCAGGCGGCGAAGTCCTGCTCGACGCCATCGACCAGGCAGCGCGCGGCAGAGAAGCCGGTTTCCGGAAAGCGCAGCTCCGCCCCGGCGGCGGGCTGCATCACGTTGACGATCTCGACGGTGGCGTAGTCCTCGTCGGCCAGCGCCACATGGATCGCCACCGCATGCTCCGGCGAGAAGCGGCCGCTGAGGCCGTCGACCACCAGCGGTTCGACCCGCCCCAGCTCGTCGAGATGCACGCCGGCCACCCAGCCCGCCACCGGCTTGACGAACATGTCCTCGAAATCCGGCGCGCGCCGGGCATACAGCGAATGCACCGCAGAGAAGGCCGGGATGATGAGCAGGGTGTAGCCGTTGGCCGGCGCGTCGACGCACAGGCCGGCGATGCCCACGGTGTCGTAGAGGCGGATGTCGGCGGCGACGCCGGGCAGCGCGGTCACGAACACCCGGTCGCGGCTGACCTGCCCGCCCGCCTCGTCCATGAAGTAGGGGATCGTCCCGCCTATCCAGTTGCCGCGCGGCAGCGCGCGCAGGCAGGCTTCGTCGCCGGCGATCGACAGCAGCGCGCCGCTGGCGATGCGCTGCGCCGCTTCGGCCACGGTGAGCAGGCGGCCGCCGTGGCCGGCGGCGAAAGTGTCGGCAGTGGCGTTCATGCGCCCTCCCGCAGCTGGGCCAGCTCGTGCGACAGCGCACGCTCGTTGCGGACGAAATAGCGATGCAGCTCGCGCACCTTCAGCGCCCGTACCTCGGCATCGGTGATGAGTGCGAACTGGGCCCGGCTGCGCCCGAGCAGCAGCTTGAGCGCCAGCACCCGCACGTCGATGTCCTGCTGCCCTTCGAGCAGCGCCGGCCACACCGGATGATCCGGCGGCGGCACCGCGGAATCGGCAGATGTGGCCGCGACCGGCAGCGCCTCGCCCTCGCCGCTGCCGCCCTGCCTGCCGGTATCGAGCGCCAGGCGGTAGCGCCAGACCTCGGCCAGCGGCAGATTCAGCAAAGTGCAGATGTGCTCCAGGCTGACGCCTTCGCGGAACAACGCGAAGATCTGCCGGGTGAGCGCGCGGGTGAAGGGCAGGTCCTCCTCCCCCGCCCAGCCGAAGCGCGACAGGTCCGCCCCTTCCGGCACCGCCACCTTCAACTGGACGCGCCAGTCGCCGACATTGACGTGGCGCCAGTCCATCTCGCGCTCGTGTGCGGCCGGCGTGCGGCGGCCGCGGCCGAACCAGCCGCGCGGCTGCTCGACCCCGACATGGACCACCATCTCGCGCAGCCGCGCCGCCATATCCACGCCGCGCACCGCCCACGGCTCCTCCAGGCCGAGCAGATGTCCGAGCACCATCCGCGCATCCGTCATGTCGCCACTCCCGCGTGATTACGATCCGGGCGACGGGGCAACGCTCATGCCAGTTGCACAGCTCCACGGCATGGCGCAGGGCAGCATCGGGAGATCATGGTGAATCGGCTGCGGACCGCCGCAAGGTGCGCTGCACGCCTGCTGCTGGGCAGCAAAACCGGGGGTGTTTCAAAGCGGAACGTTGTGGAGCAGGAGGGTGGGTAGGGGTGTGGCATAACGGAGCGGCTGGGGTGCTCACGTGGTTCGCATTGGGGGCGCATGGATTCGGGCGAAATCAGGGTGAGGCTGGGTCACCTAGGCGGTGCGAGACTCACCGGTTTTTCCCCCTCCCCTTCAAGGGGAGGGTTGGGGTGGGGATGGGGTTAGGTGCAGCGCGCACTCCAACCCCATTCCCTTCCTAACCAGTAGTCTCGGCTCCGCCTCGCCGCTACGCAGGCTGCGAGCAGTGCTCGCAGAAACCCCTGCTTCGCCCCCCTTGAAGGGGGAGGAACGGCGTCTTCCTGACGGGTAGCCTCGACTCAGCCCCCTCAAGCCCCCACCGGCACCCCCACCCTCAACGCGCAGTACTTGAACTCCGGGATCTTGCCAAAGGGGTCCAGCGCCGGCTGGGTCAGCAGGTTGGCCGCGGCCTCCACATAGCAGAAGGCCATGAACACCGAGCCCGGCTGCACGCCCTCGTCGGCGCGCGCTTCCAGTTCGATGTGGCCGCGCCGCGTCTCCAGCACCACCCGGCCGCCGGAAGCCACGCCGAGGCGGGCGAGATCGGCCGGATGCATGCCGCACCAGGGCACCGGATCGAGCGCGTCGAGCACGTCGGCGCGGCGCGTCATCGAGCCGGTGTGCCAGTGCTCCAGCACGCGGCCGGTGATCAGCACCATCGGGAACTCGGAATCCGGCAGCTCGGCCGCGGGCAGCGGCGTCGCCGGCACGAAACGGCCGCGACCGGTCGCAGTGGGGAAATCCGCCTGGAACAGCACCGGCTGCGAGGGCTGGTCCACCGCCACCTTGGGCGCCACCACCGCGCCCTCGCCTTCCAGCGCCGCCCAGGTGATGCCCGCATAGCTCGGCATCGCCTGAGCGAGTTCGGCGAACACCTCGTGCGGGCCGGCGTAGTCCCAGGCCAGGCCGAGGCGCTTTGCCATTTCCTGGATCACCCACCAGTCCTGGCGCGCCTCGCCCGGCAGCGGCAGCACCGGCCGCGCGAGCTGCACCAGGCGGTCGGTGTTGGTGAAGCTGCCGGCTTTCTCGTAGAGCGAGGACGCCGGCAGCACCACGTCGGCCAACATCGCGGTCTCGGTGAGGAAGATGTCCTGCACCACCAGGTGTTCCAGGTTGGCGAGCCCCTCGCGCGCATGGCCGAGGTCGGGGTCGGACATCGCCGGGTTCTCGCCCTCGATGTACATGCCGTGGATGCGCCCTTCGCAGGCGGCGTCCATGATCTCGACCACGGTGAGGCCCGGCTCGGTGGGCAGCGGCTGGCCCCACAGCGCCTCGAAGCGGGCGCGCACTTCGGGGTCGGCCACCTTCTGGTAGTCCGGCAGCATCATCGGGATGAGGCCCGCGTCGGACGCCCCCTGCACGTTGTTCTGGCCGCGCAGCGGATGCAAGCCGGTGCCGGGGCGACCGATCTGGCCGGTCATCAGCGCGAGCGCGATCAGGCAGCGCGCGTTGTCGGTGCCGTGGGTGTGCTGCGACACGCCCATGCCCCAGAAGATGATGGAATTCGGCCCTTTTGCGTAGGCGCGGGCGACCTCGCGCACGGTGTCGGCGGCGATACCAGTGATGGTCGCCATCCGCTCCGGCGGATACTGCAGCGCGGCCTCGCGAAAGGCGTCGAAGCCTTCGGTACGGCGGGCGATGAAGTCGGCGTCGATCAGTCCTTCCTCGATGATCACGCAGGCCATGGACAGCAGCAGCGCGACGTCGGCATCCGGGCGGAACTGCATCACCCGCCAGGCATGGCGCGCGAGCGGCGTCTGGCGCGGGTCCATCATCACCAGCTTCATGCCGCGCTCGGCGGCATTCTTGATGAAGCTCGCCGCCACCGGATGGTTGGCGGAGGGATTGGCGCCGATGACGATGGCGAGGTCGGCGAATTCCACATCGCGCACCGGGTTGGAGACCGCGCCCGAGCCGATGCCTTCGAGCAACGCCGCCACCGAGGAGGCGTGGCACAGCCGGGTGCAGTGGTCGACGTTGTGGGTGCCGAAGCCGGTGCGCACCAGCTTCTGGAACAGGTAGGCCTCCTCGTTGCTGCCCTTGGCCGAGCCGAACCCGGCCAGCGCCTGCGGCCCATGCTCGCGCTTGATGCGCGCCAGCCCGCCGGCGGCGAAGTCCAGCGCCTCTTCCCAGCTCGCCTCGCGAAAGGCGGCGAGCGGGTTGGCCGGGTCGAGGTTCACGCCCTTGGGGATGCCGGGCTTGCGGATCAGCGGTACGGTGAGGCGTTCGCGGTTGCGGCTGTAGCTGAAGCCGTAGCGGCCCTTGACGCACAAGCGCCCGGCATTGGCCGGGCCATCGCGGCCTTCGGCGAAGACGATCTTCTGGGAAGCGCCCTCGCCGGCGACGTGGTAGGTGACCTGGCAGCCGACGCCGCAGTAGGGGCAGAGGGAGTCGATCTGGCGGGTGGGAGTGTAGGTGGCGGGTGCCGGCGCCTGCACCGGCTTGGCGACCGCCGGCGCCAGCGCCCCCGTCGGACAGGCCTGCACGCACTCGCCGCAGCCCACGCAGGTCGAGGTCCCCATCCCCACGTCCAGATCGAACACGATCTTCGATTCCGCCCCGCGATGCGCGTAGCCGATCACATCATTCACCTGGATCTCGCGGCAGGCGCGCAGGCAGCGGTTGCACTGGATGCAGGCGGCGAGGTTCACCGCAATGCCGGGGTGGCTGCTATCCGCCGCCGGCTGTTCGCGCGGTGCGAAGCGGCTCTCGCCGACGCCGAGCTGGTCGCACCAGTAGGCCAGTTCCGAATCCGCCTTTTCGGCTTCAACCGGCACGTCGGCGCGCAGCAGCTCCAGCACCATGCGCTGCGAGGCGCGGGCGCGCTGGCTGGCGCTCTGCACCTTCATGCCGGGCTTGGGCGCGCGGCAGCAGGACGGCGCCAGCACACGCTCGCCGTCGATCTCGACCACGCAGGCGCGGCAGTTGCCGTCGGCGCGCAGGCCGTCGGTGTAGCACAGGTGGGGAATGTCGACGCCGGCGCGGCGGGCGGCGAGCAGGATGGATTCGCCGGGCGCGGCTTCCACCGCGCGGCCGTCGAGTTCGAAGGCAATGGTGTCGGGGGCGTTCATGCTGCGCCCTCCTTCTGTTCGCGTGCGCCCACTGCGCCGACTTCCTGCGGGAAGTAGCGCAGCACCGAGCGCATCGGGTTGGGCGCGGCCTGGCCGAGGCCGCAGATCGAGGCGTCCATCATCGCGCTGCCGAGTTCGTCGAGCAGGCCGGCATCCCACTTGGGCGCGGCCATCAGGTCGGCGGCCTTGGCGGTACCGACGCGGCAGGGCGTGCATTGGCCGCAGGACTCGTGGGCGAAGAAGTGCATCGCGTTCTCCGCCAGCACGCGGGCCTTGTCGTGCTGCGAGAACACCACGATCGCCGCCGAGCCGATGAAGCAGCCGTAGGGCGCCAGCGTGTCGAAGTCCAACGGCACGTCGGCGAGGCTGGCGGGCAGGATCCCGCCCGAGGCGCCGCCGGGGAAATAGCCGTACAACTCGTGCCCCGGCAGCATGCCGCCGCAGTGCTCGTCGACCAGCTGGCGCAGGGTGATGCCGGCATCGGTGACGACCACGCCGGGCTTCGCCACCCGGCCGCTCACCGAAAAGCTGCGCAGCCCGCGGCGGCCGTTGCGGCCGCGGCCTTCCAGCCACTGCGCGCCCTGCACCAGGCCGGCGGTGACGATGTCGCGCACCCACCACAGGGTTTCCGGGTTGTGCACCAGGGTCGGCCGGCCGAACAGGCCCACCTCCGCCACATAGGGCGGGCGCAGCCGCGGCATGCCGCGCTTGCCTTCGATGGATTCGATCATCGCCGACTCTTCGCCGCAGATGTAGGCGCCGGCGCCGCGGCGCAGCTCGATGGGCGGCAGATCGGGCCACGCCGCGCGCAGCTTGTCGAGTTCGGCGAGCAGCATGCGGCGCAGCGCCGGGTATTCGTCGCGGATGTAGATCCAAATCGCCGAGATGCCGACCACGCGGGCGGCGATCAGCATGCCTTCGAGGAAACGGTGCGGGTCGCGGCCGAGGTAGTGGCGGTCCTTGAAGGTGCCGGGTTCGCCTTCGTCGATGTTCACCGCCATGTTGCGCGGCGCCGGCTGCGCCATCACCGTGCGCCACTTGCGCGCCGCCGGAAAGCCGGCGCCGCCGAGACCGCGCAGGACGGCGGTATCGAGCACGCCGAGCACTTCCTCTGCGTCATGCTCGCCGCGCAGCACGGCCTCGAACAGCCGGTAGCCGCCGTCCGCGCGGTAGGCGTCGAAGTCGATGATCTCCGGCGCCGGCTCCTCACGCTCGCCGGCCGCCACCGCCGCGGCCACCTTGTCGGCATCGGCGTGCATCACCGGGTTCTGCCCGACCACCGCCACCGGCGCGCAATCGCAGCGGCCGACACAGGGCACGCGCTGCACCCGCACTTCCGCGCCGAGCCGGCCTTCGAGTTCGGCGGCAAGTTCCGGCCCGCCGTACAGCGCACAGGTGAGCGAATCGCACACCCGCACGGTCAGCGGCGGCGGCGGCGTTTCGCCGGCGCGCACCACATCGAAGTGGTGGTAGAAGGTCGCCACTTCATAGACCTCCGCCTGCGCCAGCTTCATCGCCTCGGCCAATGCGGCGAGGTGGTCGGCGTAGAGCGCGCCGTGGGCATCCTGCAGCCGGTGGAGGTATTCGATCAGGTGGTCGGCACGCGGGGTTTCGCCGGCCAGCGCGGCGTTTGCTGCGGCGCGCGCCGCCTCGGGCAAGGGCGGCCGGCCACGGCCGCGGCTGGGAGAGATCGCTCGGTTTGCTTCGGTCATGCTGTTGGTCCGTTGTTGGTGCGGGAACTGGCGGGTGACGCTGGAGGAATGAGCGGAGCTTTTGCTCGCGGGTGCAAGCCGGCGGGCTTGGGGGTTGAGAGTAGATCGCGCAGTGCCCCGGAAACCGCGAACCTTCCCGGGCCGCCCTGTTCTTCCCCCTCCCCTTCAAGGGGAGGGCTGGGGTGGGGATGGGGTTAAATACGGCGAGGAATCCAACCCCATCCCCCTCCTAACCTCCCCCTTGAAGGGGGAGGGACTAAAGGCAAAACCCTCCGCCGGCGCGGGGTAGCCGAACCGCCATCCCTCGCTCCTTCTCCCCACCTATACCCCCCTCAAAGCAACCCCCGCCTCCCATAAGCCCGCCGCTGAATCAGCGGCGACAGCCGATATCGTTCCTCGCCATAGTGCGCGCGCAGATTCGTCAGCACCCGCGCAACAAAATCCACACCCAACCGATCCGCCCAGGCCAGCGGGCCTTCCGGGTAGTTGGTGCCGTAGCGCATCGCGGTATCGATGTCGGCCGCCGTACCTATGCCTTGGACCACGCCGTCGGCAGCTTCGTTGGCGAGCATGCAGACGGTGCGCAGCGCCACCAGGCCGGCGACGTCGTCCAGCCGGCTGACCGCGATGCCGGCCGCCTGCAGCGTGCCGACCACCAGCTGCCAGGCTTCCTCGCCGCACTGGTCGGCGCGCGCCAGCGCAATGCGCGGCGTGTTGGCGTAGTCGCGGGCGAGGTCGAACAGCACCAGGTCGGGCGTGCCTTCCTCCGCGGCGCGATGGGTGGCGGTGCGGCCGTCGGACATCAGCAGGCGGGCATCGCCGATCAGCAGTTCGCCGCCGTGCGAGGGCGCGCCGGCGCAATGTTCGACCGCAATGCCGGCCGCCTCCAGCCGCGCCAGCAAGGGCGCGGCCACGCCGAGGTCGCCGCTGACCGACACCACCTTCGCCGGCGCGGCGTGCGGCTCCACCACCGGCTGCGGCTTGTCGGCGCCGTCGCGGTAGTCGTAGAAGCCCTGCCCGCTCTTGCGGCCGAGGCGGCCGGCCAGGGTCAGCTCCTGCTGGATCAGGCTGGGGGTGAAGCGCTTGTCGCCGAAATAGGCGTCGAACACCGAGCGCGTCACCGCGTAGTTCACGTCGTGGCCGATCAGGTCCATCAGCTCGAACGGCCCCATCGGGAAGTTGCAGGCTTCGCGCATGATCGCGTCCAGCGTCGCCGGGGTGGCGGCGCGTTCGGCCAGCACCCGCAGCGCTTCGGCGTAGTAGGGCCGCGCCACGCGATTTACGATGAAGCCGGGCGTGGAAGTGGCATGCACCGGCACCTTGCCCCAGGCCTTGGCAGTGTCGTACAGCACGGCCGCAATCGCCGGATCGGTGGCGAGACCGGAGACGATTTCCACCAGCGCCATGCGCGGCGCCGGATTGAAGAAGTGCAGGCCGGCGAGCTGCTGCGGGCGGGCGAGCGCCGAACCCATCGCGGTGATGGACAAGGACGAGGTATTGGTGGCGAGGATGGCGTCGGACGTCACCATCTCTTCGAGCTGGCGGAAGAGCTTCTGCTTGATCTCGAGGTTCTCGACGATGGCCTCGATCAGCAGGCCGGCGTCGGCGAGATCCTCGACACGGCTGGTGGGTTTCACCCGCGCCAGCGTGGCGTCGCAGTCGGCCTCGGCCAGCTTGCCCTTGCCGACGAGAAAGCGCAGGTCCTTCTCGATGCCGGCCTTGCCGCGCGCGACTGCCTCGGCGTTCATGTCGTACAGATAGACGGTGTGCCCGGCGCGCGCGGCGACGTGGGCGATGCCGCTGCCCATGGCGCCGGCACCGATCACCGCGACCTTGATGGAGGGAGCGAGTGCGGCCATGCGGGAATTCCTCCTGCGTGTGATGACGAAATCGGAAGGTGCGGCGGCGCCGGATCGACCGGGCCGCGGCGGACTCATTCCGGCTGGTACTGCATCCAGTTCGACTTCGGCGTGCCACAGTCGGGGCAGACGAAGTCTTCCGGCACGTCGTCCCACAGGGTGCCGGGAGCGATGCCTTCGTCGGGCAGGCCGGTCTCTTCGTTGTAGGGGAAATAGCAGGCGCTGCACTGGTATTGAGCCATGGTCGTTCTCCGTTGTGGGCGGGGTTGCCCGATTTATGTAGGTGTTGTGATTGTTTTACTGCTGCGGCAGCACGATGAGCTTGCCCGCGACCTTGCGGCCCGCGAGCGCACGCATGGCCTCGACCGCGCCGTCCAGGCCGCAGGCCGCGGTCACCGGCGGCCTGAGGCTGCCGTCGGCAAAGTGCGCCAGCACCGCCGCCACCTGGCGCGCGGCTTCCTGCGGCTCGCGCCGCATGAGTTCGTCCCAGAACACGCCCGACGCCTCGCAGCCCTTCAGCAGCAGCAGGTTGGCCGGAATGCGCGGGATCTCACCGGCGGCGAAGCCGATGATCAGCACCCGGCCGCGCCAGGCGGTGGCGCGCAGCGCGGCCTCGGTATAAGCACCACCGACGACATCGACGACGATGTCGGCGCCCTGCCCTGCGGTGGCGGCCTTGACGGCGTCCTTGAGGTCGGCGGCGGTGTAGTCGATGACGTCGTCGGCGCCGTGCTCGCGGCACAGCGCCAACCGTTCGGCGCTGCCTGCGGCGGCGATCACCCGCGCGCCGGCAGCCTTGGCGATCTGCACCGCGGCCAGGCCCACACCGCCGGCGGCGCCGAGCACCAGCACGGTTTCGCCGGCCTTGATGCGGGCACGGTCGTGCAGGCCGAACCAGGCGGTGCCGTAGGTCACCAGCCCGGCGGCGGCGGCCTCGAAGCCGACCGCATCCGGCAACGGCCAGGTCTGGCTGGCCTTGGCGCGGCACAGTTCGGCATAGCCGCCGTAGGAGGTGAAAGCACAGACGCGATCGCCCGGCCGCACATGGTTGACGCCGTCGCCCACCGCAGCGACCGTGCCGGCCACTTCGCCGCCGGGCGAGAACGGCGCCGCCGGCTTCACCTGGTATTTGCCCTGCACGATCAGGGTGTCGTAGAAGTTGATGCCGGCGGCGAAGACGCGGATGACGACTTCACCCGCCGCCGGTTGCGGGTCGGGCAGTTCGCCGACCTGCAGGACGTCGAGCGGGGCGAATTCCTGGCAGACGAGTGCGCGCATGGTCGATCTCCCCGGCTCAGAACGGCGCGTTGGGCGGAAACACCGCCGGGCGGCGTTCACGCACCGCGGCGAGGCCTTCGCGCACTTCGGGGCCGGTGAAGCCGAGCATTTCCAGCGCCACCGAGTTGTCGAAGATCGGCCCGGCCTGGCGCAGCCAGTTGTTGAGGCTGTGCTTGGTCCAGCGCAGCGCGCTCTGCGGTCCGGCGGCGAGCTTGCCGGCGATCTCCAGCGCGGTGTCCATCAGCGCGTCGGCCTCCACCGCCATCGACACCAGGCCGATGCGCTCGGCTTCCTCGCCGGAGATTTCGTTGGAGAGCAGCAGGTGGAGCTTGGCCTTGGCCATGCCGCACAAGAGCGGCCAGATCATCGCGGCGTGATCGCCGGCGGCGACGCCCAGCCGGGTGTGGCCGTCGATCAGGCGCGCGTTCTTCGCCGCAATGGAGATGTCCGCCATCAGCGCCACCGCCAGGCCGCCGCCGACCGCCGGGCCGTTGATCGCGGAGACGATGACCTTCGAGCAGTTGATCATGTTGTACACGATGTCGCGCGCCTCCTTCCAGACGCGGGCGCGGTGCTCGAAGCTCTCCACCATGTCGCCGACCAGCTCCAGCGTGCCGCCGGCGGAAAAGCCCTTGGCCTGGCCGCGCACGATCACCACCGAGATGTCCGGGTCGCGGTCGATGTCGCGCCAGATGTCGGCGAGTTCGCCGTGGCCGGCGTGGTCGGCCGCCGGCAGCTTGCCATCGCGGCCCATGACGAGTTCGACGACGCCGCGCGCGTGGCGGACGATTTCGAGGCTGGTGTAGCGGCTGTAGTCCATGCGGGCGCTCACTTCTGTTCCGGTTGTTTCAGGTAGGCGGCGAACTTCGGTCGCCAGAATTCTTCGGTGATCGGCACCGGGCGCAGCTTGTCGATGTCGGCGAGCACGATCTTGAGCCGCCCGCGCACCCGCAGCTGCTCGCCGGCCCAGGCGCCGATCTCCAGCTGCAGCGAGGCGTTGCCGATCTCCACCACCTGCAGGCGGAAGGTCAGCAGGTCGCCGTAGCGCGAGGGCGCGAGGTACTCGACCTCGAGCTTCACCATCGGGATGCCGAGGCGCATGTCTTCGTGCAGGGTGTGGAAGTCCACGCCCAGGCCCTCGGCGAACCAGTCTTCGACGACCTCGTTGAAGAGCTCGACGTAGCGCGGGTAGAACACGATGCCGGCGGGATCGCAGTGGGCGAAGCGGATGCGTTTGGGGCGGTCGTAGGTCATTGAGCGATCCTCTCCACGAACTCCACCACCGCATCGATCACCGCCTGCGGCTGGTCCTTGTGCGGCGAATGCCGGCAGTCCGCCAGCTTCACCAGCTCCACATCCTTCGCCTGTGCGTCGATGCGCTCGATCTGGTCCATCGTGCCGTACTCGTCGTCCTCGCCCTGGATCGCCATCACCGGCACCGCGATGCGCGGCAGGTATTCCTCGATGTTCCAGGCACGGAAGTCCTGGTGCAGCCAGATGTCGTTCCAGCCGCGGAACACCGCGTCTACGTCGTTGTGGTACTTGCCCAGCCGGGCCGGCAGGTCGGTGGTAGTCCAGGCGACCTTGGCCTGGGCGATGCTCTTCACCGAGATGTCTTCCACCAGCACGTGCGGCGCCATCGCGATCACGCCGGCGAGCGGGGTATCGGTGCCGCCAGCGCAGATCAGCGCGATCGAACCGCCGTCGGAATGGCCGAACAGGATGGGCCGGTCCAGATCGAGTGCGGCCAGCAGCGCCGGCAGCACCGCCAGGCCTTCGTCGTGCATGTAGCCTACCGCCCGCGGCAGCGGCGCCGGGTCGGAACGGCCGTAGCCGGCACGCGAATACACCACCGCCTCGCAGCCGGTGGCGTCGGCCACCTTCTGCGGGAAGTCTCGCCACATCGACACCGAACCCAGGCCTTCATGCAGGAACACGATGGCCGGCGCGCCCTCGCGCGGGTGGGCCGAGGGCAGGCGGACGTATTCGAGGTGGGTGCCGTTGATGTTTACCGACTTCACGTCAGACTCCCAGGTGCTTCTGGATGAGTTCGGGATTGTTGCGGACCTCTTCGCTCGGACCGTCGAACACCACCTGGCCCTTGACCACGATCATCGAACGGTCGGTGATCGAGGTTACCGCAGCGTGATTCTTGTCGACGATCACGGTGGCGATGCCGCTGTCGCGGATCTCGCGGATCACCCGCCAGATCTCGCGCACGATCAGCGGCGCCAGGCCTTCGGTGGCCTCGTCGAGGATCAGCAGGTCGGGGTTGGTCATCAGCGCGCGGCCGATGGTGAGCATCTGCTGTTCGCCGCCGGAGAGCTGGCCGCCGCCGTTGTTGATGCGCTCGGCCAGCCGCGGGAAGGTCGCCATCACCCGGTCGAAGGTCCAGTCCTGCTGGCCATCGACACCGGCGCGCGCGGCCATGTTGAGGTTCTCGCGCACCGACAGGTTGGGGAAGATGCCGCGGCCTTCCGGCACGTAGGCGATGCCCATGCGCGCGATCTTGTAGGTCGGCCCGCCGGTCATGCGCTGACCGCGCACCAGCACGCCGCCTGCGCGCGGATTGACAAAGCCGAGCAGGGTGCGGATCAGCGTGGTCTTGCCCATGCCGTTGCGGCCCATCAGGCCCAGCGCCTCGCCCTTGCAGATGTGGAAATTGACGCCGTGCAGGATGTGGCTGGCGCCGTAGTAGGTGTGGAGGCCGACGCCTTCGAGCAGCATCTCGCGCTCGTCCGCGCCCTGCTGCGCGAGTTCATGCTGCTCGGCCCCGGCAGTGCGCACGATGTCCATCGTCATCTCACTCATGTTCCGCCTCGTGTCCAAGGTAGGCCTGCTGCACGTCAGGGCTGTTGCGTATCTGCTCCGGCGTGCCCGATTCCAGCACCACGCCGTTGACCATCACGGTGATGGTGTCGGCGACCGCGAACACCGCGTCCATGTCGTGCTCCACCAGCAGGATGGCGCGGTTCTGCTTGAGCTTGTTGAGCAGCCCGACCATCTGCGCCGACTCCTCCGAGCCCATGCCGGCGAGCGGCTCGTCGAGCAGCAGCACCTCGGCGTCGGTGGCCAGCACCATCGCGATCTCGAGCTGGCGCTGCTCGCCGTGCGACATGATCCCGGCGATACGGTCCTCACGGCCGGCAAGCCCCGCCTCGACGATGGCCGCGCGGGCGCGCTCCAGGGTGTCGGACAGCCTGAGCGCGTCGGTGAAGATCCTCCACGGCCGCGGATGGCGCGACTGCGCGGCGAGCCGGCAGTTCTCCAGCACGGTGAATTGCGGAAAGATGTTGGTGCGCTGGTAGCTGCGGCCGACGCCTATCTTCGAACGCTGTGCGTTGGTCAGGCCGGTGATGTCCTTGCCCTTCAACAGAATGCGGCCCTCGGACGGCGGCAGGTCGCCCGACAGCATGTTGATGCAGGTCGATTTGCCGGCGCCGTTGGGCCCCAGCAGCGCGTGCAGCTTGCCGCGCTCCAGCGTGAGGCAGACGCCCTGGTTGGCCGCCAGGCCGCCGAAGCGGCGGGTCAGCTTGTCGGCCACCATCAGCGCCTCCCCCGTCAGGTGGGGCTGCACCGCGGCCTTGATGTCGCCGGTCATCTCACCCATGGATGCGCTCCTCCTTGAACTTCTTGTAGAGCCGGCGCGGCAGCGCCGACAGCCCGCCCGGCATGAACAGCACCGCGGCGACGATGACGCCGCCCATCAGCAGCTGCCAGTGCTTGGTCCAGCCGGAGAAGACCTCCTGCAGGCCGATGAAGGCGAAGGCGCCCACCACCGCGCCGGCCAGGTTGCCCATGCCGCCGAGGATCACCATCATCAGCACGTTGCCGGACTGGTGCCAGGACAGGTATTCCGGCGTGACGAAGCCGAACAGCACGCCGTAGAGGAAGCCCGCCACACCGGCCAGCCCGCCGGCCACGGTGAAGGCGGCCAGCTTGTAGCGGAAGGTGGCGTAGCCGAGCGACTGCATGCGGTGCTCGTTGCTGCGGATGCCGACCAGCACCTTGCCGAAAGGCGAGCGCAGCAGCAGCGTGAGGAACCCGAACACCAGCACCAGCGCCGCCACGATGAAGTAATACATGTGCAGCGGTTCGTTGAGGTCGAACGGCGCCCAGCCGGCGATCGCCGCCTCCGGCTTGAAGTTGATGTAGATGCCGTCCGAGCCGCCGCCGACCGGCGTGTCGTGGAACACGTAGTAGGCCATCTGGGCAAAGGCCAGCGTCACCATGATGAAGTAGATGCCCTTGGTCCTCAGCACGAAGATGCCGATCACGAAGGCCGCCAGCGCCGCGCCGAGCACCGCCACCGGCAGCGCGACCCACAGGCTGGCCGGATCGTACTTCGGCGTCAGCAGCGCGACCGCGTAGGCAGCGATGCCGAAATAGGCCGCATGGCCGAGGCTGACCAGGCCGGTGAAGCCCACCAGCAGGTCCAGGCTCATGGCGAAGATCGCCATCACCAGCACCTTGGCCACCATCTCGGTATAGAAGGCGGAGCCGACCAGCGGGAAGGCCAGCAGTGCGGCGAGCACCACCAGCTTGGCCACCAGCGCGCCGCGGGAATTGGATTGCGGGTTCATTGCGCCTTACCCCTTCTTGAAGATGCCTTCGGGGCGCCACAGGAGCACCACGGCCATGAGCACGTAGACCGCCAGCCCGGCGAGATCGGGCAGCAGCACCTTGCCGAAGGTGTCGGCAAAGCCGATCAGCAGCGCGGCGACGAGCGCGCCCCACACCGAGCCGATGCCGCCGATGACGACGATGACGAAGGAGATGATGAGCACGCTGGACCCCATGCCCGGATACACCGAGGAGATCGGCGCGGCCAGCATGCCGGCCAGCGCCGCCAACACCACGCCGAGCGCGAACACCGTGCGGTAGAGCAGGTTGATGTCGATGCCCAGCGCCTGGACCATGTCGCGGTCGTGGCTGCCGGCGCGGATCATCATGCCGAGCTTGGTACGCTGCATCAGCCACCACAGGCCGGCGGCGAGCAACAGGCAGACCGCGGAGATGAGGATGCGGTACACCGGATAGGACAGCGTGTCCGACAGCGGGATCGAGGCCGAGAACAGGGCCGGGATGTCGACACCGTGCACGTCGTCGCCAACCGCGAGGCTGCGCAGTTCCTCGAAGATCAGGATCAGGCCGTAGGTCAGCAGCACCTGCTCGAGGTGGTCGCGCTTGTAGAGGTGGGCGAACAGCAGCCACTCCAGCAGCGCACCGAACACGAAGGCGAGCGGGATGCCGAGGGCGATGCTGAGCATCAGGTTGCCTGTGAGGCTGGTGAGCGCGAACGCGAGGTAGGCGCCGATCATGTAGAAGCTGCCGTGCGCCAGGTTGATGATGCCCATGATGCCGAACACCAGCGTCAGGCCGCTTGCCACCAAGAACAGCAGCAGGCCGTACTGCAGCGAGTTCAGTATCTGTATCAGGAACGTCGTGAAATCCATGAGCCTTCCCCTCCGGGCGCCGCGAACGGCGTCCGGATACGGTGGGTTTGATGCGAAGGGGTTGGAATGGCGTCCATGGCGGGGACGCCCGCGGGCAAGCGTCGCCGGCCCGCCCCGGAACGCGTGCCCGGCTCCCTTGGGAGGCGAGACCGCGAAACGGGCCGGGGACGCATGCAAGCCGCCTTACATGCGGCAGCCGCGCGCCGGATCGGCGAGCTTCTTGACCGCGACGCCGACCAGCTTGTTGTCCTTGCCCTCGGCCTTGCGCAGGTAGATGTCCTGAATCGGGTTATGTGCCGACGACAGGGTGAAGGCGCCGCGCGGGCTATCCACCGTGGCCGAGCCGATCGCCTTGATGATCGCCGCCTGGTCGAGCTTGCCGCCCTTGACCGCGTCGAGACCGGACTTGAGCATCTGCGCGGCGTCGTAGCCCTGCACCGCGTAGACGTCGGGCTGCATCTTGTAGGTCATCGCATAGGCTGTGCGGAAGGCCTTGTCCTTCGGCACTTCGAGGCCGTCGGCGTAGTGCAGCGCGGTCAGCAGGCCTTCGCCGGCACCGCCCATCGCTTCGAGCGTGCCGTCGGTGAGGAAGCCGCTCGAATACAGCGGGATGCTCTTCTTGAGGCCGGCCGCGTCGTAATCCTTGACGAACTTGACGGCGCCGCCGCCGGCGAAGAACACATACACCGCCTCCGGCTTGAGCGAGGCGATCTCGGTCAGCAGGGCCTGGAACTCGACGTTCGGGAAGGGCAGCGTGAGCTGCTTGACGACCTTGCCGCCGCCCGCCTCGAAGGCCTTGGCGAAGCCGTTGGTGGCCTCTTCGCCGGCGGCGTACTTCCAGGTCAGCGTGACCGCGGTCTTGTGTCCCTTCTCGGCCGCGACCTTGCCCATGGCGTAACCCGGCTGCCAGTTGCTGAAGGACGAGCGGAAGATGTTGGGCGCGCACAGCGGGCCGGTGAGTTCGTCGGCGCCGGCGTTGGGGATGATCATCAGGGTCTTGGTGTCGCGCGCGACCTTGGCCATCGCCAGCGCAACGCCGGAGTGCACCGTACCGACCAGCACATCGACCTCGTCGCGCTTGACCAGCTTGTTGGCGTTTTCGGTGGCCTTGGCCGGATCGGACTCGTCATCGACGACGAAGTACTCGACCTCGCGGCCGGCCAGCGTGCCGCCCTGCTCGGCGACGTACTGCTTGAAGCCGTTGGTGATGGCGGTGCCGAGCGCAGCATAGGTGCCGGTGTAGGGCAGCATCAGGCCGACCTTGATCTTCTCCGCCGCATGCGCACCCAGCGGCAGCAGCGTGGCCAGGCTCAGTCCGGCCAGTGCGACCACCATGCGTGCGGCCTTGTTCTGTTGTTGCTTTTGCATCGTTGTCTCCTCCTGTTTTGATGAACGGGCGGCTTCTCCTGCCGCCCGCGGCCCTGCTTTCCAGACCCTTACCAGGCCTGGCTCCGGTTGGCCTGAAAGGCCGCGTGGATCGCTTCCCAGTCCTCGCCGGTCAGATGACGCTCGGCCAGCGGCAGGACGATTTCTTCTTCTTTTCTCATGTGGTCCCACAGGAAGGTGGCGTAGGCCTGCAGGCTGCGTTCGAAGCCTGCGAGTTCGCCACTCTCGCGGTAGGCGTTCATCGCCTTGCGCACCGAGGCCAGCAGCGTGGCGCAAACATTGTGCTGGCCTTCGAGCTCGTCGAGGATGACGTTGGCCTCGTCGCTGCGCATGCGCAGCAGACGGAACAGGTACTCGTCCTCCTTGGGGTGATGGACCCGGTCGGGAATGGTTTCAATGTAATCGAACATCGCCTGGAAGAGCGGGAAGTCGGGTTTGTCCCTACCTTCGCGCACCGCGTCCAGGTGGGCCTGCAGGCCCTTGAGCACCGCGCCCATCGACTGGTGCTCGTCCTTGATGATGGCTATCGCCTGCTGCATCGCTGTCATGTTCCTGTCTCCCGGTCAGCGCGCGGCGCGCAGCTTGAAGCGCTGGATCTTGCCGGTGGCGGTCTTGGGCAGTTCCTCGACGAACTCCATCCAGCGCGGATACTTGTAGGGCGCGAGCATGCTCTTGACGTGGGCCTTGAGCTCGTCGCGCAGCGCATCGGTCACTTCGAGGCCGGGCTTGAGCACGATGTAGGCCTTGGGCTTGATCAGCTTGTCGTCGTCCTCGCAGCCGACCACGGCCGCCTCCAGCACCGCGGCGTGGGCGATCAGCGCCGATTCGACCTCGATCGGCGACACGTAGATGCCGCTTACCTTGAGCATGTCGTCGCTGCGTCCGGCATAGACGTAGTAGCCGTCGGCATCCATCTGGTACTTGTCGCCGCTTCGGGTCCACGGCCCCTGGAAGGTGTTGCGCGTCTTCTCGCGGTTGTTCCAGTAGTAGGCGGCCGAGGTCGGGCCGCTGATCTGCAGCTCGCCCGGCTCGCCCGGCGCGGTGATGTCCTTGCCCTCGTCGTCGACCAGACGCAGCGCGTAGCCGGGCACCGCCTTGCCGGTGGTGCCGTAGCGCACGCTGCCGGCGCGGTTGGACAGGAAGATGTGCAGCATCTCGGTGGAGCCGATGCCGTCGAGGATGTCGACGCCGAAGCGTTCGGTCCAGCGCTTGCCGATTTCCTCCGGCAGCGCCTCGCCGGCCGAGGTACAGGCGCGCAGCCGCATCTCGTCGCGGGTCGGGCAGTCGGGGCTGGCCAGCATCGAAGCGTAGAGCGTGGGCACGCCGTAGAAGATGGTCGGCTTGTGCTTGCGCAGGCGCTCGAACACCGCCGCCGGGGTCGGCCGCTCGGCCATCAGCACCGCGGTGGCGCCCACCGCCAGCGGAAAGGTCAGGCCGTTGCCGAGGCCGTAGGCGAAGAACAGCTTGGCCGCCGAGAAGACCACGTCGTTGTCGTTGATACCGATCACCGGGCGGGCATAGAGCTCGGCGGTCTGGATCAGGCTGGAATGGATGTGCACCGTGCCCTTGGGCGCGCCGGTGGAACCGGAGGAATACAGCCAGAAGCAGGCATCGTCGGCCAGCGTCGGCGCCGCGTCGAACTGGTCGCTGCCGCTGTCGAGCAGCGCGACGAGGCTGTCCGGGCCGGGGTTGGCCGTACCGGCGACGACGATGCGCTCCAGCGTCGGCACCTTGCCCAGCGACGGCTGGAACAACGGCAGCAGCGCGGCCGACACCACTGCGATGCGGGCGCGGCTGTCGGTCAACATGTATTCGTAGTCGTGGGCGGTGAGCAGGGTGTTGACCGCGATCGGCACCACGCCGGCCTTGATCGCACCGAGGAACACGGTCGGGAATTCGATCGTGTCGTGTACGCACATCAGGATGCGGTCTTCCTGGCGCAGCGCCAGGGTGGTACGCAGCGCGCTGGCGCAGCGGTTGATGCGGCGCGCGAGTTCGTCGTAGCTGTAGCTGCCGAGATCGTCGATGTAGGCGAGCTTGGCGCCGCGGCCGGCGACGAGGTTGCGGCCGATAAGATCGTCGGCGGCGTTGTACTGCCGCGGGATCTCGATACTGGGCGGACTGGTGGCGTGATCCGCCGCACTCAGGGTGGGCATCGTGTGTCTCCTCCGTTTATTGATTCCCTGCCAGACCATGGGTGTGCCCGATCTTGTCGCCGGCGCTGCACCCTGTCGTGATGCTTGCTACCGGGTGAATTCGATGGCGCCGCCCGGCAGCAGGTAGAGCACGTAGGCGCGCCCGCCGGCGACGGTGGGCTTGTGCACCGTGCCCGGGCCATAGACGAACCAGCCGGCGCCGTGGCCGTCGAACTTCGGCTCGCCGTCGAGCGGCATGATCATGTCGACCTCGCCATTGGGGTGGGCATGCTGCGGACCGACCACGTCGGCCATCTCGACCACGTCCACGCTGAAGCCGTGGATCGCGTCACAGGGCTTGATGACGCGGCCGTACTTGATGCCGCCATGCTCGCGCTCGCACATCCAGCCATCGGCGACGGCCTGCTTGCAGGCCGCGGCGATGTCGTCGAATTCGGCGCTGCCGGGCGGGAAGCGCTCGTTGAGGAAGGTGGCCAGCGCAGCATCGACCGGCTTGCCGGCGATGGTGGCGGTGACCTTGGCGATCAGGGCCTGGAAGGCTTCAGGCGTCATGCGTCTCTCCTGTCGAAGTTGGTTTTTTGTGTGTGTTCGTCCGGCATCGAAAAAGCAGCGGTGTCCGGCGAACCGGCCGCCGAGCGGCGGCGTAAATCCCCCTCCCCTTCAAGGGGAGGGACCAAACCGTCAAGCCCCCAGCAGCGCCGCGTCCGCAGCCCCCGCCGACAGCGCATCCAGCAAGCCCGGCCCGCCCTGTACCACATAGCGGCGGTGATACATCGCCAGCGCACGCAGACCGCCGAGTTCTTCCCCGCCGCCGGCGCGGCCCGGCCCGCCGTGCAGGCAGGTCGGCATCACGTTGCCGTGGCCGGTGTGCTGGCCGCCGACGGCGGCATCCACCACCATCACCCGGCCGTGCAGCTCGGCGATGCCCGGCACCAGCTCGGCGAGGAAGCCGGCGTCGGCGGAATACACCGAGGCCACCAGCGAACCGCGACCGCGGCGCGCGAGCGCTATTACTTCTGCAGTATCGGCATAAGGCAGCACGGTTGCCACCGGGCCGAACACTTCCACATCGTGTACATGCTGCGCAGCCAGACCCTTGTCGCAGAACAGCAGCGTGGGCTGGACGAAGGCGGAGACGGCCGGGTCGGCATCGACCGGCACGAAGCCCTCGCCGCCGCCGAACACCAGTTCGGCGTCCTGGCGCAGCTTGGCGAGACCCTCGAAGGCCGCCGCCTGCTGGGCCTTGCTCACCAGCGGGCCGACGCGCACGCCTTCGCTGCGCGGATTGCCGACGGTCATGCCGGCGAGCTTGGCCGCCACCGCGTCGGCCAGCGGCCGCGCCACCGCGGCCGGGGCGAAGATGCGGCGGATGGCGGTGCACTTCTGACCAGTCTTGATGGTGAGCTCGCGCACGATCTCCTTCACCGCGAGATCGAACTCGGCGCTGCCCGGCTGGGCGTCGGGGCCGAGGATGGCGGAGTTGACGCTGTCCGCTTCCACATTGACGCGCACCGCGTTGGCGACGACCGCCGGATGGTTGCGGATGCGGGCGGCGGTGTCGGCCGAACCGGTGAAAGACACCACGTCGCATTCGCCGACGTGGTCGAGCAGGTCGCGGGCGGAGCCGCAGACGATGTTGATCGCGCCCGGCGGCAGGATGCCGGCGGCGACCACGTCGGCCACCATGCGCTGGGTCAGCCAGGCGGTGGGCGTGGCCGGCTTCACCAGAACCGGCACGCCGGCGAGCAGCGCCGGCGCCGCCTTCTCCCACAGCCCCCAGGCCGGAAAGTTGAAGGCATTGATGAAGATCGCAACGCCCGACAGCGGCGTCAGGAAGTGCTGCCCCTGGAAGGCGTCGGTCTTGGCCAGCGGCACCCGCGCGCCTTCCTTCAGGTGGCGGGCGTCGCCCAGCACCTTGCCGGCGCGGGCGTAGGTCTTGATGGTGAAGATCGCGCCATCGACGTCGAAGCCGGCGTCCGCCGCATTCGAGCCGGAGTTGCGCAGCGAGATGTCGTAATAGGCGTCACGATTGGCGGTGAGCACTTCGGCGATCTTGCCGAGCAGCGCGGCACGCGCTTCGTAGCTCATGGCGCGCAGGCCCGCGCCGCCGCTTTCACGGGCGTAGCGCAGCGCCGCCGCGACATCGACGCCTTCGGAAGACACCGAGACCAGGCGCTCGCCGGTCACCGGATCGAAGAGCGCAATGCCCTCCCCTGCGCCTTCCACCCACTGCCCGCATACATGATTGGCAAGCTTCACCTGCTCCTCCTGTTGACCTTTTCTGCGGTCTGCGCCGCGTCGCTGGGGTTGGACCTGCAGCCGAATGCATCGGCGGCGTCCGTCACTGGATATAGAATACACCCCAACATCTCGTCGTCAAGCACTTTAGTTCATCTTCACAAGGCGATTTCCATGCTGCAACGCAATATATAGCAGCGCAGCTTGGATTATCTCTTAACAAGGACTACATAAGATGCAATCGAGTGCGCATTCGACGGAACTAAACTGCACTTTACCTCTTGACTCTAATTTTAAGCTGCACTATTGTTCAACAAACGGTGCAGCACACTGCACAGGAACCGAGTAAATGAACGCCAGGACCGACACCCCGGAAAACGATCAGAGCAATGCCGAAGCGCGCCAGACCGACGAGCGCGACGACGGTGAGTTTCTGCTCGCGCTGGGCAAGCGGGTACGTGAAGTGCGCGACCGCCGCGGCATGACGCGCAAGCTGGTGGCCCGCGAGGCCGGCGTTTCCGAACGCCACCTCGCCCACCTGGAAGCCGGCGAAGGCAATGTCTCGATCGTGCTGCTGCGCCACATCACCCGCGCGCTGGATGTCTCGCTGATCGAGCTGCTGGCGCCGGAAGCGGAAGACACGGTGGAGAAGCGGCTGATCCGCCGCTTCCTCGAACGGCTGCCGCAGCACCGCCTGGAAGAAGTGGTGTTCCGCCTGATGCGCGACTTCGGCCATGAAGAAGCGGTGCGCAGGAAGCGGGTGGCGCTGATCGGCCTGCGCGGCGCGGGCAAATCCACGCTGGGCAACCGGCTGGCCAAGGAAATGGGCGTCGGCTTCATCGAGCTCGACCGCGAGATCGAACGCGAAACCGGCATGCCGGCGAGCGAACTGTTCGCGCTGTACGGCCAGGCGGGTTACCGCCGGATCGAGCAGCGCACGCTGGAACGGGTGATCCGCGACAACGAACGCGGCGTCATCTCGGTGGGCGGCGGCGTCGTCGCCCAGCAGGAAACCTACGACATGCTGCTGTCGAACTGCCTGACCGTGTGGGTCAAGGCGCAGCCGGAAGAACACATGGCCCGCGTGATGGCCCAGGGCGACCTGCGGCCGATGGCGGGCAACGACGAGGCGATGGAAGACCTCAAGCGCATCCTCGAAGCGCGCGAGCCGCTCTACGCCAAGGCGGACACCGTGATCGACACCTCGGGCGAGACGGTGGACGAGAGTTTCATGAAGTTAAGACAGCTCGTCATGAGCTGACCCCCAAAGAAGAGGAGACAGAAAGTGGAAGCTGCAAGCGCCAACAAGATCGAAGCCGCCAAGACCCAGCCGGTGGACTACCGCACCGAACCGTCGCGCTACAAGCACTGGAAGCTCGACGTGAACGGCGAAGTCGCCACGCTCACGCTCAACATCGACGAGGACGGCGGCATCCGTCCGGGCTACAAGTTGAAGTTGAACTCGTACGACCTCGGCGTCGACATCGAGCTGCACGACGCACTGCAGCGCATCCGCTTCGAGAACCCCTCCGTCAAGTCGGTGGTGTTCACCTCCGGCAAGCCGAAGATCTTCTGTTCCGGCGCCAACATCTACATGCTGGGCGTGTCCACCCATGCCTGGAAGGTGAACTTCTGCAAGTTCACCAACGAAACCCGTAACGGCATCGAGGACGCCAGCCAGTACTCCGGCCTCAAGTTCATCGCCGCCTGCAACGGCACCACCGCAGGTGGCGGCTACGAGCTGGCGCTGGCCTGCGACGAGATCGTGCTGGTCGACGACCGCAACTCGTCGGTGTCGCTGCCGGAAGTCCCGCTGCTGGGCGTGCTGCCCGGCACCGGCGGCCTCACCCGCGTCACCGACAAGCGCAAGGTGCGCCGCGACCACGCCGACATCTTCTGCACCATTTCCGAAGGCGTGCGCGGTCAGCGTGCGAAGGACTGGCGCCTGGTCGACGACGTGGTCAAGGCCCAGCAGTTCGGCGAGCACATCGCCAAGCGCGCCGCCGAACTCGCCAAGCTGTCCGACCGCCCGAGCGGTGCCAAGGGCGTGGCGCTGCCGACCCTGGAGCGCACCGTGGATGCCAGCGGCTACCACTATGAATTCGTCGATGCGGTGATCGATGCCGCCGGCCGCACCGTCACCCTGACCGTGCGCGCCCCGTCCGCCGTCACCGCGAAGACCGCCGCCGAGATCGAAGCCCAGGGCGCCAACTGGTGGCCGCTGAAGATGGCACGCGAACTCGACGACGCCATCCTCAACCTGCGCACCAACCACCTCGACATCGGCCTGTGGCAGCTGCGCACCGAAGGCGACGCCCAGGTCGTGCTCGACATGGACGCCACCATCGTCGCCAACCAGGCCAACTGGTTCGTGCGCGAAACCCTCGGCATGCTGCGCCGCACCCTGGCCCGCATCGACGTGTCCTCGCGCAGCCTGTACGCGCTGATCGAGCCGGGCTCCTGCTTTGCCGGCACCCTGCTGGAAGTCGCGCTCGCCGCAGACCGCAGCTACATGCTCGACACCACCAGCGCGCCCAACGCGATCGGCCTGTCGGCGATGAACTTCGGCCCGCTGCCGATGGTGAATGGCCTGTCGCGCATCGCCGCCCGCTTCTACCAGGAAGAGGCGCCGGTCGCCGCTGTCAAAGCCAAGGAAGGCAGCCTGCTGACCGCCGCCGAAGCCTTCGAGCTGGGCCTGGTCACCGCGATCCCGGACGACCTCGACTGGGCCGACGAAGTGCGCATCGCGGTCGAGGAACGCGCCGCGCTGTCGCCGGACGCGCTCACCGGCCTGGAAGCCAACCTGCGCTTCGGCATTACCGAAACCATGAACACCCGCATCTTCGGTCGCCTGTCGGCCTGGCAGAACTGGATCTTCATCCGCCCCAACGCCGTCGGCGAGAACGGCGCGCTGAAGCTCTTCGGTTCCGGCAAGAAGGCCCAGTTCGACTGGAACCGGGTGTAAGGCACACGCCGGGCGCGTCGCTGGCACGCGCGCGCCCGGCCACCGCATCCCTCGGTCAATCGCGTGGCAAGCCGTCCCCCTGCCGTAGCAGCCGGCGCCTTGGCGTGATTCAGGAGGTCAGTAGCACATAGCTGAAATCAGGGCGGGACCGCGGCGCAACAGGCCCGGCCCGCGACACCGAAGAATCTGGAGGAGCAGACAGACATGAGCATCAACTACAGCGAACGCATCCCGAACAACGTCAACCTGTCGGAAAACAAGACCCTGCAGCGCGCCCTGGAACACTGGCAGCCGGCCTTCCTACAGTGGTGGGACGACATGGGCCCGGACGGCTCGACCAACTACGACGTCTACCTGCGCACCGCGGTGAGCGTGGACCCGACCGGCTGGGCGCACTTCGACCACGTCAAGATGCCGGACTACCGCTGGGGCATCTTCCTGACCCCGCAGGAAGCCGACAAGAAGATCACCTTCGGCGACCACAAGGGTGAAGACGTGTGGCAGGAAGTGCCGGGCGAATACCGCTCCACCCTGCGCCGCATCATCGTCACCCAGGGCGACACCGAGCCGGCCTCGGTCGAGCAGCAGCGCCACCTCGGCCTGACCGCGCCGTCGCTGTACGACCTGCGCAACCTCTTCCAGGTGAACGTGGAAGAAGGCCGCCACCTGTGGGCCATGGTCTACCTGCTGCACGCCCACTTCGGCCGCGACGGCCGCGAAGAAGGCGAAGCGCTGCTCGAGCGCCGTTCCGGTGACGAGGACAATCCGCGCATCCTCACCGCCTTCAACGAGAAGACCCCGGACTGGCTGTCCTTCTTCATGTTCACCTTCATCACCGACCGCGACGGCAAGTACCAGCTCGCCTCGCTGGCCGAATCCGCCTTCGACCCGCTGGCGCGTACCTGCAAGTTCATGCTGACCGAAGAAGCGCACCACCTCTTCGTCGGCGAATCCGGCATCGCCCGCGTCATCCAGCGCACCTGCGAAGTGATGCAGCAGCTCAAGACCGACGACAAGGACAAGCTGCGCGCCGCCGGCGTGATCGACCTGCCGACGCTGCAGAAATACCTGAACTTCCACTTCAGCGTGACCAGCGACCTCTACGGCAACGAAGTGTCGTCGAACGCCGCGACCTACTACACCACCGGTCTGAAGGGTCGCTTCGAAGAGACCAAGATCAACGACGACCACAAGCTGATGAACGCCGAATACGAAGTCATGGACGTCGCCGGCGACAAGATCAACACCCGCCACGTCGGCGCGCTGTCGGCGCTGAACGAGCGTCTGCGCGACGACTGGATCGCCGACGTGCAGGCCGGTGTCGACCGCTGGAACCGCATCCCGGCCAAGTTCGGCATCGACTTCAAGTTCACGCTGCCGCACAAGGGCTTCCACCGCGCCATCGGCATGTTCGCCGACGTGCATGTGTCGCCCGACGGCCGCCTGCTGTCCGAAGCCGAATGGACGCACCAGCACCTGAACTGGCTGCCCAGCGACGAAGACCGCCTGTACGTGCATTCGCTGATGGGCCGCTGCCTGGAGCCGGGCAAGTTCGCCAACTGGATCGCACCGCCGGGACGCGGCATCAACAACCAGCCGATCAACTTCGACTACGTTCGTTTCAACTAAAAAAGAGAAGGAGCGCACCTGCCCCCTCCCCTTCAAGGGGAGGGCTGGGGTGGGGATGGGGTTGCTTACCGGCAGGAGCGGAACCCCATCCCCCTCCCAACCTCCCCCTTGAAGGGGGAGGAGCCGGGTCGCTCCCCAGCCCACGGAGAAAGGAGACACCATGAACGCGCCAGCAGAGCACGCCAACATCGCCCGCCAGCACCTGATCGACCCGGAAATCTGCATCCGCTGCAACACCTGCGAGGAAATCTGCCCGGTCGATGCCATCACGCACGACGCACGCAACTACGTCGTCAAGTTCGACGTCTGCAACGGCTGCCTCGCCTGCATCTCGCCCTGTCCGACCGGCGCGATCGACTCCTGGCGCAATGTCGAATCCGCAAGCTCCTACACGCTCGAAGACCAATACAGCTGGGACGTGCTGCCCGACACCCGCGACCTCGACAATTTCGAGGCCAGGACCGGCGCGACCGGCGCCGTCGCCGAAACCCCGGCCGAAGTGCAGAAGATCACCGACGTCGCCACTGCCGGCCACGGCGGCCCGGCGCTGGCGCCGTGGTCGGCCTCGCACCCCTACCTCAACCTCTACGGCCCCACCAACCCGGTCACCGCCACCGTCACCGGCAACTACCGGCTGACCGACGAGGACGCCTCCAGCGACATCCACCATGTCGTGCTGGATTTCGGCAGCACCCCGTTCCCGGTGCTCGAAGGCCAGTCGATCGGCATCATCCCGCCGGGCGTGGATGAAAAGGGCAAACCGCACCTGCTGCGCATGTATTCGGTGGCGAGCCCGCGCGAAGGCGAGCGCCCGCACCACAACAACCTGTCGCTGACCGTCAAGCGCGTCACCGAAGACCACGAAGGCAATCCGGCCAAGGGCGTCGCCTCCAACTACGTGTGCGACCTCAAGAAGGGCGACAAGGTGCAGGTCACCGGCCCCTACGGCTCGACCTTCCTGATGCCGAACAATCCGGGTTCGTCGATCATGATGATCTGCACCGGCACCGGCTCGGCACCGATGCGGGCGATGACCGAGCGCCGCCGCCGCCGCATGGAGCAGAAGGAAGGCGGCGAGCTGATCCTGTTCTTCGGCGCGCGCTCGCCCGGCGAACTGCCCTACTTCGGCCCGCTGCAGAAGCTGCCCAAGGACTTCATCGACATCAACTTCGCCTTCTCGCGCGTGCCCGGCGAACCCAAGATGTACGTGCAGGACCGCATCCGCGAACGCGCCGACAAGGTGTTCAGGATGCTGACCGACGACAACGCCTACATCTACATCTGCGGCCTCAAGGGCATGGAAGCCGGCGTGATCGAAGCCTTCCGCGACATCTGCCGGGCGAACGGCGCGGATTGGGACACGCTGCGGCCGCAGCTGCTGGCGAAGGGCCGGTTCCATATCGAGACGTATTGAGGGGGCGGGTTCTCCCCTCCCCTTCAAGGGGAGGGAGCCCCCCAACACTCCAACAGTTTCTCCAGAGGGTTGTCTCCAACTCTCTTCTCTTGGGTGGGCGTGGCGACACGCCCACTTTTTTCTGCACACCAACGCGCACGGCAGGACACCATGACCCACACCGTCTATCTCTGCGACGCCATCCGCACCCCCTTCGGCCGCTACGGCGGGCTGCTCTCTTCCGTGCGCGCCGACGATCTCGCCGCGCTGCCGATCAAGGCCCTGATGGCGCGCAACGCGAACGTCGACTGGAACCTGGTCGACGACGTCATCTACGGCTGCGCCAACCAGGCCGGCGAGGACAACCGCAACGTCGCCCGCATGGCTGCGCTGCTTGCCGGGCTGCCGGTGGAAGTGCCGGGCAGCACGGTCAACCGCCTGTGCGGCTCCAGCCTGGACGCCATCGGCAGCGCTGCGCGCGCGATCGCCGCCGGCGAGGCCGAGCTGATGATCGCCGGCGGGGTCGAGAGCATGAGCCGCGCACCCTTCGTCATGGGCAAGGCCGACAGCGCGTTTTCGCGCAGCGCGAAGATCGAGGACACCACCATAGGCTGGCGCTTCGTCAATCCGCTGATGAAGGCGCAGTACGGCGTGGATTCCATGCCGGAGACCGCCGAGAACGTGGCCACCGACTTCGGCGTCAATCGTGCCGACCAGGACGCCTTCGCGCTGCGCAGCCAGCAGCGCTGGGCGAGCGCCAACGAACGCGGCTTCTTCGCGCGCGAGATCGTGCCGGTCGTCATCCCGAAGAAGAAGGGCGATCCCATCCACATGGCCACCGACGAACACCCCCGCCCCGACACCACCCTGGAGATGCTGGCGAAACTGAAGGGCGTGGTGCGCCCCGACGGCACCGTGACCGCCGGCAACGCCTCCGGCGTGAATGACGGCGCCGCCGCGGTGCTGCTTGCCTCCGAAGCCGCGGTCAAGCGCCACGGCCTCACCCCGCGCGCGCGCATCCTCGGTTCCACCGCCGCCGGCGTGGCGCCGCGCATCATGGGCATCGGCCCGGCGCCGGCCAGCGAGAAGCTGATCGCCCGGCTGGGCATGACCATCAGCCAGTTCGACGTGATCGAACTCAACGAGGCCTTCGCCGCCCAGGCACTGGCGGTGACCCGCCGCCTCGGCCTAGCCGACGACGACGCCCGCGTGAACCCCAACGGCGGCGCCATCGCCATCGGCCATCCGCTCGGCGCCTCGGGCGCGCGACTGGTGACCACCGCACTCAACCAGCTCGAAACCGGCGGCGGCCGCTACGGCCTGGCGACGATGTGCATCGGCGTCGGCCAGGGCATCGCACTCGCCATCGAACGCGTGTAAGTTGATCTGGATCATTGATCCGGCAGTCGAACAGCGACACCGTTGTTACTGAGCCCGAACGGCATCCGGTTCGCGGAGCGGGACACCAACAAGGAGGAGACCATCGTGAGACCCGAAGCCATACAGATCATCAAGGACGAACACCTCGCCATCAGCGCAGTGCTCTATTCGCTGCGCTACCTCATCCGCCAGATGCGCAACGGCGCCGAGCCCAACTTTCCGGTGCTCAAGGCCATCCTCGACTACATCGTGTCCTACCCGGATCGCTGGCACCACCCCAAGGAAGACAAGTTCCTTTTCACCGCGATCAAGCGCCGCACCCACGACGCCGACGCGCTGATCGCCAAGCTGGAGCGCGAGCACGTGCTAGGCCATCCGATGATGGACGACATCAAGCAGCAGCTGATCGGCTTCCAGAACGGCGACGCCGGTGCGCGCGAGCGCTTTTTCGAGGCGGCCGAGCACTACGCCGAGCTGGAGTGGGCCCACCTGCAGACCGAAGAGGAGCAGCTGCTGCCGGTGGCCGAACGGGTGCTCACCGCCGAGGACTGGACCGAGATCGACGCTGCCTTCCGCGAAAACGACAACCCGCTGTTCGGCATCAAGCCCAAGGAAGAGGCGGAAGCGCTGTACCAGAAGATCCTGGCGCTCGCCCCTGCGCCGATGGGTTTCGGCCCGGCCTCCTGAACGCGCGGCCGGACGATGCCGGCGCGCGCCCGCGGGAGCGCGCCGGCGCCGCCGGTCCGGTCAGATGCCCTCGCCGGCAGTGCCGAGCTGAACGCTCGACTCGCCGGCGACCAGCGGCCCTGCGCCCGCCTGACGCGCGTAGGCCTCGAAGGCCTGGGCCGGCAGCGGCTTGCTGAAGTAGTAACCCTGCACCGCGTCGCAGCCCTGCCTGCGCAGGAAATCGAGCTGCCCCGATGTTTCCACGCCTTCGGCCACCGTCAGCACACCGAGACTGTCGGCCAGATTGATGATCGCGGTGACGATGGCCTTGTCGTCGGCATCCTCGGTGATGTCGCGCACGAAGGACTGGTCGATCTTGAGCTTGTCCACCTTGAAGCGCTTGAGGTAGCCGAGCGATGAATAGCCGGTGCCGAAATCGTCGATCGACATGCGGATGCCGCAAGCATAGAGCCTGTCCATGACCTCGATGGCCGCCTGCGGGTTGTCCATCGCCATCGCCTCGGTCAGCTCCAGCTCCAGCTGCCGCGGCGGCAGACCGGCCTCTTCGACGATGCGCGACACCACCTCCGGCAGATTGGGATGGCGGAACTGTGCCGCCGACAGGTTCACTGCCACCACCAGCGGCGGCAGGCCGGCATCTGTCCAGCGCCTGGCCTCGGTCGCGGCGCGCCGCAGCACCCATTCGCCGATCTGCACGATCAGCCCGTTGCTCTCCGCGATCGGTACGAACTCGGCCGGCGACACCGGGCCCAGCTCCGGATGCGTCCATCGCAGCAAAGCCTCGGCGCCGACCAGCCGCCCGGTACGAAGCGAAACCTGCGGCTGGTAGTGCAGCGAGAACTGGTCGCGCTCCAGCGCGTGGCGCAGGGCGCCGGCCAGCACCAGCGTGCGCGCCGAACGCGCCTGCATCTCTTCGGTAAAGAAGCGGAAGCCGTTACGGCCATCGCGCTTGACGTGGTACATCGCGGCATCGGCATTGCGCGCCAGCGTGTCCATGTCCTTGCCGTCGTCCGGGTACATCGCGATGCCGATCGAAGGCGTGGCGCTCAGCTCGTGGTTGCCGAGCACATAAGGCTGCGAGGTGATTTCCAGCAGCTTGGCCGCAACGCTGCCGGCGCCTTCGGCGTCGGTATCGGGCAGCAGGAAGACGAATTCGTCGCCGCCCTGGCGCGACACCGTGTCGCCGGCACGCAGCACCGACTCCAGCCTGCGGCCGACCTCCACCAGCAACTGGTCGCCGAGATCGTGGCCGAGGGTGTCGTTGATGTTCTTGAAGTGGTCGAGGTCGAGGAACATCACGGCGAACGCTCCCCCGCTGCGCTGTGCGATACCGAGCGCATAACGAAAGCGATCCTTGAGCAGCGTGCGGTTGGGCAGGCCGGTGAGCTGGTCGAAATGCGCCAGCCGCTGGATCTGCGCCTCGGCACGCTTGCGCTCGGAAATGTCGCGTGCGACGCCGTGGATCTCCACCCGGCCGCTGCGCGGGTTGGTCACCATGTTGGTGACGATCTCGGCCCAGACGAAGTCGCCCCCCTTGCGCAAAACCTCGATCTCCTCGGCGATGACGTCGGCGCTGCTGCGCGTGCCGGCGCGGAATTCGGCCAGGTGCAGATCGATGCGGGCCGCGAATTCCGCCGCCTGCTCGGGCCGCAACACGAAGCCGAAGGGCATTTCGCACAACTCGTCCGGGGTATAGCCGCACAAGCGCTGCACCGCCGGACTGATGTAGAGCAGCTGCCGGTTCTCCGCATCTATCGTCCAGATCACGTCGTTCACGCTCTCGGTGAGCGACCGGTACTTCTGCTCGCTCTCGACGATGGCCGCGGCCAGGCGTGCGCGCTCGGCATCCTGGCGGAAGCGGCCAAGCGCGAAGTCGATGTCCATCGCCATCTCGACCAGCAGCCGCTGCGCCGCCTCGTCGAACGCGCTTGCCTCGCCGGCGTACAGGTTGAGGACGCCGAACACGGCGCCGTCACGGTGCAGCGGCAAGGCGGCCGATGCCCGCCAGCCGTAGCGGCTGCCGCGCTCGTGCCAGGCGGCGGTGGCGACATCGTTGGCGAAGTCCTGGCACCACACCGGCCTGTCCTCGCGCATCGCGGTGCCGCTGGGGCCACGGCCGTGGGGGCTGGCAGGGTCGGTCGAGATGCAGATGCCGTCGAGGTACTCGGTGCCGTCGCCGTAAGCGGCAACCGGCCGCACCAGACCGTCAGCGGCGTCGAGCAGACCGATCCAGACCATCTTCATGTCGCCATACACCACGGCGTCGTGGCAGATCTGCCGCAGCAGTTCGTCCTGCTCGCGACAGCGGACGATGGCCTGGTTGCACTGGCTCAGGGTGGCATACAGGCGAGACAGGCGCTGCACGCCGAGTTCGGCGCTGCGTCGGGCGGTGACGTCGCGCGACAGCACGATGAAGTGCGGCAGGCCGGCGGCTTCGGTTTGCTTGCGCGCCACCGACAGCTCGAACCAGCGGGTACCGTCCGGCCCCGGCAGTTCGATCTGGTGACCACCGGCCCAGCCGTGGGCCTCGGCCTCGCGCACCGCACGCGTGCATGTCGCCGCCGCCTCGGGCGGCAGCACCTCGTGCCAGGTCTTGCCGACGAGCGGCTGCAAGGGCGTATGCGTCGGCTCGCTGCGCGCGGCGTGTGCGTCGATGTAACGGCCGTCGGCATCCACTTCGAACAGCAGGTCCGGAACCGCATCGAGCGTCGCGGCGAGCTGCCGGTTCACCTGCTGCAGTTCGCGCGTCTTCGCCTGCACCCGTCGGCGCAGCAACACCACCCCGCCGGCCAGCACGACCCCCAGCCCGGCCAGCAACTGCAAGGCCTTGCGCACCGCTTCCGGCAGGGGCAACTCGGGCGCCCGCCCGCCCCAACGCTTGGCGACCACGTAATAAGGAGAACCCGGCGTACGTATCCAGGCTTCGAGATGGGTGTCGATCGCCGCGAGCAGCTCGGCATTGCGGCCAAGCGCCGTCACGTAGAAAAGATTGGCCGGCTGGAAGACGATGGGCGTTTCCATCAGCCGCAGCGAGGCCGCCCGATAGGTGCCGAAGAAGTGGTTGGCGACCGCGGCATCGGCCTTGCCGGTGGCCGCCAGCTGGAAGGCTTCCTCCGGCGAGGTCGTCGGCACGATGTCGAACGGGATGTCGAAGCCGCTCAGCATCGCCCGCAACGACTGCTCCTGCACGCTGCCGACCAGCAGGGCGATGCGTTTGCCCTTGAGATCGAAGATGGAATCGATGGTGACGTCGCCGCGGCGATAGATCTGCGACCAGCTGCTCAGCGCCGGCGTGCGGTGGAAGGCGAAACGCCGCGCACGTTCGCCGTTGTGGGCGACGTCGGGCATCAGGTCGATCTTGCCGGATTCCACCCCGGCCAGGCAGGCCTGCCATTCGCAGGGCACGAACTCGAGCTGCCAGTCCTCCTGCCCGGCGATCTCGCGCAGCAGGTCCATCATCAGGCCGGTCGGGACGCCGTCGGTACCGGTGAAGATCTTCGGCGGATTCTCATAGACGCCTACACGGACCTGGCGCGCCGCCTGCGCATCCACGCTGCCCATCAGCAGCAGCAAGGCAGCAGCCGGCCCGCTCCAGCGCAGGAGACCGAGCGCGCACCGCCATCCAGAGCACCGCCGTGCAGCCAAACCACCTCCCCCTGATTTCCGAGGCTCGCCGCACGGGCAGCCGGACGCGGCACGGGGCCGCTCTTGTACTTTAGCGGCAGTATACAGGCCGACGCCAGTGCCGGCTGCACGCACCTCGCATACGCCGGGTGACGCCCCGCGAAAGCGCTCAAGCGGACGGGCTGCCGTCCCTCACCGCAGCCGCTTGGATGCGCTCTTCGACCAGTTCCCTGTGGACGCAGACCGCGGTCGCCCGGGGCCGTACCGGCAGGCCTCGCGCCTGCAGGTTGGCGCGGGTGAAGGCCGCGCCGAGCAGCAGGATCAGGGAAGAATAATTCACCCACATCAGCAGCAGCACCAGCGAACCGGCCGCGCCGTAGGTGGAGGCGGTGGCCGTGGTGGACAGATAGAAGGCGATGAGTTCGCGCCCCAACGCAAACAACAATGCCGTGGCGAAGGCGCCCAGCCAGACGTCGCGCCAGCCGAGCAGCACGTCCGGCAGCACCCGGAAGATGGTGGCAAAGAGCAGCGTCACCACTGCCAGCGACACCACGCCATCCAGACTGAGCAGCACAGCCGGCGGCAAGGGCAGCCAGTCCTGGGCGAAGGCCACCAGGGCCTGCACCAGCACGCTCAGCAGCAGCGACACCAGCAGCACGAAGCCGAGCGCAAGCACCACGGTGAGCGAAAGCAGACGCCCCTTCAGATAGATGAACAAGCTGCTGCGGGTGGGCCGCGGCGCTACACCCCAGATCGCATTGAGCGCGTTCTGCATCTGCGCGAACACGGTGGTGGCGCCGAACAGCATCGCCGCCGCCCCGGCCAGCGATGGCAGGATGCCGCTGTGTTCGATACGGCTGCCCGCCACTGCGGTCTGCACCGCGGCAGCCGCCTCCGGCCCGATCGCCGCTTCGAGCTGCTGCGCGATCTGGCCCTGCGCCGCGCTTTCGCCGAACACCAGACCCACGATGGTCACCACCACGATGACCACCGGCGCTACCGAAAACACGGTGAAGAAGGCGAGTGCCGCCGCGTGGATGAAGACCTGCGCATCCAGCCACAGCCGCACGGTGTGCTGGAGGACGCCCAGCCAGAACCGCAGCCAGGCGCTCATGGCCGCCCCCGGAGCCGCCGGCGTCGCGACAGCAGGATCGCACGGAGCATCGACACTGACATGGCGGTTCGTCCGGGGATATTTCGATGCCCCGGATTGTAGAGCCAGCCGCCCCGCACGCCCAAGGCGGGCCGTGCAGGACGCCGGCATCAATCGCGCTGCAGACCGGACAGCAGCACGCCGCCGAGGATCAGGCCGAAGCCGGCAATGTGAAAGGCTTGCGGCACTTCGCCGAGCAGCGGCCAGGCGGCCAGCGCGGCGTAGAGCGGTACCAGGTACATCGACACGCTGGCGCCGCCGGGGCCGACCAGTCCGACCAGTCGGTCGTAGCAGAAATAGGCGCCGAGGCTGGGAACGATGGCGAGAAAGCCGAGCGCCGCATACAGCCGGCCGTCGCCGAAGTCGGCCACCGTGCCGCCCGCCGCCTCCAGCAGCGCGAACGGCGCCAGCGCCAGCGCGCCGCCGCCGATCAGCGCCGACAGCTTCACTTCGCCGGGCAACGTTGGCAGCGGGCGGCGCTTGCCGAGCACGGTGTAGAGCGCCCAGCCGCAGGCTGCCAGCACCACCCACAGGTCGCCGCGGCCGAACTGCAAACGACCGAGCGCCGCCACCTCGCCCTTGGCCAGCACCAACAGCACGCCCCAGATCGCCAGCGACATCCCCACCGCGCGCAGCGTACCGACCGGCACCCGCCACACCAGCGCTTCGATCAGCGCAATCAGGGTCGGGCAGGCGGCGAAGATCAGCGCGACGTTGGTGGCGCTGGTGTCGTGCGCGCCCATGTACTGCGGCGCCACCGCCACGCCCATGCCGAGCGAAGCCAGCAGCAGGATGCGCGGCCAGGCGGCGCGCAACACGGCACGGCAGGCCCACAGCCGCGGCGCGACGAAGGGCAGCAGGATGAAGAAGGCCAGCGTCCACCGCCCGAAAGCCAGGAAGATGGGCGGAATCGCGGCGCTCTCTGCCCAGCGCGCCGCCACCATGTTGGCGGCGAACAGCGCGGGCGCAATCAACATCAGCGGCAGGCCGGCGACGCGGGGGTCGCCTCTGTAGCCGACTGCCGTACGGGCAAAGACGTTGGGCACGATGCACTCCTGGGCGGATGGTCCGGGTTGGCCGGGGTATCGCCGCCTTCCCGGGGTGGGGGAAGGCGGGGACACTCAGGCCTGGTCTGTGCCTTGTGGGCACGGAGGGAATCCTACCGGGACGGGCCGAGAATGTGCTTTTGTTTACTCCGTCATTTCAGCGAATTTACAGAAGAACCATCCTTTTAATGTCGATTATCAGGATGTAACATCCATACGATACGAAAATAGACCAAGGAAGCCCTGCATGAAAGAAGATCGGCTCGACGAGATCGACCGCAAGATCCTGCGCGAGCTGCGCAGCGACGGCCGCATCAGCAACCAGAAACTGGCCGAGCGCGTCGGCCTGTCACCGACGCCCTGCTGGAACCGGGTGCGCGCGCTGGAAGCGGCGGGCATCATCACCGACTACGTCGCGGTGCTGGACCAGCGCGCGCTCGGCATGCCGGACACGGTGATCATCGAAGTGCAGCTGGAACGCCACGACGACGCGGTCTTCCAGGCCTTCGGCGACGCACTGGTGGAATTGCCCGAGGTGATGGAGGCCTATCTCGTGACCGGCGAGTACGACTACCTGATAAAGGTGGCGGTGTCGGGCACCGAGGGCTATGAGCGCTTCCTGCGGCAGAAGCTGTACAAGATCCGGGGGATACGGCACAGCCGGTCGACGTTTGCGCTGCGGTGTTTGAAGCGGGCGCATTCGGTGGTGCCGTAGGGGGCTGGGTTTTCCCCTCCCCTTGAAGGGGAGGGGAAAATCAATGACTCGCCCCGCGCTTCGCCAGCACCGCCCGCGCCACCCTCGACGCCGGCTCGCGCCCCAGCTGCGCGCTGATCCACGCCGCGGTATCCACCAGCGCCGCCAGTTCGACGCCGGTCTCCACCCCCAGCCCATCCAGCATCCACACCACATCCTCGGTCGCGACATTGCCCGACGCCCCCGCGGCATAGGGACAGCCGCCCAGCCCGCTGACCGACGCATCGAACACCGCCACCCCCATCTGCAGCGAGGCGTGGATGTTGGCCACCGCCATGCCGTAAGTGTCGTGGTAATGGCCGGCGAGTTGCGCCACCGGCACCCGCTTCATCACCGCTTCCAGCATGCGGGCGATGCTCGCCGGGTTGCCGCTGCCGATGGTGTCGCCGAGCGAGATCTCGTAGCAGCCCATCTCCAGCAGTGTCGCGGCCACATCGGCCACCGCCTGCGGCGCGATCGGGCCCTCGTAGGGGCAGCCGGCGACGCAGGAGACGTAGCCGCGCACCTTGACCCCGGCCGCGCGCGCCGCCTCGGTGACCGGGCGGAAGCGTTCCAGCGATTCGGCGATCGAGCAGTTGATGTTCTTCTGGCTGAAGGACTCGCTCGCCGCCCCGAACACCGCTACCTCGGTGGCACCGGCGGCGAGCGCCGCCTCGAAGCCCTTGAGGTTGGGGGTGAGCACCGGGTAGGCGACACCCGGCTTCGCCGCGGCCAGCACGCGGGTCAGCACCTCGGTGTTGTCGCCCATCTGCGGTACCCACTTGGGCGACACGAAGGAGGTGGTCTCGATCGCCTTCAGGCCGGCGGCCTCCAGCCGGCGGATGAGTTCCACCTTGGTGTCGGCGCTCACCAGCTGCTTCTCGTTCTGCAGCCCGTCGCGCGGGCCGACCTCGACGACGCGGACGGTCTTGGGCAGGGTCATCGCAAACTCCTTACGCGGTCTTCGCTTCGTCCAGCGCCAGTTCGCGCTTCATCTGCTCGCGGATCTGGAATTTCTGGATCTTGCCGGTCACGGTCATCGGGAAGCTGTCCACGAACTTGATGTAGCGCGGGATCTTGTAGTGCGCGATCTGGCCCTGGCAATAGGCGCGCACGTCGTTGGCGGAGAGCTCCGCGCCTTCGCGCAGGATGATCCAGGCGCACAGTTCCTCGCCGTATTTCTGGTCGGGCACGCCGACTACCTGCACGTCGAGGATCTGCGGATGGCGGTAGAGGAATTCCTCGATCTCGCGCGGGTAGATGTTCTCGCCGCCGCGGATCACCATGTCCTTGATGCGGCCGACGATGTTGCAGTAGCCCTCGTCGTCGATCACCGCAAGGTCGCCGGTATGCATCCAGCCGGCGGCGTCGAGCGCTTCCCTGGTCTTGGCCTCGTCGTCCCAGTAGCCGAGCATCACCGAATAGCCGCGGGTACACAACTCGCCCGGCATGCCGCGCGGCACGATGCGGCCTTCGTTGTCGATGATCTTGACCTCGCAGTGCGGCTGGATGCGGCCGACGGTGGACACGCGCCGTTCCAGCGGATCGTCGGTGCCGCTCTGGAAGCTCACCGGCGAGGTCTCGGTCATGCCGTAGGCGATGGTCACTTCCTTCATGTGCATCTTGTCGACCACCCGCTTCATCACCTCGATCGGGCAGGGGCTGCCGGCCATGATGCCGGTGCGCAGCGCGGACAGATCCGCGGCGGCGAAGTCCGGGTGGTCCAGCACCGCGATGAACATGGTCGGCACGCCGTAGGCGGCGGTGCAGCGTTCCTCCGCCAGCGTCTTCAGCACCGCCTGCGGCTCGAAGGCCTCGGCCGGATACACCATCGTCGCGCCGTGGGTGAGGCAGCCGAGATTGCCCATCACCATGCCGAAGCAGTGGTAGAGCGGCACCGGAATGCAGACGCGGTCCCCCGCCACCAGCCGGATCGCCTCGCCGACGAAAAAGCCGTTGTTGAGGATGTTGTGGTGCGACAGCGTGGCGCCCTTGGGATTGCCGGTGGTGCCGGAGGTGAACTGGATGTTGATCGGCTCGTCGAACTGCAGCTTCTCGCCGAGCAGCGCCAGCGCGGTGAGTTCGTCGCGCGTGGGCGGCGCGAGCAGGTCGTCAAAATTGAGCATGCCGGGCGTTTTTTCCGCGCCCATGCGGATCACCATCTCCAGCGTCGGCAGTTTGTGGGCGCGCAGCAGGCCGGGTTCGCAGTGAGCAAGTTCGGGCGCGAGGTCGGCGAGCATTTCCAGGTAATCGCTGCTCTTGAACGCCGGCGACAGGATCAGCGCGCGGCAACCGACCTTGTTCAGCGCGTATTCCAGCTCGCTGCGCCGATACGCCGGGTTGATATTGACCAGCACCAGCCCCGCCTTGGCGCTGGCGAACTGCGTCAGCGTCCATTCCAGCCGGTTCTGCGACCAGATGCCGATGCGCTCGCCCGGCTGCAGCCCGAGCCGCATCAGCCCGCAGGCCAGCGCATCGACCCTGTGCTTGAGTTCGGCGTAGGTGAGGCGGACGTTCTGGTGGCGGACGACGAGGGCTTCACGCTCGGCATGGCGAGCGCAGGCTTCGTCGAAGTAGCGGCCTATGGTCTGGCCGATGAGGGGCTTTTCGGACGCGCCGTGGACGTAGCTCGGGGTGGTCATGTTGTCTCCTCTCTTCCTCGTATGTGAGGTGGCCGGTTTCTGTCGCCGGCTCATGGTTGTCGTATCGCCGTTTCCGAACGCGGCGGTTTGAGTCCCCTCCCCTTCAAGGGGAGGGCTAGGGTGGGGATGGGGTCAGCCGCGGGCTTCGAACAACGGTCGCCGCCCCTCGATCACCAACCGCAACCGCTCCACCACCGCGTCCGGCTCCTGAAATACCTCGCTGTTCCAGAAGCGAATTACATCGAAGCCCGCCGTCCGCAGCATCGCGGTACGCGCATCGTCATACGCGACGCGCTCGGCATGCTGCCCGCCATCGAGTTCCACCACCAGCTTCAGTTCAAGGCATACGAAATCGAGCACGTAGTCCGCGAAAGGATGCTGGCGGCGGAACTTCGCGCCGAACTGACCACCACGCAGATGCCGCCAGAGCACTCGTTCAGCGTCGGTGGAGTTGCGGCGCAGGTTGCGGGCGAAGTTCTTGGTCGGGGTGTTGCGTCCTTGCATTGTGGGGCACGCGAATAATGACAACGTCACGAATCTACAGCGTTTCGTGGGGGCGGCAAGCGGCGTGTTTACCCCATCCCCACCCCAGCCCTCCCCTTGAAGGGGAGGGGGCAAACCGCCGACGGCCCCTGCGTTGCGCATTCCCCAACCCCTTCTGCGCTCTCCAGTTCATTACTCATCCGGTGCCACAGGTGCTTGCCGCCCCCCTGTTTCACCTCCGTGACGGAGAGGAGGCAAAACCCGCTAGCCTCCGAGCGCCCGCTCTTACCCCGCCACCTCGAACTCCACCAACTCCGCCCCGTCCCCCACCTGATCCCCCACCGCGAACCTGAACGCCTTCACCGTCCCCGTCGCCGGCGCGGTGATCGTGTGTTCCATCTTCATCGCCTCCAGGATCAGCAGCGGTGCGCCCTTCTCCACCTTGGCGCCGGCTTCGGCGAGCAGCGCGATCACCTTGCCCGGCATCGGTGCCAGCAGGCCGCCTTCCGCTCCGCCGCCTTCGCCCGCGTGGTGCAGCGGATCGACACTCGCCAGCTGCCAGCTGCGGCCGTGCAGGAAGATGTGGCGCTTTTCGCCGGCGGCGATCACGGTGGCATCCATGCGGGCGCCATCGAAATCGACGTGCAGCAGGCCGCGCGGGTTGAGTTCGCCGCGGGCGGACACCGTGTTGCCGTCCACCGTCAGCGCAAAGCCGTTGGCGCGGTAGGACACGCTCACCGTCTGCTGCGCTTCGCCGGCGCGGAACACCAGGTTGCGACGCGCCGAGGCGTTCATCCGCCAGCCGTCGCGCGCATGCCAGGGCGACAGCGGATCGCGGCCGCGCTGCGCCTTGTCTTCACCATAGCGGCGGTCGCGCAGCAGTTCGGCGAGCGCGGCGACCCGCCAGACTTCGGCGGGAATCGTGTCGCCTTCGGGGAAGAGATAGGCGCGTTCGCGCTCGATCAGGCCGGTGTCGAGGTCGGCGGTGGCGAAGGCCGGGCAGGCGGTGAGGCGCGACAGGAATTCGATGTTGTTGGCGACGCCCACCACCCGGTAATCCGCCAGCGCCTGCAGCATGCGGGCCAAGGCGCGGTCGCGATTGATATCCCAGACGATGAGCTTGGCAATCATCGGGTCGTAGTGCGGGCTGATCTCGTCGCCCTCCTCCACGCCGGTATCCACGCGCACATGCAGGCCTTCGGCCGGCGGCGCCAGATGCACCAGCTTGCCGGTGGAAGGCAGGAAACCCTTGGCGGGGTCTTCGGCGTAGATCCGCGCTTCCAGCGCGTGGCCGCGGATCTGCAGCTGCTCCTGCGCCAGCGGCAGCTTTTCGCCCGACGCCACGCGCAGCTGCCATTCGACCAGATCCAGCCCGGTGATCATCTCGGTGACCGGATGCTCCACCTGCAGCCGGGTGTTCATCTCCATGAAGTAGAAGCTGCCGTCCTGGTTGGCGATGAACTCCACCGTGCCGGCGCCGACGTAGCCCACCGCCCGCGCCGCCTCCACCGCCGCCTTGCCCATCGCCGCGCGGCGTTCGGCCGTCATGCCGGGCGCGGGCGCTTCTTCCAGCACCTTCTGGTGGCGGCGCTGCACCGAGCAGTCGCGTTCGAACAGATACACGCAGTTGCCGTGGCTGTCGCCGAACACCTGGATCTCGATATGGCGCGGGCGGGTGATGTACTTCTCCACCAGCACATGGTCGTCGCCGAAGCTGGAGATCGCCTCGCGCTTGCACGAGGCCAGCGCGTCGATGAAGTCCTCGCCTCGCTCGACCAGCCGCATGCCCTTGCCGCCACCGCCGGCCGCGGCCTTGATCAGCACCGGGTAGCCGATGAGCTCCGCCTGCGCGTGCAGCAGCGCCGGCTCCTGATTGTCGCCGTGGTAGCCGGGGGTGAGCGGCACACCTGCCGCCTCCATCAGCTTCTTGGCCTCGGACTTGGAGCCCATCGCGCGGATCGCCGACACCGGCGGGCCGATGAAGACGATGCCCTCGCGTTCGCAGGCCTCGCAGAAGTCCTCGTTTTCCGACAGGAAGCCGTAGCCGGGATGGATGGCCTGCGCGCCGGTGGCCTTGGCCGCGGCGATGATGCGGTCGATCACGAGATAGCTCTCGCGCGCCGCCGCCGGCCCGATCAGCACCGCCTCGTCGGCGAGCCGCACATGGCGGGCGTTGGCGTCCGCCTCGGAATACACCGCCACCGTCTTGATGCCCATGCGGCGGGCGGTCTTGATCACCCTGCACGCGATCTCGCCCCGGTTGGCGATCAGGATCTTGTTGAACATGTCGTCTCCACGCTCTCTTTTGTTCGTCGTATGCGTCGTTTGGGTGTTTGGGTCGTCAAGTCGTCGCCGGCCTGCGCCGGAAGATCCGCCGGATGAAGCGCCACAGCGCCACGATCAGCACCAGCGCGACCAGCACGAAAACCGCCAGACCGCCGAGAAACCACAGCGGGTAGTGCAGCAGCGTCCACAGGCCACCGGCGAACAGCGCATCCTCACCCAGCGAAGTGGCGACGTTGCTCACCGGCTCGGGCGAGGTGTTGATCGCCGCCCGCGCGCCCGCCTTGGCGAAGTGGGTGCCGGCCGCCAGGGTGCCGCCGGCCAGCGCCGCCGCCACCTGCATCGCCCCGCTCTGGTCGCCCATCACCGCCGCCGCCAGCGCCGCGCCGGCGGGAATGCGGATGAAGGTGTGCACCGCGTCCCACAGCGAATCCAGCCAGGGCAGCTTGTCGGCGAAGAACTCGGTCACCAGCATCAGGCCGGACAGCCCCAGCACCAGCGGATGCGTCAGCACCTCCAGCCCGCCCGGCAGCTGCACGCCGCCGAAGCGGCCCAGCGCCCCGAGCGCGAACACCAGCGCGTACAGCCGCAGCCCGCTGGCCCAGCCTAGCCCTGCCGCCAGCGCTGCCAGCGAGGCGAGGTCCAGCGGCAGTTCGCGCCAATCCAGCAGCGGGGTGAGCCCGCCGAGGGCGGCACCGAGATCGCCGAGGCTTTCCATCGCGGCCCCGTGCTTGCGGTCCGATCAGGCCTGCGGCACCCAGGCCGCCGGCCGCTTGGAGAGGAAGGCATCCAGCCCTTCCCGCGCCTCCGGCGTTGCCCGCAGTTCCGCGATCCGCCGCGCGGTGTTCTCCACTACCTCATCCCCCACTGGCCGGTTCGCCACCGCGCGGATCAGATCCTTCGCCGCCGCCTGCGACTTCGGCCCGCCCTGCAGCAGCGCACCTACAATCTCCGCCACCTTGGCATCCAGCGCGTCGCCCTCGGCCAGCTCATGCGCCAAGCCCAGCTCCACCGCGCGCACAGCGGAAATCCGCTCCGCCGTCTGGAAGTAGCGATAAGCCTGGCGTTCGCCGATGGCGCGGATCACATAGGGGCTGATCGCCGAGGGGATGATGCCGAAGCGCACCTCCGAGGTCGCGAACAGCGCCTTGTCACCCGCCACGCAGATGTCGCAGGCCGACGCCAGCCCCATGCCGCCGCCCAACGCCGCGCCGTGCACGCGGGCGATGGTCGGCTTGGTCATCTCGGCGATCACCCGCAGCATGCCGGCGAGCTTGCGCGCGTCGGCGAGGTTCTCTTCCACGCTGGCCGCGCCGGCGGCCTTCATCCAGTTGAGGTCGGCGCCGGCGGAAAAGCTCTTGCCGCGCCCGGCCAGCACCACCGCGCGCACGGTCTCGTCCGCATCCAGCGCGCGGAAGGCGGCGGTGAGGTCGGCGATGAGCTGCGCGTTGAAGGCGTTGTGCACCTCGGGGCGGTTCATCCACGCGGTGGCGACGCCGCCGTCGCGCAGGATTTCCAGGGTTTCGTACATGTCGCCTCCCCTTACATCCGGAACACGCCGAACTTGGTCGGCTGGATCGGCGCGTTCAAGGCCGCCGACAGCGACAGGCCGAGGATGCGGCGCGTCTGCGCCGGGTCGACCACGCCGTCGTCCCACATGCGCGCGGTGGCGTAGTAGGGATGGCCCTGCACTTCGTACTGCTCGCGGATCGGCGACTTGAAGGCGTCTTCGTCGTCCTTGCTCCAGCTGCCGCCCTTGGCCTCGATGCCGTCGCGGCGCACGGTGGCGAGCACGCTCGCCGCCTGCTCGCCGCCCATCACCGAAATCCGCGCGTTGGGCCACATCCACAGGAAGCGCGGCGAATAGGCACGGCCGCACATGCCGTAGTTGCCGGCGCCGAACGAACCGCCGATCAGCGTGGTGATCTTGGGCACCTGCACGGTGGCCACCGCGGTCACCATCTTGGCGCCGTCCTTGGCGATGCCGCCGTTCTCGTACTTACGGCCGACCATGAAGCCGGTGATGTTCTGCAGGAACAGCAGCGGAATGCCGCGCTGGCCGCACAGCTCGATGAAGTGCGCGCCCTTCTGCGCCGATTCGCCGAACAGGATGCCGTTGTTGGCGACGATGCCCACCGGGTAGCCGTAGAGCTGGGCGAAGCCGCACACCAGGGTGGTGCCGTAGCGCGCCTTGAATTCGTCGAAGCGCGAGCCATCGACCACGCGGGCGATGATCTCGCGCACGTCGAAGGGCTTGCGGGTGTCGGTGGGGATGATCCCGTAGATCTCTTCCGGGTCGTACAGCGGCTCTTCGCCCTGCCCCAGCGCCAGATTCACGGGTTTGCTGCGATTCAGATTGGAGACGATCCGCCGCGCCAGATACAGCGCGTGGGCATCATTTTCCGCCAGGTGATCGGCCACGCCCGAGAGCCGCGTATGCACGTCGCCGCCGCCCAGGTCTTCCGCGCTCACCACCTCGCCGGTGGCCGCCTTCACCAGCGGCGGGCCGCCGAGGAAGATGGTGCCCTGATTCTTGACGATGACCGTCTCGTCAGACATCGCCGGCACATAGGCGCCGCCGGCGGTGCAGGAGCCCATCACCACCGCGATCTGCGGAATGCCCTTGGCCGACATGTTGGCCTGGTTGTAGAAGATGCGGCCGAAGTGGTCGCGGTCCGGAAACACCTCGTCCTGACGCGGCAGGAAGGCGCCGCCCGAATCCACCAGATAGACGCAGGGCAGGTTGTTCTGCTCGGCGATCTCCTGCGCCCGCAGGTGCTTCTTCACCGTCATCGGGTAATAGGTGCCGCCCTTCACCGTGGCATCGTTGGCCACGATCATGCACTCCACGCCCTGCACCCGGCCAATGCCGGTGATCACCCCGGCCGAGGGCGCCTCGTTGTCGTACATGCCGTGCGCGGCGAGTTGGCCGACTTCGAGGAAAGGCGTGCCCGGATCGAGCAGATGATCGACGCGGTCGCGCGGCAGCAGCTTGCCGCGCGCGGTGTGCTTGGCCCGCGCCGACTCGCCGCCGCCAAGCGACACCTCGGCCGCCTTGGCGCGCAGATCCTCGACCAGCCCGCGCAGGCTGGCGGCATTGGCCTGGAAATCCGCCGCGCGGGTGTTGATGCTGGACTTGATGGTGCTCATGTCTCCCCGTCCCTTGTTGGTTTGCGCGGCGGAACCTGCATCAGGGTGCGGGAACCGCCGCTTACGGATGCGGGTGGCCGCGTCCGCTTACGGATGGGGGAAGACTAGACCTTTGGGGGGGATAAGGGGGGACAAGGGGGTTGCAAAATGCGCCAGCGAGTCGAGCGAGGGGCTGGGCACCATTTTGCAGCTCGGCGTACCGTTCCCGAGTTGCTATTCGATGAGGATCTTGGCTGATGCGAGCTGGCGCTTGCTTGCCACAGGCTGCCGAGATGGATTGCTCGGGTACGTGTTGCCGTCGAAACGGAGCAAGACTTCTCCGCGGCCTCGTGAATGGACAATGAGCGAGTGCCAGCCGTGCCTTAGCTCGTTTGCCTGCCTGATCGGTTCGAGCGTGACGCTCGTGGAACTTCGGTATGCGAATGTGCCCTCGCGGCCCTGGAGAACCAAAAAGGTACAGCCACCCGATCCGCACCAATTCGGGCCAAGCAAGAGCACAACGGCATCCGGATCGCGGTCACCGTTAAGATCAACGCTTGCGTGACGAAACTTGGGCTGATCGTAGTCGCCCTGTGACCGGGCATACGCCAGCACCGCGGCTGACACGGCCACCGGGGCCTGCTCCTGGGCATACGTAGAGCTTGTGAGAAGTGCGAAGGCTGCGACTACGTAGCGCATGGCAGAAACCTCTCGTGATGTGGCGCCTAACGACGATATCGAAAAACCCGCTTCCGGGCAGGCTCTCGGTCGCGGCAACAGGCGACGATGTCATGTTCATCATATGTGGGTCAGACCCGGCCTGAGTCCGTCACACGTTCGTCCCGCGTGGTTTGTGACCTGCTCCACGGTCCGATCCTGCGATTGTGCATACCCGCGGCGTTCCAGTCTCTCGACATTGTGCAGCGGGCAATAGAGCTTCCACGGCCCATCAATCGGGAAGATCCGCGTGCTCGAACAACGCAACGCGCAACTGGAACGCGAACTCAGCGCGCTGGCCCGCAACGCGAGCCCCTGGACGGCCTGCGCACCTAGGCGACTGAGTGCAGCGCCGCACCAATCAAAACAGGCCCGTCTGCACGCTGGCCAACACGCTCGCCCGCATCCGCACTCCGTGCTGCGCGACCACGCCGCCTACGGCAATCCACAGCCTCGCCCGAACAAGAGGTTCGAAGGTACCGCCTTCGCCATCCCCGCCTGACCGAATCGCCCTTGCTCCTCACCCTGGGGCCGGGACTGATCGCTCATCATCGCAAAGCGGGTCACACCCACCCGACAGGACGCCGATCACGCTGCCGGCTCTCCAGCAGCCGCTTGTACCGATTGGCGCTTCGCGGGCAGATTCCATGCCGGCACCGGCCATCCAGAAGATTGATGAAAACCAAGGCGGGTGTTCGGCAGGTCCGCGTGCCCCAGGGTTATGCGGCACTTCTACGGCCCGCAATGTTTGCCCGTTACCCAAGACTGCCGCCTGGCTTTGACGACTTGGGAAAGTCTTTCAGACAGCAGCGCCCTGATGGGTTACTGGTTTCACAGGAACACGCTCCGGCCCTTGTTTGGGCTATCACGAATTCTCTTGTAGTCGGATTGCGCTCAAAATCCGCGCGACTGACACCAAAGCAATAGCACAACAAATCGTGCTCGCCTCGCTCTTTCACTCCAACGCGAGTGCGTAACTGCGACTTTAAAACAACCGAATTGTCATCACCGAAATAGGCAACGTCGCAATCAGCGGCATCGCAAAAGTAGTAGTGCTTGGCAGACGGCACCCAGGCCCACGGTTCCTTGATGTGATGCGCGATGGTTGTCGCCGAAACCTCTGAATACTCCAACCCGTTGCCAGGGCAACGGCCTTTATTCGGATGCGCGCTATCACTGGCTGATGATGAACAACAGCTACTCATGTTTCACCTACCGCATAGTTCGAATTGAAAGCCATCCACCGTCGAGCACGACGCAGGCTGGTGACGCATAACGTGGAGTTGAGCGGCCTGCGCGGCTTTTCGCGCAGGTCCGCTCGAACGCAGGGTTGGGCGTCGCCGCACGCATGCTAGAACATGTCCTGAGCAACAGAATCCAATTGCACCGGAAAGCGACGAGCAAGTTCTTCCTCGATTCCATTGGAGAATTGTTTGATGGCCTCGCGTACGCGAGACAGATCTTCGGTTGAGAGTTCGACGAGGGTGCCGTCGGCTCTGCGCCCAGCACGATGCACGATGTCGTGGCGGACTATGATCTCTTTCATCAGGTCGCCGATCTCGGGAACTTTAATCTCTAAGCCACTAGCTAGCATGGGTTTAACCTTGTCTAGCCTGTGCCAGACAAAGTCAGCAAGGTATGTCTTGACCTCGCCCGTAAGGTTTTCAAGTCTTTCGAAGAGTTCAGCTACGGTGAGTGACCGCGCCTGAAAATCTTTGTTGGTATTCACAAAACGCCGCAGGGCACGCTCGTCCTTTTCGACCCAGAAGGACACCGTATCTGCCAAATACGCCTCAAGCGCCGCAATCAGAGAACTATGCGCCATTTGATGAAGAAGTCGGTTGTTGGCGCCGTCCAGTACAGCGGCGTCTAACACCGCAAATATTTCAGCAATGCGTTCTTCCAAAAAGCGATTGGGGTCACTACGGTCAATGACCACTAGATGGCTTACGTAGTCGTCGTAGTCGATGCCTTCGTGTTCGATAGGAGCCCATTTATCCCCAACTTCACGCCAAAGCTCTTCGATCAGTTCCCACATCGTGTCGAACTCAACGATGCCACCAAAGCGGCTCTGGATTTCGTCATTCGGGTCGTATGGGCCACCCCAGACAAATACGTACTCTTTGTCTTCACCATCCCAAGGCGTTTCGTTCGCGGGATCTTCGTAGCGATCAAGAAACCACCGCCGCATGGCAGCGATTTGAAGTTCCTTTGGAGCAGAAGCGAGCCAATCATCATCCGGCTCGAAGGCGCCACTAGCGAAGTTGCCTGCTTCAGATGGTAGTTGTGTCATGTTTCTCCGCCTTGTGAAAACGTATCGCTGACTGGACTGGTGACGCCCAACGTTTGAATTCACCGGACCTTGCGCGGCTTTATGCGCAAGGTCCGGTGGAATGATGGGTTCGGCCTCATGGCACATCAAAGATTGCTTGCCAGTTGGATGGGGCGCCATTAGAAAATGCTTCGCCAGCGTCTTCATCTCCGTCCCAGGCGCCAATGAAGTCCTCAGACTGGCCGGGGTGCATGAACAACCCTAAGTGATATGGCCTTCGTGTCTTACGTTGCACATAACCGAGGCGCCAGTAGTCTTCGTTATCTGAGAAGGTAAATCCTTCAACCTCAACCGTTGCGATCTGGTGAATGTGTTCGTCAAGCACTTCGAAGGACGCTGGGTCAGCATTCTTGGTTATTGAACCCTCTAGTAGTTCCGAGTTGAATTCGGCGACTTCCGCAAGGATGGTCAGAAAGTCAGTCAGATCGTAATTCTCCCCGAGGTTCTTGTCGCCACTGGCGGGAGCCTTGTAAGCGATCAGCTCGCGCTGTGCCTTGAGCTGCAAAGCAGTTTTCTTCATCTCTGCCGCCAGCGACTTATTGAACTTTGCGACCCAATCAAATGCCACATTGATGGCACGAGTGTGCGAGATTGCCATCAACTCGCCAGAGTTCCAGTCCTCTGTAGGAATCGTATAGACGAGGCCGCGTAATAGGGACAGTGCGGCGTAGTACTCAAAGTATGGATTGGCCGCGCGAAGCCCGGAGGTGCGCGCAAATTCGAGGCTATTGAGAAGAACGGTTGCATTGAGGATCATCTTGGTCGTGAAGTACATTCGGCACGACCATTCGGAGTTTCTTTCGCATGTCCAATCCTTCGTCAATTTTGCGTATTGCACTGAAATGCGGCTAGCGACCTTCGCCAGTTCTTTCTCTGAGCACAGGTCAAAGAGCTTTCGGTATGAGTACGCCCAAGTTCTACCTGCGTGCTGCACGATTCCTCCTTGAGGCCGAACGTAGAAATAACCGGCGGGGAAAAGCGCAGCTTTTGCCCGTCCAGCGACCGAAGGGAGCGGGGTTGATTGCTGTGTTAGGCATTTGTCCTCACAACGCCGAGTTCTTCAAGTGCTTCGAATATGCTCTTGAAAGCCACGACAAGCCTTTGGTCCAAGTGCTCTCGTTGATGCGCAAACAAGAGCACCTGCGTTGTAGTGTTGAAGCATGCCCACGCATTCGAGAACCTATAGGCGGAAAACTTCCAGTCAACTGCCACGTCAAGATCGGGACGGGAAAGCGCGTTCTTGAGTTCTAGAGTCGGGTGCACGGCCATGTCGCGGAACTTAATGATGTCAGTGATGGCCTTCTTGAACTCCTTAACGTGCTTGTTCTCCGGCTTCAGTACGCGCCTGAATACTTCAAAAATCTGAGCGCCGCGCCCCGTTCTGTTTGCCTTCCACCTATTGATGTCCGATTCGGAAAGCTTAGCGTACGGACGTAGCATGTCATAGAGCGAATCAAGAGCAATGCCGCAGGCAACAACGACTTCCATTGAAGGGGCTAATTCGGCAATAAGCATGGACTTTTGGTGATCGGCGTCGTCGTCCCAATTCGAAGCAATATCCTCTGACGCGCGCTTGGCGTCATTCAGTCTATCTCTGGCAATTCTCAACCAAAGCGGAATGACGTTGTAGGCTGTTGAAAGGACGAGCTTGGACGCCGACTGCCCAGACTCGTCCATCGAGATCACGAAGTCGCCGGGTAGTATCCCGATGCTCATGCCCTTGAAGATCAGAACGCCCATATTTCAACGATCGCCATAAACGATGCTGGCCTAACGTAAAGCTTCAGCGGACGGCAAAATGCGTAGCATTTTGACGAGAGAGTTTCTGCGAAAAAGTGGACACCCGCTAGTCATGTGAATTGACGCTCGAAATCTGCAGGCGACCGATAGCCGAGTGCTGAGTGTAGTCGCCGATGATTGTAGAAATCCACGTAATCGCGAATGGCGCGCTGCAGTTCGTAGTCGGAATTGAAACGGTAGCGGTGATACATATCGGATTTCATGGTCTTGTTCCAAGACTCCATGTGCGCATTGTCCGTCATGCGCCGGGGCCGATTAACGGATTGATCGATACCCGCACGCTGCAGACAGCGCTTGAAATCGGCTGCCAGAAATTCGACACCGCGATCACTATGGAAAAGAACGCCCGGTTGCGGCCTGCGCGTCCGCACCGCGGACGCCAGTGCTCGCCGGGTCAGCGCTGCAGTCTTCTCTGAACCGAGTGACCAGCCGATCAGGCGGCGGGAATGGCGATCCATCACGGTGGCCAGATAACGCCACTGATCCTTGACCTTCAGGTAAGTCACGTCGCCGACCCAGACCTGATCTGGACGTTCCTCCTTGACCTGATGTGCTTTGCTCTCGACGCTATCGAAGAACTGGGTAAGACCAGGCATACGTCGATAGAGCTTGGCAGAACAAGCCCGCACACCGTGCTCACGCATCAAGCGCTCGACGCGTCGCTTGCCGACTGCTTCACCTTGAGCTTTCAAGGCGGCATGCACCCGCGGGCTGCCATAGGTTTCCCGACTCGCCCGATGGGCCGATTCGATTTGTTCAAGCAGGCGAGCGTCCTCTGCCGCTCGGGCACTGAGCGGGCGCCGACGCCATGCGTAGTAGCCAGATGGACTGACGTTCAGGATACGGCACATGATTCTCACCGGGAACGTTTCCTGGCAGTGCTCGATGAAGGCGAAGACGTCCCCTTTCGAGCGGAAGTGAACGCGATGGCTTTTTTTAAATGGTCGTGCTCCACCTTCAGACGCTCGAAATCCTTCTTGAGCTTACGCAATTCCTTGAGCTCGGCCGCCACATCCTTATCGATGTCGATCTCCTTGGTCAGGATAAGCCCCTCGCGCGCTTGCTTACGCCACTTCGAAAGCATAAACGGATGAATGCACAACGACGCAGCAACGTCACTCACCATCACCCCAGGTAACCGACTTAGCCGTACAGCCGTTGCCTTGAAATTCGCACTATATCGATAGACCGTTCTCGGCCCTGGCTTTCCCATCGCAAACACTCCTGAATGGTTGGTTCAGAGTGTCCACAAAACCGTAGGAACTATCAGGTCCGGTGGAATGAGAGGTTAGAGCGAGCGGGCTTAACGATCACTAATCTAGCCACCGTGCAAATAGCCGACTGAAGAAACTGACATTGCGTTCCCCGTAGGCGCCAAGCCTTTGGCATGCAAGGTAATTGCGAACGGCGAAGAAAGCACAGATAAGTGCGAACGCAATACCAAGCCACTGAACCCAATGCACGCGGCGAGCAAAGACTGCCTCAATCATTGGCCGGAACATATTGCTTTGAAGCGAGGACAGTTGGTGATTGATCCAAGCAGGCAGTGCCCAGTAGAAAATCACAAAGAGAACAACACCAAAAACCGCAGCGCCTTGCCAAGAAAGACGATTGGCAATGTACGCGGTGTCGGCCAACGCACCACTAGAGGAGGAGCGTTTTCGACGATTACGACGGTAGCCCATAGACTCGGTAGCGCGCTCTAACGTCTGACATAACCGGCGCTGCGCGACTTCATCGCGCAGCGCCCGTGTTGATGGATGGGTTGGGCCTCAGATGTCCCATATCTCGCCCTTCGCCAAGTGCTCTTGAATCTCGGGCGGACTCCGACGAACCTTGGGATGGTTCGCAAGAACGAGGCGCAGCGTACGGAGCGCGTCGTAGGCGTCGATCATGATCTTGCGCTGTTCCTTGAAGTAGGTCAGGTCAAAGAGGTTCTCATTCACGGCATGGGCTGGCTTCTGCCGCAGACGGCGAACGGTTCGGAATGCCTTGAACATACTTTCGAAGGGCTCCGGGTCTGCCGGACGAAAGTACTTGCGGAGCCACTCCTCCAACAATGCGAGAGTGCCTTTTTGCCTTACCTCAATTTTTCCATCGGATCGCGTCTTATCCTCTTCAAGACGTACATCGTTCTCGAAGAACGCCTTGTCGATATTGTCCGACAACATCTTGTCCAGTAGCAAAATAAAGGCATTGAACTCTGCAAGCGTTGGGCGAAGCAGGAATCCAAATTCCTTCGGTCTCTCGGACTGAAACACATTTCGGAAGAGCGCTGGCTTTCCAATTAGCGCGGCCATTTGGTTAATGACCTTCAGTTCCAGTGTGAACGCCTCGAATATCGAGATTCTGGTGCCCCAATCACCGAGAATGCTGTTGCGATAATAGTCAGGGTGGAGTTTGTAGTCGCCAGAAAGCATCTTGGCGTGCCACACACGCTGATGCTCTGGACTCAGATCTGCCAAGTAGCGCAGAAATACCGCGACTGCGCGGTTCAGATCTTTGTCGTATGCAAAGCCAAAGGATTGCAGGAGCACTTGGTCGTGCTTTGGCATCGACTGGTTTTCGAAGTACTCATCCTTAATCGAAATGGAGCCGTTGATAAAGTCGGTTTCGTAGTAGTACCGTGGGTCGTTCCGATAATGTTCTAGAACGGAGAGATCAAATGCGCGGTGCTCCAACTGTCCATAGCCCCGCGCGAGCTCCAAGTCGAATGGGCGACCTTCGAATCGTGAAGCTAAGGGAAGCTTTGCTAGGTGCTTCTTTCCCGGATACACACAGACAGAGTCAGTGAGGCCCAATTCCTTCAGGAACTCAAGCTGCTGCTCATGAGTAATGTGGGAGAACGCCTTGATGTGAGGGTTCGGGTGAACGTTGCCAAAAAGCAGATCGACTTCTTCGGACTTGACCAATCTCTCAAGCAATTCACTTGTAGCGAGCATGTCGAGTCCGAGGTGCTTTCTAAGCGTCCGGACTGGCACACCGTTGAAGTCTCGCGAAGAGAGATAGAACTCGCTGATGTAGTCGAGAGCGGCCGAGTCGGTCATGTTGCCTCTGAGGCCCAACGTGAAGCGTCAGCCGACGGCAGCGAGCGCAGCGAGTAGCCGGTCGGCTGCAAGCGCTTGTTGGGCCACGCTCACGTGAGTTTGTGGAACTTCGGCTTTGGGGAGAACACCTTAGGCGCTTTTTGCTTTATGTGAAGCCAATCTGGAGCATTGACGCTGATCAAACGGTGCGTCTCAACAATCAGTGATTGCTGTGCCGCCTCATTGAGCGCCCCCTCTATGTCAAACACTGTCGCGTCGGGATATTTTTCGATTTGCTCTTGGACTTTCTGCGCCTTCGCGCTCGGCTTGGTGTAGTAGGGCGGAGTCGGTTGTTTGCCTAGGGTGCACATCGCTCGTGCGACGGCATGGTATGCGTCGTTGAAGAGGCCCATAAAGCCATTCGGATCTGCGAGAGACACGACCCAGAGGCCCTTGCTTCGGTCGTACTTGACTCCAGCATGATTCGCATATTGGGTTGATTCTGGAACGATTCCCAAGCGTAAGCCACGGCCGCCTTCCAACTGGGCAACGTTGGACTTAACAGTTGCTGCAAAGTGGCGCGTGTCACCTTCGGCAGACAGGAAGAGATCTGTCTTCCATATCTGCTGGATGCGCTCATTCAACTCGGCTTCCGCCGCTTGACCTTTGGCAGCGACCTGCACCCATGGACCGAATCTGAAAGGTCGACCGCTCCCCTCAGGAAGAAGAAAAGCATCATTTCCAGCTTCCTCGACTACCGCGTCAAGGAATCCAAGGTACCGAGCACGTTCGTGACCAAACAATAACGAGCGCGGGGCAGCATCCTTTACAAAGGAAGAGGCCCTTCGCAGCGCGGTGTGAATAGGTTCCAGTACTTTCGGCTCGCCGCCAGATACAGCCTCATGTACTGCCCATTCGAAGCCATCACCGCGCATGCCCTTGTCTCGCTCAAGCCGGACAACCTTTGCGAGCTGCCGCATGCGGACCTTCTTGATTTCCGTATTGAGATCAAGAAGGTCTTCAGCGCTCAAGGAGTCGAGTAAGGCACGGATTATCGATCTTGCGACCGCGTACAACGCTCGGCCATACTCGTCGATAGGCGCGTTCTGCTCAAGAAATGTGACTTGCGGAGTGGTTGCCATGATCTGCGATTACCTATGCTTTATGAATTCTATGTAAGCGTTTAAGGCCTTGTCTCTTGTGCTGCCCAACGTGTTGTAGACGTCAGTTTGACGTATAAACCCGACGCATGACGTATAAGAAATTTCACACTGCATAGCGAAAGCCACGTCTTCCGGGAAAAACAACCCGCCCATGACGCATATTCCACTCGTGCTCAGCCGCCAAACCCGTCAGGCGAGTCGCGCTGGCCTAGCATCGATGGCGCACGTCCCCGTGTGCCAGATGGACGGGTGGAGCGGCGCTACACCCACCCGCTCGTTCCTCTCCCCATGTAGCACAGCAGTGCTACGTTGCACCGCAGGCCAAACGACCGGAGCGTCCTCCATGAGCACCACGGCCATCCGCCTGCCGATGAACTCAAGGCCCGCGTCGCCGAGGCAGCCAAGCGTGCGGGAACAATCTCCCGCAATTTCTTCCTGGAGGCGATTGCGGGAAAGGCCGCGCAGGCCGAAGCGCGCGCGGGCCTGGATGCGGAAGCCGAGCAGCGCTATGCCCGTATCGTCGAATCCGGGCAGACGACTCCGTGGGACGAGATGCGGCGCTATCTGGAAGACCGCGCCGTGCTCAGCTGGCGGGAGGTCGGTTTCAAGCGATAGACTCAACCGCCTCAGCAATCCCCCCGCGCCTCCGCCAGATACTTCCCCCACAAATGCCCATACCGGTCATCGAAGCGCTCGACACCCAATTCCACCGCCTCGATCCTATCCACCCGAAACGTCCGGAACCCCTGCCGCAGTTCGCACCACGCCCCCAGCGTCCAGCAGTGCCCCCAGAACACCAGCCCCAGCGGCCATAGCGTGCGTTCGGAAACCTCGCCGTCTTCCCTACGGTAGCGCACCTGCACCTTCTGGCCTTTTTCCATGCCGGTGCGCAGCAGCGTCATCGGTTCGCGCAGCGGTTCCGGTTGCATGAAGGCGGGGGCGCAGAAGCGCATTTCGCTGCCGGCGATGCGTTCTTCCAGCGCGCGCGGCAGCACGGCTTCGATGCGGGCCATGGCCTGGGCGGCGGCTTTGCCGAGGGCGGGGTCGGCGTAGGACTGGACGAGCTTGGCGCCGATGACGAGGGCTTCGAGTTCGTCGCCGGTGAACATCAGCGGCGGCACCTGGTAGCCGCGGCGCAGGCGGTAGCCGACGCCGGCTTCGCCATCGATGGGCGCGCCGGAGCCGATGAGGTCAGCGATGTCGCGGTAGATGGTGCGCTCGGAAACTTCCAGGGCTTCGGCCAGCGCCCGCGCGGTGATGACGCGGCCGTTGCGCAGCATGAGGATGATCTGAAACAGGCGGTCGGCGGGGCGCATGGGGGGCTGTTGGGCTACGGGGATGACGGACGGCTCACCTTAGCACGCTGGCGTGGTGTGGCCGCCGGGTCTGCTGACACCACGTTGTCAGGAGGGGGTGCCGACAATGCACCTGTCTGCTGCATTTCGCGGCGGAGACCTTTCAGGAGCCCTGACATGAACAACCCGATTTGCTGGTTCGAGCTGCCCACCGTGGATATCGAGCGCGCGGTGCGCTTTTACGAAAGCGTGTTTGCGGTGACGCTGCGCCGCGAGGTTTGCGGTGGGCACCCGATGGCGATCTTTCCGTATGCGGAGCCGCAGCCGTCGGGCGCGCTGGTGCAGATGCCGCAGCTGGCTCCGCGCGACAACGGCACGCTGGTGTATCTGAATGGCGGGGAGGATCTGAACCTGGTGCTGGAGCGGGTGAAGGCGGCGGGTGGCGAGGTGGCGATGGAGAAGACTTCGATCGGGGAGGAGATCGGGTTTATTGCCTTGTTTGTGGATAGTGAGGGGAATCGGGTGGGGGTGTATTCGAGGCACTGAGGGTTTTGGGGGAAGGAATGTTCGGAGTCCGCTTTGCCCCCCTTCAAAGGGGGCGGAGCAGAGGCTTCGGCGAGCACTGTTCGACGCCTGCGGAGCCAAGACTACTGGCTAGGACGGGAATGGGGTTGAAGCGGCGCTGCGATTGACCCCATCCCCACCCCAACCCGGTAGTCTCCGCTTCGCTCCGCCGCTCCGGCGGCGCAGAGCTGTGCTCTGCGAAACTCCGCCTACGCCCCCTTGAAGGGGAGGGAGAAAGACAGGTCTGCCCGGGAGTCTTCGCTTCGAAGGGGCAAGCCAGCGCCCACCGGAGCGTCGCCTTGGACGGTCATTTCTTATTCTTCGTTTACCTAAAAATCCAATAGCGCTTTACCCGGCCCGTCAATTCAATGAAATTTCATTCATATTGACCCTGGATATTCAGGAACAGATCTTGCGCCTATTCCAACTGACCGCGATTCAGCTTGGAAAAACCCAAGCGCCCCTGTCGGATGCGGCGCAAAAAAAACAACAAGCGCACGACAACCGACAAGGCTGTTCCAGCGTCGCGGTCATGGCTGCAATAGATGACCTTCCTTCATCCAACAGGTGAGACCGACATGAATGAGTTCTATGTTGAAAAGAGCGGCAACGACAAAGACGAGCATATGGTTCACCGGGCCAACTGCCCGTCCCTGCCCGCCAAAGAGAAGCTGCATTTCATAGGCGTGCGCAACAACACCTATGCACCGCTGCAGGAAGCCGCGCACTACTGGTATTCGGCTTCCACCGCCTGTCCGGTGTGCATGGGCTGATTCAAGCCCGCGAATAATCCGGTTTTTCATTTCCAGCGCTGGCCGATCGGGCGAATTGCTCGACCGGCCAGGCTGGGGTTTTACATCGTTTCGGCAAACAATTCCCGCCCGATCAGCATCCGGCGGATTTCGCTCGTGCCGGCGCCAATTTCATAGAGCTTGGCATCGCGCCACAGCCGGCCGGTGGAATATTCATTGGTATAGCCGACGCCGCCCAGCGTCTGGATTGCTTCGCCCGCCATCCAGGTCGCTTTTTCCGCCGAATACAGAATCGCGCCGGCGGCGTCCTTGCGCAGCGTGCGGGCGTGGTCGCTGCGGTCGCAGGCCTGGCCCACGGCGTACACGTAGGCGCGGGTCGCCATCCAGGTGGAGTACATGTCGGCAAGCTTGCCTTGCATCAGCTGGAATTCGCCGATGCTCTGGCCGAACTGCTTGCGTTCGTGCAGGTAGGGCACCACCACGTCCATGCAGGCGGCCATGATGCCGAGCGGGCCACCGCACAGCACCGCGCGTTCGTAGTCCAGCCCGCTCATCAGCACCTTCACGCCGTTGCCGATGCCGCCCAGCACGTTCTCTTCCGGCACTTCGACGTCATCGAAGAACAGCGGGAAGGTGTTGGAGCCGCGCATGCCGAGCTTGTCGAGGTGGGTGCCGTGGGAGAAGCCCTTCATCCCCTTCTCGATGATGAAGGCGGTCATGCCCTTGGGGCCGGCGTTGATGTCGGTCTTGGCATAGACCACCAGGGTGTCGGCGTCGCCGCCGTTGGTGATCCACATCTTGCTGCCGTTGAGCACGTAGCGGTCGCCCTTCCTGTCGGCGCGCAGCTTCATGCTGACCACGTCGGAACCGGCGTTGGGCTCGCTCATCGCCAGCGCGCCGACGTGCTCGCCGGAGATCAGCTTGGGCAGGTATTTCTGCTTCTGCGCCGCGTTGCCGTTGCGGCGGATCTGGTTGACGCACAGGTTGGAGTGGGCGCCGTACGAGAGGCCCACCGAAGCGGAGGCACGCGACACTTCTTCGAGCGCGATGATGTGGGCCAGGTAGCCCATCGCGCTGCCGCCGTATTCCTCTTCCACCGTCATGCCGTGCAGGCCGAGGTCGCCGAGCTTCTTCCACAGGTCGGCGGGGAATTCGTTGTTCTGGTCGATGGCGGCGGCGCGCGGCGCGATTTCCTCGTCGGCAAAGCGCTTCACCGTGTCGCGCAGGGCCTCGACGGTTTCGCCGAGGTTGAAGTCCAGGCTGGGAATGTTCATCGCGTGTCTCCTCGTTCTGTATGTAGGCCGGCCGCGGCGAAGGCACGGCAGGCCGGATGATCCGAGCGTAATCCAGCGGCCGGCGCAACGCGCGCCAAGATGGTTGCAAATCCTGCCGCCTCGGCTAGCATCGCGCCAACCATGAAAGCCCCGCCCGCGCCCGCCCTCACCCTGCCGGTCGGCCCCGGCGTCGATCCGACGCGCGGCACCGCCGCCACGCCCATTGCCTTCATCCGCGCCATCGTCGATGCCTACCGAGGCTACGGCACCGATCCGGCCACGGCGCTGCGGCTGGCACAGATCACGCCGCCGCAGCTGGCCGACGACGGCGCCCACGTCACCGCGCTGCAGTTGGAGATCATGTCCGCGGTGGCGATGCAGGAACTCGACGACGAAGCGCTGGGCTGGTTCTCGCGCCGCTTGCCGTGGGGCAGCTACGGCATGCTGTGCCGCGCCTCGCTCGGCGCACCCGACCTGGGCGTGGCGATCAAGCGCTGGTGCCGCCACCACCGCCTGCTGACCGACGACGTGCTACTGCACCTCAAGGTCACCAAAAGCGCCGCGACGATCACGCTGGAACGGCGGCTGGAGCCGCCCGCGCTCACCGCCGGCATGCGCGAATTCTGCTGCGTCACCCTGCTGCGCTACCTGCTCGGCTACGCCTGCTGGGCGGTGGATTCGCGCATTCCGCTGCAGGCGGCGCACTTCCCGTATCCGCGGCCGGAGCACCACGCGGTGTACCCGTTGCTGTTCGCCGGGCCGGTGGCGTTCGACGCCGAGTGCGCCGGCATCCGCTTCGATGCGCAATACCTGACGCTGCCGATCCGCCGCGACGAACGCGCGCTGCGCACCATGCTGCAACGCGCGCTGCCGCTCACCGTGCTGCAATACCGCCGCGACCGCCTGCTGGTGCAGCGGGTGCGCGAGCTGCTGCGCACGCTCACCCGGGAAGGCGGCGAATCGCTCACCGCCGAGGGCGTCGCCGCGCATCTGCATCTCTCCGCCCGCACCCTGCACCGCCAGTTGCAGGAAGAAGGCGCGTCATTGCAGCAATTGAAGGACGAGGCGCGCCGCGAACGCGCCATCGAACTGCTCAACCGCAGCACCCGACCGGTGAAGCAGATTGCGCTGGCGGTGGGGTTTCGCAACGAGAAGAGCTTTGCACGGGCGTTTCGGGAGTGGACGGGGGAATCGCCGAGCGGGTTTCGGGGAAGGCGGGCGGGGGAGTGAGGTTGTCTTCCCTCCCCTTTAGGCGGGCTGGCCCGTTTGCCCCCTCCCCTTCAAGGGGAGGGTTAGGGTGGGGATGGGGTTAGAGCCCCGCGGACTGTGGCGCCGCTCCGCCCCGGCCACCGCTCCGGCAGGAATTGGACGTCCTACGGCGCTGAGTTCAACCCCATCCCCACCCCAGCCCTCCCCTTGAAGGGGAGGGAGCAAACGGGCCAGCCCGGCAGTCTGCGCTTCGCTCCGCCGCTACGGCGGCGCAGAGCAGTGCTCTGCGAAACCCCGCCTCCGCCCCCTTGAAGGGGAGGGAATAGAACCTCGCCCTACCCCACCACCGCTGCCAGATACCCCGCCGAGTTCCGCGTCAGCGCCACCGACACGATCCACGCAAACACCGCCAGCGCCCCGACAAACGCCACCGCCCGTACCCCCCGCGTGCGCCCGCGCTTCAGCGCCACCGTGCCCAGCCCGATATACACCAGCAGCCCGACGATCTTCGCCGTAATCCAGGCCGAATGCGGCGGGTACTGGCCGCTCATCGCCGCCAGCGTGATCGCGCTTACCAGCAACAGGGTGTCCACCACGTGGGGCAGCACCCGGACCGGCAGCCATTGCGGCAGGCCGCCGCGCATCAGCACCCATAGCCCACGCAGCAGGAAACCGAGGCCGCTCAACACAACGCAGGCCAGATGGATGTGCTTGATTGCCATGTACATTCGACTGTTCTCCCGGTGTGCGGCACCGCCGCGGGCGGGCCGCGGCCGCGATGGGCTAGAATCAGGGCATACCCACAACAGGCTTGCCCCCATGGCCGGAGACCTCCCCAACGCCTCCCCCGCCCTGATCGCGCAACTGCGCCAGGTGCCGCTGTTTTCCGAACTCGGCGACGAGGATATCGCAAGCATCGCCCGCCAGAGCCGCGAACGCACACTGACGCGGGGCGACGTGCTGTTCCAGCGCGGCGACATGCCGCGCGGTTTCTTCTGCGTGCTGCGCGGCCAGATCAAGCTCGCCTTCTCGTCGGCTGCCGGCAACGAGAAAGTGGTCGAGGTCATCGGCGCCGGCCAGAGCTTCGGCGAAGCGGTGATGTTCATGGAGCGGCCCTATCCGGTGTTCGCCGAGGCCCTGGTCGACACCACCCTGCTCGCCATCGGCCACGATGCCATCCTCGGCCAGCTCGACGACAACCCGCGCTTCGCCCGCAAGCTGCTGGCGGGCTTGTCGATCCGGCTGCACAGCCTGGTGCGCGATGTCGAGACCTACACCCTGCGCTCCAGCATGCAACGCGTCATCGGCTACCTGCTGCAGCAAACGCCGGAAGACATCAATGCCGGCGAATGCCGCATCGACCTGCCGACCAGCAAGCAGGTGATCGCCTCGCGTCTCAACCTCACCCCGGAAACCCTGTCGCGCATCTTCCACGACCTCGCCGAAAGCGGCCTGATCACCGTGGCGGGCAAACGCATCACCCTGCACGACCTGCGCCGCCTGCGCGCCCACGAGGGCTGAACGCGGCTACAGCGGCGTGTCCAGCGGCGCCGGCAGCGCGGCCAGATAGGCGCGCAGCGCGCCGCCGAGATTGGCCAGCAGCAATCCGCCCGATGCGGCCAGCAGCAGCCCCGCCGCCAGCGCCGCCGGCGACCACGCCAGCGCGACGATCATCGCCAGCAGGCCGGACAGATGCAGGCGGTAGTGCAGCAGCTGGCGCGCCTCGGTCACCAGCCTGGTCATGGCCGGCGGACGGCTGACGCTGCGGCGCAGATGCAGCCACAGGATGAAGGGCACGATCTTGTAGAGCATGCCCAGCATCACCGACAGGAAGGCGCCTGCCAGCACCAGCACGCCGAGCAGCAGCGGCAGGCCGGCACCGAGATCCACCCCCGCGACGCTTGCCGCCAGCAGGGCCGCGGCGGCGGCCAGCGCCACCATCGCCAGCCGCCAGAAGCGGAAGCAGGCATCGGTCACCTTGCGCCGGCGACGCCGCTGCAGCGCCAGCGTCGCCCACGCGAAAGCAGCCGCAGCCAGCGCAAGGCCGAGCGCAAGCGCGGCGTCCGTCCAGGCCCACCCGAACGCCCAGGCCAGGCTGCCGGCCACCAGCAGGACGACCATGCCGATCAGCAGGCCACGCGTGAAGCGCACCGGGTAAGCCGGCGTGAGCAGGAACATCGGCACCACCAACCAAGCCACCGCCGCCAGCAGCAGACCGCCCCAGCCGCCCAGGCCCCAGGCCTGATGCAGCACCGACAACGCCAGCCAGTCCGGCGCGATGTCGCCGCTGCGCGCCAGCGCCAGCGCGAACCCCAAGCCCACCGTCACCACCAGCGCCACCATCGCGCCACGCAAGCCCCACACCGTGGCGCCGAGCGCCGCGGTGCGCCACAGGCCGACGGAAACACCGAGAAAGAGCGCGAGGATGGCGAGACCGAGCAGCGACAGGGCGGCATGGAAGAACACCGCGTCGCCCAGCAGGAAGCCGGCGGCGAGCGCGCCGCCGCCGAGGCTGAGCGCCAGGTGCACCAGCCCGGCGAGGATGCGCGGCTGCCAGACGTTGGCACCGGCCGCCACCGGCAGCACCTGGAACAGCGCGCCCAGCATGATCTGCAACATCATCCCGGCGGTGAGCAGATGGGTGGCGGCGAGCGCCTCCGGCGTCCACCGGCTGGCGAACACCGCCTCGCCGCGCAGCGCCAGCAGCAGGCCGGCGGCGATGGCGAACAGCGGTGCGGTGAAGAAGAAGCGCAGCGGCACCGACAGCGGCGGAGCCTGCTCGAAGGACATATCGGTGGCCATCAGTCGCCCTCCTCCCGACTGCCCGCAGCGGCCGTCATGTACCGGCGTGGCGGATGTGGATGATGAAGCGGCCGTCGTCCTCGCAGTACTCGACGCGGTAGGCGAAACCGTTGTTCTTCAGGATGTTGTAGAGCGGAAAGGGCTCGCGGTTGAGCCAGAGCTGCAGCGTTTCGTCGCGCGGCAGCGTGTCCAGCGCCTCCAGGGTCAGCTCCATCGGCCCCGGCGGCTGCAGGTCGCGGGCGTCGATCACGCGCGGCGGAACATCGTCAGCCATGGGACACCTCCGCCAGCGCCTGCTCGACCTCGCCCATGAGGGCACCGAAGGCAGCCGCGTCGCCGCCGAGCACCTGGTCGCACATCGGGTAGAGGATGTTCTCCTCCTTCATGTTGTGCTGCTGCATCAGGATCAGCAGGGTCTCGGTGGCATCGCCGAAGGCGTCGGCATCGCGTGCCGCCAGCGCATCGTCCAGCCAGCTCAGCAGTTCGCGCATTTCGTCGTGCTCCGAGCGCATCACCCGCGTCGGCCCGCCGGCATTGCCGGTCTGCCGCTCGAAGGCCGGGAAGATGCGCCCCTCTTCCACGTCGAGGTGGCCCAGCAGGTCGGCGCGAAAGCGCGCGAAGCTGTCGGCGCAGGACGGCCAGTCGGCGCTGCGGGCGGCGGCCTCGGCGGCGGCGAAGACCTCGTCGCAGTGGCCATGGTGTTGATGCATCAGTCGGGTCAGTCGGTCCATTGCGCGGCTCCGGGTGGTGGATGGCCGGATTGTTCGCGCCGCTGCGGCGCCGCTCCTTGACGCCCATCAAGTCGTGAAATTCCCTCGCCGGCGGCGCCCGGACCTTGCGCCGATGCCGGGTGGTTCTTGATTTGAATCATGGAGAAAGCGTCCCTGCAGAAACGAGAATCCGCCGCATTACCCGTTTTCCCTCCCCAACCAGAAGAGACCCGACATGAGGACACTGCCATGAGCGGCATCATGACCAAGGCGATGGCGCGCAATATTTTCTACGGCGGATCGATGTTCTTCTTCCTGCTGTTCCTTGCGCTCACCTTCCATACCGAGAAAGAGCTGCCCAAGCTCGACAACCGCGAAAACCTCACCCCGGCGGTGATCGCCGGCAAGAAGATCTGGGAGACGCGCAACTGCATCGGCTGCCACACCCTGCTCGGCGAAGGCGCCTACTTCGCGCCCGAGCTCGGCAACGTCTATGTACGCCGCGGGCCGGACTTCATCAAGGCCTGGATCAAGGCCCAGCCCACCGGCGCCCCCGGCCGCCGCCAGATGCCGCAGTTCAACCTGACGGAGCAGGAACTCGACGACCTCGTCGCCTTCCTGAAGTACAGCTCCGAGATCAAGACCGCCAACTGGCCTCCCAACATCGAAGGCTGACCGCCCGCGTCCGCAAGGAGAAACTCATGCAATACAAATCACAGGCGGTCGCCAAGCCCTACTTCGTGGCGGCGATCGGACTCTTCGTCGGCCAGATCGTGTTCGGCCTGATCATGGGCCTGCAGTACGTGGTCGGGGATTTCCTCTTCCCCGCCCTGCCCTTCAACGTCGCACGCATGGTGCACACCAACCTGCTCATCGTGTGGCTGCTGTTCGGCTTCATGGGCGCGGCCTACTACATGGTGCCGGAGGAATCCGAAACCGAGCTCTACAGCCCGAAACTGGCGCTGGCGCTGTTCTGGGTCTTCCTCGCCGCCGGCGCGCTGACCATCCTCGGCTACCTCTTCGTGCCCTACGCCAAGCTCGCCGAGATGACCGGCAACGACATCCTGGCGACCATGGGGCGCGAGTTCCTGGAGCAGCCGCTGATCACCAAGATCGGCATCGTGGTGGTGGCGCTGGCCTTCCTGTTCAACATCACCATGACCATGCTGCGCGGGCGCAAGACGGCGATCAGCATGGTGCTGCTGCTGGGGTTGTGGGGGCTGGCGATCTTCTTCCTGTTCTCCTTCGTCAATCCGCACAACCTGGTGCGCGACAAGTTCTACTGGTGGTGGGTGGTGCACCTGTGGGTTGAGGGCGTGTGGGAACTGATCCTTGGCGCGCTGCTGGCCTTCGTGCTGATCAAGGTCACCGGTGTCGACCGCGAAGTCATCGAGAAGTGGCTGTACGTCATCATCACGCTGACGCTGGTGACCGGCATCATCGGCACCGGCCACCACTACTACTGGATCGGCGCGCCGGAATACTGGCAGTGGTGGGGTTCGATCTTCTCCGCGCTGGAGCCGATTCCCTTCTTCGCGATGACGGTGTTCGCCTTCAACATGGTCAACCGCCGCCGCCGCGAGCATCCCAACCGCGCCGCCACGCTGTGGGCGCTGGGCACCGGGGTGATGGCCTTCCTCGGCGCCGGGGTGTGGGGCTTCCTGCACACGCTGGCCCCGGTGAACTTCTACACCCACGGCAGCCAGATCACCGCCGCCCACGGCCACATGGCCTTCTACGGCGCCTACGTGATGGTGGTGCTGTGCATCATCAGCTACGCCATGCCCATCCTGCGCGGCCGCGCCGCCAACTCGAACAAGGCGCAGGTGATGGAGATGTGGAGCTTCTGGCTGATGACGATCGCGATGGTGTTCATCACCCTCTTCCTCACCGCCGCCGGCATCCTGCAGATCTGGCTGCAGCGCGTCTCCGACACGCCGCTGTCCTTCATGGCAGCGCAGGACCAGATCTCGCTGTTCTACTGGATGCGCGAGGCCTCGGGCGCGGTGTTCTTCATCGGCCTGCTGATCTACCTGGCGAGCTTCTTCGTGAAGGGCGAGAAGAAGGCCGCGACCGCCTGACGAAGCGGATTCCGGTTGCCCCGCCGCGGCGGGGCCGGCCCGGGGGCGGCGACAGCCGCCCCATTTCCATCCGGAGGTCCGGCAGATGGCCAGGAAATTCCCACTGCATCCTAAGCACCCCGAACGCATCTGCTGGGGCTGCGACAAATACTGCCCGGCCGATTCGCTGGCCTGCGGCAACGGCTCGGGCCGCACCCAGCACCCGGCCGAACTGCTGGGCGACGACTGGTACCTCTGCGGCGACTGGGAGCTGGACGTCGCCGAAGACACGGCCTTGCCCCCGTCCTGAGCGGTTCATCCGCCTCTTTCACCGCGCTGCAGCGCCAGACGCAACGCCCGGCACTGCGCTCAACTCCCCATCGCCTCGATCTCCACCCGCGGATTGCTGGTGTAGTACATGCGCTCGCCGTCCTGCAGCCGCAGGTAGTTGTCGCCCTTGATCGTGCAGTGCGCGCCCAGGGTGGGGTCGTGGTGCAGGATGTGGCCGTCGGGCATGACGCCGTAGATCAGGATGGCATGGCCGAAGCGGCGCTTGCCGATGAAGAACTTGCCGACCTTGCCGCCGCCCATGAAAGGGCCGTTCTGCTTCAGGAAGGCCGCGATCTCGTCGGTGGAAGCGAAGTTCCTGTCCTCGAAGCGCAGGTTGTTGGTGCTGCGGAAGGCCTGCGGGATCTCGTCGTAGGAACGGGGCGTCCAGTGGCTGGCGAGCCCGGAGACGGTGTCGTCGTTGATGGTCGAACTGCCCGCGTGCCACTTCAGCAGCATTTTCAGGCAGGCGTACCAGCAACTGTTCATCTTGGTCTGACGGATGAAATCGGGCTCGCGAAGGATGATGCTGGCCACGGTGGCCTCCATGTGGTCGGGGTTCGGGACGATGCGAGCCGGGACGATAGCAAACGCCACCGCCCCGCGTCAGCGGCCTGCCGCTACAGCAGAACCTGGGTGCCGAGTTCCACCACCTGGTTGGCCGGCAGCCGGAAATAGGTGGCGGCGCCTTCGGCCTGCCGGTTCATCCACGAGAACAGGGCGCAGCGCCAGCGCTGCAGCGCCCCCGGACCGTCGACGATCACCGAACGCGCGACGAAATAGGTGGTCGCCATCGGTTCGAGCGCGAGCCCCAGCCGCTCCAGCCCGGCCAGCGCCTGCGGCAGATCGGGCTCCTCGCGGAAGCCGAAACGCACGTCGAGCTGGTAGATGTCCGGCGCAAGCGGCGTCAGCTTCAGGCGTTCGTCGTCGGCCACATAGGGCACGTCCTCGTTGACCACGTGGAGGAACAGGGTCTGCTCGTGCATTACCTTGTAGTGCTTGAGGTTGTGGAACAGCGCGCTCGGCACCACCGAGGTGTCCGAGGTCAGGTAGACGGCGGTGCCGGGCACGCGCGGCACGTCCGGATGCGGGCCGCGGACGAAGCCGTCCATCGGTACGTCGATGCGCCGCCGCTGCTCGGCTACCAGCCCGCTGCCCGCCTTCCAGGTCGTCAGCGCCGTGAAGATGGCAGCGCCGAGCACCATGGGGAACCAGCCGCCGGCAGCGATCTTGGTGAGATTGGAGCCGAAGAAGGCGCATTCGAGCAGCACGAACACGGCCATCGCCGCCAGCAGCAGCCAGCGCCAGCGCCCGCCGACGGCGAGCGTGACGAAGGCGGTGAGCGCGGTGGTGATGATCATCGTGCCCGACACCGCGATGCCGTAAGCCGCCGCCAGCGCGGCCGAGGAGCCGAACTCCAGCACCAGCACCACCACCGCCGCGAGCATCAGCCAGTTCACGCTGGGAATGTAGATCTGGCCGCGCTCGCTGTCGGAGGTGTGGAGGATGCGCACCCGCGGCAGGTAGCCGAGCTGCGCCGCCTGCAGGGTCATCGAGTAGGCGCCCGAGATCGTCGCCTGCGAGGCGATCACCGTGGCCGCAGTGGCGAGGCCGATGAGCGGGAACACGAACCAGTCGGGCGCGAGCAGGTAGAAGGGGTTTTCCGCCGCGGCGGGATCGCGCAGCACCAGCGCGCCCTGGCCGAAATAGTTGATCAGCAGCGCGGGGCAGACCAGGCCGTACCAGGCCAGGCGCACGGCCCTGGCGCCGAAGTGCCCCATGTCGGCATAGAGCGCCTCGCCGCCGGTCAGCGCCAGGAAGACCGCCGACAGCAACAGGAAGGCCGCGCCCGGATGCTCGATGGCGAAGCGCAGCGCATGCACGGGATTGACCGCCGCCAGCACCTGCGGCGTCTGCACGATGGACACCAGCCCGAGGACGGCGAGCGCGCCGAACCACAGCAGCGTGATGGGGCCGAACAGGCGCCCGACGCGGCTGGTGCCGTGCTTCTGGATCACGAACAGGCCGACCAGGATGCCGACGGTGATCGGCGCTATCAGGTGTTCGAACTGCGGCGCCGCCACCGACAGCCCCTCGATCGCCGACAGCACCGAGATCGCCGGCGTGATGATCGCGTCGCCATAGAACAGTGCGGCGGCGAACACGCCGGCCCCGATCACCAGCGCCGCCAGCCGCGGCGCATGAGCGGCGTGGCGGTGGGCGAGCGCGGTCAGCGCCAGCACGCCGCCTTCGCCGTCGTTGTCGTAGCGGAGCACGATCCATACGTACTTGAGCGAGATGATGAGCATCAGCGCCCAGAAGAAGGCCGACAGCGCGGCCAGCACGTTGGCCTCGCTCACCGCCAGCGCATGCGAGCCATGAAAGGCTTCCTTGAACGCATAGAGCGGACTGGTGCCGATGTCGCCGTAGACGACGCCGAGTGCGGCGAGGGCGAGACCGCCGAGACGACTCTTCGGCGCTTGATGGGTTGCAGACATGGGTTCTCCGTGGTCAGGGCGGCGCCGGCTAGAGCTGAAAGCGGTAGCCGACACCGATTTCGGTGCGGAAATGCGCCGGCCGCAGCGGATCGGCTTCGAGCTTCTGGCGCAGGTGCCCGACATAGACGCGCAGGTAATGGGTGGCATCGGCATAGCCGGGCCCCCACACCTCACGCAGCAGCTGGCGATGGGTCATGACCTTGCCGGCATTGGCGAGCAGGGTGGCGAGCAGGCGATATTCGATCGCGGTGAGGTGCACCGGCGCGCCGGCCCGCGTCACCAGCTGGCGAGCCAGGTCGACCTCGACCTCGCCGAAGCGGATCAGCGCCGCCTCCTGGCCGCGGTCGCCCTCGGCCCGGCGCAGCAGGGCACGCACGCGGGCAAGCAGTTCGCCGACGGAAAACGGCTTGGTGAGATAGTCGTCGGCGCCGGCATCGAGCGCGCCTATCTTGTCCTGCTCGTCGCTGCGGGCGGACAGCACCAGGATGGGCAGGCGCGACCAGTCGCGTACCGCATGCACGAAGGCCACGCCGTCGCGGTCCGGCAGGCCGAGGTCGAGGATCACCAGGTCCGGCGTCCGCGCGGCGGCCTCGTCGAGGCCCTGCGCGAAGGTCGCGGCCTCGCTCACCGCATGGCCGGCGCGTTCCAGGACCTGGCGGACGAAGCGGCGGATCTGGTGCTCGTCCTCGACGACCAGGATGCGGGCTGCCTGCTCCTTCATGTGCCCTCTCCCGCCGCGGCTTCGGGCTCTATCGCCGGCGGATCGTTGCGCGGCAGCGCAAAGCGCACGCAGGCGCCGCCATCGGCGAGATTGCTGGCGGCGATCCAACCGCCGTGCGCCTCGACGATGGCGCGGCAGATCGTCAGGCCAAGGCCGACGCCGGCGGTCGTCGACTCCGGCTGACCACGTTCGAACAGACTGAAAATGCGCGCCACACTGCCGGGCGGAAAACCGGGGCCCCGGTCGCGCACGGTAACGACGAGCATCGGCCCCTCGCAGGCGAGCTCCACCGCGATCGGCGTGCCCGGCGTCGCATACTTGGCAGCGTTCTCGAACAGGTTGCAGAACACCCGTTCCATCAACACCGCATCGACCGCCACCAGCGGCAGCTCCGGCGGCTGCGCGACCGTCACCGGGTGCTCGCGCAGCGCATCGCCCAGCAACGCGATCGCCGCGCCGATGATCTCGTCCAGCGCCTGCCATTCCTTGCGCAGCCGCACCTTGCCGGCCTGCAGCCGCGCCATGTCGAGCAGCTTGTCGACCATTTCGTGCAGCCGTCCCGCCTGGTCGCGGATCGACTGCGCCGCCTCGCGCTCGTCCTCGCTCAGCGGCCCCTCGGCCAGGGTCAGCGAATCGGCCAGCCCGAACAGCACCGTCAGCGGCGTGCGGATGTCGTGCGAGATCGACGACAGGATGGAGCTGCGCAGGCGCTCGGCCTCGGTCTCGAGCTGGCTGGCCTGGGCGACCGCGACGAAATGCAGGCGTTCGAGCGCAATCGCCGCGAGCGAGGCCACCGCCTCCAGCATGGGCCGCAGCGTATCGAGCCGGTCGCTGCCACCGCGGGGCTGCACGGCGAGCACGCCGCGGCAGCGGGTGGCGCCGTCCAGCGCCAGCAGCAGGCCGACACCGTCCAGCGCCACGCAGCGCCCCGCCGGCCCGCCGCTCGACAGGTAGATCCCGTTGGCGGCGAGCGTCTCGGCGGCGCTCGCCGCCGGGCCGGCCGGCTGCAGGCGGTCGTCGTCGTCGGGGATGTGGAAGCGCACCTCGCTGTCCGCCTCGTCGCGCAGGAAAGCGGTGACCTGCTCGACCACCTGCCCGACCGTCATCGCCCCCGCCAGGCCGCGGGCCAACGCATAGAGTGCATTGGACCGCCGTTCGCGCCGGCGGGCATCGTCCGCGCTGGCCTGCAGGCTGTTGGTCAGCTGGCCGACCAGCAGCGAAACCAGCAGCATCACCACGAAGGTGACGAGGTACTTCACGTCGCTCACCGCAAAGGACAGCTGCGGCGGTACGAAGAAGAAGTCGAACAGCGCCACGCTGACGAAGCTGGCCACGATGGCCTGCGCCCTTCCCAGCCGGGCGGCGACGAAGGCCACCACCAGCAACAGCAGCATGGCCGTGTTGACCGGCTCTAGCAGCTTGCGCACCGGATAGACGGCCGCCGCCGCGAGCGCGCACAGCGCGACCGCAAGCAGATGACGATGCGTACCGGAAAGACGCGCCAGGCTGGCCATGCGCATGCTCGAACCCCTTCATCCCGCCCGGCGCACAGGGCATCGCCGGGAACCTCGATGCCGCGCATTTTCCTACCCGCGGGATAAAAACGGCATAAACGGCCCGGCGCCCGCCGGTGGCGCTGGGCCCCGTTAATATGATGGAATACCGCGGGCGGCCGTCGCCCGCTGGCCCTCCTCACCGGATCGAAGAAAGGATGCACGAATGACCACGTTCACCGAAGAACAGGCACGTGCCTACATGCACAAGCTGCTGGCCGCGATGAGCAGCGCCGGCGGCTCCGACCTGTTCATCTCGCACGACTTCCCGCCCAGCATGAAGGCCCACGGCAGCATGCAGCCGATGACCTCGCAGAAGCTCACCGGCGAGCTCACGCGCTCGCTGGCGTATTCGCTGATGAACGCAGCCCAGCGCGAGGAGTTCGAGCGCGAGATGGAGTGCAACTTCGCGATCAGCGTGCCGGGCGTGTCGCGCTTCCGGGTGAACGTGTTCGTGCAGCAGACCTTCGTCGGCATGGTGATCCGCACCATCGCGGCCGAGATCCCGAACTTCGACAAGCTCGGCCTGCCCGAGGTGCTGAAGGAAGTCATCATGAACAAGCGCGGGCTGGTGCTGCTGGTGGGCGGCACCGGCTCGGGCAAATCGACCACGCTGGCGGCGATGATCGACTACCGCAACAGCACCTCGGCCGGGCACATCATCACCATCGAAGACCCGGTGGAGTACGTGCACAAGTCGAAGAAGTCGCTCATCACCCACCGCGAGGTCGGCGTCGATACGCACTCCTGGCACCACGCGCTGAAGAACACCCTGCGCCAGGCGCCCGACGTGATCCTGATCGGCGAGATCCGCGACGCCGAAACCATGGAGCACGCCATCGCCTTCGCCGAGACCGGGCACCTCTGCCTCGGCACCCTGCACGCCAACAACGCCAACCAGACCATAGACCGCATCATCAACTTCTTCCCGGAGGAACGGCGCAACCAGCTGCTGATGGACCTCTCCTCCAACCTGCGCAGCATCATCTCGCAGCGTCTGGTGAAGACGGCCGACGGCAAGGGCCGCAAAGCCGCGATCGAGATCCTGCTCAATACCTCGACGATTGCCGAGCGCATCTTCAAGGGCCAGTACAACGACATCAAGGCCATCATGGAGAAGTCGCGCGAGCTGGGCATGCGCACCTTCGACTGGGCACTGTTCGAGCTCTACAACGAAGGTCACATCACCTACGAGGAAGCGATCCGCAACGCCGATTCGGTGAACGAGCTGCGCCTGGCGATCAAGCTCAAGAGCAAGCGCGGCGAGCCGAGCAGCGCCTCCGGCCTGGAACTCACCTTCGACCAGGAACCGACGCCGGAAGAGGTCGAAGCGATGCGCGAAGAGGAAATGCAGAAGCAGGAAGCCCGCCGCCAGGAAATCGAACAGCAGCAGATGCTGGCCCGCCTGCAGCCCAAGCCGGCCCCCGCCGAAGCGCCCGCCACGCCGGCGCCGCCGGCCGAGCTGTCGCTCGAATAGGTAGCGCCATGAAAACGCCGGCGCAGCACGCGATCCCCGCATCCACGCTGCACTGGCTCGCCACCGTGCCGGCCGACCGCCCGGTGGCGCTGCTGTTGCGCCACTCGGTGCGCGACGAACTGCCGCCCGGCGACCTCGGCTACGCCCATCCGCTCACGCCGGTCGGCGCCCGCCTGGCCGGCGAATTCGGTGCGGCCCTGCGTGGCCGGCTGCACACCCTGCACAGCAGCCCGCTGCAGCGCTGCCTGCATACCGCCGAACAGCTGCGCGCGGCCGCCGCGGACACGCTCGCCATCGTCGAGGACCGCATGCTGGGCGACCCCGGCGCCTACGTGCTGGATGCGCAGCTCGCCGGCGAGAACTGGCTGCGCCTGGGCAGCGAAGGCATCATGGCCCACCTCGCCGAGCGCGCCGACACCCTGCCCGGCACCCGCCACCCCGACGAAGGCGCCCGCCGGCTGGTGCGCCACATGCTCGACACCGCCGGCGAACGGGCCGGGCTGCACGTCTTCGTCAGCCACGACATCCTGGTCGCGGTCACCGCGGCACGCTACCTCGGCGCCCCGACCGAAGCGGAACGCTGGCCGCGCTACCTGGAAGGCGCCTTCTTCTGGCGCGACGCCGGCGGGCTGCACGCGGCCTACCGCGAGCATCACCGCGGCGGCTTCGACGACGCCCCCTGAGCCTGGCCCGCCGGCAGCCCCGCCAGCCCCATCCGGCGCCGGTGGGGCGGCGATGTCCCCTTGAGGCGGACAAGTTTCGTGGCCGGCCGCAGCGGCATGCATTGCGCCGGCCGAACTTGTCCCGAATCAAGGCCATCGCCCGCCCGTCTTCCTAGACTCGCGGGCATGAAGAACGATCTCCCCGCCCTCGACCTCCCCTATTACCAGCCCGCCGGCAACGAGGTGGCGGTGTTCGAGCATGCCTGGAAGAACCGTCTGCCGCTGCTCATCAAGGGTCCGACCGGCTGCGGCAAGACGCGCTTTGTCGCCCACATGGCGGCGCGCCTCGGCCTGCCGCTCTACACCGTGGCCTGCCACGACGATCTCACCGCCGCCGACCTGGTCGGCCGCCACCTGATCGGCAACGGCGAAACCGTGTGGTGCGACGGCCCGCTCACCCGCGCGGTGCGCGAAGGCGGCATCTGCTACCTCGACGAGGTGGTCGAAGCGCGCAAGGACACCACGGTGGTGCTGCATCCACTCGCCGACGACCGCCGCCTGCTGCCGATAGACCGCACCGGCGAACTGCTGCAGGCGCCGCCCGCCTTCATGCTGGTGGTGTCCTACAACCCCGGCTACCAGAACCTGATGAAGGGCATGAAGCCTTCCACCCGCCAGCGCTTCGTCAGCCTGCGTTTCGACTTCCCCGCGCCCGCGCGCGAAGAGGCGGTGCTGGTCGGCGAAACCGGCTGCGACACCGACCTCGCCCGCCGCCTGGTCGGCATCGCCGGCGCGCTGCGCGCGCTCAAGGACCGCGACCTGGAGGAAGCCGCCAGCACCCGGCTGCTGGTCTATGCGGCGCTGCTGGTGAAGGATGGCATGGACGCGGTGGAGGCCTGCCGCGTCGCCATCGTCGACAGCCTGACCGACGACATCGAGATCGCCGCCGCGCTGATGGACGTGGTCGCGGCCAGCTTCGGCCGATGACCCGGGCGCCGACGCCATGATCGAACGCCCCGACCCGCTCAAGACGGTGATGCCCGGCCCACCGCTGGCGATCGCCGCCGAAGCGCTGTTCATCATCAACCTGATGCTGCTGCCGGGTCTCGCCTTCGTGCTGCTGGTGCTGCTGTGGCTGCGCCACCGCGACCACGCCGATCCGCTGGTGCGCAACCACCTGCGCCAGACGGTGGTGACCTGCCTGTGGGGCGGCAGCCTGCTGGTGGTGCTGAGCGTGGCGATCTTTGCCATCGGCGGGCTCGACAACCCGTGGACCTGGGTGATAGGCGTGCTTTATTTCACCTTCGTGCATACCAGCCTGATCCTGCTCGGGGTGATGGGCCTGGCACGCGCGATCAACGGCCGCAGCTGGCGCTATCCGCTGGTGGGCCCCCGCCGCGATGACTGAACTTTCCTCCCCTGCTCCCAAGCCGGCGCGCCGGGTGATACCGATCGCCCGTACCGACACCGCGCCAACGCCCAATCTGCAGCGCCGCCGCCTCGCCTTCCAGGCCGGCTTCTTCCTGCTCTTCGTGCTGGCGCCGGTGTTCGACCTGTTCCGCTACGACCTCGCCGCCGGCCACGCCTGGCTGCTCGGCTTCGAGTGGCGGCTGGGGCTGGACGACTTCCTCGCCGGCCGTATCGGTGCCGGGCAGGCGGCGGCCAACGTACTGCTGCGCCTCTTCCTGCCGCTCTTCGGCGGCGCCGCGCTCTTCCTGTGGGTGGCGTGGAAATGGGGCCGGCTTTACTGCGGCTGGCTGTGCCCGCACTTCTCGGTGGTCGAGACCATCAATTCGCTCATGCTGCGCGCCACCGGCAAGCACAGCGTGTGGGAACGCAAGCCGATCACGCCCTGGCTGCCGGACGGCAGCAAGCGCCGCATCGACGCGCGCTGGTGGCTGGTGGTGATGCCGGCGGCGGTCGGCTTCGCCTTCACCTGGGCGGTGGTCTTCCTCACCTATCTGCTGCCGCCGGCCGAGGTCTACCCGGCGCTGCTCCACGGCGAACTCGGCCGCAATCCGGGCATCTTCCTCGCCGCCGCGACCACCGTGCTGTCGCTGGAATTCCTCTTCGCCCGCCACCTGTTCTGCCGCTACGCCTGCGCGGTCGGCATGTTCCAGAGCCTGACCTGGATGGGCAACCGCAAGGCCATGGTGGTCGGCTTCGAGCGCGCCCGCGCCGCCGACTGCGCGAGTTGCCTGCCGGAAAAGCAGTCCGCCTGCGACGCGGTATGCCCGATGCGGCTGACGCCGCGCAACATCAAGCGCCACATGTTCACCTGCACCCAGTGCGCGCAGTGCATCGACGCCTGCGCCCAGACCCAGGCCGACAATCCGCAGGGCCCGCTGCTGCAGTGGGTGAGCGGCGAGGCCGCGCGCCAGAACGAAGCCGGCTTCCGCGCCGGGCGGGAGCGCTAAGCGATGGAGGAGGTCGTCGGCAAGCTCTGGCACCGCCTCGTCACCCGCGCCGCCGGCGGCAGCCATCCGGAAGCGGCGGTGACGCTGAAGGAAGTGGAGCGCCGCGTCGGCGTGGTGTTCCGGGCGCTCGGCGGCGACGGTGGCCTGCGGGTCGCCGCGGCAACCGAGGACGAGCACGGTGCGCGACGGAGCTGGCTCGCGCGCGTCGCCGGCAGCGGCGAGAAGATCGCGCGCGCGCGGCTGGACGAGAACACGCTGCGGCTGCCGCCGAAGATCGAGGTGTTCACGGATGCGGGGCTGAATCGGGATTTGTATGTGTGGCTGGGGGCGCTGGCGGGGGCTTGGGTGGAGGCGGGGAGGCTGCATCCTCACTCAACAACCCCTATTCAGTATCAGCAGGTTCAAGCCTCGCAACCATTGTCGTCAGCCCAGGGATACTCGGCCGCTCAGCGAGCGCCGGTTTTCCCCCTCCCCTTCAAGGGGAGGGTTGGGGTGGGGATGGGGTTAGGCTCCCACGCAAGCTCCAACCCCATCCCCCTCCTAGCCAATAGTCTCGGCTTCGCCTCACCGCTCCGCAGGCGGCGAGCAGTGCTCGCCGAAACCCCTGCTACGCCCCCCTTGAAGGGGGAGGAGCAAGACCAACTCCACCTCAACCAACTCGCCACCCTCCACCTCCTCACCCGCTGGCCCGGCCTCGCCGCCAGTTACCGGCGCCTGGTCACCGCCACCCTGGCCCTACGCCCCGACCCGTCCCGGCTCCCGCCCGCCGAGGCGGAGCGCGAGCGGGCCCTGCGGCGTGCCCTGATCCAGCCCGGCGCCGTCGACCGCCTCCCCGATGTCCCGCCCGGCACCCCCGCCGCTTACCCGGTGCTGCTGTGGCTGGCGCCGTCGCCGGCCGCCACCACCGACACCGCAGCGGCCGCCCGCCAGCACACCGACAACCAAGCCGCCGCCACCTCTGCCGCGGACGACACCGAACGCCGCGCCCATCGCGCCGAACGCGTCGATGCCCCTCAGCAGAAGCACGGTCTGCTGATGCTGTTCCGCGCCGAGAGCCTGTTGTCGGTGGCGGAGTTCATCAAGTTCGACCGCAGCACCGACGACGATCCCGACCGCGACGCTGCCTCGGCCGCGGCCGGCCTCGACCACCTCTCGCTCGCACGCGACGGCGAGCGCGTTGCCTCCAGGGTGCGTTTCGACCTCGACCTGCCCTCGGCGGCCGAGGATGACGTGGTGCTCGGCGACGGCATCGCGCTGCCGGAATGGGACTACCGCAAGAACCTGCTGCGCGAGGACCATGTGCGCCTGCTCGAACTCGCCGCCAACCCGGCCGATCCGCGCGCCGCGCCGGCGCCGCTGCCGCCGCGCTTGCGTCGCGGGGCGCGCCGGCTGCAGCAGCAGTTTGCCGCGCTGCAACCGGCGCGACGCTGGATCAAGGCGCAGGCCGACGGCAGCGAACTCGATGTGGACGCCGCGGTGCGCGCCGCCACCGACCGCGCCTGCGGCCGCCATCCTTCGGATCAGCTGTGGCTGTCGCTGGAGCGGCGCGAGCGCGATCTCGCCTGCCTGGCGCTGGCCGACCTGTCGCTGTCGACCGACAGCTGGGTATCGAGCGAGGCGCGCGTCATCGACGTGATCCGCGACAGCCTGCTGCTGTTCGGCGAGGCCCTGGCCGCCACCGGCGACCGTTTCGCGCTATGCGGCTTCTCGTCGGTCAAGCGCAGCCAGGTGCGCTTCCATCGCCTCAAGGATTTCGGCGAGCGCTTCGACGACCGCATCCGCGGCCGGGTGATGGCGATCAAGCCGGGCTACTACACCCGCCTGGGCGCCGCCATCCGCCATGCCACCGCGCTGCTCGAACCGCAGCCGGCGCAGCGCCGGGTGCTGCTCATCCTGTCCGATGGCAAACCCAACGACCTCGACCTCTACGAGGGCCGCTACGGCATCGAGGACACCCGCATGGCGGTGGTGGAAGCCCGCCGCCGCGGCGTGCTGCCCTTCTGCGTCACCATCGACCGCGAAGGCGCCGACTACCTGCCCCACCTGTTCGGCCCGGCCGGCTACGCGGTGATCCGCAAGCCGGAGGAACTCCCCGCCCGGCTGCCGATGTTCTACGCCCAGCTCACGAGGTAACCATGCTGCACGAGATGCCGCCCTGCCTGTCGCAAGCGGACGCCGAAACCCGCCTGCCCGAGCCGACCGCCGCGCTCGACATCCCGACCGAACGCATCTGCCAGCTGCTGGCCACCGCGCCGCTGTTCGAAGGCCTGGCCCAGGGCGAAATCGCCCGCTTCGCCCGCGGCGTGCGCGAACTCAAGGTGGCGCGCGGCGAAATCCTGTTCCACCGCGGTGACGCCTGCAGCGGCTTTCACCTCATCCTGTCCGGCCAGATCAAGCTCGCCTTCCTGTCGGCGGCGGGCAACGAGAAGGTGGTGGAAATCCTGCGCCCCGGCCAGAGCTTCGGCGAGGCGGTGATGTTCATGGACAAGCCCTACGTCGTGATGGCGCAGGCGCTGGCCGACTGCAGCCTGCTGCACATCGCCAAACAGGTGGTGTTCGAGGAGATGGCACGCGACCCGCTGTTCTGCCGCAAGATCATCGCCGGCCTGTCGCGCCGGCTGCACCATCTGATGGCCGACGTCGAAAGCTACTCGCTGCGCTCCGGGCGCGACCGCATCGTCGGCTACCTGCTGCGCGAGGAAGGCCTGGACGACGACACGCCCGCCAGCGGCCGGGTGTCGATCCGCCTGCCGACCAGCAAGGGCACCATCGCCTCGCGCCTCAACCTGACCCAGGAACACTTCTCGCGCATCCTGCACGAGCTGATCGACGCCGGCCTGATCGAAGTCGAAGGCCGCACCATCCACGTGCCGGACATCGCCCGGCTGCGCGCCAGCCTGGATTGAGCCCCGGCGGCTCACGCCACCGGGCACGGACTTCAGCCGCGCGCGCGTAGCGCGCCGCCGACCGGCTGCGCCAGCATCTCCGCCATGCCGGCCATCACTTCCAGGTTGGCCTCCTCCATCGCTGCCAGCGCCGCCAGCGCGGCGGCCGCCTCGCCGGCATAGTGCAGTTCGAGCGCGCGGCGGGCGTGCTCGTGCACCGCGCGGTGCGGTTTCTCCAACGCCGCATAGCCCGGCAGCCGCGCATAGCGGGCCTTGCCTTCGCCGTCGTAATACCACTGGCCGAGCCGGCAGGCGGTCTCGTCGGGCAGCGCGTCGGGGCGCAGTGTGGAGAGCCCGAGGAACACCTTGTACACCTCCAGCTTGAGGCTCAGCTCCTCGATATTGGCCAGCTCCACGTTGGCGAGCAGGGCCGAGGCCGCAGCCGAGCGCTCCACCCCGCGCGACAGGCCGATCAGGTGCTGCATGCTGAGGGTGGCTTCCTCGCTGTCGTGCGAGAAGCGCTCGACGTCCTGCGCGCCGAGCTGCATCACCGCGCGCGCCGCTTCTGTCTCGCCCTGTATGGTGGCGACCAGCGCGCCGATCTCGCTGGTCGCCTTGCCGGTGCGCTCGGCGAGCTTGCGCACCTCGTCGGCCACCACCGCGAAGCCGCGTCCCGCCTCGCCAGCGCGTGCCGCCTCGATGGCGGCATTGAGCGCCAGCAGATTGGTCTGGTCGGCCACTTCACGGATCAGCTGGACGATGCGGTCGATCTCGGTGGCACGCCGGTGCAGGCCTTCGACATTGGTCGAAGCCGTGCCGATCTTGCCCACCATCAACCGCAGATTGCCGGCGATGCGTTCGAAGGCCAGCCGGCTGGCGTCGGCATGGGCCGCCGCCTCCACCGCACTGCGCTTGTCGTCGTTGAGCGCGGTCACCAGGCCGAGGAAGGAGCGCCCCACCCCGGCGAGCGATTCGCCGAAGGTGCCAAGGTTGCGGAACACGCCATCCAGCGTGGTGCGCTCGCCCTCGCCTGCGGCCACGCACCCGGCGAGCGCGTCGCGCTCGGCCTCCACCGCCTCCAGCCGGGCGCGCAGCACGGCATTCTCTTCGGCCAGCGCATCGCGCTTTTGCTCGGCCTCGCGCAGGGCGCGGCCACCTCGGGTCAGGAACATTGCGGCTCTCCGCTCGATTCGGGTTGGGTCAGGCGCCTCACGGCATCCAGAACTTGGCTTCCTCGCTCACCGTCACCGCCGGGTCGGCGGTGTCGGCCACGGTGAAGCGGATGGCGTGCGATCCGCCCGCCGCGGCGCCAGCCTCCACCCGCACCTGCGCGGTGGCCGCGGCGGTGGAGGCTGGCGGCACGCTCACCCGCAGCGGTTCGGCCAGATGGATGCCCTCCAGCCCGTCCACGCTCACCGCATAGACACGCGGCTGCTCGCTGGCATTGATGAGCTGCAGGCGGAACGCGTTCTCGATGGAACCGTCGGCGGCTTCGCTGGCCAGCGCGGCGCGGTCGCGCTGGATGTCCACCTTGAGCGGCACCCGCGTCGCCAGCGACCACACCGTCGCGCCGAGCGCAGCGAGGAACACCGCGCTGTAGACCAGCACCCGCGGCCGTATCGTGCGGCGCAGGATCTGCGCACGCGAGCTGTGCTGCTTGACCGCGTTCTCGGTGGAGTAGCGGATCAGCCCGCGCGGGTAGTTCATCTTGTCCATCACCTGGTCGCAGGCGTCGATGCAGGCGGCACAGCCTATGCATTCCAGCTGCAGGCCCTTGCGGATGTCGATGCCGGTGGGGCACACCTGCACGCACATGCTGCAGTCGATGCAGTCGCCCAGCCCTTTCCCGCGCGCGTCGTCCTTCTTCGCACGGCCGCCGCGCGGTTCGCCGCGTTCCTCGTCGTAGGCGACGATCAGGGTATCCGGGTCGAACATCACGAACTGGAACTGGGCGTAGGGGCAGATGTACTTGCACATCTGCTCGCGCATGAAGCCGGCATTGCCGTAGGTGGCGGCGCCGTAGAACAACACCCAGAAAGTCTCCCAGCCGCTGAGCGACACCTTGAGCGCCACATCGGCCAGCTCGCGGACGGGCGTGAAGTAGCCGACGAAGGTGAAACCGGTCCACAAGGCCACCAGCAGCCAGACCGCATGCTTGGCGGTCTTGAGGCCGAGCTTGCGCGGGGTCCATGGCGCGGCGTCGAGCTTCATCCGTTTGGCGCGGTCGCCTTCGATGGTCTTCTCTATCCACAGGAAGATCTCGGTATAGACCGTCTGCGGACAGGTGTAGCCGCACCACACCCGCCCGGCCACCGTGGTGAACAGGAACAGCGCCAGCGCCGAGAGCACCAGCAGCACTGCCAGGTAGATGGTGTCCTGCGGCCACAGGACGAAATCGAACACGTAGAAACGGCGCGCGTCGAGGTCGAACAGCACCGCCTGCCGGCCGTTCCAGGGCAGCCAGCAGAGGCCGTAGAAGACGATCTGCGTCAGCCAGGCGAAGACCCAGCGCCAGCGCTGGAAAATGCCGCCGATCCAGCGCGGATAGACCTTGGGTTCTGAAGCAAACAGGGGCTGGATGTTGATGACGCGCTGGCTTTTTTGCTGCTCGGACATGGAGAATCGCCGCAGGAAACGGTGGACGGGAAGAGCCGTTGCCAGCGGCGTTACCGGCGCGCATAAGCTGCATTTCCTATGCAGCTTTCAGACTACCAGCGCGGCAGGCCATAATCAATATGTTCCATACACCTTAAGGGCCGCGTCATGCGCCTGAGCACCTTTTCCGACTACTGCCTGCGGGTGCTGATGTATCTCGCCGAGCATACCGACCGCCTCAGCACCATAGGCGAGATCGCCCGCGCGCACTCGATCTCCGAGAACCACCTGACCAAGGTGGTGCACCAGCTCGGCCGCGCCGGCTACGTCGAAACCCTGCGCGGCAAGGGCGGCGGCATGCGGCTGGCGCGGCCGCCGCGCGATATCGTGCTGGGCGCAGTCCTGCGCCAGACCGAGACCGACTTCGCGCTGGTCGAGTGCTTCGGCAGCGAATCGCACTGCTACATGGACGACGCCTGCCAGTTGCAGGCGGTGCTGGGCGAGGCCCTGGCGGCGATGTTCCGCGTGCTGGACGCCTACACCCTGGCCGATTTGCTGCACCGGCCCGAGGGTTCGACACGGGTGCTCGCCTTCACGCCGCGTCCTGCAGCCGGCAACGCCTGACTGCGACTCAACCCGGCGCAGCCAGCCTGCCCTGGTAGAGCTCGCCGATCAGGTCGCGCGGCGCGACGATGCCGGTGAGGCGCCCCTCCCCGTCGACGATGGGAATGTGGCTGTGGCCGGCGCCGCCGAGCAGCGCGATCAGCTCGACCACCGGCGTGTTTTCGGTCGCGGTCTGGGCCGGCGCCGTCATGATCTGGCCGACGACCTCCGCCTTGTCGGCGTGCGTGCGGCCGCTGCGCCGGATGAAGCGGCGCAGCCGTTCGTCGAAGCCGCGATAGCCGCCGAGATCGGCATGGCGCATGAAATCCGCCTGGGTCAGTATGCCGACCACCCGGCGCGCACGGTCCACCACCGGCAGCGCCTTGACCCGGTGGCGGCGCATCAGCGCCCAGGCATCTTCCAGCAAGGTGCCGTATTCCACCGCGATCACCGCGCGCGTCATCATGTCAGCGCAATGCACCGTACCGAAGCGGCGGCGGTAGGCGTGCGCCTCGGCCCGCATGAAGAGGTCGCGCAGGTCCTCGCGGCTGATGTCCAGGACCTGGTTGTACTCGTCCAGCACCGCGTCGAGGTCTTCCTCCGACACCCGCCGGGGGATGGGCGGGCCGACCGGTTCCGGCGCAGCGGCGGCGATCACCGCCTTCTTCTGCGGATACTCGCGGCCGGTGGCGCGGTTGTAGATCATCGCCAGCGTCAGCAGGCAGAGCGAATTCAGCAGCACCGGATAGAGCGCGAAACCGTAGCCCATGGCGTGGATGGCCGGGCCCCCGACCACCGCGGTAAGCGCCACCGCCCCCGCCGGCGGATGGATGCAGCGCAGCACGAACATCAGGCCGATGGCCACCGACACGGCCGTCGCCGCGGCGATCGTCGGGTCGTGAAAACCGTGCGCGCAGGTCACCCCGACGCAGGCCGCCAGCAGATTGCCGCCCAGCATGGCCCAGGGCTGCGCCAGCGGGCTGGCCGGCACCGCGAACAGCAATACGGCCGAGGCGCCCATCGGGGCGATCACCCAGGGCAGCGCCGCGTCGGCATCGACGAAGAGGCGGCCGAGCAGCGCGGTGGCAAGGATGCCGAGCAGCGCACCGAACGCCGCGCGCAGGCGCTCGCGGCCGTTGACGCGCTGCTGGTCGGGCAGAAAACCGGAAAGGAAGACGAGGACGGGAGCGGGGGCTTTCAATCGGGGCAACCTGGTGGGGAACAGGACGGAAGGACGCGGGCCGCGCCGTTGCAGCCGGGAATCGCAGTCGCTCGGCGACACGCGCAGGGCGTCCGCGGCATGCGCCACATGCGCATTGGAGCGCAGGCGCGGCAGCCGCGGATATGACGCCGATCAAGCCCGCGGAACGCCTCGTTGCGCCGCGGGGGGCCAATTTTGACCCGAATCAAGCACTTTTCGCACGCGGTTTCGTAGCATGGCTCCAGCTCGACGCCAGCCCCGAACGTATCGGGCCGACGCGATCCCCCCGATCATCAGAGAAACGGAGTCCTCCATGAAACGCAGCCTGCTCGCCGCCGCCCTCCTTACCAGCCTGCTCGCCGCCTGTGGCCAGCAGGAAAGCAGCCCGCCGGCCAGCCCGGCCCCGGCAGCCCCGACCGCCGCCGCTCCCGCACCGGCCCCTGCGCCTGCGGTGGCGCAGAACACCACAGGCGAGAGCGTCTACAAGAAGGTGTGCGCCATGTGCCACGCTGCCGGCGTCGCCGGCGCACCCAAGCCGGGCGACAAGGCCGACTGGGGCCCGCGCATCGCCCAGGGCAAGGACACGCTGTACAAGCATGCGCTCGAAGGCTTCACCGGCCAGAAGGGCATGATGCCGGCGCGCGGCGGCGCGGCCACGCTGACCGACGACGAGGTCAAGTCGGCGGTGGACTACCTCGTTTCCAAATCGGAGTAACAAGCCGGCACCGCGCGGCGCCGGGCTCAGCGCAGTCCGAGCCGCTTCGCCAGCCGGAGCAGGTTGGCGCGGTCGATGCCGAGTTCGCGTGCGGCCGCCGCCCAGTTGTCGCCCTGGCGGGCGAGGCTGGCGGCGACCATGCTGCGCTGCAGCTGCTCGACCGCGACGCGCAGTTCGGTCGGCCCCGTCGTGGCCGCGGTGTGGCCGGCCGCCTCCTCCACCTTCGCCGCCAGCGGCAGTTCCAGGTCGGCCGCACCCAGGTTGAGGATGCGCGGCCGTTCGGCCTGGGCGGCGAGCGCCTTGAGCGCCGCGCGGCCGATCAGGTGTTCGAGCTCGCGCACATTGCCGGGCCAGTCGTAGGCCAGCAGCGCCGCCTGCGCATCGGCCGCCAGCCGGATGCCGCGCAGGCCGAGCCGGGCGCGGTTCTGTTCAAGGAAGAAGCCGGCCAGCGACAGCACGTCGCGGCCGCGTTCGCGCAGCGGCGGCACCCGCAGCGGATAGACGCAGAGGCGGTGATAGAGGTCGGCGCGGAAACGCCCGCTGCGCACCTCGTCGGCAAGGTCGCGGTTGGTGGCGGCGATCACCCTCACATCCACCGTCTGCTCCTGGTCCGACCCCAGCCGCTGCAATTGGCCGCCCTGCAGCACCCGCAGCAGCTTGGCCTGGGCCGGCAGCGGCAGCTCGCCGACCTCGTCGAGGAAGAGCGTACCGCCATCGGCCAGCGCGAACTTGCCGCGGCGGTCGCTGACGGCGCCGGAGAAGGCGCCGCGCACATGGCCGAAGAGTTCGCTTTCCACCAGGTTTTCCGGCAGCGCCGCACAGTTCACGCTCACCAGCACCCGCCCCGCGCGCGGCGAATGGGCGTGGATGGCTTGCGCTACCAGTTCCTTGCCGACCCCGGTTTCGCCGTTGACGAGTACGGTGAGATCGCTGTCGCCCACCACCGCGATCTCCTTCTGCAGCCGGCGGAAGACGGCGCTGTGGCCGATCAGCTGGTGCGCCGGCGCCTGCCCCGCCGCCTGGCGATAGATTTCGGCGCGGGCCCTGGCGTCGGCCTCGCTGCGGGCGAGTGCGTCGATGCGCTGGGCCGCGCGCACCGTGGCGGCGGCCAGGCTGGCGAAGTTCTCCAGCATTTCCAGGTCGGCGTCGGCGAAGCGGCGCGGATCGAGCGCATCCAGCGTCAGCAGACCCCAGGGCCGGCCATCGAGAAAGAGCGGGCAGCCGAGGCAGTCGTGCACCTCGAGCTGTGCGCCCTGCACCAGGCCGTCATAGGGATCGGGCAGCGGCGAATCCGCAGCGAAGCGGGTCGGCCCATCGCCGCCGAGCAAGGCGGCGAAGCGCGGATGATCGGCCACCCGGAAACGCCGGCCCAGGGTATCCGGGCTGAGACCGTTGATCGCCAGTGGTAGCAGGGTGTCGCCCTCCAGGCGCAGCAAGGCGGTGGCGTCGCAGGGCAGCAGCGTGCGCAGTGCCTCCAGCAGGCGGCGGTAGCGTTCCTGTTCGGGTAGCTCGCGAGCCAGGTCGTCTACCAGCGGGATCAGCGTGAACAGCAGCGGATTTGTTGTCATATCGACACTTAAAGAGTTATTTCGACAACGCTGCAGCGCTGTCAGATTGACTCCTTCACTTTTCAAGCAACTGATCTTACGGGTTTTTCATCCTGGCACGAAACCTGATCTACATCGCCTTCGCGCATTGCCGCCCAAGGCGGTGCGTCCTACAAGCGAAAATCCCCAGGAGAGACCATGCTGAGCCAGCAACACCGCGACATCATCAAGGCCACCGTACCGCTGCTCGAAACCGGCGGCGAGGCGCTCACCAAGCACTTCTACGGCATCATGCTGAACGAGTTCCCGCAGGTGCGCCCGCTGTTCAACCAAGCGCACCAGGCCAGCGGCGACCAACCCCGCGCGCTCGCCAACGGCGTGCTGATGTACGCCAAGCACATCGACCGGCTCGACGCGCTCGGCCCGCTGGTCGGCCAGATCGTGCACAAGCACGTGTCGCTGCAGGTGCTGCCGGAGCACTACCCCATCGTCGGCAGCTGCCTGCTGCGCGCGATCCGCGAAGTGCTCGGCGCCGAAATCGCCACCGACGCCGTGATCGAAGCCTGGGCGGCGGCCTACGGCCAGCTCGCCGACCTGCTGATCGGCGCAGAGGAAGCCGTCTACGCGGAACACGCCGCGGCCGACGGCGGCTGGCGCGGCGAGCGCGCATTCCGCGTCGCCCGCAAGGAGCGCGAGAGCGAGGAGATCACCTCCTTCTACCTCGTGCCGGCGGACGGCAAGCCGGTCCTGCGCCACCAGCCGGGCGAGTACATCGGCATCAGACTGAACATCGGCGGCGACGAAATGCGCCGCAACTACTCGCTGTCGGCGGCGCCCAATGGCATCGATTACCGCATCAGCGTCAAACGCGAGGCCGGCGGCAAGGTGTCCGGCCACCTGCACGACGCGGTGAACGAAGGCGACGTGCTGGCGCTCTATCCGCCCACCGGCGACTTCAAGCTGAAGGACGGCGACCGTCCGCTGGCGCTGATCACCGCCGGGGTCGGCATCACGCCGACGCTGCCGATGCTGGAAGCCGCGCTGGCCGGCGGCCGCGAAGTGCACTTCATCCACTGCGCCCGCCACGGCGGCGTGCACGCCTTCCGCGACTGGGTGGACGCGCTCGCCGAGCGCCACCCGGCGCTCAAGCGCTTCTACTGCTACAGCGAACCGCGCCGTGGCGACCAGGCGCATGGCGAGGGTTTCCTCACCCGCGAGCAGCTGCGCGACTGGCTGCCCGACCCGGCCGTGCTGGATGCCTACTTCCTCGGCCCCAAGCCCTTCATGGCGCTGGTGAAGAAGCACCTGGCGGCGCTCGGCGTGCCGGCCGAACGGACGCACTACGAGTTCTTCGGCCCGGCAGCGGCGTTGGACGCCTGAGCGTTCCGGCCCGGCGGAGGCAGCGCCGGTATCGTGCGTCAGCGCCAGGCGGCGCTGGCGTCGACCACCTCGGCAATCTGACCGGCGACGGCGGCAAACCGGGCATCCAGCGCCGTCTCGCCGCGGTCGATCGCGCCTTCCAGCGCGCGCGCCGACTCCATCAGCTCCAGCGCGCACAGGAAGCCGGCGTTGCTGGCCAGGGTGTGCATGCGCCGGGCCGCCTTGTCGCGCTGGCCCGCGGCCAGCTCGCGCCGCGCGCATTCGGCAGCGTCGGCATTGTCCTCGACGAACATCTCCAGCAGGCTGAGGAACATGGCGCGGTCGCCGCCGAGACGCTGCACGGCGCGGTCGCGATCGATGCCGGCGATGTGCGGGAAAACGTCGGCATCATCGGCTGCTGCCACGGCGGGCTGCGCCGGTTCCGCGCATCCGGCGTCGGCCACCGCGCATTGTGCCGCGGTGGCGACTGCCTCCGTCCGCGGGCGGACCCACCCCGCCAGCAGCACCGCCATCTCGTCCAGATCCATCGGTTTGGCAAGCACGTCGTTCGCGCCCGCCGCACGCGCTGCCGCCTGCTGTTCGTCGCGCACGCCGGCGGTGAAGGCAATGACGGGCAGGTCGAGCAGACCAAGCTCGCTGCGTATCAGCCGGGTCGCGGTCAGGCCGTCCATCACCGGCATCTGCACGTCCATCAGCACCGCGTCGTAACGCGTGGCGTCGGTCTTGAGCAGTTGGACCGCCTGCTGGCCGTCGGCCGCCAGCGTGGCGGTGGCGCCCTCCAGCTTGAGCGCGCGCGCCACCAGGTCCCGGTTCATGGCGCTGTCGTCCACCACCAGCAGGTGTGCGCCCGACAGGCGCGGACCGGATGGTGCTGAACGCACCGCCGCGACCGGCTGCTCGCCTTCGGCCGCGCGCTGCAAGGGCAGTTCGAACCAGAAGGTGCTGCCCTCGCCCGGCTTGCTGTCGACGCCGATCTCGCCCCCCATCAGCTCCACCAGGCGCTTGCAGATGGACAGGCCCAGACCGGTACCGCCGAAACTGCGGGCAATGCCGGCGTCGGCCTGGGCAAAGGGCAGGAACAGCCGGGCCCTGACCGCGGGGGCAATGCCGATGCCGGTGTCGCGCACCTCGATGCGCAAACGCAGTGCGGACTCGCCGGCCGGCTGCAGGCGGACGGACACCGTCACCGTACCCTGCCCGGTGAACTTGATGGCGTTGCCGGTGAGGTTGAACAGCACCTGTTCCAGCCGCAGCCCGTCGCCGAGCAGCAGGCCGCTCGGCAGCGGCGAGGCTTCCTCGATGCGCAGCACCAGTCCCTTGGCCCTGGCCGCCTGGCCCATCAGGCTGTCGAGATTGGCGAGCAGGCCGCCGAGGTCGAAGGGCCGGATTTCGAGGCGCAACTGGCCGGCCTCGATCTTGGAAAGGTCGAGCACGTCATTGAGGATGGCAAGCAGCGACTGGCCCGCGCTGCGTATGCGTTCGACCATCTCGCGCTGATTCGCGGCCAGCGGTTCGCGCTCCAGCACCTGGGCGAGACCGAGCACCGCATTCATCGGCGTGCGGATCTCGTGGCTCATGTGCGCGAGGAATTCGCTCTTGGCGGCGTTGGCGGCTTCGGCGGCGTCGTAAGCCTGGCGCAGCTGCTCCTCCATCTGCCGGCGCGCGGTGATGTCCTCGACGATGAAGAGATAGCGCGGCGCCTCCTCGGCCTCGACCTGGACCGGGGCGCAGGTCAGGCTGGCCCACACCACCGTGCCGTCGAGCCGCAGGTAGCGCTTGTTGATGCGGTAGCCAGCCAGCGTGCCGGCGTTCAGGCGGGCAATGTGGTCGCGGCTGTCGTCGACGTCGTCGGGATGGGTCAGGCTCAGCGGATCGAGCCCGACCAGCCTGTCGGGCGTGTAGCCGACGATGTCGGCGTAGCGCCAGTTGGCCTCGGTGATGCAGCCGCTGTGCGCATCGAGCAGCACGATGCCCAGCGGCGCCTGCTCGAAGATGACGCGGAAGCGGGCTTCGGCCGCCCGCTGGGCCTGCAGCGTGGCCAGCTCCTGGCGCTGGCGGCTGCGACGCCACAGCAGGTAACCCGCCGAATAGACCAGCAGCAGGCCCAGCCCCATGACCAGGCCGGTGGCCCAGGCCATCGACCGGATACCGGCATAGGCCTCGACTTCGTCGATCTCGGCCAGCATCAGCCAGGGCGTTCCGGCGACCGGCGACGCGTAGGCAAGTACCGGCACGCCGCGATAGTCGCGCCCGCCGGAAAGGATGCCGAGTTCGCCTTGCGCGGCGCGCGCGGCGGGCAGATCGGGCGCATCCAGCGGACGGGTCAGCGACAGCGCAGCATCCTGCAGATGGCGTAGCGGCGTGAGGAAGCGCACCCCTTCGCCGTCGCGCCGGACGAGATAGGTCTCGGCGCTGCGGGTCGGCACCGGCCACGACTCGACCAGCGGATACAGGGCGCGGTCGGCCCGCCAACTGAGGTAAGCCACCCCCTGCGGCGGCGCGCCCGCGCTGCCGATGGGCGCCAGTACGCCGTAATGCGCCACGCCCCGTGCGTCACGGTGCAGATCGACCAATTCGACGCGCGGCCTGCGCAGCACGTCGCGGATCAGGGCGGCATGCTGGCTGATGTCCGCCTCGCCGACCACCACCGCCGGGCGCCCTTCGCTGTCGATCACCGCCAGCCCGCCCCAGCCGCGTGTCCGCGTGAGCTTGTCCATGAGGAAGCGCATCCGCTCCAGCAGGGCCGCGTCGCGCCGGCCACCGCTCAGCCACTGGCCGAACAGCGTTTCGAGCTGGGTATGGCGGGCAAAGAACAGCTCGGCGTCGGCACTCGTCTCGGCGAGCGCGTCTTCGATCAGTTGCCGCTTCTGCTCCGCGATCGCTACCAGCGTGCGATGGGTCTCGCGGCGGATCTCCTCGCTCAGGTAGCGATAGCCGACCACCCCTGTCACCCCCATCAGCAAGGACACGGCAAGCAGCGGCAGCACGAAGCGCAGCCATTGCGGACGTAGATCGCCGGCGGATTTCGCCGATGGACGGAGGGCGGTGCTGGTGGCCATGCTCGCGGCTGCGGTCCGGCACGCATGCCGGATTGGACGGGGGTTCGAAAAGGACGAAAATAGATCGGCTGCCGCGCGCTTTCCCGCTGCGGCACAGGCGGAAGCGGTCCGCGATGGGACCGCCAGCGCCGCTGAATCGAAACGAGCAGACAGCGTCGGACGGGACGACAGCGGGCCGGGAATATGCACCAACATCGTGCATTTGTCCATCAAAAGCCCACAAACGCCCCAGAATGGGGCGATTAGCTACTCATATCGGGCAGCGCCTGGCAGATCCTGCCGGCGGACGCGGTCTAGCAGCTGTCCGGCGGCGCCCCTGCATCGCACTTCTTGCAGGCGAGGCGATGACCGAGCATGGCTTTGCGGCCAGCGTCCGTCGCCACCCACGGCCGGTTCTGCCAGGGCGGATCGTGACGCACGTGCTGGAAGTGGCCACACTCCAGTTCGGCCACCCAGTGGTTTTCCTCGTCGAGGTGGTAGCCGACGATGCGCTGGTCCATGTCGCGGGCCTGACGGATGGGGAAGGCGCGCAGCTTACCAGTGCCCGCGCTGCTCAGTGCGCGGGATAGGTCTGGCGCAGGGCGGCGACGAGCGTGGCGTCGAGTTCGGCGAAGCGCAGCACACGGCCGCCCTGCGCCGCAGCCAGCGCCTCGGCCGCGGCGCGGCTGGCGAAGGCAGGGAGGTCCGGCCCGCGCATCGGGCCGGTGGCCGAGGAGCCGTGCACGAACCAGGCTTCGTCGGCCGCCACCCAGCCGCCGCCGGCGTGGTCGCTGACGTAGCGCGCCGCGATGGCGCCGATGGCGATGCCGCGGGTGTAGCGCGCGCTGTCGGCGAGGAAAAGCAGCATGTCCACCGGTGAATCGAAGAACCAGGCGTCGCCATTGTCGGTGATCAGCTGCGCCGCCCAATCGGGATGGCGCGCCGGAAACATGCCGCACACCGCGCAGCGGGCATGGGCGGGCACCGGCCGCGCCGCCAGCATCGCCAAGCCCGAAGCCGGATCGTAGGCGTGCACCGCGCCGGGGAAAGGCGCGCCGGGGCGGACGATGCAGACGTCGGGCGGCAACGCCGCGTCTGCTTCGGCTGCCGGCTTGTGAGCACTCCATGCGTAGGCGGCGCCCGCGAGCACGCAGACGGCAGCGGACAACAAGCCAATACGCCTGACCGGCAGGCGCAGCGAAGGCAGGCGGCGGCTGAGTTGCATGCGACTACATCCGCTGGTCGTGCAGCGCGCCGCCGTCGAGCGCCACCATCTCGGGCGTCACCGCCTCGAAGCGGTAGACCTTGCCGCCGTACTCGGCGACGAACTTCTGCGCGTCCGCCTCACTGCCGAAGCTGGCGATGGTCGGCCCCATCGAGCCCTTGCGCTTGGAGCCGTGCACGTACCAGGCGGCCTTGGCGTCTATCCAGTGACCGCGCGGTTCGTCCCAGTTGGCCTTGCCCATGTCCTGCACGTAGAGCGCGCGCACGCCGCGCACCTGTTCGGGCTTGAGGTAAATGGAGAACATCTCCACCGTATCGCAGAAGAAATCGGGTTCGGCGCGGCCCTCGTAGTGGATCTGCGCCTTGGGGCCGGGATAGTCGGCGAGCAGCATGCCGTCGAGCGCGCAGGCGGTGCTCTGGTCGATTTCGACCACCAGCGAGGCCGGCGCCTCGTCGGCGGGCTGGCCGCAGGCGACGAGCAGGCCGGATGTGAGCGCGACGAGCAGCAGGCGACGGAGGGGCGTGGGGGTCATGATCGTTCTCACTTGTGGAAGCGCCAGGCGGCGATGCCCAGCGGCGCGGCGATCCAGCCGGCCATTACCGCACCGAGCAGCCAGGGCTGGGCGAGCGCCGGCGGGAACACCGTGGCGAGGCCGTAGAGCGTGCGCACGTCGTCCAGGCTGAAGATGTTGAGGATGCGGAACACGTCGGCCGGATTAGCCAGCAGCAGGTAGGGATAGATCTCGCCGCCGTAGCTGTCGCCCGTGAGCACCAGCGCGCCGAGCAGCAGCAGGTCGAACACCAGCACGAAGAAGAACCACAGCGCGATCGCCAGCCCGGAGGCGCGGGTGCGGTCGGCGGCGAACACCGACAGCATCACCGCCAGGCTGAGGAAGGCCATGCCCAGCAGCACCGAACTCGCCATGAAGCCGAAGTAGTGGAACAACGCGGCCAGATCGAGCTGGCGCGCCAGCACCAGCGCCACCAGGCCGAAACCGGCCACCGTGGAGAAGGTCAGCGCGCCGGCCAGCCCGAGGTATTTGCCGAGGATGAGCTCGAAGCGGGTGATCGGCATAGTCAGCAGTAGGTCGAGCGAGCCACGCTCGCGCTCGCCGACGATGGCGTCGAAGCCCAGCATCAGCGCGATCAGCGGGATCAGGTAGATCACCAGGCTGACCAGGCTGGCGATGGTGACCTCGATCGAGCGGAAGCCGACCGCGCCCTGCTGCGCCGCGCCGAAGTAGGCGATGACCAGCGCGAAGGCGGTGAACACCAGCGCCACCGCCAGCACCCAGCGGTTGCGGATGCGGTCCCAGAATTCCTTGCCGGCGATGGTGGCGACCTGACGGATTTCCATGCCCGCCTCCTCAGTCCGAAAAGCCGAAGAACACGTCTTCGAGCGAGGGTTCGCGCACATGGATGTCGCGCACCTTGCCGTCGAGCGCGGCGAGCGCTTCCAGCACCGCCATCTTGGCTTCGCGCCGGCATTGCACCGCGACGCGGCCGTCGCGCGCCTCGATGGCGCTCACCGGCAGGTGGCCGAGCGCGGCGCGCACCGCGCCGAAGTCGGCGTCGGCGACCTGCACCTCGAACCACAGCGGCAGGTCCATCTGCTCGCGCAGGCCCTGCACGGTGCCGAGCGCCTGCACCTTGCCGGCGGCCATGATGGCGAGGCGATCCACCCGCTCCTGGATCTCGGCGAGGATGTGCGAAGTAAGCACCATGGTCACCCCCTCGGCGCGCAGGCCGCGCAGGATGGCGTAGAACTCGCGGATCGCCTCCGGGTCCAGCCCGGTGGTGGGTTCGTCGAGGAACAGGATCTGCGGCTTGCCGAGCAGCGCCTGGGCGAAGCCGAGCCGCTGGCGCATGCCCTTGGAGTATTCGCGTACCCGCCGCCGCGCCGCGTGGGCGAGGCCGACGCGCTCCAGCGCCGGCGCGCAGTCGGCGGCCGGCGCGCCCTTGAGGCGGGCGAAGAACTGCAGCGTCTCCAGCCCGGTGAGGTTGTCGTAGAGCACCACGTTTTCCGGCAGGTAGCCGACGCTGCGGCGCACCGCGCGGAAGTCGCGCCCGCCGACCCCGGTGCCGGCGATGCGGATCTCGCCCGCGGTGGCCGGGATCAGGCCCAGCATCATCTTGAACAGCGTGCTCTTGCCCGCGCCGTTGTGGCCGATGAGGCCGAACAGTTCGCCACGGCGGATGTCGAGATCGACGCCGTCGACCGCATGCACCGCGCCGTAGTGCTTGTGCACCCCGCGGGCAGCGATCACCACCTCGGCGGCGTCGGTCATGGCATCGGCTCGCATCTCAGTTGCGCCACAGCGCGCGGCGCGACCCACGGCGTATGAGACGGGCGCCGCGCCGCCCGCCGGGCCACCCCAAGGGCGGCGCAGCCCCCTAGGGGGGCAGCGAACGAAGTGAGCGTGGGGGTCGTTCATCTCAGCGCGCACCAGGGAAAGTCTTGCCACGCCAGTCTCTCCAGTTGTCCTTGTCGGGCCGCATGCGCGGCTTGGGGTCGACCACGCTGGGGGCACGCAGCAGCGGAAACTGCTGGCCGACCAGACGCAGGGTCTGAACCGCCGGGCTGGCGAGCAGCAGCTTCATCAGCGGGTGCTTCCAGCTCAGGCGATCGACCAGGTCGTTGGCTTCGTAGCGCACATCGCCCTGGCCGTCGCCGTTGCGGTCCCAGCCAAGATAGTTGCTCCAGTGGTTGCCTTCCTTGATCCCCCACAATTCGTCCCGGGCGCCGACGTAGCGCACCTGCTCGCGGTTGGCGACGAAGTCGTTGCGCTCGACCTGGTTGTTCTTGGAGCCGGCCCACAGATGCACGCCGACGATGTTGTCGACCAGCAGGTTGCCGCGCAGGGTGTTGTATTCGGCGTCGTAGATGAAGAAGCCGCGCGAGTTGCCGGCAACGATGTTGTTCTCCACCACCGCATCCTGGATGGTGCGCAGCATGATGCCGTGGTCGGAATTGGCCCACACGCGGTTGTTGCGCACGATCTGGTCGCGCACTTCCATCAGCGCCAGGCCGCCGCGGTTCATCCATACGTCGTTGTCCTCCCACAGGTTGCGGTAGGAGTTCATGTAGTGGGTGCCGTAGCGGCTGTGGTGCAGCTTGTTGCCGCGGAAGACCGCGTCGTGGGTGACGTCTACGTAGAGGGCGTCGCGCACGAAGCTGACCTCGTTGCCGATCACCTTGGCGCGCCGGGTGTTGTAGAGCTGCACGCCGTTGCCGCGCTGGGACGACAGGTAGTCGCGCTTGCCGGTGATGACGTTGCCTTCGATCAGCACGTCGTCGGCCTGCTCCACCCACAGGCCGAACAGGTTGTAGGTGAGGTCGCAATTGCGCACCACCGCGCGGTGGGCGCCGGGCTGCAGGTAGATGCCTGCGTTCTGCTCGCGCAGGCTGCCGCCGGAGTCGGCGACGATCAGGCCTTCGATCACCACGTCAGTGGCGGTGACGCGGATGGTGTCGCCGCGTTCGCCGCCGGAAATCGTCGGGCGGTCGATGCCGCGCAGGGTCAGCGGCCGGGTGATGCGCAGGTTTTCCTCATAGCGGGCGCGCGCCACCTCGATCACATCGCCGGCTTCGGCGCGATCCAGCACCGCCTGGATGGATTCGCCTGGCGCCACCTGCAGCGTGGCAGCGGCGGCGCCCTGCGCGAGTGCGGCGCAGGCGGCGAGGATCAACAGGCGGACGACGGCGCGGCGCATGGCGGGATCACACCACCAGCAGGCCGAGCGACTTCAGCGCCAGGAACAGCGCGGCGCCGATCAGCAGGTTCTTGAAGCCGACGTAGCAGAGCATGTCCATCAGCGAAGCCGCGCGGTAGCGCCGGCCCCACCACGGGCCTTCCTTGACGTAGGGCTTGGCGCCCAGCCGCACCACCACCTCGAACACGCTCCAGCCGAACCACCAGCCGATGACGGCACCGGCCTCCAGCCGCCCCATCGCCGCCAGCACCCACACCACGCTCGCCGCCAGCGCGAGCGCTAGGCCGGCGCCCTGCAGTGCGCGCTGGCGCTGGAAGCCGCTGCGGCTCCACGGCCACAGGTGGTCCCAGGCCTCCGCCGCCAGCCGCGCGGCCACGCCCTTGTCGTCGCCGGCATAGGGCAGCTGCACCGGCTCGGTCAGCATTTTCGGATCGACCATGTTCGCGTTCTCCTTCAGTCCGCGGCCTTAGCGGCCGGCACCGGCTTGATCGGGATGTAATAGCCGTCGGCGCCGATTGGAGTGATCGCCAGACCGGCCTTGCTGCGGCGCTTGCGCTCCTGGACCAGCGGCGGACAGGCGTGGTCGTCGGTGTACAGCACCATGCAGTCCAGGCAGTGCAGGCATTCGCGCTGGTCGATGCGGCCGTCGTCGTCGATCGCCTGCGAGCCGCAGCCGACCGCGCAGGCCTTGCAGCTGGTGCATTCCTGCTTGCGCTTGAGGCCGAACCAGCGGAAGGTCGTCGGCATTGCCAGCGAGGCGCCGAGCGGGCACAGGTACTTGCAGAACGGCCGCTCGGTGAAGATCGACAGCCCGAGCAGGCCGGCGGCGAACAGGGTGTAGGGCCAGCTGCGGTTGAAGATGCCGACCAGGAAGGTGGTCTTGAAGGGTTCGACCTCGGCCAGCATTTCTGCCAGCCCCATCGAGAACACCGACACCGCCAGCAGGCCGGCGAACACGCCGTACTTCACCCACTTCAGCCGGTTGTGCCAGCGCTTGGGCAGTTTGAACTGCCAGCGCTTCAACCCGGCCGCGCCGCCGATCTTGTAGAGCAGTTCGGAGAGCGAGCCGAAGGGGCACAGCCAGCCGCAGAACAGTCCCCGGCCCCACAGGAAGACGGTGACGATGATGAAGATCCAGAACAGGAAGATGAAGGGGTCGGTGAGGAAGAGCTCCCACTGCCACTGGAACAGCAGCGCGTGGAACCAGGTGAGCACCTGGGTGATCGAGGGCTGCGCCATCAGGTGGAAGCCGACGAAACCGATGCTGATCACCCAGCCGGTGTATTTGAAGGCATTGACCGGCCACTTGTTGGTGCGCGTAGCGGCGCGCGTGAGGCGGTCGCGCTGGGCATAGACCACGCCCACCGCCAGCAGCAGCGCGGCGAAGGCGGCGATTTCGACGGTACGCGTCTGCCACACCCTCAGCCACGGCGGCGCCGGCTTCTTCACCTCGGGGCGGCCGCCTTCGAGGTAGTGCGCCGGCAGCCAGTATTCGCTGTCGAAGTTGGCGAAGCTGCGCGCGCCGGTTTCGCGGTCGACCCGGTTGCCGAGGAAGATGAACTTCCACGGGTAGGCGGCGGAGAAGGCATCCGAGCGGATGATGAAGATCGCCGACTCGTTGAAGGCGGGCGCGCCCGGCGCCGCGAGACCGTAGAGGTTGAGGTAGTCGAGGTCGCGGAAGGTGAAGGCGTCCTGGCCCTGGCGCACCTGCACCCGGTCGTAGAGCCCGCCGCGCACGAAGCCGGAGCCCTTGAAGGATTCCTTGCCGGCGCTGCGGATCACGAAGATCGCCTGCTCGTTGGGCTTGAGCTGCGCCATCAGGTTGTTCCAGCTGGTGTCGCCGAGCAGCGCACGGCCGACGTCGGGCTGGTTGAGATGGCCGAACCAGAGCTCGATGAAGGGTTCGTCGCCACGCGGCAGGCCGACCTGCTCCGGCTTCACCGTCAGCCTTTGCACGCTGCCTTCCTTCACCAGCGCCGCCCAGTCGGGCCGTGCGCCGGTTTCGCGGTAGCGTGCCGGCGGCCGCACGGTGCGCTCCAGGATGCCGACCTGGCGCGCCACCGCCGCGCCGGAGGTCATCATCACCTGGTTCTGCGCGATCACGGTGACGGTGGCGCCGGAGATCGCGTCCAGCCCGATGATGTCCTCTTCCGGCCGCGAATGACCGATCTCGATGTTGTCGCCGACGAACTTGCCGAGGTACTGCTGGTTGAAGCGCACCAGCGCGGATTCCGGGATGCCTAGCAGCAGGATGGGCTCGGAGTGCTTGAGGATGCGGCTGCCGGTGAAGCGGCCGGCGGCGTCCATGCCGATCAGCGTCACCACCGGCTTGCCGGAATAGGCAGGGATGTCGGTGATGTCGGTCGAGAGCATCACGTAGCCGACGAGGCGGCGCTTGCCGGCTTCCTCCGCGTAGCCCTCGACGTAGAAAGGCCGGCCCTTGCGCTCGGAGAACGTGCTTGCACCCGGCAGCACCTCGGTGCAGGGCGCGTAATCGCACAGCCTGGGTGCGGTGTTGAGCTCGGCGGGCAGCTTGGCCTCGTAGGCATCGGCACGCACCAGCGGCGCGGCGAGCAGGAAGACAATAAGGACGATCAGCGCTCTGAAGGCGTTCGGCATGTTCATGGTACGGTCCGTTGGGGACGGTGTGACGGCAGTCTAGAAACTGCCGTGGCGGCTGTACTTGTTGCGGGTCAATTTCCGCCGGGCGACCGCCCCCGCCGCCGCACGGAAAAAAAGCGAGGGGCACGCGGCCCCTCGAAACTCACCCCATACAACCCAGCAAATGCAGGATCAGGCTTCCACGATCATCCGGGTGCGCATCTCGAGGTGCAGCGCGTGGCAGAAGTGGGTGCAGTAGCACCAGTACACCCCGAGCTTGTCGGCCTTGAAGGTGACGGACTTGGTTTCCTGCGGATTGACGATGAAATTGACGTTGTACTTCGGGATGGCGAAGCCGTGCGTCAGGTCCTCGACCTTGTCGAGGTTGGTCAGGATGATGGTGACCTCGTCGCCCAGCTTGACCTTGAACTCGCGCGGCTCGAAGGCCGGCGCCAGCGAGGCAATCTTCACCGTGACCTTCTTGCCCTCGCGGAACACACCGGCTTCCTTCTGATCCTTGACCGCGAGCGGGAACTCGTTCATGTCGTAGATCTGCTTCGGACGCAGCAGCTCGCGCTTGAAAATGATGAAGTCGTGCGGCTCGGGGCGCACCGGGTGATCGGCCACCAGCTTCATCTTCTCGCCGGAGATGTCGACCAGCTGCTCGGTCTCGGCGTGCAGCGGGCCGACCGGCAGGAAGCGGTCCTTGGAGAACTTGCAGCCCACCGCCAGCCACTTTCCGTCGGCAAACATGGTTTCCGACTGCGAGGCATTGATATGACCCGGCTGATAGGTGACGTCGAGGCGGTCGACCACGTACTTGGCGTTCTGGTCGCCAGCCTGGAACTTGATTGCCGCGTCGACATTCCACTTCACGATCTGGCTGTCGAGGAAGAGCGTGGTGTAGGCGTTGCCGCGGCCGTCGAACGCAGTGTGCAGCGGACCGAGGCCGATCTCGACCTCGGCGACGATGGCCTTGTCGAGTTCGGGCAGCGTGCCCTCGAACCATTCCAGCACCTTGGCGAGTTCGATCACGGTCGCGGTCGGCGACAGCTTGCCGGCGCAGATGAAGTACTTGCCATCCGGGCTGGCATTCACGCCGTGCGGGTTTTTCGGCACCGACACATAGGCAGTGAGCGCGGTCTTGGGGTCGGCGTTGGCGGCACGGGTGCCATCGACCACCGGCACCTTCGAATTGCCGAAGGTGGTGAACTTGCCGGCCTTCACCGCGGCTTCGATGCGGGCGATGTTGAAGAACAGGCAGGCGTCGCGCTCGGCCGACATCATGCCTTCGTAACGGAAGCCACCCTCGGTGTTGTACTGGTTGGTCGCGGCAAGCTTGCCGTCGTAGGACGTCGCAACGAGGTCGCAGTTGCCGTCGATCAGCACCTGCCAGCGCACTTCCATGCTCTCCGCATCCACGCAGGAGAACAGCGTGCGGTACTTCTCCGGCGTTTCCATGTCGCGACCGTCGTTGGGCAGCGGAATATGGAACTCGGCCCCGCAGAATACCCGCGTGGTGTAGTTGATCGCCGGATCGACCGGGTCGCGCTTGTCCGGAAAGATGCCGTGGAAGCCCTGCACATTGGGCAGTTCGGTGATCTTGTCGCAGATGAAGTAGTCGAGCCTGATACGGGCGATGCGGCTGTTGATCTTGTCGTTGATCCAGGCGTAGCGGCCGTCGTAGTTGCCGTCCTTGTAGGACGCATGGGTGTGGTGGGTATCGCCGACGGTGTATTTCAGGCTGCCGTCGGGCTTGGTGCCCATGATGGCCTTGGATTCGTTGGTGATCCCCCAGCCGACCAGCGCATCCGGCACGAAGCAGGGCACGCGGTGCAGTTCACGCCCCGAGGGCAGGCCGAGCACGCGGAAGTCGCCGGTGTGGCCACCGCTCCACAATCCGTAGTAGGTGTCGAGCTCACCCGGCTTGAGGTGGGGGCCGTGGCCGTCGTCGGCCACTGCCGCGGCAGGCGCAGCGGCCGCCGGAGCAGCTTTCTTCTCCTGGTTGCAGGCCGACAGGCCTACAGTCATGCTGGCTCCGGCAAGACCCGCGACCGCCGCGGTATTCAGGAACCTGCGGCGGCTCTGGTCCGGCTGGGCGTCCGGCATGTTGTCTTGTTCTCGGCTCATGGTCTCGTGACTCCGTTTCAGATGGGATGAGGTCTGTGACGGAGGCATTCTCGGAGCCAGGGCTGCCGGAATCCTTGATTCACCGCAAGAATGAAAAATCCGCAGGCCGAAACCGCCGACGCGGCCCGCAAACGACAAGGCGGCCACCAGGGCCGCCTCGGGATGCATTCGGGCGGGGCGGAGCGCACGCCCCGCCGCACACCGGCAAGCGCTTACTGGCGCGCGACGCTGGTCGGCGCCACGACCGACGCTTCCGGCGCAGCCGACACCGGGCGGAACTCCGCGCGAGGACCATGATTGACCGGCAGCACCTTCTGCTCCGCCACTTCCAGGGCCGGCTTGGCCGTTGCCTGTGCCTTGCGTTCGGCACGGGCGCGCTCGATGGCGGCCCAGTCGGGACCGGCCAGGGCCGATCCGGCCAGGAGGCTGAGGGTGACGGCCATCAGGCCGGTAAGCATCTTGGAAAACATGTGCGGGCTCTTCTCGGTGAATGGTGATCAGGCAGGATGACTTCGCCATCGCCATCCGCTACGGCAAGCGCAAGCCAGGCCGCGGCCGCACACGGATGCTTTGGACCGCCCCATTCCGCAAGATATATGCCCACGCGAATAATCATTATTCGCAAACGAACCGCGCCAGACTCCGCGGCGTTGTGCTAGGCGCACGAGGGAAAAGTGATGTTTGATTCATCACAACCACACTGTTGTTGTGGTTTTTGCAACCTCACCACTCGCCCGGCCCCGCGGGCAACACGCTGTGCCGCGGGCAACAAAAAAGCGCCCCGAAAGGCGCTTTCTTGATGATGCTTGGCGGAGACGGAGGGATTCGAACCCTCGATGCGAGTTTTAGCCCGCATGCTCCCTTAGCAGGGGAGTGCCTTCGACCTCTCGGCCACGTCTCCAACACGAAGGCGGCACTATATAGATTCCGCCCCGCGTGGTCAATTTCCGTTCGACATCCCCTAGTGCTTTCCTGCCAAGTGCCATCGCAAACCGCAGCGACGCAATCACAGGCACTTGCCGGGAGCGCCCGGACGACGTCGCTCAGACGCCCTGGTCGAGGCCGAAGGCCTTGTGCAGCACGCGCACGGCCAGTTCCAGGTACTTCTCGTCGATCGCCACCGAGATCTTGATCTCGGAGGTGGAGATCATCTGGATGTTGATGCCTTCCTCGGCCAGGGTACGGAACATCTTGGATGCCACGCCCGGATGCGAACGCATGCCGACGCCGACGATGGAGACCTTGCACATGGTCTTGTCGCCTTCGATCGCGCGCGCGCCGATGTGGCTCCTGACACCTTCCAGGATGGCAACCGCCTTGTCCAGGTCGCCGCGGGCGACAGTAAAGGAGAAATCGGTGGTGCCGTCATGGCCGACGTTCTGGATGATCATGTCGACGTCGAGGTTGGCGTCGGCGATCGGCCCGAGGATCTGGTAGGCAATACCGGGCTTGTCGGGCACGCCGAGCACGGTGAGCTTGGCTTCGTCGCGGTTGAAGGCGATGCCGGAGATAACGGGCTGTTCCATGTTCTTGTCTTCCTCAACGGTGATGAGCGTGCCCTCTCCTCCTTCCTGGAAGCTCGAGAGGACGCGCAGCTTGACCTTGTACTTGCCGGCGAATTCGACCGAGCGGATCTGCAGCACCTTGGAGCCCAGGCTGGCCATCTCGAGCATTTCCTCGAAGGTGATGGTGTCCAGCTTGCGGGCTTCGGGGACGATGCGCGGGTCGGTGGTATAGACGCCGTCGACGTCGGTATAGATCTGGCACTCGTCGGCCTTCAACGCCGCGGCCAGCGCCACGCCGGTGGTGTCCGAGCCGCCACGGCCGAGCGTGGTGATGTTGCCGTGCTCGTCCACGCCCTGGAAGCCGGCTACGACAACGACGGAACCGCTGTCGAGATCCTTGCGGATCGGCGCCTCGTCGATGTTCAGGATACGGGCCTTGGTATGGGCGTTGTCGGTGAGGATGCGCACCTGGCCGCCGGTGTAGCTCTTGGCCGGCACGCCGATGTCCTGCAGCGCCATGCACAGCAGGCCGATCGTGACCTGTTCGCCGGTGGAAATCACCACGTCGAGCTCACGCGGATCGGGCTTGGCCGCAACATCTTTCGCCAGCGCGATGAGGCGGTTGGTTTCACCGCTCATGGCCGACACCACGACGACCACCTGGTGGCCCTCCGCGCGGAACTTCGCCACCTTGCTGGCGACGTTCTTGATGCGCTCAGGGCTGCCCACCGAGGTGCCGCCGTACTTCTGAACTATCAGTGCCATCGTCGTATCCAAGTGCTTGTGGATAAAGGGCTAGGATTCTAGCGAAAGCGGGCGGACTTTGCAGGACTACGACAACGGCGCGGTCAATCCGTGATATCTGCAACGCTGAAACATCCGCTCAAATATCGCCGTTGTATGTATTGCGAATAGTGATCTATACTTTGTCCATCCTACAACTTAAGTCGTAGGAGCTAAATCAGCGGGAGCGCAGTCGGCATATCGCGTACGGGTTGTCAGTCGCAGCGCCTTCCTGCCCAACACAGGACGAAATCATGAAAAACACGGAAAACTTCGACGTTCGCGAGATCCGCCGCAAGCTCGGCATGAACCAGTCGCAGTTCTGGTCCAAGATCGGCGTGACCCAAAGCGGCGGCTCCCGTTACGAAAGCGGTCGCAACATCCCGCGCCCGGTGCAGGCCCTGCTCCGCCTCGTGCATATCGAACAGATCGATATCAACAAGGTCAAGAAGGACGACGTTGAAGTCGCCGAGTACCTGAAGGCGACCAACCCGGATCTGTACAAGACCCTCAAAAAGGAAGCCAAGGCCAAGCGCAAGGAACGCAGCTGATCGCCTCGCGCCGGCCGCCCTGCGCCATCAGGGACTGACGCGCACCGTCAGCCCCCGTTGGCGCAGGCATTCGCCTATCGCTTCCAGTTCCTCCGCAGACAGCGGCTCCAGATGGCCGGCTTCCGGTTGCATCGACGGCCTCGCAATGCCGTACAGCAAAACCCCCTGCAGCTTGCCGACACCCGCCTCTTCGAGCACGCCCAGATAGGCTTCAAGCGCAGCCTCGTCGGGTGCCTCGCCGTCCCAACGGAACATGCAGGTCTGCACCCAGGTGGGACACAAGGCGCAACTTTGCGCCAGATGACGTGCAACCGCCTCCGGCTCCAGCCGCACGCCATTGATGCGCTCGATCGCGTCGGGCGTTCCGGCATCGACCTTGAACCACACCTCGCCCCCGGCCTCCCCCAGCCGGCGCACGCCGTCCTGCACGCGCGACTGCGCCATCAGGCTGCCATTGGTAATAAGCCGTAGCGGCACCGCATCGCCCCGCTCCCCACTGAGCCCGAATTCGGCCCGCAAGCGGATGGCAAGCGCAATCGCCTCCGGGAACACGGCCGCACTGGTCGGCTCGCCGTTGCCGGAAAAGGCGATATCGCGTACCACACGCAGCCCCTCCGGCGCATTGCGCGTCAGCCAGTCGCCATGTATCAGCGCACCGAGGAACAGGCGCAATTCCTCTTCCAGCAAGGCGAGGTCGATCGGCGGCGCCTTGCCGCGCACCAGCCCGGGAACCTGGCAATACACGCAATGCCAGTTGCAGGCATTGTTGGGATTCAGGTTGATGCCGACGGAAACGCCGCCGGCGCGCCGCGACAGCACCGGGTAGACGTAAGTCAGACCGGCGAGATCGCGATCATGATTGCGGACGGAAAGCTGACCATCTAGCGGTTTGATACTGGAATTCATCGTGACTTCAGTAACTTGCGGAAAACCGGGGAAGGACGCGCGACGCCGGCCGTCGCAGCGGCGATGCTATAATCCGCCTCCGTTTCCAAGAGGAATCAACATGCGCATCACCCGTCGGCTGGAATTCGACGCCGGCCATCGCATTCCGGACCACGCCAGCCAGTGCCGTCATCTGCACGGACATCGCTACGCCATCGAGATCACGCTTTCGGGTGACATCATCGACGCCGCCGGACAGCCGGTCAATGGCATGGTGATGGACTTCGGCGACGTCAAGAAGCTTGCCAACGAACATGTCGTCAGCCGCTGGGACCACGCTTTCCTGGTCTATCGCGGCGACACCGCCGTCGCCGACTTCCTGACCTCGCTGCCCGGCCACAAGACGGTGGTGCTCGACGTCGTACCGACGGCGGAAAACCTCGCCGCCACCGCATTCCGCATCCTCGATCCTGTCTATCACGACATCTACGGCAACCACCTGCGCCTGGAGCGGGTACGCCTGTTCGAGACGCCCAACTGCTGGGCGGACGCAGTGCGCGCCGAAGTCTGAATCGCTACGCGACGACTAAAACGAAACGGGGGAGCCTGGCTCCCCCGTTTTCATTCTCCGAGTACGCGCGTCAGAGTGCGTAACGCCGCAGGCGGAGCGAGAACTCCTGCAACTGCTGGATGCCGCTCTGCTCCGCGCGCACGATCCAGTCGTGCAACTGGCCCAGCAATTGTTCGCGGGTCGCGTTGGAACGTGCCCAGATCGCGGCCAGTTCCTCGCGCATCGTCACCACCGTCGCCAGCGCCTTGCTGTCCTTGAGCAGCAGTTCGAGCTGCTGCTTCTGGCCGGCCGCAAGGTGACGCTCCTCGCCGGACAGTACCCAGCGCTTGAGCGCCTTGGCGTCGAGCACGCTGCCGTGGGTCGCCTTGAGCCGCTCGATCTCTTCCGAGCAGGTCTGCTTCAGGCTGGCCATGTAGCGGGTCATGACATCATAACGATGGGTGATCACCGCCTGCAGCGTGTCGAAGTCGACCATGCCCTTGGCTTCGCCGAACTTCGGCAGCGGGATGGTCTTGCGCGCCTTGGCCAGCCGGACGATTTCCATCAGGCGGATGTACATCCAGCCTATGTCGAACTCGTACCACTTGGCAGACAGCTTGGCCGAAGTGGCAAAGCTGTGGTGATTGTTGTGCAGTTCCTCGCCGCCGATGAGGATGCCCCAGGGGAACAGGTTGGTGGAGGCATCGGTGCAATCGAAATTGCGATAGCCCCAGAAATGGCCCAGGCCATTGACCACGCCGGCCGCCCAGAACGGAATCCAGACCATCTGCACAGCCCAGATCGTCAGGCCGATCGGCCCGAAGCAGATCAGGTTGATGATCATCATCAGCGAGATGCCGACGATGTTGTGGCGATAGACATTGCGTTCGAGCCAGTCGTCGGGCGTGCCGTGGCCGTAACGCTGCAGGGTTTCCTGATTCTTTGCCTCGGCCCGGTAAAGCTCGGCACCTTCGAGCAGCACCTTCATGATGCCGCGTGTCTGCGGGCTGTGCGGGTCATCGACCGTTTCGCACTTGGCGTGGTGCTTGCGATGGATGGCCGCCCACTCCTTGGTGACCATGCCGGTGGTCAACCACAGCCAGAAGCGGAAGAAATGGCTCGGAATCGCATGCAGTTCCAGCGCCCGATGCGCCTGGTGACGGTGCAGGAAGATGGTCACCGAAGCGATGGTGATGTGGGTCAGGACGAGGGCGACGACGATGTAGCCCCACCACGGGAGATCGAACAACCCGGATATCATGCGATGAAATTTCCTTTCAGAAGAAAAGCTTGACGATTCTACGCGAAGCCCGCAACAGCACCAACCACATCCCGATGCGCGACGTCAAGTTTGTGCCGGCTGCGATGAGACCGGCGCGGTCGCGACCGGTTCCGGCACGGCGCCGAGCAACCTCACCTCGCGCTGCGGGAAGGGGATGCTGATCCCCTCCGCCTTGAACCGCCGCCACACGGCCATGTTGATGTCGGAAGTGATCTGCAGCGTGCCCTCCTCTGGATCTGCGATCCAGCAGCCCAACCGCAGGTTGATGCCGTTGTCGCCGAAGCTCGCGAGGAATGCCTTGGGCACCGGGTCCTTCAGCACCCGCGGCTGCTGTAGCGCAACCTCGATCAGGATGCCCATCGCCCGCTCCAGATCGGCCTCGTAGCCGACCTGGAAGGTCAGCGGCAGCGCCACCTGGCTGTCGCTGAAGGTTTCGTTCTGCACCACCGAACCCACCAGGGTCTCGTTCGGCACGATGGATTCGACGCCGTTGGCGGCGCGGATCACGGTGTAGCGGGTGGTGATTTCCTTGACAATGCCGCGTTCGGTGCCGACGGTGATCAGGTTGCCGATGCGCAGCGAACGGTCGAGCAAGAGGATGAAGCCCGACACATAGTTGGCAGCGATCTTCTGCAGGCCGAAGCCGAGACCGACGCCAAGCGCACCGCCGAACACCGACAGCGTGGTGAGATCGATCCCGACCATGGGCAGCGCCACCAGCACCGCTACCACGATCAGCACCGCCCGCAGGACGCGGGCAAGCACCACCCGCAGATTGGAATCCATCCCGACCGCCAGCGCCAGCCGGCGCTCCAGCGCACCGCCCACCCACATCGCCAGCAGCAGGGTCAGCATTACCATCGCCAGGCCCTGCAGCAGCGTCCACAGCGAGAGCTTCTGGCTGCCCAGCGTGAAGGAAACCGACTCCAGGCTGTCGATCACCTCCGGCAGCCAGCCGACGATGTGCAGCGCCACCACCAGCCAGGCGAGCGTCGCGAAGAAGCGTTCGAACGCGCCCAGCCAGCTCGAACGCCCTATCGCCTGACGCAAGGTGAACACGACGAAGCGGATCGCCGCCAGCGAGGACAGCAGCGGCACCGCAAGATCGAGCAGCGAGACGTTGTGATAGCGCGCAAGCACGCCGCGCGCCATCAGCACCAGTAACAGGGCCGACAAGGGAAAGATCACCCGCTTCACGCCATGCTCGCCGAAACGGCGCGCAGCGCTGACGGTGTGCGTAGCCGCTGCGGCCGCTGCGGCACCGCGGCGCAGCGCGGCGCGCTGTATCAGCCAGCCCAGACCGAGGCAGAGCAGCAGCGTGCCGATCTGCCACAGCACGGCGGGCTCCTGCAGGTCGCTCCAGATGTCGCGCAGCAGCTTGGCAAATTCGGCAGAGGTGACGGTGTCCTGCATCTTCAGGGCTTCCAGGGCAAGCGGGATATCGGTTGGGCCTGCGCACGGTGGCGCCGCCAGTTGTCGCGGTAGCTGCTGGCGAGCGCGCAATGCTCGCGCATCACCAGCATGTTCTCGGCATTGCGGTTGCGCGCCGACCACGTGAAGTTGTACGAGCCGGTGACGACGGTGCAGCCCGGCCCCTCAGCGTCGGCAATCACCACCTTGTTGTGGGCCGCTGCATAGCGGGTTTCGAGCGCCACCGGCACACCGGCTTCGAGCAGCCGCGGCAGCGCGTTACCCTTGTCGCGGCGGTTCATCCTGGCGTCGGCCAGTACTTCGACCGTCACGCCGCGCCGGTGCGCCCGCACCAGCGCATCTGCAATACGCTTGCTGGTAAAGGCATAGGCCTGCACCAGCAGCGAACGGCGCGCGTCGGCGATGACGCCGAGCAAGACCTGCTCGGGATCGTCCCAGGGCGAAAAGGCGAGCTCCACCTCGCCCCTGGCCGCGAAGCGCTCGGCGGCCGTCACCGGCGGTGCGGCTGCCAGTGCGAGCGCCACGAGCGGAAGACTCAACAAGCGGCCCAACGCGGCGACCGGCCGCATCGGTTCAGCCGGCATCGGCTACCCGTTCCAGCACCGCGGCAAAGAAGCCGTCGGTGTCGTGCTGGCTGGGCGACAGGCGCAGACGATCGCCGGTGGCAAGCTCGACGCCCTGCTTCTGCAGCACCGCCTCGGCACTGACCGCGCGGAAGTCCGGATGCGCGGCGAGGAAGGCATCCACCACGCCGTCGTTCTCTTCGGCCAGCAGGCTGCAGGTGGCATAGACCAAGCGGCCGCCCGGCTTCACCAGCCGCGCCGCAGAAGCGAGGATGGCGCCCTGCTTGAGCACCATCTCGTCCACCGCCGCCGGCGTCTGCCGCCACTTGAGATCGGGATTGCGGCGCAGCGTACCGAGCCCGCTGCAGGGCGCATCCACCAGCACGCGGTCGGCCTTGCCGGCCAGGCGCTTCACCTTGGCGTCGTTCTCGTGCGCGATCAGCACCGGATGCACGTTCGACAGGCCCGCGCGCGCCATGCGCGGCTTGAGCTTGGCCAGGCGCTTTTCCGACACGTCAAAAGCATAGAGCCGGCCGGTCGAACGCATCATCGCACCAAGCTGCAGGGTCTTGCCGCCCGCGCCGGCGCAGAAATCGACCACCAGCTCGCCGCGACGCGGCTGCACCAGCAGGCCGAGCAGCTGGCTGCCTTCGTCCTGCACCTCGACGCTGCCGTCGAGGAAGAGCGGATGCTTCTGCAGGGCGGGCTTGCCGGCCAGGCGTATGGCCTGCGGCGACAACTTCCCGGCTTCGCAGGGATAACCGCTCTCCGCCAGCGCAGCGGCCGCCTTGTCGCGGTCGGCCTTGAGCACGTTCACCCGCAGGTCGAGCGGCGCCTGACGGTTGAGACTATGGGCGAGTTCGAGCAGAGCCGTCTCGTCGTGGGTCCGCAGCAGGCGCTCGGCCAGCCAGTCGGGCAGGTCGGCCCGCTCCGCGAGCGAGCCCTCTTCCAGCGTCGCAGCCTTGATTTCGCCCACCCAGTCGCGTTCAGTAGCGGACACCAGGCCTTCGAACTGACGCATCGGCCAGCCCTCGCCGCGCGCCAGCCAGGCCAGCAGCAGCTGGCGCGGCGTCGCACGTTCGCCCGCCAGCCGGCGCAACCAGCGCAGGCGGCGAACGATGCCGTAGATGGTCTCGGCCATGAAACCGCGGTCGCGGTGACCCAGCTCGCGGTTGTCGCGGAAGTAGTGCGACAGCACCGCGTCGGCCGGATGATCGAAGGTGAGCACGGCACCGAGCGCCTGGGCTGTCTGGATGAGCAGCGCACGCGAGGGCGCGTCGGTGCTGACCGGCTTGTTGACCTGCTTATTGATCGGCTTCTTTTGCATGGGACTCTTTTCAGTTCTGGGGAAGGCTGGCCAGGGGATCGGCCTCTTCCTTCAATTCAATCATCTCTGCCTGTCCGGCAGGTTTGGGAGCATCGCCTTCGTCGGGCGGCGCCAGCCGCAGGCGGATCGCCTGCTGGTCGAGCACTTCGCCCTTGTCATCCACCATGCGGATACGCACCGGCAGCATGCCGTAGTTGCGCGCCAGCCAGATGTCTATGGTGAGCTTGCCGTCCTCGGCCTGCGCGCGCAGGCGCAGGGTTTCGAGGCGGCCGATGGGCAGGCGCAGCGTTTCCTCGCCCACCCGTTCCAGCAGCGCCACCTTGGCGTCCTTGTTGCTTGCCACGGTAAGCGTAGTCGGCAGTCCGCTGAGGCCGACGATGCCGATCTGATGCCACAGGCTCAGCACGTCCTGGTCGCCCGGACGGATGTCCGCGGCACGCCGTTCGCGCTCGCCGCGGCGAATGCTGACGCGCCCGGCGGCCCAGTCGAACTCTGCGCTTTCCGGCGCCTTGCCGCGCTGCTCGACCTGGAAGCGCTGCGGCTTCAGACCCTGCGGCCCGAGTTCGCCTTCGCTGCGCTGCACGTAGTGAAATCCGCGCACCAGCCCGGCCAGCCCGGTGGTCTGCAGGGTCACCTGCATGGTGTAGCGGCTGTCGTCGTGCGACCACTCGTGCACTGCCTCGCCGACCACGAAAGCGCCCTCGCCCATCGCCACCCGGAACACGATGCCGCCGTGAGTCGGCCAACCCTCGGAGCTGTAGGTTTCGCCCTCGTCGGCCGCGGCCAGCACCGGCTGAACCGCGGCCGACGCGGGCTCGGCGGTCGGGCCGGAAACCGGCCCCGCTTCCAGCACAGTTTCACCCGGCGCCGGCAGCATCGTCGGCTCACCCATGTCGACGGGCGCAAGAGCTTCAGCGGGCGCCGGCCGCGGCCGGGCCACAGCTTCGACCCGCGGCTTGGGTGGGGCTTTCGGCACCAGCTTGGGAGCCGGCGCCTTGGGCAGGGGTGGCGGCTCAGGCTGCAGCGAGGCCAGCTTGACCGGCATGGGCGGCGCCACCAGCCGCGCCTCCATCACCGGCAACTCGTCGGCCTGATTCGATGCCGGCCATGGCCATTCGGCCGTGCCGAGCAGCAGCGCGTGGGCGACGACCGAGATCGTCAGGGCCGCGACCATGCCCCGGTTGATCATCGTGGTTCAGGCCTCCACCGGCGGAACGATGCAACCGCTCGAGGATACCGGCTCGTCGCTGATCCGGACCCGGCCGGATGGGTCGAACCCAAGCCGTCCTTCGGCGAACCAGCGGATGGCCTGCGGATAGATTCGGTGTTCCTGCTCCAGCACCCGCGCCGCCAGCCGCGCTTCGTCATCGCCCGGCAGCACCGGCACCACCGCCTGGATCACCACCGGCCCGCAGTCGAGCGTCGCGGTGACGTAATGCACCGTGGCCCCATGCACGCGCACACCAGACGCCAGCGCATGGCGATGGGTGTGCAGGCCGGGAAAGGCTGGCAGCAGCGAGGGATGGATATTGAGCAGGCGGCCTTCGTAGCGGCGCACGAAATCTTCGGTCAGCACCCGCATGAAGCCGGCCAGCACCACGAGGTCGGCGCCACGCGCATCGATCTCGGCGGCCAGTGCGGCATCGAAACCGGCGCGGTCGGCAAAGGCCTTGTGGTCGACAACCGCGACCGGAATGTCGTGCGCGCGGGCGAACGCCAAGCCAGCGGCATCCGGCCGGTTGCTGATCACCGCGGCAATGCGCACGCCGGGGATCGCGGCCCGGACGATGGCTTCCATGTTGCTGCCGCGCCCGGAAATGAGAATAACGATGGACTTCATGTCGCGCAGTGGAGAGGTCTTGCGGAGAATGTGTTGTGCGGGCCCGGCGCGCTAGCGCACCGGCAGGAAGACCGCGCTGGCCAGGTTCTGGACCACGCGCGTCACCTTGCGTTCGGTTTTTTCCTCGATCACGTCGGACAGCACCTCCAGCATGCCGATGATGCGTCCGAATTCGCGCTCGAAGCTGAGATTGCTCACCGTACCGATCTCGTTGGACAGCAACAGCGGCTGGCCCTGGGCATCGCGGGCGGCGGTGAGCTTCCAGGCCGCGATCTCGACGTTACGGGCTGCATTGTAAAGGTGCTGGGCGTCCAGATCATCCAGTATGTACAACTCCTCACGATCGCCGAAGGCCGTCTGCACCATGCTGGCCAGGCCGACGACGTAGGCGTGCACCCGGTCGCCGCGGTATTCGGGGTGCAACGCTACCTGCAGTGCCTCGATGTCGCGACGGTAACCGAGCGCTTCGACGCGCCAGCCGTGATCGCCATCGAAGATGCGGGCGATCGCCGCCTCCATGCTGGCCGCGTCGCCCTTGCGCCACTCGCGCGGATTGCGCTTGTAGAGCTTCTCGGCCAGTCGCCGCAGGCTGAGGAAGATGCGCTGCTGGGTGGTGTCGGAGTAGCGATTGACGTCGGTCTTGATGAGATGCTGCGGCGCGTAACCCGGCAGGCGGCCCTGCTTGGGCGCCGTACCGGGCGACGAACAGCCGACGCACACCGACAACGCCACCGCGGCCACCCCCCGGAACATTCCCGGCCTGCCCTCCATACGCCTCCCCCTGCGCGCGCAAGGCGCGATCATCGCCGCGCCGCGCGGCGTCTTCTGGTTTGTTTTCGGCAAACATGATAGCGCGGCTGCATGCGCCCGCCGCGCCGCCGGCAGCCTTCGCCCGTCCCGGCCCGGGTGGCACCGTATAATCCCTTGCCCGCGCAGCACACCCGGACCGTCCATGCCGCAGATTCACCGCCTCCCAGACCTGCTCGTCAACCAGATCGCCGCCGGCGAGGTCGTCGAACGCCCCGCCTCGGTACTGAAAGAGGTGCTGGAGAACGCCGTCGACGCCGGCGCGCGCGCAGTCGAGGTGCAGCTGGAACAGGGCGGCGTGCGCCGCATCCGCATCACCGACGACGGTTGCGGCATCGCTCGCGACGATCTCGCGCTCGCGCTCGAACGCCACGCCACCAGCAAGATCGCCACCCTCGACGACCTCGAACGCGTCGGCACCATGGGCTTTCGCGGCGAGGCGCTGGCGGCGATCGCCGGCGTCGCGCGCACCACCATCACCAGCCGCGCCGAGGGCGAGGCCCACGCCTGGCGCATCGACGGCAGCGACCGCAGCCTTGCGCCGGCAGCGCTCAACCAGGGCACGGTAGTGGACGTCGCCGATCTCTACTACAACACGCCGGCGCGGCGGAAATTCCTCAAGTCCGAGGCAACCGAATACGCCCACTGCGACGAGATGTTCCGCCGCGTCGCCCTGGCCCGCCCCGACATCGCCTTGCAGCTCTCGCACAACGGCCGCGTCGCCCATCGCCTGCCGGCGGGCGAGCCGATGCGGCGCGTCGCCGCGCTGATGGGCGACGACTTCCTGCAGCAGGCGCGCGAGGTGATCGCCGAGGGCGGCCTGCTTCGACTCACCGGCTTCGCCTCGCTGCCGGCCTATTCACGCGCCAGCCGCGACGCCCAGTACTTCTTCGTGAACGGCCGCTACGTGCGCGACAAGCTGCTCACCCACGCGGTGCGCCAGGCCTACACCGACATCCTGCACGGCAGCCGCCACCCGGCCTACGTGCTCTTCCTCGAACTCGACCCGGCCGGGGTGGATGTCAACGTGCACCCAGCCAAGATCGAGGTGCGTTTCCGCGAATCGCGCGCGGTGCACCAGTTCGTGTTTCATGCGGTGAGCCGCTGCCTCGCCGAATCCGGCGCGGCACTCGCCGGCCGCGAGCAGGCCGGCGCTGCCATCACAGGTAGCCTTGCGCCGGCGGCAGACTCCGGCGCGCTCGACGACAAAGCCGCGACGCCCACCACCCGGCCGAGCTGGTCGCAGGCGCCCACCGTGCAAGGCCGGTTGGCGATGGATTCCGCCAGTCACCGCTATTACGACTTTGTCGGCGGCGCGCATCCTGCCGGCGAGGCGAACACGGCCGACGCCCCGGCACCCCGCATGTGGTCGCCGCCAGCACGCCAGGAGCGCCCCGCCGGCGACTTCACGCCGACGCCGCTGCCCCGGGGCGACAAGGCGCCGCCGCTCGGCTACGCGCTGGCGCAGTTGCACGGCATCTACATCCTTGCCCAGAACGAGGCCGGACTGGTACTGGTGGACATGCACGCCGCCCACGAGCGCATCCTCTACGAGAAGCTGAAGACGGTGCTCGACGGCACCCCCTCGGTGCAGCGCCTGCTGATTCCGGCGGTGTTCTCGGTCAGCGCGCGCGACCTCGCCGCCGCCGAGGAATGCAGCGAGGTGCTCGGCCGCATGGGTTTCGAGGTGAGCGCGGCCGGTCCTCAGGAACTCGCCGTGCGCAGCGTACCGGCACTGCTGGCGGGCGCACCGGTGGCCGAGCTGATGCGCAAGCTGCTCGAAGACCTGCGCGAATTCCCCGCTTCGGAAGTCGCCACCGCAAGGCGCAACGAACTGCTCGCCACCATGGCCTGCCACGGCGCGGTCCGCGCCAACCGCCAGCTCACACTACCGGAGATGAATGCCCTGCTGCGCGACATGGAAGCCACCGAGCGCGCCGATCAGTGCAACCACGGCCGTCCGACCTGGACCCAGCTCAGCATGGGCGATCTCGACCGCTTCTTCATGCGCGGCCAGTAGCCGAGCACATCGCAGGCGCGTCGAGCGACTCAACGCGTCGCGGGGCGCTCCTCGCTCGATACCCTGCCGGCGCGGACCGACGGCTTGCTGCCCTGCTGCGACGGCGCCTGCGGCGTCACCCCGACACTGCCCTTGGTGACCGATGGCGCGTCCCGCATTTCCCGGCGATCGCGCCGGTCGTAATCGCGGTGCCGGCCGTCGTCGCGATGATCGTCGCGCGTGTGTGGATAGGCCTGCTGCGGTCGATAGGGCCGCACCGGGACAGGAACCGGAACCGCGATGTAGCGTGACCCGAGCGGTCTTCCCTCCTCGTCGCAGGCCTCGCGGTATTCGCGCTCGCAGTCCGCACGCGCTTCCGCCTTGCGGTCCGCCTCTTCCTCCCGGCGCGCCTCCTCGTCGCGGCGGAGGCGCCGTTCCTCTTCGAGTTCGCGTTCGAGGCGCTCCAGCCGCGCCGCGGTGGCGTCGGCCGGAGCAGGTGTCGCAGCGGCCGCCGGAGCCGGCATTACCGTAACGCTGCCGCGCCCGCCTATGGGTTCGGCATTGACGCCGGGCGGCGGCTGGCTTCCGTAATTGAGCTGCCCGCCAGCGTCCTTCCAGCGATACACGGTTTGCGCCTGAGCCGCCACGGCCCAGGCCAGGCCAAGCACGCCGTAGATCCAGATCCGCCTCATTCCGCTCTCCACCCCATGGTGACTCCCGACCCCACATCGCGCGCATCGAGTCTTGTCTACAGTGTAGCTGCCGCCCCCGCCGCGGTCGCCGCCCGCCGCGGCGAGCTTGTCCCCAGGCAAGGTGCACAGCCTGCGGGATAAGCTGTGGATAAGCCCGCCAAACCGATGATGCAGCAGCACTTGTCCAGGCTGCCCATATTTTGTGCAAGCGACTAAGATTGCGCCGCCGGCACCTCGCCGCCCCACCCCGTTTCCGCCCGGAGCCCAGCATGGAACGCTTCACCATCTCGCTCGAAGACGATCTCGCCCATGCATTCGACGCCCTCATCGCCGAACGTGGCTACAGCAGCCGCTCGGAAGCAGTACGCGACATGCTGCGCCGCGAGCTGGAAGGCGCCCGCCAGAACCGGGGCGACAGCGGCCACTGCATCGCCAGCCTCAGCTACGTGTTCAACCACCACGAACGCGATCTCGCCGAGCGGCTGACCGGCATCCAGCACGATCACCACGACCTCAGCGTATCCACGCTGCACGCCCATCTCGACCACGACAACTGCATCGAATGCGCGATCCTGCGCGGCCCGACCGCGGCCGTGCGCCGCTTTGCCGACTCGATCATGGCGCAAAGCGGCGTACGCCATGGCCAGCTCAACCTGGTCACGGTCGATGTCGCCCACACCCATAGCGCCCACGGCCACGATCACAGCCACCCGCAGGGCCCGGCCCACTTCCATTACCGCCCACGCAGCTGAACCGCTGGCGCAAGCGCCACCACGGCGACGTCGCATCTGCGACAGGCTGCAGCTGCGAAGCACTACCGGCTTCCGGCAAGCCCTTGAATCTCAAGGGTGGATTCCGACCAGAAGGTACGGCACGGCACTTGCATCGTATTGGCGAACGCCAACCAGACACACGGAGCCCGCCATGCAGGAACTCGCCACACTCACCGACAAACACGGCGATCCGGTCTCCATCGGCGATGAGGTCCGGGTGCTCTCGGTCAGCCTGGACGGCGACATGGAAGACGACGAACGCGAGATGTTCGAGTTCATGATCGGCGCCATCTGCGAGATCGAACGCATCGACAGCACCGGCCGCGCCTGGGTGACGATGTGGTGGAGCTGTGGCGACGGCAATGCCACCACCAGCGTGGGGCTGGAACGCCACCAGATGGAGCTGGTGCGGCGCTGAATCCTCGAATGCGATGGCTCAGGGCAGATCGCGCACCCGCAGGTAGCGCGGAAAGCGCGGCAGCCCCTTGGCCGTGAGCTCGCGGTAACGGTAGGTCACCGTCGTGCCCACGGCCGGCGGACTGCGCCGCTGCGCATCGGTGAAACCGCTGCCAAGGCGGAAGCGGCGGCCGTCGGCGGCCTCAACCTCGAGCGCGCCGAGCAGGCCGGCCAGCCGGCCCTTGCCGGGCACATGAGCGACGACCCGCGCCTCGGCATCCAGCCAGGGCGTGAGCTTGAGCACAGCTTCGCCGCGGCCGGCCGTCCACAGGGCATCGGCACGGTGCAGCATCAGGCCTTCGCCGCCCGCCTTCAGCACCGTCGCCAGCCGCCGCTGCAAGGCCGCGCGGTCGGCAACGCGCACCTGCTCCACGCTTTGCAGCCACGGCACCCGCGCCGCGGCGACGATGGCGCGCATCCGCACGATGCGCTCGCTGAATGTGCCCGCCGCGCCCGGCAGGTCGAACAGCATGTAGCGCACCTCGTGCCAGGCCGTATCGTCCGGCGTCTGCTGGCGCACGATGCCGGACAACCGCTCGAAGCGCCGCCGCCCCAGCCACAATTCGCCATCCAGCGGTTGCAGCGGTAGCGCCGCCACGAACCAGTCCGGCGCAGCGATCCGCTGGCCACTGCGGAAAAGCAGACGCCTGCCATCCCAATAGGCACGCACGCCGTCCAGCTTCTCGCTGACCCAGTACGCCGCGGGATCGATGTCGTCGTGATAGCGCCCGGCCAGCATCAATGCCGGTGCCTCGTCCGCCCATGCCGGCGTCGCCGCCGAGCCCCCCGCCATCAGCAGAAGGGCCCACATCAGAACCCGCATGCGGCGCCCGATGCGGGTGGAGAACGAGCAGCCTGCACGACTGCGCAAGGGCGGAACTGACGGGATCATCACGCGGCTCCCGGGCACTGCGCATCGACGCCAGCATTGTTGCGCGACGCTATGGCCCAGCTGGGATTCAGGGGATTTGACGGCCCCGATTAAAGCACATTTGCATAATCCGAAGTACCCGGATGCCCTTCCCATCGGCCCTGCGAACGCCACGTCAGACTCGCATGGGCCGCCCGTCCAGCGGATAATGGCGACCCTTTCGCTCCGCCCGCCCGCCTTGGACACCGCCGACCGCCTCCCGCCCGCCCTGCTGATGCTCGGACCCACCGCCAGCGGCAAGACCGCGTCCGCACTGGCGCTGGCAGCGGAACTGCCGGTGGAGATCGTCAGTGTCGATTCCGCGCTGGTCTATCGTGACATGGACATCGGCACCGCCAAGCCGAGTGCCGCGGAGCAGGCGGCCTGCCCGCACCACCTGATCGACGTGGTCAGCCCGGAAGAAGCCTATTCGGCGGCCCGCTTCTGCGCCGACGCGATCCGCCTGATGCAGGAGATCACCGCCCGCGGCCGCATCCCGCTGCTCGCGGGCGGCACCATGCTCTACTTCAAGGCGTTGCGCGACGGGCTTTCCGATCTGCCGCCGGCCGACGCCGCGCTGCGGCAGGCGATGGACGAACGTGCCGCGGTCGAAGGCTGGCCGGCGCTGCACGCCGAACTCGCCCGCCTCGACCCCGAAGCCGCCGCCCGCCTGGAACCGACCGACGCGCAGCGCATCCAGCGCGCGCTGGAGATCGTCCGGCTCACCGGCGCGCCGCTGTCGGCCAGCTACGCCCGCCGCGAAGACGTCGCGCTCCCCTGCCGGCTGCTGCCGATCGCGCTCGCGCCATCCGACCGCAGCGTGCTGCATGCGCGCATCGAGCAACGCTTCGACCAGATGCTCGCCGCCGGGCTGCTGGATGAGGTCGCCCACTTGCGCGAGCGCTACCGCCTGCACCCGGACATGCCGTCCATGCGCTGCGTCGGCTACCGCCAGGCCTGGGAGTACCTCGACGGCGAGATCGACCGCGCCACCTTGCGCTTCAAGGGCATCGCCGCCACCCGACAGCTCGCCAAGCGCCAGCTCACCTGGCAACGCCAGTTCCGCGACAGCTGGCCGGAACTGATCGAACTGGACTGCCTCGCCCCCGACCTGCCCGGCCGCGTGCGCGACACCGCACTGCGGCAGCTGGCGGCCTGAACGGCCGCTCCCTCATCTACCAGGAATCACCCGACATGGAACAACAGGTCACCGAAGACGTCCGCCAGTGGCTGGAAAACGTGGTCATCGGCCTCAACCTCTGCCCCTTCGCCGCCAAGCCCTTCGGCGAGCGCCGGGTGCGCATCCACGTCAGCGCGGCCACCACCGACGAGGCGCTGCTCGACGACCTGCAGGCCGAACTCGAGCGCCTGTCCGACACGCCGACCGCCGAGCTTGAGACCACGGTGATCGCCATTCCGGGAATGCTCGAGAACTTCGACGACTACAACCAGTTCCTCGACCTTGTCGATCTGTGGCTGGAGCAGTTCGGCTGGGAAGGCGAGCTGCAGGTCGCGAGCTTCCACCCCGACTACCAGTTCGCCGATACCGAAGCGGACGACGCCGGCAACCTCACCAACCGCGCGCCCTGGCCGCTGCTGCACCTGATCCGCGAGGAAAGCCTGGAAGCGGTACTCGCCCACTTCCCCGACGTGGACGCCATCCCGGAGCGCAACATCGCGCGCATGAAGGCGCTGAGCGACGACGAGAAGAAAAAGCTCTTTCCCTACCTGTTCGGCTGAAGGCGAACGCTGCCCCAGCGGCCAAAGAAAACGGCGCCCGGGCGGCTGGCCCGGACGCCGCTGCGTCCATCCCTGCCCGGCGTTTCGCCGGGGCGCCTCAGGCTGAGGTTCGCAGCACCGTCGGTGTAGGCTGGCCGGCCGGCCGCGTGGCGTTGTCCAGATAGAGCTGCACCGCCGGACTGCCCTTGCTGGAAGCGGCGTCCGGCTGCTCGGCCGCCCGCGCCGTCGCCACGCCCTGCGCCGCCGCTTCGGCACCGGCGTCGCGGCCAGGCTGCAGCCGGACGGCATCGTCTGCCGGGGCCGACGTGCTCGCCGCGCTCGGCGCCGGGCGCTCGGCTGCGCCGGTCGGAGACACCGGGCTTGCCGTTTCGGTTGCGGTGGCCGCCGCGGCGCGCGCTTCCGCGCTGATCGTCACCTGCACCGCCGGCGGCGTTTGCGACACGGCGGCCGGCACTGCGCCAGCGTCGGCCGCGGGCCGCTGCTGCCGCGCGGCCTGCACGGCGGCGCTGTCGGTGGCGGCTGTCAGGCGCATCGAGGTATCCATTTTTGCTCCGGGTATCGGCTCTCAGCCTGCCGCACCGGCGGCGGCGGGGTCGGTGCTGTGCTCGCGTTCGCGGCGAGCAAGCAGAGTATAGACCGTGGGCACCACGAACAAGGTGAAGAAGGTGCCGAGCAGGAGGCCGCCGACGATCACCCAGCCGATCTGCTGGCGGCTCTCGGCGCCGGCGCCGACGGCCAGCGCCAGCGGGATCGCCCCCAGCACCATGGCACCGGTGGTCATCAGGATGGGGCGCAGCCGCAGCACCGAGGCCTCGACCACCGCCTCGCGCAAGGCCTGGCCCTGATCGCGCAGCTGGTTGGCGAACTCGACGATCAGGATGCCGTGCTTGGTGATGAGTCCGACCAGGGTCACCAGCCCGATCTGGCTGTAGACGTTGAGCGTGCCGCCAGCCAGCCACAGCGCCGCCAGCGCGCCCGCCATCGACAGCGGCACCGTCAGCATGATGATGAGCGGATCGCGGAAGCTCTCGAACTGCGCCGCCAGCACCAGGTAGATGAAGGCCAGCGCCAGCACGAAGGCAAGCGCGAGGCTGGCCGAGCTGGTCTTGTACTCGCGCGACATGCCGTCGTAGTCGGTGGAGTAACCGGCCGGCAGGATGCGGGCAGCGGCCGCGTCCATGTAGTCCAGCGCCTCGCCCAGCGCAAAGCCGGGCGCGAGGTTGGCGGTGACGGTGACGGCACGGCGCTGGCCGAAGTGGTTGAGCTCGCGCGGGCTCACCGTCTCGCGTACCTGCACCAGGTTGGCCAGCGGGATCATCTCGCCGCTCTTGCCGCGCACGAAGATGTCGCGGATGTCGCGCGGACCGGCGCGGTTGCCGGCCTCGACCTGTACCACCACGTCGTATTGCTCGGCATCCTTCTTGTAGCGGGTGACCTGGCGGCCGCCGAGCATGGTCTCCAGCGTGCGGCCGATGACGTCGATGGACACGCCGAGGTCGGCCGCCTTGTCACGGTCGACATCGACGGCGAGTTCCGGTGTGGTGAGCTTGAGATCGGTGTCCGGCGACAGGAAGCCGGGATGTTTGCGCATCTCGTCGAGCATGCGCTCCGTGTAAGCGGCCAGTTCCTCGTACGAGGCCGAGGTGGCGATGACGAAGCTCACCGGCCGCACGCGCGGACTCTGCCCAAACGATGCCGGCAGCACCGGAAAGGCATTGATACCGGTGATGGCGCGCAGCTGCGGCTGCAGTTCGGCGGCAATCTGCATCGCACTGCGCTCGCGTTGAGCCCAGTCGGTGAAGCCGACGAAGGAGATGCCCTGCGACACCGTCGGATTGCCCGCAATCACCAGGTAGCGGTCGACATTGGAGGTCTGGCTGTAGATGCGCTCGATCTGTGCCGCATAGCGCGCCATGTAATCGATGGTTGCGCCCTCGGGTCCGGAGAAGATGGCGACGACACGACCGCGATCCTCCACCGGTGCGAGTTCGGACTTGAGCTGGCCGAGCAGCAGCAGCGAGCTTCCGGCCACGACGGCGAAGCCCAGCATCACCACCCAGCGCCGCGCCAGCATGGTCACCAGTACGCTGCGATAACCCTGGGTCAGCCACTCGAGGAAAGCTTCGATGGCGTTGTAGACGCGGCCGTGCTTCCTGTCGTGACGCAGCAGCTTCGAGCACATCATCGGCGACAGCGTCAGCGCGACGAAGCCGGACACGATCACCGCTCCGGCCAGGGTGAGCGCGAACTCGGTGAAGAGCTTGCCGGTGCGCCCGGTCATGAAGGCCACCGGCGCATACACCGCGGCCAGCGTGATCGTCATCGCCACCACCGCGAAGCCGATCTCCTTGGCGCCGCGGAAGGCCGCCGCCAGCGGCGCCATGCCGTCCTCGACGTGGCGGTAGATGTTCTCCAGCACCACGATGGCGTCGTCCACCACCAGGCCGATCGCCAGCACCAGGGCGAGCAGGGTCAGCGTGTTGATCGAGAAGCCGAACAGGAACATCAGCGCGAAGGCACCCACCAGCGATACCGGAATGGTCACCAGCGGCACCAGCATCGCCCGCCAGTTGCGCAGGAAGAAGAAGCACACCACCGCCACCAGCAGCACCGCTTCCCAGATGGTGGAGAAGACCGACTCGATCGACCGCTCGATGAATACCGTGGTGTCGTTGGCGATGGTCATCGACATGCCTTCCGGCAACTCGGCCTCGAGTTGTGGCAGCAGCTCCACCAGACCGCGCTTGAGATCGAGCGGGTTGGCGGTGGACTGTTTGATCAGCCCGAGCGAAATCGCCGGCTTGCCCATGAAGCGCACCGCGGTGCGTTCGTTGGCCGCCGCCACCTCGACCCGGCCGATGTCGCGGATACGTACCGGATAGCCGTCTGGCGTGGCGGCCTGGCGCACCACCACCGCCTCGAACTGCTGCGGCTCGGCGAGATCGGTACGCGCCACCACCGCGAACTCGCGCTCACGGCTCTCGATGCGGCCGGCCGGCAGTTCGATGTTCTGGCGGCGGATGGCGTCCTCGACGTCCTGCGGCGTCAGGCCGAAGGCGGCGAGGCGGTCGCGATCCAGCCAGATCCGCATCGAGTAGCGGCGCTCGCCGTACACCCGGGCGTCGGCCGCCCCCGGCAGCGTCTGCAGCCGCGGCTTGATGATGCGGCTGGCGACATCGCTCATCTCCAGCGGCGAATGGCGGTCGGACGCGAAGGCCACCCAGATGATGGGGCTGGCATCGGCCTCGACCTTGGCGATCACCGGCTCCTCGACATCGTCCGGCAGGCGCCGGCGCACCCGCGAGACACGGTCGCGCACGTCGGCGGCGGCGCTGTCGGCGTCGCGTTCGATGCGGAAACGCACGGTGATCTGGCTGCGCTCCTGGCGGCTGATCGAGGACAGCACGTCGACGCCCTCGATGCCGGCGAGCGAGTCTTCCAGCGGTTTGGTGACCTGGGATTCGACGATCTCGGCGCTGGCGCCGGTGTAGGTGGTGTCGACCGTGACCACCGGTTCGTCGATGTTGGGGTACTCGCGGACGGTGAGCCGCGAATACGACATCAGGCCGATCAGCAGCACCATCAGCGACAGCACGGTGGCGAACACCGGGCGCTTGATGCAGATCTCGGACAGGACCATCGCCCGCGCCTCAGCCGGCGTTCGCCGCCGCGGCCACCGGCGGCACCACCCGCACCGGCGCACCATGGCGCAGCTTGAGGTGGCCGGCGGTGACGACCATGTCGCCCGGCGCCACGCCGTCCGTCACCTCGACCACGGTATCGCGCCGCGCGCCGGTCTTGACGTCGACGCGCTGCGCCTTGCCGCCCTCGATGCGATAGACGAACTGCACATTGCCCGGCGCCGGCACCAGCGCCTCCTCGGGCACCACCGCCACGTCCAGCCGCTCCTGCAGCAGCAGGCGCACACGGGCGAACATGCCCGGGCGCAGCACCGACTTGGGGTTGGGCAGCTTGGCGCGCATCACCACCGAACGCCCCTGCGCATCCACCAGCGGGTCGATCGCATCCACCGTCGCCTCGAAGCGCGCCGACGGCAGCGCATCGCTGGTGACCTCCAGCGTCTGGCCTGGACGGATGCGCTGCAGGTAGAGCTCGGGCAGGCGGAAATCGACCTTGAGCGTGCCGATGTCCTCGATGTTCACCAGCACCTCGCCCTCCTTGATGTAGTCGCCGACACTGACATTGCGGATGCCGAGCACGCCGTCGAAGGGTGCGCGGATGCGGGTGCGCTCGAAATGCGCCGCCGCCAGCGCGCTGTTGGCGCGCGCCACTTCCAGCCTGGAGGCGGCCTCTTCGCGCGCGCTCTGGCTGACGAAGTTGCGCGCGAAAAGATCCTCGCTGCGCCGGAAATTGGCTTCGGCCAGCGCCAGGTTGGCCTTGGCCTGCTGCAGCTCGGCAAGCTGGACCGCGGCATCCAGCTCGACCAGCACCGTCCCCCTGGCGACGGGCGCGCCTTCGCGGAAATGGATGCGGGCGATGCGTCCGGCAACCTCGGGCCGCAGGATCACCGATTCGTTGGACACCAGGGTACCGACCGCGGTGACGTCGTCCGGCATGCTGCGCGTCTCCACCGGCACCGCCTCGACCTCGACCGGCACCAGCTGCGCGGCCGCCGAAGCATCGCTGCCATTGACCGCGGGCGCAGTCGACGTGCCACGGTTGGCGTACCAGGCATAGCCACCGAGGGCGACAAGACCGGCGGCACACACGGCAAGAACGACGGGACGACGAGCGGACATGGGCAGGGCAGCGAGATTGCCCCGCGCCGCAGGACGTCGACGGGGCCGGGTGGGAAAAGCGGCGCGGGGGGTAGCCGCGCGCCAGCGATCAAACCAAGACAGCCCGGCGTCCGACAAGTTGCAGGGGATGCGCCGACACCGCAAGGCACGGCGCCGGCGTCAGCAGGCCGGGCAAACGCTCAGGCGACGATGGTCTGGGCTTCGCCGTCCTTGCGGCTGTCGATGCGGCCGATGCGGTACACGGTTTCGCCGGCAGCGGTGAGCTGCGCGGCCACCGCATCGGCGACATCGGCCGCCACCACCACCGCCATGCCGATGCCACAGTTGAACACCCGGTACATTTCCTGGATGTCGACGTTGCCGGCCTGCTGCAGCCACTGAAACAGCGGCGGCAGCGTCCAGCTGGCGGCGTCGATGCGGGCGGTGAGTTCGTCGCGCAGGATGCGCGGCACGTTCTCGGTGATGCCGCCGCCGGTGATGTGGGCCATGCCCTTCACCACGCCCGGCATCGCCTGCATCAGCGCGAGCAGCGGCTTGACGTAGATGCGGGTGGGCTCCATCACCACGTCGCGGAACTTGCGGCCGTGGAAATCGGCGTCGAGGTCGGGCTTGGCCACCTCGATGATCTTGCGCACCAGCGAATAGCCGTTGGAGTGCGCGCCGCTGGAAGCGAGACCCAGCACCACGTCGCCCGGCACGATCTTCGAGCCGTCGATGATGTCGGCCTTTTCCACCGCGCCCACGGCGAAGCCGGCGAGATCGTATTCGCCTTCGGGGTACATGCTCGGCATCTCGGCGGTTTCGCCGCCGATCAGCGCGCAGCCGGCGAGTTCGCAGCCCTGGGCGATGCCCTTGACCACGTCGGCGGCGGTGTCGACATCGAGCTTGCCGCAGGCGAAGTAGTCGAGGAAGAACAGCGGCTCGGCGCCCTGCACCAGGATATCGTTCACGCTCATCGCCACCAGATCCTGGCCGACGGTGTCGTGCTTGTTCAAGTGGAAGGCGAGCTTGAGCTTGGTGCCGACGCCGTCGGTGCCCGACACCAGCACCGGCTCCTTGAACTTCTTCGACAGCTCGAACAGCGCGCCGAAGCCGCCGATGCCGCCGAGCACCTCGGGCCGCATCGTGCGCTTGGCAAAGGGCTTGATGCGATCGACGAGGGCGTCGCCCGCCTCGATATCGACACCGGCGTCGCGATAGGAAAGGGAGCTTGGGGAGGCGGAATTGGAAACGCTCAAGATCGGTCCTCTGGCTTGCAGGATGCGGGGTCGGCGCCAGCCCGAATGCATAAGGCTTGAGGCTGCAACGCCAACTGGCTACAGTTACGGGTCCGCGGGGCTACCCGAGCCCCACGCCAAGTGCGCGATTTTACTTGAAATACCCCCTGTGACACCCCCTTTCTCGCGTCGGCTGTTGCCCGCACGCATCCATTCATCCCCTTGCGCCCCGTCCGATACGCCCAAATGAGCCTAGCCCGCGCCGACCGCCTGCAAACCGCCGCCTGGGCCGGCGCCGGGCTGGCACTCGTCGGCCTGTTCTGGCTGCTGTCCCCCATCCTTGCGCCCTTCGTGGTGGCTGCGGTATTCGCGTACATCTGCGATCCGGCGGTGAACTGGATGGCGGCCCGGCGCACGCCGCGGCCGGCGGCGGTCCTGCTGGTGATCACCGCGCTCGCGCTGATCCTGATCGCGCTGACGCTGATCCTGGTACCCATGCTCTACCGCGAGGCGGTGACGCTGATCCAGCGCCTGCCCGACCTGGTGGAAATTTTCAACGAACGTATGTCGCCGCTGCTGCGCGAGCATCTCGGCATCCGGTTGCAGCTCGATGCCGGGCAGGCCCGCAAGTGGCTCACCCAGCACGCCGACGCCGCGCAGGACGTCATCCCGGTGCTGCTCGGCCATCTCAAGACCGGCGGACTGGCCATCATCGGCCTGGTCGCCAACCTCTTCCTGATCCCGGTGGTGATGTTCTACCTGCTGCAGGAATGGCCGCGCCTGCTGGCCGGCCTGCAGCACGTGGTGCCGCGCCCGTGGCTGGATCGCACGATGCGCGTCATCCGCGACATCGACTCGGTACTGTCGGAATTCCTGCGCGGGCAACTGTCGGTGATGCTGCTGCTCGCCATCTACTACAGCCTCGGCCTGTGGTTGGCGGGCCTCAATTTCGCACTGCCGGTCGGCGTGATCACCGGCCTGCTGGTCTTCATCCCTTACGTCGGCTTCGGCGGCGGTCTGGTGCTTGCCATCCTTGCCGCACTGCTGCAGGGCGACGGCTGGTCGCCGCTGATCGGCGTCGCCGTGGTGTATGGTCTGGGCCAGCTGATCGAGAGCTTCGCGCTCACCCCCTACCTGGTCGGCGAGCGCATCGGCCTGCATCCACTGGCGGTCATCTTCGCGCTGATGGCCTTCGGCCAGCTGTTCGGCTTCGTCGGCGTGCTGATCGCCCTGCCCGCCAGCGCCGCGCTGCTGGTCGGCTTGCGCGAGGTGAAGACGGCCTGGTTCGCCAGCGCGCTCTACCTCGGCAGCGGCCCGCAGATCACGCCCCCTACCCCGCTCGGTCCAGAGGACACCAGCCGGTGAAACAGCTCACACTCGACATCCGCCCCGACGCGCCCCCGACGCTGGACAACTTCGTCGCCGGCACCAATGCGGAACTCGTCGCAACGCTTGCCCTGCTGGCGGACCCGACCGGCAAGGACGCCCTGCCCTCGCCCCATCTCTACCTGTGGGGCGCCAGCGGCAGCGGCCGCAGCCACCTGTTGCGCGCGACCGCGGCACTCGCGACCGGCCAACAGCGCCCGATGCACCTGATCGCCGCCGCCGAAATAGGCGACAGCCTGCCGGAAACCCCCGCTGCGCTGCTCGCCATCGACGATATCGACCAGCTCCGCGCCGACGCGCAGATCGCCCTCTTCAACGCCTTCAACCGGTCGCGCGGCAACGGCCAGTCGCTGCTGCTCGCCGGCCCCTGCGCACCGCTGGAACTGATGCTGCGGGAAGACCTGCGCACCCGCATCGGCCAGGGTCTGATCTACGAGGTGCAGCCCCTCGACGACGACTCGCGCGCCGCCATCCTGGTTGCACTTGCCGAGCGCCGAGGCCTGCGCCTGGCCGACGAAGTCGTCGACTTCCTGCTGCGCCACGGCCGCCGCGACCTGCCCAGCCTGCTCGCGGTGCTCGACGCGCTCGACGCCGCCTCGCTGGAGCGCAAGCGCCCCGTCACCCTGCCGCTGCTGCGCGAGATGATGCAGCAGGGCCTGGCGATCTGATCCGGCACAACCATTCACCGCTTACGGAAACGCTTTCGTGGACCTCGTACTCTTCGACCTCGACAACACCCTGCTCAATGGCGATTCCGACTTCGCCTGGGCCCAGTTCCTGATCGCCAAGGGCGTGCTCGACCGCGAGGTGCAGGAAGCCAGGAACGTCGCCTTCTACGAGCAGTACAAGGCCGGCACGCTGGATATCTTCGAGTTCCTCGACTTCCAGCTCGCGCCACTCGCGCGCCATCCGCGCGCCCAGCTCGACGCCTGGCATCGCGAATTCCTCGACGGCTCGATCCGGCCGATGATCACCACCAAGGCGCGCCAGCTGGTCGACGAGCACCTCGAGCGCGGCGCCGTGGTCGCGGTCGTGACCGCCACCAACAGCTTCGTCACCGGCCCCATCGTGCGCGAGTTCGGTATCCCCCACCTGGTCGCCACCATTCCGGCGCACGAGAACGGCGCCTTCACCGGCAAACCGCGCGGCATGCCGGCCTTCAAGGCCGGCAAGATCGAACGGGTGGAAAGCTGGCTGGAATCGCTCGGCCTCTATTTCGGCAGCTTCGAGCGCAGCTGGTTCTACAGCGACTCCCACAACGACCTGCCGCTCATGTCGCGGGTTTCCAACCCGGTGGCCGTCGATCCCGACGACACCCTGCGCGCCCACGCCCAGGCGCACGGCTGGCCGGTAATCTCGCTACGTTGAGCGGCGTCATCAGTTATGATTGCGGGCTCATGTCGCCCGAACCCCTGATCCGCCGATGATCCGCAAACTGCTGCGCAAGGTCTTTACCCGCGCCGCGCCGACCATTCGCCCCGAACCCGCTCTCATTCCCGTCGAGCAGCACGGCATCCGCCGCGAACAGCTGTCGCCCGCGGCGCGCAAGGTCTGCAACGTGCTGCAGGAACATGGCCACAAGGCCTTCGTCGTCGGCGGCGCCGTCCGCGACCTGCTGATCGGCCACCCGCCCAAGGACTACGACGTCGCCACCAGCGCCACGCCGGAAGAGGTGCGGGCGCTGTTCCGCCGGGCCCGCATCATCGGCCGCCGCTTCAAGATCGTGCACGTGATGAGCGGGCCCGAAACCATCGAGGTTTCCACCTTCCGCGCACTGCAGGACGCCGAATCCACCGAAACCGACGAGCACGGCCGCGTGCTGCGCGACAACGTGTTCGGCTCGCAGGAAGAGGACGCCACCCGGCGCGATTTCACCGTCAACGCGCTGTATTACGACCCGGGCACCGAGACCATCGTCGACTACCACCACGGTGTCGCCGACCTCAAGCAGAAGACCCTGCGGATGATCGGCGATCCGCGCACCCGCTACCGCGAAGACCCGGTGCGGATGCTGCGCGCAGTGCGGCTGGGCGCCAAGCTCGGCCTCAGCATCGACCCGGCCGCGCGCCAGCCCATCCGCGAGATGGCGGTACTGCTGGAAAACGTGCCGGCAGCACGGCTGTTCGACGAGATGCTCAAGCTGCTGTTCTCCGGCTACGCGGTGAAGTGCCTCAAGCAGCTGCGCGAGGAAGGCCTGCATCACGGCCTGCTGCCCCTGCTCGACGTCATCCTCGAGCAGCCGATGGGCGAACGCTTCGTCTGGCTGTCGCTGGAAAACACCGACGAGCGCGTGCGCCAGGACAAACCGGTATCGCCCGGTTTCCTCTTCGCGACCCTGCTGTGGCACGAAGTGCTGGCCAGCTGGGAAACCAGGAAGCGCGCCGGCGAGCACGCCCAGCCCGCCCTTTTCGAGGCGATGGACGAGGTGCTCGACGCCCAGGCCGGCAAGCTCGCGATCACCCGCCGCATCGTCGGCGACATCAAGGACATCTGGGCGCTGCAGCCGCGCTTCGACAAGCGTTCCGGCAAGATGCCCTATCGCCTGATCGAACAGCCGCGCTACCGCGCCGGCTGGGATTTCCTGCGTCTGCGCGCGCAGTCGGGCGAGCTTCCGCTGGACGTCCCGGAATGGTGGGACCGCTTCGCCCATGCCGGTCACGACGAGCGCGACGCGCTGCTGCGCGATGCGCCGCAGGTCGAAGCGACGCCTGCCAAGAAGCGCCGCCGGCGCCGCCGCAAGCCGGGCGCCGACGCCGGAGCCGTCCCCGCCGAGACGTCCTGATGAGTGCCGCCGCACGGCCACCCGAACGGCGTGCGCCTCCCTTGGGTGTGCCGGTAAGCGCCCCGGTACGCGCCTTTGTGGCGTTCGGAGCCAACCTCGGCGATCCGGCCGCCGCCCTCGCCCTGGCGCTCGAACGGCTCGCCGCCCTGCCCGGCACCCGCGTCGCTGCGCACTCCCCGCTCTACCGCACCGCCCCGGTAGGTGTCGCCGGTCAGCCCGACTACATCAACGCAGTCATCGCGCTCGACACGACGCTTGCACCGCGCGCCCTGCTGGATGCCCTGCTGGCGATCGAACTCGAAGGCGGCCGCACCCGCGACTTCCACCTCGCCCCTCGCACCATGGATCTCGACCTGCTGCTGCACGGCCACGCGGTGGTGAGCGAACCCGGCCTCGTGGTTCCGCACCCGCGCATGCACCTGCGCGCCTTCGTGCTGCGCCCGCTGGCCGACATCGCTCCTGACGCGGCAATCCCCGGCCACGGCAGCGTCGCAGCGCTTCTCGCCACCGTGGCCGATCAGGCCATCGCCCGACTCTGAAGGCTTCCGCATGAACGCCTGGATACAGACCGCCACCGGCTCGCTGCAGGCCGTACCCATCTGGCTGCAGACCACCCTGCTGCTCACCGCCTCCAACGTCTTCATGACCTTCGCCTGGTACGGCCACCTGAAGAACATGCAGACCCGAGCGTGGTACGTCGCCGCGCTGGTGAGCTGGGGCATCGCGCTGTTCGAATACCTGCTGCAGGTGCCGGCCAACCGCATCGGCGCCGGCTCGCTCAATCTCGCGCAGCTCAAGATCATGCAGGAAGTGATCACCCTGCTGGTGTTCGTACCCTTCGTCGTGCTCTACATGAAGCAGCCGCTCAAGCTTGACTACCTCTGGGCAGCCTTGTGTATGCTGGGCGCGGTCTATTTCATCTTCCGCAACTAGGCCCACCATGCTCGACAAGGCCCGCTACATTGTCGTCGAAGGTCCGATCGGCGCCGGCAAGACCTCGCTCGCACGGCGGCTGGCCGAGCGGTTGCCGGCCGAGACGATGTTCGAGCAACCCGAGGCCAATCCCTTCCTGGGCCGCTTCTACCAGGGTTCCGACCGCTGGGCGCTGGCCACGCAGCTGTCCTTCCTGTTTCAGCGCTTCGACCAGTTGGGAACCCACGCGAACGACCAGACCGAAGGGCGCCGGGTCGTGTCGGACTTCATCCTGGAAAAGGATCCGCTGTTCGCGACCCTCAATCTCACCGACGACGAACTCGCGCTCTACCGCCGCATCTTCGACGCGATGAAACCCGCCGCGCCGCCGACGCCCGACCTGGTGATCTACCTGCAGGCCAAACCCGAGACCCTGGCCGAGCGCATCCGCAAGCGCGGCATGGACGCCGAGCGCCGCATCACCGAGACCTACCTCGAACGCGTCGCCGAGCGCTACGCGCGCTTCTTCTACGAGTACGACGCCTCCCCGCTCTTCGTCGTCGATGCCGGCGTGCTCAACCCCGTCGATCACGACGAGGATTTCGAGCTACTGCTCGACCGCTTACGCAATATGCGTAGTTACCGGGAGTTCTTCGGCTACGCCGGCTGACCCCTCCGCGCACCAATAAGCTTATCCGGACTTGTGCATTGCACCAGTTTGGGGAAAACTTCCGCCTCCTCAATGGAGTCTGCCATGAGCTACCTTCAGGACGACAAGCCCGTCACGCTCTTCGAACTCGGCAAGATGCGCGCCGAGGGCCGCAAGATCGCGATGCTCACCTGCTACGACGCCAGCTTTGCTGCACTGCTTGAGCGCAATGGCGTGGACGTGCTGCTGATCGGCGATTCACTCGGCAACGTGCTGCAGGGCCAGAAGTCCACACTGCCGGTCACCCTCGAACATATGGCCTACCACACCGAATGCGTGGTACGCGGCAGCAGCCGCCCCTTCGTCGTCACCGACATGCCCTTCGGCAGCTACCAGGAAAGCCCGGAGCAGGCGATGCGCAACGCCGCCCGGCTGATGGCGGCCGGCGCCGAGATGGTCAAGCTCGAAGGCGGCGCCTTCATGGCCGAGACGGTGCGCTTCCTGGTCGAGCGCGGCGTGCCGGTGTGCGCCCACATCGGCCTCACCCCGCAGTCGGTGCACCAGCTCGGCGGTTACCGCGTGCAGGGTCGCAGCGAAGAGGGCGCGGCGCAGCTCAAGGCCGATGCGCTGGCGCTGGAACAGGCGGGCGCGGCGCTGATGGTGATGGAGATGGTGCCGGCCGCCGTCGCCAAGGACATCACAGCCAGCCTCTCCAGCATGGCCACCATAGGCATAGGCGCCGGTGCCGATTGCGACGGCCAGGTGCTGGTGCTGCACGACATGATCGGCGTCTATCCCGGCAAGAAGGCCCGCTTCGTCAGAAACTTCATGGCCGGCGCCGACAGCATCGACGCAGCGGTCGCCGCCTATGTCGCCGCGGTGAAGGACGGCACCTTCCCGGCGCCGGAACACTGCTACTGAACGCACGGGTTGCCCGCATGCAGATCCATCACACCATCGCCAGCCTGCGCGCCGCGCGCTCCCAGGCCGGCCGCGTCGCCCTCGTCCCGACCATGGGCAACCTGCACGACGGCCACATCGCGTTGATGCGCCAGGCCGGCCAGCATGCCGACTGCGTGATCGCCAGCATCTTCGTGAACCGCCTGCAGTTCGGCCCCAACGAGGACTTCGACAAGTACCCGCGCACGCTGCAGGCCGACTGCGAGCGGCTGGAGGCAGCCGGCGTCAAGCACCTGTTCGCGCCCGACGAGACCGAGATGTACCCCCAGCCGCAGCGCTACCACGTCGACCCGGCGCCGGCGCAGGTGTCCATTCTCGACGGCGAGTTCCGCCCCGGCCACTTCCGCGGCGTCGCCACGGTGGTGCTGAAGCTGCTCAACATCGTGCAGCCCGACGTCGCGCTGTTCGGCAAGAAGGACTACCAGCAGCTGATGGTGCTCTCCAACATGGTGCGCGAATTCGCCATGCCCATCGAAGTGCTGCCGGGCGACACCGTGCGCGCCGACGACGGCCTCGCGCTGTCCTCGCGCAACGGTTACCTGTCGGCCGGCGAGCGCGCCGAGGCGCCGCGCCTCTACGCCCTGCTGTCGCGCATCCGGGATGCGGTGCGCGCCGGCGACCACGACTTCCTCAAGCTCGAAACCGAAGCGATGGCCGAACTCGAAGCCTGCGGCTGGGCGCCGGACTACATCGCCATCCGCCGTCAGGCCGACCTGCAGCCGCCGGTGCATGCCGACGATCCGCTGGTGGTGCTGGCTGCCGCCCGCCTCGGCCGTACCCGCCTGATCGACAACATCGAAATCTGACGCTGCGGACGGACCAGCCCCCGTTTGCCGGCAACCGCGACGCGGCATCAGGGTTCGCCCTTGTTGCGTCTGCAAAAGCCACGTACCAAGCTATGGTTAAAGCGTGCCGTGCACAGCGGCGCTTTCACCATGCCTGCGAGGGAGATGCAGATGTCCGTAACCGTGAAACAGATTCTGGAAGAAAAGGGCAACAAGACCTTGGCGGTCAGCCCCGCGTGTTCGGTTTTCGAGGCACTCGGCGTAATGGCCGAGCATGACGTCGGCTCGGTGATCGTCACCGACAACGACCGGCTGGTCGGCATCTTCACCGAGCGCGACTACGCCCGCAAAGTGGTGTTGAAGGGGCTGGGATCGCGCGACGTGCAGATCAGCGAGCTGATGACCCCCAATCCTTGCACGGTAACGCCGGCGCACACGGTGGACGAGGTCATGAACATCATGACCGAGAACCGTTTCCGCCACCTCCCGGTGGTCGACCACGGCCGCATCGTCGGCATCGTCACCATCGGCGACATGGTGAAGTCGGTGGTGAGCCAGCAGCAGGCCACCATCCGCCATCTGTCCAGCTACATCGCAGGCGATATCGCCGTCAATTGAGCGCTGCAGCCGGGTGAGCCGCCCGGCTGCAGCGGGGCGTAATCAGCCCAGCGCCTTGCCGATCACCTCTTCGACGTCGGGCGACAGCCCCTCGCTCGTCAGCACGCGCTCGAGTTGCGGCCGGATGCTCGCCTGCAGCGCCGGCGTGTAGCGCTTCCAGTTCTCCAGCGCGCGCGCCATGCGCGCCGCTACCTGCGGGTTCTTCGCGTCGAGCGCGATCACTTGCTCCGCCCAGAAGGCATGGCCGCTGCCGTCAGCCGCGTGAAACTCGCCCGCATTGGCGCGGAAGAAGGTGCCCAGCAGCGCGTAGACCTTGTTGGGGTTGGCCAGACTGAAGGCCGGATCGGCCATCAACTGCTTCACCCGTACCAGCGTCGGCTCGCTCCCCGCGTCCCAGCGCCAGGCGCCGGCCTGCAAGGCGAACCACTTGTCCAGCACCAGGGCGTCGTCGCGATAGCGCGCGTGGAAGGCGGCCAACGCCGCATCGCGCGCCGGACTGGCGCTCTGCACCAGCGCGGCGAGTGCGCCGAAGCGTTCGGTCATGTTGCCGGCCTGCGCGAAGGCGGTCTGGGCGTGGACCAGCCCCTGCGCGTCGTTCGCGGCGGCGAGGTAGCGCAGCGCGAGATTGCCCAGCGCACGCTTGCCGGCGTCCGCCGGATGGTAGCGATAAGCCCCCGGTACCCGCATCGATTCGAACAGTGCCAGCCAGTCGGCCGCGAGCTCGCTGCCGAGTTGACGCATGAGCCCGGCAAGGGCGGCGCGCAGCGCAGCCGGGTCGGCCGGTGCCATGCGTTCGAGCAGATAGGCCTCGCCCGGCAGGGCCGCAGCCTGGGCGCGGAAAGCCGGATCGAGCGAAGCATCGGTGAGCAGCGCACGGAAAGCGCCGACGAAGCTTGCCGGCGCCGCCATATCGCGCCCGGCTGCGAGCGCCAGAACCACGCGTTCGGCGTAGCGCTGCGCCGCATCCCAGCGATTGAAGGGATCGGCGTCATGCGCCATGCGGAAGCCGAGCCGGGCATCATCCTCATCCAGTTCAAGGATGACCGGCGCCGAGAAGCCGCGCAACAGCGACGGCACCGGCTCGGCGGCGAGGCCGACGAAGCGGAACGTCTGCTCCGACTCGGTGAGGGTCAGCACGCGGGTGGTGGCGCCCGACGGTTTCTCACCGTCGAGCTGCAGCGGCAGATCCTTGCCGTCCGGGCCGATCAGGCCGAGCGCGAGCGGGATCACCAGCGCCTCCTTGAGTGCCTGGCCGGGTGTCGACGGGGTGTGCTGGGCCAGCGTCAGCGTGTAGCTGCCGTCCGCGGCGTTCCAGCTGCCGCCCGCCTTGACCCTCGGCGTGCCGGCCTGGCCATACCAGTTCATGAACTGGTCGAGGTCGAAGCCGTTGTTGGCCTCCGACATCGCCTCGACGAAGTCGTCGCAGGTCACCGCCTGACCATCGTGGTAGCTGAAGTAGAGATCCATGCCGTTGCGAAAGCCCTCCGGCCCCAGCAGGGTGTGCAGCATGCGGATGACCTCGGCGCCCTTCTCGTACACCGTGGCGGTGTAGAAGTTGTTGATCTCCTGGTAGCTGTCGGGGCGGATCGGATGCGCCATCGGCCCGGCATCCTCCGGGAACTGCGCGGCGCGCAGCACGCGGACATCGTCGATGCGCTTGACCGCCCGCGCCGAAGCGGCGCCTTCCGGCCCCGCGGCACGCGCCAGCATGTCGGCCGAGAACTGCTGGTCGCGGAAAACGGTGAGGCCTTCCTTCAAGGTCAGCTGGAACCAGTCGCGGCAGGTGACGCGATTGCCCGTCCAGTTGTGGAAGTACTCATGGGCGACCACGCTCTCGACGTTCTCGTAATCGACGTCGGTGGCGGTATCGGGTTTGGCGAGCACGAACTTGGTGTTGAAGATGTTCAGCCCCTTGTTCTCCATCGCGCCCATGTTGAAGTCGGCGACGGCCACGATCATGAAGCGGTCGAGATCGAGTTCCAGGCCGAAGGTCTCCTCGTCCCAGCGCATCGAATGCACCAGCGACTCCATCGCGTGCTCGCAGCGGTCGAGGTTACCCTCCTCCACCCACACCTGCAGCAGCACCTTGCGGCCGGAGGCAGTGTCGACCTCGCGCTCCAGCGCCACCAGCTTTGCCGCCACCAGCGCGAACAGGTAGGACGGCTTGGGGAAGGGGTCTTCCCATTTCGCGTAGTGGCGGCCGCCGGGCAGTTCGCCGGCTTCGAGCAGGTTACCGTTGGACAGCAGCACCGGGCAGGCGGTGCGGTCGGCCTCCAGCGTGACGGTGTAGCGCGCCATCACGTCCGGACGGTCCGGGAACCAGGTGATGCGGCGAAAGCCTTCGGCCTCGCACTGGGTAAAGAAGCCGCCGTTGGAGAGGTAGAGGCCGGACAAGGTGGTGTTGGCCTTGGGGTCGATACGGCTTTGCACCTCGACCAGCACGCGCTCGCCGTCGGCATCGATCTCCAGCAGCGTACCGGCTTCGCGCAGCGCCTTGGGTGCGGCGCCGTCCACCGTCAGCGACAGCCGTTCCTGCTCCTCACCCCACAGCCGGATCGGGCCGGGCTCGGCCTCTGCGTTGCGGACACAGACCATGCGGCTGGTGACGACGGTAGCGGTGGGATCGAGCTGGAAGTGGAGGTCGATGCGTTCGACCGTCCAGGACAGCGGCCGGTAATCGGCGCGCGCGATGGTGGGGGCGTGTTCGGTTTTCATTCTGACTCCGGCTGCCGCGACGGACCCGCGGCCAAGCCTGCAGTTTAGCCCCCGCCCGGCGCCCCGCCAAAACCGGCGGCCCTGCCCGCCTCAGGCCGACGACCGATCCGCCACCAGTACATCGGCGGCGGCACGCGCCAGCACATGCTTGGTAACACTGCCCAGCAGCATGTCTTCAAGCATGCTTTGGCCATGTTTGCCGATCACGATGAGGTCGCAGTCCTGTTCCTGCTCCTGCTCGAGGATGAGCGTGGACGGCTCGCCGTGCAGCACGATGCGGCGCACGCCGGCATCCTCCAGGCCCGCCGCCGCGACCAGCGCGTTGATGCGCTCGATCGCCGCGCGCTTGGCTGCCACCCGCAAACCATGCACCGCATCCTCTTCAACCCCGGCCAGCCGCAACTTGCCCTCGAAGGGCACCTCGAAGGCATGCAGGAGAATCAGGTCTGCCTGCGGCGCCACCGCCCGCGCAAGACGCAGGGACGCCAGCGAGCGCACCGAGAAGTCGACCGGGACCAGCACCCGGCGATAGGGCTCGTGCGCAATCTGGCGCACCACCAGCAGCGGCCGCGAGAGCTTGCGCAGGACCCGTTCGGTGGTCGAGCCGACCAGCAGCTCGCGCATGAAACCAGCGCCCCGCGCGCCCATCACCAGCAAGCCGGCATCGACCGCATCGGCACGGGCTGCAATCTCGCCAAGCACCGACCCCACGGCGAGATGCACATCGGCGGTGACGCCATAGCGCTTGCCGATCTCGGCCGCCAGCTGACCGACCTGGTCGCGTGCTTCGTCGAGCAGGCGCGCGGTGACTTCGTCCGCCGACGCGGCCAGCAGGCCGCGCAGCGCATCGAGCGCACCCAGACTGACGACATGCGTCACGCCGAAGCGGGCGCCGGTTTCCCCCGCGAGCAGTGCGGCGCGGGCCACCGCATGGCGGGCCGGCGCAGACATGTCGGTTGCTGCAAGGATGTCTGCAATGGCGCTCACGCTGTCTCCTCCATCAGTCATGGGCCCTGTCATCGCGGTAGCGCAGCCAGGCCTTCTCGGCTTCGACGGCGAACAGCACCGCCACGCCGAAAGCAAGGATGCGCAGCCAGGCATCGACGCCGAGGGACTCGGTTCCGAACAAGTGTTGCATGGTGGGCCAGTAGGTAAAGAATGCCTGGCAGACCAGCAACAGCGCAATCGCGATCAGGACGTAGCGGTTTCCGAAAAAACCGGCACGATTGAGGATGGACCCGGAAAAGCTGCGCACATTGAAAAGGTAGAAGACCTCGCCGATCAGCAAGGCGTTCACCGCCGCGGTCCGTGCGGCATCGAGGCTGGCGCCACGCTCGACCTCCCACAGGAACATCCCCATGCCACCGCCCACCAGCAACAGGCCGACGAAAACGATGCGCCAGCCGAGAAAGCGTGTAAGCAAGGGTTCCGCGGGGTTGCGCGGCGGCCGCTGCATGATGTCCTGCTCCGGCGCCTCGAAGGCGAGCGCCAGCGCCAGCGTGACGGCGGTAATCATGTTCACCCACAGTATCTGCGCCGGCGTGATCGGCATCGTCAGCCCGAACAGGACGGCGAAGAACACCATGCCGGCCTGACCGATGTTGGTCGGCAGGATGTAGGCGATGGCCTTGCGGATGTTGTCGTATACGGTGCGACCTTCCTCCACCGCAGCGGCCACGGAAGCGAAATTATCGTCGGCGAGCACCATCTCGGCTGCCTCCTTGGCCGCCTCGGTGCCTTTCTGGCCCATGGCGACGCCGACGTCGGCGCGCTTGAGCGCCGGGGCGTCGTTCACGCCGTCACCGGTCATCGCCACCACCTCGCCGCGCGCCTGCAGCGCGCGCACCAGGCGCAGCTTGTGCTCCGGGCTGGCACGGGCAAACACATGGGTATCGACCACGAGCTCGGCGAGATGCGAGTCATCCAGCCGCTCGATGTCCGCGCCCGTCAGCACCCGCAGCTCCGCTGCGAGGCCGAGCTGGCGACCGATGGCGCCGGCGGTGGCGGCGTGGTCGCCGGTGATCATCTTCACGTCTATCCCGGCAGTCAGGCAGCGGGCCACCGCGCGCACCGCCTCGTCGCGCGGCGGATCGGCAAGCGCCAGCACGGCCAGCAGCGTGAACTCGCCACGCTCGACATCCGCAAAAGTGAGCGCGCCCAGCGCGTCCTCCCCCCGGCGCATCGCCACTGCCAGCAGGCGCATGCCCTGCGCGGCCAGCGCCTCGATCGCGCCCAGCCAGGCTTCGGGGGCCAGCGCGTGCTCGCCCGCCTGATGGAGCTGACGGCTGCACAAACCGAGCAGCCGTTCCGGCGCGCCTTTCAACAGCACGGTGCCCTGGCCATCGTGATCGTGATGCAGCGTCGCCATGAAGCGGTGTTCGGATTCGAACGGGATCACGTCGGTGCGCGGCAGCGCCTCGCGCTCGAAGGCGGCGTCGAGCCCGGCCTTGGCCGCAAGCGTGAGCAAGGCGCCCTCGGTCGGGTCGCCGACCACCTGCCAGCTACCGTCGACGTGCGCGAGGGCAGCATCGTTGCACAACAGCACCGCGCGGCCGATAGCCGCCAGCACCGGCTCGTCAGCCAGTTCCAGCTCGCGCCCGTGGCGGGCGAAACCGCCCGCCGGCCCGTAACCGCCACCCGACACCATCACCGGGCCATCCGCGGTGATCACCTGCTGCACCGTCATTTCGTTACGGGTCAGCGTGCCGGTCTTGTCGGAGCAGATCACGGTCACCGAGCCGAGCGCCTCGACCGCAGGTAGCCTGCGCACGATGGCGTTGCGCCTGGCCATGCGCTGCACGCCGATCGCCAGCGTGATCGTCATGATGGCCGGCAGGCCTTCCGGGATCGCGGCCACGGCGAGACCGACCGCGGCAAGAAACATCTCCCCCGGCGAATAATCACGCAGCAGGATGCCGAAGGCGAAAGCCAGTGCGGCGATCGCGAGGATCCCCCAGGTGAGGCTGCGGCTGAAGCCGGAGATCTGCCGCAGCAGCGGCGTGCTCATTTCCTCCACCGCATCGAGCAGCGCACTGATGCGACCGATCTCGGTGATCGCGCCGGTGGCGATGACGACGCCGACACCTTGTCCGTAGGTAACCAGCGTGCCGGAGTAGGCCATGCAGGTGCGATCGCCGAGCGGGGCATCCTCGGCGGCTTCGCCGGTGCCCTTGTCGACCGCCAGCGATTCCCCGGTGAGGGTGGCCTCGTCGATGCGCAGACTGCGCACCTCGACCAGCCTGAGATCGGCCGGCACCTTGTCGCCGGCGGCGAGGAAGACAATGTCGCCCGGCACCAGCGCGTCGGCCGCCAGGCTGATGCGACGCCCGTCGCGCAGCACCTGCGCCTGCAGCGACAGCATGTTGCGGATGGCATCGAGCGCGCGTTCGGCCTTGCCTTCCTGCAGGAAGCCGATCACCGCGTTGATCACCACCACGCCGAAGATCACACCGGCATCGACCAGGTGGCCGAGCGCAAGCGTGATCGCACCGGCGACCAGCAGGGCATAGATCAGCACATTGTGAAACTGCAGCAGGAAGCGCATCAGCGCGCCACGGCGCGGCGGTGGCGGCAAGGCGTTGGCGCCGCAACGAGCCAGCCGCTCCGCCGCCTCGGCGCTGCTCAGCCCGTCGCTGCGATCGACCGCCAGCGCATCGAGCACGGCCTCTGCGGGCCTAGTATGCGCCGTCGCCGGCGGCAGGCCAATGACGGCCTCGGATGTTCTATCCATGTGGGTGCGGATGCTGGAGCATTGCACCGAATATAACCGTTATCGCCGCGCCGGGCCTCCTTCAGCCGCCCCGATGTCATCCAACCCGCGCCGGACAACTCGCGGCTGAGCCGGCCAGGCGTTGTTCAGCCCTTGATGGCGGGCGGCAACAGCACCAGCCGGCTGCCGCCGAGCCGGTCGTGCAGGAACTGGTGATCACGGTCTACCAGCGCCCACAGCAGCCCGATGCCGAACAGCAGCACCGACGGCCAGGCCAATGCATAGCGCAGCCAGCAACGCGTCAGTCCGAGCGGCCGGCCGTCGGCATCGACCAGCTTGAGGCGCCAGGTCTGCATCGCCAGCGTCTGGCCGTTACGCCGCCAGTACCAGACGAAGTAGCAGCCGAGCACCGTGAACAGGTGCAGCCACGCAAACCAGCCCGGCGGCGACACCTGGAACACGCCGCCCACGATCAGGTAAGGCACCATGAAGGTCAGCGCCAGCACGCCGAGCAGCAGCATGGATTCGTACAGCATGCTCGCCAGCCGCCGCCGCAGGCCGGCCAGCTCCACCACGACGCGCGCGGAAGCATCCGGCGCAACGCTACGCGCGGCCTTCGCGCCGCGCTCCTTGCTCGTTCGACTCATCGATTGTCTTGCCCGGAAATCGTGCCGCCGGAACGCTGTGGCACGTCCACCACCCGTGGCTTGCGCGCCTCGGGTGGCAGGTTCTGGTATCGCTCCCATTCGGCGTTGAGATTGCCGCGCTTCTCCGGCGGCATGTTGCGCAGGGCGCGATAACGATCGCGCGCCTGATCGCGTTCGTCGGGCTGCAGCCGCGCCCAGTCGCGCATGCGTCCCTGCAGGCGCAGCTGCTCGTCGGTCGACAGACGGTCGTAGCGGGCAGCGATGCCCAGCCACTTGCGCCGCTGGGCCACAGCCATGTCATTCCACTCTTCCACCAACGGCGCCAGCACCTCGCGCTGCCGCTCGCCAAGCTCGGACCAGCGCGGCACGCCGCCCGGCGTGATTGCCGCGGCGGCGCAGGACAGGACAAGCCCGGCGATCAGGACCGCGAGTCTTGCTGCAACCATCGGGTGAAATCCGCGTCCAGATAGGCGTCGATTGGCAGTTCGTCGGCCAGCAGCGCCGCGTCGAGTTCTTCGAGGTCGATCAGTTGCGACCAGTTCGTCCAGTAGTCGCCGGCGTACAACAGGGCTATGACCGCCAGCAGGGCGCAGGCCTGCCGCACCCGTGCGCCGGCCATGCCCAATGCCAGCGAGCCCGCCAGCCGGCCCAGCAGGCCGGCCTGCGGACGATGGGCCTGCAACGCGCGCTCACGCGCCACCCTCAGGCGCTGCACGATGACGTCGTCGAGATCGTGGGCAGCGACGCCGAGATGCATGGCGACGCGCCGTCCGAACGCCTGTTCGTCCAGGGATTCCTCCGCTGCCGTCCGGTTGTGTGCCACCTGCTTCATGGCCTTACTCCCCTCGCCTTCAAGGCCGCGGCCAGCGTGTGCGTGGCGCGCGAACAGTGGGTCTTGACGCTGCCCTCGGAGCAGCCCATCGCCTCGGCCGTCTCGGCGATATCCATTTCCTCCCAGTAACGCAGCAGGAAAGCCTCCCGTTGACGATTCGGCAGCCGGGCAATCTCGCGCTCGATCAGCCCGAGCAGGTGCTTGCGCTCGAACTGTCCGTGCGGCGTGTCCGCGGTGGCTTCATCGCGGCCGTCGGCAAGCGTGTCGAGCGGATCGTTGCCTTCCTCGGTCTCCACCGTCAAGGCGGACAGCGGCGACACCCAGGTGCGCCGCACCTTGAGCCGCCGGTGCATGTCGAGGATGACGTTCTGCAGGATGCGCTGGAACAGCATCGGGAACTCATCGGCCGGACGGTCGCCATAGCGCGACGACAGCTTGAGCATGGCGTCCTGCACCGCATCCAGGGCAGCCTCTTCGTCGCGCAAGGACCAGACGGCCTGTTTGAACGCGCGCTTTTCAACGCCTGCGAGAAACGCGGAGAGTTCGACCCGGGAAGCCAGCGGTAAGTCCTTGAGAAGCCCGATCAAGCGGCGCGCCGTGGCGGCACTGCCGCAGCCTTGACCAATCCCCCCGCGACCGGTAACGTTCGCTGTTTCTTTGAACGTGATCTGAGCGAGTTTGCGATGGTGCTGACCGGAGCCGAAATTGTAATCAGGTGCCTGCAGGAAGAAAAGGTCGAATACGTGTTCGGCTATCCTGGCGGTGCCGTGCTGTACATCTACGACGCGCTCTTCCAGCAGGAACAGGTCCGCCACGTACTCGTCCGCCACGAGCAGGCTGCCGTGCACGCCGCCGACGGTTTCGCGCGCAGCACCGAAAAGGTCGGAGTCGCGCTGGTGACTTCCGGCCCGGGCGCCACCAACGCCGTCACCGGCATTGCCACGGCGTTCTGCGACTCGATCCCGATGGTCATCATCTCCGGCCAGGTGCCCACTGCGGCGATCGGCCAGGATGCCTTCCAGGAAGTCGACACCGTGGGCATCACCCGCCCCTGCGTCAAGCACAACTTCCTGGTGAAGGACGTGCGCGACATCGCGGCGACCATAAAGAAGGCCTTCTACCTCGCCAAGACCGGCCGCCCCGGCCCGGTGCTGGTCGACATCCCCAAGGACATCACGATCGCCAAGTGCGAGTTCGAGTATCCGAAAGAGATCTCGATGCGCTCGTACAACCCGGTGGTCAAGGGCCATCAGGGCCAGATCAAGAAGGCCGTCCAGCTGCTGCTCGAAGCCAAGCGCCCGATGATCTACACCGGCGGCGGCGTGGTACTCGCCAATGCGGCCGAACAGCTCACCAAGCTCACCCGCCTGCTCGGCTTCCCGGTCACCAACACGCTGATGGGTCTGGGCGGCTATCCGGCCTCCGATCGCCAATACCTCGGCATGCCCGGCATGCACGGCACCTACGAAGCCAACATGGCGATGCATTACAGCGACGTGCTGCTTGCCGTCGGCGCCCGCTTCGACGACCGCGTCATCGGCAACCCGGCCAACTTCGCCGAAGAGCCGCGCAAGATCATCCACATCGACATCGATCCGTCGTCGATCTCGAAGCGCGTGAAGGTCGACGTACCCATCGTCGGCGACCTCAAGGACGTGCTCGAAGAGATGATCCGTCAGCTCGAAGCCTCGCCGACGCGGCCGGACGCCTCCAACCTCGCCACCTGGTGGAAGCAGGTCGAGGAATGGCGCAGCCGCAAGTGCATGGAATTCAAGAACTCGGACGAGATCATCAAGCCGCAGTTCGTCGTGCAGAAGCTGTGGGAAGTCACCGGCGGCGACGCCTTCATCACGTCCGACGTCGGCCAGCACCAGATGTGGGCCTCGCAGTATTACCGCTTCGACAAGCCGCGTCGCTGGCTCAACTCCGGCGGCCTGGGCACCATGGGCGTCGGCCTGCCCTACGCGATGGGCGCCCAGTTCGCCCACCCCGATTCAACGGTGGCCTGCGTGACCGGCGAAGCTTCGATCCAGATGTGCATCCAGGAACTGTCGACCTGCAAGCAGTTCCGCCTGCCGATCAAGATCTGCAACCTGAACAACCGCTACCTCGGCATGGTGCGCCAGTGGCAGCAGCTCTTCCACGGCGGCCGCTACTCCGAGTCCTACATGGATTCGCTGCCCGACTTCGCCAAGCTCGCCGCAGCCTATGGCCATATCGGCATCCGCGTGGACAAGCCGGCCGACGTCGAAGGCGCGCTGCGCGAGGCCTTCACCACGCACAAGAACGACCTCGTCTTCCTCGATTTCCAGGTGGATCCGACGGAAAACGTCTATCCGATGGTGCAAGGCGGCAAGGGTCTGACCGAGATGATCCTCTCGGCCGAAGACCTCTGATTCCCCGCCAGTTCAGCCCGCACTTCGCCTAACCCGCTCCGGACCGAAATCACCATGCGTCACGTCATTTCCCTGCTGATCGAAAACGAATCCGGCGCGCTGTCGCGCGTCTCCGGCCTGTTCTCTGCGCGCGGCTACAACATCGAGTCGCTGACCGTGGCGCCGACCGAAGACGCCTCGATGTCGCGCATGACCATCGTCACCACCGGCTCGGACGACATCATCGAGCAGATCACCAAGCAGCTGAACAAGCTGGTCGAAGTGGTCAAGGTAGTCGACATCTCCGAAGCCGCGCACATCGAGCGCGAGCTGATGCTCATCAAGGTCCGTGCCACCGGCAAGGACCGCGAGGAAATGAAGCGCACCGCGGACATCTTCCGCGCCCGCATCATCGACGTCACCGACGCGTCCTACGTCATCGAGCTGACCGGCAACCAGTCCAAGCTGGACGCCTTCATCGGCGCGATCGACCCGGCGCTGATCCTCGAAACCGTACGTTCGGGCGTGTGCGGCGTCGGCCGCGGCGACCGCGTGCTGAAACTCTGATTCTTCCCGCCGTTTTAGGGTTCACGGCCGGGCTCCCATCATGGCCGCCGCCGGCTCACTGCCCTACTCACTGGCCTACACTCCCCGCCCTAGAAAGCTGAAAGGAAAAACATGAAAGTCTATTACGACAAGGACGCCGACCTCTCCCTGATCAAGGGCAAGAAGGTCACCATCGTCGGCTATGGCTCGCAGGGCCACGCCCACGCCCAGAACCTGAACGACTCGGGCGTCAAGGTCACCGTCGCCGTGCGCAAGGGCGGCGCTTCGTGGGACAAGGCCAAGGCCGCCGGCCTGAAGGTCGAAGAAATCGCCAAGGCCGTCAAGGCCGCCGATCTCGTCATGATCCTGCTGCCGGACGAGAACATCCCGCAGGTCTACAAGGAAGAAGTCGAGCCCAACATCAAGAAGGGCGCCACGCTGGCCTTCGCCCACGGCTTCAACGTGCATTACAACCAGGTCGTGCCGCGTGAAGACCTCGACGTGATCATGGTCGCGCCCAAGGGCCCGGGCCACACCGTGCGCTCCGAGTACCTGCGCGGCGGCGGCGTGCCGTCGCTGATCGCGGTCTACCAGGACAAGTCCGGCAAGGCCAAGGACATCGCGCTGTCCTATGCGGCGGCCAACGGCGGCACCAAGGGCGGCGTGATCGAGACCAACTTCAAGGAAGAGACCGAGACCGACCTCTTCGGCGAACAGGCCGTGCTGTGCGGCGGCGCCGTCGAGCTGGTCAAGATGGGCTTCGAAACCCTGACCGAAGCCGGCTACGCGCCGGAAATGGCCTACTTCGAGTGCCTGCACGAGCTCAAGCTGATCGTCGACCTGATGTACGAAGGCGGCATCGCCAACATGAACTACTCCATCTCCAACAACGCGGAGTATGGCGAGTACGTGACCGGCCCCGAAGTCATCAACGCCCAGTCGCGCGAAGCCATGCGCGCTGCCCTGAAGCGCATCCAGACCGGCGAGTACGCCAAGATGTTCATCCAGGAAGGCAAAACCAACTACCCGAGCATGACCGCGCGTCGTCGCCTCAATGCCGAGCACCCGATCGAGCAGGTCGGTGGCCAGCTGCGCGACATGATGCCGTGGATCAAGGCCAAGGCGCTGGTCGACAAGTCCAAGAACTAAGCCGCTTCAAGGCTGCATGGGCCGGAACCGCCGCGGGCGGTTTCCGGCCCTTTTGCGTTTACCGCCGTGGGGCTGACGACCGCCGCCGAAGGCGGCCGCCAGCCCGATGCGCTAGAATGACCCTTCCCTTCAGCCCGATCCCTCATCGTGGACCATCCTGATCGCACGCCCCTGATTGCGCTCGAAAAGCGTCGCCGCGGGATATACATCCTGCCCAACCTGTTCACCACCGCAGCACTCTTTGCCGGCTTCTATGCCATCGTCCAGGCGATGAACCAACGCTATGAGGTTGCCGCGGTGGCTATCTTCATCGCCATGGTGCTCGACAGCCTCGACGGCCGCGTCGCCCGCCTCACCCACACCCAGAGCGCCTTCGGCGCCGAGTACGACTCGCTCTCCGACATGGTCTCCTTCGGTGCCGCACCGGCGCTGGTGGTGTATGAATGGGCCCTGAAGGACATGGGCAAGCTCGGCTGGATCGCCGCCTTCATCTACTGCGCAGGCGCCGCACTGCGGCTGGCACGCTTCAACACCAACATCGACGTGGTCGACAAGCGCTACTTCCAGGGCCTGCCCAGCCCGGCCGCGGCGGCACTGATCGCCGGCCTGGTGTGGGTCACCATAGACAACGGCATTTCCGGCCAGGACGTCCGTTGGTACGCCTGCTTCCTCACCATCGTGGCCGGCGTATCCATGGTCAGCAACGTGCTGTTCTGGAGCGGCAAGGACATCAACCTGCGCAAGAGCGTGCCCTTCATCGTCGTCATCGCGCTGGTGATGGCCTTCGCCCTGGTGTCCAGCTATCCGCCGGGCGTCCTGTTCGCACTGTTCGTTGCCTATGCGGCCTCGGGCTACGTGATGTGGGCTTGGCGCCTGGTTGGGCGGCGTCGCCGACAGGCGGCCATCCGCGAGCGCAGCGGCGGTGACACTGACGCTGCGGGCGACTGACCCTCCTGCCGGGCCTGGGCTCGTCGCCCTGCGCCCGGCCCGCGCCTGCAAACACGACCTCACCGGAGTCACCCATGGCGACCCGCCTGCTGATCGTCGAAGACAATCGCGACATCCTCGCCAACCTCGCCGACTACCTGACGCTCAAGGGTTTCGAGGTCGATTGTGCGCAGGATGGGCTCACCGGCCTGCATCTGGCCGCTACCCAGCACTTCGACCTGATCGTGCTCGACGTGATGCTGCCGGGCATGGACGGCTACACGCTGTGCCAGCGCCTGCGCGAGGGCGAACGCAGTGACACCCCAGTCATCATGCTGACCGCACGCGACGCCCTCGACGACCGCCTCACGGGTTTTCGTGCCGGCGCCGACGATTACCTGACCAAACCCTTCGCACTGTCCGAACTGGTTGCCCGCATCGAGGCGGTACTCAAGCGCACGCGGGGCGGCGGGCGCCGGCTGCTGCGGGTGGCGGATCTCGACTACGACCTCGATACGCTGGAAGTAAGCCGTGCCGGCCAGGCGCTGCACCTCGGACCAATCGGTCTCAAGCTGCTGGCGGTCCTGATGCAGAAAAGCCCTGCCGTGGTACGGCGCGAAGTCCTGGAAAGCGCGTTGTGGGGTGATGAACCACCCGACAGCGACAGTCTGCGCAGTCACATCCATGCTTTGCGACAACAAATCGACAAGCCATTCCCGACCCCGCTGCTCCACACCGTGCACGGCGTCGGCTTCCGGCTGATCGCCACCACCGATGAAGGCTGAACGCAGCCTCGTCCGCCGCATCGTCCTCGCCTTCACGCTGATGGCGGGCGCCGTCGCCGGGTTGTTCTCCATCGGTGTAACGACGGCGATCAGCCTGGCGGAGGACCAGCTCGTCACCGAAGCCATGGATCGCCAGCTCGACTTCGTCATCGACAGCGGAGAAGGGGCCGCCTCCTTGAGGCTCAGCGCCGGGCTCTATCTGCACCGCACCGGCGGCCCAGACGACCCGCCCCTGCCCGACTGGCTGCAGAACCTGAATCCCGGCTTCCAGGAGATCACCCGCGACGACACCGAGTACGAAACCCTGGTCCGCGACCAGGACGGCATGCGTTACGTGCTGCTGCTCGACCAGGAGGACTTCGAGACCCGCGAGGACACCATTTTCACCATCGTCTGGGGTGGCTTCGCGCTCAGCGTCGCGATCGCTTACGGTTTCGGCGTGGCGATGGCACGCAAGGTAATCGCACCGGTGGTCCGGCTCGCCGGCCAGGTCCGGCATCGCGACCAGTTGTTGCCGCTCGCACCGCCGCTCGCCGCCGACTATGCCGACGACGAGGTCGGCCAGCTCGCCCGCGCCTTCGACAACACCTTGGGACAACTGCGCCAGGCCCTGCAGCGCGAAACCCTGTTCACCAGCGATGTCAGCCACGAACTGCGCACCCCGCTGATGGCCATTGCCAGCAGTTGCGAGCTGTTGCTGGAGGAGTTGCCGGCCGGCACCCGCGAGCATGAACAATTGCTCCGGCTGCAGAAATCCTGCGAAGAGATGCGCGAGCTGATCGAGACCTTCCTCTGCCTCGCCCGCGGCACGGCGGCGGGCAACGGCGCCATCCGCAGCGCATCCCTGGAGGCCGTGGCGGCGGAACAGATCGACCGCTGGTCGGAAGACGCCAGGCTGAGGAAGCTGCAGCTGAGCCTCGAGACGGAGCCGGAGATCATCGGCGGCAACTACCCGGCACCACTGCTGCGGGCCGTCATCTCCAACCTGCTGCGCAACGCACTTCACTATACCGACCGCGGCGGCGTGCGCCTGCGCCTGCAGGCCGACGGTTTCAGCGTCATCGACACCGGCGCCGGCATTCCGACCGAAGAGCGGCTCAGCATCTTCCAGCCCTTCGTCCGCGGAGGCAGCAGCCGGGGTGACGGCATCGGCCTGGGGCTTTCGCTGGTACAACGCATCTGCACCCGCCAGGGATGGGAGATCACGCTGGACGAAGCCCCTGGCGGCGGCTGCGCCTTCCACGTCCGGCTCGGGCAGGCCTGAGGCCTAACGGAATTTTCACGGACGGCTGACGAACCGGTCACAGCCGCCCCCCTAGGCTATCGCTCCGTACCCCCACGGAGCCCACGATGCGCGCCCCCGGCCAACCCCCTGTACAGCTGCCTTTCTCCGACAAATACGACCACAGTCACGCGACCGCCTATTTCGAAAAGCACCGCGACGGCCTGGCCCGTCGCCTGTCGCATGCCCGCGACGAGCAACTCGCACGCAAAGCATTGCATCTCGCCAGCGATCCAACCCTGGTGCTCGATCTTCCGAGCGGTGCCGGGCGCTTCTGGCCACTGCTGGCGGAACAGCCGAACAGGGTGATCCTCGCCGCCGACAACTCGGCCGACATGCTAGCCGTGGCGCGCAGCTCGCAAGCCCCGGAAGTGAGCAGCCGGGTAAAGACCTTTCAGACCTCGGCCTTCGACATCAAGCTGCCTGATCAGGCCGTCGACTGCATTTTCTGCATGCGCCTGCTGCACCACATCGGCGAATCCGCCCATCGCCTGACCATGCTCCGGGAGTTCCACCGGGTCACCCGCGACACCGTGATCGTGTCGCTGTGGGTGGACGGCAACTACAAGGCCTGGAAACGCGCCCGCCTCGAGCGCGTCCGCGACCTCGGCACGCGGCGCGGCATCCAGAACCGCTTTGTGATCCCCGCGCGCCAGATCGAGAAAGAGTTCGACACAGCCGGCTTCGACATCCTCGGTCATTTCGACTTTCTGCCGCTGTATGCCATGTGGCGCGTGTATGTGCTGCGGCGGGTGGGCAAATGACAAGCACGCTCGCCCCCGGCCTCACCCCAGCCCACGACAAACGCTACGACTTCGACGCATGGTGGTCGCTGTCGGGGGAGTTCGTCGAGACACCCAACGAACGCCGGGGCGGCTGGAGCGGCGTCGTACGTGCAACGTGGAACGGAGTGCCGTGCTACGTCAAGCGCCAGCACAACCACCTTTGTCGCAGCGCCGGCCATCCGTTCGGTTGGCCGACCGCGAGTCGGGAGCATTTCTACCTCAACCGGGTCGGCGCCCTCGGCATCATCGTGCCGCAGGTGCTCTATCACGGAGTCCGCCAGCAATACGGCAAGGTCGACGCGGTACTCGCAACCCGCGCCCTTGCCGGATTTGCACCGCTGTCGGCGCAGGCACTGGACGCCGAACGACGCATCAGGCTTGCCGCAGCCGTCGGCCACACCATCGGCATCCTGCATCGTGCGCGCTTGCAGCATGGCTGCCTGTACGACAAGCACATCATGGTGCGCTGGAGCGCCGACACGCCGGAAGTCGCCCTGCTCGACCTGGAGAAAATGCGCCCGCGCCTGACGCGACGCATCGCGGCCGACCGCGACCTCAGCCAGTTGCGCCGTCACCAACAGCTGTGGACCGCATCCGAGTGGCGCCAGCTGGAAGCGGCGCACGCGAGCATGATGAGCAGCCGTCGTTGAGCAGCCCGGGGCGCCCGCCGCAACTGCTGGAGCGCCCGATTCCATCGCTTTCCGCTATCGCCGCCATGCGCCCGGCAGGGCTTGCACAGACGCAAATCGCTGCTTTATAGTGCGGCGCATGACTTTCGAACGCGACCTTTCTCCCTTGTCGCTTCGCCCTCTCCCGGCGAGCCTGCTGCTGCTCGGCCCGCTGCTGCGCCCCGCGCGCTAAAAAGACCCCTTCCCCTCGTGACGTATTCCCTGCTGCCGGCGCACCCGTGCCCGCGGTGCGTCGTACCCGCAATCTTGAATGCCCCCAGGAGCCGACCATGAAAGACGCGTTGATCATCTTCGACACCACCTTGCGCGACGGCGAACAAAGCCCCGGCGCCTCGATGACGCGCGACGAGAAACTGCGCATCGCCCGCCAGCTCGAACGCATGCGGGTGGATGTCATCGAAGCGGGTTTTCCCGCCGCCTCCAACGGTGACTTCGAGTCCGTGAGGGCGATCGCCGAGGCCGTCAAGGAATCCACGGTCTGCGGCCTCGCCCGCGCCAACGAGAACGACATCCGCCGTGCCGGCGAAGCGATCCGCCCGGCAGCACGCGGCCGCATCCACACATTCATCGCCACCAGCCCCATCCATATGGAGAAGAAGCTGCGGATGACGCCCGATCAGGTCGTCGAGCAGGCGGTCAAGGCGATCGGCTGGGCGCGCGAATACACCGACGACGTCGAGTTCTCCGCGGAGGACGCCGGCCGTTCCGAACTCGACTTCCTCTGTCGCATCTTCGAAGCCGTCATCAAGGCTGGCGCGACGACGATCAACGTGCCCGACACTGTCGGCTACAACGTGCCCGAACAGTACGCAGGCACCCTCCGCAGCCTGATCGAACGCGTGCCCGGCGCCGACAAGGTGATCTGGTCGGTGCATTGCCACAACGACCTGGGTCTCGCGGTCTCCAACTCGCTCGCCGCCGTGATGGCCGGTGCGCGCCAGGTGGAATGCACCATCAACGGTCTCGGCGAACGCGCCGGCAATGCCTCGCTGGAAGAGGTGGTTATGGCGGTACGCACCCGTGCCGACGTCTTCCCGGTCGAAACCCGCATCGACACCACCCAGATCGTGCCAGCCTCCAAGCTCGTTTCGCAGGTCACCGGCTACCCGGTGCAGCCGAACAAGGCCATCGTCGGCGCCAACGCCTTCGCGCACGAATCCGGTATCCACCAGGACGGCGTGCTCAAGCACCGCGAAACCTACGAAATCATGCGCGCCGAAGACGTGGGCTGGGGTGCCAACAAGCTGGTGCTCGGCAAGCATTCGGGCCGCAATGCCTTCCGCGCCCGCCTGCAGGAGCTCGGCATCGAGGTCGGCTCGGAAGAGCAGCTCAACCACGCCTTCACCCGCTTCAAGGAGCTCGCCGACAAGAAGCACGAGATCTTCGACGAAGATCTCCACGCGCTGATGAGCGACGAAGCAGTCACGCCCGAACAGGAACACTACCGCCTGGTCGCCACCCGCTTTCATTCCGAGACGGGCGAAACACCGCAGGCGGAGATCACGCTTGCCGTCGGCGGCCAGGAAACGCACAGCCGCTCGGAAGGCTCCGGCCCGGTGGATGCCGCGTTCAAGGCCATCGAGTCGGTCGCCAACAGCGGCAGCGAATTGCTGCTCTATTCGGTCAATGCCATCACCACCGGCACCGATGCGCAGGGCGAAGTCACAGTACGGCTGGCCAAGGATGGCCGCGTGGTCAATGGCCAGGGTGCCGACACCGACATCATCGTCGCCTCGGCCAAGGCCTATCTCAACGCGCTGAACAAGCTTTGCGGCAGCTCGCAAAAGCTGAACCCGCAAGTCTGATCCGGTCGCATCGACAAGACGAAGGGGCGCCCGCCGCAGGGGGCGCCCCTTCGTACATGTGCCTCAATGCACCTGGCGCGACGGCGCGGTGACCCGCGCGTACAGCATCGTTGCCATGAACAGCACCACCGAGAGCGCGATCTCGATCCCGGCCAGCGTGCCGGTCAGTCCAGGGTCGGTCGCCCGCAACACGCCCTCGGTGAGGTAAAGGAGCGTCAGCATCGACATCCACTGATAGGTGTAGCGCCTGCCCCGCAGGATGCCGAACACCGCCGGCAACAGCGGCACCGCCTTCAGCATCATCCACGAGCCCCCCGGGCGCAACGGCGCCAGCCAGGCCTCCCACAGCACGCACAGAACGATCAGCGCAAGCAGGCTGATGCTGGCCACCAACGACAGGACGCGCGCGCTCACTGGACTACCCTCCTGTCACTGAGCAATGCAGTGCCGGCTTTGCACAGCCGGGCGCTCATGCCGGCACCGCCAAGCGCTTGGCCGCGAGCGCCAGCCTGCGCCCAAGGGCGACGGCCAGCATCCGCTCGTCTTCCGACAGCGCGGCACTGCCGTCTGCGCCGGCGACATGGCTGGCACCATAGGGCGTACCGCCACTGCGCGTGGCATTCAGGCCGGGTTCGGAATAGGGGATGCCGACCAGCATCATGCCGTGATGCAGCAAAGGCAGCATCATCGAAAGCAAGGTGGATTCCTGGCCACCGTGCAGGCTGGCGGTAGAGGTGAAGACACAAGCCGGTTTGCCGGCCAGGGTGCCGTTCACCCAGGCACCGGCCAGACCGTCGAGAAAATACTTCATCGGCGCTGCCATGTTGCCGAAGCGCGTCGGACTGCCGATGGCCAGGCCGACGCACTCCTGCAGATCGGCCAACTCGACATAAGGCGGGCCATCGCCCGGAACATCGCTTTCCACCGCTTCGCAGACGGTGGATACCTTGGGTACCGTACGCACCCGCGCCGCCATGCCCGGCACCTGATGAATGCCGAGCGCGATCTGTTCGGCCAGCGCGCGCACCGAGCCGCGATGGCTGTAATACAGCACGAGGATTTCCTGCATGAGATGAGGGAGTCGATAGAATGCGCGGATTATAACCGCGCCCCCTGCCGGCCATGACCGGCCCGCCCACGCACACCCGCCATGCGTCTTCACTCCACCCGCGACTTCCTGCGCCTGATTGCCGCCCGCTTCGCCGCCACGCGCTGCCCGCAGGTCGCCGGCAGCCTGGCCTTCACCACCCTGCTCGCCCTCGTACCGCTCATCACTGTGGCCATCGCCGTCTTCGGCAACCTGCCCGGCATGGACAAGCTCGGCGCCTCGCTGAAGGTCTTCCTGCTCGAGAACCTGCTGCCAGACCGCGCCGGCCGCATCATCACCACCTACGCATTGCAGTTCTCGCAGAAGGCTGCCCGCCTCACCGTCATCGGCACCGCCATGCTCGCAATCACCGCGCTCATGCTGCTGGGCACCATCGAGCGCGTCTTCAACCAGATCTGGGGGGTACGCCACCCGCGCCCCCTGCTGATGAGGATCACCGTATCCTGGTTCATGCTCAGCCTCGGCCCGGTGGTGCTCGGCGGCAGCGTCGTCGCAACCGGCTACCTGGTCACGACCTCGATGGAATGGTCGGAACACCTGCCATGGATAGGCGAAGTCGCCGCCCGGCTGCTGCCTCCCCTGCTGCTCGGTGCCCTGTTCACCTTTCTGTACTACGCGGTGCCGAACCATCCGGTGCGGGCACTCCACGCCCTTGCCGGCGGACTTGCCGCCGCGCTGGTGTTCCTGCTGATGCAACGCGCCTTCGGTCTCTTCATTGCCCGCTTCCCGACCTACACGCTGATCTACGGCACCTTCGCGGCACTGCCCATCTTCCTCGTGTGGCTCTATCTGTCCTGGGTGGTCGTCCTGCTCGGCGCCCTCGTCGCCGCTAGCCTGCCGGCCTTCCTTGAACGACAGCAGATCGCCCCCGGCTTCCCCGGCGACCGCGCATGGGCGGCTGTCGAGGTCCTTGCCGGGCTCGCGGAAGCCCAGCGCGACGGCCGCCCGGCGAGCTTCGCCTCGCTGCGCCGCCGCGCCAGCCTTGCCGAGCACAGTGCCGAGACCCTGCTCGAACAGCTGTGCGAGGCCGGCCTGACCAGCCGTACCGAACAGGGTTGCTGGGTCTTGACGCGGGCGGCGACCGATATTCGCCTGATCGAAGTGCTGGAACGCTTCGCGCTGGACCCCGCCGCCTGGTCGAACGCATCCAAGGGCAATCCGAGCGGCGCTGTTGCGCTGCGCCTGCGCGACAGCCTCGCATCTGCCGACATCAGCATCGCCGAATTGCTTGGCCCGCCGATGGAGCGCCCGCCAGCGCTGGCTGCGGCTCAGATCGGATAAGGATCGATCTCGTACTGGAACAGTTCGATGTTGGCTGTCTGCATGTCGAGTCCGAGCACGCGACATTGCGCCACATAGAGGTGCTGAGCCTCACGGACCAGGACGAAGCGCCTCGACACATAAGTGCCGGCCGGCGCGAGAATGGCCTGGTGGCGCCGTACCGCCGCAAGCGGTTCGAGTATGAGCGCCGGCACCGACGTGTGAGCGTCGCCCCCGCGAAACGCAATCTGCACTGCAGTGAAATCCTGCGCCGCCACCTGGAGGCCGAGTTCGACCTGATCGGGATTGTCGCTGCGTATCCAGCGCACGATGCAGATCGACCACGGCTGACTCGCGTCGCGCCGCAGCGCGAGCGCCATCCCGGCCGAAAGCAGCCCTTCCACGCCGGATACGCACATGATCGCGTAACCACCCGGGCTCTCGTTGAACACCATCCACTCGGCAATGCGTGCGCTGGTTTCACCATTTCGCCCCAGCTCCCAAATGGCACGCAGCCCGGCGCAGACCTGGACGGTGTAATGGTGGCGGCGACGCACCTGCTCGCGCAGCGGTGGCGCGCTCCAGCGCTCCCTCAGCCGGCGCAGCAGCGACAACACCTCGACCGGCGTCAGACCTTCGGGCAGCCCCGAGACATCCGGATTCAGCAGCTCGCCATCGCGCTCCAGGCCGACGACCTCCGCTTCGAGGATGCGGTTCTCCAGCCACTCAATCTGTTCGGCGACGCGGGCTGCCAGGGGAGCCGGGACGAAGTACCACAGCCCTGTCTCATCCGGCGGCGTGCGCCTCGCCACCGCCACCGGCGGGCTGTCCTGAGCCAGGTCCATCCAGTAGCCGGCGGCATCCGGGCTCGGCCGTTGCATCGCGAGCACCGCACGTGCCGCCGTTCCCTCGAGGTAATCGAACAGCCACGCGAGCTCTCGTGCGGTAAGGCTTTCAGGCTGAACCACCGCCACGCAGAGCAGGCGCTTGTAGTGGAAGCCCCCGCGCGACTGGCCCACGCCGCCTTCCCGTCCGGCCTCGTGACGTGCCATCGACTGCATCACGGCATGGGCCCGTTGCCACAAACCCATGGGCGCCAAGCAGCCGGCCATCGCACCATTCAGAAAGGCTTCGCCGACCAGCTGCAGCGCCTGCGCGCCCAGCGAGGCATCATCGAGAATCTGGCTGCGGATCCAGCGCTGCCGCACATCGTCCGCCAGGCGTTGAAAACCCGCCGCGACGTCGAGCAAGGTCTCTGTCAGTTCGTTCGCAGCGGCGTACAGTTCGCGCGGCAGCGGCAGGCTCGCTGTCAGCAGCTTGGGCCGGAAACGGCCGTTGATGTCGCGGACGCGAATGCCGAACTGCTCGAGACAGCGCTGACGTTGCGCAACGGAGACATCCGGATCGTCGAGCCGTGCGTAATGCTGGCGAAAAGCCGCAAGGTCGGCGACCGGGTCGTCGTCGGGCTCACCGGCAAGCCACGCGAGGATGGCCTCCGCCTGGCCGGAGATGCGAAAGGTTTCAGCCATGGCCGCTCGCAGGACATTACGCAATAACGCGTCATTTTATTCAACTTTGACGCAAACACGGCACGCCGATCACAAATTGCCCGGAGCCCGCCTCCAGCCGCGTCCGCGTACGTGCCGGGCGCCCGGCAATCGTGGCCTTTGCGCGCCTACCTACTGATTAATATTGACTTTTCAAAAATCCGCCAGTAGAGTGCCCGATTCTTTGCAAAACCATCAACGGAGCAACACCATGTACGCGGTGATAAAAACCGGTGGCAAGCAGTATCGCGTGTCCGCCGGCGAAAAGATCAAGGTAGAACAGATACCGGCCGACGTGGGTTCCGAAATCACCATCGATCAGGTTCTCATGGTCGGTGAGGGCGAGTCGGTCAAGATCGGCACCCCCGTGGTTTCTGGCGCCGCCGTCAAGGCCACCGTGGTTTCCCACGGTCGTCATGACAAGGTCAAGATTTTCAAGATGCGCCGCCGCAAGCACTACCAGAAGCACCAGGGGCATCGTCAGAACTACACCGAAATCCGCATCGAAGCGATTTCGGCCTAAGCAGGAGGTAGCGACATGGCACACAAAAAAGCTGGCGGTAGTTCCCGTAACGGCCGCGACTCGGAATCGAAACGACTCGGCGTCAAGCGCTACGGTGGCCAGTTCGTGCTCGCCGGCAACATCATCGTTCGCCAGCGCGGCACCGAATACCATCCGGGCGAAAACGTCGGCATCGGCAAGGATCACACCTTGTTCGCGCTGAAGGACGGCACCGTGAAGTTCCTGGTCAAGGGCGCCGCCAAGCGTCGCACCGTGATCATCGAAGCTGAGACGGAAGCGGCTGCGGCCTGATCTCCGCATCTTGCAAGAAAAAGCCCTATCCTTGCGGTAGGGCTTTTTTGTTTATGCCCGCAGGCAATTCAGGATAGAACAACCCCCACGCTCACAGCGTTCGCCACCCCCGGTGGGGCGTCGATACGCTTGAGACGGCTCGGCCCATACCGACATGAAATTCTTTGACGAAGCCCGCATCGAGGTCGTCGCTGGTGACGGCGGCAATGGCGCAGCCACCTTCCGCCGCGAAAAGTTCATTCCGCGCGGCGGTCCCGACGGCGGCGACGGCGGCCGTGGCGGCAGCGTGTTTGCGGTCGCCGACCGCAATCTCAACACGCTGATCGACTACCGCTTCAAGCGCAGCTTCCGCGCCGAGCGCGGCGAGAACGGCGGCAGCAAGGATTGCTACGGCAAGGGCGGCGAAGACATCATCCTGCGCTTTCCGGTGGGCACGGTGATCACCGACATCGACAGCGGCGAACGCGTCGCCGACCTCGACGTCGATGGCAAGCAGGTGCTGGTAGCCCAGGGCGGTCGCGGCGGACTGGGCAACCTGCACTTCAAGTCCAGCACCAACCGGGCTCCGCGCAAGCGCACCATGGGTCAGGAAGGCGAACGCCGCAACCTGCATCTCGAGCTCAAGGTGCTGGCCGACGTCGGCCTGCTCGGCCTGCCGAACGCCGGCAAATCGACCTTCATCCGTGCAGTGTCCGCTGCACGCCCGAAGGTCGGAGACTACCCCTTCACCACGCTGCAACCCAATCTCGGCGTCGTACGTACCGACGAGAACCGCAGCTTCGTCATCGCCGACATTCCTGGCCTGATCGAAGGCGCGTCCGAAGGCGCAGGCCTCGGCCACCAGTTCCTGCGCCATCTGCAACGCACCCATGTGCTGCTGCACCTGGTCGATCTCGCCCCCTACGATCCGGAAGCCGATCCGGTACGTGACGCGCTGGCCATCGTCGAGGAACTGCGCAAGTACGATGAAGGCCTGTACAACAAGCCGCGCTGGCTCGCACTGAACAAGCTCGACCTGATCCCCGCGGAAGAGCGCGCCGAACGTGTCACCGCCTTCCTCGAGGCCTACGGGCCGGTCGAGCGCCACTTCGAGATTTCCGCCCTGACCGGCGACGGCTGTCGCGGCCTCATCTTCGCCCTGCAGGACTTCCTCGACAGCGAGCGCACACGCATCCACGCCGAGCAGGCCGCGCGCGACGCGGAGGAACGGCAGCGCCTTGCGGCAGCCGACGCGGCCCGTGCCGCTGCCGAAGCCGCGGCGCTCGAAGCCGCACTTTCCAGCGACGACGCCGATGACGACGACCAGGACGAAGCGGCCGACTCGAACGCACGCTGACCTCGCCGCCACCACCTGCCTCAGCACACGACCATGAGAGACAAGATCAAGAACGCCCGCCGCCTCGTCGTCAAGGTGGGCAGCGCACTCGTCACCAATAACGGTGCCGGCCTCGATCATGACGCGCTCAACGACTGGGCGCGCCAGATCGCAACCCTGCGGGCACAGGGCCGCGAGATCACGCTGGTGTCCTCCGGCGCCATCGCCGCGGGCATGCAAAGGCTGGGGTGGGACAGACGTCCGCATGAGATGCACAAGCTGCAGGCAGCGGCCGCGGTCGGACAGATGGGCCTGGTGGAGGCCTATGAAAAGGCCTTTTCGCGTCACGGCCTGCACACCGCGCAGATTCTGCTGACCCACGAAGACCTGGCCGACCGGACGCGTTACCTGAACGCGCGCTCGACCCTGACGACACTGCTGGAGCTTGGCGTCGTCCCCATCATCAACGAGAACGACACGGTCGTCACCGACGAGATCAAGTTCGGCGACAACGACACCCTGGGCGCCCTCGTGGCCAACCTGATCGAAGCCGAAGCCCTGATCATCCTGACCGATCAGCAGGGCCTCTACACCGCCGACCCACGCAAGGATCCCGCGGCGACGCTCATCAGCGAAGGCCGCGCGGAAGACCGGCAGTACGAGGCGATGGCCGGTGGCGCCGGCAGCGGAATCAGCAAGGGCGGGATGATCACCAAGATCCGTGCGGCGCAACGCGCAGCGCGCAGCGGTGCCCACACCTGCATCGCGAGCGGACGCGAAGCCGATCCGCTGATCCGCCTCGCCCACGGCGAACCTGTCGGCACCTTGCTCTACGCCAGCAGCACGCCGCTACAAGCGCGCAAGCAGTGGCTTGCAGACCACCTCCAGCTTGCTGGCGGCCTGGTGCTGGACAATGGCGCCGTGGCGGCCCTGCGCGCCGGCCGCAGCCTGCTGCCGGTCGGCGTGAGCGAAGTACGTGGCGATTTCGAACGCGGCGCAGCCGTTGCCTGCCTTGCGCCGAACGGCGACGAGGTGGGGCGCGGCCTGATCAACTACAGCAGCTCCGAGGCACGCCGGATCGCACGACGCCCGAGCAGCGAGATCGAGGCGCTGCTCGGCTATCTGGACGAGCCCGAGCTGATACACCGCGACAACATGGTCGTTCGCCAAGGCGCCACGCCCACCGACCTGCCCGGCTGAGCCCGGCACGTGGCTGCGGTTGGCGATTCCGATGATCGGATCGCGCATCGTGGCCGCTCTTCACGCAGACAAGCGGACGAAAGCGCAGACATCGGAGACGCCTTGCGCGCGCCCATTCCACCGTCCCGCGCTACACTTTGCCCCCTTTCAACCGCAGCGCGCCAGCCTGGCCTTTCGCCGGCCGTTGCTGCGTCGGCAACCACCCGCCTGCGTGAGACATCACTTGCCATCCTCGCAACTACTCGCAATCGTCGCTGACGCACTCGGCCCGGACCGGGTCGCCGATCGGGGAAGGGCGCGGCTCAAATACCCGGCGGAAACCCATTTCTCGCAGGTGCGCGCGCAGGGCGCCTTGCGTCCCCAATCGGTCGACGAAGTCGCAACATGCCTGGCCGCGGCAAACCAGCTGCGTGTTCCGCTCTACCCCATCAGCACGGGCAACAACTGGGGCTACGGCGCAGCCTCTCCCACCGCTGGCGAGTGCGTGATCCTCGACCTCGGTGCCCTGAACCGCATCCGGGCGTTCGATCCCGACTCCGGCGTCGTCACGCTCGAACCCGGCGTAACCCAGCAACAGTTGTTCGAGTTCCTGGATCAGCACGGGTACCCCTTCCTCGTGCCGGTGACCGGCGCTGGCCCCAACTGCAGCATCGTCGGCAATGCGCTGGAACGCGGCTACGGCATCACGCCATGCGCCGACCATTTCCTTGCGGTGACGAATGTCGAGGTGATGCTGGCCGATGGCAGCCTCTATCGATCGCCGCTCTCGGCCATGGGTGCCGACAAGGTCGCCGGGCTCTTCAAGTGGCACATCGGCCCCTACCTGGACGGTATTTTCACCCAATCGGGCTTCGGCATCGTGACGGCGATGTCCATCGCACTGGCGAAGAAGGCCGAATCGATGGAGTGCTTTCTCTTCTCGCTGAAGGATGAAACCAAGCTCGAACCCGCCATCATCGCGACGCGTGACATCCTGACGTCGCTTCCCGGTCTGGTCGGCGGCATCAACCTGATGAACCGCCATCGCATGCTGGCAATGTCGGCGCCCTACCCCCGCGACCAGTTGGGACCCGACGGATTGATTCCGGAGGCCGTGGTCGAATCGATCGGACGGACACTGCAGATCTTCCCGTGGACCGGCTACGGCACCCTTTATGGAACCCGCGCGACCGCCGGCGCAGCCCGTTCCGAGATTCGCAAGCGCCTGCGCGGCATCGCATCACGGCTGATGTTCTTCTCGCCAGCGCACACTGCGCTGCTTTCGCGGGTGGTTCGGCACGCCCCGGCTCCGCTCCGACGCCGCCTCGGCCCCCTCTTGACCACCTTGACCAAATCGCTGGAGTTGCTTACCGGCCGACCGAACGAAACCGCGCTGCCACTCGCATACTGGCGCAGCGGCACCATGCCCGCCGGGGTTCCGCTCAATCCTGCGCGCGATGGCTGCGGTCTGGCCTGGTTTGCCCCCCTCGTACCGATGGATTCCCAGTCGGTGCGTGAATTCGTCCGCTTCACCACCACCGCCTTGAGGGCACACCGACTCGAACCCCTCATCACGCTCACGTCGGTGAACAACCGCTGCTTCGACAGCACCGTCCCACTGCTTTTCGACCCGCAGGTGCCATCCGAGGTGGAGCGAGTACGCCAGGCGCATGAGCAGTTGCTGGCGAGCGCACTTGCGCATGGCTTCGCACCGTATCGCGTAGGCAACGTCAGCATGGACTGGCTGAAAGCGGCCGCTCCGGAGCACTGGCAGCTCGTCAGCAGGCTCAAGGCCGTTCTGGACCCCCAGACGATACTCGCCCCCGGCCGGTATTCCGCCTAGCTCCGCTCGAGTCGGCCGGCACAAGCTCTGCCGGGGCTGGCCATACCCACCGCCCGGGTCAGGACGGCAATGCCTTGCGACGCGTTCTGACGTGATCCCACAGGACAAGCAGCGCCGGCAACAGCAACAGTTCCATCAGCTGCCCGGCAAGCAGGCCGGTGGCGGTAAGGAGGCCGAAGTGCGAACTCGGGACGAAGGACGAGGTACCGAGTACGAGAAACTGGGACACCAGCAACAGCGAGATCGCCACCACGGCCCGCCCGGAAGCCTCAAAGCTGCGTGCGATCGCGAACACCACGCCGTGCCCCTGCTCCCGCCTCGACAGATAGCTGTGGAAGATGTGTATCGTGTCGTCAACGGTGATGCCGAGCACCACGCCGGCGATCAATACCGTCGCCATGTCGAGATGTATGCCGGCAGCCCCCATCAGCGCAAACACAAAGAACAGGGGCGCGAGGTTCGGCAGCATGCTGATGACCGCAGCCGGAAACGAACGCCATAGCAGCAGCATGATCACGAAGATCTGGCCAAATGCACCGAGAAAGCTGTGCAACTGGCCGACCACCAGCAGATCCTCCTGATCCGCGAACAACCTCCCATACCCAGCGATCTGCCACTTGAGCTCGGGAGCGTCCACGGTGGCGATCTGCGCCTGAATGCGCTCGATCACGCCCTGTATCGCATTGGCTCCATGGACATTGAGATTGAGCAGGATGCGCATGCGCTGGTACTCGCCATTGACCAGTTCCTGCAGATCCCGACCGTCGTATATCAGCAGCAACTGACTCAACATCCCGTCGTCATCCGGCAGGCGTCGAAAAGCCTCGTCCTCTTCATTGAAGGCCCAGTTCATCTCTTCGATGATGTCCATCATCGACAGGCTGCGGTCGACTTCCGGCATGGCCTCGACCCGCGTCTGCAGGCCCTTGATCAGCTGCAGGCGCTTTGCACTCTTGAAGGCATCCCGCCCCGGTCCGTCGACCACGATCTCGAGCGCCGTCACGCCGACCAGCCGCTCCTCCACCATCGCTGTGGATTTGGTCAGCGGGTGGGCATCGTTGAAGAACTTCAGCAGATCGGACTCGGCTTCGACCTTCAGCACGAGCGGCACGGTGGCCAGGGCAAGCACCACGGCCGAACCGGCAACCCATCCCGCATGGCGGATGCCGAAGCTTGCCAGCGCATACGAAATCCGTTTCGTCCACGCAAAACCGCCACCGCGCCGCGGCCACGGCCCACGGTCGAATTTCACCAGCAGCGGCGGGACCAGATAGAAGACGACGAGATAGATGACGACCACGCCGACCGCCCCGATCAGGCCGAACACCTGGATCGGTGGAATCGGCACCAGCACCAGGCTGATCATCCCCGCGGCCGTCGTCACGACGTTGAACATCGATGGCGTGTGCACGCTCTGCAGGGCGAAGACGACGCGTTTCGGTCGCCGGAAGCCGGCATCGCGCATGCGTTTGAGCGCCGCGTAAAGGTGCAGCAGATTGGCCACGGTGTAAGCCGACAGCAGCGTTGGCACCATGGCCGTGACCAGCGTGTAGGGCTGGCCCAGCGCCGCCATCAACGCCACGCAGGCCACCACCACCACGCCCATCGCCACCGCACCGATGAGCACAGGCACGATGCGCCCCACCACCCAGTACAGCAGCAACAGACCGAGCGTCATCACCAGGGGCGTGAACACCACCGTGTCACGCAACATCGAACGCATCTGCGCCGCATCCAGCGCAACCGTTCCGGCAACCGCCTCCAGCCGGTCACGCACTTGCTCCGCATCCGCCGCGTCGTATAGCGCCAACTCGACCGACTGACGCTGACGACTCTCGGTCAGCTTGTGCGTCCGCACGATCACGGCCAGCGCCTTGCCGTCGCGCGCCGCCAGCCAGCCCGGCATGAAACGGTCCTTGAGCACCCGGGCCAGACGTTCGTCCGCGGTACCGGCATCCAGCCGGCGGGAGTCGATCAACGGTTCGACAACGAAACCATCGGCCGTACCGGCGATGTGATCGACCCGCGTGACGGCGAAGACGCGATCGACATCCGGATGTCGCGCGAGCCGTCCTGCGACACGATCGAGGGCCGCCAGCACCGGCTTCGAATAAAGGTCGTCGCCCGCAAAAAGACCGACCAGGAACTCGTCGTTCGGAAACTCGGCGCGCAGCTCCCGTTCCAGCACCGTGGCAGGCGCATCCTTGGGGAAATAGAGCTCGGGCGCGTTATTGAGCTCCAGTCGAAGCAGCAAGGCGCCACCGAGCAGATAGACGAGGACGATGATCGCCACCGAGCGGCGCCAGCGCAGCAGGCGCGGCTGCATCAGAAACAGCAGTACGGCCTGGATGCGGGTTTTCAGCATCGGCACTCCATCGCTAGTGCGCCCTGGGCCCGTCGTCAGAACTTCGCCAGCCAGCCGACCATGACCGTGTCGTTGCGGGCGTAGTAGCCACCGAGCGTACGCGAGGCGCCACTGAAGAAATGGCCGGCGACGAAGATTTCGTGCTGGTCGATACCGGTATAACTGAGCTTGGGATTCAGGTAGAGATCGCGCGCATTCAGCCCGGTGATGAAGCGCAGATCGGCCCGCCAGCGCCCACGGGCAAAGGGATGCTCGACCTCCCCGGTGAAGCTGTACACCTCCGTGCGGTCGAGCACCGGATCGTCGACGAAAGTCTTGTGTCCGACCAGTTGCAAGGTCACGCGGGTCTCGCCGTCGCCGGGAAAGACCTCGGCGCCGATGACCATGTCGAAGCCCGGCCGGGTGTCATAACGAAAATCGGTGCCGGTCACGGGCACATCGCTGCTCCATGCAGCCTCCATGCGCCACGTCGCACCCAGCTTCTCGATTTCGAACTCCCCGCCAGCCACGGTGCTGAACGGGTGTACCGCCTGCAAACCCGCCGGCACGACACGATAATAAGGCTGGGATTGGCGCACCCGCTGCACACTGAAACCGTAGTCGAATCCACCGCCGCCGCGGGTCACGCGGATACCGCCGCCCCCGCTGCCATCGTAATCCGCCTTCCTCACCCGCGCGCCGATGATCCCCGGCACCTTGCCGATCCCCAACAGCCGCCCGTCGAATGTGTCGACCGGATGCCAAACGCTACGCTCGTTCGGCATTACCGCGTCGTCGAACATCGGCAGCCAGACGGCGTCGACCTTGTATTCTTCGCCGAAGTATTCGGCGCGGACGGCAGGCACCGCACGGCGGCGTTCTGGCAGTTTGTCGAGTATCGCCCGGGAAACGTCGACCCGCCCCATGCGATCGATAGGAGAGATTTCATCGACACGGCCCCAGAGCACGTTCTGCGCCCCGACAGTCAGGTTCAGATCCGCGCCGCGCCAGCGCAGATAGTTCTCAGTGTAGTCGAGCCGCGCACGGGTGAAATCGCGGCTACCGAACTGCGAATAGCCGTCGAATCGGGCGCCGAGGACATACTCCCACTTGCCGGAATCCCCCCGCGCGCTGACTGCGCCATGCAGATAACCGTCGCCGGAGGCGTCCGGATGATCTGTGAACCCACCGAGCTCGGCGCGCAGCATGTCCGCCTTCAGCGCGAAACCCTCATCCGCGGCGGCCACGCCACCGCCCCCGAAGGCTACGACCGCCAACAGGCCGGCCAGCGTTTTCATCGTCATTGCCCAACAGCCCATCGCACCACTTCCCCTTCTCTCCACCTCGCCACGCCCCCTGAAACCCGAATGCACCTCATGGACGGTAGCTCCGCTCAGTGCGCTCGTCCTCGAGCGCCTTCGAACTGAACAACTCGGCCGGCAGTTTACGGTCGTAGAGCACGCGCTCCACGGTAAGCCGCGTCTGATGCCCGTTGCCCAGATCGGTCAGCGTGCTGTCCATTACCGTCCAGTAAGCATCGATCCGCTCGCGCTTCAACACCACCAGACGCTTGCTGGCCTGATCCCGCTCCTTCTCGAAAAAGTCGACTCGCAGCGGCAGCAGTGAAACCGGATCGATCCAGCTGAGGCGACGCAGATACACCGAATTGTCGGCGTCGACCGGAATGCTCTCCAGCACCTCGCACTCCACCCCGTCGACGCGCTCCCGCCCCAGCACCCGGTGCTGATCCATGGCGGGCTTGCGGTCACGCAGGTCTTCGTAGAAATAGTCGGAATTCACGAAGCGCCCGCCCTTGCGATTCGAATCGACCCGGCGAACACGCTTCATGGCTGGCAGGTAGATCCATTGGTTGGACGCCCCATCCGCGGCATCCAGGGTCAACAGGCCCGTCCCTTCGATGTCGGCCGGGCCGGTGAAGCGGATCAGCGTCGACACCTCGCCACCCGCGCCGCTGAGGCGGTACAGGATCATGCTGCGCACCCGCGGGCTGCGTCCCTCCTCGGTCAGCGACATGGTCACCGCCGAGGTTGCATCATTGCCGTCCGGACGGTCGTAGACCCGCTGTGCGAGCCGGGCACCGGCCTCATCGGCCCAAGCGGCACAAATCCCGCCCAGGGTCATCAAGCTCGCCAGCAGAGCTCCCGCAAGTGCGCCTCCAATGGTCCGGCTCACAAACCCGAACCGGCCTGACAGACCATCCTGCATCGCAGTCGTCATACTGCCCTCATGTCGCTGCACTGGAAGTATCCGGCCGATTCTACCCCACGACCATCAGCCGGGCTCCGTGCCCCTGCAAGTACCACGCTCACGTCGGCTCACCGGCCTTTTCAAGTCGCTTCCTTGCCACCAGGCTCTTGAGCCGCTGCAGAGGATTACGGTTGCCCATCCACAGACGGCGATGACGAAAACGGCCCAGCCGCGCATCGACGTTGGTATACCACGGCACACACTTCAACTCTTCGGGATGCAGCAGCGCGACCAGCGCCAGCGTGGTGATGTAGCCCGCACACAGCTTGCAGCCGGCCACCGAGCTCGGGCCCTTGCGGGCCTTCAGGTTTATCGATTTCGGATCGAGATACTTCATCTGGTAAAGCTCGGGACCGAAGCCGAGCATGAACTGGATGATCTTCTCGTCCTCGCTCATCTCCGGAGATATCTGGAAGTACTCTCCATACGGCATGCCCTTGGGGCCGAAGGCCAGCACACCGGCCCCCATCCCCAGCGGTACCGCCGCAATCGTCGCCAAGCCACGCGCCGTCGCCGCATTCACCAGCAAGGGGTGCATATCGACCGCAAAAGCGTCGACCGCGTCGACCGCCACATCCACCCCCATCAGGAAGGCATCGATGTTACCCGGGCTCAACCCCTCGCTGAAGGTGGTGATGCGCAGCTCGGGATTGATCGCCTTCGCATACTCGACCATGACGTCGAGTTTCTTTCGTCCCAGTGTCTCGGTATTGGCACCGTACTGGCGGTTGAAATTGACCAGTTCGAACTCGTCGAACTCGGCAAGATGAAACCCGCCCACACCCGCACGCACCAGACTGATCAGGTAGTCGCCCCCGACCCCTCCCATCCCTGCAATCGCCACCGTGGCATTACGCAGACGGGCATGCTCGTCGATGCTGACAACCCCCAGATTGCGACTGAAAGCCTCGTGGTAAGCAAACGCTGACACTTCCGTTCTCCGACCCAAAGAAAATGCGACCATCTTTTCTCAGGCGGATCGGCATGACAAGCGTAAGTTTCACGCATGGCGGGCGAGGACATCATCACCCCGAGAGGATGCAGTGTCGGAAATTCTTACACCCCGGAATCCCGCCTTCCAAAATGAAATCGTATAGCACTGATTTAAAAGGATTTATATGAACTGGCACGGAGCGTGCTCCATCCTCGCCAGAAGGACAAGCGCTCAGCCAGTCAAAGCACACAGAAGGAGCAAGGATCATGAAACTGAAGAAATTCACCGCCCCGCTTGCCGCATCCCTGATGCTCGCATCCGGCGCTGCATTCGCCGAACCGTTCTACCTCAACGTCAATACCTTCGACACCAGCCCTCTCGGCGGCACCGACGGCCTGACCAGCCTGATCTACCAACTCGGCGTCAACTGGAGCGCAACCTCGACATTTACCGATGACGACGGCAATGCGGGCCTGACGGTGGGCGACTCGGTGGTGGATAGCGGCTTCGGCACGGTATCCAGCTACCTGGATCAGAATGCAAACGCGATCGCCGGCGGCGAGAACAACGAGGGCGTCGGCGTCACCCACCAGTTGGTGTTCGACTACGATGACCTCTCCGGCACCGTCGCCTTCAACGATGGCGCAGGCGGCATCCTGGCCTCCTACACCAGCGGCACGATCCACATCTACAACGACAACAACGCCGACGGAGACACTACCGACGCCGGCGAGGGTGAAGTGCTCACCCTTGATGTGTTCGCCAGCACCGGCACCGTTGGGAACGTGATCATCTACGCAACCGTATCCGCCGTCGATCCCAACATCTTCTTCTTCCCGCCGGCGACCGATTGGAGCACCCTGACGGTTGCCATCGTCGCCCGCATCGACTCGAACATCGACCCCCTGGTGCCGACGCAGATCGCCGACGACGCCAACGGCAACGATCGCTATCAGCGCACATCGACCCTGGACGGCAGCGTGAGCTTCAACCGCGTTCCGGAACCGGGCGTGCTGGCGCTCCTGGGCATCGGCCTGATCGGTCTGGGCGCTGCCCGTCGCGTGAAGAAAGCCGCCTGAACAGAGGCAGTCTCAGAATAAGAACCGCGCAGGAAACTGCGCGGTTTTTTCGTTCGCCGAACCGGTGCTCGCTGACAGATCTGGCCGGCTTGTGTGCAATCGGATGGAACGCCACGCGGAATCGCGCACGAAGGCGCCACGCCTCTGCAAAGCGCACCCATGAGTCGTCAGCAAGGGATGAACTGGGCCGCACCTGCTGATTCAGAGGATCGGCAGCCCAAAGAAGGGATGTAGCACGCGAAGGCGTGCCGGCAAATCAGGCCGCTGCGATGCAAAGCGCCTGCGATCGCATTGCCGGCATCGATACGAGCGACGGCCAAGCGCCAACAGTCTGCACAGCGATATTATCTTCCGCTCCGAACATGAACTGGTACAACCAGGAATTCGTTGCAGCGAGCGCCGAGCGCGTAGCCTGCGCGCCAATGACATAGGGCTGACGTGCCGGACGCACATCGTTATTTAGCGGGCCGGCCTCGTGAAACGGAAAGCCCAAGCGCTTCAACAAGCGGGCCAGCGCCGGCTCCATCGCGGCATAACAATAGGCAATACCGTAAGCACCCGCCAGACGAAAGATTTCACGATACAGACCGAGCGCCACTGCCGGACCGTCACGACGTTCGACCGCATGCGTCAGCCTGGCAGCCCTGTTCTTCCCTTCCGGCAGTGGATTGTCGCTGCGATACCGACGCAGCGCATGGGCAAGCGTCAAACGACCGATCTCGCCAACCTCCGCCGGCACCGCCGTGAGGTCGTGAGAGAGCCTGTAGCGCGCCTTGACGTTGAGGCCGTTGGATCCCGGCAGAATCAACCTGGAACACCCGACCACAGCACCCGTATCCTTCGAGCGACACAGGACATGAACGCTGTGGACATCGTACTCGTCGCTTTCGACCAAGAGACCGGCCGCTCGACGACCACTCGCCGGAACGCGCCGAAGCTCCTCGCAGAACACCTCGTGCCTCAATGCCAAGTATTCACGGTACTCCCGACTCCCCGGGCTTACCGTCAAGTACTCATACTTCTGCAACAGCATCCACATTCTCCACGGCGAAACTCCCACGCAATACTGCCGACCAGGCTGGCTCCGGTGGCCCTGCGATGAAAGATAACCGAGGACAAACCAATTCGGTTTGTTTCAAATGTAAATGTGTGCGTGAAAAATATCACGTCAGAATTCAACGCTTTCTGCTAAGCCTTACGCAGCTTTCCTCTCCTGCATGAAGCGAAGGATGTCGGCCTCGCGCTCACCCAGGCTGCGCTCCATCTCCCGTGCGCTGATCAGGTATACCCGCCTCGGTGGAGCGACCTGCTCATTGACCGGACCAACCGGCACAAAGGGGAAACCCAATGCAATGAGTAGCCGGCTGAAGTGGCTGTCCATGGCAGCCACACAGTAGTCGAGACCCGTCTGTCGACAAAGCTGGTAGACCTCACGGTACATACCCAGCACAAGCTCCGGCTGATGCTGCCGCAAACCCTCCGGCTTCTTGGACATTTCCGACTCGGGGTCACCATGAACCGGCTTACCCCGGTCGGAATGACGGCGACGAAAGTGTGGTGCGATCGCCATGCGGGATATCTCGCCGATCCGGTCGTCGGTCGCATCGTCGTACGGCAGCGGTCGGTCTATGACGTACCGCGGGGTAACGTTCAGACCGGACTCGTTCGGCAGGATGACGCGTACGAATCCGGCCACGGTATCGGTCGGCTTGTGGCAGGCGATGAAGTGACGGCTGAAGGGGTCGTACTGGTCCGTCTCGACGGGACGTCCCTGTGCCGAAAGCAGGCCGGGTGCATCGACGCGGCCCAACTCTTCGCAGAACACCTCATAGCGCGCCTCAAGGTAGCGTTCGTAGTCCGGCGTACCGGGCGTGACTTCTTCGAAGCGAAAATAAGCGGTTTCCATGCTCAATCCCGAATATGCACGTGATTCAGGCCTTCTCTCCGGACACGACGAAAACGCCAGCCACCACTAGCTGACGTCCGGCCTGTACGTCAGCGGAGAGCTCTTCGAACAACTTGCGGACATCGATGGCATCACCCAGCAGTGAAGCCTTGTAACCCAGCAGAATATTGAACAGCACGGCAAACGGAAGCTCACTGCTGGTGAGCGTGACCACACGGCTCTTCACATTGACGAAACCAGCTCGAATCATGGATTCCTGCAGTTTCCGGCCGATGAAGCGGTCTCCGCCCTGTGCTGCCTGAATCGCCTGTGCCTGGTTCAGCACTTCCGTCACCTTTGGCGCTTCCGGATGCAGGATCACCAGACCGTCGTCCGAGTCGACCACACAAAAGCGCCCACCCTTGCGAGTCACGCGATGTACCTCTCTCACCACAGCGTCCGGCGCCGGCACATGCTGAAGCACGAAACGCGCGTAAGAGAAATCAACGCAGCTGTCGGCCAAAGGCAGGGCGTCGCCATAGGCCTGGTGCAGAAACAGCCCACCGGCAGGCTTTCGCCGCACATTTGCAGTCACCTGCGCCAACAGGGTCGAACTCGGCTCTACGGCATGCAGGCTGCCGTCGGGGGCGAGCTCTGCGAGCAGATCGGATACGAAACCCGGGCCACAGCCGATCTCCAGCACATCATGGCCCGGCGCGATACCTGCCGCACGCAGGACACTTGCCTCCATGCCGCGAATGGCCTGCGCCTGCTGACGCAGGCGTTCCGTCTGAAAGCCCGCATCATTGAAAGCTTCAAAGTTGTACGAACCGGTAGTCATGCTCTACGGAATCCCGCTGTCAATTGAGTCGTGCCCCCGCAACGGCAGACTCGCACCCGGGAACACCCCGAGGACAGCCTTGCACGCGACCGCCGGGACTGCACCACATGCCAGACGCCTTCTCGTCGTTTGGCCGTTTTCGCATGCACTCGATAGCCCGCGCATGCTTTTCCATTTTGGTCCACAGTGCCACATTGCGCACGCATAGAATGCGGTAAATTCACGGACACCATAACTTTTTCACATGCCATCGCCGACCGGGGGCAGCATTCCAAGTTCAGCGTCCAAATCCGGGATAAAAACCATATCGTGAACAGACCCTAGGATCATGCAGCTATTCGAACGTCACAATCTCGGGCATGGCTTTCGCAAGTACTTCGAAATCGCCCCCGCGATCACTGAATCTCAACGCAACGACGTCTACCGTATTCGCCACGAGGTGTACTGCGAGGAATTGCATTACGAGCCGGAGCGCGCCGATCGCCACGAGATCGACCAATATGATCCGCATAGTCTGCACTGCCTGATCCGCACGTCGTCGGCCCCCAAGCAGCTGGTAGGATGCACCCGCCTGGTGTTGACCGATCCAGGCGACCCGCTGGCGCCCCTACCCTTCGAGCACACCTGCGCAGCCACGCTCGACCGCTCGATTGTCGACCCCGCAAGGCTCCCACGCGAATGCATTGCCGAGGTGTCGAGACTCGCCGTGCGAGGCAACTATCGACGCCGCAGCGGTGAAGCAAAAGCGCCCGTCACCATCAGCGAGAACGATTTCGGCAGTGAAAGCCGCCCCCGGTTTCCCTATATCCCGATCGGCCTCTACCTGGGGTCGATCGCGCTGGCCGCCCGCAGCGGCATCGACACCGTGTTCGTGCTGACCGAACCCCGTCTGGCCTCGCATTTCAGCAAACTGGGCGTGGAGATACGGCAGATCGGCGGCCCGGTGGAACACCGCGGGATCCGCGTTCCGTCAATGATGGACGTGTCCACCGTGATCAAGAACATGCGCTCGCTCGTGCGCCCCATCTGGCGCGTGGTGCAGGAAGAGATAGAGAGGGGATTCGAGGAGTCGGCCGGAGGGCGATCCCTGACCGGCTGACGCAGCCCTGCCACTACCCGATTTTCGGCGGTACAGCCCAAAAAATATAATGCCCGCCGTCGGAAGACGGCGGGCATTGTTTCAGGGCCGGTTGCGAAACCTAGCCTGGGCGGGTCAACTGGCGAGCGCCGCCTTGATCTGATCCAGCGTCGTCGGATCGTCGATGGTCGTCAGGTCGCCGGCGTCGCGGCCTTCGGCCAGCGCCTGGATGGAGCGGCGCAACATCTTGCCCGAGCGAGTCTTGGGTAGGCCGTTGATGAAGTGCACGCGGGCCGGGCGGGCGATCGCGCCGAGGCTTTCGTCCACCTTCTTCATCACCTCCTTCTCGAGCGCGGCGCGCTTCTCGGCGGAGTCGACGGTGCTCGCGTCCTTCACCACCGCGAAAGCCATCGGCATCTGGCCCTTCAGCTCGTCATGGACGCCGACCACCGCCACTTCGGCGATCGCCGGGTGGGTCTGCACCGCCTCCTCGATCTCGCGGGTGCCGAGACGGTGCCCGGCAACGTTGATGACGTCGTCCATGCGGCCGAGGATGGTGTGGTAGCCGTTTTCGTCCTTGATGCCCCAGTCGGACGACGAATACACCACCGGATCGGTAAACAGGCTGAAGTAGGTGGAGACGAAGCGCTCGTCCTGGCCCCACACGGTGGACAGGCAGCCCGGCGGCAGCGGCGGCACGATGCCGACGATACCCTTTTCGTTCGGACCGCATTCGCTGCCGTCCTCGCGGAAGATGCGCAGGTCGTAGCCATACACCGGGAAGGCGGGCGAGCCGAGCTTGATCTTGCTGTCTTCCACGCCGCGCACGATGGCGAGCATCGGCCAGCCGGTCTCGGTCTGCCAGTAGTTGTCGATGACCGGAATGCCGAGTTCGCTCATGATCCACTGGTGCGAGGTCTCGTCCAGTGGTTCGCCGGCCAGGAACAGGTGCTTGAGCGAGGACAGGTCGTACTTCTTGAGGAAGGCCGGGTCCTGCTTCTTCAGCACGCGCACCGCTGTCGGCGCCGAGAACATCACGCTGACCTTGTACTTCTCGACGATCTGCCACCAGATGCCGGCATCCGGACGCAGCGGCGTGCCTTCGTACATGATGGTGGCCATGCCGGCGATCAGCGGGCCGTAGATGATGTAGCTGTGGCCCACCACCCAGCCGATGTCCGAGGTGGAGAACATGGTCTCGCCGCTGCCACCGGTGAAGATGTGCTTCATCGACGCGGCCAGCGCCACGGTATAGCCGCCGGTGTCGCGCTGCACGCCCTTGGGCTTGCCGGTGGTGCCGGAGGTGTACAGGATGTAGCTCGGCTCGGAGGACTCCAGCCAGGTCACCGGCACCTTGGCGTCAATGTGCTTGGCGCGCAATTCGGCGTAATCGACGTCACGGCCTTCCACTTTGGGGAAGCCCTTGTCGAGGCCGCGGTCGACGATCAGCACCTTGGCCGGCGGAAATTCGGCCAGCTTGCAGGCTTCATCCACCAGATGCTTGTAGGGCACCGGTTTGCCGTTGCGCATGCCGGCGTCCGAGCTGACCATCAGCACCGGCTTGGCATCGTCGATGCGGGTGGCCAGGGAGCCGGCGGCAAAGCCGCCGAACACCACCGAGTGAATCGCGCCGATGCGGGCGCAGGCCAGCATTGCGAAGGCCGCCTCGGCGATCATCGGCATATAGATCAGCACACGGTCGCCGCGCTTGACGCCCAAGTCCTGGTAGATCGCCGCCATGCGCTCGACTTCGCGCTGCAACTCGGCGAAGGAATAGACCTTCTCCTCGTTGGTCTCGGTGGAGATGTACACCAGCGCCCGGTCGTTGGGGCGGTTGGCTGCGTGGCGATCGACCGCGTTGTAGCACAGGTTGGTTTCACCGCCCTTGAACCACTTGACGAACGGCGGCTTCGAAAAGTCGCAGATCTGCTCGGCGGGTTTATTCCAATGCACGAGTTCGGCCTGCTCGGCCCAGAACTCGTCGCGCTTCTCGATCGACCGACGGTGAAAATCCTTGTAGGTGGTCATAAGCATCCTCTCCCTTCCAATTTCCCTGCTTTTGCAAATGACGTGACGATCCACGGCACACCTCTCTGCACCGCGATCGCCTTCCGGAACTGCTTTATGCAGAGGTTCGGGTTCCCTCCGCCTCGTCATTGCCAGGCCCCGACTCCTTATCGTATTTTTTAAGCGCCCCGAGCGGGATCCCGCAATGCACGCGGGATTCTATCAACTCGAGTAGTGGGAGCAGGGTGGTAATGACTTCCGGCAACCGGTCGGCCACTTCGTCGGCGGCCCCGATCCGGATTTGAAGCAGCGCATGGTCGATGCTGATCAACTGCTTCATGTAACGGTCGACCATGGTCTGATCGACCTCGCCCTGGTCGTTGACGACGCGGTTACCCCCCGCCGCCTTGCCAGCCTGGGCTCGACCGGCAGCCACCCCGACGAGGTGGCTGACCGTCTGCATGCCATCGATGGACGAACTCGCCACACCGATGGTGACGCTGATGCGGATGCGTTCCTCGCGGTACGTCATCACCAGCTTTTCCATCGCCCGCTGCATCCGCAGCGCGAACGCACAGCAACCGAGCGGATCGGTGCTGGGCGACAACACCGCAAACTGCGCCGGTGCGAGCTGGGCGACGGTGTCTTCCTTGCGTACCTTGCTCGACAGGATCTTCGACAGTTTGCGCGTGATCAGCTGGGCGACATGGGCACCATGCCATTCCACCAGCTGCTCGTAGTGATCGATCTCGATCACCATGGCCGAGATGTCGGCCTGGTGACGACGTGCGAGCGCCATTTCCTGCTCGCCGTGCACATTCAGATAGGCCTCGGTGGCCAAGCCCGACGCGGGATCGAGCGGGCTCTGGCTAGCCAGCGCGGCGCGGCTCGCTTCGAGCTCGCGCTGGGTCTGGGCCAGTCTCGACAATGACTCGAGCCGGGCGATCAGCTCGACTCCGCCGATGCCCTTGGTGATGAAGTCGTTTGCGCCCATCTTGATGGCACGTTCACGCGCGGCATCGTCTTCGTCGCCCGAGATGATGATGACCGGGATGTCGTGCACCCGCGCGACCTTGGAGCTGCGTATGCGCTCGAGCAGACCGAAGCCGTCCAGGCGCGGCATGCCGATATCGGTAAGGACCAGCTGTATCGAAGGATCGACCAGCAAGGTCTGCCAGCCGGCCTCGCCGTCGGTCTCCTCGCGCACCTCGAAGCGTCCGCGCAAGTGCTTGATGAGCGATGCGCGCACCATGCGGGAATCGTCGACGACGAGTACCTTCGTGATGGTCGGGTTGTCGTCGTCAGCGCTCATAGGCGAGATCTCCGCATGCAGAGTGGGCGCTCAGGCGCCAATGCGCACCACGGTACGCCCCTTGACTTGCCCCTTGATGAAGGCGTCGAAGGCGCCGGGAAGCTCGTCGAGGCTGATGGTACGCGTGATCGCGGCAAGATGGCGCGGCTTGAGATCGGTCGCGAGCCTGTCCCACACCCGCTGGCGGGTCGGAAAACCGATGTAGCCGGAATCCACGCCGAGCAGGCTGACGCCACGCAGGATGAAAGGGAAGACCGTGGTGTCGAGATTGAAACTCGCCGCATTGCCGATGCTGGCCACCGTCCCGGCCTGCTTCATCGTCGCCAGCACCCAATGCAGCACCTGCCCGCCGACGTTGTCCACGGCACCGGCCCAGAGCGCGCCTTCGAGCGGACGCACCTTGTCGAGATCGATGCTGGAACGCAGCTTGATGTCGCTCGCCCCCAGCATCTTCAGGTAACCCGCCTCGCTCTCCTTGCCGGTCAGGGCAACCACGTGATAGCCGAGGCTGGCCAGCATGTCGATAGCCAGCCCGCCCACGCCGCCAGTCGCACCGGTGACCAGCACCGGGCCGTTGGCGGGCGCCAGACCGTTGTCTTCCATGCGAACGATGCCGAGCGCCGCAGTAAATCCTGCAGTGCCGAGCGCCATCGCCTCGAACAAGTCCAACCCGGCCGGCAGCGGCACCACCCAGTTCGCCGGCACCCGCGCCAATTCGGCATAACCACCGTGATGCGCCACGCCGATATCGAAGCTGGTGGCGATCACCTTGTCGCCCGGCTTGAAACGCGAATCCGCACTCTCGACCACGACACCTGCGAGATCGATGCCACCGACACAGGGGAAACGACGGATAATCTTGCCGGCACCAGTCGCCGCCAGCGCATCCTTGTAGTTGATGCTTGAATAGTGCACCCGGATCAGCACCTCGCCGGCATCGAGCTGATCGGCGGACAGCGTGGTGAGACGGCCCTGCACCTTCTTGTCTTCGGCTTGCTCGATCAGGAACGCCTTGAAGGATGTCGTCACGAGTCTCTCTCCTTGATGTTCGAAGGCATGCAGCGGGCGGGGGCATCAAGCCTGGCGCGGCCCGCACAAGCCGGGAATTATATCGAAAACCCCTGCGCCCACCCGCCTGTGCTGCCGACGCGCTTCAGTTCGGCACGATGACAGCCGATAATCCGGACAGCCCATCACGTTCGTCAGCGCCATGAGCCTGCTTACCCGCCCCCTGCCCTCGGTCGACGCCTACGTCGAGCATTTCTCGACCCGTCCGCTGCCGGTCCTGCGCCACACCGTCCGCGCCCTCGACGCCTTGCGTGCCGAGATCGACACCGTCAGCAGCCGAAAGATCGCTGCCGTCGTGCTGGGCGATCCGCTGATGACGATGAAGCTGCTCACCTACCTCGAGACCCACCGCGGATCGGCTCAGAATCACGACATCACCACGATAGACCGGGCCGTGATGATGCTGGGGCTTGCCCCCTTCTTCGATATCTTCAGCGACATGCCCACCGTCGAAGACACGCTGGCGGCCTATCCCAAAGCGCTGCTCGGCGTTCTCAAGGTGACAGCCCGTGCCCGCCGGGCCGCCGGCTACGCGCGCGACTGGGCCATCGTGCGCCACGACCTCGATGCCGACGAGATCACCGTCGCGGCCTTGCTGAGCGAGGCCGCCGAAATCGTGTGCTGGGTATTTGCGCCGACGCTCACGCAGCAGGTCTATACCCTGCAGCGGGCCGACCGCACGCTGCGTAGCGTCACGGCCCAGCGCGCAGTATTCGGCGCCACCGCCCATGAGATTCAACTCGCCTTGATCCACGCCTGGCACCTGCCGAGATTGTTGGTGCAGTTGCTGGACGAAACCCAGTCGGAGCATCCGCGCGTACGCACAATCGCGCTGGCCGCCGACTTCGCCCGCCACGTTGCCCACGGCTGGGACGACGCGGCGCTGCCCGACGACATCGCCGCCATCGAAGCCCTGCTGCGGATAGGCCGTGAAACCCTGTTGCGCCGCCTCGGCGCCCCTGACGAGGTGATCCCGCGGTTTCTGCCGGCCAACGATGCCGGCACGGCGGGCTGAGCGGAGCCTCGCTTCCCGCCTGGCATCGGATTGAATGCCAAGCGTATCAACGGATTCAGCGCATTTGCGTATATCATGCGGCAAACTTTCGGAGCCCCGCATGAGTGTGTCCGCCGCGATCTTCCTCGGCTTCATCGTGATCGCCGCCCTCTACGGCGTGATCGTGTACAACGGCCTCGTCCAGCTCAAGCACAACATCGCCAAGGCCTGGGCCAACATCGACGTATTGCTCAAGCAGCGCCACGACGAACTGCCTAAGCTGGTGGAGGTCTGCCGTCAGTACAAGCAATTCGAGCAGGAAACCCTGGCCCGCGTCACCGAAGCCCGTGCCCGGGTGGCAAGTGCGCGGGAGCAACACGACGTCGCGGCTCTCGGCGCTGCCGAAGGCATGCTGCGCAGCGGCCTCGGCCAGATCTTCGCCGTGGCCGAGGCCTATCCTGAGCTGCGCGCCAACGAACACTTCATGCAGCTGCAGACTCGGATCACTGCGCTAGAGAACGCCATTGCCGACCGCCGCGAGTGGTACAACGAAGCGGTCAATCTCCACAACATCCGCATCGACCAGTTCCCCGATCTGCTGGTGGCGCGCCTGTTCCAGTTCATTGCCCAGCCGCTGCTCGAGTTCGCCTCTGCGGAAAAAGCCGACGTCGATCTGAAGGCCCTGTTCCGGGCCTGAAGCGCGCGCATCGGCTGCAACGCGTTCGCACACCATGCTGGTCCGGCTGCGCCGCGACGGCTTCAACCTCAGCCTGCCCGTCGTTCAGCTCGGTCTGATCGCAATTGCCCTGAGCCTCGACAGCCGCCCGGGCCGCCTCGCGGCGCTGTTGCTCCTGCTCGTCTCCGGGCTCTTCGGCTGGCAACGCTCCGTGCGCCACGCGCGCCAGATTCTCGACACCCCCACCGCGCGCGTCGCCTCTGCGGCGCAGGGCTACGCCGAGCTGCGCGGATGCGGCCAGCCGCTCGGTGGCGTGCCGGTGCTGTCGCCCCTCACCGGCCTGCCGGTGTTGTGGTACCGGCTGCAGACCTTCCGCAAGCAGCACGACGGCAAGTGGCGCCACGAAGCCACCACTGAAAGCGATGCCTCCTTCCTCCTGGACGATGGCAGCGGTCAATGTGCGGTCGATCCGGAAGGTGCGGAAATGCTGGTACGCCGGCGCGACGTCATCGAGCGTGGCGAGCTGCGCCAGATCCAGTGGAGCCTGCTGCGCCACGACCCGATCTACGTACTTGGCGAATTTGCCACTTTGGGCAGCATCACGCCCGATTTCGATATCGCCGCCCAAGTGCGTGAATTGCTTGCCCACTGGAAAACCGACCATCGCGCGCTGCTGCAGCGCTTCGACCACGACGGCAACGGCGAGATCGACCTCGATGAATGGGAACATGCGCGCGCCCAAGCCCGACACGAGGTAGAGCAACGACACCGCGACCTCGATGCCGCGCCGGAAGCCCACGTAGTCAGGGCGCCGGCCGACGGCCGCCTCTACCTGATCTCCGATCTGGAACCCGCCCGGCTCGCGCGACGTTACCGGCTGTGGGCCGCCTTTCACCTGGCGGTATTTCTTGGTGCGGCGGCGGCCAGTGCCCGGTTCGCGCAGACCGTCATCCCCTAGACGGGCGAAGGCCGCAGCTCAGGTACTGGCAGAGCGGCTCTCGAGCTCTTCCCAACGCATCATCGCCGCCTCGATCTCGCCATCGAGCACATCGAGCCGCGCCTTGATGCTGGCCACTTCCTGCGGCGCCTGCTGGTAGAGCGCCGGATCGGCCATGCGTGCGTGCAGTGCTGTCTGCTCGGCCTCGAGTGCCGCGATGCGATCGGGCAGGGTTTCGAGCTCGCGCTTTTCGTTGAACGACAGCTTGGCCGGCCGGGTCGCAGCCGGCTTCGGCGACGCCGCGGCCGCCTTCGGCACCTGCGGCTGCGCCCGCTGCTCAGTCTGGCGCCCGGCGTCACGGGCAAGCTGGACACGCTGCCAATCGCCGTAACCGCCTGCGTATTCACCCCAACGACCATCGCCTTCGGCCGCGATCACCTGGGTGACGACGTTGTCGAGGAAGGCACGATCGTGACTGACGAGGAAAAGCGTGCCGTCGTAGCCGGCAAGCAGGTCTTCCAGCAGATCCAGGGTCTCGATGTCGAGGTCGTTGGTCGGCTCGTCCAGCACCAGCACGTTGGCCGGCCGGGCAAAGAGGCGCGCCAGCAGCAGGCGGTTGCGCTCTCCGCCGGAGAGCGACTTCACCGGCGAGCGGGCACGCTGCGGCGCGAACAGGAAATCGCCGAGATAGCCGATCACATGTTTGCGCTCGCCACCGATTTCGACATAGTCCGACCCCGGACTGATCACCTCGGTCAGCGGCAGCTCCGGATCGAGCTGGGCGCGCAGCTGGTCGAAATAGGCCACCGTCTGGCGCGTGCCGCGTCGAACCGTGCCCGCATCAGGTTGCAGATCGCCGAGGATGAGCTTGAGCAAGGTCGTCTTGCCGGCACCATTCGGCCCGATCAGGCCCACGCGGTCACCGCGCATGATGCGGGTGGAGAAATCACGCACCACCACGCGGTCACCGTAGCGCTTGGTAACGTCGGTGAGTTCGGCCACCATCTGGCCGCTCTTCTCGCCACGGTCCATCGCCAGATTCACGTTGCCGAGGCGATCGCGCCGCGCCACGCGCTCGCGCCGCAGCGCTTCAAGCCGGCGCACCCGGCCTTCGTTGCGGGTACGGCGGGCTTCCACGCCCTTGCGTATCCACACCTCCTCCTGTGCCAGCAGCTTGTCGAACCGCGCATTGGCCTTGTCTTCCGCGTCCAGTTCCTCGGCCTTGCGCCGCTGGTAGTCGCTGAAGCGGCCGGGATAGCTCGCCAGGCGACCGCGGTCGAGCTCGATGATGCGGGTGGCGACATTGTCGAGGAAAACACGGTCGTGGGTAATCACGACAACCGCGCCGCGGAATTCACGGATCAGCGTCTCCAGCCACAGGATGCCGTCGAGGTCGAGGTGGTTGGTCGGCTCGTCCAGCAGCAGCAGGTCGGGCTCGGCCACCAGCGCACGCGCCAGCGCGACGCGTTTGACACCACCGCCCGACAGGCTGGAAACCTTCGCCTCGGCCGGCAGTCCGAGACGGGCCAGCATATGCTCGACACGCTGGCTGAGGCGCCAGCCGTCTGCGGCTTCCACCTCATGCTGCAGCGACTCGAGGCGGCCCAGATGCTCGGCGCTGGCATTCTCGGCCACTGCCTGCATGGCCTCGTGGTATTCGACCAACAATCGGGCAGCGTCGCCCAGCCCATCGGCCACGGTAGCGAAGACGTCACGTTCGAGTTCGAAATCGGCTTCCTGCGGCACATAGGCGACCACCAGACCGGACTGGCGCCACACCGTGCCGTCATCCAACGTGGCCTGCCCGGCCAACGCACGCAGCAAGCTGGACTTGCCCGAACCGTTACGGCCGATCAGCGCGACCCGCTCGCCGGTGTCAAGCTGGAACTCGGCGTGATCCAGCAGATCGACGTGGCCGAAGGCCAGGCAAGCGTTTTCGACGGAAAGCAAGGGCATGGAGTGCTCTGGGGCAAGGCAAAGGAAAACGGATTTTAACGGTCTGCGCAGAAACGGGGGTATCCCGGATAATGCACCGCCGCACCCCGGCCACGTAACCGACAGGGAAGGCCTATGGAAACACTGCTCGCACGCTTCGGCGCTGCCGGAGAGGACGACACCGCACTGTGGACCGCGCTGGTCGACATGCTGCGGCCACCCCGCGCTCACCAGGCGGACGCCGCGACGGAGCGCCTGCGCACCCTCACCCGCACGCTCGCCGCGCACCCCGCCCTGTGCGCCAACCTGCGCCGCGCGCTGGAACGCCTGTTCCACGACCGCAAGCAGGTATCGCTCTATGTGTCGTCGGGCTTGCTGCCATCGACCGGCTTCTTTTCGGAAACAGCCCGCCGCCTGTCGGACCGGCTGCTCCCGGCAGTCATCGACACCAGCTACATGAAGGACCTGCTGTCGGCCGTCTTTCATCGTGGCGACGACGAGGCCTGGGTCAGCGCCGTTCCCGACGCCGCGTGGGAGGACCTGCTGCGTACGCTGTTCGCCTTCCCCGCAGACGATGCGCCCGGCGCCGAAGGCTTGCCCAAGGGCATCGCCGAAATCGTCGAAGCGCTGCGCGTGCTCTCCTACCACGTCTCCGCGATTGGCCTCGATCCAGAACTCATCCGGGTCGATCCCGACCTCGAGGAATACGAATCTCCCTTCCTCGCCCAAAACGCGGAAGTACTGCTCTACCTGGAGCGCTTCCAGACCTGGTGGCGCGCGCCCGACTCGCCGCCGGACGACGACAAGCACCTCACGGTCATGCTGGACCAGTGCCGCGACGTCCTGCAGCGCGTGCGGCGCAAGGCGACACGGATCGGCACCAGCCTCACGCTAACCTTCAAGCTTGAACGCCTGCGTCAGCACCTGGACCGCATCGCCGCACTGCTTGCCCTGCTCACCGAGCTGCACCGCAGCCGCGACCCTCGCAGCTTGATCCCTTCCGCCGTTGGCCTGTTCAAACAACTGGTGCACGCCGAGTGCCGCAAGAACCGGCTGTCCGACTACTGGAGTCAGAACGTCGAACTGCTGTCACTGCGCATGACAGAGAGCGCCAGTCGAACCGGTGAGCACTACATCACCACCACCCGCAGCGAGTATCTCGGCATCCTGCGCTCGGCGGCCCTCGGCGGGGTAATCATCGCCTGCATGGCCGCACTCAAGATCGTTCTCGGTCGCCAGGGATTTGCACCGCTCAACGAGACCCTGAGCTTCTGCCTCAACTATGGCATCGGCTTCGTACTGATCCACATGCTCGGCGGCACCGTCGCCACCAAGCAACCCGCGATGACCGCCAATGCCATCGCCGCATCGATAGGCGAGGCACAAGGCAAGACACGCGACCTCGACGCCCTTGCCGACCTCATCGCGCGCACTGTCCGCAGCCAGATCGGCGCCATCCTGGGCAACGTCGGCGTTGCCATTCCAATGGCCATCATGCTCGCCGTCGCCGTCCAGGCGATCAGCGGCAGCCCTTTCATCGACGCCACAAAAGCCAGCCACCTGCTGGGAGAAGTCGATCCGCGCAGCGGCGCCTTGTTCTTTGCGGGCGTGGCCGGCGTCTGCCTGTTCCTGTCCGGGCTGATCGCCGCCTATCACGACAATCTCTCGGCCTACAACCGTATTCCACAGCGCCTCCTGCAGTTGCGCTGGCCGCGCCGCCTACTCGGCGAAGCGCGCATGGGGCGGGTCGCCACCTACGTCGAAAACAATCTCGGGGCACTCGCCGGCAACTTCTTCTTCGGTTTCCTGCTGGGCGGCGCAAGCGCCCTCGGCGTACTCTTCGGCCTGCCGCTGGACATTCGCCATATCGCCTTTTCATCAGCCTACGTCGGCTACGCCGGCGCCGCATTCGACTTCTCCCTTCCATGGCAGACGCTCGGCTTCGCCCTGTTCGGCGTCGCGCTGATCGGGGCGGTCAATCTGGTCGTGAGCTTCACCCTCACGCTGTATGTGGCGATGCGTGCCCGCCGCATCAGTTTTGCCCAAGGCCGCGACCTTGGCCGCCTCCTGCTCAAGCGCCTGCTCACCCGACCTCAGGACTTCCTGCTGCCGCCAGCCGCAGACCGGCCAACACAGACGCACGAATCGGAAGGAACGCCGAGCAACTCGGGTGACCCTCGCCTTCCCTAAGCCTCCCGCCTGCCACCTCCGTGAATGCGCCACGACGCAATCCTCGCTTGGTCGGCAGCGCGTGAGCAGCTAGAATGCGCCCCGCGTCTCGCCATAGTTCAATGGATAGAACACGGACCTCCTAAGTCTGAGATGCAGGTTCGATTCCTGCTGGCGGGACCACATCGCGCACCAACGCCTGGCGCCAGACGCCAAAAACCCGCCTGAGATGCTGCTCTGCGGGTTTCCTATTGTCCGCACTCCCAAGGGCTTCCCTGTAGGCCACGAGGAATGGCGGGATCCGCACGTCTGGTCAGCAGAACGCCCCGTCGCCTGGCCATCGCCTCGCAGCTACTGAACGCTCGCAAGCAGCGCGCGCAGATGTTCGACCGGAATGGCGTAGCTGATCCCCGAGGGGTCGCTCAACACGCTCTCCTTGGTGGTCTTGACGAAGACCATGTTGATGACGCCCACCACATCGCCGGATTCGGGATCGAACACCGGGCTGCCGCTGTTGCCCGGGTAGGCGGTTGCGTCGAGCTGATAGACGGGGAAAGAGCCTGCCCCCAGTCGTCGCACCAGGGCTGGATTGAGATCACGCGCATTGCCCTGAGGAATACCGATAGGCGTGATTGCAGCAACGATGCCGCGGTGAGTGACGGGCGTCATCCCCAGCGCATTGCCGATGGGGAACCCGGTAAAGGCGATCGCCTGCCCTTCCCTGACATTCCCGCCACCGCCAAGCGACAGTGCCGGCAGCGTTGCGCCGTCGTCCAGTTTCAGGATTGCCAGATCGTGATTGCGATCGACTGCTGCACGCGTCGCTTGGCGTGCCACCTGCCCCGACTCACCACTGGGCTGCACGACCACCAGGGTTTCGAGCTGGTCGGCCGCCAGCGCTTCGGGCAGCACGTGCGCATTCGTCGCTACCAGCCGACCGTTACCTATGACGAAACCAGTGCCGAGAAAACGGAAGGCCGGACTGCGGGTACGTTGGTAGGTGCCGACCGCCACAACGGAATGCTTGATACGCGGCACGATCTCCATCAGATCCGCGCGCGCGGATGATGCCGACACCAGCGTAGCCCCCATGAGCATGCCGGCAAGACAACCGAGCAGCCGCCTGCGTTGTGCACAATTGACTCCTTGCTTCATGACCCCTGCTCCTCGGTTGTGGCTGCAGTCTTGTTCTGCTGCAGTGCCGGACTGGCGTCGACCACCCGGTGATCGAAGGGATGGTAGCGGTTACGGACGAAGGCCAGGATGCGCTCGACATAGAGCTGCGTTTCACGATAGGGAGGCACGCCACGGAAGCGGTCAACCGCGCCTTCCCCCGCATTGTAGCCAGCGGCCGCCAGCGCGATATCGCCGCGGAAGTAAGCAAGCAGCCAACGTAGATAAGCCAGCCCCCCCTTGATGTTCTCCTCCGGATCGAAGGGCTTGCGCACGTTGAAACGCAGCGCGGTCTCGGGAATGAGCTGCATCACGCCCATGGCGTTCTTGGGCGACAAAGCGTTGGGGTTTAGGTTGGATTCGGCAAGCGCTATCGCCAGCGCAAAACGCGGTCGTATGCCGTAGCTGGGAGCATGAGCCATCAGCAGACGCGCAATGCGCTGCCGCTCGGGCGGCATGGCGAGGATGGAGTCCTCGGCCGGCCAGTCCTCAAGGATGGTTTCCGGCGGCGGATGCAGGCAGTCGGGAACCGCTCCGGTGTAGTCGCCGGTATATCGCACCATCCGCCCGGCGTGCTCGTTGCCGAGAAAGGCGGCCATGGCGAACAAGGTTCCAGCATAGGGATCATTGCGCACCAGGCCCCGCCCGTTGGCATACATCCAGCCCAGCGCATACATCGCCTCGGCATCACCCAGGCGAGCCGCTTCGCAATACAGCACAGCGGCATGCTCCGGATCTCGTCGCACGCCCTCTCCGTGCTCGTAGGACAACGCCTGCTCGGCAAGGTAACGAGCCTGGCGGGCGAACGCCTCTGCTACCTGAGTATCCGCATGCGCCGTAGCGGCAAGAAAGAATCCATGCGCCACCATCAGGCCAAGCACCAGCGCCCTACCCTTGGACCACCCCGCCAGCGCCCTGCCCATGATCCCCCCGTTCGCCAAAGGGATGAAGCCCAGCCGCGTCAGAGCCGCCAGGCCGTCACTCCCGCTGCAACCAAGGCAGCCGGATCGTAAGACGACTTGACGTCGGAGAACACCCCGCCCGGCCTGAGCTTGCCAAGCAACTCCGCTAGCGGCATGTCGAGGTACTCGCGATGCGCGACCGCCGCGACCATTGCTTCGGCAACCGGCAACTGTTCCCATTCGACAAGCTCGACGCCATACTCGTGAACCGCCTCAGACGACGCTGCAACCGGATCGTGTACGAACACCTCGCAACCGTAGCTACGAAGCTCGCGGATGACGTCGATCACCTTGCTGTTGCGCAGATCGGGGCAGTTTTCCTTGAAGGTTAGCCCAAGCACGACCACCTTGGCGCCCTTGATGCTCGACCCCGCCGCGATCATCTGCTTCACGGTCTGCTCGGCCACATACTTGCCCATGCCGTCGTTGATGCGACGCCCTGCCAGGATGACCTGCGGGTGATAGCCGAGCATATCGGCCTTGTAGGTGAGATAGTAGGGGTCAACACCGATGCAGTGCCCCCCAACCAGACCGGGACGGAAGGGCAGGAAGTTCCATTTGGTGCCTGCCGCGTTCAGAACCTCGAGCGTGTCGATGCCGATCTTGTGGAAGATCACCGCCAACTCGTTCATCAAGGCGATGTTGAGGTCGCGCTGGGTGTTCTCGATCACCTTTGCCGCCTCGGCGACCTTGATCGAGCTCGCCTGGTAGACACCGGCGGTGATGACTGCCCCATACACCTTGGCAACCGTAGCGAGCGTCTCGGCAGTATCGCCCGACACCACCTTGACGATCTTGGTAACCGTACGCTCCTTGTCCCCCGGATTGATCCGTTCCGGCGAGTAGCCGACGAAGAAGTCCTGCTTCCACTTGAGGCCCGACTCGCGCTCGAGGATGGGGATGCACACCTCCTCGGTCGCCCCTGGATAGACTGTCGATTCATAGACGATGATCGCGCCGCGCTTGAGATTGCGTCCGGCCGTCTCCGAGGCTTTGACCAAGGGGGTGAAATCCGGATTGTGTGCATCATCCACCGGAGTCGGAACGGCGACGATGACGAAATCGGCCTCCGCCAACACCTTGGGATCGGTATGGCAGGACAGATGCACGGCAGCCTTCAGATCCTCGGTCGGGACCTCGCCCGTAGGGTCAAAGTGGTCCCGATACGCGGCAACCTTCTCCGCAGAAAGGTCGAACCCGAGCGTGCGGAACTGCTTGCCAAACGCTACAGCAAGCGGCAGTCCGACGTAGCCGAGGCCGATAACGGCAATGGTGGTCATGACGGATCCTTGATCGTGTCGAATTGCTTGGTTTTGTTCAGAGACTCTTCAAGAGTTCAGCGGCTTCGCGCTGCTGCGGAGTCCCGTCCTTGAGCTTGGGCTTCAGGATGTCGAGCTCCTTGCGAGCGTCATCCTTGCGGCCAACTTTGACATAGGCCTTGGCGAGATTGATGCGCAGGGCAGCCACATCAGGGGCGAGCGATACAGCGCGAACCAGGTTGGCAAGCCCTTTTTCCGTCTGGCCGTTGTCCATCTGGATCACGCCGGCGGTATCGAGAACGGTTGCGTTGTCGGGTGCAAGCTCGAGCGCCTGTTCAGCATACTTCAGCGCTTGTGCATCCTTGAGCTGGCTTGCTGTCCAGGCAAGGTTGTTCAGTACCAGCGCATTGCGCGGCGCGACCTCATGCATGACCTGGAAATGGTGCAAAGCCTCGGGAAGACGCTTTTCGGCCAGCGCAAGCTCGGCAATATAACCTCGCACAGCCATGTCCCTGGGCTCATCCTTCAGCCAGTCGGCAACCAGCTTGTCCGCCTCCTGCCGCTTTCCGCCACGCATCATGGCCGCATGCAGCTTGAGGACGACATCCCCGGTCCGCTGCCGGTTCAGCGCAGCGCGATACGCATTCGCCGCCTCCGGCCACTTCGATGCCGCAAACTGCGCGTCGCCTTCCAATGCATAGCCGACCGCGGCATCCGGCCGCTGCTTCTGGACCGACTTCGCCACGCTCAGGGCCTCTCCACTGGCACCACGCTGGATGAGCAGCCCCGCCAGCCGCTGCTGGGCGTCGACCAGGTTCGGCTGGATTTCCAGCGCCTTGCGCAGCGACTGCTCCGCCTGCGTCGTCTCCTTCGCCGCACGCTGGACGTCGGCCAGCAGGAGCAAGGGCGCCGTTGCCTGCGGCTGCATGGACGCCAACTTGTTGAACGTCGCCAGCGCTTGCTGCTGCTCCCCGGCCAGCAGTTGCGAGCGGCCCAGCGCCTCGACGACTGCCGGATTACCAGACTGCGTGCCTGCAAGCTTTTGCGCAAGCGCGAGCGCCTTTGCCCCGTCGCGCTGACGCAGATGGTGGCGAATCAAGGCCAGTTGCGGCGGCACTGCAGTCTGGTCTACCGCGATTGCCCGTTCCAGTGTGGCCAATACCGTAGCCGCGGGCTCACCCAAAGCAACCTGCAGCTCGGAATAGGCGATCAAGGCGTTGGCATGCTTTGGATTGTGCTGCAGGAGCGTCTCGAAGCGGGCCTTTGCCATATCCGGGCGCTTGTCGGCCATGTCCAGCCGTGCCAGATTGTTCGCAGCCGGCAGGAAATCAGGTTTCAATTCCAGCGCCTTCTCGAAAGCAAGCCGCGCCTTCGGTAGATCCTTCAAACCCATCAGAATGCCACCCTTCAGGTTATGGGTCTGCGGGTTGTTCGGCTGCTTTTTCTCCAACTGCGCCTGCGCGGCCAGCGCCTTGTCGAACTCGCGGCGCACCAGGTGCGAGACGATCAAGGCCACGTCTGCCTGTCCGCTATTCTGGTCAAGATCCGATGCAGCTTCGAGATCGGCGAAAGCGCGCTCCGAATCGCCAGCAGCCATGCGGGCCATGGCCAGTCGCGTACGAGCCTGGGCACTGTCGGGTTGCGCCGCAGCCGCCCGGCTGTATAGCTCTTCGGCCTTTTCTGCGTCGCCGTTGGCCATATAGACCTGCCCGGCAAGCGACAGCAAGGTCGGATCGGGATTCCTGATCCCCATCAAGGGCTGCAACCCTTCGAGCGCCCGATCCGGCTGCCCTGCAGCCAGATAGGAAGCAACGAGCAATCGGCGCGCCAATACCTGCGACGGTGCGCGCTCGAGTACCTTGTTCAGATGCGCACGAGCCTGCTCATGCTCATTCAATCGCACGAATATCGCGCCTGCGAGCAAGTTTGCCGGCAAAGAGTCCGGGGTGTCCTTAAGCGCGAGCATCACACCGTCGCGCGCCTCGTTAATGCGATTCTTCCGAAAGTCGATGAAGGCCTGCAGGTATCGCGTCAGCGCATGCGCCGGCGCCACCTTTTTCATCTCTTCCAGCTTCGCGATCGCCTGCTCTTCCTGATTCTGTCTCAGTAACAGCGAGACCAGGGCGAAGTGGTAGCCGACATTGTCGGAGGTGGCCTGGATCGCCGCCTCGAGCGCCTTGGCGGCATCGTCCGGACGGTTCTGGGCCAGTAACGCGTCAGCCAGCAATCCCTGTGCTTCTGCGGCCTTCGGCTGTTTGGCAAGTACCGCTTCCGCATCCGCCTGCGCAGCGGGCGCATCACCGGAGAACAACTTCGCCCGGCCCAGGCCAATGCGCGCCTGGACGTCCTCGGGGCTGAGCTGCAGCGCCTGTTCGTATGCCGCACGCGCCGCCGGCAGGTCTGCCTTGCCGAAATGGGCGGTCGCGACCGCCGTCGTCAGGACAACCTGGGCAGCAGTGTCGTTCAGCTTCTTCCCGTCGTAATCCTTGAGCACACGGTCGAACTCACCTGACATGACGAGGGCACGCGCGAGAAATGGGGCCACCTGCTCGTCGGCAAAGCCCAGCTCTGCCGCTCGCTGCAACTCCTTGACGGCGCCCGGAAGATTCCCCTGCTCGAGGTTCACCTTGCCAAGAAGAAAACGCGCTTCGGCAAGGTCGCTGCGTTCCTGCAGGGCGTTCTTCAGTTGGATGCTCGCCGCATTCAGGTCGTTCTTGGCCAGATAGGACTTGGCCGAATCGACCATGGCTTCCGGGCTGGGGCCACAGGCTCCCACCAGCAGCGCCACAATCAGGCTGAGACCGGCGCGCCGGTATCCACCAGAGCCGTGTTTACGGGCGCGGTTTGCGCGAAACGTAGCCAAGATCAGTTCTCCTTCTTAAGATCGAAGCGATTCATCAGGTCGTACAGCGACGGCCGGCTGATGCCCAGCACCTCCGCCGCCTTGGCGATATTGCCGTTGGTCCGTGCCAGCACCCTCACTACCGCCCGTCTCTCGGCCTCATCACGCACCTGCCGGAGATTGAGCCGCTCCATGTCCTCGTCCGCCACGACCAAGCCCAGGTCGTCGGCGGTGATACGGTTGCCGTCTGCCATGATCACGGCGCGCTTCAGGCAGTTTTCCAGTTCGCGCACGTTTCCCGGCCATTGATGTGCCTCGATTGCGACAATCGCATCATCGGTCAAGCCCATCGAGCCGCGTCCGTTGTCGCGGGCAAAGCGTTGTACGAAAGCATGCGCCAACAACGCTGCGTCGCCATCGCGGTCGCGTAGCGGCGGGATGTCGACAACGATCTCTGCCAAGCGGTAGTAAAGATCCTCGCGAAACAGCCCCTGCCGGATCTGCATCTTCAGGTCTCGATGGGTAGCGCAGACGATGCGCACATCGACCGGGATTTCCTCGCGACCGCCGATCCGCTCGATGACCCGCTCCTGCAGGAAACGCAGCAGCTTGGCCTGCAGCGACATCGGCAGATCGCCGATTTCATCCAGGAAAAGGGTGCCCTTGTGGGCCGTTTCGATCTTGCCGAGAGTCTGTTTGACTGCGCCCGTGAAAGCACCCTTTTCGTAACCGAAGAGCTCACTTTCCAACAGGTTCTCTGGAATTGCCGCGCAGTTGATCGCCACGAAACGCTCTTTCGCCCGCGACGAAAGCGCGTGCAAGCCGCGTGCGAGAACCTCCTTCCCGGTGCCACTTTCCCCCAGCAATGCAACCGTCACAGCCGCATTGGCAACCTTCTCTACCGTACGGCACACCCTGAGCATGCCGGCATCCCGCGTCAGCAGGCCGGCGAACGCGCTTCCCTGCTGCGCCTGGAGGCGCGCGTTTTCCAGCTGAAGATCGTGCAGACGGAACGCCCTTTCGAGAGTAAGCCCGAGCAACTCGGGCTCGAAAGGTTTGGCGAAGAAGTCATAAGCACCCATTCCGACCGCCCGCACTGCGTTGTCGCGGTCGTGCTGTCCGGTCAGAACGATTACCTTGGTATCCGGCGCCAGCGCCAGCATTTCACCCAGCAGGCGAAAGCCCTCCGACACGTCGTCCGGCGCCGGCGGCAAACCCAGATCCATGGTCACCACGGCCGGCTCGTATCGCCGCAACTGGGCGATCGCCGACTCCCTGTCCTCTGCAACCACAGTCTCGAAGGCGTCGAAGGCCCAGCGCATCTGCTTCTGCAACGCCGGATCGTCTTCGACGATCAGGAGTATGCGTTGCTTGTCAGCCATTCTGAAACTCCACTTCCCGAGCAGGAGGCATCGGATCCCGTCTGACCAGTGGCAGTTCGACAGTCACCCGCGTACCGCGCCCGACTTCGCTGTCGTAGTGCAGGGTTCCACCCAGTTCGCTCAGGTACTGCCGGGCCTCGTAGACCCCTATGCCCATACCGCTCGTCTTGGTCGTCTGAAAGGGACGCGACAACCGCTCCCGGATGAACTCGGGGGACATGCCGCACCCAGTATCTTCCACGACGACGGCGATCCGGTCTGCCCCCGCACTATGTATTTGTATTGATACCTTACCACCCACGAGTGTCGCATCAAGGGCATTTTGCACAAGATGCCCCAACACCCGTTCCAGGCGCTCCGGGTGCCCAAGAACAACCGCTGCCCCTTCAGTTTCATCGAAAACCACAACCTCAGACTTCGACGCATGCCGTAAGCGGCTGACCGCCTCAAGAAGCAATCCCATATTGACGGCACGCGGCGGATCGATCGAGCGCTTCTCCTGTAATTGCATCATCAAACCACGCATGCGAGCCTCGACATGAGCGATCGTCTCTAGCATGTCGGCCTGGAACTCCGGTTTGTGTCCGTGACGCTCAGCGTTCTTCAGCATCAGCGACAACTGCGCGACCAGATTCTTCAGGTCGTGCACGACGAAGGCCGACATCCTGTTGAAGGATTCGAACTTTCGAGCCTCGAGCAAGGCTTCCGCAGTCAGCATCCGGGCAAGATAACTCGCCGCCTGGCGCTGCGCGGTCTTCAACAGATCGAGCACCTCCCAGTCGATATCGAAGCGGGCCCGCGGAGCAGCCAGCACGACGAAACCAACCAAGGCCCCAGCGCTCTTCAGCGGGATGACCAGCCACGCGTCTCCTTGCATGGAAAGCCATTCCGGCAGCACGAGACCTTGGTACAAGGTCGGACTGGAACGATACTCTTCTAGGTTGATCACCCATTCTCTGTGATCGAGAAAGACACACAAGGAGGAATCCGCCTGCTCGACAGCATTGCTACTCCCTTGATTCAAATGCGAGCGCATAGCGAAGTTGCCGTCATTTCCCCGCAACCACAGACTCCCACCTGGGCTTTCGACAAGATCTCCCAAGGCCTTGATCACGGACTGCCCCAGATCGAGCTGCCCATCTGCCGAGGCCAGCGCCTGCGTGAACCTTAACCACTCGTTTCGATAGTCGTAGCGATATGGGAAAAGATGCTTGCTGATGAGTACACGCAAGCGTGCTCGCTGCGCGCCCGAGAACACGAAGGTACCAAGCAGGAGCAGGCCAGCAAAGAGCAGCGTCAACTGCAGCGCCCTTCCCCAGTCGCCGCCAAAATACCTGACGTAGTATCCAGCGGCGGCAATCACCAGCAGATACAAGCCGGAGACGGCAAGCGCAGTCGAATGAAACACCATCTCCCGCGACACCGACATCCGCAAAGTCCATGACGGATTGCGGCTGGCAGACAATCCGATCAAAGGAATCAGCAATGCATGCGCGACTCCGCGCACCGACCATACGTCTTCATCCAGTCGTCCGAAGAGCACGCCATCGGCAAACAGGTAAAGTTCAAAAATGTAGCCGGCCGCAAGCGCCAGACAGAGCGGCTTCATGCCCCATCGGGACACCATCGGAATACTTCGGTAGAGTTGCTCAACCAACACGAGCCCGAGCACGGCATTGGCCAGCGAGGCACTGATCAACAGCCTCCCAGGTGTTTCGTCAAACAGTCCGAACCACAACAGCAGAACAGGCGACAACTGGGAAACCACAACAGCAACTGCGCAAATGCGTGGCCAAAGAAGCCGCCGTCCGCCAAGTGGCTGCAGCAAGATGAGGAGAAAAACGTACCAACTGGCCCCGCGGGCAATATCCGCAATGGCGGACAGAAATGGAAACAGCCCCTCAGCGTGTCTGGCCGCGCCCACGCATGACAACGCCCAGACTGCCGACAGCGCGACGGCTGCAAGCAAGGCGCCACCAGGCCGCCCACCACGCCAGGCAAGAAAGACATACAAGGCGAAACCGCAGTAAGCGAGGGTAGCAAACCCATACCCCCAGACGGCAACGTCCAATCAGTCGCCCCTAATAAACGAGAGCATTGGCCCTACGCAGACATTGCGACGAAGCGTGTCCACCCACAAAAGCCAAGGCGCACCCGCCCAAAGTCGGTCAGTGTGCTCCTTCCCCCGTCAGCACAACCCGCACTGTCTCGAACAGAACCAGCGTATCAAGCACCAGTGTGTGGTTCTTGACGTAGTAAAGATCGTACTGCAGCTTCTGTATAGCATCGTCAATCGACGCACCATACTGGTAACGGACTTGCGCCCAGCCGGTCACCCCTGGCTTCACGCAGTGACGGACCCCGTAGAAGGGGATCTCAGCGGCCAGTTGATCGACGAAGTAAGGCCTTTCGGGACGAGGCCCAACCAAGCTCATGTCGCCGACCAGCACATTGAACAGCTGCGGAAGCTCGTCGATTCGCAGCTTCCTGATCACACGCCCGATACGAGTTACACGGTCATCGTTGGAAGACGCCCACCGTGGTTTCCCATCTTTCTCCGCATCCCGCCTCATGCTCCTAAATTTAATAACTTTGAAGACCCGGCCACCGAGCCCAACTCGCTCTTGCCGGTAGAACACCGGCGCACCATCTTCCAGCAAGATCAAGAGTGCGGCCCCCAGCATGATGGGAAGTGCCAGCACAAGTAGCAGAAGCGCGACAAGAATGTCGAAGAAACGCTTGACGACCGTCCTGCCCAACCCCTGCCGGAAACCGTCACCATAGATCAGCCAACTGGCGCGCAGGGAGTCAATCCGGACTTGCCCCTGAACCCGCTCGAAGAACGACGACAAGTCCAGCACACGAACGCCCGCGAGCTTGCAGTCAAGCAACTCCCTCAGCGGCAACACTCCACCCCGACGCTCCCGAACCGCGACGATGATTTCGCTGACGCGACTCCGTCGCACAACTTCCATCAGGCTCGCCCCCGTTACCACCTTGCTGGAGTCCACAGCAACGGAATCTTCCCGGCTCGGCGAATAAAACCCTACGATTTCCATGCCACTCTGTAGTGGCGTAGTCAGCGCCTGCTGCACGGCACATGCATCACTCCCCGTGCCGATTATCAGCACCCGAGGAGCAAACAGCGCCGATGCCTGCCGTCGATTCACCAACCCACGCATTGCAAGCAGAAATCCGAGCAGAACAAGAACCGAGATCTGCACCGTCAAGGTAGCAAACTCAGCCCAGGGGAGCAGACCGAACACCCCGTATGCGACTGGCACACTCACTGCCACCGACAGCGCCACACGCGCCATCGCCCCCTTCTGAGACTCCTGCACCAATGGGCGATAAAGTCCCATCGCAGTATTCAGCACCACCATTGTGAGGGCAAACAACAGAGCCGACGGAATCAGGACCGGCCATGCAACCGTCTCAGTCTGCAGTTGCATGAACACTGCCAACAAGACCGCAACAAACAACAACAGAGCGTCGAATAAGATCTGCTGTACCGTATGCGACGGGAGATAGTGACTGAAGACCTTCAACATTTTGACCCTCTAAGCCTCACAAGAGGCACCCTCATGCCACGCACGAGCATTGAGACCGAACACGCTTGAGACAAGGTAACGCATTCGTTCGAGCAACAGCGTTAAACTCTTCACGAACAGAGGGCGGGAAACGACCATTCAGCAAAATTCACATCAAGTCATTGTTTATTAAAACTTTTTTTATATCTTTTGACTTTTAAACGTTAGATAATAACACAAAAGCATTTTCGAACATCTCGTTTCCGTCACCTAACGCGGCGAGCAGTAGGCTCGACGGATGACGCGCAGACGCACCACGCACACCGCCCTGAAGGCCAGATAGAAGCGAATAGCATTCATACCTCGATGTATGCTGCTAGCAGGGTGATGCAGAACCCAGTGAACGAACCAGAAAGCCGGTGGTCATAGAACGCTCCCGAACCTCCAGTCCTGACAACAATGCGCAGCCAACTCGCCCCCCAGTCCTCAACGCCCCATTACTTCTCGCCGGGATCGAGCGTACCGGCCGATCACCCGCTGCGCGACGTGAATATACTGGCCAATCGAGCGTTGAATGCGATTTCGGGGGAGCTGAACCTTCTTTACCCGGCGACATACCCGCCTCTGACTCCACCAGTGGGCCTGCTCAACAGTTCGTCATGGATTGTGCTTTACTCGGTTTGCTCAAATCAGCAGTTCGGCGAGCAACTAGGCTATAGCATTCTCTTTCGCGGGCTTCTCACCATGGATCTGGAGAGTGTAAGTTGAGCCGCTTGCGCGAGCGCCTGGTCGCCACCGATGTCAAACTCGGCTTCTTCGCCGACGTGGTGAGATTTGTCCGCCGGGACAATTTCCCATTTTCGGATGACGTCACCGTCGATGGCACCTTGATCAAACCCCGGACCTCCTTCAAGAGATTCCCGCACAAGGACGGCGAACCACCCAATGACAGTGGCAACCGCGCCAGGATGGTCGTCTCTGACGGCGATAAGCTGTCAAACACCCCCTACAGGACCAGCACCGATCCCAAGTCGCACTTCACGAGGAAGGGCGATGGTCTGTGTGTCGACATCCTGGTGACTGAATCGACACAGGCCGAATGCTCCAAGCTGACACATCTGTCCGTGGGCGACACAGTTATCCGGGGGCGCTTGGAGACCGACAATGGCTACAGCGCCAATGATTTCATGACCCATCTGCGCTAGCATTCAATTTGTCTGAATATGGCCGACATCAACAATCACAACACGCTGCGGATCGATGCTCGGACCACACACACCGAGCTCTCGAATCTGCCAGCGCAAGCGAAAGCGCCTGGAGGAGACTCTTAGGGAGGTTGAAGATGGTTGACAGCATGCGCGACGAGATTCATCAGCCCGGCGATCACGTAAACTACGACCTTCATTCCTGGCTCCGCATACAACCCCCTGAGAATCGTGACATTGAGGGATTCTGGGGCGACGACGGAACTCCGGGGAGGCGCTTGGGCAATAGATCGAGTTTAAAGTCCAATAGGCGAAGTCACCATTGCCCTCATCCGAACCCCTCTATTGCCGCGGCACCCGGCGCTCTTGCATCGCTCTGCTAGGTGCTCCGCGACGAAGAATGCTTGGATCGGTACACGACGCGACCACGCATCCGAGGCACGACATAGGACGTTGAACTAACGGGCTCGTGCGTCAACTCGTCAAACCAACGGTAGAACTCCATGCTCACACACTTAAATCTCAGCACATCCAATCAGCACCGTTTTTTAAAAAGGACATGACGATGAGTGAAAGTAGCCGCGATTTCTCTGAGTTCTACGGACTCCGATTCGAGGAACTAATGATCGGTCAAAGTAGCGCGATATCCCGTACGGTCACGGACGCAGATATATTGATGTTCGCCGGAGTTTCTGGCGACACAAACCCAGTACACCTTGATTCCGAATTTGCTGGCAACACGATGTTCGGATCCCGAATAGCGCACGGCATGCTCTCGGCAAGCTACGTCTCAGCCGTCTTCGGGACACGGTTGCCCGGCCCCGGATGCATATACCTTTCTCAAGAACTGAAATTCCGAGCGCCTGTACATGTAGGCGACACTGTCGTCGCTCGAGTGACAGTTAAGGAGCTAAAGTCAGAACGTCGCCGTGCCATTTTCTCAACGGAGTGTCGCGTTGGCGACAAGATCGTGCTCGAAGGAGATGCGGAGATCCTTATCCCAGCGCGTTAAGACCCCTCCAACGATTCATGCTGTGAATCGGCGTTTTGAGTCGATGCTGACGCTCGGTGGCGCCGCGGCTTTCTCGATTTTGCAATAAAAAAGCCCGTACAGTAGAACTGTACGGGCTTTTTGATGGGTTAGTCTGACGATGACCTACTTTCACGAGAGCGGATCTCACTATCATCGGCGCGGTCTGGTTTCACGGTCCTGTTCGGGATGGGAAGGGGTGGTACCCAGACGCTATGGTCGTCAGACTTTGACTTGTTGCTCGGCGTTTTTGTCATCCGAGCCAAATTTGGAAGAAGTGTTGGATTGTGTGACTGCGTCGTGTTGTACACGCTTTGACGAGTTTGACGCTATTTTAAGGTTATAGGATCAAGCCTCACGGGCAATTAGTATCGGTTAGCTTAACGCATTACTGCGCTTCCACACCCGACCTATCAACGTGGTGGTCTTCCACGACCCTTCAGGGGGATCGAGTCCCCAGGGAAGTCTCATCTTGAGGCGAGTTTCCCGCTTAGATGCTTTCAGCGGTTATCTCTTCCGCACTTAGCTACCCGGCGATGCGACTGGCGTCACAACCGGTACACCAGAGGTGCGTCCACTCCGGTCCTCTCGTACTAGGAGCAGGTCCCCTCAAACTTCCAGCGCCCACGGCAGATAGGGACCAAACTGTCTCACGACGTTTTAAACCCAGCTCACGTACCACTTTAAATGGCGAACAGCCATACCCTTGGGACCGGCTACAGCCCCAGGATGTGATGAGCCGACATCGAGGTGCCAAACTCCGCCGTCGATGTGAACTCTTGGGCGGAATCAGCCTGTTATCCCCAGAGTACCTTTTATCCGTTGAGCGATGGCCCTTCCATACAGAACCACCGGATCACTATGTCCTGCTTTCGCACCTGCTCGACTTGTCGGTCTCGCAGTCAAGCCTCCTTTTGCCATTGCACTATCAGTACGATGTCCGACCGTACCTAGGAGACCTTCGAACTCCTCCGTTACCTTTTGGGAGGAGACCGCCCCAGTCAAACTGCCTACCATGCACTGTTCCCGACCCGGATTCACGGGCCTGGGTTAGAACCTCAACGACACCAGGGTGGTATTTCAAGGACGGCTCCACGAGAACTAGCGTTCCCGCTTCATAGCCTCCCACCTATCCTACACAAGTCCCGTCAAAGTCCAATGCAAAGCTACAGTAAAGGTTCATGGGGTCTTTCCGTCTAGCCGCGGGGAGATTGCATCTTCACAAACATTTCAACTTCGCTGAGTCTCAGGAGGAGACAGTGTGGCCATCGTTACGCCATTCGTGCAGGTCGGAACTTACCCGACAAGGAATTTCGCTACCTTAGGACCGTTATAGTTACGGCCGCCGTTTACCGGGGCTTCGATCAAGAGCTTGCACCCCATCACTTAACCTTCCGGCACCGGGCAGGCGTCACACCCTATACGTCCACTTTCGTGTTTGCAGAGTGCTGTGTTTTTAATAAACAGTCGCAGCCACCGATTCTCTGCGGCCCCTTCGCCCTTCGGATGTACTCCTACAAGCTAATGGGGCATACCTTCTCCCGAAGTTACGGTATCAATTTGCCGAGTTCCTTCTCCTGAGTTCTCTCAAGCGCCTTGGTATTTTCAACCTGCCCACCTGTGTCGGTTTGCGGTACGGTCGATTCTAGACTGAAGCTTAGAGGCTTTTCCTGGAAGCAGGGTATCAACCACTTCGCGAACAAGTTCGCTCGTCATCACGCCTCAGCTCAGCTCTCCGGATTTGCCTAGAGAGCACGCCTACACGCTTAAACCGGGACGTCCAACACCCGGCCGGCCTAACCTTCTCCGTCCCCCCATCGCATCTAGAACCGGTACAGGAATATTGACCTGTTTCCCATCGACTACGCATTTCTGCCTCGCCTTAGGGGCCGACTCACCCTGCGCCGATGAACGTTGCGCAGGAAACCTTGGGCTTTCGGCGAGGGTGCTTTTCACACCCTTTATCGCTACTCATGTCAGCATTCGCACTTCCGATACCTCCAGCATCCCTTACGAGACACCTTCGCAGGCTTACGGAACGCTCCCCTACCACGTGTCAAAGACACATCCGCAGCTTCGGTTCATGGCTTGAGCCCCGTTACATCTTCCGCGCAGGACGACTCGACTAGTGAGCTATTACGCTTTCTTTAAAGGGTGGCTGCTTCTAAGCCAACCTCCTAGCTGTCTATGCCTTCCCACCTCGTTTGCCACTTAGCCATGCATTTGGGACCTTAGCTGGCGGTCTGGGTTGTTTCCCTCTTGACACCGGACGTTAGCACCCGATGTCTGTCTGCCGTATATCACTTTGCGGTATTCGGAGTTTGCTATCGCGGGGTAGATCGCAGTGACCCCCCCAACGATTACAGTGCTCTACCCCCGCAAGTGTCCGTACGACGCACTACCTAAATAGTTTTCGGGGAGAACCAGCTATTTCCGGATTTGTTTAGCCTTTCACCCCTATCCACAGCTCATCCCCTAGTTTTTCAACACTAGTGGGTTCGGACCTCCAGTGCGTGTTACCGCACCTTCATCCTGGCCATGGATAGATCATCCGGTTTCGGGTCTACGCCCAGAGACTAAATCGCCCTTATCAGACTCGCTTTCGCTACGCCTCCCCTATTCGGTTAAGCTCGCCACTGAACGTAAGTCGCTGACCCATTATACAAAAGGTACGCAGTCACCCCTTACGAGGCTCCCACTGTTTGTATGCATGCGGTTTCAGGATCTATTTCACTCCCCTCCCGGGGTTCTTTTCGCCTTTCCCTCACGGTACTGGTTCACTATCGGTCGATCACGAGTATTTAGCCTTGGAGGATGGTCCCCCCATCTTCAGACAGGATTACACGTGTCCCGCCCTACTTGTCGCACGCTCAGACCCGCCACCGGCTTTTCGCATACGGGACTATCACCCTGTATCGTCGGACTTTCCAGACCGTTTTGCTAAGCTGATGGTTTAGTCGTGCAGGCTATTCCCCGTTCGCTCGCCACTACTTGGGGAATCTCGGTTGATTTCTTTTCCTACGGCTACTTAGATGTTTCAGTTCGCCGCGTTCGCCTCCACGTACCTATGTATTCAGTACGGGATACTGCTTGCGCAGTGGGTTTCCCCATTCGGATATCGGGGGATCAAAGCTCCATTGCCAGCTCCCCCCCGCTTTTCGCAGGCTTGCACGTCCTTCATCGCCTGTGATCGCCAAGGCATCCACCACATGCACTTAGTCGCTTGATCCTATAACCTTAGATCCTCTCGCGCGTTCTCACGCACTGAAGATCCGGCTACAGGTCGAACTCGTTTGTGCGATCCGCCACTGTGCTGACTACGCAGTGTCGGATCAATGCAATCACACAACCCGTGCAACACACCTAGATGTGCTGCACTAACTTCTTCCAATTTGTTAAAGAGCGAACCTCTGGCACGATGACCAAGAAGTCAGGCATGAGCACTTGCATACGCATGACTGACGTCTCGACATGTCGAACAACCGAGCAGCGCGGGCGCTGCGGCACTGGTGGAGCTGGTCGGGATCGAACCGACGACCCTCGGCTTGCAAAGCCGATGCTCTCCCAGCTGAGCTACAGCCCCATTCTGACTTCGAGCACCTAAAAGACTGGTGGGTCTGGTTGGGTTCGAACCAACGACCCCCGCCTTATCAAGACGGTGCTCTAACCAGCTGAGCTACAGACCCTCGACATCGAGGCTCTTCGCCTGAACAACCGATAAGTTGTGGATACTTGGCCGTTAGCGGCTTTTCTCTTGAAAGGAGGTGATCCAGCCGCACCTTCCGATACGGCTACCTTGTTACGACTTCACCCCAGTCATGAATCTCACCGTGGTAAGCGCCCTCCCGAAGGTTAAGCTACCTACTTCTGGTGAAACCCACTCCCATGGTGTGACGGGCGGTGTGTACAAGACCCGGGAACGTATTCACCGCAGCATGCTGATCTGCGATTACTAGCGATTCCGACTTCACGCAGTCGAGTTGCAGACTACGATCCGGACTACGATCGGCTTTAAGGGATTAGCTCCACCTCGCGGCTTGGCAACCCTCTGTACCGACCATTGTATGACGTGTGAAGCCCTACCCATAAGGGCCATGAGGACTTGACGTCATCCCCACCTTCCTCCGGTTTGTCACCGGCAGTCTCATTAAAGTGCCCAACTGAATGATGGCAATTAATGACAAGGGTTGCGCTCGTTGCGGGACTTAACCCAACATCTCACGACACGAGCTGACGACAGCCATGCAGCACCTGTGTCCTGGTTCCCGAAGGCACTCTCGCCTCTCAGCAAGATTCCAGGCATGTCAAGGGTAGGTAAGGTTTTTCGCGTTGCATCGAATTAATCCACATCATCCACCGCTTGTGCGGGTCCCCGTCAATTCCTTTGAGTTTTAACCTTGCGGCCGTACTCCCCAGGCGGTCAACTTCACGCGTTAGCTGCGTTACTCACAGAGTTACCTCTACGAACAACTAGTTGACATCGTTTAGGGCGTGGACTACCAGGGTATCTAATCCTGTTTGCTCCCCACGCTTTCGTGCATGAGCGTCAGTACAGGCCCAGGGGGCTGCCTTCGCCATCGGTGTTCCTCCACATCTCTACGCATTTCACTGCTACACGTGGAATTCCACCCCCCTCTGCCGTACTCTAGCCTTGCAGTCACAAGCGCAGTTCCCAGGTTAAGCCCGGGGATTTCACACCTGTCTTACAAAACCGCCTGCGCACGCTTTACGCCCAGTAATTCCGATTAACGCTCGCACCCTACGTATTACCGCGGCTGCTGGCACGTAGTTAGCCGGTGCTTCTTCTTACGGTACCGTCATCCACGCGGGATATTAGCCCGCGCGATTTCTTTCCGTCCGAAAGAGCTTTACAACCCGAAGGCCTTCTTCACTCACGCGGCATGGCTGGATCAGGCTTTCGCCCATTGTCCAAAATTCCCCACTGCTGCCTCCCGTAGGAGTCTGGGCCGTGTCTCAGTCCCAGTGTGGCGGATCATCCTCTCAGACCCGCTACAGATCGTCGCCTTGGTGAGCCTTTACCTCACCAACTAGCTAATCTGACATCGGCCGCTCCAATCACGTGAGGTCTTGCGATCCCCCACTTTCCCCCTCAGGGCGTATGCGGTATTAGCTACGCTTTCGCGTAGTTATCCCCCATGACTGGGCACGTTCCGATGCATTACTCACCCGTTCGCCACTCGCCGGCGGGCCGAAGCCCCCGCTGCCGTTCGACTTGCATGTGTAAAGCATGCCGCCAGCGTTCAATCTGAGCCAGGATCAAACTCTTAAGTTCAATCCATACAAAGCACTCAAAGTCACTTACTGACATGAGCACCTAATCATTGCGAAACCAAACCGCCGAAGCGGCTTCGCCACAACAACCAAGCACCCACACTTATCGGTTGTTCAATTTTTTAAAGAGCGCTGCATTCGCTGCAGCAGAGAAGCGAGATTATGTAGCACTCGTTTCGCTTCGTCAACCCCCGCCGCAACCTTTTTAAAACCGATCACGCCGGAACAAACTCGCAAAACCACCTCGCAAAACCCCTTCACCACCGCAAAAAAACACAGACAGTCGCGAAGAGCCGCGCAGTATATACATCACTCAAAAAACGTCAAGCGGCATCACACACTCTCAACGATATATCGGCCTCCGACCCATCCCCACGACCAGAAGGTGCAATCAAAGAACCTGGTAGACCCGAAGCTCGAATCCAGCGTCGACTTCACACGCTTCAAGCGGCTTCAACTTCTGAAGCCTGTTGTCTGCACTGATAAAGAGCGGAACACCCGCACGCAAGGTATTGACCGGAGCCGCAACACGGACGGCTTCGCCCTTTTGAACCGGATCACAGAAAAAAACTTCGTGTGGCGCTCGGCCGTCATCAACTCTCACCAAAGTTGGCCGCGGCGAGAGTGTCTCAATCCCGATAGCGACCTCACCATTCAGATACCGGACCCGCCTGACCACGCCGAGATGCCAGCTGGCGCCGTCCTGGGGTCGAAAGCTCAGCAACTCCCCACGTATCGGAATGGAGACCGAGTCAGGGGCCACCTTCGCCCCAACGCCACCGCGGCTCAAATCACTGATTGCCCATTCAACAGGGACGGCGCTGGCAGTCCCTCCGAGCGCATGGCGAATTTCCCCCAAACCTCGGATGACGGACAGGACGCCACTAACGAAGTGGCGCCGGAAGCGCCGAAGTGGAGGCGATGACGACCAGCGCACAATCAAATGCCTTGCAGCCGTCTGGGCAGCACCTGCCGTCAGACCGGCATTTCGAAGCGACGGCGGCACCATCCCATTCTGCATTCTCGCCAACAGACCAGTGAGAAATACAACCGCGTCTCCCGAAAGGAAAAACCACGCGCTCGGGGCAGGATGAGCAACAAATCTCAACGGCCTACCCGCCCGCCCGGCATCGACGGAATAAACGGCATCAGAGGACTGCATCCGCGCCAAGGACAGAAACGGCACCGCGAGATCTACCAGATGCGCCGCCGCAACCAGTGCCGCCCCCTGCAGCTGGTCGACCGCCGCGACTTCGAAGGCAAGGGCTCGCAGATACTGTCTACCGATGCCAGGCAGGTCGCCAGACACCCGCACCATCCCACTAGCCGCAGTTTCGAAGCCTTCGATCAACTCTGACCAGACCCCATCAACGACGGAATGCTGCGCTGCGCACGCCCAAAAAACCAAGTCGGCCGCAGTTCGAGCGCGCGCGACGTCGACCGCGGTGGAGGCGGGGGTCACACAACGATAGGCTGCAAGCAGGGCATCAAAGGCGGCGTGAACCCGCGCGTATGACGTCGGACCGCTTGACGTATCAGGCTCAAGACCCGAGATCCAGGCATCGAGAGTTCGACGCAGGCGATCATCAAGCGCCGCCACCACACCCAAGGACAGACCATCGACCGCGTCTCGCACGAAACAACGCAGATCAGCCTCGATAGAGACTAGCTCAGCCGGCACGCCCAGACTGTCTTGCGCCGTGAAATCGAATGTTCCGTTCGCTTGCTTCATCCCAGCTCCCGAGTTGCCACGCGCCACAACTCCATCACGCGTGCCCTGTGTCACGTCTCGTGCCTTGCGCTTAACCGGCCCAGATTAGCACATGGCCAACGCATACGGAGGGGTCGCCCCTGCCTGCCGGGCGCCTGCAAGGTAGAATCATGGACTTTTGGAGAGCACCGCGATGAAGCAATACCTCGACCTGATGCGTCACGTCCTCGAGCACGGCGACGAGAAGACCGATCGCACCGGCACGGGAACCCTGTCAGTGTTCGGCTGGCAGATGCGCTTTCGGCTCGCCGATGGTTTCCCGCTCCTCACGACCAAGAGACTGCACACCCGGTCCATCATCCACGAACTACTCTGGTTTCTGCAGGGCGAGACCAACATCCGCTACCTGAAGGAAAACGGCGTATCGATCTGGGACGAATGGGCCGACGACAACGGAGAACTCGGCCCGGTGTACGGGAAGCAGTGGCGTCGTTGGGAAACCGCGGACGGCCGCAGCGTCGACCAACTCGCCAAACTCGTCGAGGGCATCAAGCGCAACCCGGATTCGCGTCGCCACATCGTTTCCGCCTGGAATCCGGGCGAAGTCGATCGGATGGCCCTGCCGCCCTGCCACGCGCTGTTTCAGTTTTACGTGGCTAACGGCAAACTATCCTGTCAGCTCTACCAACGCAGCGCTGACATTTTCCTCGGCGTACCGTTCAATATCGCCTCTTACGCCCTGCTGACCGTGATGCTTGCACAGGTGTGCGACCTTGCGCCCGGCGATTTCGTATGGACCGGCGGCGACTGCCACCTATACCTCAACCATCTCGAGCAGGCGCGCGAGCAACTATCGCGGGAGCCCTATCCGCTACCAACCATGAGGCTGAATCCAGCCGTGCGGGACCTATTCGCCTTCCGTTACGAAGACTTCAGCCTGGAGGGCTATACCGCCCATCCGCACATCAAGGCACCGGTCGCCGTATGACAACGAAAGCCCTCATCACACTGATCGCAGCTGTCGCCCGCAACGGTGTCATCGGCCGCGACAACGCGCTGCCCTGGCGCCTGAAGGCAGACCTTGCCCGCTTTAAGGCGGTCACGCTCGGACATCCCATCCTGATGGGACGCAAGACGTGGGACTCACTCGGTCGGCCCCTGCCGGGGCGTCGCAATCTGGTGGTGACACGTAACGCGGCATTCACCGCGGCAGGGGCCGAAATCTTCCCAACGCCGGAAGCGGCATTGCAGCAGCTTGATGAAAACGCCGTTTTCGTGATCGGCGGAGCCGAACTTTATCGTCAGTTGCTCGACCAGGCGGACGCCCTCCTCCTGACCGAAGTGCATACCGACATCGACGGCGACGCGTTTTTTCCCCCTTTCGACCGGACGACTTTTGTCGAAGTCAGCCGGGAACCCCACCCCGCCGACGCCGACAACCCGTTTGCCTTCGACTTCGTCGAGTACCGCCGACGCCCTTGAGGCATCAGGACCCGGAATAAAAAAAGCCGCCCCATCAAGGGCGGCTTTTTCATGCATCCCAAACAGGAGGTCGTCAGTCGGCGCGCACGCAATCCACATGGTAACGACCGTCGTCGGTCTTCACCAGGCCGTGAATGTCCGTCTCGAAACCAGGGAAGCGCGCGTTGAAATCCCGTGCGAACTGCAGGTAGCGGACGATGGTCGCGTTGAAGCGCTCTCCCGGAATCAGCAGCGGAATGCCGGGAGGATAGGGCGTGACCAGCATCGCGGTTACACGGCCTTCGAGTTCGTCGATCGGCACCCGTTCGATCTCTCGGTGTGCCATCTTGGCGAACGCATCTGCAGGCTTCATCGCCGGCACCATGTCGGAAAGGTACATTTCCGTTGTCAGGCGCGCGACGTCGTGCGCCTTGTAGAAGCTGTGGATCTGAGCGCAAAGGTCCTTCAGCCCCACCTTCTCGTAGCGCGGATGCTTGGCGATAAAGTCGGGCATCACCCGCCAAAGCGGCTGATTGCGATCGTAGTCATCTTTGAACTGTTGCAACTCGGTCACGAGGGTGTTCCAGCGCCCCTTGGTGATGCCGATGGTGAACATGATGAAAAAGGAATACAGTCCCGTCTTCTCGACGATGATGCCGTGCTCGGCGAGATAACGCGTCAGGATTCCAGCTGGGATGCCCCACTCGGCAAAATCGCCTTCAACGTCCAAACCCGGCGTAATCACGGTCGCCTTGATGGGGTCCAGCATGTTGAAGCCCGGTGCCAGATGACCGAAGCCATGCCAACGCTCACCGTTCTTCAGCATCCAGTCGTCCCGCTCACCGATGCCCTCCTCGGCGAGAAACTCGGGCCCCCATACCTTGAACCACCAATCTGATTCGCCGAACTCGGCATCGACCTTGCGCATCGCGCGGCGGAACTCGACTGCTTCCGAGAGCGACTCATCGACCAGCGCCGGTCCGCCCGGCGGCTCCATCATCGCCGCGGCCACGTCGCAGGACGCGATGATCGCGTACTGCGGCGAGGTCGATGTATGCATCAGGTAGGCTTCATTGAAAATGTCGCGATCGAGCTTGCGAGTCTCCGAGTCCTGCACCAGGATCTGCGAAGCCTGACTGAGGCCCGCCAGCAGCTTGTGGGTCGATTGCGTCGAAAAAATCATCGACTCGCGGCAGCGCGGGCGGTCTTCGCCGATTGCGTGGTAGTCGCCGTAGAAGTCGTGGAAGGCGGCGTGCGGCAGCCAGGCTTCGTCGAAGTGCAGCGTATCTATCCTGCCGTCGAGCATCTCCTTGATGGTCTCGACGTTGTACACCACGCCGTCGTAGGTCGACTGGGTGATGGTCAGAATACGCGGCTTCTTGTTCTTGGCCTCGCGTGCGAAGGGGTTGGCCTCGATCTTCTTCTGGATGTTCTCCATCGAGAACTCCTCCAGCGGGATCGGGCCGATGATGCCGTAATGGTTGCGCGTTGGCGTCAGGAACACCGGCACCGCGCCAGTCATGATGATCGAGTGGAGAATCGACTTGTGGCAGTTGCGGTCCACCACCACGATGTCACCTGGCGCCACGGTGGTGTGCCACACCATCTTGTTCGAGGTCGAGGTGCCGTTGGTGACAAAGTAGAGGTGATCGCAGTTGAAGATGCGCGCAGCGTTGCGCTCCGACGCCGCGACCGGCCCCGTGTGGTCGAGCAACTGGCCGAGCTCTTCGACCGCGTTGCAGACGTCTGCACGCAGCATGTTCTCGCCAAAGAACTGGTGGAACATCTGCCCCACCGGGCTCTTCAGGAAGGCAACGCCACCGGAGTGCCCCGGGCAGTGCCAGGAGTAGGAGCCGTCGGCCGCATAGTGGGTAAGCGCACGGAAGAAGGGCGGCGGCAGCGAATCGAGGTAGTTGCGCGCCTCCCGCACCACATAGCGCGCGATGAACTCCGGCGTGTCCTCGAACATGTGGATGAAGCCGTGCATCTCGCGCAGCACGTCGTTCGGAATGTGCCGGCTGGTGCGCGTCTCACCGTACAGGAAAATCGGGATGTCGGCGTTGCGAAGGCGGATTTCCTCGACGAAGCTGCGCAGGTCGGCAATGGCCTTGGCCGATGCCTCGGGCGACGAGAATTCCTCGTCGTCGATCGACAGGATGAAGCCGGAACCGCGGCTCTGCTGCTGGGCGAAGGACGTGAGGTCGCCATAGCTGGTGACGCCGAGGACCTCCATACCCTCTTCCTCGATCGCTTTGGCGAGCGCGCGGATACCCAGCCCCGACGTGTTTTCCGAGCGGAAATCCTCGTCGATGATGATGATCGGAAAGTGGAATCGCATCCTTCGTTTCTCCAGCAGGCAGCCCCGGTCGGGGCTGTGCGCATCTTAACCGCGCGGTGTTTGCCGACGCGTTACCAGAAGTAGAAAAGGGCCGCTGAGCGGCCCCGGGCGTCAGTCTTGCGCAACATGGCGCGGATTCGGAATCAGATCTTGGGCAAGGTCACGCCGGTCTGGCCGAAGTACTTGCCGCCCCTATCCTTATAAGAGGTTTCGCAGGGCTCATCGGACTCGAAGAACAGCATCTGCGCGACGCCTTCGTTCGCGTAGATCTTGGCGGGCAGCGGCGTCGTGTTGGAGAACTCCAGCGTCACGTGACCTTCCCATTCCGGCTCAAGCGGCGTGACGTTCACGATGATGCCGCAGCGCGCGTAGGTGCTCTTGCCCAGACACACGGTCAGCACGCTGCGCGGGATGCGGAAATACTCGACCGTACGGGCCAGCGCGAAGGAGTTCGGCGGAATGATGCAGACGTCACCGGTGAAGTCGACAAAGTTCCGCGCATCGAAATCCTTGGGATCGACGATGGTCGAGTTGATGTTGGTGAAGATCTTGAATTCGTTCGCGCAACGTACGTCGTAGCCGTAGCTGGACGTTCCGTAGGAAACGATCTTGCCGCCATCGTTGGCCCGAACGAGCTCGGGCGCGAACGGCTCGATCATGCCCTGCTGCTCCGCCATGCGGCGGATCCACTTGTCGGACTTGATGGACATGGAACGCGGTTTCCTCTGCGGCCGCAGTCGGGCCGGATGCGAAAAATCCGCGTAGTTTAGGGCAAGCGCCGCGGTTGCGAAAGCGAACCGCGGCGCAATTTCGGATCAGGTGTTCTGGATCACGATATTGGGGAACTTGTGCGTCATGTCCTTGGATTTCTCGGCAATGCGCACTGCCACCTTGCGCGCGATCTCCTTGTAGATCCCGGCAATGCGGCCGTCCGGATCGGCCACCACGGTGGGCGCACCGTTGTCGGCCTCCTGGCGGATCTGCAGGTCGAGCGGCAGGGCGCCGAGGAAGCCGATGCCGTAATCGTCGCAGAGCTTCTGACCACCGCCGGTGCCGAAGATGTGCTCCTCGTGGCCGCACTTGGAACAGATGTGGATACTCATGTTCTCGACCACGCCGAGGATGGGCACGCCCACCTTCTCGAACATCTTGATGCCCTTGCGCGCGTCGAGCAGCGCGATGTCCTGAGGCGTGGTGACGATCACCGCGCCGGTCACCGGCACGCTCTGCGACAGCGTCAGCTGGATGTCGCCGGTCCCCGGCGGCATGTCTATCACCAGGTAATCCAGATCCTGCCAGTGGGTTTCCTTCAACAACTGGTTGAGCGCCTGGGTCGCCATCGGGCCACGCCACACCATCGGCGTCTCGACGTCGACCAGGAAACCGATGGACATCGTCTGAATGCCGTAGGCCTCGAGCGGCTCCATCGTCTTGCCGTCAAGCGACTCCGGCCGGCGGTCGCCTATGCCCAGCATCTGCGGCTGCGACGGGCCGTAGATGTCGGCATCCAGGATGCCGACGCGCGCGCCCTCGGCGGACAGCGCCAGCGCCAGATTGGCCGCGGTGGTGCTCTTACCCACGCCCCCCTTGCCCGATGCCACGGCGATGATGTTACGCACGCCCGGCAGCAGCTTCACGCCGTGCTGGACGGCGTGCGCCACCACCTTGCTGCTCACCTGGATATCGACCTTGCCCAAGCCGGGCAGCGTCGCCAGTGCAGCTTGCAGCATCGCTCGGATCGGTTCGTGCTGGCTCTTGGCCGGATAGCCCAGCTCCACCTCGAAGCTGACGTCCGCGCCGCTGACCTTCAGGTTGCGTACACAGCGGGTGCTCACCAGATCCTTGCCGGTGTTCGGGTCGATGACGGACTTCAGGGCTTCTGTTACGTTTTCTTGAGACAAGCTCATGTCGGATTCCTCGATAATCGGGCCGCCCGTCCGCGCGGGCGGGAACGAACGAAATCATACCGGAGCCCCCGCTGGCGCTCACCCTCTTGCGCGCTGGGGTTACTTGCCGAGGCGATACGCGGCATCATCGTTATCACGCCACCGCCCCGGCATCGCGCACGATCCCCTTACTCCAAACTTATCCGCAACCGACCATGTGCACATTCCAGATCTGCGTCCGGGCGCTCGCCGCCTGCTCCGCCGCCCTGCTGCTGGCAGCCTGCGCCACCACCGACGCCCCACAGCATCAGACCGGCACCGGCAGCTACTCGTCCACGACGACCACGCCACGGCCAACGGCACCGGCGTCCAAGGTCGATTGGCCCGTCCTGCACAAGGAGCTCGCCACCGCCTTGCGTGATGCAGCCGGAGCCGAGCTCGGCGAACCGACGGCGAGCGGCATCCACCTGCGCATCCCGGTCAGCAACGGCTTCGCGTCCGGCAGCGCCGAACCGCGGCCGGCCCTGACCAAGGTGCTCGACAGCCTGGTCGCCCCGCTCGGATCGCGTCCGCAGGTAACCGTCAAGATCGTCGGCCACACCGACAGCCAGGGCAGCGAGATGTACAACCTGCAGCTCTCCATCCAGCGCGCCGAAGCCGTGATGGAATACCTGCGCAGCCGCGGCATCGCCTACGAACGCCTGGCGGCCGACGGCAAGGGCGAGATGGAACCGATCGCCGACAACGCCAAGGAAGCCACCCGGGCACGCAACCGGCGTGTCGAAATCATCCTCGGCACCACGCAATAAGGCGGCGAGGCAGGGAAGGAGGCCGGGCTTTGCTAAACTCCCGCCTTTGATTCAGACCTGCCTGCCATCATGCCCCGCAAGATACTCGTCACCAACGCCCTGCCCTACGCCAACGGCGACATCCACCTCGGCCACCTCGTCGGTTACATCCAGGGCGACATCTGGGTGCGCTACCAGCGCATGCGTGGCAACTCGGTGCACTACGTCTGCGCGGACGACACGCACGGCACGCCCATCATGCTGCGCGCCGAGAAGGAAGGCATCACGCCGGAACAGCTGATCAACCGGGTGCATGGCGAGCACCTGCGCGACTTCACCGACTTCGGCGTCGGTTTCGACAACTACCATTCGACCCACAGCGCGGAAAACCGTGCCTACGCCGAGGACATCTACGGCAAGCTGCTGTCGGCCGGCTTCATTGAAACGCGCTCGATCGAACAGTTCTACGACCCGGTCAAGGAAATGTTCCTGCCGGACCGCTTCATCAAGGGCGAATGCCCCAAGTGCGGCGCCGGCGACCAATACGGCGACAATTGCGAGGTGTGCGGCGCCGCCTATGCCCCCACCGAGCTCAAGAACCCCTACTCCGCGGTATCTGGCGCCAAGCCGGTGCTGAAGACCTCCGAGCACTACTTCTTCCGCTTATCCGACGCTCGCGCAGTCGAGTTCCTGCGCGAATGGACACGCGGCACCAACACAACCGGCGAGCGCCGCCTGCAGGCGGAGGCCGCCAACAAGATGAAGGAATGGCTGGGCGAAGCCGGTGAGAACAAGCTGTCCGACTGGGACATCTCGCGCGATGCCCCCTACTTCGGCTTCGAGATCCCGGGCGCGCCGGGCAAGTACTTCTATGTCTGGCTGGACGCGCCCATCGGCTATTTCGCCAGCTTCCGCAACTACGCCGAGCGCCGCAGCGCTGCCGGGGAACAGATCGCCGTCGAGGACTACACCGATACCATCCGCGCCGAAGCCCAGGGCACCGAGCTGGTGCACTTCATCGGCAAGGACATCCTCTACTTCCACGCGCTGTTCTGGCCGGCGATGCTCAAGTTTGCCGGCTACCGCACGCCCAGCCAGCTCTGTGTGAACGGTTTCCTGACCGTCGACGGCGCCAAGATGTCCAAGAGCCGCGGCACCTTCATCACCGCGCGCTCCTACGTCGAGCAGGGACTCAACCCGGAGTGGCTACGCTACTACTTCGCCAGCAAGTCCAACGGCACCATGGAAGACGTCGACCTCAACCTCGACGACATGATCGCCAAGGTCAATTCCGATCTGGTCGGCAAGTATGTAAACATCGCCAGCCGCTGCGCCGGCTTCATCGCCAAGCGTTTCGGCGGCAAGCTGGGCGGCGTCGACCCCAAGGCCACGGCGGAATTCGAATCGGCCTACGAGGCGGCCACCATCGCCCAGGCTTACGAGGAGCGCGACTACGGCCGCGCGCTGCGCGAGATCATGCGACTGGCCGATCTCGCCAACCAGTATGTGAACGACCACAAACCGTGGGAGCTGGCCAAGCAGGACGGTCAGGACGCGCAACTGCACGTCGTCTGCAGCACGGCGCTGACGCTGTTCCGCGATCTCACGCTCTACCTCAAGCCGGTGCTGCCGGCACTCGCCGCCAAGGTCGAGGCATTCCTCGCGATCGCCCCGCTCGACTGGCAGGCCGGCTGGAAGCCGCTGCCCGCCGGCCACGACATCACCGCCTACCAGCACCTGATGACTCGCATCGAGCGCAAGCAGGTCGATGCGCTGCTCGAAGCCAACCGCGATTCGCTCGCACCGGCCGCAGCCGCGGCACCCGCCGCGACCGCCAAGACCGCCAAGGAAGCGAGCTCGCAGCAACGCCACGCGGAAAAGCAGCAGCATGCCGCGCAGGCGGCCGAGACGGCATCGCCGCACATCTCCATCGACGACTTCACCAAGGTCGACCTGCGCATCGCGAAGATCGTCGACGCCCAGCATGTCGAGGGTGCCGACAAGCTGATCCGCCTGCAACTCGACATCGGAGAAACCGACGACGCCGGCAACCCCAAGCCCCGTCAGGTCTTCGCCGGCATCAAGTCGGCCTACGACCCGGCCAGCCTGGTCGGCCGCCTCACCGTGATGGTGGCCAACCTCGCTCCGCGCAAGATGAAGTTCGGCATGAGCGAAGGCATGGTGCTCGCCGCCTCCGACCCCGACGGCAAGACCGGCGGGCTCTACATCCTGTCGCCCGACGGCGGCGCCCAGCCGGGCATGCGCGTGAAGTAGTCCACGACGGCCAACATCTCACCAACGACATACCGGACTGCGGGTGGACAAGCCCGCCCGCAAGTCCAAGAATACCGACACCTACAAGACCCGTCCCCAACATGCCATTGACGCAATCGAAACGCTGGATCGTTCGACGGCGTACCGCCCCGGGACGGGCGTCTCCGCACTACACCCGGCCAGGCATGCGCCAGGCACAAGCAGAACCACCGCGGAGACACCATGAACATCCAGTTTCGCCCCAAGCTTCTTGACACACTGCGCGGCTACGAACGTGCAGCCTTCACCCACGACCTCTCGGCCGGCATCACCGTAGGCGTTCTCGCGCTGCCGCTGGCGATGGCCTTTGCCATCGCCTCCGGCCTGTCGCCCACCGCCGGCATCTGGACGGCCATCGTCGCCGGCTTCCTGATCGCGGCACTCGGCGGCTCGCGGGTCCAGATCGGCGGCCCCACCGGCGCCTTCATCCCCATCATCTACGCCATCGTCGCCGACTACGGCGTGCAGAACCTGCTGATCGCCACGATGATGTCGGGGGTGATGCTGTTCGCCATGGGCGCCTTCCGCCTCGGCAACATGATCCGCTTCATCCCGCTGTCGGTCGTCATCGGCTTTACCAACGGCATTGCAGTCGTCATCTTTCTTTCGCAGATCAAGGACTTCCTCGGCCTCAGGATCGAACATCTGCCGGGCGAGTTCTTCGGCAAGATGAAGGCGCTGACGGCTGCGCTGCCAACGCTGGACCTACCGACCGTACTGCTCGCGATCGCCTCGCTGGCGGTGCTGCTGGGCTGGAACCGCCAGGCCGTCCGCACACCCTGGATGCGCCGCCTGCCTGGGCCGCTGGCGGTGCTGATCCTCGCCACCGCGGTCAACGCGCTACTGGATCTGCCGGTGGAAACCATAGGCAGCCGCTTCGGCGGCATCCCGCAGGAGGTGCCGGCTTTCGGTCTGCCGGAACTGACCTTGGGCACACTCGGCAAGTTGATCGCACCGGCACTCACCATCGCGTTGCTGGGTGCGATCGAATCGCTGCTGTCGGCACGCGTAGCCGACAGCCAGATCGACGACCGCCACGACCCCAACCAGGAGTTGATGGCACAGGGTATCGCCAACGTGGCCGCCCCGCTGTTCGGCGGCTTCGCCGCCACCGGCGCGATCGCCCGCACCGCCACCAATATCCGCACCGGCGGCCGCACCCCGGTGGCCGGCGTGATCCATTCAGTCGTGCTGCTGGCGGTGGTGCTGGCGCTGGCACCGTTGGCGAGTGCCATTCCGCTGGCAACGCTGTCGGCCATCGTGGTGATCGTCGCGGTCAACATGGGCGAATGGCACGCCTTCGCGCCCTCGGAGCTGGCGCGCTATTCGCTGCAGTACCGCGCCATCCTGCTCGGCACCTTCGTCGTTACCGTGGTGTTCGACCTTACACTGGCGGTGGAACTCGGCATGGTGCTGGCCAGCCTTTTCTTCATCTACCGGATGTCGGATCTCACCCGCATCGAGCGCATTCCGCTGGAAGACCACTACGGCGTCGAGGCACTGTCGCGCGAAGACGGCACGCCGCGCATCCTCGCCTACAGCATGTTCGGCAGCCTCTTCTTCGGCGCCGCCAACAAGCTGGAAAACCTGCTATTGATGCAACATGGACATCCGGACGTGGTGATCCTGGACCTCGCCAAGGTCATCAACATCGACACCACCGGCCTGGACATCCTGCAGACGCTGCACCGCAACCTGCAGAAGCGTGGTGCCCACCTGATCCTGTGCGGCCTCAATGCGCAACCGGAATCCCTCGTATCGCGCTCGGGCTTCCAGGACCGACTGGGCAGCGGCAACGTCACCGCCAACATCACCGACGCGCTGCTGCGCGCGCAGTGGTTGAGCGGCAAGAGCCCGGAGGTTTCCTATGCCTGACCGCAACGACATCGTCGTCATCGCCCGCCTGCTGCGCATACACGGGCGGGTGCAGGGCGTTTCCTACCGTGCCAGCGCGCAGACCGAGGCGGTGCGTCTCGGCCTGTCGGGCTGGGTGCGCAATCGCCACGACGGCAGCGTCGAGGCGCTGGTGTCCGGTCGCGTTGAAGCGGTGGAAGACTTCATCGGCTGGGCGCACATCGGCCCGCCGGCTGCCCGCGTCGACCGCGTGATCGTCGACCTGGCCGACAGCGGTGGCGACGGTCTGGCCGGCAGCTTCGTCTGCCTGCCAAGCTGCTGACGGAGCTGCCGGCCTACTGCTGGACCTTGGCCACGCCGGCCGTGTTGTCGAGCAGGCTGCGCGTCGCCGTCTGCAGGAAGGCCTGCAGACGCCTCCCCATCGCTGCTTCGCTGGCGGCATCCTGGATGCGCTCGCTGCGCGGCTTTGCCCCGAGCTGATAGGCATAAAGGCGCGGCTCCATGTCCTTGGGCTGAACCAGAATGTGCCCACCCTCGACGATGGCCACCGTCTGGTCGCTGCCGGAAGGCTTGATCACCCCGCGCCCCTCGTCGCCGGCCGGCAGTGTCAGCAGGTCGCGCCCCCAGCACTGGTGACGCACCTCGCCGCCGAGCCGCCCCATGATGGTCGGCACGACGTCGATCTGGGTGCCGACGGTATCGCGGCGCTCGCCGAAAGCCTGGCGGATGCCGGGGCCTATCATCAGCAGCGGCACGTTGAAGCGGTGAAGGTCCATTTCGGTCAGCTGCTCGTCGGCACCGAAGCCGTGATCGCCGACCACCACGAACAGCGTGTCCTTGAAGTAGGCCGACTGGCGCGCCTTATCGAAGAACTGGCCAAGCGCCCAATCGGAATAGCGCATCGCGGTCAGATGTTCGTCGAGTGCGCCGTGGCCCGTCACCCGCTCTACCGGCAGTTGGCTGGGCAACGCATACGGGGTGTGGTTGGAAAGCGACTGCAGCAGCGCGTAGAAAGGCTTGCCGTCGAAGCCCCTGGCGAGTTCCTCGGCGCCGCGCTCGAACATGTCCTGGTCGGACACGCCCCAGGTCGGATCGGAGAAGGCCGGATTAACGTAGTCGCCACGGCCGATAAAGCGCGTCATCCCCTGGTTGCTGAAGAAGCCCGACTGATTGTCCCAGGTGAAGTCGCCGTTATAGACGTAGATGTCCTCGAACTCGCGCGCGCTCAGCAGCTGCGGCAGGCCGGAGAAACGATGGCCGCCTTCCGGCATCTGCATCAAGTACTCGAAGCCGGGCAGATTGGGGAAGCAGGCCATGGTGGCGAACATGCCCTGGTGGGTGTGGGTGCCGTTCGAGAAGAAGCGGGTAAACAGCAGGCCCTCCTGCGCCAGCCGGTCGAAGTTGGGCGTAATGCCGTCCGGGTTGCCGAGCGCGCCGACATAATGCCCGCCAAAGCTCTCGAGCAGGATCACCACCACGTTGCGGATCCGCAGCGTGCCTTGGGCGGGCGGCGTGTAGTCCCGGCGCAACGCGGCGCCGTCGGCATCAACCAGCCGGTCGGCCGGAGACAGCAGCATCTCGCGCACGATGCGGGTGGCCTCCTGCTGCGGCAACGTCGCCTTCCAGATCTTGTCACCGGATTCGAAGTAGCGTGCCTTGGCCGCCGCGATCAGGGTCAGGCTGCCATTGAGGCCGAGCTGGTTGGCGAACATGGATTCGGTCGTGTAGGCGTCGCCCCAGCGCATCGGCGGACCGTGACGCAAGGTACCGCGCGCCGCCACCACCGACACCGCCAGGCATAGCAACAGAGTCAGCCAGCGCCAGTGACTGGCGGGGTGAGCAGCCTGGGCCGCAATCTGGACCGCCGGCCGGGTGCGACGGTCGATCACGGCAAAAACCTTCGCCATCAGCCAGGAGCCCAGCGCCCAGGCAAGCAGGTAGCGCAGCACCGGGAAGCCGTACCAGAGCATGCTCATCACCGTGCCGGGGTCTTCCTGCACGTACTGGAAGACCAGGCTGTTCAAGCGCTGGTGGAATTCACGGTAGAAATCGAGTTCGATCAGGCCGAGGAAGAGCGTGACGCTTGCCGCCAGCGTCAGCCAGGCGCGCTGCAACCGGCGCGCCGCCATCGCCCGCAGGCTGAACAGCACAAACAATAGCGGCAGGCAGAGATAGACCACCAGCCTCAGATCGAAGCGCAGGCCGGTGGCGAAGGCCTCGACGAAGGTCGATGCGGGCGTGTCGCCAATCTGCGCCCGGTTGTAGACCAGCATGGCCACGCGCAGCAGCGAGTACATCACCAGCAGCGCGACGGCGGACAGGCCGGTGAACGCGAGATGGGCGCCGATGCCCGGCGGGATGACGGTAGCGGATCGATGCGGCGTGCCTGCCGCGGCCGATTGACTCATGTGTGGGATTCCGATGGTCTGAAAGCGGCTTCAGCGCGTGATTTCGAGGATGCGATCACGCCCCTGCTCGGCAAGGAGGTAGCGATGCTCGCCAAAGGGCAGGATGGTCTGGGCCGATCGCAAGTGGCTGAGAATGGTCTGCAGGCGGCCGGCAGCGTCGACCAGCAGCAGGCGGGCAAGGTGCGTGGCGTCTTCGGTGATCCACAGGCCGGCGCGGTCGCACATCAGGAAGCCGGGCTCGTTGAGCCCCTGGGCGACGATGCTGTCGTTTCCATCGTCTCGCAGCTGCTTGACCCAGCCGCGCTTCTTCTCGAGATAGAACACGCGACCGTCCGGACAGACCGCGACGCCTTCGGCGACCTCCAGATCCCTGCGCAGCACGCGCACTTCGCCCTTGTCCGGATCGAAACGCAACAGGCGCGCGTGTTGCGGCCGGTCTTCGATCGCGTAGAGAAAATGACCGTCGGTCGCCAATTCCTCGACGTCGCGCCCCGGGAACAGCACCTCGTCACGGTCGCCGTGCCACCAGCGCACCGGCGCCTCCCCCGCTTCCTGAGAGTAGGCGATGCCGCCCCGGTAGCGGATCATGCCGTCCAGCTTGGAGAGTCCGTCCTTCACCGTACGCCGACTGCCGTCGCTGCCGATCTGCAGGATGCGGCCCTTGCCGTGCTTGAGCTCGAGGCTGGCGAAAACGCCGCCCTGGCCGTCGGCCGCGAGCGCGCTGACCACCGGCAGCCGGTCGATCAGGACGCGATGCTGCCAGTCCGCGACGTCACGGACGGGGTAGTAGTGCTGCCAGGCCAGGAAACCGAAACCGGCGCAGGCGAGAACGGCCACCAGAGCCAACAGACGGCCCAACCCGACGCGACGCGATGTATGCCCCTCCATGCCGGCTGTGCCCTCCGCATTGCAGTCGCTTGCGCGACTGGGGTGGAAAACACCGGACTGTGCAGGAGGGAACGTAAAGATTTCGTCAAACTGCCTGCACAGCGTGGACGTGCATCAAACGTTCAGCTGGGGTAGTCGATCTCCACCGCCTCCGCCGGCAGCCAGCCGCGCAGGCTGTCGAGCAGCGCCTCCTCCAGCTTCACCCGCCAACGCTGGCCGAGCGGCAGATCGGCCTCGGCGACGTCGTTGATGTAGCGCACCCGCACCGGGCAGCCGGGCATACCGTTGGCGCCGTTCTCGCAGAAGGGCTCGAGCAGGGACTGCAGGCGGTCGGCGGCGGCGACCGCATTCTTCGCCTCGCCGTTGAGCCGCAGGTTGAGGCCGCGGGCGAAGCGGCTGCGCGCCTCGCCCAGGGTCATCAGCTTGTCGGCGATGATGCGCAGGCCGTTCTCGCCAGCGAAGTCATCGCGGCTGACCTTGCCTTCGACCACCAGGACTTCGTCGGTGACGATCTTGCCGCGGTTGGCATCGAGCACCTCGGAATACACCGCGATCTCGCGCGGCTGGGTGCCGTCGTCGAGTTGCACAAACATCATCTTGCCGCGGTTGCCCATCTTGACCCGCACCTCCATCACCACGCCGGCCATCATCGCCAGATCGCGCGAGGGTTCGAGCTGGGCCAGGGTACGCCGCACGAAGCGCCGCACCTCGCCCTTGAAGGCGTTGAAGGGATGACCGGACAGGAAGAAGCCGATCGCGGTTTTTTCCTCCTTCAGCCGTTCGCGCTCGGTCCATGGCCGCACATTGGCGAACTCCAGCGCCGCGCCGGCCGCTTCCGGCACCATGTCGAAGAGGCCGCCCTGCATCGCGTTGGCGGCAGCCTGCTCGGCTGCCTCCATCGCCAGCGGCACCGTCGCCATCACCTGGGCGCGGTCGCGGCCCTTGTGGCCTTCGAGCGTATCCATCGCACCGGCGCGGATCAGCGCTTCGAGCACGCGGCGATTGACCAGGCGGCGGTCGACGCGCTCGCAGAAATCGAACAGATCGCGATAGGGCTTGCCCTGGCGCCCGGCGATGATCGCGCGTACCGCCGGCTCGCCGCAGCCCTTCACCGCGCCGAGCCCGTAGCGGATGGTCTTGCGGTCCACCGGCACGAAGCGGTAGTCGGATTCGTTCACATCCGGCGGCAGGATGGCGATCTTGTTGGCGAGGGTGTCCTCGAAGAAGATCTTGACGGTGTCGGTGTTGTCCAGGTCGGACGACATCGTCGCCGCCATGAAGGCCGCGCAGTGGTGCGCCTTCAGCCAGGCGGTGTGGTAGGTGACGACCGCATAGGCCGCGGTGTGCGACTTGTTGAAGCCGTACTCCGCGAACTTGGTCATCAGGTCGAAAAGCTGCTCGGCCAGTGCCGGATCGTAGCCCTTCTGCCTGGCGCCGTCGGCGATGGTGGCGCGGTGCTTGGCCATCTCGTCGGCTTTCTTCTTGCCCATCGCGCGCCGCAGCATATCGGCGCCACCCAGGGTGTAGCCACCGATGATCTGGCTGATCTGCATCACCTGTTCCTGGTACACGATGACGCCGTAGGTCGGTTCCAGACAGGCTTTGAGGTCGGGGTGGAAGTAGTCGATCTCCTGCTGGCCTTTCTTCCGCAGGATGAAGTCATCCACCATCCCGGAGCCGAGCGGGCCGGGGCGGTAGAGCGCGAGCACCGCGATGATGTCTTCGAAGCGGTCGGGCGCGAGCTTCTTCAAGAGCTTCTTCATCCCGTCCGATTCCACCTGGAAGATCGCCGTGGTGTTGGCGTCCTTCAGGATCTGGTAGGCGGCGGGATCCTGGAAGCCCAGGCTCATCAGGTCGACGCGCTCGCCGGTGAGGCGCTCCACGTAGTCCAGCGCGAGTTCGATAATCGTGAGGTTTCGCAGGCCGAGGAAGTCGAACTTCACCAGGCCGACCGCTTCGACGTCGTCCTTGTCGAACTGCGATACCGGTGTAGCGTCGTCGCCGTCGGCGATGTAGAGCGGGCAGAAGTCGGTGAGCTTGCCCGGCGCGATCAGCACGCCGCCGGCGTGCATGCCGACGCCGCGGGTCAGGCCTTCGAGTGGCTGGGCCAGATCCCACAGGGTCTGCACTGCCTCGCCGTCGTTGCCGTCCCTCATCATCTCGCCGATCTGCGGCTCCATCTCGTAGGCGCGCGCCAGCGACACCGGCTTGGCGCCTTCGATCGGGACCAGCTTGGACAGGCGGTCGCACAGGCCGTAGGGCATGTCGAGCACGCGGCCGACGTCACGCACCACCGCCTTGGAGGCGAGCGTGCCGAAGGTGGCGATCTGGCTCACCGCGTCCTTGCCGTAGCGCTCGCGCACGTATTCGATGACGCGGTAGCGGTTGTCCTGGCAGAAGTCGATGTCGAAGTCGGGCATCGACACCCGCTCCGGGTTGAGGAAGCGCTCGAACAGCAGCGCGTACTCCAGCGGATCGAGGTCGGTGATCTTGAGTGAATAGGCCACCAACGAGCCGGCGCCGGAACCCCGCCCGGGGCCGACCGGCACGCCGTTGTTCTTCCCCCACTGGATGAAGTCCGCCACAATCAGGAAGTAGCCGGGGAAACCCATCTGGATGATGGTGTCGGTCTCGAACTTAAGCCGCTCCTCGTAGCGCGGGCGCTGCTTCTCGCGCTCTTCCGGATGCGGGTAGAGCTGGACGAGGCGCTCTTCCAGACCCTTCTTCGCTTCCTGCACCAGGAAGTCGTCCAGCGTCATGCCCTCCGGCGTCGGGAACAGCGGCAGGAAGTTCTTGCCGAGCTGCACCGACACCGAGCAGCGGCGGGCGATTTCCACCGCGTTTTCGAGCGCTTCCGGGATGTCGGCGAACAGCGCGCACATCTCGTCCTGGCTCTTGAGGTATTGCTCCTCGGTGAAGTCGCGCGGCCGGCGCTTGTCGGCCAGCACATAGCCCTGGGCGATGCAGACGCGCGCCTCGTGCGCCTGGAAGTCCTCCGGCTTCAGGAACTGGACCGGGTGGGTCGCCACCACCGGCAGGTCGAGCCGGTTGGCGATCTGCAGCGCCTGGCGGATGTAAGCCTCGGTACCGGGATGGCCGGCGCGCTGGATCTCGATGTAGAAGGCGCCGGGAAACAGCCGCGACCAGTCGGCGGCCAGCCGTTCGGCGAGTTCGATGTTGCCGTTGACGATGGCCTGGCCGACATCGCCGAAGAAGGCACCCGACAGGCACAGCAGTTGGTCGGCGGCGCCGTTCTCGAACCACTCGCGGCGCAGTTCGGCGCGGCCGCGGTATTTGTTGTCGAGGTAGGCACGGGTCAGCAACTCGCACATCTGGCCGTAGCCTGCGCGATTCTTGCAGATCAGCAGCACGCGGTAGGGCTTGTCGCGCTCGGCCTCGTTCTGGATCCAGGCATCGACGCCGATGACGGGTTTGACGCCCTTGCCGCGGGCGCCCTTGTAGAACTTGACCATGCCGAAGAGGTTGGCAAGGTCGGAAATGCCCAGCGCCGGCATGCCATCGGCGGCCGCCTGGGCGATCGCCTGGTCGATCTGGACGATGCCGTCGGTGATCGAGTATTCGGTGTGCAGGCGAAGGTGAACGAAACGGGGGGCGTGAGGAGCGTGGTCTGCGGCAGTCATGGGGCGAATTTTACCCGAGGCCCGCGCCCCTCATACGACCGTTACGGCAGCAGGATGGTCGATCCGGTCGTGCGCCGAGCTTCGAGGTCGCGATGCGCCTGGGCGGCGTCCCGCAGCGCGTAGCGCTGGTTGATCTCTATCCTGACCTTGCCGGTGGCGAGCACCTCGAAGAGGTCCGCCGCCATCGTCAGCAGATCGGCGCGCTTCGCCGCATAGGTGAAGAGCGTCGGCCGCGTCAGGAACAGCGATCCCATCCTGGCCAGCACGCCGCAGTCGAAAGGCGGCACCGGGCCGGAAGCCGCCCCGAACAGCACCATCATGCCCAGCGGACGCAGGCAGGACAGCGAATCCATGAAGGTGTCCTTGCCGATGGAGTCGTACACCACCGGCACACCCTCGCCACCGGTGATCTCGCGCACGCGCTCGGCGAAGTTCTCGCGGGTGTAGACGATAGGGTGGTCGCAGCCATGGCCCCGTGCGACCGCCGCCTTCTCGTCGGAGCCGACGGTGCCTATCACCGTGGCGCCGAGCGCCTTGGCCCACTGGCAGACGATGGTGCCGACGCCGCCCGCTGCGGCGTGGATCAGGATGGTGTCGCCGGCCTGCACGCGATAGGTGCGCCGCAGCAGGTATTGCGCGGTGAGCCCCTGCAGCATCATCGCCGCACCCTGCTCGAAGCCGATCGCGTCCGGCAGTTTCACCAGGCATTGGGCAGGCATGTTGCGCACTTCGGCGTAGGCGCCGAGCGGGCCGCCGGCATAGGCGACGCGGTCGCCCACCGCGACATCGGTCACGCCCTCGCCGACCGCCTCCACCACGCCCGCGCCCTCCAGGCCGATACCCGAAGGCAGGCTGACCGGATACAGGCCGGACCGGTGGTAGGTATCGATGTAGTTGAGACCGACCGCGTGGTGGCGCACGCGCGCCTCGCCCGCAGCCGGAGCGGCCAGATCCACCGCCTCCCATTGCAGGACTTCGGGACCGCCGGTCTGATGGAAGCGGATGGCGTGGCTCATGCGGGTCTCCTGGCGCGTGCGGCGCTCATCTGACGATGGAAAAGCCGATTCTAATCTGGGGATCGTGCGACTCGTTGTAGTCGAGCAGGGTCTCGCCGTAACCGTTGAAATACTGCAGGTGCAGGAAGGCGCCGACCCCGGAGAACACGCTGCGACGCAGCGGATAGGACAGATCGAGCTGGGAGCTGCCGACGCCGGCGGTGCCGCGGCGGAGTTGGGCCGCCAGCATCAGGCCGTCGTCGCGACCGAAACGCAGGCCGAGTTCGGCATAGCCGCGATAGCGTGCGATGTCGGGGTTGTCCTCCTTGTCGATGTAGCTCCACAGCTTGGGCGACACCCCGAGGTAGGTTTCGCCGTCGCCGAAGTAGTAGCGGGCATCGGCACGCAAGAAGAGCGTGTCGATGCTGCGCGACTCGGTGCCGCCGCGACCGTTGGACTCGTGCTCGTAGCCACCCGACAAGGCGAGCGACGCGCCGTCGCTCGGATCGAGCAGCTTCCACTGGTAGAACAGCGAAGGCCGGAAGCTGGTATCGCGGAAGGGCTTGGAGTCCGACTCGAGATCCCACAATGACGTCTGGGTGAAGCCGAAATACAGCCCGCGCGTCACCGGCAGAGTCTCGGCCACCACCCCCTGATCGTCGAACAGGCGGTAGCGGAAGCTCAACTGGTAGCGCGCAGCATGCGGATTGCGCCCGCCGACGACGAAATACATCGGTTCATGGAAGCCGAGCGGCGCCGGCTGTGCCGGCTCGGCACTGGGGCGCTGTACCGCGACGTCGGCCGTGCCGGCTGCGGCCGCGGCCTGGGCGGTCTCCACCGCCGTGCGCGTCGCGGCCCCGGCATCGAGCAGCAGCCGTGCCGATGCAGCCTCGCGCAGCGACAAGGTGGCCACGCCGACCACTTCCTGTGGCCAGGTGCCGATGTAGCGCCGCTGTTCGCCCTGCCCTGGCAGCGCGATCGCCACCAGCTCCACCGCGATGCGCGGACCGTTGTCGGGCAGCTCGATCTGTGCCGGCAAGCGCGCCGGCAAGCTCTGCGTGCCGGCTGGAGCGATGACGATCACTTCGAAGGCGTGCCCGGGCACGACCCTGGGTTCGGGGGTCGCCAGCAGCCAGGCACTGGCTGCCGCCGCTGGAGCGAAGCTGCTGACGGCAGCCAGTGCCAGCAGCCGCAGTACAGGAAAGCGCGCGCGTAAGCTCAATCGGAACCTCGCCTAAGCATGAAATTCCAACGATTCTAGCGATGCAGCACCTTCCGCACGGTTAGGAATCATTTCCATTTGTCCAAACGGAAACGCGGCACAAACAAAAAGGGCGCCGCAAGCCCGCGGCGCCCTCCGTTGGCCGGAATCGACCGATCCACCTACACGCGGCGCGACTCCTGCGCGTCCACCACCGCCAGCGCGGTGATGTTCACCAGCCGGCGCACGGTGGCCGAGGGGGTCAGGATGTGCACCGGCTTGGCGGCGCCGAGCAGGATGGGCCCCACCGACACGCCGTCGCCGTTGGCGATCTTCATCAGGTTGAAGGAGATGTTGGCGGCGTCGAGGTTGGGCATCACCAGCAGATTGGCTTCGCCGACCAGCGAAGAATCCGGATGCACCTTGTTGCGAATCTCCACCGACAGCGCGGCGTCGCCGTGCATCTCGCCATCACATTCGAGTTCGGGCGCCAGCTTGCGCAGCAGCTCGCTCGCCTCGCGCATCTTGCGTGCCGATGCGGAACGGGAGCTGCCGAAGTTGGAATGCGACAGCAGCGCGACGCGCGGCTCGATACCGAAGCGACGCAGTTCCTCGGCCGCCATGCGGGCGATCTCGGCCACTTCCTCGGCGTTCGGGTTCTCGTTCACATAGGTATCGGTGATGGCCAGCGTGCGCTTGGGCAGCAGCAGCAGGTTCATCGCGGCGAACTGCTTGGCCCCCGCACGCAGGCCGATGACGTCCTCGACGTGCTGGAAGTGGTAATCGTAGGTGCCGAAGGTGCCGCAGACCAGCGCGTCGGCGTCACCGGTGCGGAGCAGCATCGCGCCGATCAGCGTGGTGTCGCGACGCATCTTGGCCTTGGCGATGTCGGGCGTGACGCCGTCACGGCCCTTGAGGCGGTAGTACTCGTTCCACAGGTCGCGGTAGCGCGGATCGGACTCCGGATTGACGATGTCGAAATCGCGCTCCGGCACCAGGTTGAGGCCGATCTTCTTGATCCGCATCTCGATCACGCTGGGGCGCCCGACCAGGATGGGACGGGCCAGGCCTTCGTCGATGACCACGCGGGCGGCATGCAGCACGCGCTCGTCTTCGCCTTCCGCGTACACCACGCGCTTTTGCGCAAGCGGAACGCGTTTGGCGGCAGAGAACACCGGCTTCATGACGATGCCGGAGGTGTAGACGAAGTCGGTCAGGCTGGCAACGTAAGCGTCGAAGTCCTCGATCGGGCGCGACGCCACGCCGGACTCCATCGCGGCCCGGGCCACCGCCGGCGCGATCTTGACGATCAGGCGCGGGTCGAAGGGCTTGGGAATGATGTACTCGGGGCCGAAGCTGAGTTCGGCGCCACCGTAGGCCGAAGCCACCATGTCGTTCTGCTCGGCCTGGGCCAGTTCGGCGATGGCCTTCACGCAGGCGAGCTTCATCTCTTCATTGATCGTGGTGGCGCCGACGTCGAGCGCACCGCGGAAGATGAAGGGGAAGCACAGCACATTGTTGACCTGGTTCGGGAAGTCCGAGCGGCCGGTGGCGATGATGCAATCCGGGCGTACCGCCTTGGCGTCGGCGGGCAGGATCTCCGGATTCGGGTTGGCGAGCGCGAAGATCAGCGGCTTGTCGGCCATCTTCGCCACCATCTCGGGCTTGAGCACGCCGGCGGTGGACAGGCCGAGGAAGACGTCGGCGCCGACGATCACGTCGCCCAGCGTGCGGGCGTCGGTGACTTGGGCGTAGCGCGCCTTGGTCGGCTCCATGTTCTCTTCACGGCCCTGGTAGATCACGCCCTTGGAGTCGCAGACATAGACGTTCTCGCGCTTGAGGCCGACGCTGAGCATCATGTCGAGGCAGGCGATCGCGGCGGCACCGGCGCCGGAGCAGACCAGCTTGACCTCGGCGATGTTCTTGCCGATGACCTTCAGGCCGTTGATCAGGCCGGCGGCGGAAATGATGGCGGTGCCGTGCTGGTCATCGTGGAAGACCGGGATCTTCATCCGCTCGCGCAGCTTCTTCTCGATGTAGAAGCACTCCGGCGCCTTGATGTCTTCAAGATTGATGCCGCCGAGCGTGGGCTCGAGCGAGGCGATGATCTCGATCAGCTTGTCCGGGTCGTTCTCGGCGAGTTCGATGTCGAACACGTCGATATTGGCGAACTTCTTGAACAGGCAGCCCTTGCCTTCCATGACCGGCTTGGCCGCCAGCGGGCCGATGTTGCCCAGACCGAGCACCGCGGTGCCGTTGGTGACGACCCCCACCAGGTTGCCGCGGCTGGTGAGTTCGCGCGCTTCAGCCGGATCGGCCACGATGGCGTCGCAGGCGGCGGCGACGCCGGGGGAATAGGCCAGCGCCAGATCGCGCTGGTTGGTGAGACCTTTGGTGGGGACGACCGAAATCTTGCCGCGCGTCGGTGCACGGTGATAGTCCAGCGCCGCGGCGATGAAATCCTGATCCATTGTTCTTCCTCTCGGAACGGTGTGGGTATGAGCGTCGGGCGAAATCCAGGCGCGCGCCGCCGCCTCGCCAACTGGGACCATTCGCAGCGTCTTGGATTTTGATCGGCGCTCGGCGCCGTGCCGCGAACCGGGTCTCGGAGACCCGCATGCCGCCGGCTTCGGGGAGTAGGCCGTAGCGGACATGAATGATGACGAGCGCCGAGTGTACCGCAGGGCCGCAGCCTTGGGCAGTGGGCCGGGGCGCTTGTCACCCCCCGGATATCCGCAAACCGGGCAGAATCCCGTCGGTACGATGGATTTTTGGCACAATGTGCCGACAAGCGCACAGGGACAAAAGGGGAAGGAATGCGTCGCGTGGTTTTCAATCAGAAGGGCGGGGTCGGCAAATCGACGATCACCTGCAACCTGGCGGCAATCAGCGCCCATCAGGGTAAGCGCACGCTGGTGATCGATCTCGACCCCCAGGGCAATTCCACCCACTACCTGCTCGGCGCACCCGGGGACTCGCTCGACACCACCTTGGCCGACTTCTTCGACCAGACGCTCAATTTCAAGCTGAACCCCAAAGCCACCGGCGACTTCGTCGTCGCAACGCCCTTTGAAGGGCTGCACCTGATGCCCTCCCATCCGCAGCTCGAAGAACTGCAGGGCAAGCTCGAATCGCGCTACAAGATCTACAAGCTGCGCGATGCGCTCGACGAACTCGCCGCCGACTACGATTACATCTACATCGACACCCCGCCTGCGCTCAACTTCTACACCCGCTCGGCGCTGATCGCCGCCAATGCCTGCCTCATCCCGTTCGACTGCGACGACTTCTCACGGCGCGCGCTCTACTCGCTGCTGGAGAACGTCGAAGAGATCAAGGCCGACCACAATCGCAATCTGGCGGTCGAGGGCATCGTGGTCAATCAGTACCAGCCGCGGGCGAGCCTGCCGCAGAAAGTGGTGCAGGAACTGATCGCCGAAGGCCTGCCGGTCCTGGCGCCCTACCTCTCGGCATCGGTGAAGATCAAGGAATCCCACGAGCAGGCCAAGCCGATGATCCATCTCGAGCCCAAGCACAAGCTGTCGCAGGAGTTCGTCGCGCTGCACGACGCGCTGGCGCGCAAGTACGGCGTCTGACGGCGCGCGCCGGCGCGGGGCAACCGCGCCGGGCGTCCAAGCGCTATACCGGTTCCAGCTTCGCCACCGCGAGCAAGAGCCACTTCACCCCGGCCGGGCCGAAGTTGATCTGCACCTTGGCATCGGCCCCGCCGCCTTCGGCAGCCACGATCACCCCCTGACCGAACTTCGGATGCGCCACCGACTGGCCGATGCGCAGGCCGTTGGGCAATTGCGCAAAAGCCGGCCGCGGTGCGCGCTGCACCTGCGGACTGACGGACGGCTTGAAGTAGCCGCCACCCATGCCCCCCATCGCTCCACCCGCCGCCGAACGTGGATTGGGCGGCGTCAGCCACTTCATCAACGCCGCCGGGACCTCCTCCAGGAAGCGCGAACGCAGGTTGTAGCGCGTCTGGCCGTGCAGCATGCGGCTTTGTGCGAAGGACAGGTAGAGCCGCTCGCGCGCCCGCGTCACCGCCACGTACATCAGCCGCCGCTCTTCCTCCAGCCCCTCGGTTTCCAGGATGCTGTTTTCGTGCGGGAAAAGTCCTTCTTCCAGCCCGGAGACGAAGACCACGTTGAATTCCAGCCCCTTGGCAGAATGGACGGTCATCAGCTGGACCGCATCCGCGCCCTGGTCGGCCTGATGGTCACCCGCCTCGAGCGACGCATGGGCGAGGAAGTCTGCCAACAGGGCATGCGGCAGCGCCAGCGCCTCGGCGTCAGCATCGGACTCGGCAATGAAGTTGGCCGCGGCATTGAGCAGCTCGTCGAGGTTCTCGAGGCGCTCCTGGCCTTCCTTCTCGGCCTTGTAGTGCGCGCGCAGACCCGAGGTATCGAGCACGTGGTCGATCAGCTCCGGCAGCGCCAGACGCGCGGTATCGCGCCGCATGTCCTCGACCAGGCGCACGAACTGCGCCAGCACCGTCCCCGCCTTGCCCGAGAGATGCGGGACGGTGGCATACAGGCTGGTATTGAAGGTGCGCGCCGCGTCCTGCAATGCTTCGAGCGAGCGCGCGCCGATGCCGCGGGTAGGAAAGTTCACCACTCGCGCGAAGGCCGTGTCGTCGTCCGGATTGGCGATCAGTCGCAGATAGGCGAGCGCATGCTTGATCTCCTGGCGCTCGAAGAAGCGCAAGCCGCCATAGACGCGATATGGGATGCCGGCGGTGAACAGCTGATGCTCCAGGACCCGCGACTGCGCATTCGACCGGTACAACAGGGCAATCTCGCTGCGTAGCGCCCCGTCGCGCACCAGCGAGCGGATCTCGTCCACCACCCAGCGCGCCTCGTCACCGTCGGAAAAGGCTTCGAACACTCGGATAGGCTCGCCCGATCCCTGATCCGTCCACAGGTTCTTGCCAAGGCGGTTGGTGTTGTGGCGGATGATGGCATTGGCCGCGTCCAGGATGTTGCCGCGCGAGCGGTAGTTCTGCTCGAGACGGATGACGTTCTGCACCCGGAACTCGCGCTCGAAGTCGCGCATGTTGCCGACTTCTGCGCCGCGGAAGCGGTAGATGGACTGATCGTCGTCGCCAACGCAGAACAACACCGCGCCGCCTTCGCGGCCGTCGTCGGCCAACAGCTTCAGCCAACGGTATTGCAGCACATTGGTGTCCTGGAACTCATCGACCAGGATGTGACGGAAACGTCGCTGGTAATGCCGCCGCACCGGTTCGTTGCGCTCCAGCAACTCGTAGGTGCGCAGCAGCAACTCCGCAAAATCCACAACTGACTCGCGCTGGCACTGGGCGTCATACTCTTGGTAAAGCTGGACGCGCTGACGGGTGTAGTCGTCCCAGGCCTCGACCGCATGCGGCCGGATACCGGCCTCCTTCTGGCCATTGATGAAATGCTGCAGCTCCCGCGGGGGAAATTTCTCGTCGTCGACGTTGAGCGTCTTCAACAAGCGCTTGATTGCGGCAAGCTGGTCGGCTGAATCGAGGATCTGGAACAGCTGCGGCAGGCCGGCATCGCGGTGATGCGCCCGCAACAGGCGGTTGCACAGGCCATGAAAGGTGCCGATCCACATGTTGCGCGTGCTGATCGGCAGCATGCCAGCCAGCCTGGCGTGCATTTCCTTGGCCGCCTTGTTGGTAAATGTCACTGCGAGGATGCCGCCCTGGTCGACCTGGCCGGACTGGATCAGCCAGGCGATGCGGGTGGTGAGCACCTTGGTCTTGCCGGAGCCTGCGCCGGCCAGGATGAGCGCGTGCTGGGGCGGCAGCGTGACTGCCTGCAGCTGTTCGGTATTGAGGTTGGCGAGCAGATTGGACATCGGACTTCCTTTAGGTGCCGACATTCTACCTGCCCGCACCTACCGGCCCGGCATCCACACGACGCCGGCCCGGAAGCTTCGATCGCCGCACCGGGACTGTTGCTGCTTTGCAACACCCGACTTGAGCAAGCAAGGTTTTTCCACTATTTTTAAATTGTGCATAGCAACAAATTTATGAACTTGTTGGCACATCGCTGGACAAACAGCCCGTAACATTGAAGAAAATAGAGTCTCAACCCGTTTTTGCAGCACAACAATTGCGTTCATAAGGCACGGTCCACGAAACCGCCTGCCAACGCACAGGCCCTACCCGGCCCTCTGGAGAGCAACGATGCAAACACCCAAACTTCTGCCCTGGTATGCCCGCAAGGCGGGGGTATCGATCGAACGCGCCGAAACGCTGTGGCGCAAGGCCGTCCGCTACGCCACAGCCGAAACCGGCTGGGTCGGAACTTCCGAGTACTGGGGCGCGGCAATGGACAACTTCGTCCGCCTGCTTGAAGAAGAAAAGAACACGCTGTGCACGCCGCAGGTCACGCCACTGGTGCGCAGCCAGAACCGCATGTGGCTACTGCCGCTGATCGCCATGGAAGACGTGTTCACCGCCGTCTCCGCGAACTGGCAGCGTGCCGCAACCCAATCGCGCGAAGCCGCCTGAACGGCCTGCCCGACCGGCAAGAACACTGCGCGGCCGCCCAGGCGGTCGCATACCGTCTCCCTCCTCTCCTTCATTGGAGTTTGGCATCCAGCCCCTCGCTGGATGCCATTTTTTTGCCCGGCTGATTCCGCGCCGATGCCGTGACGAACCAAGGCGTTCGCGCGCCGCCCCCCGGCTTCGCGATATACTTTCGCGTTTTCAACGCCTTGAATTCCCGCACCCCGCCCATGCAGGACAAATACCATCCCGCAGCCGTCGAGACGGCCGCCCAGCAGCACTGGGAATCCACCGCGGCGTTCCGCGTCACCGAAGATGCGAGCCGGCCGAAGTACTACTGCCTGTCGATGTTCCCCTATCCGTCGGGCAAGCTGCACATGGGCCACGTGCGCAATTACACGATCGGCGACGTGCTCGCGCGCTTCCATCGCATGCGCGGCTACAACGTGCTGCAGCCCATGGGCTGGGACGCCTTCGGCATGCCGGCCGAGAACGCCGCGATCCAGAACAACGTACCGCCGGCGAAATGGACCTACGCCAACATCGACTACATGAAGGGTCAGCTCAAGCGGCTGGGCTTCGCCATCGACTGGTCGCGCGAGATCGCCACCTGCACGCCGGAGTACTACCGCTGGGAGCAGTGGCTGTTCACCCGCCTGTATGAGAAGGGCCTGATCTACAAGAAGCTCGGCACGGTGAACTGGGATCCGGTCGACGATACGGTGCTCGCCAACGAGCAGGTCATCGACGGCCGCGGCTGGCGTTCGGGCGCGCTGGTGGAAAAGCGCGAGATCCCGATGTACTACATGAAGATCACTGCCTACGCCGACGAGCTGCTCGAGGCGCTGGACGGCCTGCCCGGCTGGCCGGAGCAGGTCAAGCTGATGCAGAAGAACTGGATAGGCCGCTCCGAGGGCGTGGAGGTGCACTTCCCCTACGACCTCTCCACCATCGGCAGCTCGGGCGTGCTCAAGGTGTTCACCACTCGCGCCGACACCCTGATGGGCGCCACCTACGTCGCGGTGGCGGCCGAGCATCCGCTCGCCACCCAGGCGGCGGCCGGCAACCCCGAACTCGCCGCCTTCATCGACGAATGCAAGCACGGCGGCGTCGCCGAGGCCGACCTCGCAACGATGGAAAAGAAAGGCATGCCCACCGGCCTGCGTGTGGTCCATCCGCTCACCGGCGAATACCTGCCGGTGTGGGTGGCCAACTACGTGCTGATGGGCTACGGCGAAGGCGCGGTGATGGCCGTCCCGGCCCACGACGAACGCGACTTCGCCTTCGCCACCAAATACAAGCTGCCGATCAAGATGGTGGTGCGCTCCACCCACGACGCGTATGAAGACACCGTCGCGCCGTGGATCGACGCCTACGCCGAGCACGGCAAGCTGGTGAATTCCGGCAAGTACGACAACCTGCACTTCCAGGACGCGGTGGACGCCATCGCCGCCGACCTCGCCGCCAAGGGCCTGGGCAACAAGCGCGTGCAGTACCGCCTGCGCGACTGGGGCATCTCGCGCCAGCGCTACTGGGGCTGCCCGATCCCGATGATCCACTGCGACGACTGCGGCGACGTGGCGGTGCCGGACGAGCAGCTGCCGGTGGTGCTGCCGGAGAACGTCGAGATCACCGGCCGCGGCTCGCCGCTGGCCAAGATGCCCGAGTTCTACCAGTGCAGCTGCCCCAAGTGCGGCAAGCCGGCCCGGCGCGAAACCGACACCATGGACACCTTCGTCGAATCGTCCTGGTACTTCCTGCGCTACGCCGCGCCCGACAGCACCACCGCGATGGTCGATGAGCGGGTCAATTACTGGGCGCCGGTCGACCAGTACATCGGCGGCATCGAGCACGCCATCCTGCACCTGCTGTACTCGCGCTTCTTCACCCGCGCGATGCGCGACTGCGGCCTGGTCCAGGTCTCCGAGCCCTTCACCAACCTGCTCACCCAGGGCATGGTGGTGGCCGAGACCTATTACCGCGAGCTCGAGGGCGGCAAGAAGCTGTGGCTCAACCCGGCCGATGTCCAGGTCGAGCGCGACGAGCGCGGCCGCATCACCGCCGCCAGGCTCGCCAGCGACGGCCTGCCGGTAGTCATCGGCGGCACCGAGAAGATGTCGAAGTCGAAGAACAACGGCGTCGATCCGCAGTCCCTGGTCGACCAGTACGGCGCCGACACCGCGCGCCTGTTCATCATCTTCGCCGCGCCGCCCGACCAGCAACTGGAATGGTCTGACTCCGGCGTCGAGGGCGCGTCGCGCTTCCTGCGCCGGGTGTGGAACTTCGGCCACGCCTTCGCCAGCGAATTCCGCCCCGCGCTGCCGGCCACCCGTGCGCTGGCGGCCGGCACGCTGCCAGCCGCGCTGGCCGACGTGCGCCGCGAGATCCACACCCATCTCAAGCAGGCCAACTACGACTTCGGCAAGCACCAATTCAACACCGTGGTGTCGGCCGCGATGAAGATCCTCAACGCGCTCGAGAAGGCGCCGCGCGAGGATGCCGCCGCCCACGCCGAAGTCGCCGAGGAAGGCTTCTCCATCCTCGTCCGCCTGCTGTCGCCGATCACCCCGCACATCGCCCACGCGCTGTGGCAGGACTGCGGCTTCGGCGACGACCTCGTGCAGGCTGCCTGGCCCGAACCGCTCGAAGCCGCGCTCAAGCAGGACGAGATCGAGCTGATGCTGCAGGTCAATGGCAAGCTGCGCGGCGCCGTCAAGGTGGCAGCCGACGCCGGCAAGAGCGACATCGAAGCCCTGGCGCTGGCCTCCGAAGCCGCCCAGAAATTCATGGAGGGGAAGCCGCCGAAGAAGGTGGTCGTGGTCCCCGGCCGCCTCGTTAACATCGTGGTTTGAGGACTGCACGCATGCCCTCCCCTTTTTCCCGCCGCCGTTTCCTGACGGTAGCGGCGCTTGGCGCCGCCGTCACGCTGGGCGGCTGCGGATTCCGGCTGCGCGGACCGCAGCCGCTCGATTTCGCCACCATTCACGTCGGCGTCAGCGAATTCTCAGAACTGGGTGCGCTGCTACGCCGCCAGATCTCCACCAGCGGCACGACCACCGTAGTCGAGGACCCAGCCAAGGCCGACGTCAAGCTGCAGATGCTGGCCAACGAGCGTGAACGCGAGATTCTCAGCCTGACCGGCTCCGGCAAGGTGCGTGAATACCAACTCACCCAGCGCATGCGCTTCAGGCTGACCGACAAGTCGGGCGCCGAGCTGATTGCTCCGACCAACATCCTGGCCCGGCGCGAATACACCTTCGACGACTCCCTGATCCTCGGCAAGGAACAGGAAGAAGCCCTGCTGTTCAAAGACATGCAGACCGACCTTGTTCAGCAGCTGATGCGCCGTCTGGCCGTCGTCCGCCGCCCGCAGTGAACCTTCGCCCCGAACAGCTCCAGGCCCAGCTCGACAGACCGCTCGCGCCGCTCTGGGTACTGCACGGCAACGAGCCCCTGCTCGTTCTGGAAGCCGCCGACGCGATCCGCGCCGCGGCACGGCGGCAAGGCTACTCGGAACGCGAAACCCTGGTCGTCGGCCAGGGTTTTCGCTGGGATGCGCTCAGTCTCGCGGCAGGCAACATGTCGCTGTTCGGCGGCGCCAAGCTGATCGACCTGCGCATCCCCACCGGCAAACCGGGACGGGATGGCGGCGAGGCTTTGCAGCGTTACGCCAGCCAACTCCCCCAGGCGACCCTCACGCTTGTCACGCTGCCGGAGCTTGACTGGCAGGCTCGCAAGACGAGCTGGTTCAAGGCACTGACCGATCAAGGCACCGTCCTTGAGCTTAACGCCCCCGAACGCGAACGACTGCCTGGCTGGATTGCCCACAGGCTGGCCGCGCAACAGCAGTCGGCGGCGGCCGCGGCCCTCGCCTTCATCGCCGACCACGTGGAAGGCAACCTGCTGGCGGCCCATCAGGAAATCCTCAAGCTCGGCCTGCTCTACCCCGAAGGCTCGGCGCTCACCCTGGAACAGGTCCAGGACGCCGTGCTCAACGTCGCGCGTTACGATATCGACAAGCTGCGTCAGGCCGTACTCGACGGCGACCCCGCGCGCTGCGCCCGACTGCTGGAGGGTTTGCGCGGCGAGGGCGCAGCACCGCCCCTGATTCTCTGGGCGCTGGCCAACGAGACCCGCAGCCTGGCGGCCCTGCGCGCCGGGCAGGATGCAGGCCAACCGCTGGCGGCGCTGTTCAAGACCGAGCGCGTCTTCGACGAACGCCGCAAGCAGGCACTCACTCGCGCCCTCCAGCGCCTCAGCCTCGGAAAGCTGCGGGCCGCCCTGATGCACGCTGCGCGCATCGACCGGATGATCAAGGGGCTTGCCAGCGGCGACATCTGGGACGAGTTCCTGCAACTCACCTTGCGACTCGCACGCAACTGACCGCAGCAGCCAGCCGGCCAGCGTCACGCCCCCTTGAGTAAGCACATCCGGGGAATTCGGTGTTCTAATTCGTATTTGGTCTGACAGCCCGATACCACGATGGACATCCAGCACTACATGCAAACGCTCGGCCGTCAGGCGCGTGCCGCATCGCGCACGCTCGCCAGCGCCTCGACCGCAGCCAAGAACTCCGCCCTGATGGCCATGGCCGCGGAGATCCGCGCGTGCAGCTCAACCCTGCTCGCCGCCAACGCAGCCGATCTCGAAACGGCACGCCACAACGGACTTGAAGACGCCCTGATCGACCGCCTGACGCTGACCGCCAAGGGTATCGAGGCAATGGCCGCCGGCCTCGAACAGGTCGCAGCCCTGCCCGACCCTGTCGGCGAGATCACCGACGTCAAACGCCGCCCGTCCGGCATCCAGGTCGGCAAGATGCGCGTGCCGCTCGGCGTGATCGGCATCATCTACGAGGCGCGCCCCAACGTCACCGCCGACGCCGCTGCCTTGTGCCTGAAATCGGGCAACGCTGCGATCCTGCGTGGAGGCAAGGAGGCGCTCAACGCCAACCAGGCGATCGCCACCTGTGTGCGCGCCGGTCTCGCGGCAGCCGGCCTGCCCGAGACCGCTGTGCAGGTGGTAGAAACCACCGATCGGGCAGCGGTCGGTGAATTGATCACCATGCCCGAGTTCGTCGACGTGATCGTCCCCCGCGGCGGCAAGAGCCTCATCGAAAGGATTTCGCGCGAAGCCCGCGTCCCGGTGATCAAGCACCTGGACGGCAATTGCCACGTCTATATCGATGAACAGGCCGATCCGGCCAAGGTCGTTCCCATCGTCGAAAACTCCAAGACGCAGCGCTACGGCACCTGCAACACGACCGAATCGCTACTGGTCGCACGCACTGTCGCAGCGACCTTTCTGCCTGAAATCGGCCGCATGCTTGCCGGCCAAGGGGTCGAAATGCGTGCTTGCGCCGAGTCACTGGCGATCCTGCGCGATGCACGCATCGCCAACGCCAAGCTCGTTGCCGCCACCGACCAGGATTGGCAGGAGGAATATCTGGCCCCGATCATCGCCATCAAGCTCGTGGACGGACTCGATGAAGCGATCACGCATATCAACACCTACAGTTCGGGCCACACCGAAGCAATCGTCACCGAAAACTACACCCACGCCATGCGCTTCCTGAGAGAAGTCGACTCCGCTTCCGTCATGGTGAATGCGTCCACCCGCTTCGCCGACGGTTTCGAGTATGGCCTGGGTGCCGAGATCGGCATTTCCACCGACAAGATCCACGCCCGCGGACCAGTGGGGCTGGAAGGTCTGACCAGTCAGAAATGGATCGTGTTCGGCAATGGTGAAGTACGCAGTTGATCCTGCGCGCAGCGACACGCGGCGCAGATTCGTTGCGGAGTTCGGGTTTCTACGTAGACCCGACGACAGCCGGATACAAGGCTACCGTGGCATAATGCCCATATTGGGGCCCAAGGCCCCTGGCGTTTTTGCTCTGGGGTAGAGCAAACGGGTCGGCGGGGTCCTCGGGCCTCGCCGCACCCACCTCCCGGCCCATCCCTTCCATGACCGCTGTCGAACAGTTTCTGCCCGTCAACACCCGCGGCGAACTCGACGCGTTCTGCGACGCCATGTGGCTGGAACACGGCCTGTCCCGCAATACACTGTCCAGCTACCGCAGCGACCTCGCGCTATTTGCCGCTTGGCTGGAGAAGCGCGGCACCGACCTCAAGGCCGCCAGCAATACTGATTTGAGCGCCTATCTTGCGGAATTCAGCCGCCGCGCCAAACCGGCCAGTCAGCGGCGCCTCCTGTCGGCCTGGCGCCGCTACTACCGCTACCTGATGGCTAACGGTCAGGGCACCACCGACCCCACCCAGTTGCTAGACGCACCGCTACCGACCGAGCGGTTTCCGCGCAGCGTGTCCGAGGCGCAAGTCGAGGCATTGCTTGCCGCGCCTGATGTCGACACGCCGTTGGGCCTGCGTGATCGCGCCATGCTGGAACTGCTCTACGCCAGTGGGCTGCGCGTATCCGAACTGGTCGAACTGAAGCTCTTTGCTGTCAGCCTGTCCGACGGCGCCGTCAAGATCATGGGCAAGGGCAGCAAGGAGCGCCTGGTTCCAACCGGTGAAATCGCACTCGAGTGGCTGGCCCGCTACCTCAAGAACGCCCGCCCCACCCTGCTCGGCAACAAGGTCTGCGACGAGGTCTTCGTCACCCGCAGGGCAGCCGGCATGAGCCGACAAATGTTCTGGCGCATCATCAAGCAATATGCGCCGCAAGCAGGCATCCCGGCCGACCGCATATCGCCCCACACGCTACGTCATGCGTTTGCCACCCATCTCCTTAATCACGGGGCAGACCTGCGGGTCGTGCAACTGCTTCTCGGGCATGCCGACATATCGACCACCCAGATCTACACCCATGTAGCCCGAGAAAGGCTCAAACAACTACACCAGGTGCATCACCCGCGAAGCTGAATGCAGCCCATCCGGCGCGCGCCCTTTCGATCAGGTCATCCCATGAGCAAGAACTCCAATCATGCGCCGGAGACGCCGGCAACGCGATTTCTGCGGCAACACGGAATCGCACATTCGAATCACCTTTATACCTACGAAGAACACGGCGGCACGGCAGTGTCGGCGCGGGAATTGAACGTCCCCGAACATGCAGTCATCAAAACGCTGATCATGGAAGACGAGAACGCTAATCCGCTGATCGTATTGATGCACGGCGACCGCAAGGTTTCCACCAAGGAGCTCGCGCGCCAGACCGGGCACAAACGCATCGAACCCTGCAGGCCGGAAATTGCCAACCGGCACTCGGGCTATCTCGTTGGCGGCACCTCCCCTTTCGGGACGCGCAAGCCCATGCCGGTGTATATGGAGAAATCAATTCTCGACCTTCCACTCATCTACATCAACGGAGGACGGCGCGGCTACCTCGTCGGCATTCACCCTCACGACATCGTCCGCTGCCTCAAACCGGAATTCGTCCAGGCCGCCTTGCCCTGACACGATTTGCACCCGGTTTTCATTTAGGGTAACTTACCGTCAGTAATTGAATTTCAATTCAGCGAAAATACGCAAGCGCAACAAGAGAATTCAAATCACCGCGCACGAACCGCGGTTTTCACCGGGAGCAAGAATGGAACTTGGAAACCTGTCGCTGACCGAACTGCGCCGCCTTCAATCCAAGGTTGAAGCCGAGATCCGCCGGCGTAGCGATTCCACCCGCCGCGACCTGCTCAAGAAAATGCAGAAGATGGCTGCCGACGAAGGCTTGTCGCTGAGCGACCTGCTCGGCGCCACGCCCACCGCAGCCCCAGAAAAGAAGCCCGCAGCGAAGCGTACGCGCGAAACAGGCCCCAAGAAGAAAGAGGCATCGCCGATCAAGTTCCGCCACCCTGAAAAACCAGGTATTGGCTGGAGTGGCCGTGGTCGTAAGCCGCAGTGGGCACTGGACTGGCTGGCTCAAGGCAAGTCGATCGAAGAATTGGCGGTCTGATCGAAGTGCGCCAGGAGCAGCCGCCCGCTCCTGCGCAAGACCAACCTTCCCGCACCACGAGAACGCCACCCTGAAGGGTGGCGTTCTCATTTCTGGGGAGTGACAATTCCTTCGATTATCCCCGGGCCGCGCACGATCAATCCGGCAATCAGATCGTGCCCGCAGGCAGGTGAATACCGTCCTTGCCACGCTGAATGAATACACCAACGCGGCGGACGCCCTTCATCACGCCGATCTTCGCAATACGTATCTTTACCCATGGCGCACCGAACTCGTCGAACAGAAGCTTGACGACGAACTCCCCCAGCGTTTCGATCAGATTGAAATGACGCCCGGCCAATTCACTGCGGATGCGCTCGATCACTTCTGCGTAATTGATGGTATCGGCAATATCGTCGTGCTCCGCAGCCGCGTCGGGCACGCCAAAGGTGAGGTTGAGCTCCACGGTCTGGGGCGCGGCCTTCTCCCGCGGGTAGATCCCCACCCATGCCTGCACCCGCAACTCCTCGATGAAGATGAAATCCATGCTGCTTCCCGATTAGAATCGCAGCGATTCTATCCCGGAAGCACGGCCCGTTGGACGCAAGCGGGCGCCCGCTCCCCCATTCCAGCAAACTCCCGGATCTACGATGCCCCTCGTTGCACTTCTGCTCGTCGCTTATCTGCTCGGCTCGATTCCCTTCGCCATCGTTTCCAGCCGCGCCTTCGGCCTTGAAGACCCTCGCCGCTACGGCTCGGGCAATCCGGGGGCAACCAACGTTCTGCGCAGCGGCAACAAGGGCGCTGCGATCACCACCTTGATAGGCGACTGCCTTAAAGGCTGGCTGGCGGTTTGGGCCGCGCAGCAACTCGGCTTCAGTGCATTCGACGCAGCACTCGCCGGCCTTGCCGCCTTTCTCGGCCACGTCTTCTCGGTCTTTCTCCGCTTCAATGGCGGCAAGGGCGTAGCCACCGCGCTCGGGGTACTGGCCGGCATACATGGCGGCGTCGCATTGACCTGCCTTGCAATCTGGCTGGTCGTCGCGCTGATCAGCCGGTATTCGTCCGCAGCCGCTCTCGCCGCCGCTCTCGGCGCCCCGGTGGCCGGTTTGTATTTCCTCGACGAACAGGCCACCATCGGTGTCCTGAGCGCAATATCGGCAGTGCTGATCTGGCGCCACGCTGCCAATATTCGGCGCCTGCGTGACGGCACGGAGGGGCGCATCGGCGACAAGAAAAAGAAATGACCTCAGTGCGGCGGTTTCAATTCACTCAAGACCCAGCGCGGCCGAATGCGAATTGCCGGACCATCACCGCGCTCCCCGACCGCCAGCCGCAATGCACCAGCGAATGCGATCATCGCACCGTTGTCGGTACATAGCGCCGGCTCGGGATAGTAGACACGGCAACGCCGCCGGCGCGCGGCCTCGTCCAAGCGCTCACGCAGGCGGCGATTGGCCCCAACCCCACCGGCAACCACGAGCGCGTTCAATCCGGACTGCTTCAGGGCCGACATCGACTTGGCACACAACACGTCGACGACCGCCTCTTGGAAATCCGCAGCCAGGTCCGCGGCCTGCTCGCCCCGCCAGCTGCCGCCCGAAACACAATTAAGTACCGCCGTTTTCAGACCGCTGAAACTGAAATCCAGATCGCCCGAATGCAGCATCGGACGCGGCAACCTGAACTTTCCCGCGACACCTCCCTCTGCCAGGGCCGCCAACTGAGGACCGCCCGGGTAGCCAAGACCCAGCAGTTTGGCGGTCTTGTCGAAGGCCTCCCCCGCCGCGTCGTCCAACGATTCGCCGAGCAATTCGTAGTCGCCGACATCCGTCACGCGCATCAACTGCGTGTGCCCACCAGAGACCAGCAGCGCGACAAACGGAAACTGCGGCGGATTCGCAGACAGCAACGGCGACAGCAGATGCCCCTCGAGATGATGAACCGGCAACGCGGGAACGCCGGCGGACAACGCAAAAGCTTCTGCCACACTGGCACCGACCAATAAGGCGCCGGCAAGACCTGGCCCCGCCGTGTAAGCAACGCCATCAATATCGCCGGCCGAGAGCCCCGTCTCCGACAGCACCTGCTTCAGAAGCAAGGGCAGCCGGCGGATATGGTCGCGCGAGGCCAGCTCTGGCACCACACCGCCATACGCCGCATGCAGTTCAATCTGCGAATGCAGGCAATGCCCGAGCAGACCAGTCTCCGTGTCGTAGATAGCCACGCCAGTCTCATCGCAAGACGTTTCGATTCCGAGTACTCTCATGCACCACCCATACAAAGCCGCCCGCCATTCTACCCGGCCCGACCGATTTTCTCTCCAGTCATCTTGCGTGCATTGCGAACTGGGGGTAAACTCGCGCACTTTCCGCTCACCAGACACTCAAGGAAGTACGCAATGCCCGGTATTCGCGTCAAGGAAAACGAGCCGTTTGAAGTTGCGATCCGCCGCTTCAAGCGCACCATCGAGAAGACCGGTGTGCTGACCGAGCTTCGCTCCCGCGAGTTCTACGAAAAGCCCACCGCCGAGCGCAAGCGCAAGCTCGCTGCCGCAGTGAAGCGCAATCACAAGCGCCTGCGCAGCCAGATGCTGCCGCCGAAGCTTTACTGATCCAGCACTCGCTGATCCAGTAGCCCGCGCGCCGGGCGGAAACCAGAACGGTTTCCGCCCGGCGCCGTATTTTTTTCGATGATCCCCCAGTCCTTCGTTCAGGATCTACTCTCTCGCATCGACATCGTCGATGTTATCGAACGCTATCTCCCCCTGAAAAAGGGCGGAGCGAACTACTTCGCCTGCTGCCCTTTCCATGGCGAGAAATCCGCCTCCTTTTCAGTCAGCCCGACCAAGCAGTTCTACCATTGCTTCGGTTGCGGTGCACACGGCAGCGCAATCGGGTTTCTGATGGAGTACAGCGGCCTCGGCTTTGTCGAGGCGGTAAAGGAACTCGCCGCACAGGCCGGCGTCCAGGTTCCGGACGACGGCAAGCAGGCCAGTCACCAGCCCGATCGCGACACCGAACGCCTGCTCGAAGCAATGAGCGCAACGACGCGCTTTTACCGCGAACAGCTCAAGAACGCTCCCGCCGCCATCGATTACCTCAAGCGCCGCGGCCTCAGCGGCGAGATCGCGGCGCGCTTCAACATCGGCTATGCACCCGACGAATGGCAGGCGCTACAGCGCATCTTCCCTGACTACCAAGCCAAACACCTCGCCGACGCCGGCCTCGTCATCGACAATGATCAAGGGCGGCGCTACGACCGTTTTCGCAACCGCATCATCTTCCCCATCCACGACCGCCGCGGCCGCGTCATCGCGTTCGGCGGCCGCGTCCTCGACAGCGGCGAACCGAAATACCTGAACTCGCCGGAGACCCCGCTGTTCGAGAAGGGCCGCGAGCTCTACGGACTGTTCCTCGCCCAGAAAGCCATTCGCGACGCCGGATTCGCGCTGGTCGTCGAGGGCTACATGGACGTCGTGGCCCTTGCCCAGTTCGGCATCGAGAACGCCGTTGCAACACTTGGCACCGCCACGACCCCCCATCACATCCAGACACTGCTGCGACAAACCGACCGCATCGTCTTCTGCTTCGACGGCGACAGCGCGGGCCGCCGCGCCGCACGCCGCGCCCTCGAGAACGCACTGGAAGCCTTGCGTGACGACGTCACCCTGGCATTTCTCTTCCTGCCAACCGAGCACGACCCCGACTCCTTCGTTCGAGACAAAGGCGCCGACGCTTTCCGCAACGCCGCCACCAACGCCACGCCGCTAGCACGCGTCCTGATGCAGGAGCTGACCGAGCAATGCGACCTCGAAACACCAGAGGGGCGCGCCAGGCTGGTGCACGAAGCCAAACCGCTGGTGACGCGGGTCGCCGCGCCGCTGCTCAGACTCCAGCTCGTCAAGATGATCGCCGACGCCAGCGGCCTCACCCAGAAGGAAGTCGAGCATGCGTTCGGCCTGCAATCCGCCAGCAACACCCGAACACAGCGCGAACCGCAATGGCGGGATACCCCCCGCGGCGAGCGAGGCTTCGACAGACAAGCAGCACCGCCGCGCGCCCAGGGACGCCGTCGCGCACCCTCCACCAGCAGCACGCTGCTGCGACTTGTCGTTCATCATCCGAACTGGGCCGCACGCCTCCCCGTCGACCTGATTCCCGCCGACAACCCCGAAGGCCGCGCGCTCATCGCAATCATCGATCTCGTCAGCCTTGGCGAGCCTCTCCCCTCAGGCGGACTGGGCGCACTGATAGAACGTTTCCGCGACACACCCCATGGAGAAACGCTCGCCCACATCGCCATCGAACTGATCGACACCGAATTCGACGATAACGTCGTCGAGACACTGTTCGAAGACGCCTTGCGCAAACTCGGCGCCGATGCTGTAACGAGAGAGATCACCGAGCTGCTGGAGGCTGCCAAGACAGGCAGCCTGTCAGCGACCGAGCGCCACCGGCTGAGCGAACTGCTGCTCGAACGGCGGAACCTCGTCAACGTAGGCAAAGTCTCAGATTTATAGTATAATTTTCTGTTTCCCGTTCTCATCTGCCACAGATTCGAGGAGTGCCATGGCACGCGAAAAAGCCAAGGATTCGCGCAAGGACAACCCGAAAGGACGTGTCTCCAAAGCCAAGGACAAGACCGCCCTGGTCGTCGACAGCCCGGAGGTCGCACCACTCGACGCTGAAGTGCGCCGCACACGGCTGAAGACGCTGATCACGCTCGGCAAGGAGCGCGGCTACCTCACCTACGCCGAAATCAGCGATCACCTGCCCGACGATGTCGCCGATGCCGAGCAGATCGAAGGCATCATCGCGACCTTCAACAACATGGGCATCCAGGTCTTCGACGAGGCTCCGGCCGCGGAAGACCTGCTCATGTCGGACAGCGTTGCCACCTCGGTGGACGAAGATGTCGCCGAAGAGGAAGCCGAACAGGCGCTTTCGTCGGTCGACTCCGAATTCGGCCGCACCACCGACCCGGTTCGCATGTACATGCGCGAAATGGGTACGGTCGAACTGCTGACCCGCGAAGGCGAAATCGAGATCGCCAAGCGTATCGAAGACGGCCTCAAGCACATGGTCCAGGCCATTTCGGCCTGCCCGACCACGATCGCGGAGATGCTGGAGACCGCAGACAAGGTCACCAGGGACGAGATCCGCATCGACGAACTCGTCGACGGCCTGATCGACCCGAACGCGGCCACAGAAGAAGCCGCACTCGCCGAGGCGGAGGAAGAGTCGGCAGCCGCCGACGAGGAGGCCGACGTCGAGGACGACGAGGAAGACGGCGACGGTGACGGCGGCGACAGCGCCAACGCCGCCTCGCTCCTCCAGCTCAAGACCGACGCACTGGCCCGCTTCGCCGTCATCCGCGAGCACTACGACGCGATGATGGCGGCACTTGCCAAAAAGGGTTCGCAGGATCTCGTCTATCTTGCCAACCAACAGCAGATTTCCGACGAACTGCTGAACATCCGCTTCACGGCCAAGGCGATCGAGCGTTTGTGCGACTCGGTGCGTCACATGGTCGAACAGGTACGATCGCACGAACGGCAGATTCTGCAGCTCTGCGTGGACCGCGCCGGCATGCCGCGCCAGCATTTCATCAAGGTCTTCCCGGGCCAGGAAACCAGCATCGACTGGCTGAAGGACGAAATCGCCGCCGGCAAGAACTACGCCGAAGGTCTGATGCGCATCCACCCTGCCGTCCTGGAAGTGCAACAGAAACTGATCGACCTGCAGGACAAGATCGGCATCCCGCTGAAGGAACTCAAGGACATCAACCGCCAGATGTCCACCGGCGAAGCCAAGATGCGCCGCGCCAAGCGCGAGATGACCGAGGCCAACCTGCGTCTGGTGATTTCGATCGCCAAGAAGTACACCAACCGCGGCCTGCAGTTCCTCGACCTCATCCAGGAAGGCAACATCGGCCTGATGAAGGCGGTGGACAAGTTCGAATACCGCCGCGGCTACAAGTTCTCGACCTACGCCACCTGGTGGATCCGGCAGGCCATCACACGCTCGATCGCCGACCAGGCGCGCACCATCCGCATTCCGGTGCACATGATCGAGACGATCAACAAGATGAACCGCATCAGCCGCCAGATCCTGCAGGAGACCGGCGCAGAACCCGACCCGGCCACGTTGGCGGAAAAGATGGAGATGCCGGAGGAGAAGATCCGCAAGATCATGAAGATCTCCAAGGAGCCCATCTCAATGGAAACGCCGATCGGCGACGACGACGATTCTCACTTGGGCGATTTCATTGAGGACACCGCCACCCTGGCTCCGGCGGAAGCCGCAATGTACTCGGGCCTGCGCGATGCCACGGCCGAAGTGCTCGACTCGCTCACCCCGCGCGAGGCGAAGGTGCTGCGCATGCGTTTCGGCATCGAAATGAACACCGACCACACGCTCGAAGAAGTCGGCAAGCAGTTCGACGTCACCCGCGAGCGTATCCGTCAGATCGAAGCCAAGGCGCTGCGCAAGCTGCGCCACCCCAGCCGCTCCGAGAAGCTGCGCAGCTTCCTCGACAGCGACGCCTGATCCTGTCCCCTCCCCCGTCGCCCGACGGGGGCACGGCTGGGCCTTTAGCTCAATCGGTTAGAGCAGAGGACTCATAATCCTTTGGTTGCGGGTTCGAGTCCCGCAGGGCCCACCACCATACTCTTGCAGCAGCGTCGTCACCGGGGTTCGATCTCGGCCGCCCCGCACAACCGGGGAAAAAGTCCTGGCGCGCCGCATCGGCGGTCATGGATACTAGCGCCATCTCCGCACTCGAGCGCCGCGATGCTGATTGTCATCGTCGATGACACGCCTCTGAATCTGACCCTGATGGAAACCATGGTCCGGCGCCTGCCGGGCTGTCGTGCTCTGCCATTTTCAGACCCAAAGGCCGGGTTGAACTGGTGCCAGGACAACGAGCCCGACCTCATCGTCGTCGACTACATGATGCCGGATCTCGATGGACTCGAGTTCATCCGCCGCGTACGTGCCTGCCACGACAGGGACGACGTTCCCATCCTCATGGTCACGGCAAACAGCGAGCGCCAAACGCGCTACGAAGCGCTGGAAAGCGGTGCCAACGACTTTCTCATCAAGCCGATCGACCTGCACGAATTCGAACCGCGCGTACGCAACATGCTCAAGCTGAGAGAGGCTCATCTCGCAACCCAGCAGCGCGCGGAGACCCTGGCGGAGGCCGTGCGACTGGCGACGGCAGAGATCCACACGCGCGAACGCGAAACCATCACCCGCCTGGCACGAGCCGCCGAGTTTCGCGACCCCGAAACGGGCGCGCACATCCAGCGTATGTCGCACTATGCGGCGCTCATTGCGCGCCGCATGGGTTGCGATGCCGAATTCTCGGACGCCATCATGCAGGCCGCCCCGATGCACGACGTCGGCAAGCTCGGCATCCCCGACCAGATCCTGCTCAAGGCCGGCCGGCTCACGGCGGACGAGTTCGCGATCATGAAACGTCACCCGAGCATCGGGCACGACATCCTCAAGGACTCGTCTTCCCGCATTGTCCAGCTAGGCGCGCAGATCGCACTGACGCATCATGAAAAGTTCGATGGCAGCGGCTACCCGGGCGGCCTCGCCGGCGACACCATTCCGCTGTCAGGGCGGATCGTCGCGGTTGCGGACGTGTTCGACGCCCTCACCTCGGAGCGGCCCTACAAACCAAGCTGGCCGTTCGACAAGGCGATCGCGCTGCTGCGCAGTGGTCGCGGTAGCCATTTCGAGCCGGCCTGCGTGGATGCGTTCCTACAAGGTTGGGACGAAGTCATCACGATCCGCGCGCAGTTTCGCGACGACTAAGCCCCCGCGATCATCAACGGCCGTGCGTGCCGTGCTCGATCAACTCGACTTTGTAGCCGTCCGGATCCTCGACGAAAGCAATCACCGTAGAGCCGTGCTTCATCGGTCCCGCTTCGCGCACCACCTTGCCACCGCGCGCACGGATGTCGTCACAGGCCTTCTTCGCGTCGGCAACTTCCAGCGCGATGTGGCCGTAGGCATTGCCCAGTTCGTACTGTTCCACACCCCAGTTGTGGGTGAGCTCGATCACGGCCCCGTCGGTCTCGTCCTGATAGCCGACAAAAGCGAGAGTGAATTTTCCGTCGGGATAGTCATGTCGGCGCAGCAGCCGCATGCCAAGCACCTCCGTGTAGAAGGCGATAGAGCGCTCCAGGTTGCCGACGCGCAACATCGTATGCAGCATTCTCATCGTTCAGTCCTCTTGTTGGAATTCAGTCTCGGCTCCGCTTTCGATCAACGGAAGTCGTGCCGCTGCCTCGCGAAGGCGCTGCCGTGCTGCCCGCCAACCCGGATAAAGCTGTTCGACCACGGCCCAGAAGCGCGGGGAATGGTTCATTTCAAGCAGATGAGCCACCTCGTGGGCAACCACGTAGTCGATCAGCGCCGGTTCCAGATGCACCAGCCGCCAGTGCAGACGTATTCCGCTCAAGCGACTGCAGCTGCCCCACCGCGTTCGCGCCGACGACAACCTCACCGTCGGCACCGGTAGCCCAAGCCGGTAGCAGTACTCCTCGACGCGACCACCAAACCAAGCCAAAGCCCGCGCCCGCAAAGCCCGCACCACCAGCGGCGCAGGATCCGGCAGGCGTGGCACACACAAGGTTGCCCGGCCATCGGCAGCCGTTCTCCAGGTCGCTTGTCGCCCACCGGACACTAAGCTCAACGAGGCGATACCGCCGAGCAGGGGAAACTCGGCACCTTCGCCCAAGGGAAGACGGGTGGCCTGTCCGCGGGCATCCCGGGCCGCCAGGCGATCGAGCAACCAACGGCCGTGGCCCCGAACAAATCGTTCGACCGCGGGCAGCGGCGTAGCATGCGGCACCGCGACGCGCACACCCCTGTCATCTACCTGCAAAGCCAATGAACGGCGCCCTGAGCGCCGTAGTGTCAGCACAACGGACTTCCCCTCGATCACGAGGGTGTGTGGCTCTTCGGTCGCAGCACGGGGTGCCGCGCCGATCAGACCTTGTCGTCCCATGCGTAACCGCGAACGCCCACAACCGATTTGATGCGGTTCATCGCATCCGCAACTGTCGCCGCCGGGCCTTTCATGCCCAGCTCGATCGAACGGCGTTCGCCTTCCCCGGCGATCGTCGGCAAGCTGAACAAGGTCGCGCCCGGGAAATCAGCGGTGATCTCGCGCATCAGATCGATCAATTGCCCTTCGTAGGCATCCCACACCGTAATCGCCTGCTCGACGTAGTCTTCGGCGTGATGCAAATGGGCATAGCGGGTATCGAGCACCCACTCCACCATCGGCCAGGCCATCACCGGAAAGCCAGGGACAAAGTAATGATTGCTCAGCGAAAAGCCGGGGATGCGGTTGTAGGGATTCGGGATGATTTCGCTTCCTACGGGGAACACCCCCATCTGCAGGCGCTCGGGGGTGATCTCCACGCCAAAACGGGCACGGATCTCGGCCTCGGCCTCGGGGTGCAGCGCAATCTCCAGGCCCAGTGCAGCACCCGCACTCTGGCGGGTATGATCGTCCGGCGTGGCACCGATGCCACCGAAACTGAATACGACGTCGCCGGTCGCGAAAGTCTGCCTCAGGGTTTCGATCAAGCGCGGCCTATCGTCACCGGCGTAGCGCGCCCAGCTCAGCTTGAGTCCTCGCGCTGCGAGCAACTCGATGAGTTTGGCGAGATGTTTGTCGCTGCGACGCCCCGAGAGGATCTCGTCGCCGATGATGAGCGCACCGAAGTTCATTCGACCGTCCGTGGCAAGGATTTGGTGGCAGGCGCCGGATCGAGGATGACCACGCCGTTTGCTGCACGTTCGCGACGCAGAGCCTCAAGCATGAAGTGTACAAAAGCCAGACCAGCAAATGCCGGCGCCACCAGGTTGAGCACCGGAACATATGCCAGCAACGCCGAACTGCCGCCCAGCACCAACATCGGCATGCGCAGCGCCTTGGGCAAACGGGCCAGCTCGTCCCGGTCGGCATGCAGCATCAGCGCGTCGTAACCGAAAGCACGCTGATTGAGCCAACCGGCCAAGAGGACAGAAACGACCAGGCCGACGCCGGGAATCAGCCACAGCGGCAAGGACGCCACCAGCGCAAGCATGAACAGGCCGCCTGCGGCCAGCGCGTTCCAGGCGCTGCCGAGGTTCGAGCCCCCGCGCCTCATCTCCAGATCTGCATAATCCTTGCGCGCAACCCGCTCCAACATCATCGGCAGCGCCACCACTGCCACCACCACGGCAGCCGTCAAGTAAATCAGCGGCACAAAAAGAAAGGCTACGGCGATCTTCACAAGGATCAGCGTCACTGCGGCAGCGGCTTCCGATGCATTCAGCCAGGAGCCGACCCAACTGAGCCCCGCGATCCAGTCCATGATGGCGGTGACCACCGTCGTCCACGATGCCACGCCGATGCCCACCCACAGGATGGTCGCGGCCAGGCCAGGCCATAGCAGATGCCACAGCACGTCGCGCCGCGCCAGGCTGCGCAGCGAACGACCAAAGGCGAGGAGGATGCTGCGCATGTCTAGCGCGGCATTCCCGGCAGCATGCCTTTCATGCCACGCATCATTTTCTGCAGCCCGCCCTTGGAGAACTGCTTCATCACTTTCTGCGTCTGCTCGAACTGGTTGAGCAGGCGGTTTACTTCCTGAACAGTAACGCCAGCACCAGCCGCGATACGCCGCTTGCGACTGGCCTTGATGACTTCCGGCTTGGCGCGCTCAACCGGCGTCATCGAATTGATGATGCCCTCAATACGGCCGATCGCCTTTTCTTCGACACCGCCCTGCAGTTGCCCGGCCGCCTGCGCAAACTGCGCCGGCAACTTGTCCAGCATGGACGACAGGCCACCCATCTTGCGCATCTGGGCGATCTGCTCCTTGAAGTCGTTGAGGTCGAAACCCTTGCCACTCTTGAGCTTCTGGGCAAAGGCCTTGGCCTTCTCCTCATCGACACCACGGCGAGCCTCTTCGACCAAGCCGAGTATGTCGCCCATACCGAGGATGCGGCTTGCCATCCGGTCCGGGTGGAACGGCTCCAGACCGGAGAGCTTCTCACCCACGCCGGCGAACTTGAGCGGCTTGCCGGTGACGTGACGAACGGACAAGGCCGCACCGCCCCGGGCATCGCCGTCTAGCTTGGTCAGCACCACGCCGGTGAGCGGCAAGGCATCGTTGAAGGCGCGAGCCGTATTCACTGCGTCCTGGCCTAGCATTGCATCCACCACGAACAGGGTCTCGATCGGCTTGACCGCAACATGCAGAGCCTGGATCTCGGCCATCATCGCTTCATCGATGGCAAGGCGACCGGCGGTATCGACCAGCAGCACGTCGACGTGATGCTTGCGGGCATAGTCGACGGCAGACAAGGCGATGTCGACCGGTCGCTGCTCGATACTGGACGGAAAGAACTCGACGCCGGCCTGCCCTGCCACCGTCTTCAACTGCTCGATAGCGGCCGGACGATAGACGTCGGTCGACACCACCAGTACCTTCTTCTTCTGCGTCTCCCTGAGGTGTTTGGCAAGCTTACCCGTGGTGGTGGTCTTGCCCGCCCCCTGCAGACCGGCCATCAGCACCACTGCCGGCGGCTGAGTTGCGAGGTTGAGCCCTTCGTTGGCCCCACCCATCAGCGCCTTGAGTTCGTCGTGCACGACCCCGACCAGCGCCTGGCCCGGCGTCAGCGAACCGACCACGTCCTGCCCGACAGCCTTGAGCTTGACCTTGGCGATGAAGTCCTTGACCACCGGCAAGGCCACGTCGGCCTCAAGCAGCGCCATGCGGACCTCGCGCAGCGCCTCCTGGATGTTGTCTTCGGTCAAGCGGGCCTGGCCACGGAGCGTCTTGACGACCTTGGAAAGACGTTGGGTAAGATTGTCGAGCATGTTTTGGGAGGCCTTCGACCGGGGGTGACTTGGAGTAAACTGCGCAGATCTATGCCCCCGATTCTACTTCATCTCATCCCTGCCTCGCTTTACGCTGGCCTGAGCGTCTGGTTCTGGCACAACTGCTCCCAGGCCGCCGACCCGAAGTCGCGCCAGAACATGACGCCCTACGAGCGGATCGTGCTGCTGGCAGCACTCGCAGTCCACGGCATTGCCCTCCACCGCGCCCTTTTCCCGGGCGAGGAGATGCGCTTCGGATTCGGCGTGGCCCTGTCGCTGATGGTCTGGCTGGCAATCTGCTTCTATTGGGTGGAAACCCTCTATACCCGCCTGGGCGGGCTCCACGCACTGGCGATGCCGGCGGGCGCGGTCGCCAGCCTGATTCCGGCGCTGTTTCCGGGTCAGCATGTGCTGGCCAACGCGGGATCACCGGCCTTCCGCGTCCATTTCATCATTGCGATGCTGGCATACAGCCTGTTCACTCTCGCGGCGCTGCACGCGATGCTGATGGCCTTCGCCGAACGCCGCCTGCACGACGCCCGCCTTTCACGGATACTTTCAACGCTGCCTCCACTGCTGACGATGGAGGCCCTGCTGTTCCGTCTCATCGGTATTGCTTTCGTTTTACTGACCTTCACGCTCGCCTCCGGCGTGATGTTTTCAGAGAGCCTGTTCGGAACCGCGTTCCGCGTTGACCACAAGACAGTATTCGCCGTCGTATCCTGGCTGCTGTTCGGCGCCCTGCTGACGGGGCGCCGGCTGCGCGGCTGGCGCGGCCGCATCGCCCTGCGCTGGACCCTCGCCGGGTTCGTAGCGCTCATGTTGGCCTACGTCGGCAGCCGTTTCGTGATCGAAGTCCTGCTGCACCGGGCGAGCTGAGCCCCGAGTGCCCACCGCGTCCGCGCACTCGCCACTCTTTACAAGGCCGGACGCGGCGTGCAAGATTCCATGTCAGTTAGTTAAGAGTGGGACATGGCAGCAAACCCCCAGACCGCACTGAGCGGGCTTGCCCGAGCACTGATCCAGCATGGTCGGCTGAGTGAGGCCGACGTCCTGTCCTGTTCACCCAAAAGTACTGGATCAAGCAACGCCTTCCTGCTCGAGATCGCACAACGCGGTCTGATGAGCACACGCGACATCGCACGCTTCGCAGCCGAAACGTTCGGCTACCCGCTGCTGGACATCGGCGCCATCGACAAAGCCTCGATCCCGCGCGACGCGGTCGACCGCAAGCTGATGGGCAAGCATCAGGTGGTCGCGCTCGGCAAGCGCCAGAACCGCCTCACCCTTGCCGTCGCAGACCCATCGAACATGCGGGTGCTCGACGAAATCCGCTTCCAGACCGGGCTGCAGGTCGATCTCATCGTGGTGGAGGTCGACAAGTTGTGCAAGCTTGCCGACACCCTTGCCGAGTCGACCGAGCAGACGCTCAAGGATCTGACCGGCGAAGAGTTCGACATGGATCTCCTGCAGCAGGACACTGCGGGAGAACAGGTCAGCGAGGACAGCAGCGCAGAGGTCGACGACGCCCCTGTCGTCAAGTTCATCCAGAAGGTACTGATAGACGCGATCAACGAAGGCGCGTCCGATATCCACTTCGAGCCCTACGAAAAGTACTACCGGATCCGCGTGCGCACCGACGGCATACTGCGCGAGATCGCGCAGCCGCCACTGGTCCTGAAGGAAAAGATCGCCGCCCGCATCAAGGTCATCTCGCGCCTGGACATCTCGGAAAAACGCATTCCGCAGGACGGCCGGATGAAACTGGTCCTGTCCAAGAACAAGGCCATCGACTTCCGCGTTTCCACACTGCCGACCTTGCACGGCGAGAAGATCGTGATGCGTATTCTCGATCCTAGCTCTGCCATGCTCGGTGTCGATGCCCTCGGCTACGAGCCCGAGCAGAAAAAGGCCCTGCTCGACGCCGTCGAACGCCCATACGGCATGATCCTCGTCACCGGCCCGACCGGGTCGGGCAAAACTGTATCGCTCTACACCTGCCTCAACCTGCTCAACAAGGCGGGCGTAAACATCTCCACCGCCGAGGATCCGGCCGAAATCAATTTGCCCGGCATCAACCAGGTCAACGTCAATGAAAAGGCCGGCCTCACCTTCGCCGCGTCGCTGCGCGCCTTCCTGCGCCAGGATCCGGACGTGATCATGGTCGGCGAAATCCGCGACCTGGAAACGGCCGAGATATCGGTCAAGGCAGCGCAGACCGGCCACCTGGTGCTATCCACGCTGCACACCAATGACGCCCCCACCACGCTGGAACGCCTGAAGAACATGGGGGTCGCCCCGTTCAACATCGCCTCGTCGGTCATCATGATCACTGCCCAACGGCTGGCCCGGCGCCTGTGCTCGTGCAAGAAGCCGGTGGACATCCCGATCGAGGCACTGTTGCAGGCCGGTTTCAGCGAAGAAGACCTCGACGGCAGTTGGCAACCCTATGGCCCGGTCGGCTGCGATCGTTGCAAGGGCAGCGGCTACAAGGGACGTGTAGGCATCTATCAGGTCATGCCGGTCACTGAAGAGATTGCACATATCATCATGACCAACGGCAACTCGATGGACATCGCAGCCCAAGCCAAGCGCGAGGGCGTCAGCGACCTGCGCCAGTCCGGCCTGCTGAAGGTCAAGCAGGGAGTCACTTCGCTGGAAGAAGTCCTCGCCTCCACCAACGAATAAAGCAATAACGGGAATCCCTACTCATGGCGACAGCAGCCCGCGCCCCTCAGCGCACGACGACCGGCCCGAAGGAAGACCTCTACAACTGGGAGGGCAAGGACAAGACCGGCAAGATCGTCCGCGGCGAAATGCGCGCGACGGGCGACACCGTCGTCCAGGCCACCCTGCGCCGCCAGGGCGTCACGGTCACCAAGGTGAGGAAGCAGAAGCTGTCCCGCGGCCACAAGATCACCGACAAGGACATCGCGCTCTTCACGCGCCAGCTTGCCACGATGATGAAAGCCGGCGTGCCGCTCCTGCAGGCTTTCGACATCGGCATCAAGGGGTCGGGCAACCCCAGCCTGGCGCGCCTGCTGAACGAAGTGCGCACCGACGTGGAGACCGGCTCAAGCCTGTCGCAGGCCTTCAGCAAACACCCGCTGTATTTCGACAAGCTTTTCTGCAACCTGGTCGGCGCGGGCGAACAGGCCGGTATTCTCGACAGCCTGCTCGACCGCATCGCCACGTACAAGGAAAAGATCCTCGCCATCAAGGGCAAGATCAAGTCGGCGCTGTTCTATCCGATCGCGGTCGTCGTCGTCGCGGCGCTTGTCGTCGCGGTCATGATGCTGTTCGTGATCCCCGAGTTCAAGAACGTATTCACCAGTTTCGGCGCAGACCTTCCTGCCCCGACGCTCATGGTGATCGCGATGTCCGACTTCTTCACCGAATACTGGTACCTCATATTCGGCTCCATCATCGGCATCATCGTCGGCATCTCCTTCATCTACAAACGCTCGGCGGCAATGCAGATCGCGGTGGACCGCATCGTCCTGAAGCTTCCGGTCATCGGCGACGTGATCCGCAAGGCGACGGTCGCGCGCTGGGCTCGCACCCTGTCCACGATGTTCGCGGCAGGGGTTCCGCTGGTCGAAGCGCTCGACTCCGTTGGCGGCGCAGCAGGCAACTACATCTACCTCACCGCGACCAAACAGATCCAGAACGAGGTCAGCACCGGCACCAGCCTGACGGTGGCCATGCAGAACACCAGCGTGTTCCCCACCATGGTTGTGCAGATGGTTTCCATCGGCGAGGAGTCGGGCCAGCTCGATTCCATGCTCGCCAAGGTTGCCGATTTCTACGAACAGGAAGTGGATGAAGCGGTTGCCGGCCTATCCCAACTGCTCGAACCCCTCATCATGGTCTTCCTCGGCACCGTCATCGGCGGTCTGGTCGTCGCCATGTACCTGCCGATCTTCAAGCTCGGCTCCGTCGTCTGATATGGCTGCGACTGGCTGAGGCCGGTCGCAGCGTCACCCCTGCCCCATGCCCGACTACCTCCGCGACCCGGTCGCCTTCTGTACGCTTGCAGCCCTTCTCGGGCTTTTTGTCGGCAGCTTCCTCAATGTCGTCATCCATCGCCTGCCCAGGATGATGGAGCGCGAATGGCATGCCCAGGCTGCCGAATTGCGTGGAGACCCCATACCCGAACAGGAGCGCTTCAACCTCGCTACGCCGCGTTCGCGCTGCCCGCATTGCGGCCACCTGATCGGAGCGATCGAGAATATCCCGGTGGTGAGCTACCTCGTGCTGCGTGGCCGCTGCCGCCACTGCGGAGCCTCCATCGGCAGCCGCTACCCCATCATCGAGGGCTTGAGTGCAGCCCTCTCCGGCTACGTCGCCTGGCACTTCGGTTTCAGCGTCGCCGCCATCGGTGCCTTGCTGTTCCTGTGGACGATGATCGCGCTGGCCTTTATCGATCTCGACACCCAGTTGTTGCCGGATCAACTCACACTTCCCCTCCTGTGGCTCGGACTGGCCTTCAACCTAGGCTCAACCTTCTCCGCACTGCCGTCGGCTGTCATTGGCGCAATGGCGGGCTATCTGTCGCTATGGTCGGTCTTTTGGCTGTTCAAGCTCGCAACCGGCAAGGAAGGCATGGGCTATGGCGACTTCAAGCTGCTCGGTGCAATTGGCGCCTGGCTGGGCTGGAAGATGCTGCCGCTCACCATCCTGCTGTCATCCCTGGTCGGAGCCATCGTCGGGATCGCACTGATACTGCTTGCCCGCCATGGCCGCAACGTACCCATTCCCTTCGGCCCGTATCTGGCGGTAGCCGGTATTGTGGCCATGCTTTGGGGCGACAGGATCACCGCACAGTACCTCGGCGCCTTCTGACCGGCTGCGCCGGGTGACTTGAAAACCGGGCGCCCACCCTCATCTGCTGCGCAGCAGTCCGGGACGGTGCGCTGCCGCGCGCACGCCGGACGGCTGTCGCTTTTTCCTTATGCTGCATTGCGTTAGACTTGCGCACTTGCCTTGCCGGAGGTCGTCATGCCCATTTACGAATACCGTTGCGAAAGCTGTGGGTTCCAGAAGGAACACCTGCAGAAGATGAGCGATGCACCGCTCGCCACCTGCCCGTCCTGTGGCAAGGAAAGCTATACCAAGCTGCTTTCCGCCGCCGGCTTCCAGCTCAAGGGCAGCGGTTGGTACGCTACCGATTTCAAGGGCGGCAGCTCCAAGCCGGCCGCCAGCAGCGACAGCGCACCGGCGGCCGGATGCGGCGGCAGCTGCGCCTGCCACCCGTCCTGACCGGCGCGCTCAGTGAAGAAGTACTTCATCACCGGCCTGCTGATCTGGATTCCGCTGGCCATCACCTTCATGGTGCTGGCGTGGATCATCAATACGCTCGACCAGATCCTGCTCTGGCTGCCCAACGGCATGCAGCCGCAGAGCATGTTCGGGATGAACATCCCCGGCATCGGCGTGCTGCTCAGCATCCTCATCCTGCTGGTCACGGGGCTTGTTGCCGCCAACGTGCTCGGCCAGAAGCTGGTGCAACTTTGGGAAGCCATCCTCGCCCGCATCCCGGTGGTGAAGTCCATCTACTACAGCGTCAAGCAGGTCTCCGACACGCTTTTTTCCAGCAGTGGGCAGGCCTTCCGCAAGGCGCTGCTGGTGCAGTACCCGCGTGAAGGCTCCTGGACCATCGCCTTCCTCACCGGCAAACCGGGGGGCGATGCCGCCCATCACCTCGACGGCGACTTCGTTAGCGTCTATGTGCCGACGACGCCCAACCCGACCTCCGGCTTCTTCCTGATGATGCCGGCAGCCGACGTCGTCGAGCTCGACATGAGCGTGGACGAAGCCCTGAAATACATCATCTCAATGGGCGTGGTTGCACCGCCGGTGCGCAAACCGACCGAACGCCCCGCCCTCCTCAACGAATAAACGTCACACACCACGCCGCACGGCCAGTTGGGCCGCGCGGAACAGTCGGAAACCACACCATGCGAACTCAATACTGCGGCCAAGTCACCGCCGCCGACCTCGACCAGATCGTTACCCTGTGCGGCTGGGTCCACCGCCGCCGCGACCACGGCGGGGTAATCTTCATCGACCTGCGCGACCGCGAAGGCCTCGTCCAGGTGGTGTGTGACCCGGACCGTCCCGACATGTTCAAGACCGCCGAATCGGTGCGCAACGAATTCGTGCTGAAGATGACCGGCAAGGTGCGCCGCCGTCCCGCCGGCACCGAGAACACCAACCTCACCTCCGGCGAGATCGAAGTGCTGTGCCACGAGATCGAGGTGCTCAACACCTCGGCCACACCGCCCTTCCAGCTCGACGACGAGAACCTGTCCGAGACCGTCCGCCTGACCAACCGCGTCATCGACCTGCGCCGCCCGCAGATGCAGAAGAACCTGATGCTGCGCTACAAGGTGGCGATGGCCTTCCGCCGCTTCCTCGACGGCGCCGGCTTCATCGACGTCGAAACGCCGATGCTCACCAAGAGCACGCCGGAAGGCGCGCGCGACTACCTGGTGCCCTCGCGCGTGCATCCGGGCCAGTTCTTCGCGCTGCCGCAGTCGCCGCAGCTCTTCAAGCAGCTGCTGATGGTGGCCGGCTTCGACCGCTACTACCAGATCACCAAGTGCTTCCGCGACGAGGACCTGCGCGCCGACCGCCAGCCGGAATTCACCCAGGTCGATATCGAAACCTCTTTCCTCAACGAAACCGAGATCACCGCGTTGATGGAGGAGATGATCCGCTTCGTGTTCAAGGAATCGCTCGGCGTCGAGCTGCCCGCGCCCTTCCCGCGCATGACCTACGCTGAAGCGATGCGCCGCTACGGCTCGGACAAGCCGGACCTGCGCGTCACGCTGGAACTCACCGAAGTCACCGACCTGATGAAGGACGTGGCCTTCAAGGTCTTCTCCGGCCCGGCCAACAGCGGCGGTCGCGTGGCGGCGATGCGGGTCCCCGGCGGTGCCACCCTGACCCGCGGCGAGATCGACGAATACACCAAGTTCGTCGCCATCTACGGCGCCAAGGGCCTGGCCTACATCAAGGTGAACGACGTCAGCCAGCCCAACGAAGCCGGCTTGCAGTCGCCCATCGTGAAGAACCTCTCCGAAGCCGCGCTGCGCGGCGTGCTCGAGCGGACCGGCGCCCAGTCCGGCGACCTCATCTTCTTCGGTGCCGACAAGACCAAGGTGGTGAACGACGCCATCGGCGCGCTGCGCATCAAGCTCGGCCATGAAAAGGGCTACGTCACCGGCGACGCCTGGCGCCCGCTGTGGGTGGTCGACTTCCCGATGTTCGAGTATGACGAGGACGACAAGCGCTGGACCGCCTGCCACCACCCCTTCACCAGCCCCAAGGACGAGCACGTCGAGTTGCTCAAGACCAATCCGGGCGAGTGCCTGGCCAAGGCCTACGACCTGGCCTTGAACGGCTGGGAAATCGGTGGCGGTTCGGTGCGTATCCACCGTGCCGACGTGCAGGCCACGGTATTCGAGGCGCTCAACATCGGCGCCGAAGAACAGCAGGTCAAGTTCGGCTTCCTGCTCGACGCGCTCAAGTTCGGCGCGCCGCCGCACGGCGGCCTTGCGTTCGGTCTCGACCGCGTGGTCACCATGATGGCCGGCGCCGAATCCATCCGCGACGTCATCGCCTTCCCCAAGACGCAGCGTGCCCAGTGCCTGCTGACCAACGCCCCGGGCGAAGTCGACGAGAAACAGCTCCGCGAACTGCACATCCGCCTGCGCCAGAAGGTGGAAACGCAGGTCGAAGTCGGCAAGAGCTGAAGCAGAGGCCCATTCGCTCCGGCGAAGACCCGACCGGAAAGGCGGTGGCGCAAGCCCCGCCTTTTGTTTTGGAAGGCCCTCCCAGGCGGCCGGACAAAAGCGCGACTGCCTCTTCAGGTTTTGGGGCTGCTTGCCGTAAGCTTCTCCGGAGCCGCAAGCCGCGGCCGACAAGGCATATCGACCATGGCATCACTCGATCGTCTCAGCGTACTGGTCGTCGAAAGCCAACCGACCATGCGCACTCAATTGCGCACCATGCTGTCTTCCATCGGCATGGACGATGTCAACTTTGCGGTTTCGGCCGGCATGGCGGTCCGCCGGCTGCGCGAAAGGCGCTACGACCTCATCCTCTGCGAATACCACCTGGGCGAGGGCCAGGACGGCCAGCATCTGCTCGAAGACCTGCGCGGCCACGAAATCATCCCGCTCGCGACGCTCTTCATCATGATCACCGGCGAACGGAACTACGACAGGGTGATCAGCGCGGCCGAGCTCGCGCCGAACGACTACATCCTCAAGCCGCTGACATCCGAAACCCTGCGCGTGCGCCTCCTCCGGGCGGTGGAAAAACGCGAGGCCTTTCTCCCTGCATGGCGACTGCTGGAAATGGGCGACATCGTCGAGGCCATCGCCTATTGCGAGCAGACCGAGAACACCCATCCGCAGTACATCATCGACCTGTTGCGGCTTGAGGCCGAACTCCACGCCATGCTGGGCCACGCCGACCAGGCCGAGGCGTTGTACCGGCAGATACTCGAGTCGCGGGCGATCCCGTGGGCGCGACTGGGGCTCGCCCGCATGCTCCTGCAGAAGAAGCAGCATGCCGAGGCCGAAGAACTGCTCGACGCCCTGATCGCCGAGAACGAGAACTACATCGACGCCTACGACCTCCTCGCCCGTCTGCATGAGGAAGCCGGTCAGCTCGAACTCGCCCGCGTATCGCTCCAGGCCGCCACCGCGCGTTCACCTCATCGCCTCGCCCGCCTGCGCCATCTCGGCGAGGTTTCGCTCGAACTGGGCGACGCCAGCACGGCCGAAACGGTCATGGCCGAGGTCGTCCGTAAAGGCAAGTATTCGGACTTCCGCGATCCGGAAGACCATGTTCGTCTCGTCCAGGCGCAACTGACCCAGGGCAAGCTCGACGAGGCAGCGAGCACCATCACCGACCTCGACAAGAGCATGGGGCATCAGCCCAAGGCGATCTTGTGCAAGGCACTGTCCACCGCCCTGCTGTGCGCCCGCCAGGGCGACGTCCCGCGCGCCCAGGAAGCGCTCCTCATTGCAGCCCGCAGCAGCGGCGGCGCCTCGCAGTTGTCCGTTGCGCTCAAGCAGGAACTGGTCAAGGCCTGCGTGGACAACAACCTCGGCACGGCCGCCAGCGAAGTGGCCATGGACATCCTGCGTCACGCCGGCGACGATCAGACCATCGAATCGACCCGTGCGATGCTTGAATCGCGCGGGCTGGCCCAATTGTCGCAACAGATAGAGCAGCGCATCCAGGCCGAGGTCAAATCCCTGATCGCCACCGGCGCCGACAAGGCCCGTGCCGGTGATTACGATGGCGCAGTCACCGAGATGATGAACGCCGCCCGCAAGATGCCGGGCAACCCGCACGTACTCTTCAACGCAGCGCTCGCACTGCTGCGCCATATCGAGCATCGCGGCTGGAACGACCGCTTCGCCAGCCAGGCGCGCAACCTCATCGAGCGCGCCCGCAAGCTTTCGCCCGGCTACCCCAAGCTCGCCGCCATCGGCGAGTTCATGCACACGCTGATCCAGCACTACGGCGTGCGCCCTGCCACCACATCGCCTGCCCGGCGGACGCCAGTACCGTAATCCCCGCTGGAACTCACCCACGATGCTGCGCAACACCCTGTTCCGCCTGCTCGCTGCGTTCGCGCTCACCATCCTGCTCGGCGGCTGCTTTTCCGACAGCAAATCCGGTGTCGATCCGGCTGCGCTGCCGGCCGAAGCCATTACAACCCTGCAACTCATCGACCGCGGCGGCCCTTTCCCCTACCGCAAGGACGGCACCGTGTTCCAGAACCGCGAGCGCCTGCTGCCCGACAAACCGCGCGGCTACTACCGCGAATACACCGTGCCGACACCCGGCGAGCGCGACCGCGGTGCGAGACGCATCGTCACCGGCGGCAATCCGCCGACGAGCTACTACTACACCGACGACCACTATCGCAGCTTCCGCCTGATCCAGCCTCGTCCATGAACACCCCTTCCTCCAGTACGCTGCCCGCCCTCCTCGCCGACACCACCCGCGCCGGCGTGCGCCCGCTCCCCATCGGCAGCGCCGACCGCCTGCTCGCCGCAGCCACGCAGCTCGGCTACTGTGCCCGCAGCATCGACCTCGGCGCCTGCGCGGACAAGGCCGCGCTGCTCCAGCGCATGGCCGATGCGCTGAGCTTTCCCCAGTGGTTCGGTCACAACTGGGATGCGCTCGCCGACTGCCTCGGCGATCTTTCCTGGGTGCCGGCACCCGGCTACGTCCTGCTGCTGAGGCATGCCGCCGACCTGCGCAACCGGCAAGCCGACGACTTCGGCATCGCACTCGACATCCTGCGCGAGGCAAGCCAAGCGTGGGCGGAACAGAAGGTGCCCTTCTGGGCCTTCCTGGATCTGGCAGCACCCGGCGACGGCACCGGCCTGTAGTCGTTCTCGTTTCCCATCGTACGCGGACAGCCCTTCCGGCTCTTGAAATGCCCCAACCCGGTCCTATATTCGGGGTGAGGCGACAAGCCCGATAGCGCACAACGAGGAGATGACAAATGAGCAATCTGATCCGTCGTGACCCCCTGGACGACTTCTTCCGCGGTTTCTTCGTGCGGCCGGTCGAATTCGGTTCCGGCAGCAACGCCGGCGAAGTCCCGCAGATGCGGGTCGACGTAAAGGAAGACCCGGAAGGCTATGCGGTGCATGCCGAGCTGCCGGGGATGAAGAAGGAAGACATCCACGTCCACATCGATGGTCCCGTGGTGTCGATCAGCGCCGAACGCAAGCAGGAGAGCGAAACCAAGGAAGGTGAGCGCGTGCTTCGCACCGAGCGCTACTTCGGCAAGGTGTCGCGCAGCTTCCAACTCGGCCAGGACATCGATGAAGCACGTGCCACCGCCAAGTTCAACGATGGCGTGCTGGAACTGACGCTGCCGAAGAAGGCCGAAGCGCAGGCGAAGCGGCTGACGATCGCCTGATCACCATCCGCAGATCGACACGGCAGGCGGAAGACCGCACGGTCTTCCGCTTTTTGTTTGCCCCCTCGGCCACTACAATCGGCAGACTGTTTCCGGAGAAACCCGATGTCCGCTGAAAGCCGCACCGACGCCGTCACCCCCGCCCGCAAGGCCGAGATCCTTGCCGAAGCCCTGCCCTACATCAAGCGCTTCTTCGACAAGACCATCGTCATCAAGTATGGCGGCAACGCCATGACCGACCCCCACCTCAAGGATTGTTTCGCGCGCGACGTGGTGCTGCTCAAGCTCGTCGGCCTCAACCCTGTGGTGGTGCACGGCGGCGGCCCGCAGATCGAGAATCTGCTCACCCGCGTCGGCAAGAAGGGCGAGTTCATCCAGGGCATGCGCGTCACCGACGCCGAGACCATGGAGGTCGTCGAAATGGTGCTCGGTGGCCAGGTAAACAAGGAGATCGTCAGCCTCATCAACCAGCACGGCGGCAAGGCCGTCGGCCTCACCGGCAAGGACGCGAGCTTCATCCGCGCCAAGAAGCTGCTGATGCAGAAGCTGGACGCGCCGGGCGATGTCATCGACGTCGGCCAGGTGGGCGAGATCACCAGCATCGACCCCAGCCTCATCTCCTTCCTCGACCAGGGCGACTTCATCCCGGTGATTGCCCCGATCGGAGTCGGCGAAAACGGCGAGACCTACAACATCAATGCGGACGTCGTCGCCGGCAAGCTCGCTGAGATCCTCAAGGCGGAAAAGCTGGTGCTGCTGACCAACACCCCGGGCGTGCTGGACAAGGCCGGCAACCTGCTCACCGGCCTGACCCCGCGCCAGATCGACGATCTCGTCGCCGACGGCACGCTCTCCGGCGGCATGCTGCCCAAGATCGGCTCGGCGCTCGACGCCGCGCGCAATGGCGTGAAGTCGGTGCACATCATCGACGGCCGCGTCGAACATTGCCTGCTGCTGGAGATCCTCACCGATCATGGTGTCGGCACGATGATCAAGAGCAAGTAGGCGCCTCCTTCCCGACACCGCGCCGGCGCGCTGGCCCCATGCGCCTCCTGATTTGCGGCCTTGTGGCGAGCCTGTCGGCGCCGGTGTCGACGGCCGCGGTCATCATGGTCGGCGAGGGCGAGGCAATCACGCGCATCGCCGACGCGGCCCGCATCGCCCGGGACGGCGACCTCGTCCTCATCAAGCCCGGCACCTACCGCGGCGATGTCGCGGTCTGGGAACAGCACGCGCTGGAAATCCGCGGTCTCTCTCCGCAGCCCACTTTGATCGCCGACGGGAAGATTGCCGAAGGTAAGGCCATCTGGGTGTTTCGCAATGGCCGCATCAAGGTCGGCAACCTCGCCTTTCGCGGGGCCCGTGCCGCCGACGGCAACGGCGCGGCAATACGCCTAGAGAGCGGCGCGCTCGAAATCCAGGGCTGCACTTTCGAAGACAACCAGATGGGCGTGTTGACGGGCAACGTCGCCGACGCAAGGCTGGCCGTGCGCGACAGCGTGTTCGCCAACGCCCCCGCGCAATCCGCCCCGCTGCCGCACCTGCTCTACGTCGGCCGCATCGACACCGTCCATGTGGAGGGCAGCCGTTTCGAGGGCGGTCACTTCGGCCACCTGATCAAGTCGCGCGCGCGTACCAGCGTACTGCGCTACAACTTCATCGTGGATGGTCCGGCCGGCAGAGCCTCGTATGAGATCGACCTCCCGGACGGCGGCGACGCCCTGCTGGTGGGCAATGTCATCGGTCAGAGTCCGGGAAGCGAGAACCTCGCCCTGATCGCGTTCGGCGCCGAGGGGCCCGGCTGGCAGGAGAACCGGCTGCGCATGTCGCACAACACGCTGATCAACGAAAAACCGCAAGCGGCCCACTTCCTGCGCGCCTGGCCCGAGCGGCTGACCAGCCCTCTCAGTATCGTGACACTCAACAATCTGATCGTCGGAGAAGGCTTCTTCGACCAGATCCACCCCGGCGATCACGCCGGCAACCAGAAGCTGCCTGCCGGCTACTTCGCGGGAAGGGGCGCCGACTTCACCCTTCCGCCGTCATCGCCGCTGCGCGGCAAAGTCATGCCGCCGGCGACTCCGGCGCTGATACCAACGGCCGAATTCACCGCTCCGGCCAGCTCAAGGGCCCTCGCCCCACCGGCATCATGGGCGCCAGGCGCGTTCCAGCGCGTACCGGCCAACCAAGCGACGATATCGGAACACGTTGCGACCCCGCCCTAGCGGGATCTCGCCGCATCGGACGGAGCGCGCAGCCCCAGTGCGAGAAAGCACATGAGGAACGCGAGCAGGGCGAGCCGCGGAGCATCGACCAGGCTATCGAACGCCCCTACCGCGAAGAACGCCGCCATGCCACCTGCCAGCGGCGGCGCCAGCGCATGCCGCGCCGCCCGTCCGACCGTCACCCGGAAAAAGGCCGCCAGCGACAACACGCTGAACGCGAGCAGACCGAGCACGCCCTGTTCGACGAAGTAATGAAGCCAAAGATTCTTCGCATGCCAGGGCAGGTGATGGCGGTCGCTGCTGAAGAACCAGAAATCACTGGCGGCCGAAAAGTCGCCATTGCCGATGAGCTCCCTGCCCTGCGCATCGATCAGGCTGAGGTCATCGACTTCGATCCGGCGCCCCTGACTACCGCTTGCCACCGAGAAGACCGTCAGGCGCGGTAGCCATCCGCCCCCCCAGCCCAGGCCCTCCTTGCCGACGGCGACCTGCACCCGGCGCCAGGTATCGCCCGCCATCACCCGCTGCTCGCTACCGGTGCATTCGGTCGTGTAGAGCAGATGCTTGCGACAGATCTCGGTATGCAGGATCACCTCACCCTCCGGCGCCCTGACCCGCAGGGCGAGCACGAAGGGGGCTTCGAGATCGGACCGCACGCGCTGCGACACACGGTACAGTTCGCCGAACCCCAGCACGTGGCGCGGCCCGCCCAACCGCAGGTACAGATTGCCCGTATCTTCCCGCTCTATCCGGTGGCTGCCGGGATACATGCCGTTCGGAACCTGCCAGAAGAAGCGCTCGGCAAACTGCCCCACCCCTATTCCCAGCCAGAAGGCCTGATCCCCTTGCGGCAACGCCGCTGCCAGCGACCAATGCTGCAACCGGCCGGCGAAATCCTCAGCCACGGTCTCAAAGCGCTTGCTCGCGTAGTAGGTGTTGAAGGTCACGACGACCGCCGCCAGGCTCCCCAAGGCCAGCGCGACCCGTACCCAAGCGGCAGCATTCGGGCGCCAACAGACGGTCGGCCAGCGGTGGACCACCCCCAGCGGCGCCAGCACCCACAACGCGGCAATCGAGCCCGCCAGCAGCCCCCGTCCTTCGGACCAGAACTCCGACATCAGCACCGCGGCGATCGCCATCCACACCACGCAGGCCAGGGCGCAGACCTGCGCCACGCGCAACCAGCGCGCCGGCGGCCTCAGCAGAAGCAGGCATGACAGGCTCGCCCCGCTCAACGCATAGGCCAGATAGACCCCTTTCGGTATTCCCCACATCGCCACGACACTGAGTCCGCCGCCGATCAAACCGAGCAGAGCCGCCTGAGCCAGTTGCCGGCCCGACGACACTGCAACCAGCGGAGCGACCGCGAACACGCCGGCAGCCAGCCCCAGCATGGCCGCAAGCCCGCGGTAGCCACCGCTCTGGAACACGCCGACGAAGGACCATCCGAGGACCAGCGCAAAGCCTCCCCAAGCCAGCACGACGCCCGGCGCGAGGCGAACCGAACCGCGCTGCGCTGCGCTGCGAACCATCAACACGCCGGTGAGCGCAACACCGAGCGCCACACCCAGGTACAAGCCGCGGGAAAAGCTCGTGAAGGCCACGTAGCCGACAAGCGCCAACAAGGCCATCAACGGTACCAGGCGTGCGGCCCGCTGCTCGCGCAGCACCATCCACACCGCGAACGGCACCGTCAGCGCCAGCCAGCCATCCAGCGTGGCGCCGCCGACGTTCATTTCCCAGAACAACGAGGTCGTCCGGTAGTCGCTGGCAAAATCGGTCAGCCCGGTAAACACCATGCGCTCCCACAGCGCCCCCAGCGACACCAGCAGCAGGCCGAGCAGCACGCCTGCCGTCCAGAATCCGACCGCCTGCGCCTGCCGCGCGCGCATCGCCACGATCAGCAAGGGCAACAGCAAGACAGGCCAGATAAAACCCTTGGCCAGCCGCACACCGTTGAGCGGAGTCGAATAGCCCGCCAGCAGGCTCGGGTCGTTCCACACAGCGAGTAGTGGCCACCAGGCCGTCGACAGCATGAAGCTCGACAACAACAAGCCGACCAGCCCCCACTGCAGCACACCGAATCGCCACATGCGGCTTGGCGGCGAGGAAGTCGGCTGAAAGGCCTCTCGCACCCCCCCGACGGCCAAAGCGCTCAGCACCAGGGCATCGCTTTCGGTCAGATGGATCGCGCCGGTCCAGCCGGCAAGGTCCACGACCGGCGCCAGGGCCGGCACCGCGACCAGCCAGGCGTCACGGTGCCAGGCCACCGCCAGCAGGCAGATCGCGACGATGACAGCGCCGCGCAGGCTGCCCAGCGGATGAGTTCCGGCAAACACCACGAGCGCACCGCACGCGAGCAGCGCCAGGATCAGCCAGGCAAGCCTTGTCGTCACGCCAGTCGCAACCGGCACCGTCACGTCGGCCAGCGCGTGCGGGCGCCGGCCTCGCTCCGCACCTGCGTGCATGGATTACTGCGCCGACTCGCCAACCTGCCCGGTTGCGGCTGGCGGGGCCGATTCCACGCCGGACGCGGCCGGCTCCGGGGATATCGTCTCCGGTGCGGGCGGCGGCGGTTCGCGCCACTTGCCGGCACGCTTGAGCTTGTCGCGCAAGCCAGGAAGCGGGAAACCGAGTGCATAGGCGCGATGCGCACCGGCAAGCGATTTGTCGTACTGCTTGAGATCGAAATAGGCCAGGCCGAGGTTGTAGTGGATATTGGCGTCGTTCCCGTCCAGCGCGCTGGCTTCCTCGAGCTTGGCCAAGGCTTGCTGCGGTTGGCCATGCTTCAGGAAATAGAGCCCATAGATGAGCTTCACCATCCCGTCGTCGGGCGTGTAGGTTTCGGCACGGATCAGATAGCACTCGACCGAATGTGCGGCCCCCGGCGCATGTGCAGTCCGGTCACGCACGCCGAGATTGACCATCGACATCAAGGCCCGATGATGATTCGGGGACGCGTGCAGCGTGTACGCCAGATCGCCACCGATGGTGCCGCTGATCCCCTTTCTCAGCTGTTCCACCGAAGGCGGGAAATGGTATTGCTCGACGATGCGGAGACTCGCCTTGCCCGTGCGATAGTCGAACGGCCCATACCCACTCTTGAGCGAACCGCAACCGGGCACCTCCTGGGCATGAGCACTGATCCCCAACTGCAGCCATCCGGAAGCCAGCAGGGCTCCCAGCAGCCTCCACCTGCGCACGCTCATTTCTCCATCCTCCCTCCGCGCCTTGCGATTTCCATCACCATTGCCAAAGTGGCAACGGCGACGTCCTCTTTTGCCCTCTTTGTCGAGAACGTATGGTCGGCCTCGAAGCGCCTGATACCCAGGAACCGTGGTCCTTCAAGCAGGCAGCACCACCGCGACGACTTCGCGACGCCCCCCTCGAACTCCCGTGCAACGTAATCCCGCTCACTCAGAAAGAAGGCATACTCCGCCGCGCTCGCAGCCAACGCACTGGCCATCCGGGTCGGCAGATCCTGAATCGCATGAGCAGCCGGCGCCGGATCGTGCGAGCGCACGCGAGCAGCCCTCACGGCACCGACCAACCCGCCAAGCGAGCGCCCCAACGCCACCCCGCCACCAAACAGCTTGCGCCAGAAGGAAGGCTCCAGGATCCGCTTGAAATAGTAATGGCGAAGCTGGGTGCGCGCCGCGCCCTCGGGCGTCCGCACCCAGGGGTTCAGCAGGACCAGACCGGCAACGCGGGCGTCGGTGGGGGCATACAGGCAGGCTGCGCTGGCGCCGTCGCACAAGCCCCACAGCACCACGCGCTCCAGCTGCGGCTGACTGGAGAAGAAAGCATCGACCGCCGCGCGAAGATCTTCGCTGACCGCTTCGAAATCGCGCATGAGGCCAGTAGCATCTCCCATGCCACGGTAATCGAAGCGCATGCACGGAACGCCGCTTTCGGCGAGCCTGCGCGACAACTGCACGAACTGGCGATGGCTGCCCACCCGATACTGCGGGCCGCCGACGACGACCAGAACGCCCGTCGCCGCCGAACCCTCCACTGGCGCAGCCAGCACGGCCGGCAAGGACTCGCCGGCACATTCGAACAGGAAAGCGGACTCCCTGACTCGCAGCTGGCGCTCCGCGTCCCCCCCCGCGTCGGTGACACGCTCATCAGGCACACGGCCAGCGCTTGCGGTATCGACCGCCGGCACCGCACTCATGCCGCCACCCGCTCCAGCATGCGCAACGAGGCTTCGATCATGGTCGGCGCGGTCTCGATCTCCTGTGTCTGCCAGAAGGCCGCACCGCTCACCGCCTCGGATCGAACCAGATTACCCGCCTTGGTCAATCGTTCGGTCAAGCGGGCAAGCGCCGGCGAGAGTTCCGGCTGTGGACGACTGTCGACCTCGAACAATGCAACCGGTGCGGTATAACCCGGCGGCAGCCTCAGGCTCGCCGCATCCAGCCCAGCCGCCAGCGCCGCAGAAAGGCCGTAGCCGGCAACCTCGACGCCATCGCCACGCTGCAGGCTCTCGCGCAACAGGCTCATCGCCTGCCTCGCGTCGGCATCGGCCAGCATCTCGCCTGCCGCCTTCAAGCGCAGGAACTGGGTAAGGTGCTGGCGTCCGTCCGACACCGGCTGCCACATCAGCAGGGCCGGCTGCTCCAGCGCCGGGCCGTGCAGCCAGTCCGCAGCCAGCAGGCTGCCAGCACGCAGGCTCCACAGCACACGCGGGCCCTCGCAATGCGCACGCAGCCAGCTCCAGCCCAGGGCAACATCATCCACCCATCCCTGCCAGCACGCGTCGCCAAAGTCGCCGGCGCTGTCACCGCAACCATGGAGATCGATCTGCAGCACCATCCAGCCACTTGCCGCAAACGCCTGCGCCGCCAGCGAAACCATGCGGCGCGACTTGTTCAGCTCTTCCGCGAACGGATGGACGAACAGGACGCCGCCACGGGGCATCCCGACCGGGCGCGTGAGCACGCAGAAGCGCTGCCCCGCACGGCCATCGATGAAGAAGACCTCGCGCCTGACGTCCACGGGCTTTCAGCCCAGCTTGCCTTCGACGAAATCGACCAGGGTGCCGACGGTGGCAAAGGTCGAACCATCGATCTCGTCATCCTCGACAATGAAACCGAAACGCTCTTCCAGCATGTTCAGCAATCCGACGACGGCCATCGAATCCAGCTCCGGCACGGCGCCGAGCAGGGGCGAATCCAGTTCAAACGCGGCGGCTCGACCGCCCAGGCTCAAAACCTCGTCGATGATCGCGAGGACTTCCTTCTTGATATCCAATTGGGGACTCCGGGTTCCACTCGGGAAAGACACGTGACGGATTCTACGACGGCGTCAGGGGCCGGTTGGTATTATATGGGCGCCGCACGTGCCCGCTCGTGATGCAATTTGCGTCACTCGAGCCCGGACCACAGGATCGATAACCGGGTAATACATTCGCAGCGACGACCTGAGCCGATGCCTCTCCAGCGCATAACACGGAATTTCGCCGAACTGGGTGGGACGAACGCCCTCCTTTACCTGGCCACGCGCAGCCTCGAAGCCCTGAGCCGGGGCCGCGCGCGCATCATCCGCTATTACTTTGTCGCCCAGCCGATTCCCCCGGCAGGCAGCGGCACCCTGGTCCGCGAGAGCGCACGCAACCCGGTAGCGCCCATCCAGCCCGACGACCCCATGGTCGCGACCTTCCCGCGCCCGCCGGAGGTCATCGCCAACCGCTTCGGCAACGGCGACCTCTGCCTTGCAGCGCGCGCCGGAGATCGCTTTGCCGGATACCTGTGGCTGGCACGCGGCGCCTACGACGAAGACGAGGTGCGCTGCCGCTACGAACTGGCCGTACCCCAGGAAAGCGCCTGGGACTACGACGTATACGTCGAACCCGACTTTCGCATCGGTCGAACCTTCATGCGCCTGTGGGACGCGGCGAACCGCCACCTCGCCGCGGACGGCGTACGCTGGAGCTTCTCGCGTATCTCCGCGTTCAACCCGGTGTCCATGCAAACCCATGGCCGGCTCGGCATACGCAAGCTTGCCAGTGCGACCTTCATCTGCCTGGGCCCGCTGCAGTTGGCTGTGGCCAACACCCGGCCCTTCCTGCATGTGTCATGGTCGAAGCGTTGCCGGCCAGTACTGCAACTGCACCCGCCTGGCGACCGCAACCACGATGTTTGGCCAAACGCCGACAATGTCTCGAAAAAGAAGGAACTGTTCCGCTAGACTCTGCACTTGGCATATCCAGATCTGATGAAGAGCGCCGTCCATGAACGCAACCCACCTCCTGCACCAGCTCATCCTCGCCAGCGCGGAACGCACCCCAGGCGCCGACGCACTCAGCTTCACCGGCGAGTCACGAAGCTACGCAGCACTGGCCGGGGACATCACGCGCTTCGCGGCCGGTATGCACGCACTGGGCCTGGATCGCGGTGAGCGCGTCGGCATCTACCTAGACAAGCGCTTCGAGACGGTCATTTCCTTCTTCGGCAGCAGCGCCGCAGGCGGTGTGTTCGTCCCGGTAAACCCCGTCCTCAAGGCCGAACAGGTCGGCTACATCCTGCAAGACTGCAACGTTCGCGTGCTCGTCACCTCCCCCGAGCGCTTCAATGCGCTGCGCGACACACTGGCCCAGTGTCACGACTTGCGCCACGTCGTCCTCACCAATGATCCCCCCGAGTTGCCCGAACTGCCGGGCGCCTCTGTACACCGCTGGGGACAATTGCTCGATACGCCGCCAGTGGCCGGCCACCGCATCATCGACACCGACATGGCGGCGATTCTCTACACCTCGGGCAGCACGGGGCGCCCCAAGGGCGTCGTACTCTCCCACCGGAACATGGTGACGGGTGGCAAGAGCGTGGCGCAGTACCTTGAGAACGGACCGGGCGACACCCTGCTCGCAGCGCTTCCCCTGTCGTTCGACGCCGGATTTTCCCAGCTCAGCACCGCATTCCACGCCGGTGCGCGTGTCGTGCTGCTGAACTACCTGATGCCGCGCGACGTGCTCAAGGCCGTCGAGAAGGAGCGCGTCACCGGCCTGACCGCCGTGCCGCCGCTGTGGATCCAGCTGTCGCAACTTCAGTGGCCGGAAAGCGTAGGCAAGCACCTGCGCTACATCGCCAACACCGGTGGCCGCATGCCGCTGGAAACACTCACCCGTCTGCGCACGATGCTGCCGCAGACCCGGCCTTTCCTGATGTACGGCCTGACCGAGGCCTTCCGCGCCACCTATCTGCCACCGCAGGAAGCCGACCGGCGCCCCGACTCCATCGGCAAGGCCATTCCCAATGCCGACGTGCTGGTGCTGCGCGAGGACGGCAGCGAATGTGCGCCTAACGAACCCGGCGAACTGGTACAGCGTGGCGCCCTGGTAGCGATGGGCTACTGGAACGATGCCGACAAGACCGCCGAGCGCTTCAAGCCGCTTCCTGCCCAGGCTCCCGGCCGCCAGGCCGGCCTGATGCTGCCGGAAATCGCGGTGTTCTCGGGCGACACCGTGCGCCGCGACGAGGAGGGTTTTCTCTACTTCATCGGCCGGCGCGACGAAATGATGAAGACCTCCGGCTACCGCGTCAGCCCGACCGAAGTCGAGGAAATTCTCTACGCAACCAAGCTGGTCGGCGAATGCGCTGCGTTCGGGGTTCCGCACGAAACCCTCGGACAGGCCATCGTCGTTGTCGTCACCCCGCCGCCCGGCGGCACGCTCGACACCGTGGCGCTGCTGGCCGAGTGCCGGGCACGCATGCCAGCCTACATGGTCCCGAGCCGCTTCGACGTGCGCGAAGGCCCGCTACCGCGCAACCCGAACGGAAAAATCGACCGCAAGGCGCTGGCGAGCGAAACGACATGACATCCCCTCGACAGGTCGGGGCACACGAGCCCGCTTGGCTGGAGACGCAACTTTGAGCGCATCCGACCAAGCGCCGCTGGTGTCCGTCTGCATCCCGACCTGGTGCGGTGGCGCTTTTCTCAGCCAGGCCATCGAATCGGTGCTACAACAAACGTGGCCGGACTTCGAGTTGGTCGTCATCGACGACGCCTCGCCCGACGACACGACGGAACGTGTCTCTCAACATCTGAATGACAAGCGCGTCCGCTATCTTTGCAACGAGCGCAATCTCGGCGCGCAGGGCAACTGGAACCGCTGTCTGGACGTCGCGCGTGGCCGCTACATCAAGGTACTTCCGCACGACGACCTGCTGTCGCCAGACTGCCTCGAACGCCAGGTCGATGCGCTCGAACGGCACCCTGACGCAGTCCTGGCCTTCGGCGCCCGCCGCATTATCGACAGCCGCAACCGCCAGCTTTTCATCAAGCGTCCGCCCTGGCCCACCGGACAGGTTTCGGCACGAGACGTCCTGCGCGGTTGCGTAAGAGGCGGGACCAACCTGATCGGCGAACCGGGCGCAGTCCTGTTCCGCCGGTCGGCTGCGGTCAAGGCGGGCGCATTCGACGCATCCATTCCCTACGTGCTCGACCTCGATTACTGGAGCAGGCTACTGGCGCAGGGCGACGCCTGGTGCGACAAGGCTGCCCTGGCATCCTTCCGCGTCTCCCACCAGTCGTGGAGCGTCGCCATAGGACGCAAGCAGGCGGAAGAATTCGAGCGCTTCATCGACCGCATCGCACAGCAGCCGCAGGTACTCGCCAACGGCAAGGACCGTTTCATCGGCCGGGCCAGGGCCAGGGCCAACGGCGTCGCCCGCCGGGTCATCTACGCGCTGACCCTGACTGGCAAGCGGGAAACATCGTGAGCAGCGCGCAATGATGTCGCCCCCCCGCCTTCCTCAGCTCCTGCGTTTCCTGGTCGTCGGTTCACTCAACACCGGCGCCTCGTACGGCGCCTACGTACTTCTGCTCGCCCTCGGCCTTCATTTCAGTGTTGCCAGTCTCGGCGCCCTGATCTTCGGCATCCTCCTGTCGTTCACCACCCAGGGGCGATTCGTCTTCGGCAACAACGGCATCGGCCGTTTTCCGCGCTTCGTCGCAGTCTGGGCACTGCTCTACTTCGCCAACATTGCGCTGATAGGCGCGTTCGCGGGCATGGGCATCAACGCCTATCTCGGCGGTGCGCTGGCGCTGGTGCCGATCACCGCGCTGTCCTTCCTGCTGCAGCGCCATTTCGTCTTCTCACCCACGCCACCCGCCCGTCACTGCGACTGAGGACTCGACATGCCGCCGCGCCTAGGGGTCGTCATCCCGTGCTACAACGAAGAAGCCGTCCTGCCGGAAACCCGCAGGCATCTGGCAGCCCTGCTCGACAGGCTCGTCGCTGACGAGCACATCGCGGCGGACAGCCGCGTCTATTTCGTCGATGACGGCAGCCGTGACGCAACCTGGCGCTTGATCGAGCAGTTCAGCACCGAGGACAAACGCTTCGGCGGTATCAAGCTGTCGCGCAACTGCGGACATCAACGCGCCCTCCTCGCCGGTCTGCTCACGGCTGAAGGCGATCTGCTGGTGTCACTGGACGCCGACCTGCAGGACGACCCGACAGCCGTGATCCAGATGCTGGCGGCCTGGCGCGAAGGGCACGAGATCGTCTTCGGCGTCCGCGACCAGCGTGACACCGATACCGCCTTCAAACGCCTGACGGCCCAGGGCTTCTATCGCGTGATGTCGCGGATGGGCGTCGATCTGGTCTACGACCACGCCGACTACCGCCTGATGACGCGCCGTGCCGTCGAGTGCCTGCGCGAGTACGGCGAGGTCAACCTCTTCCTGCGCGGCATCATCCCGCAGATCGGCTTTCGCACCACCACCGTCCGCTACGTGCGGCACGAGCGCTTTGCCGGCGAATCCAAGTACCCCCTGCGCAAGATGCTTGCGCTCGCCATCGACGGCATCACCTCGTTCAGCGTCGTGCCTCTGCGGTTGATTTCGATGCTGGGGCTGGCGACCTGCGGCCTCAGCCTGGCAATGGTCGCGTGGATCTTCTATGGTCACCTGGTCCTCGACTCCACCGTCCCCGGCTGGGCCTCGACCGTGGTGCCGACCTATTTCCTCGGCGGCGTGCAACTGCTGTCCATCGGCATCCTCGGCGAATACATCGCCAAGATCTACCTCGAAACCAAGCAGCGCCCCCGGTATTTCGTCGAGAGAGTGTTATGACCACACTTGCCATGCGCAGCCTCAACCCGCCCATCGCGGCGCGGTCGTGGGTCTATCTGGTTCTATTGCTGCTCGCCGCGACTGTCTGGCGCATCGTCCTGTTCAACGGACCGCTGGGCTCGGACGAGGTGCTATACGTCGCCAGAGCGCTGGATGTCGCGACCGGAACCTGGAGTCCGGCCAACTACAACGGTGCCCTTCGGTATGGATTCAACATCCCAGCGGGAGTCATGGTTTGGTTGTTCGGGATCAGCGAGTTCTCCGCCAACCTGTGGCCGCTGACCTGCTCGGTGATCGAGCTCGCTGCTGTATGGTGGTTCTGCCGGTCTCGCTTCGACGACGGAACCGCCTTGATGGCCACGCTCATGGTTGCGCTGGCTCCCCTCCATGTCGCCGCGGCCACCCGTCTTCACGCCGACGCCGTCGCGAGCGCCTTCCTGACCCTGTCCTTCGTCCTTTTTTTCGAGTCCGAAGACCGCAAGAGCCGAAAGCTGGCCTTTCTTGCCGGACTGGCCATGGGCATGGTGTTCTGGACCAAAGAGCTGTTGTCCCTTGCGCTGTTTGCCTTCCTGCCGTGGCCGCTGGTGGTGCGAGAACTCCGCACCCGCTGGCTGTGGGTGATTGCCGGCGGCCTGGTGATGCTGTTCGGCCACTTTCTGCTGATGCAGATCCTCAACGGTGACCCGCTGCACCTGTTCCGCACCGTACTCGGCCAGATCCAGCGCAGCTTCATTGGCGGCAGCGTGGGGGAAGACGGCGCGTTCTACTACTTCCGCTACCTGTTCGCGGATGTCCGCCACACTGCCCTGCTGGCGCCACTTGCGGCGCTCGGCCTGGTGCTGGGCATACGACGCAACAAGGAGCCCGCCGAGCGTAACGGCCTGCGGCAGGCTGCCTTCTGGACAATCTCGCTGATCTCGCTGCTCTCCTTCTTCCCCGTCTCGCTTTCACCGCTGCGGCTGGCGATGAAGCAGTCGAACTACCTCGTCCTGTTCGTTGCGCCCCTGGCAATACTTGCGGCCTACGGCCTGTCGCTCGCCGCCCCCCGGCTCCGTCAGCTGCTTTGGGCAGGCATGCTGGCCCTGTCCCTTCCCCTTGCCATGCTGGAACAGCAGAGCTACCAGGTATTCGTTTCCAACAGCCGCGCCGCTGTCGAATTTGCACGTACCCACCCGGCCGACCAGCTGCTCGGCGCCAGCAACAATGCGCAACTGGCCTACTTCGAAGACATGACCCGGCGAGAGCCTGGCCTGGGTTTGCGGGTTCGTCAGTTGCCCGACGATACCGACAAGCCACTCCCCATGCCCGCCCCCGGCGGCCGCCTGATCGTCGTCGAAGACCGCGAAACCATCGGCCACGCCAACGACGACCACAGGCTTGCGCACATCCCCTCCTGCTGGCATGAACTCGGCCCGCTCGCCCCTCGCGGCCTGGGCTTTTCTGCCGAGTTGGCAGACGGACTGGCACGTGGCTTCAGCGCGATACCGGCTATCGGCCATCGGCTGGCTACCCCCTTCGCCCGGCTCGCCGCACCTCAGCCGGCCCGGCTGTGGCAGCTGCCCACCGACGATCCATGGTGCCGCAACACGGCATCCGCCACCACAAGATGAACGCAGCGCCAGCATCGCTCCCGACCGACACCCGCGCCGCACGACGGCACGGCGTAGATTTCCGGCTTGAAACGCCCTAGCGCCTGAACGAGCATGAACGCACGAACCCGCTGCAACCACGCCCCCGGGGCACAGACCATGGAGAGCGCATTGGCCGCACAGTTTCTCGGTGCATTCGCCGCGTCCGCCACGACGGACCAAGTGGAGGCCTCTCCCGGCGCGCCGCGGCAGGGCCTGGATTTCCAGGTCTTTCCCGGCGGCTTTCTGGCCCACACCTCGGACGTCAGTCTTGTTCACAACGGCGACATGCGCTGCCTCGCCCAGGGCGAGCCCCGCTTCGATGATCCCGCGCTGGCGGCGATCGCACGCGAGCAGGGCAGCGCCGTCGCATGGCTGGAAGCCTTCCGGCGTCACGGCCTCGACGCTCCCGCAGCAGTCAAGGGGCGCTTTGCCGTAGTCGTCCTCGACGAAGCACGACGCGAAGCCTGGATGGCCAGCGATCGCTTCGGCACCTGGCCGATCTGCCACGCCGAGCAAGACGGCCTCCTGTGTTTCGCCGACCGTGCCGATTCGGTGCCGCTGGTCGACAAGCGCATTTCCGCGCAGGCCATCTACGAATACCTCTACTTCCACGTCATCCCTGCACCGGCCACCATCTACGACGGCATCCACCGGCTCGAAGCAGGGCATGTGCTGCACTGGCGACAGGGCAAGACCGAATGTCGCCCCTACTGGCGGGCGCGCTTCGGCGAACACCGCGCCGCCGATCTCGAAGACAGCAAGCAGGCCTTCCGCGAACTCGTTCGTGCAGCGGTCGAACGCGAATCCGCCGGCCATTCTGTCGGCGCCTTCCTCTCCGGCGGCACCGACAGCTCCACCGTATCGGGCATGCTGTGCAAGGTTCTCGGCCAGCCCGCGCGCACCTATTCGATCGGCTTCGACGCCAACGGCTATGACGAAATGGCCTATGCCCGTATCGCCGCCAGGCATTACGGCACCGAACACCACGAGTACTACGTCACCCCCGACGACTTGCTGGAAGGCATTCCGCACGTCGCCACCGCCTACGACCAGCCCTTCGGCAACTCCTCGGCCGTGCCGGCCTGGATCTGCGCCAGCCGCGCACGCCAGGACGGCGTCGACAAGATGCTTGCCGGCGATGGTGGCGACGAACTCTTCGGTGGCAACACGCGCTATGCCAAACAACGGATCTTCGGCCATTACCTCAACGTGCCCGGCCTGCTGCGCAAGGGTTTGCTCGAACCCGTCCTGTCCCTGCCCGGAATGGACCGCATCCCGCTGCTGCGCAAGGGCGTGAGCTATGTGGAGCAGGCCCGCGTCCCGATGCCCGACCGCATCCAGATGTACAACATGCTGCAGCGGCTGGGCCTGCAGAACGTGTTCACGCCGGACTTCCTTGCCGGCATCGACAGTACCCGGCCCATAAGCCTCCAACGCGGCACCTGGCATGCCGCCGAAGCCGAAACGCAGATCAACCGCATGCTCGCCTTCGACTGGAAATACACCCTGGCGGACAACGACCTGCCCAAGGTGATCGGCACTACGCGCCTGGCCGGCGTGGATGTCGGCTTTCCCTTGCTGTCGGACGAACTGCTGGCGTTTTCACTCGATCTGCCGCCGGAATGGAAACTCAAGGGGCTGAGCCTGCGCTGGTTCTTCAAGGAAGCCCTGCGTGGTTTCCTGCCCGACGAGATCATCGCCAAGAAGAAGCACGGCTTCGGGCTGCCCTTCGGCGTCTGGGCATGCCAGCACGCCGGCCTCAAGGCACTCGCCGCCGATGCGCTCGGCAGTTTCAAGACGCGCGGCATCGTCCGCCCGCACTTCATCGACGAACTGCTCGACACCCACCTTCCCGCCCACCCCGGCTACTACGGCGAGATGGTGTGGATCATGATGATGATGGAGTTCTGGATGCGCCAGCACACCGGCGCCCAACTCCCCGACTTCTGACCTCACCGCAGCCCTGTACAGGCAAGAACCCAGAGATATCCGCATGACCGCTCCCCGCCCGACCGCTGCCAGTCCCACCCACGCCCCGCTGGAGCAGTTTCCGATAGAAAACGGCGAACTGATCATCGGTGGCATACCGCTCAGCCGGCTTGCCGTGCGCGCTGGCCGCACGCCGTTCTACGCTTACGAGCGCAAGGCGCTTGCCGCTCGCGTCGCCAGCCTGCGCGCAGCGCTTCCGCCCGGGGTAAAGCTGCACTACGCCATGAAGGCCAATCCGATGCCCGCGCTGGTTGCCCACATGGTGGGCCTGGTCGACGGCATCGACGTAGCCTCCGCCGGCGAACTCAAGATCGCCCTCGACGCCGGCGTCGATCCGCTGGAGACCAGCTTTGCCGGCCCGGGCAAGACCGACGAAGAACTCCGTCAGGCGGTTGCGGCAGGCATCCTGATCAACATCGAATCCTTCCGCGAAGTCGACATCCTCGCCCGCGTATCCCAAGCGCTGGGCGTCCCGGCGAGGGTTGCAGTCCGGGTCAATCCGGATTTCGAACTCAAGAGTTCGGGCATGAAGATGGGAGGCGGTCCCAAGCAGTTCGGCGTCGATGCGGAAGCGGTACCCGACCTGCTCGCCGACATCGGCCGTGCCGGCCTGGCCTTTGAAGGCTTCCACCTTTTTGCCGGATCGCAGAACCTCAAAGCAGAGGCCATCGTGGAAGCGCAGCGCAAGAGCTTCGAACTCGCCCTGCGCCTCGCCGGCTACGCCCCGGGACCAGTCAAATTCCTGAACCTCGGCGGCGGTTTCGGCATTCCCTACTTTCCCGGCGAACAGCGCCTGGACCTTGCCCCCATCGGCGACAACCTTGCGGCCATCGTCGCCGAAGCAGCCGAAAGGCTGCCGGGCGCCGAGATCGTCATCGAACTCGGCCGCTACCTCGTCGGCGAGGCCGGCATCTATGTCTGCCGCGTGATCGACAAGAAGGTTTCACGCGGCCACACCTACCTCGTCACCGATGGCGGTCTGCATCACCACCTCTCCGCCTCGGGCAACTTCGGCCAGGTCATCCGCAAGAACTACCCCGTCGCTATCGGTAACCGCATGGCAGACGCGCCTGGCGAGCCCTGCTCGGTGGTCGGCCCGCTATGCACCCCGCTCGATCTGCTCGCCGACCGCATGCCGCTGCCGGCAGCCGAACCGGGCGATCTCGTCGTCGTCTTCCAATCCGGTGCCTATGGCGCCAGCGCCAGCCCGCAAGCCTTCCTGGGTCACCCGGCGGTCAGCGAGTTGCTGGTATGAGTTTCATTGGAGGGCTGCCGCCGCAATTGAGCGCTACGCGGACAGCCATCGCGCCCCTCGCATCGACCATCCATGTCCAGTAATCACCTTTCGGGCACACACCGAAACGCGGCGCGACATATCGTCGTTCGCAGCGCCTTCGTACTCAACAAGGGGAATCTCGGAGGACGTGTTGTCAGCGGTGCCGGATTCACACTGCTCGGCATCGTACTGCGGACCTTGTTGACCATCGGCTCGATGTCGATTCTCGCCCGTCTGCTTACGCCAGCGGATTTCGGCTACATCGCTATGGCCGCGGTCGTAACCGAGTTTGCCGGTTTGCTGAATAGCTTCGGCTTGGCCAATATCCTCATCCAGCGTCGGGTCGTTTCCCGAGTGCAACTGGACACCGTATTCTGGGCTTCGCTCCTTATCGGTGGAGTCATCACGCTGCTCGTATTCGGGATCTCTTTTGCCAGTGGCTGGCTGTTTGCCGACGAGGTCACCGGCGACCTGCTTCGCGTCTTGTGCCTGACTTTTCTCTTTGGCAGTCTGGCTACTGTTCATGAAGCGCTGATATCTCGTCTGATGCGGTTCCGGATCGAATTCTGGATACAGATCTGCACCATCGTCATCCGCAGCATTGTCGCGATCATCCTCGCATACCAGGGTTTCGGCGTGTGGAGTCTGGTAGCGGGCGCGATCACTGGCTCGATCGTAGGCCCCGTGCTCCTGCTGATCGCGGTGCCCTACCTGCCCCGCTTCCGCTTCCACTTGCGGTACCTGATCTCCAGCTGGAAGGCCAGCGGCAGCTACATGGGCAACACCGTGATCTACTACGTTTCCATGAACGTGGATATCTTCCTGATCGGTCGCCAGCTGGGCGCACAGGCTCTCGGTTACTACCAGAATGCGCGCTCGCTCAGTGATGACGTGCGTGGCCGTATCGCCATGCCGTTGCAGCGCGTTCTATTTCCCGCGCTTTCGGCCCTCCAGGATGATCAGGCCCGTCTCCAGCAGTCCGTCCTGCGTTGCGCCCGGCTGCTGGCAGCAATCATCTGTCCGATAGGGTTTGGCCTGGCCGCAATATCCTCTGATCTCGTACCCGTGCTCTATGGCGATCAATGGCTCGCGATGATTCCGATACTCTCGATGCTCGGCGTCAGTGCCGCCCTGAGGGGATCCACTGCAATCGCCTCGTCACTGTTCAACTCCCAGAACAAGGTTGGCCTGGGATTTCGCTATAACCTCGCCGGCATGATACTTCTGGTCGTTTCGGTGCTCTTGACCCTGCCCCACGGGCTCACAAGCGTGGCAGCGGTAATCTCGGCCAATGCGCTATTCTCGGTCCTTACCCTTCGAGTATCGTTCGGACTGATCGCTCTGGGCACAGGTGACATCATCAATGTGCTGCTGCGGCCAATACTGGCTTCGTGCGCCATGTGGGGCTGCATCCTGCTCCTCCAGCAGAACCTTGCCTCCAGCCCGCTACATGTATCGCTGAAGCTATTGCTCGATATTGCGTTCGGAGCTCTTGTTTATAGCCTTTTTCTGCATCTGCTTTCGCGCCAATACCTTGCAGAATTCCGTGAACTATCCAGAAGACTGCTTAGAGCACACTGAGACCATCCAATGAAGATTGCGCTGCTCTGCTCCGGACTCGGCAACATCAACCGTGGGCATGAAACCTTCGCGCGGGATCTTTTTGAACTGCTTAAGGACACGGTTGACATCACCCTCCTGAAAGGTGGTGGCGATACCACCCCACGAGAGTTGGTGATCGAAAACATTCCGCGAAACGCTGCAACTCTACGGCACATACATCTCCCGGTTTCGCCCAAATGGATGACTGCGGCCCAGGAACAAGAGCGCCTCCGCATCGAGACTGCGACATTTGCCCACAGTGCTCTTCGTCCCTTGCTCGAAGGAGGTTTTGACGTCATTCACTGCCTTGAACAAGAAGTCTGCAATCAACTTTACGCATTCCGTCATCTTTTCGAAAATACGCCGAAATTCCTGTTTTCGAATGGCGGTGCAATACCCAGCGCCGATCTCCCCGCATGCGATTTCGTGCAGGAACACACCGAATACAACCTGAAGAAAAACACCAGTGGCAAGGCCTTTTACCTTCCGCACGGCGTTGATACAACGCGTTTCCACCCCGGCATACACAGCGACTTTCGAAGGCGACACGCTATTCCAGAAGACGCATTCGTGGTAATCAGCGTCGGAACCATTTGTTACTGGCACAAGCGCATGGACTACGTGATCCGCGAGGTCGCGGCGATCGAAAGGGCTTACCTGATCATCGCCGGTCAGGAATGTGCCGATACTGATGCTATCCGTGCGCTGGGTCACCAGTTGATGGGGCAGCGGATTATCTTCGCCAACCTGCCCCATGAAGAACTGCCGCAAGCTTATGCCGCAGCGAACGCCTTCACCCTGGGATCGCTGTTCGAAACCTTCGGTATTGTGTACATCGAAGCGATGGCGATGGGACTGCCGGTGTTCTGCACCAATCATCCGAATCAGCGCAACATCGTCGGTAACGGAATATTCATCGACATGACCGTACCCGGCGCGCTGACAAGCGCGTTGAAGAACGTCGGAGAAAGCGAACGCTCCGAACTGGGCAGGCTGGGGATGCGCCGAGTAGCCGATATCTACGACATGGCACGGCTGCGCGAACGCTATGTCGAACATTACAAACGCATGGCGCGATCGACTGTCAACCTGCCCCGACACACTCTCGGTAGGAAGATGCTCGACAACGCTCGCAACATCGCTCGGAAGCTTGCTCGCCAGACACGACAATCCTTCCTTTGACTCAATTCACCCCAACAATGATCGTCGTTTCTGGAACGCCGATGTGCGCTCCAGACCGATGCTTGCAGACACATCGCCAGACAAGACCACCGAGCAGATGAAGCTATATTACTATCAGGACCCCAGGGGCAACTTCGGCGACGATCTCAACCAATGGCTTTGGCCCAAGTTGATTCCCCACTTGCTCGACGATGAAGAGAACGAACTTTTTGTCGGAATCGGCACGCTGCTGAATGAGAAACTGCCCGTTACCCCGACGAAACATGTTTTCGGGAGTGGAGTCGGCTACGGCGTCGCCCCGGCGCTCACCGACCGCTTCAATGTTCACGCCGTCCGCGGACCACTGAGTGCAAAAGCATTGAACTTGCCGGCGGACAAGGCAATCACCGATGCCGCAGTGCTGATCCGGATGTTCAAACCTGCGGCAACACCCAAGAAGCACGCGGTCGGGCTGGTACCGGCGGGGCACAGTCTTGATCAATTTGGCTGGGAGCAGGTCTGCGAAACAGCCGGCATCGCGTTTATCAGTTGCCACTGGAACGTCGACCGCTTCCTGGCAGCGCTCATGGATTGCGAACTTGTGCTGTGCGAGGCAATGCACGGCGCCATCGTGGCTGACGCGCTCCGCATCCCGTGGATTCCAGTTTCGCTATATGGCGAGACGCTGGGGTTCAAATGGGATGACTGGCTCTCGACGCTGAACCTCAGCTACAAACCACTGAGAATTCCTCCACTTCATAGCGACGATCAGCTCTCGCTGTATGAAAGGCTGAAGGTCAGCACCAAACGCACGCTCCGCAGCGCGGGCGTCTACGCCTCCACATGGTCGCCACCGCCACCGGCCCCGAGTACGCGGAAGGAAATCGACAAGGCGCTCGACGAACTGCACCGAATCTCGCGCACCGCTCCTTACCTCAGTGACGAGCATCTTCTGGACAAGCACATGGAGCGCTACCTCCGTTTGCTCGAACGGCTGAAACCCTCGGAGAGATACAGCGCCACGGGTTAAGCGCACGGAGGCCGGCAATGCAGATGTTCGTCCGGCTTTCACAGCTTCGCACGCAGCACGTAGCCGAAACTCAGCAGTGGAAACATACGCTCGACGATGCGAATGCAGCGCTCGACGAAGACCACGAAGGCCCGGCGCACTCCTGTACTGTTGAGGATCATTTCTGTCGCATAGAATCGATACGGGATGATCTCCCACTCCTGAAAACCCGCCCGCAAGCACAACGTATTCAGGATCTTGAACGTGAAGTTATGGAGATGATCGGGGTGTTGGACCTCACGCCCGATGATCCCCAGTAGCGTGTTCGCGAAGCACACCCCGTTGGGTGTAGAAACGATCAGTTCGCGACCGGGGAGTGCTTCCCGCATGTTCTTGAAGAAAGTGAGCGGGCTTTCGATGTGCTCGATGAATTCGCCCGCAACAACGATTTCGTAGGGCTCCTTCTGCAATATATCGGGGGAGATATCGACACCGTCGCCCTGATAGATCACCGCGTTTTCTCCGGTACGAATACCGCCGGGAGGAACCAATGCCGAACTATCGACGCCCACCACACGCCGGGCCTGGCCACTCAATCGCCCATGCAGCCAGTGGCCGGTGTCCCTCTTCTCAAGTGCAGTCTCGTCGAAACAACCGACGTCCAGCACAACCTTTCCGCGGCATGAATCTGAAATATACGCAAGCCTATCGACAGGCCGTCGTACGTTGAGCTTTTCAAGGCTTTCGTACTTGATGTCATTGCGCATCTGAACTCTCCGGAGTGCAAACTTGTTCCGATAGATCGAACTGCCGCATCGCGATCAACTGCGTGCTGGCGCGACATCCTCCAGGACAGCGATCGTCCGCAGGCTGCGTCGGATCTGCTGGACGGCAGCAGCCCCGGAGCTTGCCGGTTTGCGACCCCCTGAACATTCAGGTGCGACGAATCCTCAACATGATCGCGACGAGAAAGATTACCGCCTTGAGCTTGAGTGGGTCATGCCGAAGCGTTGCCCTGAAGGCCTTGGCGGCCAAACCCGATGATCCGGCAAAAAAATGCCCTACCCCATAGTCGAAAGCGAGTTTTCCAAGCCGTTTCGCCGCATCGCGTCCTGATATCGACTGCCCGTCGGGGGAAGCCAGCCCCCATCGCGCAATCGCCTCGCTCACCACCCGGTATTCGTAGTTCTCGGGCTTGGGCTTGGCAAGCTTGGTCAGGCTGCCGGCTACCTCGCGATAATATGAATAGACCGCTGCAAGCTTGTGAATCTCATATTTGCGCGACACCCGCAGCCAGTAGTTGTAGTCCTCGCCATTGACCAGTTCGGTCTCGAAGTAGCCGATCTCTTCGACCACTTCACGTCGCAGCATCACGGTGGACGTATGAACGATGCAGTCGAGCAGGAGCCGCGGGTAGATCCAGCCCGAACAGGTCAGGTCGAGGCCTGGTGGCTGCGCAGCGGCACGTTCGGGAGCGGCGTAATGCCCATCCCGCTCCGGCCGCCATACCAACCACTCGTGAAACACCAGGCCAACTTCGGGATGCTGTCTCAGATGCTCGACCTGCGCGGCAAGCTTGCCGGGAAACCAGCCGTCGTCGGCATCGAGCAGGCAGATCAGGTCGCCGCGCGCTTCACGCAGACCGGTATTGCGCGCCGCCGCCGCACCGGCATTCTGCTGGCGGATGATGCGCACGCCCGGCACTTCGCGTTCTACCAAGGCAACGGTCTGATCCTGCGAGCCGTCGTCGACGAGCAGGATCTCGAGCGGTTCATAGTGCTGATCAAGGACGCTGCGCAACGCCTCCAGCACGAAGCGTTCGGCGTTGTAGGCGGGAATGACGACCGAGACGAGGGGCTGTTGAGACAGCGGCATGTGCTTCGCCACGCTGGCCGTCTCAGGCTTGCTGTTGCTCACCGGCCACGTGCCTCCAGCGCCGGGAAAGCGCCGACGAGCCCCAGCTTCAACAGGGCCGCGAGGTTCGCGCGGCGCAGGCCGAAGCGCAGCGAGTGCAGGTGCAGGCGCATGGCCTCCTGCAGGCGCCTGTGCTTGCGGCAACGGTAGGCCCAGTTGAACAGCACCTCGGCGATCTTGACTTTGATCAGGCGGACCTGCCGCGCATCCAGAGCAGGATAGGCAAGCATGATCTCGTAGGCCGCGATCTGGCTCGGCGCGTGTTCCGCCGCCGAACCGTCGGCCTCGAACGAGATGTTCTCGTCGTGCAAGGTGTAGCGGATCTGCGGGCGATGCAGGCAGGCGAAGCCGTGCGACCGCGACAGGCGCACCCAGTATTCGTAATCCTCGGCAATCCTCAGGGTTTCGTTCATCAATTGCTGCTGCACGACACCGGCGCGCAACACGACGGTCGACAGGTTGAAGTAGCAACCGTACTGCAACAGATGGTTGAAGTAGTCTGGGGCAAACACCGTCATCTGCGCATCGACGTGGCGGGTCGGCGCCAGTCCCAGCTTACGGTCGAAGTTCGGCCCCATGTAGTCGACCGGCTTGCCGTTCTGCTCGTACTCGGCCCGACCGAAGAGCACATCGACCCCGGGGTGGGCAGCGAAGGCCCGGGCGCACTCCGACAGATGGCCGGACAGGAAACAGTCGTCGGAGTCGAGCAAGGCAATGAAGTCACCGCTCGCCACCTGCAGGCCGGTATTGCGTGCACCGGCCGGCCCCTTGCTGCGCGTGTTGCGCAAGACGCGTATGCGCGGATCGGTGAAGCCGGCGGCGAGCCAGTCCAGCGTCCCGTCGGTGGAGCCGTCGTCGACAACGATCACCTCGACGCTGACGTCCTCCTGGCTGAGCGCCGACGCGATCGCCTGACCTAGCTGCTGCCGGCGGTTATAGGTGGGGATGATTACCGAGAACTGCATGCTGGCTTACCGGGTTACGACGGAGCGCGGGAGAGTTGTGGCACGAAATGCCGGAGCGGGCGCCACGCTTGTGGAACGGCTCATGCCGCCTCCCCGCCGAGCGCGACATCCGGTCGGCGCAGGTTGGCCAGCATGCGCAGGCCGTAACGCCAGGCACTGCGGTCCCAGGGGCTGAAGCGCGGCAGCTGGTAGGGGTCGGAGGTACGAGTGCAAGCGCCCGGATTGGTCGACACCGCGGCATCGAACCCGAGCGTGCGCGCGATGCGGACATGCGCCGCACCGTAATCGGCACCGAGCTTGCCGTTAGGGTAAGCGAACAAGCCGATGCGCTCGCCGAGCAAGCCCTGCAGGAAGTCCCTGCTGTCGGCCATTTCCCGCGTTGCGGTGGTGTCGTCGAGGGTGGCGAGAATGGGGTGTGTCACCGTGTGGGCGCCTATGCTCATCCCCTGATCACGCAGATCGCGCACCTGGCCACTGGTGAGCATCAGGTCGTCCGGCAGGACAGCTCCGCAGGCCGCTGCCACCTGGGCCACGGCATCGGCCCGCTGCTCAGCCGGCTTGTGCTTGATGGCGGGGATCAACTTGCCCAGCGCCGCGCGTTTTTCTTCCACGGTGCCGAGCGGCAGTTCATCCAGTCCGAGCAAGCGCGCATCGAGTATCGAGTGGGCAGCGCCCCGCACCGACTCGATGATGGTGTCGTTCCACATGCGGCCACCGTCCAGAAAACCGGTGGCAATGAAGAAGCTGGCCTGCAGGCGGTAGCGGCGCAGGATGGGCACGGCATGCAGGAGGTTGTCCGCATAGCCGTCGTCGAAGGTGATCGCTGCCGCGCGCGGCGGCAGGTCGCCACGGCCGAGGCGATCGACGGCCTCGGACAGGGGCAGCACGTTGAACCAGTCTGCGACCCATTGCATGAGTTCATCGAAGCGGGTGATGTCGACCTCCCCCGGGAACAGCGGGTCCGGCCGGGGCAGCACCCGGTGAAAGATCAGGATGGACAGGCGCCCCCGCGGACCGGAGGGCGAGGCCAGATTGAAGGCCGTCTTGAGCAACATCGACTCAATGCCCTCCTGCCGCCGGCTGCCGGGCAGGCCCTGCCCCGATCTCGGGCCGCTTGCGGCGCAAGCCCGCATATTCGAGGAAGGACATCTTCGGTTCGCGCTCCCAGCCCCGCGTCTCCACCCAGTGCTTTGCGAGCACCACCATCACCATCATGTTGTAGGGCAGATCGAAATAGGCAAGGCTCAGGAAGGCGCCACCGGCGGCGAAACCGACAAGACCGACCTGCACCATCCCGCCGAGATCCGCCGCCCACTTCGCCTGGGGAATCGATCTGGCGTGAATTCTCAGCCAGCCGGCGTAACGGTAGGTTGCGATCCAGATCGCCACATACAGGACGAGCCCGACGAAGCCGTGGTTGCCGAGAATCTGGAAATAAATGCTGTGCGCCGCTGTGATGTTCTGGTTGTACACGCCATACAGCGAGAAGAAGTACTGGTACTGGTAGCTCATCCCGCCGCCGAAGAAGTTGTGCAGGGCGACCTGGAAGGCGACGTGCCAGGCATTGATCCGGCCCATTGCCGAGCCGTCCTGCTCATACTCGGAGATGGTGTTCATCCGGGCCCACCACTCCTCCGGCATCATCGGCAGCATGGCCAGCATCACGAAGGCGATCAGCACGCCCATCGGCCCCTTGCGCGGGCTGCGCCACCAGAACATCGCCCCCATCGCGATCATGGCGAGGAAGCCACCGCGCGAATGGCTTCCCAGTGCGGAGGCCACGCAAAGCAGCATGGCAATACTGATAAGGTGACGGACACCGGCGCGCTTCACCTGCAACTGGAGGAAGTGCAGCAGCGGAATGGTGATGATGAGCGCCAGGGCGAACTCATTGTTGTCCTCGATGAAGGACCCCTCCGGGCCCCATACCCGATAGCTGCCCCCGTGTGCAATTGTGAAGACACCGCCCTTCGCGCCGAGGATTGCCAGCGACCCGGCCGTAACCCATCCAAAAGCCATGATGTGGATCTTGTTGTGCAAGAGCGCCAATGCCACGAAGGTCATCAGGAAGACCTTGATGACCTTGTTCCATTGCCAATAATCATCAACCGGATCCACGCCCAGCAGCCACGAAATCGTCATCCAGACAGTAAACACCGCGAAGAAGCGCACCGGCGTGCCGTGGAACGGGGACTGTTTCTCAGCGGTCATCAACAGACCGGCCAGTGTCGCGCCGGCAGCAATCGCCGCCAACGGCGCATCGTGGGCGAATCCCCAGGTATATCGATGCGGGCTCATGACGCTGAGCCAGGTCCACAGCATCACGCCTATCCATGGCCGCTTGAGCGCCATCGCCGCAGAAACGAGCACCACCCCGGCTACGAAGACGTCACGGAAATCCATGCTGCGCCTCAGACCGGCGCCACGTGGCTGACCACGTAGCGGAACTTGCCGGATCGCTCGGCGGGAATCGAGTCGTTGAATTCGACGACGACCTCGACCTCCTCGCCCAGTCGCTTGCGAAAGCCCGCAACGATGGTCCCCACCATGTCCGGTGATTTCACGCCACCTTCGGTGACGAGGTGGACACGTGTGCACGCACGTGATTCCTGCACGATCTTGAATGCCCGTACGCCCACGAGATCGCGCACCACGTAGATCAGGGACAGGCCATGCATCACCGTCCCGTCGGCGGCGACCACGAAATCGGTACTGCGCCCCTGGATCTCCTTCAGCAGGGGCAAGCCCCGCCCGCAGGCGCAGAGCGCCTCGCCGAGTACGCCGACGTCGCCCGTGCGGTAGCGGATGAAGGGATAGTCGCGGGTGGCGAGATGGGTAACGACAATCTCGCCGGCCTGCCCCGCAGGCAGCACCCTGCCCGCCTCGTCGATGATCTCGACGACGATGTCCTCGGCAGTGACGTGCATGCCGCCGGACGGGCATTCGTGAGCGATGAAGCCGGCGTCACGCCCGCCATAGCCATTCGCGACCGGACAGCCGAACAGCCGGCGGATGGTTTCGCGCTGATGGTCGTAGAGGCGCTCGGACGTCACGAACACCACCTTGATGCCGAGATCGTCCAGGCGAATGCCGCGCCGCTCGGCACGCAGGGCGATGTGACTGATCGCCGAAGGGTAACCGAACAGCATGCGCGGACGCCGGGCGCGGATACGGGCGATGAAGCCATCCACCTTGTCGTCCGACATCTCGAATGCGGGCAGCAGTTCGGTGCGCATCAGCCGGTCGCGGATCAGGCGCATGCGGTCCTGGGTGCCGAGTTCGATCGGCGAGCCCCACACGACGATTTCGGGATCGCCGATGTCGACGTCCCACCAACGTGTCGCACGCCACTTCGCGGCGACGTCGTGGGTCACGCGTTCGGTGCCGATGAAGAAGATCAAGGGTTCGCCGCTGGAGCCGCCGGTGTTGAAACGCGCCAGCCCCTGTGCTCCATCGGCACGCAGCGCGTCGCTTTGGGCGCGTATGTCCGCCTTGGTGAGGAAGGGCAGGCGCTGAAGGTCGGCACTGCACGTCACTTGTGCCGGATCGAAGCCGGCACGCGCGAAAAGTTCACGGTAGTAGGGCACGCGCACGCCGACATCCCGCAACAGCGCCTGCAGACGCTCCAACTGCAGCGCGTCGATGCGCTCGCGCGGCCACCATTGCGACAGCTCCATGTCACGCCGGACACGGACGGTGTCATGGTGCTTGAAGCGCTCCTGCAGCGGGAAGAGCGCACCTGAAACGAAACGGGTATACAGATCGGACATGTTGCCGTCCTTGGTCAGACCGGATCGGGCGCCGGCCGCACGGGCCCGAGCGCATCTTCGTAGGCAGCCAGCAACTCGGCTTTCACCACTTCCCACCGATAGCGCCGAACCTCGGCGAGGCCGGCCACACGCAGCTGATGAGCCAACGCGCGGTCGGTCAGCACCCGCAGGGCCGCCGCCGCCATCGCCTCGGCGTCGTCTGGCGGCACGAGCATCGCGGTACGCTCATGCTCGACGATGTAGGGCACGCCACCGACCCGGGTGCTGACCACCGGCACGCCGCTCGCCAGCGATTCCAGCACCGAGTTGGGCATGTTGTCCACATGGCTGGGATTGATACTGAGATCGGCATCGCGGTAGAGCGCGGCCATCTGGTCGCGGTCGAGCCGACCGGTGAAGCGCACCTGGTCGGCGATGCCGAGCTGCCCGGCCAGTTGCATCAGCGCCGGTGCAAGCGGGCCGGAGCCTGCCACCGAAAGACGAGCGCCGGGTAGCGCCTGGGCAATCCGGGCAAAGGCGCGCAAGGCAAGGTCGATGCCGTAGATCGGTTCGAGATTGCGCGCAACGACAAGGTGAGGAGCGTCGTTCCCGCGCTCGGGGGCGGGCTGGAAGCGTGCGAGGTCCACGATGTTGGGCACCACCCGCCCCGCCATGCCGTGACGCGAGAAGACCTCCAGCAGGAAGCCGGACGGCAGCAGCAGGCCGGCAGTCCTGCGCATCGTCGCCCGCACCGCGCCGCCAGCGCGCTGCAGAAAGGCATCGGCTTCGCCACCGCGATAATTCACCACCACCGGCTTGCCACGCAGAACAGCGACCCACACCGCCGGCGCGGCGAACAGATGCCAGGACCAGCCGGAGTTCGCCATCACGTGCACCAGATCCGCTGTGCCGCAGCGCCGCCACAAGGTCGCGAGGTAGGGTAGCAGGCGAAAGACAGCGCGCACCCCCTTGAGGCCGCCCACCCATACCGGCCGGTAAGGCGCATTGACCTGAACGATGTCGACCGACGCCCCCTCACCCCGCAGCAGTTCTGCCAACTGGCGCGTCTGGTTCGCCATCCCGCCCGCGGGCGGCGGCAGGGGCCCGACCAGTGCGATGTGCAGGTCTGCCCAGTTCATGCGGCGACCCGCCCGGTCAGGGAGCGATAGACCTGCGCGTAATTCGCCACGCTGTTGCGCCAGTTGCGTACGTCCTCGACGAACTCGCGCCCCGCCGCACGCAACCGTGGCCATTGTTCGCGGTCGGCGAGCATGTCGCTCACCGCGCCGGCCAGTGCCTCGGCGCTGCCGGCGGCAAACAGCCGGCCGGTCTCGCCATCGCGTATCAGCTCCTTGTGCCCGCCGACATCGGACGCCACGAACAGACGGCCCTGAGCCATCGCTTCCAGCGGTTTGAGCGGCGTGACCAGTTCGGTCAGCCGCATCGAGTGACGCGGATAGACCAGCAGATCGATGAGGTCGTAGTAACGCGACACCTCGCCATGCGGCACCCGCCCGGTGAAGACGATCTTGTCGGCGATGCCGAGACGGTCCGCCTGGGCGCGCAGGTTTGCCTCCTGCGGTCCGCCACCGACCAGCAGGATGCGCAAGGCCGGCTGGCGTGCCACCATCGCCGGGAAGGCGTCGAGCAGGAGATCCAGGCCTTCGTAGGCATAGAAAGAGCCGACGAATCCCAGCACCGTGGCCGACGCCAGGCCGAGCTTCGCCTTGAGGTCCGCATCGGCCTCACCCGAGAGCTGGAAATTGTCGACATCGACCGCGTTCGGGATCACCGTAACCTTGGCGGCATCGATTCCGCGGCCGACGATGTCGCGCCGCAAGCCCTCGCAGATCGTGAATACATGGTCGGCACGCCGGAACGCCCAGGTTTCCAGCGCCCGCGTCAGGCGATAGCGCAGGCTGCCCTCGCGCGTGGTGCCATGGTCGACCGCAGCGTCTTCCCAGAACGCCCGCACCTCGTAGACAGCCGGAATGCCCAGGCGCTGCGCCGCACGGATCGCCGGCACCGCGTTGAGCACCGGCGAATGCGCATGCAGGATGTCCGGCCGCAACTCCTCGGCCAGCTCGGCGATGCGCCGCTGCAGATCGGACATCAGGCGCACTTCGCCGAGCAACGGCGGGTTGGAAGCCCGCGCAGGCGTCCGGTAGAAGCGCAAGCCATCGACATCCTCGACCTGAGCGCCGACCTTGCCCTGCTTCGGCGAGGTAAGGTGAAAGGTCTCCCAGCCGAGCGCGCGCTGCTCGCGCAGGATCGCCGCGGTGCGAAAGGTGTAGCCGCTGTGCAGGGGAATGGAATGATCGAGGATGTGGAGGATGCGCATGGACTTATCGACTCGGCGCGGGCGCCAGTGCCCCCGCGTGAAGGTTGTCGCCGGTGCTCGGCGTGCGCCCGGACTGCCACAGCAGCTTCGCTGGCAGGTCTGCCGACGACCAGTCGCGCGGCCGGCGCAAGCGGCGCAGGGCGTGATCGAGCAGCGGGCTCCAGCGCAGGACCTGCCCAGCCTCTGCGGGGCAGGCTTCGACCCAGGCGTCCACCATCTGCGCGGCGGTCCTGGACAGAGCGGACGGTTTGAGCTTTGCTACGCAAAGCTGATAACGGAAGGCCAGGTTCTCCAGCGTTCCCTGACGCTGGCGCAGCAGACGCCGGCCCTGCGTCACCAGATCGGCAGCCCGCCACCAACGCAAGGGATCGAATTGCCAGGTCGCATCCGGCAGAACCTTGATCCGGCGCGGATCCCATGTGTCGGAATCCGGGGCAAGCCGGAACAGGAGTGCGGCGCCCAGCAGCGGATCGGTGCGGTATAGCCCCAGCGGCAGCCGGAAACCCTCGCAGCGCACCAGGTCCATGGCCGTTCGGCCCAGAGCGTACAGATTGCCGTGGATGCCGCCGCCGCTCACCATCTCGCGCCGCAGCCTGGCGGCCGAGTGCCCGACCGTCGGCACGCCGGTGACTGCCAGCGCTTCCGGCGCCTCGGCCAGCCCTCGATGGAGGATGCCAAGCGCGCCGCGCGCCACCCGGACGTAGCCGTCGATGAAGACGGTGCATGCGGCATCGGGCCAGAGCTCGTGGACGTAGGTGTTCCAGGCGTGCGACTTGTCACCGAGCGGCAGGAACCAGAGACGTACCAACGCCCCCGGATCGCCCATGGCGCCCTTGTCCAGCCGCGCATTGCAGGCCTCGGCAAGCTCGCGGTTGCCATTCACCACCACATCCAGCACACCGTCGCGCAGCGCCGGATCCGCTGCGGCGGCAGCCATCGCGCCGAGCAGGGTGTCGGGCGACTCGCGCGAGCTGAGGATGACGGCGGCGACCTGCGGCGGGTTCATGAACGGCTCCGATGTGTCAGGCGGCGACACCCGCCGCTACCGGCGATGCACTCGCGCCCTGCTGGACGCCGGCCTGGCGCAGGAAGGCCTCGAACATCAGCACCGTCCACAAGGGCGCGCTGTAGTCGCGCGCGCCCGACTGATGGGCATCGACCAGGTGCTGGAGGTAATCACGGTTGAAGATGCCCGTCGCCGCCAGCGTGTCCCCTAGTACGGCCTCGCGCACGCGCGCCTTCAGGGGGCCGCGGAACCAGCGTGCGAGTGGCACCGCGAAACCCATCTTCGGCCGGTAGAGCACGTCGTTCGGCAGCATCGGCTCCAGCGCCTTCTTGAACAGGTATTTGCCCTCGTTGCCCTTGACCTTGAGCGAGGACGGCAGCGTCGCGAGCCACTCGACCAGTTCGTGGTCCATCAGCGGTTCGCGCACTTCCAGCGAATGCGCCATGCTCGCGCGATCGACCTTGGTATTGATGTCGCCCACCAGGTAGGTCTTGAGGTCGAGGTACTGGATCAGCGCCAGCGGATCGTCCGTTTCGGCGAGCGCGGCATGGCGCCGGAAAACCTCGATGGCGTTGTAGCCGCCGAGTTCGGCGCGGAAGCTGTTGGAGAACAACTGGCGGCGCATGTCGTCGCGCAGGATGGAGACGGAGTGGAAATAGGCCTGTACCGAATCCCGTGCCAGCGCCTGGAAGGTCGTCTTGGCGCGAAATACGCGTGGCGCCCAGTCCGCTTTCGGATACACCCTGCCGAGCAGCCCGAACAACGGACGACGCACACCGTGGGGCATCGCACCACGCATGCGCTCCTCCATCAGGTGCATGCGGTAGCGGCGGTAACCGCCGAAGCTCTCGTCGCCACCGTCGCCCGACAGCGCCACCGTCACCTTCTTGCGGGCCAGCTGGCAGACACGGTAGGTGGGGATGGCCGAGCTGTCGGCATAGGGCTCGTCGTACAGCGCAGCCAGGGTGTCGATGAGGTCGAAGTCGTCCGACTTCACCGTTTCGACGTAATGATTGGTGCGGTAGCGGTCCGCCACCATCTGGGCAAAGGCGGATTCGTTGAACGCGGGATCATCGAAGGCGATCGAGCAGGTGTTCACCGGATCGGACGACAAGCCCGCCATGGTCGCGACCACCGCGCTGGAGTCCACGCCACCGGACAGGAAGGCGCCGAGCGGCACTTCGGCGATCATCCGCAGCCGGACGGATTCGCGCAGGCGTTCGGTCAGCTGGAGGCTCGCCTCGCCCAACGACAGCGGATTGTCGAGCGTAAAGCGGACATCCCAGTAGGTACGCGGCGCCGGCACCGGTTCGCCACGTCGCACGCACAGGGTTTCGGCCGGTGCGAGCTTGCGTGCGCCGGCAAAAATGGTGCGCGGTTCGGCAACGTAGCCAAGCGCGAAATACTCCTCGACCGCCAGCGGGTCGATGCGCCGGTCCAGGCCGGGGTGCTGCATCAGCACCTTGAGCTCGGACCCGAAGATCAGGGTGCCGTCCGGCAGCAGCGCATAGTGCAGCGGCTTGACGCCGAGCCGGTCGCGGGCGAGGAAGAGCGTCTGCCGGTTGCGATCCCACAGGCCGAAGGCAAACATCCCGCGAAAGCGCTGTACGCAGCTCTCGCCCCAGGCCTCCCAGGCGTGGACGATGACCTCGGTGTCGCTGCGCGTATGGAACACGTGGCCGAGCGCTTCGAGTTCGGGCACGAGCTCCTGGTAGTTGTAGATCTCGCCGTTGAACACCACCGCGACGGAGCCGTCCTCGTTGAACAACGGCTGCTGCCCGGTGGAGAGGTCGATGATGGACAGGCGCCGGTGCGCGAGCGCGACCCCCGCCTCGAAGTGAATGTCGCCCTCATCCGGTCCGCGATGGAACTGGATGTCGTTCATGCGGCGAACCAGTTCACGGTCGAAATCGCGCTTGCCACGCGTATCGAAAAGACCGGCAATGCCGCACATGCCCTACCCCCTTCTTTCAGGCCGCCGACCGCGCGGGCCGGACGGCTTCCAGTTGCGCCTGATACAGGGCGCGATAACGCTCGACCATACCGTCGAGGCTGAATTCACGTTCCACGCGTTCGCGCCCGGCATTGCCGTGCATCTGCCGCAGTGCCGGGTTCAGCGCATACGAGGCAATGGCATCGGCCAGCGCAGCATCGTCCGCCGCGGGCACCAGCATGCCCGTCCGTCCCTGCGCCACCAGTTCGGCGTTGCCACCGACATCGGTCGCAACCACCGGCAGACCGCTCGCCATGGCTTCGAGGATCGTGTTGGAGATCCCTTCCGCCTTCGAAGGTAGCACAAATAGATCAAGCGCACGCATGACATCCGGAACATCCGAACGCTCACCGGCAAGCCAGACCCTGTCGCCGATACCGCCCTCGACGATGGCCGACTCGACCGCAGTTCGCATCGGACCGTCCCCTGCGATCATCAGCCGCAGTCCATCGAACTCGGGCCGCCGGCTTGCGGCCAGCCGCGCGAAGGCACGCACGAGATTGAGCTGATCCTTGACCGCCTGCAAGCGCCCGACCGTGCCGACCACGATCAGCCCCCGCGGCGCATCGAAGGGACAGCCCGCGAGCGGCACGCCGCCGTCGCGTCCGTGCTGGAAACGTCTCAGATCGACACCATTGCAGATGCGGCTGAGGCGGTTCGCCGGCACGCCCACGCCTTGCGCCAGATAGCGTTCGAGATCGCCCGAAAGCGCAATGTAGTGCGACACGAAGGGCCGGTAGAGCCGTCGCAGCATGCGGTACTTGCGTCGCACGCCATGCGGATCGCTGACATCCCAGCCGTGCTCGCCATGGATGCGTACCGGTACCCCGGCGGCGCGCGCCGGAACCACCGCCTCCAGCGCGGCCAGATTGCGGGTGTGCACGATGGCCGGGCGCATCTCGGCGAAGAGGCGGAACAGTTTCGGATAGAGCTTGATGCCGTGCCCGGGCGGCTTCTCCAGCGAGATGAAATCCACATCGGCCCGCGTGACGCGCGCACAGAACGCCGGAGCACATCGGGTGAGCGCTACCACCGCGTGGCGGAACGCATCGGACCGCATGCGGTTGATGATGTTGACCACGCCGTTCTCCAGCCCGCCCACGTCGAAGCTGTAGACGACGTGCATCACCAGCGGCCGACTGTCCCGCATCACGGAGCGCCCTGCAAGGCCGTGTCGACGGCGGCATCGAGCGCTGCACCATGAGCAGCGACAAATGCCTGGAGGACTGCCGCCGCGGCCGCGGGGTCATCGGCTTCCGGCGTCATCAGCGTCACCACGGCAGAAGCGTCGGGACGACCGAGCAGACGATCCGCCACAAGCCACAGCTTGGCCTCGATATCGCCGGTCAGGGTCTTGCCCGGCAGACGGTACCAATTCCACACGTGGTAACGATCGCGCGGGGTCGCCAGCGACGCGCTGCGAATCACCGTGCCATCGAGGCGCTGCGAGCCAGCCGCAAGGACTGCCGCAACATGTGATTCCGGCGCCACCAGCCCGTTACCCCAGGTCACCATCTCGTGCCCCACCTCCTGGGCAGCGAACAGCACCACGTGCACGGCGACCATACGCCCGTCGTCGGCGCGATAAACGGCCCCCGCCTCTCCCCGCCCGCCCTTGTAGTGCGGCCGATAGAAGCCCGTGGGCAGCGCTGTCGCAGACCAGGCCGCGCTCGCTGCAGGCAGTTGCATTGCCATGCTGAAATCGTCCGTCGAACGATCGAGGCCGCGTACCAGCAAAGGGAAAGCCGCGACCACCGCGGCCAGTGGCAGCAGTTTGAGCCACGCACCGGAACTCACCGGCGGCGCCTGACGGACGGAAGCCGCATCCACGACCACCGGCGCCTCGTACCAGCGCCCGCCGATCCAGAACATCAACAGGATGACCACGCCGAAGAAGACCCAACCGTAGATGAGGTGGTCGAAACCCACCGCGAATCGATTATCGGAGAGGTAGCCGATCATCACGATCATGTAGGCGCGCAGCCAATTGGCAAGGATGGGTACGAGCAGGGCGACCAACATGAACAGCAACCGGCGCTTCAGGCTGGTGTAGTTGAGGTAGGCGTAGAGCGCGCCGACCATCAGCGAAGCGATCAGATAGCGGATGCCGCTGCAGGCCTCGACGACTGACCAGCGGCCGTTGGGCACGATGAACTGCAACCCCTCCTGGAAGACCGGCACGCCTGAGAAACGCAGCGCCGCCACGGTGAACTCGGCGGTCAGGCCCATCAGGGCCGGCAACAGGAAATCGCCTATCGGCACACCGAAGAAAAGGAAAACGAGCGGAAACGCGAGCACCCGCGCGATCGGCCAGCCAAGCACTGCGACGTAAGCGGTGACCAACATGGCCATCAGGAAGAACTGGCTCGCCGCCGCCACGCTGACCAGCTCGCCCAACAGCCAGCCGAAGCCCATCAAGACCGCCGGCAGGGCGAGCCACGGCACGGGCTGCGGCGGCATTGCCGCGAGACGTTCGCGCTTGCGCCACAGCAGCCAGGCGAACACCGGGAAGACCACCAGTCCATGTGCAAAGGTGTCGGAACGCCACCAGATGGCCGCGATACCGCTGGCTGTCGGCCAGTACCAGCCGAGAACCCACGCCGAAACCGCGGCCAGCGCCACCGCGATCACCGCAAACCCTTCGTGCTTGGGTGGCGTGGCGGACGGCGGTTCGGCATCCAGGACTTCGTGTTCGACATCCCGCTTCATTGCTGCGCCCCATGGCGCGCTGATGCGCGCATTTCAACCCTGGCCGGCACGCGTGCACGCCTCCAGCATCCGGTCGAGCTTGGCGAGATGCGCCTGCCAGCTGTAATCGGCAAGCACCCGGTCGCGCGCTGCGCGCCCCATGGCAAGGCTGGCCTCGCGGTCGTCCAACAGGGACAAGATACGCGAAACGACATCTTCGCCGCCGTGGGCTATCTCACACTCGTCATCCATCACCGTCAGCCCGGTCGCACAGGCCTGCGTCGTGACGACGGGCCGCGCCATCGCCATGGCCTCGAGCACCTTGTTCTGTATGCCACGGGCAATCCGCAGCGGCGCCACTACCACGTCGGCATGGGCGAGATAGGGCCGGATATCGGGTACGCCGCCGGTCACACTGACATCGTTGCCGGCCAGCGCCAGGACGGTGGGCGCCGGGTTCATGCCCACGACCCAGAAACGAGCCCGCGGACGCATACGACGGATTGCAGGCAGCAGTTCATGGGCAAACCAGCTCACCGCGTCGATGTTCGGCCAGTAGTCCATGGCGCCGGTGAATACGATGACCTCTTCGCCTGTCGGGTAAGGTCGCTCGTAGGTCTCGCGAGGTGCGAAGAACTCGGCATCGACTCCGTTCTGCATGACCTCCACCGGACTCGCCGCGCCGCCGGCAAGCTGTCGGAACAGCGCCGCCTCGGCCTCGGTGACGAACAGGCTGGCGCTCGCCCCGGCCGCCATCCTTCGCTCGAAATCGAGCAGGCGTCGGCCCTCGCGGCGATAGAGCCAGGACATCGGCCAACGATGGTCGTCGGCGTAGGCGGTCCACTTGGCGGAATCGAGATCGCAGAAATCGATCAGTCTGCGGTCCAGCCCGGGTAGGTCGAGGTACTGCGCCATCGGGCCGGAGAACGCCACCGCCTGACGGATCCCGTTGCGCCGGACGGTGTCGCGTACCCAGCGCGCAAGGTCGGCATGGCGGTAGTAGGGCACACTCAGCGCCTCGCCGGTAAGCAAGCCGCGCAGGCTGGCGAGCCGGGCCAGACGCGGGTGCAACGGCACTGCGTGAACCTCTTCGCACCACTCGGACAGCCGCCCCACATGGGCGTGGTCTTCCGGCTGATCGACGAAGGTGCCAAGGAAAACGCGGTGGCCCTGGGCCAGCTGGCGCAGGATGTTGAAGGACCGCACCTTGTCGCCCTTGTTGGGCGGAAAGGGAATTCTATGCACCAGGTACAACAGCGGCGGGCGGACGTCGACCACCGGACTCACCCCAGGTTGCGCACGATGTGAGGGCCGAGCGCATTCGCGAGCCCGATCGGCAAACGACGCCACAGGGCGATGAAGGCGCGGTACTTCGGGTTCATCGGATTGTTCTGCGGCACGCTGTCACGCTTGTAGAGCCGGTACTCGTAGGACAGCGGCTGCGGTTCGAAGCCCCAGTTCTTCTTGAAGCTGTATGGCCCGGTGCCGACCTTGCTGCGGCCGTAATCGAACACCTTGCAGCCGCGCTCGCAGGCACGCCGCATCAGCTCCCAGTATTTGAAGTCGTTGGCGGCAAGATCTCGGGCGGCGACATCGTCTCCGGCGTAGTAGGGCAGGATTTCGTCGCGGAAATAGAAACTGAGCACGCTGGACAAGGGTCTGCCACCCGGATCGCATACCGTCATCACTTCACAGGCCTCGCCGAAGCTGTCCTTCAGACTCTGGAAGAAACGTCTGGGCAGGGCCGGAGTGCCATGGCGCAGCACATTGTCGGCGTAGAGCGCAAAGAAGCGGTCCACGCCGGCATCGATCTCGCTCACCAGACCGTTCTTGATGCCCTTCCTCACCATCGCCCGCTGTTTGCGCGGAATGGCGAGCATGTTGTCTTCGATCTCGGGCAGGATGGGCTTGCGGAAGGTGACGTAAAGGGTCTGCCGCGGCCAATCCTCATGCCGTGCTTCGAGATTGCGGAATTCGAGGTGCTGAACCCCGAGACGTCGGGCCAGCGCGTCGGCCTCGGCCTCCAGCAGCGCGACAGCGTCGCCGGCGTCGTCCGCGGCAGCAATGCCGCCATATACGCAGAACGGCAGCGAGGTCAGCGCATGGCCGAACAGCCGGCTCTTCACCTCCGCCAGCGGCAGCACCGCAACGATCGCACCGGCGCGTTCCGCATAGAGGAACCAGGTGCGGTGGCGGAAGATGCGCTCGACGATGTCCTGCCAGGCAGACAGGTGGAAGAAGGTCGCCTGCGGACAGGCATGCACGAAAGCATCCCAGCGCGGCGCATCCGGCCTCGAAAGCGTTTTGATCACGGTAGTCAGGCGATCCATGGCCGAGCTCGGTTAAACACTGCGTCAGGCAGCGTCGCGAAACACCTCGTCCGCCCGCCCCCAGCGAAAATCGCCGAGCAGGCGGCGCAGACGGCTCTCGGTGTGCGCAAGATTCACGTAATGGCGAAAGCGCGTCTTGGCCGACGCACCAGCAACACGCGGCTGCTCGGGGTCTACCTCCCAGGGGTGGAAGTAGAAGATGGCCGGACGGCGATCGTCGTGGTTCACCTTGGCGATCTGCCAGCGCGACACCGCATACGGCAGGAGCCGGAAATAACCGCCGCCACCGGCCGGCCAGTTGCGCCCGAGCCAGCGCATGGTGGTTACCGGAATTTCCATCAAGCCGTTGGCGAGGCGATAGGGAAAGCGCGGCGCGTCGGGGATCCCGTAATGATCGTGCTTGACCGGATAGACGCTGGAACTGTACGCATAGCCGGCCTCGGCGATCACGTCGTGCGCCCAGGGATTCGATTCGCCGATAGAGAAACTCGGTGCGCGGTAACCCGAAACCGCGTGACCGCAGATATCCTCCAGCACCGCCTTGGCGAGCGCGATATCGGCGAGGAAGGACTCGGGCGTCTGCGCGCTGGCACGCTCGTGCCCATAGCCGTGGCTGGCCAGTTCATGCCCGCTGTCGCAAATGCGCCGCACCAGATGCGGGAAGCGCTCGGCCACCCAGCCCAGCGTGAAGAAGGTTGCGCGTGCCCCCCGCTGCTCCAGCAGGGCGAGAATCAGTTCGACGTTACGCTCGACGCGACATGGCACCGTGTCCCAGCTCTGACGCGGAAAATGGGGCGCGAGCGCGGACACCTGGAAGTAGTCCTCGACGTCGATGGTGAGCGCGTTGGTGATGTCCGGTTGCATGCGGATCGCTCCCTGCTGCTCAGGCGTCCAGCGCCGTTTCGTGCTCGGCGAGCCAGCCTGCAAGATGGCCCGCGATGCGCTCGGCGGTGCGGCCATCCCAGTGCTCGGGCACGCGGCCTCGCTTTCCGCCGCCATCGAGTACGGCCCACGCCGCCGAGACGATGGCGCCCGGATCGGTGCCGACCAGGGTGTTGGTGCCCTGCTCCACGGTGATCGGCCGTTCGGTGTTCTCACGTATCGTCAGGCAGGGGACGCCGAGCGCCGTCGTTTCCTCCTGAATACCGCCGGAATCGGTCAGCACCATGGCAGCCCCCGCCATCAGGCCCAGCATCTCGAGGTAGCCCTGCGGCGGCAGGATCAGGAAACCGGGCGCATCCAGCCGGTCGAGCATGCCGAACCGCTCCAGATTGGCGCGCGTGCGCGGATGCAGGGCGAACACCAACGGCAGGCGATGGGCGATCTCGCGCAGAGCATCGATGATGGGGCCGAGCGTCTCGGCGTGATCGACGTTCGACGGCCGGTGCAGCGTGACGACGCCATAGCCGCCCTCAATCCGGCTGGGGTCCAGGCCAGCAGCGGCCAGCAGCTCGACCGGCGGCACTGCCCGACTCCTGCTCGCCAGCAGGCTGTCTATCATCACGTTGCCGACGAACACCATGCGCTCGTCGGCGATGCCTTCGCGTCGCAGGTTGTCATGGGCGCTGCGTTCGGTGGTGTAGAGAACGTCCGACAGCTGATCGGTCAGGATGCGATTGATTTCCTCCGGCATCCGGCGATCGTTGCTGCGCAGCCCCGACTCGACGTGAATCACCGGAATGTGGCGTTTGGCCGCCACCAGTGCGCAGGCCAACGTCGAGTTCACATCCCCCACGACCAGCACCGCACGAGCACCGCGTTCGTCGATGACGGGCTCGAAGCGCTTCATCACCTCGGCCGTCTGCACCGCATGCGTCCCGGAGCCGACAGCCAGGTTCACATCGGGGGCGGGTAGTTCGAGATCGGTGAAAAGCCTGTCCTTCATCGCCGGGTCGTAGTGCTGCCCGGTATGGACCAGCAAAGTGGGCAGCGGGGGTTCATGGGCGGCGAAGGCGCGGATGATGGGCGCCATCTTCATGTAGTTGGGCCTGGCGCCGACCACGCAGATGACCGGCGCTGCGGCAGGCAAGCCTGACTTGGCGAGCGACCCGCTCATTGGGGCCTCTCTCCGTCGGACACATTGCGCCGCAGCGCCTGCAGCAACTGATTGAGAACCCCGAGCGTGGCCGACACCGATTGCTCGAGATTGGCCAGACGGTTCTCTATCCGCTGCAGGTCGTAGTTGGCCGCCATACCTGCGACGATATCTGCCACCTCGGACGACACCTGGAGGCGCTCCACGGCCACGCCATCGAGCAGCGCCGCGCCCGCCTGCAGCTCGCCTGCCGGCACGCCGTTCAGGCGCTGCCGCGCCGGCGCAGCGAATTCTTCCTTCAACTCTTCCACCACCTCGCGCACTTCCGCTTCGCCTATCTGGTGGCGCTCGTTGAGGAAGGCCGCCAGCAACAGGCGATCGCACAGGGTGTTGATGCGGCGGGGAATGCCACCAGACTGCGTGTAGATGCGGGCAAAGGCCTCGGGCAGGAAGATCGGGTCGTCCGTCCAGCCGACGTGGCGCAGGCGATGCTCGATATAGGCACGCGTCTCCTCGGCGTCGAGTGGCCCCAGATGGTAGGACGCGATCACGCGTTGGCGCAGTTGCTGCATTTCGGCGCCCTGCATGATGTCGCGGAATTCCGGCTGACCGATCAGGAAACTCTGCAGCAGGGCGTGGTCTTCGAGCTGAAAATTCGACAACATGCGCAACTCTTCGACCGCCGCCGGACTGAGGTTCTGCGCTTCATCGACGATGAGCAGGGCTCGCTTGCCGGCCGCCGTGGTCGTTACCAGGAAGGTTTCGAGGGCGAGCAGCAGCCCTGCCTTGTCCAGATGACGGTTGGGAATGCCGAAGGCTGCGGCGACCATGCGCAGGATGTCGTTGGCATCGATCTGCGTACTCACCAGATTCGCTGCCACGACCTTGTCCTGATCGAGGTTCTCGAGCAGGCTGCGCACGATGGTCGTCTTGCCGGCACCGATCTCGCCGGTGATCACGATGAAACCTTCGCTTTGATGCAGGCCATACTCGAGATAGGCCATTGCCCGCCGGTGGCCGCGGCTGCCGAAAAAGAAGGCGGGATCCGGGTTGAGCTGGAAGGGTTTGCTGCGAAGTTTGAAATAGGCCTCGTACATGGAACCGTCCGCTCAGAAACGCATGCCCAGATTGGCGGTGATCGAGTTCTCGGTGAAGTCGCTGCCTGCACTGCTACCGTCGGAGCGCTGGTAACGATAGTTCAAGCCACCGTAGGTGTTGGGCCCCAGCTGGGTAGTCAGGCCAACAAGCATGAAAAGGCGGCGGGTGTCGAGATTGGTGCCGCTGGCACCCTCGGATCGTTCGCGCGTAACCGAGAAATTCAGCGACGAGTAGCCGGACAGGCGATGGCTCAGAGCCACCGTCCCCGCGGTGGTAAGCACGCGATCGGTGTTGGCGAAATCGTCGTCCGTCGCAAGACTCCCGCCCGAACCGACGCGGGTGCGGTCGGAACGCATCAGGGTGAAACTGAGCACATTGCGAACCCCGGTCAGCGAAAAACCTGCCTGCATCGACTTGTCGATGAATTGCGCGTTGGAACGCAAGGTTTGCCGCGCCGCGAACGGATCGAATCCCAATGCCACCAGGCAGCTCTGGTAGAACTGCTCCTGCTGGGCCGGATCGCTCGACACCAGCGCCGCGATCTGGGCACACAGCCGCTCCTGTTGTGTCAGCTGACGCGACTGCCCGAACGACTCCAGGCCAGACGAAAAGTCCTTGGAGAACTGCAGGTTCCAGCTGGAACGTGCCATCCGGTGATTAAAGCGGAAATCGTAACCGCGGCCGAAAATGCGCTCCTCGGTCGTCGCCTCGATGATGGTGCGTTCCGTCGGGTTCCAGTCGAATCCGCCGCCGTAGATGGTGCCACTTTCCTTGCGGCCATTGGCGTAGTCGTTCGACTCGCGCCCACCGATCGCACGCAGGCGGAACTGCGGCGTGACGTTGATGTAGAGCGTGGCGCGCCCAACTTCCTTATTGACGCTGTTACTCCCGCCGCTGGTGGTGGAGCTGCCGTAATCCGAATCGCTACGCGAGTAATTCAGCCCCCATCCGAGCACCCGGAAGGCGGACGGGCTACCGGCCTGCGCAGTCCATTGGCTCAGACGCTGCTGACCGAGCGCGCTGCCGCCGCTATCGACCCAGCGCGACAGGTAGCCCAGCGAGCCCTCTGCGTCACCGTAGCGGAACTGCATGCGCGGCGCTAGAGACCAAGTCCTGGTCTCGTCGTTCTCGTCGGTATTGAGCGTGTCGACCGAACTGCGCCCGGTAAAGGCTGAAAGGTTGTTGCGACTGATCGCCGCATCCATGTCGACGAACAGCAGGTTCTCCACCGCCTCCAGTTGCCCGCGCCCCTGCAGCGCCACGAAGGAGGTGTTGCGATCACTTTCGCTGGCGTAGGCGACATTGCGCAACTCCGCATTGAGGCGCCCGCTGAAGCGACCGCTCTCGCGCGAAATCGCAATACCCGGCGCAATCTCGGCAAACCAGTCCTGTCGCTTGTCCTGCGCACTCGCGCCGACGTTGTCCGTCCAGCTCAGACGAGTTTCCACCGACGGGGTCACGGTGACGGTCTGGGCAAGTGCGCTGCCCGCCCCACCCACCATGGAAAGCACCGCGACGCGCTTAAGCACCTGCAATGCCAGCTTGCCCTTCACCACCTCAGGCGACTTCCGCACGCGTACTCGCCCCGTAGCCGTATCCATATCCACCATAGCCGTAATAGCCGCCGGCCCCCTCACCGCGCGACTTGTTGAGCACCATCAGCTTGATCGGGCAATTCTCGACCGTCGCCAGGGCTTGTCTCACCACGGCATGCGTCGTGCGTTCCGCTTCGACGACGACGACGATCTGCCCCATGTGGGTGGCCAGCACACGGGCTTCCGTCGTTACCAGCAGCGGCGGCGAATCAAACACCACGATGCGGTCCGCATAGCGATTGGCGATCTGCTCCAGCAGTCGATTCATCGTATCGGACGCCAGCAGTTCCGTTGCCCGCTGATGCGGCATGCCCGCCGGCAGGATGGAAAGCTTCTCGATGTTGGTTCTCAGCAGGACGTCGCCGAGGTCGGAAACCTCGCCCGACAGCACGTCCATCAAGCCGCGCTCGGGCGGCAGTCCGAGCCGGTTCAGTACCGAGGGGCGCGAAACGTCCGCATCGACGAGCAGCACGGTGTAGTCCAGCTCCATCGCCATGCTGATCGCCAGGTTGATGGCGGTGAAGGACTTGCCCTCACCCGGCATCGCGCTCGTCACCATGATCAGGCTGCCGTTATGCACGGCGGTCGCTCCACTTGCAGTGGCATTGCGCAGCAAGGGGCGCTTGATGACGCGAAACTCCTCGGCGATCGGCGAGCGCGGCTGATCCGGCGTCACCATACCCAAGGTCGCAAGGCGGCCCAGATCGATGGTGATTGCCCTCGAGACGTTGGGATTGGGCGCGGGCACCGGCTGCGCGCGCGGCACCGCCGACGACGATTCGGCCCCGGCCCCGACCTCCTCGCCAACGGTCAATGCCAGCACTGCCTCCGGCTTCGCCACTGCTACCGATGCGCGTTCCACCACGGGTTCGGCCGCGGCCTGCTTGAGTTGGTCCAGACGTTCAACCGCTTTTTCGATTAGGCTCATCGTGCTCTTCCGGCTATCGCTGTATCAAATGAAGAACAAAGGTCGCCAGACCGATCGCCCCCACGAATGCCACGAGCCCGCCCGAAAAAGCCATCAGGCCACGCTTGCGCAGGCGCTGGCGTTCCGGCGTGGGCAACATCGAGACCGTGCCGAGCACCGGCAAACCGGTCACCTCGCGCAGAGCCCGGCCATCACTGAAGGCCGGACGCAACTGGCTGATCAGGAATGTCAGCGCGAACCCGGCCGCAAGCCCCGCCAGCCCTGCAAGCGGCATCAACAGGAGCCGGTTCGGCGCCGACGGTTTGACCGGCAGGCTGGGCGGATCAATCAGGCGGAACTCCGCAATGCCGGACTTCGCGTCCATCTCGACAGCGATGTTGGCCGATTCGCGGCGTGCCACCAGGCTGTCGTAGTTGCTCTTGTGAACGGCGTAATCGCGATTGAGCTGGGCGAGTTCGGCCTCCAGTTCGGGCAGCATCTTGGACGCAGCACGCGCCTGGTTAACACGAGACTCGTATTCACCGACCCGCGCCCGCAGCGAGGCAACCCGCGCCTGGGCCTCGGCCAGAGCGAGCTTCATCTGCTGGAAGACAGGGTTCGAGTTCAGGGCACCGAACTGCCCGGGCCCTGCCTTGCGACGCGCCTCGATCTCGTCCAACTTCTGCTGCTCGAGTTGCTCTATGACCCGCTTGGCACCAACCACATCGGGGTGCTGATCGGTGTAACGCTGCATCATGTCGTCGAGATTGCGCTTGAGGGCATCGATGCGGCCGTCGATCTCGGGAATCGAAACAGCCGAGGGGCTGGGCGTCTGCGGCAGCAGCACCGGCTCCTCACCCACAAGCTGGCTCTGCAGCGCGTCGCGCGAATTCTCCGCCTCGCGCAGCTCGAGCCTGGCCTGTTCGAGCTGGCCTGACATCTGGGCGATCTGCGACACGTAGTCCTTTCCGCTGTCGCCCATCAGCGCCATGTTCCTCAAGCGGAACTCCTTCATCCGGTTCTCCGCCTCGTTGAGCTTGCCCTCGTAGTTCTTGATCTGCTCCTCGATGAAGCGACGGGCCGAGTCGGAATCCTGGCGCTTGGTCCCCAGGCCGGACTCCACGAACAACGACACCAGCGACTGGACCACGCGCTGGGCGCGATCCGGCCGGGTGTCGGCGTAGGCCAGCGTGAACAGATTGTCGCGCCCCGTACCCCGGATCTGCAGACCTGCCGTGAGTTCGGCGATCAGGGCCTCGCGCTCGACATTGCCGCGGACACCGAGATCGAGATCAGCCATGGTGATCAGCTTCTCGACGTTCGGACGGTTGATCAAGGTCCGGCTGAGGATCGCGATCTGCTGGTCCACGTTCGGCTGCACCGCGAGACCCGACATCAGTGGCCGCAAGATGGACTGAGTGTCTACGAATACGCGCGCACTCGACTCGTACTTGTCGGGCATCAGGTAGATCGCGATGCAACCGCTGACACCGACTATCCAGGCAAGCGCCAGACCCCACCAGCGGAAACGCCACATACCCCGCAGGTAGCCGACCAGCTGTATTACAAGTTCTTCCATGTTTCAGTCCTGGAGACGCCCCTCGGCCTGCACCCCATCGATGCGAAGAAACGCCCCGCCCCGAGAAAAGATGCTCAGAACCAGCTCTGCGGGATGATCAGCACGTCACCCGGCCGCATTTCGACGTTGGCCGAGACGTCGCCGCGCTTGACGAGATCCTTGATGCGCACACTGTACTGCTTGTTGCCTTCGCTGGTACGCAGGATCGTCGCGGCATTGCCATCGGCGAACTCGGTCATGCCGCCGACCGCGATCATCACGTCGAGCAGAGTCATTTTCTGCTTGTAGGCCAGCACCTGTGGCGTGCCGGCTTCACCGACGACGCGGATCTGCTCACTGTAAGGCCCGACGAATTGCGTGACGATGACGGTCACCACCGGCTCGCGGATGAACTTGGCGAGCTCCTTCTCGATGTCGCGTGCGAGCGTCGTCGCATCCTTGCCGAGTGCGGGCAGATCCTCGACCAGCGGCGTCGTGATCTTGCCGTCCGGACGAACCGGCACCGACATCGACAGCTCCGGGTTCCGCCACACCACGATATTGACGGCGTCGCCCGGCCCGATGACGTAGTTGTATTCCGAATCCGCGGCAGCCATCGGCGCCGGCGGGAAGGATGAGGCGCAGCCAGCCAGGCCACCGATCAAACACGCCAGCAGTCCCGCACGCCGGACACCGGCCCAAACAGTCGAAACTTTGTTGCTCATGGTCGAAGACACCCCTGTTCTGATCGACGGCAATAATACGCCTTCAGCGTAATTTTCATGCTACGAAGATACGCGGGACAGGCGGTAGGAACAAATACACAATCTCTTACAGCCAGATCGACCGCCACTGCCTTACATTCGTCTTCGCATTGGCCGCAACATCGCCTCCCGACAGGTCGGCATGACAGACCCGACCCCAGGCGATGGTTCTGGTGTCCCCTGAATAACAACAAGGACGGCTTTCGGGATGACATTCGATGCAGCCTTCGACCAGGGCGCCAACCGCCAGGACTGCGCATCCTGGAACGAGCCCTGCCATGCCCCACTGCAGCTGAATCCGGACTTCGCGCTCATTCGCGACGGCTACCATATCCGTATCGCCGACGGTATCGATGCGCTCGAGCGCAGGATTCCGCAGCTGATCGAGCGAATGTATTCGTCGCGCGGGCTGCGCACCTACCACGCCGAACTCGTTCGATGCGCCACCAGGACCACCATCGCCGCGTGCCGGGGCGACCATCTCGTTGCAACGCTTACGCTCGGTCTCGACTCAGCCGACGGGTTGATGGCGGACACTCTCTATCGTGACGAAATCGACGCCTTCAGGCTCGCAGGCGGTCGCGTTTGCGAGGTTACCCGGCTGGCGATGGATCCCGAACACAGCTCGCCCGAAGTCATGGCGGCGATGTTCCAACTGGTCTATGTGCTCGCACGCATGGTTCATCGCATGACAGACCTGTTCATCGAGGTCCATCCGCGGCACGCGGGATTTTACCGGCGCATGCTCGGTTACACGGTCGCCGGCCCCGAACGCATCTGCCCACGCGTCGGCGCGCCCGCAGTACTGATGCATATGTCGCAACAGGAAGTCGATGAATTGATAGCGCTACATGCCGGCCAGCCCGACAGCACCGCGCGCAGCCTTTATCGGCTTTTCGCGCCGCCGGCCGCCCTTATCGCGCTGCAGCACAGTCTTATCGGCGCCTGACGCAGCGCCAGGCAAAGCTGACCGGCGCCTCACCAACAGCACTCACGCCCCGCGATACGGCCTCGCCCTGAGCCAGCCACACGCAGGCTGCCCCAGCCCGGCCGGCGAACGCAACCAGTAAATCTTTTGTCATTTTCAGTAAATGACAAATAGAATTTCGCCATGCGCTCACAGATCATTCACCACGGCGGCCACACAGGCGTCACCGGCTCCTGCCATCAGCTCCTCTTCGACGATGGCGACAGCCTCCTCATTGATTGCGGCCTTTTCCAGGGCGCCGAAACGGCAGCAGACGGCCGGCGCGGGGATGACGCGCTCGAGATCCGCTTTGCGGTGGGCCGTATCCGCGCCCTGGTGCTCACCCACGTGCATATCGACCACGTCGGCCGCATCCCCTGGCTACTCGCGGCAGGCTTCAAGGGCCCCATAATCTGCAGCGAACCATCGGCACGCCTGCTACCTACAGTGCTGGCGGACGCGTTCGAGCTCGGCGTCACGCGCGACACCCGCCTGATCGAACGCTACCTGCAGATGGTCGAGGCCCGTTTGCAGCCGCTACCCTACCGGACCTGGCTTACAGTCAGCGGCCGTGGCAACACCACATGCCGGATCCGCCTTCAACGCGCCGGGCACATCCTCGGCTCAGCCTATGTCGAGTGCGATGTGCGCAGCCCGGGCGGCACGCCGGAACGCATTCTGTTCTCGGGCGATCTGGGCGCGCCGCACGCACCGCTGCTGCCGGCTCCCCGCCCGCCGTGGGCAGCGGATGTGGTGGTACTAGAAAGCACCTACGGCGACCGCAGCCATGAAAACCGTCGCGATCGGCGACTGCGCCTGCAGAACATCGTCGAACACGCATTGCAGAACGGCGGGACGGTGATCATTCCCGCCTTCAGCATCGGCCGGACGCAGGAACTGCTGTATGAATTCGAGGACATCCTGCACCGCGAAGCCCGCAAGCGCAGCTCCAACGCGGCAAAGTGGGCCCGGCTGCCGATCTACCTGGACTCCCCGCTTGCCAGCCGCTTTACCGCCTTGTATCGGGATCTGCAGCCGTGGTGGGATGCAGAAGCACTTGCTCGGGTTCGTGCCGGTCGCCGACCGCTCGATTTCCCGCAACTCGTGGCCATCGACGACCATGACGCCCACCTCGCCAACGTGCGCCGTCTTGCGCGCAGCGGCGAGCCCGCCATCGTGATTGCGGCCAGCGGCATGTGCGCCGGCGGACGCGTGGTGAACTACCTGAAGGCGATGCTGCACGATGCACGCCATGACGTGCTCTTCGTCGGTTACCAGGCACGCGGCACGCCCGGTCACGCCATCCAGAGCTTCGGCCCGCGCGGCGGCTACGTCGACCTCGACGGCGAACACATCACCATCCGCGCCGGCATCCACACGCTGGCAGGCTACTCGGCCCACGCCGACCAGAACGATCTGGTCCGCTTCATAACACGCATGCGCCACCTGCCGGCGGAAGTCCGCCTGGTGCATGGCGAGGAAGCCGCCCGGGTGGCCTTGGCGGAAAAGCTCACGACGGCGACCAAGGGTCGAACGGCCGTAAGACTTTAAGGCCGCAAGCGTCGCCCGGCCTCAGGCAGCGCGACGCATCAACTCAGCCGGCGGTGAGCCGGCGGTAAACGAAAAAACGGGCGCCGAAGCGCCCGTTTTGACCAATCTCGCGTTTAGGCGAAATTAGAAGGAGTGGCGGATACCCAGGTTGAAACCACGCTGGTAGTTGCCGGAAGCGATGTTGCCAGTGGTGGCGTTGCCGGTCGAAGCAGCGTAGAAGCCGTCGTCAGCCGCACCCTTGTTGTTGATGTCGGAGTAGGCGGTGTAGACAGCCGTGCGCTTCGACAGGGCGTGCTCGTAGCCGAGACCCCACTGGCTGACGCGGGCGTCGTCGCCACCGTCGATTTCGCTCTTACGACGAACGAAGGAAGCCTGGACCTTGCCAGCAGCGCCAACCGGCACAGCGGCGGTCACGGCCCACTGCTTGTGCTTCACGACGTCTTCGACGTCGGTGATGCCATACACAGCACCCAGCTTGACCACGCCGAAGTCGTAGGTACCGCCGAGGTCCCAAGCCTTGGTGACGCTGTCGGTGGTCAGGGAGGTGGCGTTGCCACGGATCTGGTGCACGTTCAGAGCAACGTAGACCGGGCCGTTCTTGTAGGTCGGAGCGATCGCCCAGGCGCGAGCGTCGCCAGCGGCAAGGCCACCGGTGCCACGGTCGTTCTCAACAGTTTCATCACCAGCAGCATTGTTGGTGTAGGCGGCCACGACGTTGAAACCACCGAAGCTCGGCGAAACGTAGGCAACCAGGTTATCCAGGCGGGCCGGGCTGATGTAGACGTTGCTGATGGCAGCAACGGTACCCTTGCCGAAGCCGAACGGGTCGATGTTGCCGGCCAGCATGGCGTGCGCCGGGGTGTACTGACGGCCGAGGGCCACGGTACCGAAGTTGCCCGACAGCGCCAGGTAGGACTGGCGAGCACCGGCGCCGCCCCACAGGCCGTTCGAACCGCTGGTGTCGCCAACGATACCGGTTTCATACACGAAGGAAGCCTTCAGGCCGTTGCCCAGATCTTCCGTGCCCTTGAAACCGAGGCGGTTGCCAGCGGAGTTGCCGGAATCCAGCGCGCTGCGGGAATCGACACCGCTGGTGCGGCTGTCGCCGGTCCACTGGTAGCCGAAGTCGACCACACCGTAGATCGTCACGTTCGACTGAGCGAAAGCCGGTGCGGACATCAGGCCAGCAACAGCCAGCGCGATCAGTTTCTTTTGCATGTATTTCTCCTCAATTTGAAGTTGAGACCGTCACCTTGGCGCCGGCCCGACTTACCTCTCGCACGAGAAGTTGCGGCGATTGTGCAAACCGGCAGCATCACGACGCAAGCATCCCGTGTGAAAAGAGACGCTTTCGGACGAATCCTGTTGCATGGGTGCAACAATCATGTGCCGGGTTGGGCGGAGCGAGACCCGCCATGGGACGCAAGCGCAGATACCGCGACGCGCATGCATGGAAAAACGGGTGCCGAAGCACCCGTTTTTCGTACCGCCCGTTTCGTGATCAGGCGCAATCAGAAGGTGTGGCGCAGACCAACGGTGAAGCCGCGCTGGTAGTTGCCGCTGATGGAGCCTTGCGCGGTGCCGACGAAGGCAGCGCCCTGACCACCGTCCTTGGCCGAACCCTTGTTGTTGATGTCCGAGAAGGCGGTGTAGATGGCAGTACGCTTGGACAGCTCGTGCTGGTAACCGATGCCCCACTGGCTGACCTTGGCGTCGCTGACGGCGGCATCCCAGTCGCTCTTGCGATGGATGTAGGAAGCCTGAATCTTGCCCGCGGTGCCCACCGGCACGACGGCCGTCAGACCCCACTGGCTGTGCTTCACCGAGTCTTTGATATCGCGCACGCCATAGATGGCACCGAGCTTGACCATGCCGAGGTCGTAGGTACCGCCGAGGTCCCAGACCTTGGTGGTGGCATCACTGGCATTCACGCGGATCTGGTGGACGTTCAGCGCAACGTAAACGGGACCGTTCTTGTAGCTCGGGCTGATGGCCCAGGCACGAGCGTCCCTGGTGGTGGAGTCCTGATTGCCAAAGTCGTTGTGGATGCCTTCGTTGCCGGAAGCGCTGTTGGTGTAGGCAGCCACGAACGAGAGGCCGCTCCAGTTGGGCGAAACGTAAGCGGCCAGGTTATCCAGGCGGGATTCGTGGATGTAGACGTTGGCGATGGTCGCGACAGTACCCCGGTTGAACGCGTCGACGGCGCTCGCCAGGGTGTACTGCGGCGCATACTGCTTGCCGAGCGCAACGGTACCGAAGTTGCCGGACAGCGCAACGAAGGACTGGCGCGAACCGGTGCTGCCCCACAGGCCGTTGTCGTTGGCATCGCCGCGGACGGCGGTTTCATACACGAAGGAGGCCTTCAGGCCATTGCCCAGGTCTTCCGTGCCCTTGAAGCCGAGACGGTTGCCGGCGGAATTGCCGGCGTCGATGGCGTTGCGGGACTTGACGCCGGAGGTGGCGCTGTCACCGGTATAGACGTAGCCGAAGTCGACCAAACCGTAGACCGTCACGTTCGACTGCGCGAAAGCCGGAGCGGACATCAAGCCAGCAACAGCCAGCGCGATCAATTTCTTTTGCATGCAATACCCCTTGTCTGAAGATGGGACCGCCGCCATGGCGTCGGCCGGGCTCACCGTTACGCGACAGTTCCGCGCCATCACGATGAACCGCCCGGCTACGGTACAAACCGTCCATTACAGAACACGACAGGGCGTTGTTTTCGGGCGAGCACTGTTGCATGAGCACAACAGCAACGACACTACGCCTCACAAGACCGCCCGGCGTAAGCGGGAGCTTGGATGCAACCTGAAGGCGCCCATCGACGAAGGCCAGGCATGAGTTTCGTGCTCTACCGTCATCGACCCGGTGGCCCTGCAAGCGAAAGACTCAATGGCGGGCACTTGCCCGTCCGGCGGAACTCCGCCGACCCTTAGCACTCTGACGCAGCGAGTGCTAAAATTGCCCCCAAGGAGGACTCCACCGTATGTCGCAAGCCCTTTCGTTTCCCGTTCCGTCCGCCGCAGGCAGCATCGACCAGTACATACAGGCGGTGAACCGCGTGCCGCTGCTCACCGAGCAGCAGGAGGTCGAACTGGCAACGCGACTGCGCGACGAAGGCGATGTCGACGCCGCCCGCCAGCTGGTGATGTCGCATTTGCGCGTCGTGGTTGCGATCGCGCGCGGCTATCTGGGCTACGGACTACCGCATGCCGACCTCATCCAGGAGGGCAACATCGGCCTGATGAAGGCGGTGAAGCGCTTCGATCCGGATCGCGGCGTACGCCTTGTCTCCTTCGCGATCCACTGGATCAAGGCGGAGATCCATGAGTACATCCTCAAGAACTGGCGGCTGGTGAAGATCGCCACCACCAAGGCGCAGCGCAAGCTCTTCTTCAACTTGCGCAGCCTCAAGCAAGACACCGGCACGCTCAACCGCGACGAAGTCCAGGCGGTGGCCACCCAACTCGGCGTGAAACCCGAGGAAGTGGTGGAAATGGAAACCCGCCTCAGCGGACGCGACATTCCGCTCGACGGCGGCTCGGACGACGAAGACGACCGCTTCGCGCCGATCGCCTATCTGCCCGACCCGCACGCGGAACCCTCCGAAGTGCTGGAACGTGCCGAACTCGCCCGCCTGCACGACACCGGTTTGCGCGAGGCGCTCGATGCCCTCGACGACCGCAGCCGCAACATCGTGCAGCGCCGCTGGCTGACCGAAGGCGACAGCGCCACGCTGCACGAACTTGCCGCCGAGTACGGCGTGTCGGCAGAGCGCATCCGCCAGATCGAGGCCAAGGCGATGCAGAAGATGCGGGGCTTGCTGGCTGCCTCGGTGTAAACAGCGCACAGCTCGACTTGCTCACGGCAGCCTTTCGGCTGCCGTGTTTCGTTTACCTCCCGGCGAGCAGCTGGCGGATGTCATCGGCCAGCTTGTCCGCCGGCTCCCCGTGCTTGACGTAGAGCCGCAGGCGTCCGGCGGGATCGAAGACATAGGTGCCGGCCGAGTGGTCGATGGTGTAAGTGCTGCCCGACGTATCGCCGCTCTTGCGGTAGAACACCCGGAACTCCCGTGCGACATCGGCCGTCTGCTCCGCCGTGCCATAGAGCCCGAGGAAGCGGGCATCGAACGCGGGCACGTACTGCGACAGCAAGGCCTGCGTGTCGCGCTCCGGATCCACGGTGACGAACAACACCTGCAGCCGCTCCGCGTCGGCGCCGAGCTGACGCATCACTTCGGCCATGGTCACCAGATTGGTCGGGCAGACATCGGGGCACTGGGTGTAGCCGAAGAACAAGGTCACGGCCTTGCCGCGGAAGTCGGCCAGCGTGCGCGCATGCCCGGCGTGATCGGTCAGTGCCAGGGTCTTGCCGTAGTCGGCACCGGTAATGTCGGTCGAATGGAAGACCGGCGAGCGGTCGGAACAGGCAGCGAGCAAGGCGCTCAGGGCGATGACCGCCGCCAGGCAGGTGGATCGAAACGGGATTCGCAGCATTCGGAAAGGGTCTAGAGGCGCAGGTAGTGGTCCGCAAGCAGCGCGGCGAACAGCAATGATAGATAGACGATGGAGAAGCGGAAAGTTCGCCGTGCGAGCGCATCGCTGTAGTCGCGCCACAGCCGCCAGGCATAGTGGATGAAACGCCCGCCGAGCAGCACCGCCGCAACAAGGTAAAGCCAGCTGCTCATGCGGGTGGCAAACGGCAGTAGCGTCACGCCGAACAGGATCAGGGTGTAGAGCAGGACCGACAGCCGGGTGAAGGCCGAGCCGTGCGTCACCGGCAGCATCGGCAGCCCGGCACGGGCGTAGTCGGCGGTGCGATACAGAGCCAGCGACCAGAAGTGCGGCGGCGTCCACGCGAAGATGATGAGGAAGAGCAGTAAGGCATCGGCGCTCACCTCGCCGGACACCGCGGCCCAGCCCAGCACCGGCGGCATCGCCCCGGAGGCGCCGCCGATGACGATGTTCTGCGGCGTGCGCGGCTTGAGCAACAGCGTGTAGATGACCGCGTAGCCGACGAAGGTTGCCAGCGTCAGCCACATCGTCAGCGGGTTCACGCCCTCGTACAGCACGCTGAGCCCGAAGCCGCCGAGCATGCCGGCAAACACCAGCGCCTCGAAGGAGTGCAGCTCGCCGCGCGGCAGCGGGCGCCCACGGGTGCGCGCCATGCGGGCATCGATCTGCTGTTCGATCAGGCAGTTCATCGCCGCCGCGGCACCGGCCACGCAGGCAATGCCCACAGTGGCGGCCAGCACCCTGAGCGGATCCGGCAAGCCGTCCGGGACTGCCAGAAACATGCCAATCACGGCGCAAAACACGATCAGCGCATTCACCCGCGGCTTGGTGAGCACATAAAAGGCGTGCAGACGGCGGCCGACATGGACTTGCGACAGGCTCATGGCTTTCATCATCCCCTCCCGTTACCGATGCGACGCAACGCGAGGACACGCGCCCCGGCGGCGAAATCGCTCACCGGAGCGCGGCACGCTCGCCCCTCCCCCGCAACCCGCCAGTTGATCCATACCATCACCGCCACCAGCAGCGCGGCGCCGGCGTTGTGCGCCACGGCCAGCGGCAAAGGCAGCGACAGCAGCACATTGGCGACGCCCAATACGATCTGCAGGACCACGGCGGCAATCAGGACGATGCCCGGCAGCGCGTCGCGACGCAGCAGCAGACCGCCGACCAGTAGCAGGAAGCCGCCGACGACGGCCGCCCCGACGCGATGCGACCAGTGGATGGCGGTGAGTGCGGCCAGCGGCAGCAACTCCCCGTCGGCGGTCATGCCGAGTTCGCGTACCAGATGGAAGGCGTGGCCGTAATCGGCCGGCGGATAGAAACTGCCATGACAGGCTGGGAAGTCCGGACATGCCAGTGCGGCGTAGTTGGTACTTGTCCAGCCGCCGAGGGCAATCTGCGCGATCAGCAGCACGAAGCCGACGCGGGCGGCAAGCGCCAAGCCTGGTGGCACCCTTTGCGTACGCCGCCGGGCGCCGTGAGCGCGCAGGGCCATCCAGCTCAACAGGGCGAGCACGGTGAGCCCGCCGAGCAGGTGCCCGGTGACGATCGCCGGCTTGAGCAGCAGGGTCACCGTCCATTTGCCGAGCAATCCCTGAATCAGCACCACGCCGACCAGGGCCGTAGCGACGCCGGGCGCGCTTCCTGCGTGCCGGCGATGACGCCACGCAAGCACGGCCATCGCGAGGATCAACAGCCCGAGCCCCGCGGCAAGATAGCGGTGCAGCATCTCCTTCCAGGCCTTGGCCGGGCTGACCGGGCCATGCGGATCGGCAGCGTGGGCGGTGCCGATTTCCTCGGCGGCATGATGCGGACTGAGCTGACCGTAGCAGCCCGGCCAGTCCGGACAGCCCAGTCCAGCGTCCGCGAGGCGGACATAGGCGCCAAACACCACCACCACCACGGTGAGCAGCAGCGCAAGCAGGACGAGCCGGCGGTAGAGTCTCATTCGCGCCCCTCGCTGCGACCGAGCGCCGAATACTTGAGCAGGCGCTGGAGATCCTTGACGATGCCGCGCACTTCGGCTGCCGCAGCGTCGCCGTCCGTTACCGGCGGAAAACGCATCATCACGTTGCCGAGCGGATCGACCAGGTACAGGTGCACACCCCGCGCCGCGCCAGGCAGTTGCGCCAGCCAGTCGTCCACCGCAGGCGCCAGCCGAAGGTCGGGGTGCAGCGACGTGATCTCCCTGCGCGGCTGGCCGCCATCGGCCAGCAGCCACAGCCGGCCGACCCGCGCCTGCTCCTTCCCTTGGGCCAGCCTTGCCTGGCGCATCGCGTAAAGGCTGGTTTCGCAGGCACGGTCACAGCCGGCAGACCCGACATAGACGAGCGTCCATCGCCCTTCCAGTTCGGCACGGCGCAGCGGCGCCTGCCCGCCGATTCCGGCCAGCGGACCTGTCGGCAAAGCGGCAGGCACAAGCAGCTCGCCATGATTGACCCGCCCGCTCGGTGGCCAGAAATAGAAGGCGAGGTAGGAGGCGACGACCGGCAAGGCGCACACCAGGGCCAATAGCAGCAAGGTACGGCGCGCACGGCTACCGGCACGTTCCGCCCGCGGATCGATCAAGGCTTCAGTCAGTTGCCCGGTGCTCATCCTCACTCCGTCGAAAGTTCCGCCATGCATACCAGCCGCTGAGTCCAGCAGCCATCGCCGCAAACGCATACCACTGCAGGGCATAGCCGCGATGCCGGTCGACACCGGTGTCGGGTCGCGGCCAGTCGCGCACCAACCCGTCCGTCGCGGCCGAGGTCTGCTGCACCGTCCAGCCAACGACCGCGAGGCCGCTCGCACGCCGATACGCCGGGAGATCGAGGCGCTGCCACACCCTCCCCTGCGCAAGCTCGGCCGACAGGTTGAACGGCGCTGGGCCGGGAAAGCGGACCACGCCGCTCACCGCCACCTCGGCCGCAGTCGTATCGACCTGCGGCAACTGCATGCGATCAGCGCCAGCCGCGATCCAGCCGCGGTTCACCAGCACCACGCCCGAGCCGTCCGCAAGCCGTAGCGGCGTGAATACGTGATAGCCGGCGCGGCCGCCGTGGGTGCGGTTGTCGAGATAGAAACCCGCCTCAGCCTGCCACCGGCCGACAAGCCGTACCGGCTGCCACTCGGCCGGCGCCGCGGCGTCCGCCCGCCAAGCGAGCGCACCGTGCGCTGCCCGCTCGACCTGCACCGCCTGCAGTTCGGTCTTTTCCTGTGCGCGCCGCAGCTGCCAGTTGCCCAGTTGCAGCGTGAGCAGCGCCAGTGCGAGGCCGGCGACCAGCGGCAGGAGATCGCGCAATCGGGCACTCATGCCGCCGGCTTTCTCCTACACTGGATGACGTCGTCCAGGAGCGTCGTCATGCGCATTGTCGTCATTGCCCTGCTCATTCTCATCATCGCCAGCCTGGGCTCGGCGCTGAGCTTCCTCGTACGCGACCGCGGCCAGGGCACCCGCACCGCGCGCGCGCTGGCGATCCGCGTCGGACTGTCGATTACCCTCTTCCTGCTGTTGATGGCGGGTTTCGCCAGCGGCCTGATCGACAGCAAGCTCTGATCCCGGTCCTAGAGCCAGTACACCACGACGAAGAGGCACAGCCACACCACATCCACGAAGTGCCAATACCATGCCGCCGCTTCGAAACCGAAATGGCTGTCGGGGCGGAAGTGCCCCGCCATCGCGCGCGCCAGCATCACCATCAGCATGATCGCGCCGACGGTCACATGCATGCCGTGGAAGCCCGTGAGCAGGAAGAAGGTCGAACCGTAGATGCCGGTATCGAGGCGCAGATTGAGCTCCGAATATGCATGCAGGTACTCGTAGGCCTGCAGGCTCAGGAAGACCACACCGAGCAGGATGGTGACCAGAAGGCCGAGCTTGAGCTGGCCGCGCTTGTCCTTGAGCAGACCGTAATGCGCCCAGGTGAGCGTTGCCCCGGAGGTGAGCAGGATCAGGGTGTTGATCGCCGGGATGCCCCAGGCCCCCATCGGCGTGAAGGCTTCACTGGCGTTAGGGCCGGCATTGGGCCACGCGCCGCTGTAGCCTTGCCACAGCAGGGCTTCGGTGTCGCCGGACGACAGCCACGGCACCGCCAGCACGCGCACGTAGAACAGCGCGCCGAAGAAGGCGGCGAAGAACATCACTTCGGAGAAGATGAACCAGCCCATCGACCAGCGGAAGGCGGTGTCTACCTGGTGGCCGTATTTGCCGGATTCCGATTCCCTCACCACCTGGCCGAACCAGCCGAACAGCATATAGACCAGGATGGCGATGCCGGCGAAGAAGATCCAGGGGCCGGCTGCAAGCTTGTTCACCCACATCGCCGCACCCGAGCCGAACAGCAGCAGCGCAACCGAGCCGAAGATGGGAAACTTCGACGGCTCCGGCACGAAATAGCGTTCCAGCGTTTCGGTCATGATCTGCCTCCGTTACTGGTCCTGCTTTCCTGGTCCCGGACGGCACTGCGCCCGGTTTCGCATCTATCAGCCAACCACCCACGTCACCACCGCGACGATCGTCAGCACGAAGATCAGCCCCGCAATCAGGCCGGCGACGATCACCGCGCGCGGGTCCAGCGTGCGCGCGTCCTCATCGTAGGCGTGACGCTTGCGCACACCGACGAAAGACCACAACACCGCGCGCAGCGTGGCCAGAAAGCCGGCACGCCGTTCAGCCACCGCCGCCACCATCGGCGGATGCCCCGGCCGCGACAAGCTTGCGGCCCTGGATTTCGAAGAAGGTGTAGGACAGAGTGATCGTGGTCACATCCGCCGGCAGTTCGGGATCGACCACGAAAACCACCGGCATGACGCGTTGCTCGCCCGGCGCCAGCGTCTGCTGGGTGAAGCAGAAGCAATCCATCTTGCGGAAATACTGCCCGGCCACCTGTGGCCCGTAGCTCGGGACCGCCTGCCCGGTGATGGTCTCGGCGCGGGTGTTGGTGACTTCGTAGTCGATCCGCACCAGTTCGCCCGGATGCACCGTCACCGAGCGCTGGCGCGGCTGGAACTGCCAGGGCAGGTCGTGCAGGTTGGCGTCGAACTGGATGAGCACGCTGCGGCTGGCGTCGACCTGGGAATTGACGAGTGCGGCATCCGCCTTGAGCAGGTTGTTGATGCCGGTGACTTCGCAGATTTTCTCGTAGAAGGGCACCAGGCTGAAGCCAAAGCCGAACATCACCACCGCGGCCAAACCGAGGCGCCACAGCAGGCGCCGGTTGTCTGCGGCGAGCCGGGCGTGGCGGGCGGAGGACATGACGGGCGACGGCGTGGCGTTCATTGGCCGAACACCTTGTACTTGAGGATGACCACCACGAAGAAGCCGAACGCCACCACCGCATGGATCAGCGCGGTGCGGCGGTTGGCGTGACGGCGGTCGGTGGTGTGGGGCATTTCGTTCAGGTCAGGTGGCTTGCCGATGGATCAAGGAACTCCGTTTCGCACTGTGCATTCATGTCACAACCGGCGCCTGTTCGAAGGTGTGATGCGGCGCCGGCGACGGCACCGTCCATTCCAGCCCTTCGGCGCTGTCCCACGGCTTGGCCGTGGCGCGCTCGCCGCCGCGCACGCATTTCACCGCCACCACCAGGAAGATCAGCTGCGACAACCCGAAGCCGAAGGCGCCGACGCTGGCGAGCGCATTGAAGTCGGCGAACTGCAGCGCGTAGTCCGGAATGCGCCGCGGCATGCCGGCCAGCCCGAGGAAGTGCATCGGGAAGAAGGTGATGTTGAAGAACACGATGGAGCACCAGAAGTGCAGCTTGCCCAGGCGTTCGTCCGGCATGTGGCCGGTCCATTTGGGCAGCCAGAAGTAGGCGCCGGCGAAGAGCGCGAACAGGCTGCCGGCCACCAGCACGTAGTGGAAGTGGGCGACCACGTAATAGGTGTCCTGCACCTGGATGTCGATCGGCGCGATCGCGCAGATCAGGCCGGTGAAGCCACCCATGGTGAACACGAAGATGAAGCCCGTAGCCCACAGCATCGGCGTCTCGAAGCTGAGGGCGCCGCGCCACATGGTGGCGATCCAGTTGAACACCTTCACCCCGGTGGGCACCGCAATCAACATGGTGGCGTACATGAAGAAGAGCTGCCCCGCCGCCGGCATGCCGGTGGTGAACATGTGGTGCGCCCACACCACAAAGGACAGGATGGCGATCGAGGCGGTGGCGTACACCATCGAGGCGTAGCCGAACAGCGGCTTCCTCGCGAAGGTCGGGATGATCTGGCTGACGATGCCGAAGGCCGGGAGGATCATGATGTACACCTCCGGATGGCCGAAGAACCAGAAGATGTGCTGGTACATCACCGGGTCGCCGCCGCCCGCGGCATTGAAGAAGCTGGTGCCGAAGTGGCGGTCGGTCAGGATCATGGTCACCGCGCCGGCCAGCACCGGCATCACCGCGATCAGCAGGTAGGCGGTGATCAGCCAGGTCCAGCAGAACAGCGGCATCTTCATCATCGTCATGCCGGGTGCGCGCATGTTGAGGATGGTGACCACGATGTTGATCGCACCCATGATGGACGACAGGCCCATGATGTGAACGGCGAAGATCGCCATGTCCATGCCCATGCCCATCTGCACCGACAGCGGCGCGTAGAGCGTCCAGCCGGCCGCCGTGGCGCCGCCCGGCGCGAAGAAGGAGCCGATCAGCAGGATGGCCGCCGGCGGCAGCAGCCAGAAGCTCCAGTTGTTCATCCGCGCGAAGGCCATGTCGGACGCGCCTATCATCAGCGGGATCATCCAGTTGGCGAAGCCGACGAAGGCCGGCATGATCGCGCCGAACACCATCACCAGGCCGTGCATGGTGGTGAGCTGGTTGAAGAACTCGGGCTGCACCACCTGCAGGCCGGGCTGGAAGAGTTCGGCCCGGATGGTGAGCGCCATCACGCCCCCGGACAGGAACATGATGAAGCTGAACACGAGGTACATCGTGCCGATGTCCTTGTGATTGGTGGTGGTGATCCAGCGCATCAGGCCGGTCGGCGCATGATGATGATCGTGCAGCTGGTCCGGGGTGACAGCGGCCATGCGGGACTCCTCCTCGATACGCACGGGGTGCGACGGCGGGAGGCCAGGCCTCCCATCTCACCCCCGACATCCAATCGGCACCGCGGCCTGGTCGCCGCGGCGACCTCAGCCTTTGCGTCCGGCCTTGACGTCCGCCGGTTGCACCGCCTCGCCGGTCGCATTGCTCCAGCTGTTGCGGGTATAGGTGATCACCGCGGCAAGGTCCGCGTCCGAAAGCTGCGCGCCGAAGGCCGCCATCGCGGTCCCCGGCCGGCCGTGCAGCACCACGTCGATCTGACCGGTCTTCTCGCCCAGCACCACCGTGGAACCGTCCAGCGGCGGAAAGGCCGGCGGCAAGCCCTTGCCGTTCTCCTGGTGGCAGGCGGCACAGTTGGCGGCGAATACCTTCCGCCCGCGCGCCACCAGTTCGGCCAGCGGCCACTCACGACTGTCGTCGGCTGCAGCGGCACCGGCCCTGGCCTTTTGCTCGGCTACCCAGGCGGTGTACTTCTCGGCGGAAACGACATGCACCTCGATGGGCATGAAACCGTGGTCGCGCCCGCACAGTTCGGCACAATTGCCGCGATAGACGCCTTCCTTGTCGGTCTTGAACCAGGCGTCACGGATGAAGCCGGGAATGGCGTCCTGCTTGACGCCGAAAGCGGGTATCCACCATGCATGGATGACGTCGTTCGCGGTGGTGAGGATGCGGATCTTCTTGCCTGCCGGCACCACGACAGGGTTATCCACTTCCACCAGATAGGCATCGCCCTTGGGCGCCGAGCCCTCGATCTGGTCGCGCGGGGTAGACGACGCAGACAGGAAGCGGATGCCCTCGCCCTCGCCCTGCAGATAGTCGTAGCCCCACTTCCACTGGTAGCCGGTGGCCTTGATGGTGATGTCGGGATTGGAGGTGTCCTTCATCGCGATCACCGTCTTGGTGGCCGGCCAGGCCATGCCGAGCAGGATCAGCACCGGCACGATGGTCCAGGCGATCTCGACCGCGGTGTTCTCGTGAAAATGGGCAGCGGTGACGCCGCGCGACTTGCGATGGTGGATGACGGACCAGAACATCACGCCGAACACGCCGATGAAGATCACCAGGCACAGGATCAGCATCAGCGTGTGCATGCTGTAGATCTCTGTGGCGATATCGGTGACCGGCGGCTGGAGGTTGTAGCGGCTGGTTTCGACTGCAGCGAAGGCTGGCTGCAGCAGCAGGAAAAGCGGTGAGGCGTACGCTGCACTTCGAACGGCACGACCCATGGTCACCCCCGAGGTATGCAGTTTCGACCTGACGCCTCGGGCCATGGTCGCCCGGGATGCAAGTGCATCCCGGGCGCTACAACGGACGAGGTCTCCTCCACGCTCCGATGTCTGCCATGGTCCGGCCGTTGGCCGGAACGATGCCTGTATGCGGATGCCCTCTGGATTTGCGTTCTGCTTATGCGGGGCTCACCGCTCAGTTGCATCGATCATGCCATAGCGAATTTGACCGCCGCAACCAGGATTTTTGATCCAAATCAATATGCTGCAGCGCAAAATACGCTAAAGACGACCGCCAAAAAGGGCGCTCGCCGCACGTTCAGGGTTTTCCCGCAGCCCTATTTGCTGCAATGCAATGCACGCCGTGTAGCGACTTGCGCACGGCCGTAGCCCGCCTGGACCGACGGCCTCAAGCCTTGCGGATGCGTTCGATCAGGGCGGTGGTCGAACGCTCGACCTCGAACGGGATGGAATGCACCGCGCCGCCCCAGCCGCGCACCTCGGCCGCACCGACGATGCGATCCGGCGCCCAGTCGCCGCCCTTCACCAGCACCTCGGGCTTCGCCTCCAGGATGCGGGCGATCGGCGTGTCCTCGTCGAACCAGGTGACGAGATCCACGCAACCGAGCGCGGCCATCACCGCCAGCCTGTCCTCCAGCGGATTCATCGGCCTGTCCTCGCCCTTGCCGAGGCGCCGCACCGAGGCATCGGTATTGAGCGCCACCACCATGGCCGCGCCCAACGCACGGGCCTGGGCGAGATAGGTGACATGACCGCGATGCAGGATGTCGAAGCAGCCATTGGTGAACACCAGCGGCCGCGGCAGTTCGGCAGCGCGCTTTGCGAGCGCCTCGGGCGGGCAGATCTTGCGTTCGAAATCCGGGCGGGAATAGGTCTTCATCGGGGCTGATCGATCGGTGGCGGAAAGCGGTGGCATTCTACCTCGCCGCCGCATACGCCCGGTCAGGCCGCCGGCAACGGCTCGAAATCCGCGCCCGGCAGGTCGGGCGGCGTAGCCTCGCCTTCGTCGAGCGCGGACAGATGGCGAGCGGCCTTCGCGGCCTGTTCGGCGGCACGACGCAGCAGGCTCGCATGACGCAGCCTGTCCTGCATGTCGCGTATGCTCATCTGTGCATGCGCGCCTGCGGTCAGCAGCGACTCCTTCAGGTGCAGGTAGTCGGCCTCGGCCGCAGCCAGAGCCGCTTCCACCCCCGCCGCCGTAAAACCGGCCTGCGAACAATCGGCGGCATGCGCGAGGGCATCGATCGAAACGGTGAAGGCGTAGGCCGCGTCGGCCAGATGGGTGGCCTGCATGGCCCCCAATCGAGTGCCCAGCGCCACGCCCAGCCGACAGCACTCCACCACCGTCTGCTGGTACTGCAGCACCCGCAGGCTGCGCGCGAGCCGATCCGAGAGCCCCGGCGGCACCACCTGTACATTGAGACGCTCCGCATAGGTCGAGATCGCCCGGGCGAGCGGGGACAACACCTGATCGCGCCGGATCACGCCGGCCTCGTCCGCATTCGGCGCGCTCACGGCCAGCAGGCATTCGGTTGCCAGCGTCTGGGTGCGGCCAAGCTCCATGCGCAGTGCGCGCAGGGCCAGATAGGGCATGGACGCGGTGCCGGCGTCGAGAAACTGCGGTTTGCCCAGTTCTTCCTCGCGGGTGCGGAAATGACGCCCCAGCCAAGCCAGCAGCCAGTTCGCAGCCACCGCCATGAGCAGCACGCCGAGCACATTGAACACCGAGTGGAACAGCGCAATCATCACCGCAGGCGTCGCCGGCTGTCCGAACCACGTCCTCAACACCCCGAGCAGACCGATCAGCACCGGTAGCAGCACGAGCGCCACGGCCCCGGTGACCAGATTGAAAAACACATGCGCGGCGGCGAGCCTGCGGGCGTTCGAGGTGGCACCCACCGCCGACAGGATGGCGGTGAAGGTGGTGCCGATGTTGGTGCCGATCACCAGCGCGCAGGCCGCCTCGATCGACATCAGCCCGCCCTGAGCGGCGGTGATGACGATGGCAATCACCGCGCCGGACGCCTGCATCAGCACCGTGAGCAGGGTGCCGATGGCGACCAGGATCAGGTAGCCGGAAAAGCCCGGCCGGATGTGCTCGGCCAGATCGAGCCGGCCACCGATGCCGGAAAAGCTCTCCTTGAGCACATCGATGCCGAGGAAGAGCACGCCGAAGCCGGCCAGCGCCTCGCCGAGCGCACGCAGGCGCGGCGTGCCGCTGGCCAGCATCAGGACCGCGCCGAGGCCGACAAAGGGCAGCGCGAAGGCATCGATCCTGAAACCGAAACCCAGCGCCGCCACCAGCCAGGCGTTCATCGTGGTGCCGACGTTGGAACCGAAGATCACCCACAGCGCATTCTGCAGCGACAGCAGGCCGGTATTGACGAAGCCGATGCTGGCCACGGTGACGGCGGTCGAGGACTGCACCAGCGAGGTGATCAGGATGCCGGCCGCCAGACCGCGCAGGCGGGTCGAGGTCGACCGCTCGAGCAGATCTTCCAGTGCCCGGCCGGCCGCGAGCTTGAGGCCGTCGGTCAGCAGATGCATGCCGAGCAGGAACAGGCCGACGCCACCGAAGAAGCCGCCGGCGGCATCGAACAGGGAAAACACGGGCGGGGCGGTCGTCTCCAGGGTCCAGCCTCTTCTTGTCGGGGCCGGCCTCGGGCCGAGGCCTGCTCCGCGACTTTACACCGCCCCGAACATCACAGCATCTGGCCGCCGCGCAGGTACTTGAGGTGCCAGGACAGCGCCTCGTCGAGCAGGTGCGGCGTCTGCTTGCCCTCGGAATGCTGCAGCGAGCGCTTGTAGTAATCCATCAATGCCGGTCGGAAGTGCGGATGCGCGCAGTTGTCGATGATCACCCGCGCTCGCTGCTTGGGCGAGAGCCCGCGCAAGTCGGCGAGGCCCTGCTCGGTCACCAGCACCTGCACGTCGTGCTCGGTGTGGTCCACGTGGGAGGCCATCGGCACGATGCAGGAGATGTCGCCGCCCTTGGCCTGCGAGGGCGTCATGAAGATCGAGATATAGGCATTGCGGGCGAAATCTCCCGAGCCGCCGATGCCGTTCATGATCCGCGTGCCCATCACATGGGTGGAGTTCACGTTGCCGTAGATGTCGGCCTCGATCATGCCGTTCATCGCGATCACCCCGAGGCGGCGGATCAGCTCGGGATGATTGGATATCTCCTGCGGGCGCAGGATGATGCTGTCGCGGTAGCGGGCGAGATCGGCATTCAGCTCCGCCAGCGCCGCCGGCGACAGCGAGAAGGCGGTGGCCGAAGCGCAGGTCAGCTTGCCCGACTTGATCAGGTCGAGCATTCCGTCCTGCAGCACCTCGGTGTAGGCGGTGAGGTTCTCGAACGGCCCCTGGTTGAGCCCGGCCATCACTGCGTTGGCAATGTTGCCCACGCCCGACTGCAGCGGCAGCAGGTTGGCCGGCAGCCGCCCCTTCTTCACTTCGTGCTCGAGAAATTCCAGGATGTGGCCGGCGATGCGGCGGGAATTCTCGTCCGGCGCGGAGAAGGCGGAGTTGCGGTCCGGCGTGTGGGTTTCGACCACCGCGATGATCTTGTCCGGATCGCAGCGCAGGTAGGGCTCGCCGATGCGGTCGTCGGCCTTCAGCAGCGGGATGGGCTTGCGGAACGGCGGCAGCGCGGTGCCGTAGTAGATGTCGTGCATCCCCTCCAGCGCCGGGTTCTGCCAGCTGTTCACCTCGAGGATGACCTTGTCGGCCTGATCCAGCCAAGTCTTGTTGTTGCCCACCGAGGACGACGGCACCAGCCGACCATCCTCCAGAATGCCAGAGACCTCCACCACCGCCACATCGAGCTTGCCGAGGAAGCCGAACCAGACGAACTGGGCGACCTGCGACAGATGCATGTCGATGTATTCCATCTCGCCGGCATTGATGCGCTTGCGGCAGGTCGGATCGGACTGATAGGGCAGGCGCAACTCGACACCGTCGACCATGGCCAGCGCGCCGTCGAGTTCGGGCGCGGTCGAGGCGCCGGTCCATACGCCGATCTTGAAGTTCTTGCCGTTGAGGTTGGCATCCATGATGCGCTTGGCGAGCGCGGCCGGCACCGCCTTGGGGTAGCCGGCGCCGGTGAAGCCGCTCATGCCGACGTTCACCCCGGACGGGATGAGGGCGGCGGCCGCTTCGGCGGACATGACTTTGCTGCGGAGCTGGGGCGAGAGAATGCGATCGCGGGTGGAGCTGGAGATGGACATGGCGTTCGGAATGAGCCTGAAAGTCTGCACAAGGCGCTCCCTCCTGGAACGCCACGCTTGCCTCCTCGCGCCCCGCCGCCCGTGTTCTCCGGGCTGTTCGCAGGCACACACCCACCATCGCGCAGATGGCTTGTCCTCCGGGGAACCGGCCTCACGGCCGTGTTCCAGCGGGCATCTGTGCGGTGCCGTGCCCGTCTTGGAACCCCGGATTATACGAAGCCACCATTCGCTGGCGTATGGAAAAAGCTGATAGATGCATTAGCTGGAAGACCGCCGCTGCCACCCTGCCTCAGCCGGATGTGTGCGCGGCCCGCCAGCCCTGCACCGCGACCAGGGCCTCGTCCAGCGTCGCCATCGCTTCCACGCCCGGCACGCGCCGGCGCTTGTCGCGCAGCGCACCGCCGCCGGCCCACAGGGCGATGTTGTCCGGCAAGGCCGCACGCAACTCGCGCAACGCATCCACCGCCTGCCGCGCCGGATAGGCCACGCTGAACGACAGTCCGACGATGTCGAATCCACCCGCCACCGCCGCCGCCGGGATGTCCGCCAACGGCGTCTGCGTTCCGAGCGACACGCAGGCAATGCCCTCCGGCACCAGGGTCGCCTCCACCATCAGCAGGCCGAGCGCGTGCAGTTCGTCCGGCAGCGTGGTCAGCAGGATGCGCGGCCGGCCGGCGCTCGCCATGTGGGCGCCGATGGCGCCGCGCAGCACGTTCTGCACCTGCTCGGTGTAGAGGTGCTCGTCGGCCACATCGATCTCACCGCGCAGCCAGGCTTCGCCCACCGCGTCGTTGAGCGGCGCCACCGTGTCCGCCACGAAGCGCTGCAAACCCTGCTTCAGCAGCAGTTGATGCAGTGCCGTCGCCAGCTCGGCGCTGCGGTGCAGGCGCACGTATTGCAACAGGGCCTGTTCCTGGACGGTCGCCGCAGGCGGCGCCGGACGGCAGGCCTCCAGCATGCCGATCAGCGTCTCGGTACTCGCGCCGACCACGTGCGAAGGCCGCTTGCCCTGATCGAGCAGGCGGCGGATGAGCCGCAGCTTGTCCACCTGCTCCGCGCTGTACACGCGCTCGCCATTCGCATCCCGTGCAGGTGTCGGAAAGCCGTAGCGCCGCTCCCATACGCGCAGCGTGTCCTTCGCCAGCCCGGTATCCCGCTCGACCGCGGCGATTCCCAGCATGGCTTCGACATTGGGCAAGATAGTCATGTTGTCTTGGACAAATTTGAATGTATTGATTGACAAGCCGGTCCGTCGAACCTATCTTAGGTTCATCAATCCACATTGTCCAGGACAAATACAATGAAGCGCTCGACAAGCCACAGGCTGCGCACAGCACCCTCGCGGCGCATGATGCTCGTTCTTCTGGCGGCAGGCAGCGTCCTGATCCCGTTGGCGACGACGCTAACCCGGGGCATCGGCAGCGCCGAATCCTCAGCGAGTTTTGTCATGGACAAAGATGCATCAGAAAGCCTGCAGCTGATGCTCTTCCTGCACCGCGCCGAGCCGGGACCGGCCCTCACCATCCCAGCCCGAGCGCGCGCCGCCGAGTCCGGCGACGGCCGCAGCCGGCACTGAGGCGGGAGAAAACGCATGCGTCTCGGCGAACTCGATTCCGTCCTCCCTGCCACATCGCGCCGCATCGCGGTGATCGGCGGCGGCATCGCCGGCCTCGCCAGCGCCTGGCTGCTGGCGAGCCGTTACCAGGTCACGCTGTTCGAGGCGGGTCACTACGTCGGCGGCCACACCAATACCGTGGATGTCTGCGTGGACGACCGCCACGCGGCGGTCGACACCGGCTTCCTGGTTTTCAACCGCCGCACTTACCCCAACCTGTGCGCCCTGTTCGACCTGCTCGGCGTCGAGGCGGCAGAAAGCGAGATGAGCTTCTCGGTGAGCCTGGCGGCACCCGATCTGGAATGGGCCGGAACCAGCCTCGCCACCCTGTTCGCCCAGCAGCGCAACATCGCCCGCCCGGCCTTCCTGCGCATGGTGGCGGACATCGTGCGCTTCAACCGTGCCACCACGCGCATGGCGCGCGAAGGTGGTATCCCGGACGAGAGCCTGGGCGACTACCTCGCCCGCGAGCGTTACGGGGCCGGCTTTCGCGACTGGTACCTGCTGCCGATGGCGGCAGCGATCTGGTCCTGCCCGACCGGCACCATGCTGGCCTATCCGCTCGCCACCTTCGTGCGCTTCTGCCACAACCACGGATTGCTGCAAATCCTCGACCGGCCGCAGTGGCTGACCGTGTCCGGTGGCGGCCGCAGCTACGTCCAGCGCATGCTGGCGCGCCTCGACGATGTCCGCGTCGGCCTCGGGGTGCAGCGCGCCGAACGCCGGCCGGACGGCGTCTTGCTGCATACCCGCGCCGGCGCCGAACGCTTTGACGAGGTGGTGTTCGCCTGCCACAGCGACCAGACGCTCGCCATCCTCGGCGCGGACGCCAGCGGCGACGAACGCCGCGTACTCGGCGCCGTCCGCTACCAGGACAACCTCGCCGTGCTGCACACCGACACCGACTTGCTGCCGCGCCGCCGCGCCGCTTGGTCGGCCTGGAACTACCTTGCCGGCGAAGGCGCTCCCGACGCGCGCCCGGTGTCGGTGAGCTACCTGATCAACCGCCTGCAGCCGCTGCCCTTCGATACGCCGGTGATGGTGTCGCTCAACCCCTTTCGCGAACCGGCCGAGCGCAAGGTCATCGAGCGCTTCCACTACGCCCACCCGATCTTCGATCAGGCAGCCATCGAAGCCCAGGCAGCCCTGCCGCAACTGCAGGGACGCCGTCGCAGCTGGTTTGCCGGCGCGTGGACCGGTTACGGCTTCCACGAAGACGGGCTGAAGTCCGCGATCGCCGTGTGCGAGCGCCTGGCCGTGCCCATCCCCTGGCGCGCCGCCTCGCTCAACCCGGCGTCGCACATCGGTCAGGCGGTGCCGGCATGAAGCGGACTGCGCCAACCGGCACAAGGCAACGGCCATGAATACGCACCAGGTCGCCACCGTCCGAACGGTCGCCAGCCCGCTCGCGCCCACCGCCTGCTTCGGTGCGGTCATGCATGAAAGACATGGCCATGCGCACAACCGCTTCGTCTACCCGGCCGCCTTCCTGCGCCTGCCGCTGTCGCAGCTGCCGTCACTGCGCGTGCCGCTGCTCGGGATAAACCGCCGCAATCTGTTCGCCGTCTTCGACCGCGACCACGGCAGCCGCGACGGCCGGCCTGTGCTGACCTGGCTGCGGGACCTCCTGACGCGGCACGGCGTCGGCGGTGCGTGCGACGGCGAAGTGGTGCTGCACACCATGCCGCGCATCGTCGGCTACGTATTCAACCCGGTCAGTTTCTACTTCTGCCACGACCGCGACGGCCGCCTGCGGGTGGTACTGGCCGAGGTGAGCAACACCTTCGGCGAGCACCACAACTACCTGGTGCACCACGCCGACCTGCGCCCCATCGAGGCCGGCGAAGAACTGCGGGCGCGCAAGGTCTTCCATGTTTCGCCCTTCTTCCCGGTGCGCGGCGAATATCGCTTCCGCTTCGACAGCCGCGGCCAGATCCACTCGGTCGCCATCGACTACTGGGAAGACGGCAGCCACAGTCTCAGCACCCGTGTCAGCGGCCGCGCCGAGCCCCTTACCGGCGCGGCGATGCGGAAGTGGCTGCTGCGCCACCCCTTCATGACCGTGGGACTGATCGCCCGCATCCACTGGCAGGCGCTGCGCCTTGTGCTGCGGCGCGCGCGCTTTCACCGCAAACCGCTGCCGCCGCTCGAGGAGACCACACGATGAATGCCGTCGAACACAGCCTGGCGCGCGGCCATACGCTGCAGACCCTGCTGGACGCAGCCGCGCCAGCGGCGAGCCTGCACAAACTGCCACGCGCTACCCGCCTCGCGCTGGCACTGCTCGACCGCCTCGAAGGCGGTGCGCTCGCGCTCACCCTGCCCGACGGCAACACCGTCTGCGCCGGCCGCGGTGCCCTGGTGGCCCACCTGCGGATACGCGATCTGCGCGTATTCGACGAAGCCCTCGGGCGCGGCGACATCGGCTTCGGCGAGAGCTACATGGATGGCGACTGGGACGTCGATACCGGCGAACTGCCCGGCCTGCTCGGCCTGCTGTCAGGCAATCGCAAGCAGCTCGGCGACGCGATCTACGGCCGCGTCCTGCGCCTGCTCGGCCACCGTCTCGTCCACCTGCTGCGTGCCAACACACGACGCGGCTCGCGCCGCAACATCCGGGCCCACTACGACCTCGGCAACGAGTTCTACGCACTCTGGCTGGACCCGACCATGACCTACTCGGCCGGCCTCTTTGCTCCGGAAGACCGCAGGCCGGGCGAGCTGCCGTCGGGTACCGCGCTGGCCGAAGCGCAACTGCGCAAATACCGTCGCATCCTCACCCAGCTCGACGCCAGGCCGGGCCAGCGCCTGCTCGAGATCGGCTGCGGCTGGGGCGGCTTCGCCGAAGTCGCGGCCACCGAGTTCGGCTGCGAGGTCGTCGGACTGACCCTGTCGCCGGCCCAGCTCGCCTACGCACGCGAGCGTGCCGAGCGCGGCGGCTATGCCGACCGCGTCGAATTCCGCCTGTGCGACTACCGCGACACCAGCGGCCGATTCGACCACATCGTTTCCATCGAGATGATAGAAGCGGTCGGCGAAACCTGGTGGCCCACCTACTTCCGCCAGATCGCCCACCTGTTGCGGCCGGGCGGACGCTGCGTGGTCCAGGCCATCACCATTGCCGACGCGCTGTTCGCCCGCTATCGCCGCGGCACCGACTTCATCCAGCGTCACATCTTCCCCGGCGGCATGCTGCCCTCGCCGGCTACGATCCGTAAGCAGAGCGAACGCGCCGGCCTGTGCATCGTCGACGACTTCGGCTTCGGCCGGGACTACGGGCTGACACTCGCCTGCTGGCGCCAGCGCTTCGAAGCACGGATCGGCGCGGTGGGCGAACTCGGTTTCCCCGAACGCTTCAACCGCATGTGGCGCTTCTACCTCGCCTACTGCGAAGCGGGTTTTCGCAGCGGCGACATCGACGTGCGCCACTACACCTTCACCCATCGCGGCTGATCATGGCCCGCCGTGCCCGCCTCCGTCCGACCGTGCTGCTCGTCGCCTGGCTGGCAGCCATCGGCCTCGCGGCGGCTGGGCAGGCTGCCGATCGCACCGGAACCACCACCGCGGCACCCGGGCTGCGCCTGCCGGCCGCGGTGGTGCAACAGGCCGGCGCACTGCAGACGCTCGGCCGCGCCGAACTGCGCTGGTTCGGCCTCAGGATCTACGACGCTGCGCTGTGGGGAGAAGCCGGCGCCGGCTGGTCGGCCGAGCGCAGGCATGCACTGGAAATTCGCTACGCGCGCGACATCGAGGGCGCCCGGCTGGTTGACACCAGCATCGACGAGATCGCGCGGCTCGGCTTCGGCGACGCCGCCCGCCATGCGCTTTGGCGTGCAGCGCTCGCCCGGGTGCTGCCCGACGTTGCGGCCGGCGACACCCTGGTCGGCCTGCACCTGCCGGGCGAAGGCGCCGGCTTCTGGCACGGCGAGCGCAAAACCGGCGAGATCGACGATCCCGAACTCGCCCGAGCCTTCTTCGCCATCTGGCTGGACCCGCGTACCCGCGAACCCGCCATGCGCAACCGTCTGCTGGGCGAAGCCGGTCCGCAGGCGCGGCACCAGGACGCCCGCCGGTGACAACATCGACTTCCGCCTGCCGCAACGTCGCCATGCCGGGTAGCGCACTGCTGGCCTATGGTGCGCTGGGTCTGCCGCTCGCCTTCGCCGCCCTGCCCATCTACGTCCATGTGCCCCGCCTCTATGCCGACAGCTTCGGCCTGCCGCTGGCGGCGGTCGGTGCGATGCTGCTCGCCACCCGCATCTTCGACGCCCTGAGCGACCCGCTGATCGGCTGGGCCTGCGACCGCTGGGCCTGGCGCCAGCGGATGATCGTGCTGGCGCTGCCCTTGCTCGCGCTCGGCCTGCCGGCCCTGCTCGCTCCCCCCGCCGGCGCCGGTCTGGCCTGGCTGGGCGGCCTACTGGTGCTGGTCTCGCTCGGCTACTCCGCTGCGAGCATCGCCTACAACGCCTGGGGTGCAGAACTCGGGCGCGACCCGCAGGAACGCACCCGCCTGGTGGCAAGCCGCGAGGGCTTCGCCCTGATCGGGGTGATACTGGCCGCGGCCCTGCCCGGCCTGCTGGCCTCCGACACTGCGGCCGGACTGGCCCGCCTCGGCTGGCTCTTCCTGCCGCTGCTGGCGGCGTGCGCCGCGTGGACCCTGCTCGGTGCAGCACACGCGCCGGCGCCGACCGCGCACCGCGCGCCCGTCCTCGCCGGGTTGAGCGCGCACTCGCACACCGCCCCTTCGCCCGCCTGCTCGCCATCTTCGCGGCCAACGGCATCGCCGCGGCCATCCCTTCGGCGACCGTGCTGTTCTTCGTCGCCGACGTACTGCAGGCCGAACACCGCGCCGGTCTCTTCCTTGTTCTCTACTTTCTCGCCGCAGCGGCCAGCCTGCCGCTGTGGGTGGCAATCGCGCACCGCATCGGCAAGCTGCCGGCCTGGCTGGGCAGCATGCTGCTGGCCTGCGTGGTGTTCGCCTGGGCCGCCTTGCTGAAGGCCGGCGATCTCGGCGCCTTTGCCGCCATCTGCGTGCTGTCCGGCATCGCCTTCGGCGCCGACCTCGCCCTGCCGCCGGCCTTGCTGGCCGATCTGCTGGCCCGCGCGCCCACGTCGGGCCAGGCGCGCGCCGGCGCCTGGTTCGGCTGGTGGAATTTCGTGACCAAGGCCAACCTCGCGCTGGCCGCCGGCCTGGCGCTGCCCTTGCTCGCCTGGCTCGGCTACGCGCCCGGCGAACGTTCGCCGGCGGCGCTCGACGCCCTGCGCACGGTGTACGCGCTGCTGCCGGTCGCCCTGAAATGCATCGCCATCGCCCTGCTGTGGCGCTGGCGGACCACCCTGGCCGGCGACGCAGTCGCCGCCTCAGTCAGACGGAGCCCATCCCCATGACCCCGACCTTCGTGCTGCACCCGCGCTTGTTGCGTCGCGCGTTCCCGCTGCTGATGTGCTGCGCCTTCCTCGGCGTCGCCGGCTGCAGCAGCATCGACGTCAGCGAATACGCGGCCGAGCAGCCGGCACTCGACCTGCGCGACTACTTCAACGGCACGCTGGACGCCCACGGCATGTTCCAGGACCGCAGCGGCAAGGTCGTCAAGCGCTTCCACGTCGTGATCGCCGCCAGCTGGCAAGGCGATACCGGCACGCTGGACGAGCGCTTCACCTACTCGGACGGGAGCACCCAGCGGCGGGTGTGGACGCTGACGCGCGACGGCCGGGGCGGCTGGACAGGCCGCGCCGACGACGTGGTCGGCGAGGCGCGCGGCGAAGTCGCCGGCAATGCGCTGCGCTGGCGCTACGTGCTCGCCCTGCCGGTAGAGGACGAGATCTACCACGTCGATTTCGACGACTGGATGTTCCTGATGGACGAGCGCGTCATGCTCAACCGCTCGGTAATGAGCAAGTGGGGCTTCCGCCTGGGCGAAGTCACCCTGTCCTTCCACAAGCGGCGGGAGTGAGGCGCGGATGTTGCTGCGAGCGCTGAACACGCCGATTACAGACTGGCAGGGCAGACGCGTCTGGCTGATCGGCGCCTCCACCGGCATCGGCGCGGCGCTGGCCTGCGCACTCGCCAGCCGCGGTGCGAAGCTGGCCCTGTCGGCGCGCAGCAGCGACAAGCTTGCCGCACTCGCCGACGCCTGCCCGGAAGCCCTGCTGCTGCCGCTGGACATCACCCGCCGGGAAGCGGTCGCCGCCGCGCACGAACGCCTGCTCGCTCACTGGGGCGGCATCGATCTGGTCGTCTTCAACGCCGGCACCTATCGCCCGCTGCGCGCCTGGGAACTGGACGCCGCGGCGATACGCGAGACCCTGGCGGTCAACCTGATCGGCCCCATGGACGGTGTCGCCACCGTGCTGCCCGCCATGCTGGAACGCGGCGCCGGCGCGATCGCGCTGGTGGGCAGCGTCGCCGGCTATCGCGGCCTGCCGCGCGCCATCACCTATGGCAGCTCGAAGGCCGCGCTGATCCACTTCGCAGAAACCCTCTACCTCGACCTCGCGCCGCGCGGCATCTCGGTCTTCGTGATCAATCCGGGCTTCGTCGCCACGCCGCTCACCGCACAGAACGACTTCCGCATGCCGGCGCTGATCTCGGCCGACACCGCCGCCGGGGAAATCCTCGCCGGCCTCGCGCGCGGCGAATTCGAGATCCACTTCCCCAAGCGCTTCACGCGCGTGATGAAAGCGCTGCAATGTCTGCCCCGCCGGCTATATTTCTCCTTGATACGCAAGCTCACCGGCCTGTGAACCCGACACCGTGCAAACCGCCCACGCCATCCGCTTCGACATCGATGCCGCCTGCGAGCGCCTGGTCCGCTTCTACCAGACGCTCTCGCCGCACACCATCACCGGGATCGGCGCACTCTACGCCCCCGACGCCCGCTTCAAGGACCCCTTCAATGCGGTCGTCGGCACGCCGGCCATCGTCCGCATCTTCGAACACATGTTCGCCACGGTGGATGCGCCCCGCTTCGTCGTCACCAGCCGCATCGCCAGCGGGCGCGAGGCCATGCTGGGCTGGGACTTCCACCTCCGGCTGCGCGGCCGCGACGTCGTCATCCGCGGCGTCAGCCACCTGCGCTTCGACGGCGCCGGCCGGGTCTGCATGCACCGCGACTACTGGGATGCGGCCGAGGAACTCTACGAAAAACTGCCGCTGGTCGGCACCCTGATGCGGGCGCTGCGCCAGCGCCTGGCGGCCCCTGCACCCGGCTGACGCCGGCACAGGGGCACCGTCGTCAGCGGTTCACATCCACCACCACGCGGCCGCGCACCTTGCCTTCGAGCAGCGCGCCGGCAACGGTGATCGCCTCGCCGAGGCCGATCTCGTGGGTGATGGTGTCGAGCAGGGCCGGATCGAGGTCGGTCGCCAGCCGCTGCCAGGCCAGCAGACGATCCGCGCGCGGGCAGTACACGCTATCGACGCCGGCCAGCGTCACCCCGCGCAGGATGAAGGGCGCTACCGTGGCCGGCAGGTCCATCCCCTGGGCGAGGCCGCAGGCCGCCACCACGCCGCGGTAGCGCAGGCTGGCGCAGACATTGGCCAGGGTGTGACTGCCGACGGTGTCGATCGCCGCCGCCCAGCGCTCCTTGACGAGCGGCTTGCCGGGCGCCGAGAACTGCGCGCGATCGACGATTTCCGCCGCGCCCAGCGCGGTGAGGTAGTCGGCCTCCGCCGGCCGCCCGGTGGACGCCACCACGCGGTAGCCGAGCTTCGCCAGCAATGCCACCGCCACGCTGCCCACCCCGCCGGCGGCGCCGGTGACCAGCACGTCGCCGGAAGCCGGGGTGATGCCGTGGCGTTCGAGCGCCAGCACGCACAGCATCGCGGTGTAGCCGGCGGTGCCGATGGCCATCGCCTGGCGCGGCGTGAATGCCGCCGGCAGCGGAATCAGCCAGTCGCCCTTCAGGCGCGCCTGCTGCGCCAGCCCTCCCCAATGCGCCTCGCCCACGCCCCAGCCGTTGAGCACCACCGCATCGCCTGCCTTGTAATCGGGATGGCTGCTCTCCTCCACCGTGCCGGCGAGGTCGATGCCGGGCACCATCGGAAAGCTGCGCACCACCGGCCCCTTGCCGGTGATGGCAAGGCCGTCCTTGTAGTTGAGGGTGGACCACGCCACCTTCACGCGCACGTCGCCTTCCGGCAACTGCGCCTCGTGGACGTCCTTGAGCGCGGCGCGGTAGCCGCTGTCGTCCTTCTCGATCAGGATGGCCTTGAACATGCTGTCTCCTCCAGGGGTTGGGAACCTGCTTGCGAAAATCGGGGGTCAGTCGGGACGCGGCAGCGCGGCGAGGAAGAACTCGCCAAAGCGCTGCAGCGGCCCGCCGTTGCCGGCCAGGCGGGCGCGCAGCACCGCGCCTTCCCAGCCGGTCCAGAAGAATTCAGCCCAGCGCGCACAGTCGGTGTCGGCCGCCAGTTCGCCGGCGGCGACCGCCTCCTGCAGGCAGGCAGCAAGGCGGGCCTGCCAGTCGGCGAACACCGCCTCCAGGCGGGCGCGGAAGGGCTCCGACAGCGCGCTCATCTCCTGCCCGAGGTTGCCGACCAGGCAGCCGCGCCGGTAGTCGTAGCGCCCCATGCCGGCGTCGGCCCCGTCGATGAAGGCGCGTACGCGCGCCAGCGGCGAGAGGTTGGCATCGAGGAAATGGCGGTCGAGCTTGGCGGCGAAGTACTCGGCATAGGTCTGCAGTGCCGCCAGACCGAAATCGTCCTTGCTGGCGAAGTAGTAATAGAAGGAGCCCTTGGGCACGCCGACCGCCCGCAGCACTTCGTCTATACCTATGCTGTTGAAGCCGCGCTCGGTCAGCATTGCGATGCCCTGGCGCAACAAGGCTGCACGGGTGTCTTCGCGGGCCCCGTCGACACGCGGCGGGCGGCCGGGACGGCGGCGGGCGGTATTCGCTTGGTTCATGCGACCCATATTAGACCGGTCGTCTATTAAATTGCAAGCCTGCCTTCCGATCCCCTTCCTGGCCTTCGGGCGCGCAGCACGCGCCGCCTGCAAGGCACCGATTCCCGTAAAATGCCGGCCGATGTCCGCTTACACCCATACCTCCGCGCACCACGTCCTCGAGCACGTCTTCGGCTACACCGCGTTCCGCGGCGAGCAGCAGTCCATCGTCGAGCACGTCGCGGCCGGCGGCGACGCGCTGGTGCTGATGCCGACCGGCGGCGGCAAGTCGCTGTGCTACCAGGTGCCGGCGCTGCTGCGCGAGGGCACGGCCATCGTGGTGTCGCCGCTGATCGCGCTGATGCACGACCAGGTGAGCGCGCTGGTGGAAGCCGGCGTCAAGGCGGCCTTCCTCAACTCCAGCCTGGATGCGGAAGAGGCGCGCAGGGTGGAGCGCGCGCTCTACGCCGGCGAACTCGACCTGCTCTATGTCGCGCCCGAGCGGCTGATGACGCCGCGCTTCCTCGACCAGCTCGACCACCTGCGCGACACCCACCGGCTGGCGCTGTTCGCGATCGACGAGGCGCACTGCGTGTCGCAGTGGGGCCACGACTTCCGCCCGGAATACCTGCAGCTGTCCATCCTGCCGGAGCGCTACCCGGCCATCCCGCGCATCGCGCTCACCGCCACCGCCGACCGCCAGACCCGCGAGGAGATCGCCGGCCGCCTGCGGCTGGAGGACGCGCGCCGCTTCATCTCCAGCTTCGACCGCCCCAACATCCGCTACACCATCGTCGACAAGGACGATCCGCGCCGCCAGCTGCTGAACTTCATCCGCGAGGAGTTTCCGTCGGAAGCCGGCGTGGTGTATTGCCTGTCGCGCCGCAAGGTGGAGGAGACCGCCGCCTGGCTGCAGGAACAGGGCATCAACGCGCTGCCCTACCACGCCGGCCTCGGCCAGGATGTGCGCGCCGAACACCAGACCCGCTTCCTGCGCGAGGACGGCATCGTGATGGTGGCGACCATCGCCTTCGGCATGGGCATCGACAAGCCGGACGTGCGCTTCGTCGCCCACCTCGACCTGCCGCGCTCGATCGAGGGCTATTACCAGGAAACCGGCCGCGCCGGCCGCGACGGCCTGCCGGCGCAGGCCTGGATGGCCTGGGGCGCGCAGGACGTGGTGCAGCAGCGCCGCATGATCGACGAATCGGAAGCGAGCGAGGAATTCAAGCGCCTCGCGCGCAACCGGCTCGACGTGCTGGTCGGCCTGGTCGAGGCCACCACCTGCCGCCGCCAGCATCTGCTCGCCTACTTCGGCGAGGAATCCGGCCCCTGCGGCAACTGCGACAACTGCATCAGCCCCCCGCAGACCTGGGACGCCACCGAGGCCGCGCGCAAGGCGCTCTCCTGCGTCTACCGCACCGGCCAGCGCTACGGCACCGGCCATCTGATCGACGTGCTGCGCGGCGAACGCACCGAGAAGGTGCTGGAACGCCAGCACGAAGGGCTCAGCACCTTCGGCATAGGCAGCGAACTCGACGAGAAGCGCTGGCGCACGGTGTTCCGTCAGCTGATCGCGCGCGAATACCTGGCGGTCGATCACGAGCGCTACAACGCGCTCGCCCTCACCGAATTGGCCCGCCCGCTGCTGCGTGGCGAGGCCGAATTCCACCTCCGCCTCGAACGCGAGCGCAAGCGCGGGCGCAGCAAGGCACGCACCACCGCGTCCATGGACATCCCCGGCGGCGTGCCGACCACCCTGTTCGACCGCCTGCGCGCCTGGCGTGCCGCCACCGCGAAAGAGCGCAACGTGCCGGCCTACGTGATCTTCCACGACGCCACGCTGCGCGAGATTGCCATCGCCCGCCCGGCCAGCCTCGCCGAACTCGCCGGCGTCAGCGGTATCGGCGACCGCAAGATGGAAGCCTACGGCCAGGCCATCGTCGATCTGGTCGCCGAAGTCGGCTGAGGCCCGCCACGCCGGCACGGCGTGACTTTCGCCACAAATCCATCGCTATGTCCTTCGGCATAAAAACATGCGGCGTGACATAAGTCCCGAAGCCGCCGGCATGGCGCAAGCTAAGATCGGTTCACGCGCCATGAAACTGCAGTACGGCTGAAGCGCCAGACGGACGACGGCCCCGGCAACGCCGGCCCTCGCCCAGCCCGATCCGACATCGCCCGCGGGAAGAAAAGCCATGAAAAAAACCTGGCATTTGCTCAGCACCGCCGCCCTCGCCTGGACCTTCGCCGCTCCGGCAGCCGCGGTTACCGTGTTCGAGGACGACTTCAATCGAAGCGGCGGCAACACCGTCGGCAACGGCTGGATCGAACTCGAACGGACCCCCAGCGATGTGACCATCGATGGCAGCCAGTATCTTGCGCTGACCGATGCGCGCGCCGGCTCGCCCGACGCTTCTGCCACCCAGGTGAGCATCGACGCCACCGGCTACGACAACCTGACGCTGTCCTTCTCGTGGGCAGTGTTCGATAACGACTCCGATGCCGCCGACTACCTCTATGTCGACGCCCGCGTCGGCGGCAGCAGCACCTGGTCCAACCTAGGCAGCTTCAGCCTGGGCGGCACCGAACTCGTGTTCTCCGAGTTCAGCACCCTGCTCGCCTGGACCGATACCCTGCTCGACCTGCGCTTCTGGACCGACGTCAGCGGCGGATCGGGCGGCTCCAACAGCGAAGGCGCCCTGATCGACTGGGTACGGCTGAGCGGAGATCGACTCATCTCTACCGCCAACACCCCGGTCGCGGTACTCGCCATCCCGGAACCGGGCTCGCTTACGCTCGCACTGCTGGGCGTCGGCATGCTCGGGCTGGGCGCCTTGCGGCGCACGCCGGCCCTGGCGCGGCGCTAAAAAAAAAAGCGCTGCCCGATGGACAGCGCCTTTTTCCTGTTGTGCTCCTGAGTATCGCCAGCCGCCGCTTACAGCACCTTCAGCAGTTCTACCTCGAACACCAGCGTGGCGTTCGGCGGAATCACGCCACCGGCGCCGCGGGCGCCGTAGCCGAGTTCCGGCGGAATCGTCAGCTTGCGCTTGCCGCCGACCTGCATGCCCTGGACGCCTTCGTCCCAGCCGCGAATCACGTGGCCGGCACCGAGCGGGAAATTGAACGGATCGTTGCGATCCTTGCTGGAATCGAACTTGCGGCCATCGGTCAGCCAGCCGGTGTAGTGCACCGAAACCATCTGGCCCTTCGCCGCGACATCGCCGCTGCCGACTTCGAGGTCTTCGATGATGAGGCCGCTGGCGGTAGTGGTCTGGGTCATGTGTGTCTCCTGCTCGGGTCGCCCCGGTTGAAAACCCGGATTCTAACCGCTCGCAGCCGCAAACCCAGTCCGCCGACCTCCAGCCGGCATGGTTCAGTGCCCCGCACCCTTGCGCCGCGCGCCGAACTTGTCGCGAAATTTCGCCACCTTGGGTGCCACCACGTACTGGCAGTAGGGCTGGTCGCTGTTGTGCGCGTAGTACTCCTGGTGCTCGACCTCCGCCGGCCAGAAGGTACCGGCGCGCTCGACCTTGGTGACGATCGCGCGTGGATAGGCCCGCGCCTCGCCGAGTTCCTCGATCAGCGCCAGCGCGGTGTGCAACTGTTCGTCGCCATTGACGTAGATTACCGAACGGTACTGCGGTCCGACGTCGTTACCCTGCCTGTCCATCGTGGTCGGGTCGTGGATCACGAAGAAGATCTCCAGCAGGTCGCGATAGCTCACCCGCGCCGGATCGAAGTGGACCTGCACCACTTCGACATGGCCGGTACCGCCCGCGCACACCTGACGGTAGGTCGGCGCATCCAGGTGGCCGCCGCTGTAACCGGACACCACGCGCTCGACACCCTCGACCTCGCGGAACACCGCTTCAAGGCACCAGAAACACCCCCCGCCAAGGAGCGCAGTCTCCAGCGTCGGGGCTACAGTCGTGTTCGTCATGATCGTTCCTCATATGCCATGGCCGGCATCTACTGCATCAGACAGCGCCCGACGCACTTCATTCGCGTCATTCGTCACGCTGGGCAAAATATATCCAAAGACATAGTAACCAGACGCAACTGGATCACACTCGCGCGACCGCGGCGCCGATTCAGCGGAAAGCGAACGTGTAATACACGTCCAGCGCGTTGTCGGTTCCGCCACGTGCGACCACCGACACGCGGCGACCGAGCTGGTAGGTCAGCTTGACCAGGCTCTCCGCGCCGCCCAGGCTCTGCTCGAAGGACAGGAAGAGGTCGGTCGACAAACGCTTGCCCACGCTCAGCACCTGGCCGGCAACCGTCGGTCCACTCGCAATAGTCGTACCACTCCCGGCGACACGACTGGTGGCCGTGCGCGAACTGCTGTTCAGTTCCCCCTGACCGATGGCGAACGAGTCGAAACCCAGGCTGCGCGACAGCTGCTCGGTCATGCCGCCGCCCGGCCCACCCAGCAGCGCCTGCGCCGCCGGCAGCAGCAAGGCGAGGTCGGCACCGCCGCTGGCATCAGGGGCGCGGCCGAGCACGATCCACGATAGCTTCTCCGGATCAGGCACCGAGGGTTCGGACACCAGGCGCACCTGAGGACGGCGCGCGCTGCCGGTGATCGCCACCCCCGCCTCCACCGCGAGCCCCTTGCGCAAGGCGACGATGTTGAGCCCCGGATCGTCCAGCGGCCCCTGGAAGTTCACCAGCCCGCGCTCGATCGCGAGCCGCTGGCCATAACCCTTGTAACTGCCACCTACCGTCGACACACTGCCGATCGCGACCAGCGGCCGCTCGGGTTGCTGACGCAGGCGCAATGCACCGCCGAGGCGCGTTTCCACCCCGAGCGCGGACAAATAGAGTGCATCGCCGAGGGCGACGCGCACATCGCTGGTGATTGCGAAGCCACCAGCGGTGGGCTCTTCCCGCCCCAGGATCACGACATCGTCGGACAGGCTGGGCGGCAAGGTTTCCGCAATCTCCACATAGCCCGCATCGGCGCGCAGATCGGCATCGAGGGCCAGGGTGGTCCAGGTCGACTTCGCCTCGCCCTTGCCCGACAGGATGAGCCAGCGGTCGGCGCGCTGCAGGATCGGCAGGCGATCCGCCGTGAAGACGAATTCGCCGATGCCCGTGGCGAGCGCAATGCGGCCATTGGCGGCGAGCGAACCCGGTGTGGATGTCAGGGTGGCAAACGGAATTCGGCTCTCGCGCGGTTTCACCCGGTTGGGCGAGACGAAGGCGAGGCGCTCCAGGCGCAGGAAATCCCGGTCGAAATCGGCTTCCAGTTCGCCGCCGGACAGGATCAAGCCCTGATCGACCAGCGCCAGACTGAGGCCACGCCCCTGGATGCGGCCACTCGCCCGCGGTTCGGCCGGGGTGCCGGCGAGCGTGAACGCCCCCTCCAGTTGACCGCCGGTTTCGACGTTCTCCCGCAGCAGACGTCCCAGCCAGGCAATGGACGGCATCGCCAACCTGGCCGAACCGAGCAGCGGGGCCTGCTGAGCCAGCCGCCAGCCGCCGCCTTCGCGCTCGAGCGCCGCGGTGGCCGTCCCCGACAGCTCGCCGAATTCGCTGCCGCGCGCAGCAAGCGAGGCCGACAGCCGGCTGTCGCGCGCGACCAGCCGCGCTTCCAAGGCCTCCAGTCCAAGTCGGGTGGGAAGCTCGCCACTGACGGAAAGATCGCCTGCTTCACGGTACAGGCGCGCCTCGCCATCCACCGCATCGGCGACGCGAAAACGCCATTCCGCACCCAGCACCAGCGGCCCCGGGCCGCGTCGTGGCCGTCCGTCTGCGCGCCGGACCAGGCCGAACGACAGGCCGGTGAGCGAACCGCGGAAGGCGCTGGATGCCGGCGACCAGCGCGTTTCCTCCAGGCGGATGCGCCCCTGCTCGCCGGCCAGGAACTCGGCCGCCGCCAGATCGACGCCGCTGGCCCCGGCCACCAGTGCCGCCGGGGCCAGCAGGCGTACCGCGAGTGCGCCCTCGCTTTGCAGCGCACTCAAGCTGCCGGTCCACTGCCAGCCGGTCCGGTTGCTGGCCGGGTGCCAGCCGCCATCCAGCGCGAGACGCAGGCGGTGGTCGGCCGCGCCTTCGGCGCTCAGTTCGACACGGTGCGCGTCGATCCGCCCGTCCACCCCGAGGCGGAGGGCATCCACCCACGGTGCCTCGGCCCCCTCCCGGCCCACACCGGACAAACCCAGTGCCAGCGCCACGGCACCATTCGATCCCGCCGCCAGCGAAGCACTCGCGTTCGCCCCGGCGACCTGGACACCGCCCGGCAGCCGCAGTTGCGAGGCGAACAGCTGGATGCGCCCCGACGGCGCCTGCAGCCCACCGCCGGCTTCGCCCTCCGCACGCAGCCGGCCGCCCAGCCCGTAGCCGAGCGCGGCCAGCGCGGGAGCGTCGAGCAGGAAAGCCAGCCGATCGCGCTCACGCCCCCAGGCGCCCCTGGCGCTAAGCCGGTTGCCGGCGACGTCGAGCGCGATGTCCACATCGGCAAGGCGCGGCGTGTCGGAGCCAGCGTCGAAGCGGAAGCGGCCCTCGCCCCGCAGCGGTCGCCCCTCGAGGCGCCCGTCGGGCAGACGGAAGCTCGCTTCGACATGAGCCTGGTCGCCAAGCTGCCCGTGCGCATCAAGCGCAAGATTCACCTGAGCCCGCGGCGCCGCCGGGAACAGCGCCTGCGGATTCAGCGCCCGCAGCAAGGTCGACAGCGTGAAACTCGCCACTCCGGCCGCATCGACCTGACGCACGCCCTCGGCCTCTACGCGTGCTGTCCCGGCCTGCAGCTTCAGCTTCGCTGCCTGCCGCTGCGCGTCGGCCTCGGCCTCCAGCGTTCCCGCCAAGCGCTGTGACGGCAGGCGAGCATCCAGCCGGCGTGTATCGATATCGTCCAGCGCGAGCCGGGCCTGGAGACGGCCGAAGTCGCCGGCACTCGGCGTCGCCGCCGGCGCCCAAGACAGTGCACCATTCAGGCGCCCGCCGCCGGCGAGCCGCAGATCGAGGCTGCGGATGCCGATCGCCGCCGCCGTCCAGTCAAGCTCGCCCGCCACCACGGCGAGCGGCAGCCCGCCGTGGTCGAGGGTGTCCGGGCGGGCATTGTCGATACGGAACGGTCCGACCAGGCGCAGGCCGCCGGCGAAATCCGCCGCCTCGCGCGCGCTCAGGTCGGCCTCCAAACTCAGTGCCGCCGTCGGAGCCCCGGCGACGAAGGCAGCCGGGTCGATTCCGCCGGCCTTCACCCGCAGGCTGCGCAGCGGCAAGCTGGAGAACGGCGTCGCCTCCAGTTCCAGGTGTCCATCGAGCGCGCCGTGCAGATCGGCCTGGACGCTCGGCGCCAGGAGCCCGCCGGCAGCCTTCGCCTCGACTTGAAAGTCGTGTCCGGCCTGCCTACCGGCGAGGGAAGCCTGTGCGGCGAGGGTGAAGGGTGGCGCGGTGCCGATCTCTCCCGCCAGGGTCGCCGCGCCGAAAGGCAGCGTCGCCTGCAGGCTGCGCAGTTGGTGTCGCCCGCCCTCACTGACCAGCGAGGCCGCCACGGCGGACATGCTGAAAGCCGGCTCGGAGGCCTTTCCCCGCCAGAGCGCAAACGCGTCGAGCGCAAACAGGGAGAGCTCGATGTCCAGCGGCAGCGCAAGCGAATCCGGTGCAGCAAGGGGTGCAGCGTCATCGACCGCCTCCGGCAGTCGAACTTCGACACGCGCTGCGCTCAGGCGGTCGACCTGCAGGCGTCCGCGTGCTAGCGCGGCGGCCTGCCAATCCAGCGCCAGCTCATCGGCGCGAAAGGTAAGACCTGATGAGGTATAGCGGATGCGGGCGATACGCAGCGGGCCGATCAGCCGCCCCTGCGGCTCGTCGAACTGCAACTGACCACTGGTGACGCGGCTGGCCAGGCCAGCAACCAGCTGCAGACCGGACTCGGTGGCCAGCGCCCACACGGCGGCACCGACTACGGCTGCGGCGGCGCTGGCCAGCGCGTACAACCAGCGCCGGCGCTTGCCCGGCGCGGCGCCGGGGGCCGGCGCCACCGCATCGGGTGCGTCCGGCTCGCCCATGCTTTAGCCGAAAAGTGCCCGCAAACCGGCACCCGGATCGGGCACCCGCATGAAGGCTTCGCCGACGAGGAAGGCGTTGACGCCGTTGGCCCGCATCAGCGCGACGTCTTCCGGTTTGAGGATGCCCGACTCGGTGACCACGATACGCTCCGCCTCGGACGCCAGCCGCGGCAGCAGGCCGAGCGTGGTCTGCAGCGAGACCTCGAAGGTGCGCAGGTTGCGGTTATTGATGCCGATGAGCGGGGTCTGCAGCTGCAGGGCCTGCTCCAGCTCTTCGCCGTCGTGCACCTCGACCAGCACCGCCATGCCCAGGCTGCGGGCGATCTGCTCCATCTCCTGCATCTCGGCCAGCGACAGGCAGGCGGCGATCAGCAGGATGGCGTCGGCGCCCATCGCGCGCGCCTCATACACCTGGTAGGCGTCGACCAGGAAATCCTTGCGCAGCGCCGGCAGCGCGCAGGCGGCGCGGGCGGCCTGCAGGTATTCCGGCGCGCCCTGGAAGAAGGGCTTGTCGGTGAGCACCGACAGGCAGGCGGCGCCGGCGGCCTCGTAGGACTGCGCGATCTCTGCCGGGCGGAAGTCCTCGCGGATCACGCCCTTGGAGGGGCTGGCCTTCTTGATCTCGGAGATCACCGCGGCGCGGCCGGCGGCGATCTTCGCGCGGATGGCGCCGACGAAGTCGCGCGCGGCGGGCTGCGCTTCGGCTTCCGCCCGCACCGTGGCGAGCGGCCTGGCGGCCAGCGCGGCGGCGACTTCCTCGCGCTTGACCGCGCAGATCTTCTGCAGGATGTCGCTCATCAGGCGCTCCCGAACTTGCGGGTGAATTGCACGTACTCGTCGAGCTTGGCGCGCGCCGCGCCGCTGGCGAGCACCTCACGGGCGCGAAGGATGCCGGCGCCGATGGAATCGACCAGGTTGGCGGTGTAGAGCGCGACGCCGGCGTTGAACGCGACGATCTCGCGCGCCGGGCCTTCCTTGTTTTCGAGCGCACCGAGCAGCACCTGGCGCGACTCCTCGGGATCGGCCACGCGCAGGTTGCGGCTACCGACCATGGCGAGGCCGTAGTCTTCCGGGTGGATCTCGTACTCGGTGACCTTGCCGTCCTTGAGTTCGCCGACCAGGGTGGCGGCGCCGAGGCTGACTTCGTCCATGCCGTCCAGGCCATGCACCACCAGCACGTGGTTGGCGCCGAGGCGTTCCATGACCCGCACCAGGATGCCGACGAGGTCGGGATGGAAGACGCCGAGCAGGGTGTTGGGCGCGCCCGCCGGGTTGGTGAGCGGGCCGAGGATGTTGAAGATGGTGCGCACGCCCATCTCGCGCCGCACCGGGGCGACGTTCTTCATCGCGCTGTGGTGGCTGGGCGCGAACATGAAGCCGATGCCGGTGGCGTCGACGCTCTCCGCCACCTGTTCGGGCGTGAGCATGATGTTCGCGCCGAGCGCTTCGAGCGCATCCGCGCTGCCCGACTTCGACGACACGCTGCGGTTACCGTGTTTGGCGACGCGCGCGCCGGCCGCGGCGGCGACGAAGATGGTGGCGGTGGAGATGTTGAAAGTGTGGGAACCGTCGCCGCCAGTGCCGACGACGTCGATGAAGTGGTCATGCGGCGGCGGCACCACCACCTTGGTGGCGAGTTCGCGCATCACGGTGGCGGCGGCGGTGATTTCGCCTATGGTTTCCTTCTTGACGCGCAGGCCGGTGAGGATGGCGGCGGTCATCACCGGCGAGATTTCCCCGGCCATGATCTGGCGCATCAGCGACAGCATTTCGTCGAAGAAAATTTCGCGGTGTTCGATGGTGCGCTGGAGCGCTTGCTGGGCGGTGATCGTCATGTTCGCTTTTTCCGGTCAGGCGGCGGCAGGCAGGCTGCGGCTCGATTCGAGGAAGTTCTTCAGCAGGTCATGGCCGCGCTCGGTCATGATCGATTCGGGGTGGAACTGTACGCCTTCGACGTCCAGCGTCTTGTGGCGCACGCCCATGATCTCGCCGTCGTCGGTCCAGGCGGTAATCTCCAGACAGTCCGGCAGGCTGGCGCGTTCGATCGCGAGCGAATGATAGCGGGTGCAGATGAGCGGGTTGGGCAGACCGCGGAACACGCCGATGTCCTTGTGGTGCACCGGCGAGGTCTTGCCATGCATGAGTTTCTGCGCGTGCACGATGCGCCCGCCGAAGGCGGCACCTATGCTCTGGTGGCCGAGGCAGACGCCGAGGATGGGCAGCTTGCCGGCGAATTCGCGGATCGCGGCGACCGAGATGCCGGCTTCAGCCGGCGAGCACGGTCCGGGCGAGACGACCAGGTGGTCGGGCTTCATGTGAGCGATCTGCTCGAGGGTAATTTCGTCGTTGCGGAACACCTTCACCTGGGCGCCGAGTTCGCCGAAGTATTGCACCAGGTTGTAGGTGAAGCTGTCGTAGTTGTCGATCATCAGCAACATGTCGGTTTTCCTTTTTCGCTGCGTCGCGGCTGCCAATTCTGGCTTCGACGCGATGGAATATCTGTGTAGCGCCGGGCGGTATGTGACTGAACGGTGGGCGCGCGTTGGAGGCTGCGCGGGAATTCCTTCCGCCGGCTGTGGAACTCGCCCTTCGGGCTCGGACAGTCCTCGCCGGCTCCAGGAACACCCGCACATCCTCCACGATTCACCGCACGCGGCGTCCGGGCCCTCGCCACCCTGAGGCGGCATGGGTGGTGTTTGTGGAAGGGCAAGGACTGTCCGAGCGAGCGCAGCGAGCGAGTTCCGCAGCCCGGTAACAAAACCACCCGTGCCGCCGGTTTCAGCTCACCAAGTCACCAGCGGCACAAACCTCAAACCTGCGTATCCAGCCCGCCCTCGGCCATCTCGGCCGCCCGCAGCATGGCCCGCGCCTTGTTCTGCGTTTCCTGCCATTCGGCATCCGGGTCGGAGTCGGCAACGATGCCCGCCCCCGCCTGCACGTGGATCTGACCATCCTTGAGCACCGCCGTGCGGATCGCGATCGCCAGGTCCATGTCGCCGTGGAAACCAAGATACCCCACCGAGCCGGCGTAGATGCCGCGCTTGACCGGCTCCAACTCGTCGATGATCTCCATTGCGCGCAGCTTGGGCGCGCCCGACACCGTGCCCGCCGGGAAGGTGGCACGCAGCACCGCCAGCGCGTCCAACCCATCCTTCAGCTTGCCCTCGACGTTGGACACGATGTGCATCACATGGGAGTAGCGCTCGATGGTGAAGCGCTCGGTGACCTTCACGGTGCCGGTCTCCGACACCCGGCCGGCGTCGTTGCGGCCGAGGTCGAGCAGTTGCAGATGCTCGGCGCGCTCCTTTTGGTCGGCCAGCAAGTCTTCTTCCAGCGCCACGTCCTCGGCGACGGTAGCCCCGCGCTTGCGGGTACCCGCGATCGGCCGCACGGTGACGGTGTCGTCCTCGAGGCGAACCAGGATCTCCGGCGAGGCGCCGACGACGTGGAAGTCCTCGAGATTGAAATAGAACATGTAGGGCGACGGATTCAGCGAGCGGATCGCCCGGTAGAGCGCCATCGGATGCGCGGCGAAGGGCTTGCTCATGCGCTGCGACAGCACCACCTGCATGATGTCGCCGTCGACGATGTACTGCTTGGCACGGCGCACCGCGTCCTTGAAGGCCTCCTCGCCGAAGCTGGACACCGCCGGCGCCGGCTCGGCGCGCACGTCCTCCGGAATCGCTACCGGCGCGCGCAGCCGGGCCAGCAGTTCCTGCAGGCGCTTCCTGGCGCGCTTGTAGGCGCCAGGCACCTCCGGTTCGGCATACACCACCAGCGTCAGCTTGCCGGTGAGATTGTCGACGATGGCGATCTCCTCGGACAGCAGCAGCAGGATGTCGGGGGTTCCGAGTTCGTCGCTCTTTTCCGTCTTGGCCAGCCGCGGCTCGATGTAGCGCACCGTGTCGTAGCCGAAGCAGCCCACCAGCCCGCCGGCAAAGCGCGGCAGATGCTCGCGCGGCGGCACCTTGATACGGTTCATGAACTCGGCAACGAAGTTGAGCGGGTCGCCGTAATCGCGCCGTTCGACCAGGCGGTTGCCGGTGAGCAGCAGGGCCGAGCGGCCGTAGACCTCGATGCGGGTCGGCGATGCGAGGCCGATGAAGGAATAGCGGCCGAAGCGTTCGCCGCCCTGCACCGATTCCAGCAGATAGGTGTAGGGCTCGTTGGCGAGCTTCAGGTAGATGGAGAGCGGCGTGTCGAGATCGGCGAAGGTCTCGAGCGTGACCGGGATGCGGTTGTAGCCCTCGGCTGCGAGGGCATTGAATTCCTGTTCGAGCATGGGTGCTCCACGAAGACGGTTGGATCCGGACGACTGCTTGGGCGGGTGAGGCCGGCCTGGGAATCGCGGAGGTGTTGCTGGTTCCGCGCAGCCGGCGACCCGCAAGGGGTATGCGTATTAGTGGCCCACAGGCCAACGCCAGCCGCCGCGCCAGTCGGCGCGTTGCTGTGCGTTCGCAAAATCCTTGTCCGGGAACCGCTGTTCGAGAGTCACGATGCTTTCTGGTCTGAGTCCGCTACCGCAGGAGGCAGGCGCTGTGGCGGCGGTCATGCCGCAACGATATGGTCCAGCGCCTGAAGTGCGTTCGATAGTAGCCCATCGCATTCGATGGTGTCCACCGGCATGCCCTCGCTGTAGCCGTAGGTCACGAGCAGCACCGGCATGCCGGCCGCGCGCGCGGCGAGCGCATCGTTGGCGGAGTCGCCTATCATCAGCGCCTCCTCCGCCGGTACGCCGAGCAGTTCGCAGGCGTGGAACAGCATCGCCGGATCGGGTTTCTTCACCGGCAGGGTGTCGCCGCTGACCACCGCCTCGAAGTGATGAGCAATACCCATATGCGCGAGCAAGGGCCTGGTGAAATCGCCCGCCTTGTTGGTCACCACCGCCAGCTTCAGCTTGCGCGCCCGCATCTCGGCCAGGGTTTCAAGGATGCCCGGGTAGATGCGCGTTCCCAGGCCGTTCACCGTGGTGTAGTGGCGGCGAAAAACCCCGATCGCTGCCTCGATCTCGGCCTCGGTCGCGGACGCGTTCTCGGTGAGGCAGCGCCGTACGAGGTTGGGCAGCCCCTTGCCGACAAAGCTATGCACTTCTGCGAGCGGCCGCAGCGGACGCCCGAGCTCGGCCAGCATGCGATTGGCGGCCTCGGCCAGGTCGCCGATGGTGTCGAGCAAAGTTCCGTCGAGATCGAAAAGTACCGCCCGTGCGTTGAATCGCGCGTTCATCCGGCCGCTCCCGCTCACTCCGCCGACAGCGTCGCGAGCTCGGCGCGCATCGCGCCGATCACGCTGTCGTAGCGGTTCGCATCGCCCTCCCTGCCGGCACCGAACACGGCCGAACCGGCCACGAAGGTGTCGGCACCCGCCCGGGCGATCTCGGCGATGTTGTCCACTTTCACGCCGCCGTCGATCTCCAGCAGGATGCGACGGCCGGTCTGCGCCTCGTAGGCGTCCAGCCTGGCGCGCGCGGCACGCAGCTTGTTGAGGGTTTCGGGGATGAACTTCTGGCCGCCGAAGCCGGGGTTCACGCTCATCAGCAGCACGACGTCGAGCTTGTCCATGACGTGGTCGAGATAGTGCAGCGGCGTCGCCGGGTTGAACACTAGTCCGGCCTGGCAGCCGGAATCGCGGATCAGGCCAAGGCTGCGATCGATATGCTCGGACGCCTCGGGGTGGAAGGTGATGATGTTGGCGCCGGCCTTGGCGAAATCCGGGATGATGCGGTCGACCGGCTTGACCATCAGGTGTACATCGATGGGCGCGCTCGTCACCGGGCGCAGCGCCTCGCACACCAGCGGCCCGATGGTGAGATTGGGCACGTAGTGGTTATCCATCACATCGAAGTGGATCCAGTCCGCACCCGAGGCGACGACCTGACTGACCTCCTCGCCGAGCTTGGCGAAATTGGCGGAGAGGATGCTGGGGGCGATGCGGAACATGAGGCAGGACTCCAGGGGATCGAGCCCTGCATTTTACCCGGCAGCCAGCTGCTTGCGCAGACCGGCCGCCGTCGCCGGCCTCAGCGCAGACAGACCTTGCGGACCTGTTTCAGGTCGGTGATGCCGCCGAGCACCTTCTCGATCCCGTCCTGGCGCAAGGTGCGCATACCCTCGGCCAGCGACACCGCCAACAGTTGCGCCAGGTGGCCACGCTCCTGGATCACCCGCTTGATGTCGGGGCTGCCTATCATCAGTTCGTGCAGCCCCACCCGGCCACGGTAACCCTGATTGCACTCCGGGCAGCCCACCGCGCGGAACAGCTTGAAGCGGCCATCCACGTCCGCATGATGGGCACGCCACTGGGCAAGGATCTCGGCGCGGGCCGCATCTGGATCGGCGGCGAAAGCCGGCGTCAGGTGCATGTCGGCGCAGTACTCGTCGAGCAGGTGGTCGATCTCGGCCGGCTCCGGCTCGTAGGCCTGCTTGCAGTGCCGGCACAAACGTTTGGCCAGGCGCTGAGCGAGCACGCCGAGCAGGGCATCGGAGAAGTTGAACGGATCCATCCCCATGTCCAGCAGGCGCACGACGGACTCCGGCGCGCTGTTGGTGTGCAGGGTGGACAACACCAGGTGCCCGGTGAGCGACGCCTCGATCCCCACCGACATCGTTTCCTGGTCGCGCATTTCGCCGACCATGATGACGTCGGGGTCGGCACGCAGAAAGGCCCGCATCATGGTGGCGAAGTCCAGCCCGGCCTTGCGGTTCACCTGCACCTGCCGCAGGCCCTTCTGGGTGATTTCGACAGGATCCTCGATCGTCCAGATCTTGGTTTCGGGCGTGTTGATGTAGCCGAGGATGGAGTGCAGCGTGGTGGTCTTGCCCGAGCCTGTCGGACCGCACACGAAGAACACGCCATACGGCTTGACGATGGTCTCGCGCAGGCGTTCGAGGTTGCGCGGCGACAACGCCAGTTCGCCAAGCGGGATGGGCTCGCTGTTGGACAGGATGCGCATCACCACGTCTTCTGTACCGCCGGCCGTCGGCACGGTGGCAACCCGCAGCTCGATGTCGAGCGGCGCGTACTTGCGGAACTTGATCTTGCCGTCCTGCGGCCGGCGCCGCTCGGAGATGTCGAGGTCGCACATGATCTTGATGCGGGTGACGAGCGGGTTTCGATAGCTCGCCGGCACCTCGATGTAAGGCACCAGGGTGCCATCCTTGCGGAAGCGGATCAGCGTCTTTTCCTTGCCCGGACGCGGTTCGACATGGATGTCGGAGGCCCCCTGCTTGTAGGCGTCGATGATGACCTTGTTCACCAGCTTGACGAGTTCGTTGTCCGCCGCGGCATTGACGTCGTCCGACAGGCTGCTCTCGTCGCTGTCGTCGTCCAGCCCCGACAGGAGATCGTTCACCGAACTGGTGTCGAGCTGCGCCTCGAAGAACTGGTTGACGGTGCGCTCGAACTCCGCCCGCGTCGTCACCCGGAAGGCCAGCTTCTTTTTCGGGTAGACGTTCTGCGCGATGCGCGAGCCGCGCACCTGCTCGGGATCGGTCGTCATGATGACGACGCCTTCGGTTGTCTCCTCCAGCGGCAGCCACTGGCTCTGCTGCACATAGTCGCGCTTGATGTTGCGCAGCAGATCCATCGGCTTGACGCGATCCGGGCGATAGGGCTCGTAGGCCACGCCGTAGAAGCGGGCTGCGGCCTCGCCGATCTCCGCCTCGCGCAGGCCGAACTCCGACATCAGGGTCAGCTCGACGGACACGCCGCTCTCGCGCGCCTTGCGCGTAGCGTTCCCCAATTCCTCCGCGGTGATGCGACCGTCCGCCACCAGCGCGTCGAAACGCGAACGTGGCTGCATCGGCGCCTGCGTATGGCGACCGAAGGCCACCCCGAGGGTCTGCGCCAGGCCAAGCAAGCCCTCTTCGGCAAAGCCGGAAAAGGCGCCGCCGATACTGAGGTTGATGAGCTGTATCACCCCTTGCAGCTTGCCGTTTTCCGGGTTGACGATGGGCGCCACCAGCATCTGGCGCGCGCGATAGCCGGTCACCTCGTCAACCTCGCGGCGGAATTCCAGCTTGGGCGAGATCGCCTTGAGTTCGGCATCGTCGTATACGTCAGCGATGTTGAGCACCTTGCCGGACACCGCGACATAGCCGGCGATGCTGTTCTCGGCCACCGGCAGGCGGATGTTCTGCACGCTCTGCAGGCCGGTCTTGACCTTGGTGGCAATCACCGCCCCCTGATCCTCGACGACGTAGATGGACAGGCGCTCGGCATCGAACAGGGCGCAGATGTCGGCCGACAGCTCGAAGATGATCTCGTCGATGTCCTGCGTCGCATGGACGCGAGTGGTAATCGCCTGCAGCCCCTTGAAGAAGGCCAGGCGGCGGGCGACCTCACCACCGGCCGTCGCTTTTCCGGGCAATGCGCTCATGGGTCTCGTATCAGCGTGAGATGAATGCGGAACGCGCATTCTAACGGCAGGGCGTAAGCTTTGCGGCTCCGCAGCGCACTGTCCCTGCTCCTGCCCCGGCAGGCCGGTCAGAAGTCCAGCACCTGGCCCTGCATGAGGCGTTGCGGCTGCAGCCGCCCCGCATAAGTACCGAGTTGCTCCATGATCCGGTCATCGACACCCGGCTTCAAGTGACTGATGTGCACCTGGGGCGACACCGTAAGCTCGTCCAGCATGGCGGTCAGCAAACTGGGACACAGATGGCGCGAGGCCAGCGCCAGCCCCTGCTGCTCGTTCGGGAAGGCGGTCTCGATGATGAGGTGACGCAACCGCTCGGTATGGTTGATCGCCGCGATCAGCTCCGGACAGTATGCCGTGTCGCCGGAATAGAGCAGCTGCCCTTTGCCGCTGTCCAGACAGTAGGACACGGCCGGTACGGTGTGATGCGCCGGCAGCGCCGTCACCGTGCCGGCGCCGAACCGCACCGACTCTCCGACCTTGATGACCTGGAAGCGCAGGAAGGGTCGATGGCGGTCGGGAATCGCAGAAAAATCGGGCCAGATCAGCCAGTTGAAGATGTGCGAACGCAGGATGCGGATGGTTTCCGCCGAGCCATAGACCGTGACCGGCACGCCGCGCGCCTCACCGACCGAATCGATCAGCAGCGGAATGGACGCGATGTGGTCGAGGTGTGCATGGGTGATGAAGATATGGTCGATACGCTTGAGCTGCTCGTACTCCAGATCGCCCACGCCGGTGCCGCAGTCGATGAGAATGTCATCATCAACCAGGAAGGACGTCGTTCGCGCTTGCGCGCCACCGATGCCGCCGCTGCACCCTAGCACCTTGAGTTTCATGAGAAATTGCTGACCGGCACCTGTTCCATGGAGCGCACTGGCCCGCCCATGCGCTTACCGTGCGGACCTTAGCACCCCGCGCCGACGACGCCATGTGCAAAAAATCACGCAGCTCCGACTCGCTTCAGACGCGCAGGAAAAACTCCATTTTGACGCCTGCGATCTCGATGATGTCGTGATCATTCAGGCGATGCGCCTGCGCGTCGAGCGTGCGGCCGTTGACCATGGGAAAGCTGGCGCCCTCGACATGGGTGATGAAGTAGCCGTGCGGCCGGCGCGTGATCACCGCCACCTGCCGTCCCGGCTTGCCCAGCGTGGTGAGCGATTTCGACAGCTCCAGTTCGCGGCCGGCATTGGCACCGTTGAGCACCTGGATCACGCCTAGATGATCGGCACCGGCCGCTGGCGGCGCGTCGGACTTCAGCGGCTCCGACTCCTCCGCTGACGGACGGAGCAGTTGCGTACGCTGTCCGGCCGCACTGCCCGGCGCTGGCGCCGGGCGCGAGCCGGCCGACTCTTCGGGCGCATCGAAGGGGGCACTGAAGGGCTTCAGGGCAGCGGTATCTATCATCTCCGATGTCGCCAGGCCGACCTGCGCCGAGTCGGTCAGATACTTCAGCCTGTACTTGCCGAGTTCGATCACGTCGTTGTTCTGCAACACGTACTTCTTGATCGGCTGCCCGTTCACATAGGTGCCGTTGGTGCTGCTCTGATCCTCGAGGAAGGCGTCGTTGAGAATGCAGGTGATGACGGCATGATTTCCGCTGATGGCGAGGTTGTCGATCTGGATGTCGTTGTTCGCCTTGCGGCCGATCGACGTGCGCTCCTTGCTGAGGGCGATTTCCTTGAGCACCAGTCCGTCCATGCTGAGTATCAACTTCGGCATTACCGTACCCGTCAATTCGATCCGCGCACTACGCGAACCCGTCATCGTTATCCGTCACCCCGGCGCACTGGGCAAGGATCACGGAAATGTTGTCCCGACCACCGTTGTCGTTCGCCGCCTCGACCAGGCGATCCGCCATCTCGTCCAGTTCACCACCATCGCCCAGCGCCGCCGCAATTTCGCAGTCATCGAGCATGTCGGTCAAGCCGTCCGAGCAGAGCAGGAAGATATCAGCTTCCCGGACAGGATGGATGGCGATATCTGTATCAAGCAATGGCGCGACCCCCAATCCGCGGGTCAGCATGCCGCGATAGCGCGAACGTCGCGCCTCATCGGGACGCATGATGCCGGCGTCGACCTGCTCCTGCAGCAGGGTATGGTCCCGCGTGAGCAAATCCAGGCGCCCATCGGCATAGCGGTACAAGCGGGAATCGCCGACGTGCGCACAGACGAGCTTATCGGCGAGAAAAACGCCGACCACGAGGGTAGCCCCCATGCCCGCCAACTCCGGACGCAAGACCCCGACGCGCCGAATCTCGGCATTGGCGTCTTCGGCCGCCCTACGCGCAATCCTCGCGACAGCCTCGGCATCACGCGGCACCCCCGCATCGCGCTGCAGGCTGCGCAACACCACGTCGACCGCCAGGTTGGCGGCGACGTCTCCCCCCTGGTAGCCACCCATGCCGTCGGCGAGTACCAGCCAGCCGTGCGCGGCATCGACACGCAGCGCATCCTCGTTACGCAGGCGCACCCTGCCGACATGCGAGCGACTGGCACAGCGCAGCAGGGATGACGTCGGCTCGGACATGCAGATCGGCACAGCCACAGAAAAAGCGGACCATCGCGAGGGTGGAAGGTCGATTCATTCTAGCCGCGCGTCCTGCCCGGTAGACAAAAAAGCGCCGGGCAAGCCGGCGCTTTTTCACGGCTTACAGCCAAAAACGATTACAGCATCGCCTTCAGCAGCTTGGCCATTTCCGACGGGTTGCGCGTCACCTTGAAGCCGCACTCTTCCATGATGGCGAGCTTGGCATCGGCGGTGTCGGCGCCACCGGAAATCAGCGCACCGGCGTGGCCCATGCGCTTGCCGGCCGGCGCGGTGACGCCGGCGATGAAACCGACGATCGGCTTCTTCATGTTGGCCTTGCACCACTGCGCCGCTTCGGCTTCGTCCGGACCGCCGATCTCGCCGATCATGATCACCGCATCGGTGTCCGGATCGTCGTTGAACATCTGCATGACGTCGATGTGCTTCAGACCGTTGATCGGATCGCCACCGATACCGACCGCCGAGGACTGGCCCAGACCCAGCTCGGTGAGCTGCGCCACGGCTTCGTAGGTCAGGGTGCCGGAGCGCGACACAACGCCGATACGACCCTTGCGGTGGATGTGACCCGGCATGATGCCGATCTTGATCTCGTCAGGCGTGATCAGGCCCGGGCAGTTCGGCCCCAGCAGCAGGGTCTTCTTGCCGCCGGCGGCTTCCTTGGCCTTCATCTTGTTGCGCACCATCAGCATGTCGCGGACGGGGATGCCTTCGGTGATGCAGATCGCCAGGTCAAGGTCGGCTTCGACCGCTTCCCAGATGGCGTCGGCAGCGCCGGCGGGCGGAACGTAGATGACGGAGACGGTGGCGCCGGTTTCGGCGGCGGCTTCCTTCACCGAGGCGTAGATGGGGATGTCGAAAATCTTTTCGCCAGCCTTCTTCGGGTTCACGCCGGCAACGAAGCAGTTCTTGCCGTTGGCGTATTCCTGGCACTTCTCGGTGTGGAACTGACCGGTCTTCCCGGTGATGCCCTGGGTGATGACCTTGGTGTCTTTGTTGATCAGGATGGACATTCAGACTCTCCTTACTTGACCGCAGCCACGATTGCAGTGGCAGCTTCCGCCATGGTATTGGCGGAGATGATCGGCAGACCCGACTCGGCGAGGATCTTCTTGCCGAGCTCCTCGTTGGTGCCCTTCATGCGCACCACGAGCGGGACGGAGAGGTGAACTTCCTTGGCCGCGGCGACCACGCCGGTGGCGATGGTGTCGCAGCGCATGATGCCGCCGAAGATGTTGACCAGGATGCCCTTGACCTTGGGGTTCTTGAGCATGATCTTGAAGGCTTCGGTGACCTTCTCGGTGGTGGCACCGCCACCGACGTCGAGGAAGTTGGCCGGCTCGGCACCGAACAGCTTGATGGTGTCCATGGTGGCCATGGCCAGACCGGCACCATTCACCAGGCAGCCGATGTTGCCGTCGAGGCTGATGTAGGCCAGGTCGAACTTGGAGGCTTCGATCTCGTCGGCATCTTCTTCATCCAGATCGCGGTAGGCGACGATTTCCGGGTGGCGGAAGAGCGCGTTGGAGTCGAAATTGAACTTGGCGTCGAGTGCCTTGACGGTGCCGTTGCCCTCGTGGATGAGCGGATTGATTTCCGCCAGCGAGGCATCGGTTTCCATGTAGCAGGTGTAGAGCTTCTTCAGCGTATCGACGGCCTGCGCCACCGAGCCTTCCGGCATGCCGATGCCCTTGGCCAGTTCGGTGGCCTGCGCGTCGGTCAGGCCGACGAGCGGATCGACGAAGACCTTGATGATCTTCTCGGGGGTGTTGTGCGCGACTTCCTCGATGTCCATGCCGCCTTCGGAGGAGGCCATCATGGCGACCTTCTGGGTGGCACGGTCGGTCAGCGCGGCAACATAGTATTCGTGCTGGATGTCTGCACCTTCCTCGATGAGGAGGTTGCGCACCTTCTGGCCTTCGGGGCCGGTCTGGTGGGTGACGAGCTGCATGCCGAGGATCTGGGACGCGTACTGGCGCACCTCGTCCAGCGACTTGGCAACCTTCACGCCGCCGCCCTTGCCGCGACCGCCCGCGTGGATCTGGGCCTTCACCACCCAGATCTTGCCGCCGAGCTGCTCCGCTGCCTTGACAGCGTCGTCGACGCTGGTGCAGTGGATGCCGCGCGGCGTGACGACGCCGTACTTTCTCAGTACTTCTTTTGCCTGATACTCATGAATCTTCATGGTTGCCCTTCGATCGAAGTCACGGCGTGCCTTGCCGCCGCGAGCAGGTTGATGGGACGCTTCGGAGCATCGCTCCGCGACGGGCGCCGTCTCCCTCGTCCGGCGCACACCGCTGCCGGCCGGACGTGCCGCCCGACCCCATCCATTGGCACGCGCGCAGCAATGCGTGGTTACCGCAAGATCGCGGGATTATAACTGTTTTTATGGCAGGCATAAGTCCGGTTTAGCGCACTGCACAATCCGCTCAATCGGCCTGCGGAGGCTTGCGGAACCAGCGCGGATAGTAGCGACGCACCGTCTCGGTCGAGGTCTCGAGCGCATGGCAACGATCGAGCTGGAAGGGCTTTTCGCCGGTGTCTTCGTTGTCGCGACGGAAGGTCGCGAAGGTCTGGATCGCCGCCGTCGGCAGCGACAGCAGCAACTCGGAAATGTGGGTGCAGCCACGGACGTCGGCGAACATTTCACCGACGGTCTTGCGGAAGCCCCGGACCAGGTTCAGGCCGATCAAGCGCCGATAGTCCGGCGTTATCACCTCGCAACCGCCGGGATAAGGCACTCGCTCGGAGCTGGCAGCGGCATCGACGATGGTAAAAGCCGGATCCAGCGTGACACGCACCCGCATGAAATGGATGGGTTCGCCAGCAGGCCGGAGGCCGGACGCGATCGGATAGTCGACGTCCTTCACATCGACGAGGGACGCCTCCAGTTCGAGCAGGCCGTCGTCGCGGCGAAACCCCTCGAGTTCGATGCGCCGCACATGGACCCGCTGGCGGCCGACGGATGGTGGCGGCAAAGGCATGATACATACGGCAAAGTACGGAGACGACGCATCTTACCGCGATTTTCGCCCTCCCCTGCGCCGCACGACGGCGATACGGCGGCTCGCCGACGGTCGATTACGTCACGCCAGCGAGCATTCCACCTGCACAAGCACCCGACATGGCTGGAATGCAAACCGATAGTCTGATAAAAACGGCGGCATCGACATCAGCGACCGCCAGGCCAGCGGAACATGACAATCAGACGGACTCCCATCGCCGCACTCCTCACTGGCCTGACCCTGGTCTCCAGTCCCGCGGCGCAGGCCGTCGTCCTCGGAGAAGTCGTTTCCATCTCCGCGGTCGGCCAGCCGGTGCGCATCGAGATCCTCAGCCTGGACGGCCGCATCGACGACGCCGGCGAATGCCTGCGCGTGGTCACACCCGCGGATACCGACGGCGGGCTGCCCACGATAGCGAAGGCGCGCATCAGCGGCAGCGGCAGCGGCCCGAATGCACGCATCGTCATCAGCTCGCCAGCCCCGATGCTGGAACCGGCCGCCCAGCTCTACGTCGAGAACGTCTGCGACTCGCGGCTGCGCCGGCAATACACCCTGCTGCTGTCTTACCCGGAGAGCGCCCCCGAGGCCGTCGTGCCGCCACAGGCCGTTACACCGCCACGGTCCGCCCCTGCCACAGCACGCGCGCCCACGCCGCGCGCACCACGCGCGCCCCAGACCAACCGCTGGACCACCGCACCCGGGGAATCGCTCGCATCGCTGGCGTCGGCACTTTATCCGGACGATGCGGATGCCCGGCAGCGCTTCACCAGCGCCGCGGCCAACGCCAACCCGCAATTGTTCCCGGATCGCGCATCGCAGCGTGCCGCCCTTCCCGCCGGCACCGAGCTCGTCATGCCGGACATGCGCCGTGTCGCGGCGCGCGCGCCGCGCCGCGACACGGCCGAATCCGCCCCACCGACCCGGCAGGCGGCGGCAACGCGCGGCACCACGCCCGCGGAGCCTCCGCGGCGAGAGCCGGATCGCCTGGTCGTTGCCGACGAGCCGGCCGGCGCCAGCCGCAGCCAGCGGACGGCAGGCAGCGCCCCCACCCCGGCGGCAAACGATCCAAGCTGGACTGCGCGCGAACGCGAACTGGCCAACGCGGTCGACCGCACCATCGTCGCGCAGATGGAGCTGCTCGCTCGCATCAAGGAACTCGAACAGCTCCAGACCGAGCTCGAGGCGCGCGCCGCCCAACTCGGCGTCAAGCTCCCGGCACCCGGCACCGACGCCCCCGCTGTGGCGGTAGCCCCGCCTATCACGCCGCCCCCAGCACCCGCCGAAGCACCTGCGGCACCGCCAGCAAGCAGCCCCACGGCGGCTGCCGGTGAGCGGAATTACGGCGACCTCGGCCTGCTCGGCGGCCTCGGGATCCTCACCATCGGCCTGGTGGCCCTGCTACTCCGCAACCGCCGCCGCGACAGTTCCGACAACGCCGCCTACGCCACGCCCCGTCCGGCGGAACAGAGTTTCGCCCCAGCAACGACACGCACTACTGCGCCCCCCAGCCTTGCGCCCATGAGCGAGGCGCCTTCGCAAATGGGCGACAAGCCGCTCAGCTCGCTCGACCCGCGCTCGCTGGCCCAGCTCAGCCCGGCCGAGGCCGAGGTTGAAGAGCACGACTCGGCGATCGAACTCGCCGAAATCATGATGAGCTTTGGCCGCGTGCATGGCGCCGCGGAAACCTTGGCCGAGTTCATCCGCAACAACCCCAAGCAGGCGGTCACGCCCTGGCTGAAGCTCCTCGAGGTCTACCGTGCAGCCGGTCTGCGTGCGGAGTTCGACGGCCTCGCCCGCCAACTGAACAAGACATTCAACGTCAAGGCGGTCACCTGGGACAACTTCGAAGATGCCCGCCGGATGCCGGATTCGGTGGAAAAGCTGCCGCACGTGCTCGCCCGCCTCCAGCAGCTCTGGGGCACGCGAGAATGCCAAGCGTATATTCAGACCCTGTTGCGGGACAACCGTGACGGCACCCGCCAGGGCTTCCCGCTCAACATCATCGACGAACTGCTGCTGCTCGCCGCCATCCTCGAACAACACCTGGGTCCCTATCGGGTCGAACCCGAAGCACCTCCACCGACCCCAGGCGAACGCCAAGCCGCCTGAGCTCAATCACCCGGCCGGACAGTTGCCGCTCACACCGGGTTGTCGATGTCGATGAAGTCGGCGCTCAGGCCGAGGCTTCCGCGGAGATGGTGCGCAACCGCACGGGCACCGTAGCGCTCGGTGGCGTGGTGGCCGGCTGCAATGTAGGGGATGCCCGACTCGCGGGCGAGATGGACCGTTTGCTCGGACACCTCGCCGGAAACATACAGGTCGGCGCCGGCGAGAATGGCCTGTTCGAAATAGCCTTGCGCCCCACCGGTGCACCATGCGATGCGGCGCACCGGGCGGTCGGCATCGCCGAACAGCAACGGATCGCGCCCGAGGCGCGCCGCCAGCGAACGCGCCACCTGCACGGCCGGCTCGCTCGGCACCGACACCCGCCCTATCCAGCCGAGCTCCTGGTCGGCGAAACGCCCCTCCGCCACCCACCCCATCAGGCGCCCCAGCTGAGCGTTGTTGCCCAGCTCGGGATGCACGTCCAACGGCAGGTGATAAGCGAAAAGGCTGATATCGTGCTTGAGCAGGGTCGCCAGCCGGCGCTTGCGGAAACCGGTGATGCGCCCGTCTTCACCACGCCAGAAATAACCGTGGTGCACGAAAATCGCATCGTAGCCGCCCGCGACCGCCCGATCGAGCAAGGCCTGACTGGCAGTGACGCCGCACAGCACCTTGCCCACTTCGGGGCGGCCTTCCACTTGCAAACCGTTTGGGCAATAATCCCGCAGCCGCGGGGCCTCGAACAGTTGATCCAGATAGCTTTGCAGCTCGCCGAGTTGCATGCGAATTTCGCTCCCGCTCGTCCCTTGTTCCGTACAGCCGTCGCGCCGATGCGACCGCTGCAGCGCTGGCGGCAAATCGCCCCACGCACCTACATTGAGCCAGATTATGCGCCGCCTGTGGCTGATCTTCGCGCAGGCCGTGACCATCAGCGTCGCGGTGCTGTTCGTACTCAACACCCTCAAACCGGAATGGTTGCGCAACGCCACCCCCGCTGCTGTCGTCGCCGTCCTCGAAGCGCCGGAGCGTGAGCAGGACGCCGCCGCCGCGCCTGGCTCCTACGCCGGTGCTGCGCAGCGCTCGCTGCCTTCGGTGGTACATGTGTACACCAGCAAGGAAATCCGCAGTCCGCGCCATCCTCTGCTCGACGATCCGCTGTTCCGCCACTTCTTCGGCGAACGGCCGGACGCCGGCAGCCAGCGCACATCCGGACTTGGCTCGGGCGTAATCGTCAGCCCCGACGGCTTCGTCCTGACCAACAACCACGTGATCGAGGCCGCCGACGAGATCGAAGTCGCCCTCAACGACGGCCGCAAGTTTGCCGCGCGCCTGGTGGGGCGCGACCCGGAAACCGATCTCGCCGTCCTCAAGCTGAAGACCGACGCCCAGCTGCCGGCAATCACCTTTGCAACAGGCGACGCGCTCCAGGTGGGCGATGTGGTGCTCGCTATCGGCAATCCCTTCGGTGTCGGTCAGACGGTAACCATGGGCATCGTCTCGGCACTCGGCCGCACCCACCTGGGCATCAACACCTTCGAGAACTACATCCAGACCGATGCCGCGATCAATCCGGGCAACTCCGGCGGCGCCCTGGTCGACGCCACCGGCAATCTGGTCGGGATCAACACCGCGATCTACTCGCGCTCGGGCGGCTCGCTCGGCATCGGCTTCGCCATTCCGGTCTCGCTCGCGCGCAACGTTCTCGAGCAGATTGTCACGGCGGGGGAAGTCACTCGCGGATGGGTGGGCGTCGAAATCCAGGAGATCACGCCGGAGCTGGCGGAATCCTTCGGCCTGGGCGGCACCAGCGGGGCGCTGATCTCGGGCGTACTGCGGGGCAGCCCGGCAGATCGCGCCGGCATCCGCCCGGGCGACGTGCTCGTTGCAGTCGATGGCCGCGGCGTGCAGGACCCGAAGGGCATGCTCGAGCAGGTGGCCGCACTCGCCCCGGGGCGCACTGCGCAGTTCCGTCTCAAGCGCGCCGCGAACGAAATCGAGCTGACGGTGGAGGTTGGCCGTCGCCCGACACCCCAGGCAACAACCCGCTGACCCCGGGCACTGTCCACCACGCGGCACGAATCATCAGCACGCCAGCCGCCGCGCCGGGCGCCGGTTAAAAGCACTGACCGTCAAATGCAAATCGGCCCGCCGAAGGCGAGCCGAAGATTCTTGTCGTTGCAAAGACCCGGGGTTATTTGCCGTCGCGTTCCGCTTCGGCATGCCCCAAGGAGCCGTCAGCGCTGTCAACCGCCATGCTGCGGCTCGCCGGCTGAGAAACGAAGCGGGCGAGGATGATGCCCAGCTCGTAGAGCAGGCACATCGGCACCGCCAGCATGAACTGCGAGACGACGTCCGGCGGCGTTACCACCGCAGCGACGACGAAGGCCCCGACGATCACGTACGGCCGCACCTCCTTCAGCTTGGCAATATCGACCACGCCGGCCTTGACCAGCAGGATGACGGCGATCGGGACTTCGAAAGTGATGCCGAAGGCGATGAACATCGACATCACGAAAGACAGGTATTGCTCGATATCCGGCGCGGGCACGATGCTCTTTGGCGCGAATTCGGCAATGAACGTGAACACCGTGCCGAACACGAAGAAGTAGCAAAAAGCCATGCCCATCAGGAACAGCAAGGTGCTGCCCAGCACCAGCGGCAGGGCAAGGCGCCGCTCATGGGCATACAGACCCGGTGCGATGAAAGCCCAGGCCTGGTAGAGCACCACCGGCAGCGCCACGACGAAGGCGACCAGCATGGTCACCTTCACCGGGACGAAGAAGGGCGTGACCACGCCGGTAGCGATCATGTGCGTCCCTTCGGGCAGCGTGCGCATCATCGGCAGCGCGAGCAGATCATAGATCTGGCCAGCCCAGGGCATCAAACACACGAATACCACCGCCACCGCGACGATGGCGCGCAACAAGCGGTCGCGCAGCTCGATCAGATGGGCGATGAAGGTTTCAGTCTGTTCGCTCATGCCCACACTCATGCCTTGTCCGCAGGCACTGCCTGCTTGGGCGTCTGATCCAGCCCGAGTTCGAGCTGCGGCCCGGGATCGGTGACCCCTGTATCCTCAACCGGAGCAGCGGAATCGCTCGACGCAGCAGACACTGCGGCGGCACCGGCGCTCGCCGCGGCAGGAATTTCCTTGATTTCGCCTACAGCCTGCCCAAGCTCGGACTCGACGCTCGCGACCTCGCTACGCACCGAGCTCTCGAGGCTTTGCGCCTGCTGCTGGACTTGCTGCTGCAGCTTCTTCAGCTCTTCCAGCTGCATCTCGCGCTGGATGTCGGACTTCACGTCCGAAACGTAGCGCTGCAGGCGACCGAGCAGATGACCTGCCGTTCGCGCCACCTTGGGCAGCCGCTCGGGACCGACCACGATGAGCATCACCACCCCGATGACGACGAGTTCAGAGAAACCGAAATCGAACATATTCCCTTGCCTGACAAAATTGCCCCCACGCTCCCGGCTGCGCGGCAGGAGGGCCGGCGCTGCACAGCCGGCCCGTTCCGCGGGCACGGAGCAATGCTCCGCGAAACCCCCGCCCCCCGAGGAGGCGGCTTTGTCTTGGGACGGCCCGGCTACACAGTTGTCCCCACGCTCCCGGCTTCGCGGCAGGAGGGCCGGCTTTGCACAGCCGGCCCGTTCCGCGGGCACGGAGCAATGCTCCGCGAAACCCCCGCTCCACCCCCCCGAGGGGGCCGTTCTGTCTTGGGGTGGCCCGGCGACAAAACAAAGGGGCGCTCCGCGCGGGCGCCCCCGGTTTTTCGCTCTAGCCTGCCTCAGGAGTGGGTCTTCTCGACCTTTTCCCGGGCCTCACCCTCGAGGGTCTGCCCGCCGGCGATCTTCTGCTGCGATGCGCTGTCAGCCGCGGAGTCCGCTTCCTTCATGCCGTCCTTGAAACCTTTGACCGCGCCCCCGAGATCCTGTCCGATGTTGCGCAGCTTCTTGGTACCGAAAACCAGCATGACGATGACCAGAACGATCAGCCAGTGCCAGATGCTGAATGAACCCATACCGCTCTCCTTAACGCTTCAGCATGGGCGGCAGGGGATCCGGCCCGCCCAAAATGTGTAGGTGAAGATGATACACCTCCTGCAAACCCACCCGCCCGGTGTTCACGATGGTACGAAAACCGCTGGAGCAGCCCTGCTCGACCGCGATTCGACCGGCCGTAACCATCAGACGGCCCATCATGGCCTCGTGTTCCGGCGCCAGCTCGGCCATCGATGGAATGTGCTGCTTGGGGATCACCAGGATGTGCACCGGCGCCTGCGGCCGGACGTCGTGAAAGGCGAGCACCAGCTCGTCCTCGTACACCTTCTTCGCCGGAATCTCGCCAGCCGCGATGCGGCAGAAGATGCAGTCGCTCATCGAGTTGCGTTCAACCGGCCGCGGGAGCGCCGCGCGACTTCTTCTCGTCGATGCCGGACACGCCTTCACGGCGACGGAACTCGGCCAGCACGTCATCGACTGAGAGACCGTGGTGGGCCAGCAGCACCATGGAGTGGAACCAGAGGTCGGTGACTTCCCAGACCAGGTGGAGCATGTCCTTGTCCTTGGCCGCCATGATGGTCTCGGCCGCCTCCTCCGCCACCTTCTTGCAGATCGCGTCGGTGCCCTTGGTGTACAGGCTGGAGACGTAGGAAGAGTCGGGATCTGCCTTCTTCCGCTCGGCGAGCGTCGCCGCCACGCGGTGCAGCACTTCGATGTCGATCATGAGTAGATGTCCTTCGGATCTTTCAGTACCGGCTCCACGGCCTCCCAGCGGCCGTCGGCGAGAAACTTCTGGAAGAAACAGCTGTGACGTCCGGTGTGGCAGGCAATGCCGCCAATCTGCTCGACCTTGAGCAGCACGACATCGTTGTCGCAATCGATGCGGATCTCGATCACCTTCTGCACATGACCGGATTCCTCGCCCTTATGCCACAGCTTACGCCGCGAACGTGACCAGTAGATGGCGTGCCCGGACTCGGCGGTGCGCTGCAGCGCCTCGCGGTTCATCCAGGCGAACATGAGCACGTCGCCGCTCGATGCCTCCTGCGCGATCACCGGCACCAGTCCGTTTTCGTCCCACTTGACCTCATTGAGCCACTTGGTGCTCACACTCACAGTCGCACCTCGATGCCCCGCGCCCGCATCAGCTCCTTGGCTTCGCGCACGGTGTGTTGGCCGAAATGGAAGATGCTCGCCGCCAGTACCGCATCTGCACGCCCCTCCGACACACCATCGGCAAGATGCTCGAGCGAACCGACGCCGCCGCTGGCAATCACGGGGATGCGCACCGCGTCCGACACGGCGCGGGTAAGGCCAAGGTCGAAACCGATCTTGGTTCCGTCGCGATCCATGCTGGTAAGGAGAATCTCGCCGGCACCAAGCGATTCGACCTTGCGCGCCCACTCGACCGCATCCAGGCCGGTGTTGTTACGCCCGCCGTGGGTGAAGACCTCCCACTTGCCCGGCGCCGTCTGCTTGGCGTCGATGGCCACGACGATGCACTGGCTGCCGACCTTGCCGCTGGCGTCGGCGACGATCCGGGGGTTGTTCACCGCGGCGGTGTTGATGCTGACCTTGTCCGCGCCCGCATTGAGCAGGCGCCGGACATCATCGACCGAACGCACGCCACCACCCACGGTGAGCGGAATGAAGACCTGATCGGCCACCTGCTCGACAACGTGCAGGATGATGTCGCGATCGTCGGAACTGGCCGTGATGTCGAGAAAAGTGATCTCGTCGGCGCCCTGGTCGTCATAGCGCCGCGCGATCTCGACCGGATCGCCGGCATCGCGCAATTCGACGAAATTCACACCCTTGACCACCCGCCCCGCATTGACGTCGAGGCAGGGGATGATGCGCTTGGCGAGCATCAGACGCCCCCGGCGGTGCGGGCACCCAACTCGTCGGCACGGGCCTGCGCGGCGGCGAGGTCGAGCGAACCTTCGTAGATTGCCCGACCGGTGATCGCACCGATGACCCCTTCTTCCTCGACCGCACACAGCGCATCGATATCGCGCAGGTCGGTGATGCCACCGCTGGCGATCACCGGGATCCGCAGCGCGCGCGCAAGGCGCACCGTGGCTTCGATGTTGACGCCGGAGAGCATGCCGTCACGACCGATGTCGGTGTAGATCACCGACTCGACGCCGTAATCCTCGAACTTCTTCGCCAGGTCGACGACATCGTGCCCGGTCATCTTGGACCAGCCGTCCACCGCCACCTTGCCATCCTTGGCGTCGAGACCGACGATGATGTGGCCCGGGAAGGCGCCGCAGGCGTCGTGCAGGAATCCTGGATTCTTCACCGCGGCGGTGCCGATGATGACGTAGGAAATGCCGTTGTCGAGGTAGTGTTCGATGGTGTCGAGATCGCGGATGCCGCCACCGAGCTGCACCGGGATGTCGTCGCCGACTTCATCGGTGATGGCGCGGATAGCCGCACCGTTCTTGGGCTTGCCGGCAAAGGCGCCATTGAGGTCGACCAGATGGAGACGACGTGCGCCCTGTTCGATCCAGTGCCGCGCCATCGCAGCCGGATCGGAGGAGAACACCGTGGCGTCGTCCATTTCGCCCTGCTTCAGGCGAACACATTGACCATCCTTGAGGTCGATAGCGGGGATCAGCAACATACCGGGACAGAGGCAGTGAGGGGAAGGGAAGCGATGGGCCAGCGTCAAGGCGCCCAGCGGACGAAATTCTCGAGCAGCCGCAGGCCTGCCTGGGCACTCTTTTCCGGGTGGAACTGAACGGCAAAGATATTATCCCGCGCTACCGCACTGGTAAAGCGCAGGCCGTAGTCGGTCTGTGCAGCGGTCACGCCGGCGTCGGCCGGCATCACGAAGTAGCTGTGCACGAAGTAGAAGCGCTCGCCGTCGGCGATACCTTCCCACATCGGATGCGGCTTCGACTGCCACACCTCGTTCCAGCCCATGTGCGGAACTTTCAGGCGGCAGCCGTCGGCTGCCACCATGCGCTCGTCGGGGAAACGTACCACTTCGCCCGGCAGGATGCCGAGCCCGGGAACATCGCCTTCCGCCGAATGCGCAAACAGCATCTGCTGGCCGATGCAGATGCCGAGAAAGGGCTTGCTTGCCGCAGCGGCAATCACCGCCGGACGCAAGCCGCGCTGATCGAGTTCGCGCATGCAGTCGGGCATCGCCCCCTGGCCGGGGAACACGACCCGGCCCGCGGCAGCAACCACCGCGGGATCCGAAGTGATGACGATTTCACGCCCCGGCGCCACATGCTCGATCGCCTTCGCGACCGAGCGCAGGTTGCCCATGCCGTAATCGATGATGGCCACGTCGGTCATCTTGGAAACGCTCGCTCAGAGTTGCGGTAAGGAATAAGGGAACTGCCGGCGCAACCTCTCGCCGCGGCGGCGGTCAGAGCGCGCCCTTGGTGGAAGGCACCGCGCCGGCAAGACGCTCGTCACGCTCGGCGGCCATGCGCAGCGCCCGGCCGAAAGCCTTGAAGATGGTTTCACACTGGTGATGCGCGTTATCGCCACGCAGGTTGTCGATGTGCAGGGTAACACCCGCATGATTGACGAAACCCTGGAAAAACTCACGCGCCAGATCGACATCGAAATTGCCGATGCGGCCGCGGGTGTATTCCACGAAGTAATGCAGCCCGGGACGCCCGGAGAAGTCCACCACCACGCGCGACAGCGCTTCGTCGAGCGGCACATAGGCATGCCCGTATCGGCGGATGCCCTTCTTGTCGCCCAGCGCCTTGGCAAAAGCCTGCCCGAGGGTGATGCCCACATCCTCCACGGTGTGGTGGTCGTCGATGTGGGTATCGCCTTCGGCTCGGATGTCGAGATCGATCGCACCGTGGCGGGCGATCTGGTCGAGCATGTGGTCGAAAAAGGGCACGCCGGTTGCAAGATTGGCCTTGCCGGTCCCGTCCAGGTCGATACGGGCGGTGATCCGGGTTTCGAGGGTGTTGCGCGTGACGTCGGCTTGCCGCATGGCTGATTACTGGACTGCAGGTGAATATCGAGGCCCATGATACCATCGCCGCACGATCCGGCAGCAACACCGGACAGCCTCGACAACCGCCAGCCAAATCCGCCAGACCCAAGCATGAGCCGCTACTGGAGTGCCGTCGTCCACGGCCTGACCCCTTATGTTCCGGGCGAACAGCCCAAGCTCGACAACCTGGTCAAGCTGAATACCAACGAACACCCATACGGCCCGTCGCCGCGTGCACTCGAAGCGATCCACGCCGCCACCTCGGACGGCTTGCGGCTTTATCCGGACCCGAACGCTGACGCGCTGAAGCAGGCCCTGGCCCGGCGTTACAAGGTGACGCCCGAACAGATCTTCGTCGGCAACGGCTCGGACGAAGTGCTCGCACACGCTTTCATGGCCCTGCTCCGGCACGAACGCCCGCTGTGGTTCCCCGACATCACCTACAGCTTCTACCCGGTCTATTGCGGCCTCTACGACATCGCCGCGCGCACCATTCCGCTCGATGCCGACTTTGCGATCCGCACCGAAGACTATCTGCCGCAAGGCGAAGAACGGGCCGGCGCAATCATCTTCCCCAACCCCAACGCCCCGACCGGCCGGCTGCTGCCGCTCGCCGACATCGAGCGCATCGTCGCCGGCAACCCGGACGCGGTGGTGGTGGTCGATGAGGCCTATGTCGATTTCGGCGGAGAGAGCGCGCTCGCCCTGGTGGACCGCTACCCCAACCTGCTGGTGATCCAGACTTTCTCCAAGAGCCGCTCGCTTGCCGGCCTGCGGGTAGGATTCGCCGTCGGTCACGCGGCGCTGATCGAGGCCCTGGAGCGCGTCAAGAACAGCTTCAATTCCTACCCGCTCGATCGTCTGGCGATTGCCGGCGCGGTCGCATCGGTCGAAGACGACGACTACTTCGTCGACAGCTGCCGCAAGGTCGTCGCTACCCGCGAACGCGTCGTGTCGGACCTCGCCGCGCTCGGCTTCGACGTCCTGCCCTCGGCGGCCAACTTCATCTTTGCCCGCCACCCGCAACGCGATGCGGCGGAACTCGCCGCATCCCTGCGCCAACGCGCCATCATCGTGCGCCACTTCCGCCAGCCCCGCATAGAGCAGTTCCTGCGCATCACCATCGGCACCGACGCGCAGTGCCAAACGCTGGTCGCGGCGCTGAAAGACATCCTGGCATCCTGAACGGCACAGCGCGCGGAACGTCAGCCGACGACGTCCGCGCGCGCGATCAAGAATTCAAGACAGCCGATCGCCCATCAAGGCGACCAAGACACTGCTTGCACAGTCAGACGTCGGTTCCGGCCTTGCGCCCCGCCGCCGAGATCAGGCGCTTTTTCACCGCCATGACCTTGCGCGCATAGCCTGCATCGGGGTCGGAGAGCGCGCCGCCGTAGTACTGCAGCGCAGCCTGCAGGCTGCCGTAGCGGCGCAGCCCCTCGCGCAGCACCAGCGTACCGACGCGCACATTGAGCTCCGGATCAAACAGCGCATCCTCGCCCTTGGCCTTGCCAATCTTGTCCATGTGGAATCGCGGAATCACCTGCATCAGCCCCTGCGCGCCCGACTGGCTCTCGGCGAAGGGATTGAAGCGCGATTCCACAGCCATCACGGCCACGATGAGCAAAGGATCGATACCTGCGTGGCGGCCGGCTTCCTGCGCGGCAAGCAGCACGGGCTCGAGCACCAGACTGGAGACCCGGTACTGCTGGGACACCCAGTCGCGCACGCGCGCCATCTCGCCGGACAGATCGTCATCGCCAAGCTCGACGGCTACCGGCTTCGGCGCCACCACTGGCGCAGCAACCGGCACCGCCGCTGACGCATCGACCACATCCGCCTGCTCGGCGGCGACCATATCGAACGCGCCGGCACCTTTCACAGGCAACTTGCCGCTGACGACAACGGCGCCTGCAATCAGACCAGCGACCAACAAACTACCGTGAGTGAAGTGAAGCAGAAACTCGCCCGCGCGACGCAGCGGAGCGACCAAACGAGTTGCGTGATCCATGGTGTCCTCCATGCTGTGGCCGGAGCACACGACACGCAGCTGCCCGGTAAGGCAGTTTGCCAACCCCACGGAGGTCTTCCACAGGGCCATCTTCCGGCAGGAGGCAGGTAAGCCCCGACCACCGGGTCGTCGTACTCGGTCGCCAGTAGGTTTTCAGGCGGAGGACCGCAACCAGATCCTTCGCCCCGCAGTGCGAACAGCCATGATTCCCGCGCCACCCTCCTACTGCCGGGCAGCGCCGCACTGGCGCAAATTCAATTGAAAGGAATACTGCAATGCAGCGAAAACGTGAAGCTGGGCGGATTCTATTGATTTGTTTGACTATTGTCAAAACAGGCCCACTTCAAGCCTGATCCAACCCCAACCAAACCGCGTAATTGAAGCCAGTCGAAGCAAGGCCCCGGATCGGTCTTGCGGCCAGGCGCCACATCGGAATGCCCCGCGATCGCGGTGATCGGATAGTGCTCGCAAAGTGCCTTCACAAGCCCTGCCAGGCGCTCGTACTGGACCGGCTCGAAGGGCACGGTGTCGCAGCCCTCCAACTCGATTCCAACGGAAAAATCGTTGCAGCGCTCCCGCCCCTCCCAGCACGACAGCCCGGCATGCCAGGCCCGGTCGTCCGCCGAGACGAACTGGATCACCTCGCCATCGCGGCGAATGAAAAAGTGGGCGGACACGCGGAAATGACATATCTCCGCGTAGTAAGGATGCTCGGCCGGATCGAGAGTATTGGTGAAAAGCTGCTCGACGCCGGGCCCGCCGAACTGGTCGGGCGGAAGGCTGATGGCATGCACAACGATGAGCGAAGGTAGCTCGCCGGCCGGGCGCACATCGAAATTGGGTGACGGCACTTGCCGGCAATCCGGCAGCCAACCTGTTTCCGCTTTCATGCCCCTCACTCGACGACCTCAACGGCGCACTGGAGCCGGCTTCTCAGAGCCCCTGAAGCAGGAGATCCATGCAGCAACGACCACAGTCGTTGCAAAATGGCGACTGACATCCGCCTGCAAGTCAACAAGGCAGCCAACGCCCTCTGCATTCCTGTAGACGGTGTTCGAGACATCAGAAGCCCTTGTACTTCTCCAACGGCAAGCCATTGTTCCCCACATACGCGCTCCAGCACTCGAAGACTTCCGCACCCCCTGTAGCAAGAGCGCTGCACGCTTCTCCGCCATAGCCTTGGCCAAACCAGCATCGGCCGCCTGGGATATGCTAATGCGCAGTTCCTCGGCTTCTGTCAGAAGCGTTTCCGCCCGAGAAACGTTGGCAGCCTTCTTGGTGACAGTTGCGTGATTGTTCGTCGTGGTCATGGCCGCACTCCACTCTGGCCTGTCGCTGGCGACCTAGCCCACACACGCATATACATCAACAATAGCGATGCACATGCTTACACGCCCCCTGAATGATCATGCTGGAGGTCGCTACGCCAGAACACGCATCGCGAACCGGGCGGCAAAAGCGGTCGCACGCCATTATCAGCCGACGGCCTGCCCTTCCAGTATCTTGAAGAAGACGGTTTCCAGCGACACCGCCGGCTTGACGGTCAGGAGATGCCCGCCGCTGTCGGCAATCCGCGCGAGAAACGCTGGCAGCGCTGCCTGATCCTGCTCTTCCTCGAACTCGCCCTGCCGTACCGCGGCCGCTTCGCGCCCCACGCTGGCGTCGGCTCGATACCGCACGATATAACGATCAGCCCGATCCGCTGCCAATTCCCGCGGCGAACGTATCGTCACCAGTTCGCCCTTGTGAATGAAGCCGAACCGGTCCGCAATGCGCTCCACGTCGTGGAGCACATGCGAAGTGAAGAAGATCGCCCCGCCCTCGCGCTTGTAGTCAGAGAGGATATCGACTACATCTTTTCTCCCCACCGGATCCAGCCCGGACAGCGGCTCGTCGAGGACCAGCAAGCGCGGATTGACGACCATCGCATGCGCAAGTGCGACGCGCTGCACCGTGCCTTTCGATAGCAAACGGATACGGCGGTCCGCCACATGGCCGATGGAAAAACGCTCCAACCACTGACGGCACCATACCTCCTCGTCGTCGCGGCGGATGCCGTACATCGACAAGGCCATACGCAGGATTTCGAGCGGCGTGAACTGCTCATAGAGCGCGGGCGACTCGGGTACGTAGGCCACGCCCTTGCGCGACGCAGCGTCGCGAGCGGAAACGCCATACAGGCGAACCTCGCCCTCGTAGTCGTCGATGATGTCGAGCATAACCTTGATGGTGGTGGACTTGCCAGCGCCATTGGGGCCAACGAAGCCGAAGACCTCACCTTCATCAACTGTAAAGTCGACTTTACGCAGTGCCTCCACCACATTGCGAGGCGTACGGAACGTCTTGCTAACGGCGAAAAATTCGAGCGCTGCGCTCATTGCTACCTCTCCAAACCTGCGATGCGGAGCTTATGCAATATGAACCGGCCATTATCGAAGGCGTAGCCGATCGCCAAAGGATCGTCGGGAAATCGAACCAGCACACCAGAATTGATGAGCGCAGCCGGATCTTTGAGCTGGCGGCCGAACTGCGTTTCGTAGCGATGCTGTGCATCCCGCAGTATCAGCAACCCCTTCAGGCGTTGCACCCGCTTGTCGAGCATTTCGCGCAATCGCGGGTCGGAAGCCCCATCACGTTCCTTCAGTAGGTACTCCAAGGCGAGACGTTGATCATCGAACTCATCTACCGCAATCATGATCGCCATCCGGCGAAAAGTCGCCGAATTAGTCATTGAACGCTCCGCGGCGATCTCGAACGCCCGCCGCGCTTCGACCGGGTTACGGTGGAAAAATAACTCGTTGAACCCATAAAAGAAAGGAACGTACTCGTCCCATGTTCGACAACCCATTGCCCGCTTCAGCAGATCGCTGCCTTCGTCGGGCGCCCCCCCCCATGACAACAGGGCGTTACCAACGTAGTAATTATCCTCGTGACATGAATTCAGCTGCGCCACGACGCGATGAGCCCTAACGCGAAAGGCTGCGTCGTCGGTGTTCGCAGCAAGCGCCGCATCGCCAGTCGCCGCTAACCGTATCGCCTCGAAATCGGCCGCCAAGAACCGGTCACCGCCCGCCAGCAGCAATTGCACAGGAGCTGAGATCACGACACGGTCAGTCACTACCCCTTCAGGCCGCGGCACTTTATCAATTTTGAACACCCAAAGACCGATAAATACGGCAAAGCCAAATACGGCTAAAATCGGCGAGACCATAAGATACATGCTCAGGCAAACCGCTTGCGATTGAGCGCCCACACAGCCAGCGCAATCAACCCAACGGCATAAGCAATGGTTGCTGACAAACGAACCACCCAGTCAGGCGGCAGAAAGGCCATCTGACCATATAGCGTGATCATCCGCACATCCAACGCTGCCAAATCCGGCAGGAAATACCCGAGGAGATTGAGTGATAACCGATAGGTTTCGGCATCTCCGACCAGCGTGCTGTCACGTGAGAGCAGCGCTACGATGGCGGAAAACGAACGGGCGACCAACATGAAACCAAGGGTACCGATCAGCACAAAACTGGGCGTTGCCGCGGTGACTGCCAGCAAGGTGCCCATCGCCATTATCACTCCGATATCAACCGCGATGAACGCGATCGTTATGCCGTAGCGAAGATCGAGCGCAACCGGAGTACTCTGCTTGTAGCCTTGGCCAATCACCGTTACCAGCGCAGCCAATAATGCTGCAAGCACCGACAGCAGGACCAGCACGAGCAGGAAAGCAGCAAGAAAACGCCCCAGCAAGAACCAATGACGCGCGCGCGGGTAGGTCATTGAGGTCAGAAAAAGTTTGCGGGTAAATTCTTGAGACAGCAGCTCCTGAAGCAGAAGAACAGCAACAATCGGCAACGCCAAGCGAATCACAGACAGACCAACATCAAGCGCTACTGTCGCGGGTTGGCGACCGCTAAATTGAGAAGCAGTCCACACGATGATGCCAAGAGCAACAAGCAACCAAAACGAGATCGAAAAAAAACGAACTCGCAACGCCAATCGAAGCGCTATGTGAAAGTCGGGAAATGGAGTCATGATTGAATAGTTGATCTAGGCAGCCTAGGCCATTCGCTCCTCAGCATTGTGTATTGCCCGAAATAATCAACGAAGGAACTCAAGAAACAAACGAAGCCGCCCAAAGTATGAATTGAGCGGCTTCGGTAATGTGCACGACCCATATAAGTCGTTACACAAAATCACAAATAGCGTTTACTCCATGATCGCCTGGCCAGCAAGAGCACTTTGATTGCAAGTATCTGAGTCCAAGTTACCTGCAGCAACGTTACCGCCGGCGCTCGAACCAGTGAAGACTCGACGGCCTTGGATAGTGAAAGTGGCCGGAGGATCAGTCGCGACAGCGGGACAGCTGGCATCATTCCATACGGGGTTACCTTGAGCGTCCGGCGTACTCGCACACTCAATCGTTTGCGGCTTCTGGCTACCCGCCGTGTGGCACGCGGCCACACCAATCATATTATCTGTCGTATCGCAATTATAGGCAGCAACTACACCCGAAGATAAATTAACAGTAACACGATCACGCAACAGAGAACATGCCGTGGTGTCAATAGGAGTGCCACTTGTGATCGCTGTCGCGGCCGCGGATGCCGCGCCCGTAGCAACTGCAAGGCCCGCAAAAATCAGAATAGAAATAATTTTCTTCATGATCTATCTCCCTAATCCTTAGGATTGCGATGCAGCAAATCCAGTAACAGCGTTCTTGGTATCCGCATTAGCAGACGAATCATTGGCGCGGGCGCGATACTCGCTGAACTGCGGAATCGCAATTGCCGCCAAAATGCCAATGATCGCAACAACGATCATCAGTTCGATCAGGGTAAAGCCCTTCTGAATCTTTTTCATTTGAAGTCTCCGACTGGATTGACCCGGCGCCTCAACACTTTGCGACGCTCGGAGAACATAAAGCAGAAGGCGTGCCAACCCAATGAAAACCGCATGAACAAGGAAATTTGACACGCCGCAGGCCTTATCCAGGTCAACTCATGACATGAGCACGGGCGGCATTGTCCACTTTTGACAATGGAATTGACAAGCCTTGCCGCGCCGGCCCCGCCCTATTCCATCCCCCACTTCTACAGCCGGTAGCGCTTTGTCGCAGCGTCATGCTCAGTTTGCAGGGGACCGCTGGAACGACTTCCTCAAGTTTCGCCACAGGATGGCTCGACGACGGGTTGGCGTAGCCGGTCTTACTCGTCGAACAGTTGTTGCAGCCGAACGATCAAATCAGGTGGCTCATCAACAACCGTATGCCACACAAGCTCGGTATCGATATCGAAGTAACCATGGATCAGGCGATTACGCATCCCTACGACAGCGCGCCACGGTATCTGCGGCAGTGCGGCCCGCGTGGCCTCAGAAATCTTGCTGGCCGCTTCACCGACGACTTCCAGTGCTCGCACGACAGCAAAAAGCAGCTTCCGGTCCGTGGCAAGGTCATCGGCGCACGTCCGCTGGCAAACTCGACCGCCGTCAGGGCCGCTTCGAGTATGTGACGGAGCCGGACTTCATCCTCAGGCGGCATACCGTGTCTCTGCGGTACGCATCACCTCATCGCGGAAATATCGGCTGAGATCGCCCGGCGTACGCAAATCGACCGTTATCCTGCCGAGCAGGTCCGACAGTTCCGCTTCGATCTCGGCCATGCCGAGCAAGCCCGGCACCCTGTCGACGTCGAATTCGACCAGCAAATCGACATCGCTGTCGGGCACGGGCCGTGCCTTTCAGGGTCGAGCCGAAGAGAGACAGGCGACGAATACCGTGCACTCGGCAGTACGCGGCAAGCTCGTCATCGCCAAGCGGGAACCGATACGCCATCTGTTTCACCTTCGCCAGATCGACAACAAGCAGATAGTGCAACGGCGACAGCGTGCCAGCAATAGGTTACCGAAGACTGCCCCGCCTCCTGCCTCCCAAGGTTTGCTCGATGGTGGCAGGCAAGCCGCCCGCGGCTCATTCCATGCCCCACTTCTGCAGGCGGTAGCGCAGTTGCCGCAGCGTCATGCCCAGCTTGCGCGCCGCCGCCGAGCGGTTCCAGCGGGTTTCGTCCAGCGCCCGCAGGACGCGGATGCGCTCGTCGTCGCCGCCGTCATCGTCGCAATCGTCCGCTGCGGGCTCCCGGTTCGGGTCGAACGCGATCTGCGACTGGGTGATGCCTTCGGTGGGATAGAGCTCGATGTCGTCCATGCCGATCTCATCCCCGTCGCACAGCGCGCAGGCGCGCTCCAGCAGGTTTTCGAGCTCGCGCACGTTGCCGGGGAAGGCATATTGCTGCAGGCGGGCGATGGCCGCGGCCGACAGCCGCCGTGGCGCACTGCCCTCGCGTTCGGCCAGGCGGCGCAGGATGTGGGTGGCGAGCTCGGGAATGTCCTCGATGCGTTCGCGCAGCGGCGGCACCCGCAGGGTGATGACGTTGATGCGGAAGAACAGATCCTGGCGGAACTTGCCTTCGGCCACGAGTTGGGCGAGGTCGCGGTGCGAGGCCGAGAGGATGCGCACGTCGACCGTGACCTCGGCATGGGCACCGACCGGGCGCACCGCCCTTTCCTGGATGGCGCGCAGCAGCTTCACCTGCATGGCGAGCGGCAGTTCGCCCACTTCGTCCAGGAAGAGCGTGCCGCCGTTCGCCGCCTGGAAGAGGCCTTCCTTGTCGGTGTTGGCGCCGGTGAAACTGCCCTTGCGATGGCCGAAGAATTCGCTTTCCATCAGCTCCGGCGAGATCGCGCCGCAATTCACCGGCACGAAAGGGCCGCCGGCGCGCGCGCCCTGCGCGTGAATGAGGTTGGCGATCACTTCCTTGCCGGTGCCGGATTCGCCGTGGATGAAGACCGGCGCCTGGTTGCGCGCCAGCTTGGCGATCTGCACCCGCAACTGGGCCAGCGCCGCCGAGCTGCCGATGAGCCGGCGGCCGTTCGATGCTTCGGCCGGCTCCGCCTTGGCGTCGAGCCGCAGCGCGTGGGTCACGAGTTCGCGCAGGGCCTTCAGCTCCACCGGTTTGGTGACGAAGTCGAAGGCGCCGAGCTTGAGCGCGCGGATCGCGGTGTCGATGCTGCCGAAGGCGGTGATTACCGCCACCGGCAGGCCGGGGTAGCGTGCCTGTATGGTCTCGACGAGTTCGAGGCCGTCGCCGTCGGGCAGACGCATGTCGGTCAGGCACAGGCGGTAGCGGCGGCTGTCCAGCAGCGCCCTCGCCTCGGCCACCGAGCCGGCGGTGTCGCAGGCCAGCCCCAGCCTGAGCAGCGACAGCGCGATCAGTTCGCGGATGTCCTCTTCATCGTCCACCACCAGCACTTCGCTCGAACTGGGGCGGGTACGGCGTTCGATCTGGCTCATGGTCGGCAGCTTCCGGTAAGCACGAAGTGGGCGCCGGCGGCGCTCGTCCGTAGTTCCAGCGTGGCGTCGTTGGCCTCGGCGAGTTCGCGGGCGATGTACAGCCCGAGGCCAGTCCCCTTGGGGTGCGTGGTGAAGAAGGGCTCGAACAGGTGGGCGCGGGTGTTGTCGTCGATGCCGGGGCCGTCGTCCTGCACGTGCACGGCCACCCGCCCCGTCGGCAGCAGTTCGGCGCGCACGCGCACTGCCGCCGGCTGGCCGCTGCAATAGCGGCGGGCGTTGGTGAGGAGGTTGTCGAGTATCTGGTGCAGATGCGCGCGATCGACCGCCAGCGTGAGCGATCCGGCCACGTCCACCGCGAAGATGGCGCGCTCGTCCTCGCCGCGCAGCGCCAGCGCGTCGATCAGCTCGTCGATGAAGGCGGCCAGGGCAACGGCCTCCGGTTCGGCATGCTCGCGGCGGCCGAGCGCGAGCACGTCGCGGATCATGCGTTCGATGCGGTGGGCGTTGTCGTTGATGATGCGCGCCAGCCGCAGCTGCATGTCGGTGCGCTTTTCCTCGGTCAGCAGTTCGGCTGCCTGGGTGACGGCCGACAGCGGATTGCGGATCTCGTGCGCCATGCTGGCGGTGAGCCGGCCGAGCGCGGCGAGCTTCACCTGCTGCATCTGGCGCTGCACTTCCTCGAAATCGGTGAGATACACCAGGGTTTCGCCCGCCGCGGCGCTGCCCGGCTCGCCGCAGACGGTGCGACAGCGCAGCAGCCGCCCGCCCGGGCCCAGCCGCAGCAGGCGGTTGTCGACCGTGGCGCCGCAGGCGATCAGGGTATCGAAGGCGGGATCGACATCGACCAGCGCCAGCCCTTCCACCGCCTGCAGGCCGAGCAGGGCCGAGGCCTGCGGATTGGCCTGGCGCGCCCGGCCGTCCTCGCCGACCACGATCACGCCGTCCTGCATGTCGCGGATGATGCGTTCGTTCACCGCCTGCTGCTTGGCCAGCGCCCGGCCGCGCTCGGCCGCGAGCGAGGCATTGGCCTTGGCGCGCAGCGCGAGCAGGCGGGCGACGATGGCAATGCCGAAAAAGCCGATGCAGGCCATGCCGACCTGGAAGAAGTCGGTCGGCTGCGCCGCCTTGAGGTAGCGCCAGACGTTCTCGCCCAGCACCAGCACCGTGGTGAGCGCGGCAAAGAACAGCACCGTGCGACCTTCGGCGACGAGACCTGCGCCGGCCAGGATCACCATCATCAGCACCGGCATGCCGCTGCGATAGCCGCCGCTCGCCCACATGATGGTGGCCAGCAGGCAGAGGTCGATGACGCCCTGCATGAAGATCACGCGGTCGATGCCAAAGCGCCGCGTCATGTCCGGAAAACCCAGGGCCAGCACCGCGCCAACGTAGCCGAAGGCGGCGATGTTGTAGGCCAGCCGGTGTTCGGAGCCGAGGTCGAGCTCATCGCCGACGACGACGAACAGCCCGCCAATGATCAACCGGAAAAGATTGAAGTAGCGCAGCGACAGCCTGCGCGAAGGATCGATGTCGGCGGTCATGCTGCCGCCCATGTCAGCGGCCCCGGCCCGGACCCAGGCGCCGGTGCGCCTCGCTGCAGTAGAAGCGCCCCGCATCGCTCACGCCTTCGCTCTCGGGCACATGCACGCCGCAGTGGGCGCATTCGACCATGCGTTCCATCGCGCCCTCCCCGGCTGGCGCCTTGCCCTGTCCGCCACGCGAAGCGCCGGCACCGCCGCCGCGTGATTTGGGGCCGAGGACGCGCCGCAGCCACCAGATGCCGACCAGGATCAATACAAAAAGGAGCAGGTTGCGCACGGCGGAAAATCCGTAACGGATGAAATGGAGCCGCTGAAGTTTAGCACCCGGACCGGCCGGATCAGACCTTGATCAGCCGCTCGCAGGCCGCCGCGAGCGTGGCTTCGTTCTTGGCGAAGCAGAACCGGATCACCCGTTCGTCGCGACCGTCGGCGAAGAAGGCCGACACCGGAATCGCCGCCACGCCGACCTCGCGGGTGAGGCGGTTGCAGAAATCGACGTCCGGCTCGTCCGAGATCGCGCCGTAGCGGGCAAGCTGGAAATAGGTGCCGCGCGAAGGCAGCAGTTCGAAGCGGGAGGCGGCCAGCGCGTCACGGAACACATTGCGCTTGCCCTCGTAGAAGGCCGCCAGGCCGAGGTGGCGCGAGGCGTCGGCCATGTAGTCGGCGAGCGCGTACTGCACCGGCGTGTTCACAGTAAACACGTTGAACTGGTGCACCTTGCGGAATTCCGCCATCAACTCGCGCGGCGCCACCACGTAGCCGACCTTCCAGCCGGTGATGTGATAGGTCTTGCCGAAGCTGGACACCACGATGCTGCGCGCCGCCAGTTCCGCATGACCGGCGCAGCTCAGGTGGCGCTGGCCGTCGAACACGATGTGCTCGTAGACCTCGTCCGACACCACGATGATGCCGCTGCCGCGCACCAGCCCGGCGAGGTGGTCGTAGTCCGCCGCCGACCACACCGTGGCGGTGGGGTTGTGCGGCGAGTTGATCATGATCATCCGGGTGCGCGACGTGATCGCCGCCGCCACCGCCGCCCAGTCGGGCCGGTAGTCGGGTGCGGCCAGCCGCATGCGCACGATCTTGCCGCCGGCAAGTTCGATCGCGGGGCCGTAGGAGTCGTACACCGGCTCGAACACAATCACCTCGTCGCCCGGATGCACGCAGGCCGCAATCGCGGTGAACAAGGCCTGGGTGGCGCCGGCGGTCACGGTCACCTCGGTTTCGGCGTCGTAGGCCGTGCCGTAGAGTGCGGCGACCTTGGCGACGATGGCTTCGCGCAGCGGCAGCACGCCGGCCATCGGCGCGTACTGGTTGTAGCCGCTCTTCATCCAGTGGGCCACGCGTTCGAACAGCACGTCTTCGGCGTTGAAATCGGGGAAGCCCTGCGACAGGTTGATCGCACCGCATTCCTGCGCGAGACGCGACATCACGGTGAAGATGGTGGTGCCGACATGCGGCAGGCGCGAGTGGATCTGGGCGGGGAAGTGAGGCATGGCTGCGGGAAGACCGGGCTGGAACAGGCCGCCATTGTCTCAGAGCCGGCGCCGATGCGCTGCAGCCCCTGCGCCCGAAACGACGCCGGCGCTTGCGAAGGGACGGCGGCGCTGGCACATTCGGCTCCCTTCCCGCAGCCCGGCCGCGATCATGACCGCCACCCGCTTTACCCAGCCCGTCCCCACGCTGTGCCGCGACCGCGACAGCGTCCTCATCCTCGATCAGACCCGCCTGCCCTGGCGCTGCGAGCAACGCCGCCTGAGCACGCTGGACGATGCCGCCGAAGCCATCCGGGCGATGTGGGTGCGCGGCGCGCCGCTGATCGGCGGCACCGCCGCCTATGGCGTGGCGCTGGCGCTCGGCGGCGGCGATGCGTCCGACGCCGCGCTGGCCCACGCCCACCGCTGCCTTTCCGCCACCCGGCCCACTGCGGTGAACCTGCAGTGGGCGCTGGCACGCATGCAGGGAAGGCTGCAGCCGTTGCCGCCCGCAGCGCGCGCCGAGGCGGCCTGGGCCGAAGCCGCCGCGATCTGCGCCGACGACGACGCCTGTTGCGAAGCGATCGGCCTTCACGGCCTGCCGCTGCTGCAGGCCATCGCCGAGCGTCGCGGCAAGGTCCGGGTGATGACCCATTGCAACGCCGGCTGGCTCGCCACGCTCGGCGCTGGCACCGCGCTGGCGCCCGTCTATGCGGCGCACCTAGCGGGCATCGCAGTGGAAGTCTGGGTAAGCGAGACCCGCCCGCGCAACCAGGGCCTGCTCACCGCCTGGGAACTGAGCGAGGCCGGCGTGCCGCACACGCTGATCGCCGACAATGCCGCCGGCCTGCTGCTGATGCGCGGCGAGGTGGACATCGTCATCACCGGCGCCGACCGCATCGCCGCCAACGGCGACAGCGCCAACAAGGTCGGCACCTATCTCAAGGCACTCGCGGCGCACGCATCCGGCGTGCCCTTCTACATCGCCGCACCGCATTCCACGCTGGACTTCGCCTGCGCAGACGGCGCCGCCATCCCTATCGAGGACCGTGGAGCCGCCGAGGTCTGCCGTATCCGCGCCGCCGGGGCCGATGGCGAACCGGTCGAACTGCAGCTCGCGCCGGATTCCACCGCCGCGGTGAACCCCGCCTTCGACGTGACGCCGGCAGGGCTCATCGCCGGCATCATCACCGAACGCGGCATCGCGCCGCCCAACGCGCTGCACAGCCTCTACCCGGAAGCCGGATCATGAATACCGATGCCGACCTGCTCCGCCATCCGCTGCTTGCCACCGCGCGGGCGATGACCAGCGCAGGCCTCAACGTTGGCACTTCGGGCAATGCCAGCGTGCGGCTGGCCGACGGCCTGCTGATCACGCCGAGCGGCCTGGCCGCCGAGGCCTGCCACGCCGACGACATGGTGCCGCTGGACATGGACGGCAGCCCGGCGCCCGGCTCACCGGCGCTCGCCCCCTCGTCCGAATGGCAGATCCACCGCGACGTCTATGCCGCCTTTCCGCAGGCGCGCGCGGTGCTGCACGCGCATTCGCCGTTCGCCACGGCGCTCGCCTGCCAGCGTATCGACATCCCGGCCTTCCACTACATGATCGCCCGCTTCGGCGGCCGCGACATCCGCTGCGCGCGCTATGCCACCTTCGGAACGCCTGCGCTGTCGGCTGCCGCCATCGCTGCGCTGCAGGGCCGCAGCGCCTGCCTGCTCGCCAACCACGGCATGCTGGTGTACGGCCGCGATCTCGACCACGCGCTGGCGCAGGCGGTCGAGTTCGAAACCCTGTGCGAACAGTACTGGCGCACCTGTCAGTTCGGCGCACCGGTGCTGCTGTCGGACGAAGAAATGGACGAGGTGATCGAACGTTTCCGCTGGTACGGCCGGCCGCAGCGGGCCGACGAGGACGGCAGACGCTAGTCCGGACGACCGCGCCCGGACTGCTCGCCGGCGTCCTTGCGGCCGGCCTCCTCCTCGTCCTCCTCGTCCTCGTCATCATCGGTGGCCGCATCGATGCCGGCGCCGACCACATCCACCGCGGCCCCCGCCACGACGGCGCCGGCCTTCACCGCCGTCGCGCCGACGGTCACCACCGCGTCGGCCACCGCAATCACCGCGCAACCGGGCAGCAGCAGCACCAGCAGCGCGGCAAGCAACCAGCGGCCGTCACGCATTGCCGCACGTCTCCCGCATCGATTCGCCTTCGAGCACGCGCAGCAGGCTGGCGGTGTCGTCCCGCCCCATACCCTGCGCCATCAGCGCATTGAGCTGCTGCCACACCTGCGCCGCGATCGGCAGCGGCGTGCCCAGCCCGACCGCCTCGTTCATCAGGATGGCGAAATCCTTGTGGTGCAGGCGCGCCTCGATGCCGGCCTGGAAGTCGCGTCGCACCATGCGCTCGCCCATCACCTCCATCACCCGCGAGGCGGCAGAACCGCCCATCAGCGCGCGTCGCACCGCGGCGAGGTCGACGCCATGGGCATTGGCGAGATGCATCGCCTCGGCGCAGGCCTGGATGGCCGACACCATGATCATCTGGTTGCAGGCCTTGGCGACCTGGCCGGCGCCGGCCGGGCCGATGTGCACCACAGTACGGCCGAGCACCGCGAACAGCGCTTGCACGCGCACCAGGGTTTCCGCCTCGCCGCCAGCCATGATCGCCAGCGTCGCGTCGCGCGCGCCGATCTCGCCGCCGGATACCGGCGCATCCAGCCAGCCCACGCCCTGCGCCGCGTAACGCGCCGCCAGCGCACGCGCAGTGGCGGGCGCGATGGTGCTCATGTCGGCATGGATCGCGCCCGGAGCGAACCCGGCGGCCAGCCCGTCGGCGCCGAAGGCCAGCGCCTCGACGTCGCTGCTGGCCGTGACCATGCTGATCACCACCTCGCTGCGCGCCGCCAGTTCGGCCGGCGTGGTGCACAGTTCGACGCCTGCGAACCTGCCGTCGGCGATCAGGGCCTGCGCGGCAGCGGGCCGCCGTGCCCACACCGCCACCTCGTGCCCGGCCGCGAGCAGATGGCCGACCATGGGCCGGCCCATCACGCCCAGGCCAACGAAGCCGACCTTCATTCGCCCGCTCCGCCGCTCATGCGTTCGAGCAGCTTCAGCATGGCGATCGAATCGTCCTCGCCGAGGCCGCTGCCCACCATGGCGTTGAACATCTGCGCGGTCGCCGCTGACGAAGGTAGTGCCAGGCCGAGCCGGTGTGCCTCTTCCATCACGATGCGCATGTCCTTCTGGTGCATCCAGGCCTTGAAGCCGGGACGGAAGTTGCGGTCCAGCATGCGCTGGCCGTGGTTCTCCAGGATGCGCGAATAGGCGAAACCGCCGAGCAGGGCCTCGCGCACCTTGCCGGCGTCGACGCCGCTCCGGGTGGCGAAGTTGAGCGCCTCGGCCACCGCCGCCACGCCCACACCGGTGAGGATCTGGTTGCAGGCCTTGGCGACCTGGCCGGCGCCGGCGCCGCCAATGCGGTTGACCGACTTGCCCATCGCCTCGAACACCGGTTTCACGGTATCGAAGGCGGCCGCATCGCCACCGACCATGATGGTCAGACTGCCGGCAATCGCGCCGACCTCGCCGCCGGACACCGGCGCGTCCAGCATGGTGACGCCGCGCTCCGCCAGCCGGGCGGCAATCGCCTGCGCCGCGGCCGGCGCGATGGTGCTCATGTCCACATGGATGTGGCCGGCGCGCGCGGCGCTGGCGACGCCGGCTTCGCCCAGCGTGACCTGCTCGACGTCGGGGGCGTCGGCCACCATGCTGATGGTCACCGCGGCGCGGCGCGCAACATCCGCCGCGCTGGCACAATCGCCGGCACCGGCTTCGAGCAGCGGCTGCATCGATTCGCGCCGCCGGCTCCACACATGCACCGTGTGGCCGGCCTTCAACAGGTTCAAGGCCATGGGGCGGCCCATCAGGCCGAGTCCGATGAATCCGACTTCCATAATCGCTAGGCTCCGGGAGAAACGGGAAAGAGGGGAAAAAGGCTGCGGCCGCGGGTTCCCGGCCGCTCCTCATGCGCGGATAATGCCGCCATGAGCTACGCCCCAATCATCAAGGAAATCGCCCGTGGCGCCAAGGGCGCCCGGCCGCTGGACGTTGCCCAGGCGGAAAGCCTGTTCGGCGACATACTCGACGGCCGCGTGCCCGATCTCGAGCTCGGCGCCATCCTGATTGCGCTGCGGGTCAAGAGCGAATCGCTTGCCGAACTGCTCGGCTTCAAGCGCGCGATGGACGCCCGCACCGCCCAGGTCGCCGTGCCCGAGGGCCCGCGTTGCGTGGTGCTGCCGACCTACAACGGCGCGCGCCGCCAGCCCAACCTGATGCCCCTGGTGGCGCTGCTGCTGGCGCGCGAAGGCGTACCGGTACTGATCCAGGGCCGGCACGATTTCGAATCCCGCGTCAGCCCCTTCGAACTGCTGGCGGCGCTCGCCATCCATCCGGCCGCCGATGCCGCCGGAGCCGCCGCCCAACTGGCGACGACGCGCCTCGCCTGCCTGCGTGTCGAACAGATGCTACCCGGCATGGCCGAGCTGCTGGCGCTGCGCACCCGCTTCGGGCTGCGCGGCAGCGGCCACATCATGGCCAAGCTGATCGACCCCTGCCGCGGCCATAGCGTGCGGGTGGTGGCAGTGACGCACCCCGAATACCTCGACCGCATGGGCGAATTCCTGCGCGAGGACGGCGGTCGCGCCATGCTGCTGCGCGGCACCGAAGGCGAGGCCTACGCGAATCCGCGGCGCACGCCGGAAATGCAGGTGTTCCGCGACGGCATCGCGCAGATCGGCGTGATCGGCGAAGAAGGCGGCGCGCCGCCGCTGGCCGGCCTGCCCGACAGCCCGTCCATCGCCGACAACGTCGCCTGCATCCGCGCCATGCTGGCGGGCGAACAGGCGGTGCCGGAACCGATCCGCGCCCAGGTGGCAGCGCTGGCAGCGCTGGCGCGCGAGGGGTGAGACGAACTTTGTTCCTCCCCTTTCAAGGGGAGGGGCAAAGCATCCCGCCCTGAAGGGTTCCGGTTTCCTGTACTTCAGCGGGCGGCAAACGACGAATGTGGCAGCCCTTGCTGCACTCCCTCGAAGACGAGGGTTCGATCCTCAATCCCGGAAGAACGTCACTTTCACATCCCGCGGCGCGGCAGTAAACGGCGCAGACGTCACCAGCACATCAGCCCCCGCCGCCACGTAGGCGCCGGCATTGTCGGCCTTGATGCCGCCGGCCGCGGCGAGCAGCGGACGCAGGCGACTGTGGGCGATGGCCGCGCGAACCTCCGCCACCCGCTCGGGCGGGAACTTCTCGAGCTGGATGACATCGGCGCCGGCCTCGGTCCATACCAGCGCCTCGTCCACCGAGCCGACCTCCACCACGATGCGCTTTTCGGCTTCAGCCGCACGCAGCCGTGCAATGGTGACCGCTGGCGCTTCGTCGAGATACAGGCGGTGCTCGGGGAACACCAGCAGGGTTTCAGACAGGCCCAGCCGGTGCATGCTGGCGCCGGCGCACCGCACCGCCTTCACCGACAGCGCCTTGGTGCCCGGCACCGTCTTGCGGGTACAGGCCACCGGGACGCGGCGGCCGTCGTGCTGCGCCGCCTCGACGATAGCCGATGCGCTGCTGGCGATGCCGCTGGCCCATTCGATCAGCACCTGCGCGGTCTTCCACACGCTGTGCAGCACTTCGGCCTGGCCCTCGGCCGAGAGGATGGGCGACTGGAAGCTGAGCACGTCGCCGGAGGAAAGCTCCACCTTCACCGCGGCGCCGGCGAGCTCGAACATCCGCGCCGCCTCCTCCACGCCGCACACGGTCATCGGCTGGCGGGCGATGAAGCTCAGCTGCGCGCTGCGCGGGCCGATGCGCAGGGCATCGGTGGTGAGATCGCCGCAAGGGACGTCGTCGGCCATCAGCGCGGCCAGTTCGTGATCGGCAAGGACGGAGCGTGGCATGGCAGGGTTCCCGATGGCCGGCAGAGCGGATCGCCGGGGGCGCAATGCCACCCGGCGTTTCAGTCAGTGACGCGAAAAGAGGTCACGCAAGGCGCACAGGGCGCGGGTCGGATCGAAGCGCGTATCGGCCAGGGCTTCGCCGGCGATCAGTTTCTGCAAGGCCACCTGCGGGTCGGACTCGCCGGTGAGCAGCACTTCCGCGCCGCGCTTGCCCATATGGCGCAGGAAGCCATCCCCGGCACTGCCTGCCACGATCAGCTTCACCCCATCCAGCGGATGCGGGCCGACATCGTCAAAGTAGTGGAAGAGTTGCGACTTCTCCAGGCTCACCCGTTGCGGCACCGGCAGCGGCGCGCCCGGCTGGCAGTCGTACACCAGCCATTCGCGCGCCTTGCCGGCATGCCCGGAGACCTGTTCGAAATCGTGGGTGGCCACGGCGATCCGCATAGGCTGGCGACCTCAGTTGGCGGTGGCCGGCGCGGCTTCCTCGCGCACCAGCTCTTCGCCGAGGCAACCGACCGGCGGGCCGAGCACCTCGTCCGCCCCCTGGAAGCGCACGATGTAAATGGCGACATCCTGCATCGCCTCGACGTGGCCGACCTTGACGATGACGCCGCGCGCACCGGCAGCGGCCAGCAGCGCACCTTCGGGGACGTCGGGCACGCCGCCGTCGTTGTAGATGTCCTCGGTGGCGAAGACGATTTCGCCCGGCAGCAGTTCGACGGCTTCTTCCATGATCAACCCCAGACTTCGGCCGGTACCTTCAGCCGCTCGACCGGCGTGCCGCCGATCAGGTGTTCGTCGATGATGGCGCCGACATCGGCCGCGGTCACGCCGCCATACATCACGCCTTCGGGATAGACCAGCACGCTGGGGCCGGCCATGCAGGGGCCGAGGCAGCCGGTGTTGGTGACGGCGAAGTCGTTCCACAGATTGCGCGCCTGGAAGGCTTCGAGGAAGGCCTGGTGGATCTCGCCACAACCCTTTTGCTGACAGGAGCCACGCGGGTGGCCGGGCGGACGCCCCTGGACGCAGACGAGGACGTGTTTCTTGGGCTTGGGCATGACGGGCTCCTTGCAGACGTTGGGTTCCTGTCATGCTTAGCAAGCCGGGTGCCATCGAAAAAACACCGACAGATCAACATATTGAAAAAGGCCGCTTGTCGCTTGTGCGACAAACGGCCTCGATGGCGTCCGACAAGGAATGCAGGCAGGCGCCTCAGGCGGCGGTGCCGAGCCGGCCTTCGCGGAAATCCGCCAGTGCCTCATAGATCTCCTGCTCTGTGTTCATCACGAAGGGGCCGTACTGCGCGATCGGCTCCCCGAGCGGCTGGCCGGCGATCAGCAGCACCCGGGTGTCGGCCTCCAGCGCCTCGATCACCACGCCGTCGCGCTCGGCCGCGTTGGCGAGGATGGCCATGCGCTGGACCGGCACCTGCGTCTCGCCGATGCGCACCGCGCCGCGATACACATAGACGAAGGCGTTGTGCGCCGATGGCAGGGCCTGGCTGAAGCGCGCCCCGGCCGGCAGATGCAGGTCGAGATAGAGCGGCGCCGTCGCATCCCGCGTCACCGCACCCTCGACGCCGTGGCTACCGCCCGCGATCACCGTCACCGCGACGCCGTCTTCAGTCGTGAAGACGGGCAGCTCGGCCGCGGCGATATCGCGGTACCAGGGCGCGCTCATCTTGTCGCGTGCCGGCAGGTTGAGCCACAACTGGAAGCCTTCCATCACGCCGTCTTCCTGCTCCGGGATCTCGGAGTGGATCACGCCGCGGCCGGCCGTCATCCACTGCACCCCGCCGTTCTGCAGCAGGCCTTCGTGGCCGGCGCTGTCGCGATGGCGCATGCGCCCGGCGATCATGTAGGTGACGGTCTCGAAGCCGCGGTGCGGATGGTCGGGAAAGCCGGCGATATAGTCGTCCGGATTGTCGCTGCCGAAAGCGTCGAGCATCAGGAAGGGGTCGAGCCGGCGCTGCAGCGGCTGGGTCAGCACCCGGGTCAGCTTCACCCCGGCGCCGTCGGAAGTCGGCCTGCCGACGACCAGCCGCTCCACCTCGCGGGGACGGGTCACGGTCTCGGGCCGGATCTGGGTTGCGGTAGTCGTCATGTCGATTGCTCCGGTCGTTGCGGCGGGCGCCTTGCGGCACCCGCCGCGTTCAGGTTCAGGCCAGCGCGGCCTCGATGTCGGCCGCGGCCTGGGCAAAGCCCTTGGCGGCGGCTTCCGGCCCCATGTTGAGGCCTTCGGCGTAGATGAAATGCACGTCGGTCATGCCGAGGAAGGCCAGCACCGCCTTCAGGTAGGGCACCTGGCTGTCGAGCTCGGAACCGCGGTAGATACCGCCGCGCGCCAGCGCCACGTACACCTTCTTGCCCTTCAGCAGCCCTTCCGCCCCCGTCTCGGTGTAACGGAAGGTGACGCCGGCGCGGGCAATGGCGTCGATCCAGTTCTTCAGCTGCGCGGTCACGGTGAAGTTGTACATCGGCACGCCGAGCACCAGCACGTCGGCCGCCTGCACTTCGGCGATCAACGCGTCGTACAGCGCCACACGCGCCGCCTGGTCGGCGTTGCGTTGCTCGGCCGGCGTGAAGAGCGCGCCGAGAGCCGCCTCGTCGAGCACCGGCACCGCCTCCACGGCGAGATCGCGCACCTTGAGTTCGGCGCGGGCATTGTCGGCGCGCAGACGGGCGACGATGTCGTTGGCGACGCGGGTGGAGTTGGCGCCTTCGCGGCGGGCACTGGAGTTGATTTGCAGGATGTTCATTTTGGCTTCCTCTCGGTTGTCGGCTGGGTTGTGTGCTGCGATGGGCACACTCTATTCCCACCAATCCGTGCTAAAAAGACAGCCAACCGGATTACATTGTTCTCCAAATGGAACAATTCGACGCCAACGACCTCCTGATCTTCGCCCGCGTTGCCGAAACCGGCAGCTTCAGCCGTGCCGCCGAGCGGCTGGGCCTGCCCAAGTCCACCGTGTCCCGCCGCATCACCCTGCTCGAGGAGAAACTGGGTGAGCGTCTGATGCTACGGACCACCCGCCGGCTTTCGCTCACCGATTTCGGCCTCAATCTGCTCGAACACGCACGCCAGCTCGCGGCCGAGGTCGATGCCGTGTCCACGCTCGCCCAGTACCGCCAGGCCCAGCCCAGCGGCCGGCTGCGGGTGTCGATGCCGAGCGACTTCGCCAACCTGCTGCTCGTGGACATGCTGGCCGCCTTCGTCGCACTGCATCCGGCGATCACGCTGGAGCTGGACCTGTCGCCGCGGCGGGTGGACCTGATAGGCGAGAACTTCGACCTCGCCATCCGCATGGGTGACCTGCCGGACGACGCCTCGCTCGCCGCACGCCGGCTGCGCAGCTTTCCCAACGGGCTCTATGCCTCGGGCGACTACCTGGCCGAGCACGGCACGCCGCGGATGCCGGACGACCTGATGAGCCACGAGGCCCTGCAACTGCTCGGCCGCAACGGCGAACCGGTACGCTGGAAGCTGCTGTCGGGCGAGGCGCAATGGGAGGGCCTGCCGCCAGGCCGCATCACCGCGAATTCGCCGGAAACGCTGGTCCGCCTCGCCCGCGCCGGCAGCGGCATCGCCGCGGTGCCGGACTATTTCGTGACGGCACACCTGCGCAGCGGCGAACTCCGCCGGGTACTGCCCGACTGGTGCCTGCCGTCGAACACCGCCTGGGCGGTCTTTCCCGGGCGCAAGCTGATGCCTGCACGCACGCGCGCCTTCATCGACATGCTCCGGGCCGCACTGCCGGAGGAGGACGGCACCCCGTCCGCATGACGTGAGCGCGGAACTTTCGCCGCTCGCCGGGACCGAAGGCTGCGCCTCGCCTACAATCCGGCGACGCACGCGTCGGGCGATCCCGCCCGCGCCTACCGAACCCGAAACCATACAAACCCAGCCGATGACCGCCCTGCCCCGCAACACCCGCCCGCTTTTTCTCGCGCTCTTCGCCTACTGCGCCGTCTTGCTAGGCTTCGGCCTCTATCTGCAGCACTTCCAGGGGCTGGAGCCCTGCCCGATGTGCATCATGCAGCGCTACGCCTTCGCGCTGGTGGGCATCATTGCCCTGGTCGCCGGGGTGCATGGGCCGGGCAGCGGCGGTACCCGGGTCTACGGCGGGCTGATGCTGCTCACCGCCCTGGCCGGCGCCGGCGTGGCCGCACGGCAGACCTGGATGCAGCTCTACCCGCCCGAGCTGCCGGAATGCGGCCCGGGGCTGGAATACATGCTGGAGAGTTTTCCGCTGACCTCGGCGCTGCCGATGATCTTCCGCGGAGCGGGCGATTGCAGCGCGATCGACTGGACCTTCCTCGGCCTGTCGCTGGCCAACTGGTCCTTGCTGAACTTCAGCGCGGCCGCCCTGCTGGCGCTGTGGCTGATGTTCGCCCGCCGTGCCGCCTGACGGCGGCCACCGCCTGGCTCAGCCCACCACGCGCACGATGGCGCCGCCGATCTCGTAACGTCCGTCGCCCAGCGCGTGGCAGCGCTTGACCTGCAGCTTGGTCACCAGCGGCGGCCGGTCTACCCGGTCGCTCGGCGAAGCCACCGCCACCTCGATCACCTCCTGCTGGCCGGGCACATAGGCGGCACGCAGGGTCATTCCGCTCACGCTCAGCTCGACGCATTCGGCCGGCACCACTTCGCCGCTGCGCAACAGGATGGACGCCGAGCAACCGAGCGGGATGCGGCGGTCCAGCCGGCGTTCTGGAGGAGCGGTGCGATCGTTCATGAGGACGGCCCGGTGCGATGGTCAGGCCCGGATTGTATCGCCAAGCGCCGGGCATGACCGCGCCGCCGCGGTGGCGCGCGTGCAACTCAGCACGCGGCGGGTGCGGAACAGCAGGCGCAGCGGCCGCCGTCGCGATAGCCGAGATCCGCCAGCCCGAAAGAGCGCGCCAGCAGGATGCCGCGCCCGGCACGCCGGACCGGATCGCCGGCCGACGCGGCCAGCCACGGCTGCGGATCGAAACCGCCGCCCGGATCGTGGATCTCGAAATGCCAGCGCCCGTCGCGCAGCACCCCGGCGAAGGCGACCACGCCCGCTGCGTGCGACTGATGCGCCAGCCGGTCGGCGACCTCCGCCTCGAGCCGGCCGGCGTCGATCAGGGCACATTTCTCGCGATGGCCGATGGCCAGCAAGCCGTGCTCGATCGCGTTCATCAGCAGCTCGAGCAAGCCCCACTCGACGCGCAGCGGATCGGCGCAGCGCGCTGCCGCCTCGCGCGCAAGCTCACGGGCCGCCGCGGGGGTGCGCAGGCTGCGTTCGAAGCGCTCGACCTGCACCTTCAACTGCAGGCGGGCGTGTCCTTCACGCCCAGCCGGCGCAGGATGCTCTCCAGCGGGCAGATGCCGGTGAAGCCACTCTGGAACAGGTTGGCGCCGACGAAGACGGTGAACCAGAGGAAGTTCTTGCTGACGAAAAGCGGCGAGGCCTCGACGCCGAGCGCGAGCGAGATCAGCACGAAGGCACCGGCGAAGATGCGCACGTACTGGTTGGTGGTGAGGGTCATGCGGGTTCTCCTTGCAGCTGGCTGATGCGGCGCCGCATCGCGGCGAAATAAAGCACCGGGATCACCACCAGGGTGAGCACGGTGGAGACGAACACCCCGAAGATCAGGCTGATCGCGAGGCCATTGAAGATGGGATCGTCGAGGATGAAAACCGCGCCTATCATCGCCGCCAGCGCAGTCAGGCCGATGGGCTTGGCCCGCACCGCCGCCGCGCGTATCACCGCCTCGGCGAAGTCCACGCCTTCGCGCAGTTGCTGGTTGACGAAATCGACCAGCAGGATGGAGTTGCGCACGATGATGCCGGCCAGCGCGATCATGCCTATCATCGAGGTGGCGGTGAAATGCGCGCCGAGCAGGGCATGACCGGGCATCACCCCGATCAGCGTCAGCGGGATCGGCGCCATGATGATCAACGGCACCAGGTAGGAGCGGAACTGCGCCACCACCAGCAGGTAGATCAGGATGAGGCCGACGGCATAGGCTGCGCCCATGTCGCGGAAGGTCTCGTAGGTGACCTGCCATTCGCCGTCCCATTTCAGGCTGTAGCCGGACCAGGCATCCGCCGGCGCGCGGATGAACCATTCGCCCAGGGTGCCGGCGAGGCCGGGGGCGCCTGTCAGCGCCATATCCCTCACCCGCGAGCGGATGTCGAACATGCCGTAGAGCGGCGAATCCAGCCGGCCGCCCATGTCGCCGGTGACGTAGATCACCGGCAGCAGGTCCTTGCGGTAGATCACCTGTTCGCGCACGGTCTCGCGCACCTCGACCAGTTCACCGACCGGAATCAGCCTGCCGCCGCCCTCGGCGCTGCGCGCGCGCACCTTCATCGCCAGCAGGTTGGCGATGTCGGACTGGCGGCTGGCCGGGAGCTGGACGCGCACCGGCACCTCGTACTTGTTGTCGCCGCCATGCACCGGGGTAACGTTCTCGCCGGCCAGCCCCAGCCGCAACACGTCGACGATGTCGGCCTGGGCCACGCCCAGCCGCGCCGCCTTGGCCTGGTCGACCCGCAGCAGCAGCTTGGGCGCGGCCTCGTCCACCGTGTCGTCCACGCCGACGACGTCGGGGGTGGCTTCGAAGGCGGCGCGCACCCGCTTCGCCACTTCGGCCTGAGCGGCGTAATCCGGGCCGTAGATTTCGGCAACGATGGGCGACAGCACCGGCGGCCCCGGCGGCACCTCCACCACCTTCGCGTTGCCGCCGCTGCGCCGCGCGATCGCGGTCACCGCCTCGCGCACGGCAACGGCGATCTCGTGGCTGCTGCGGTCGCGGTGCGCCTTGTCGACCAGGTTCACCTGCACGTCGCCCTGCTCCGGGCTGCTGCGCAGGTAGTACTGGCGTACCAGGCCGTTGAAGTTGATCGGTGCGGCGGTGCCGGCGTAGGCCTGCCAATCGGTGACCTCGGCAACCCCGCCGAGGTGGTCGCCGATCTCGCGCAGCACGCGGGCGGTCTCTTCCACCGGGGTGCCGACCGGCATGTCCAGCACCACCTGGAACTCGCTCTTGTTGTCGAAGGGCAGCATCTTCATCACCACCCACTGCACCGCCGGCAGGGCCAGCGACACCACGATCAGCGCCGCCACCGCCAGCCACAGCTTCATGCGCGCACGGCCGCCGCGGCCGGCATCAAGCAAGGGCGTCATGATGCGGCGGAAGAAGCCGTCGAGCCGGCGGGTGAGCTTGTCGTCCCCTTCGTGATGGTGCGCATCGACGTGCTTCAGCATGCGCTGCGCCAGCCAGGGCGTGATCACGAAGGCCACCGCCAGCGAGATGAACATCCCCATCGAGGCATTGATCGGGATGGGGCTCATGTAAGGCCCCATCAGTCCGGTGACGAAGGCCATGGGCAGGAGCGCCGCGATCACGGTGAAGGTGGCGAGGATGGTGGGACCGCCGACTTCATCCACTGCCTTCGGGATCAGCTGCCACAAGGGCGTGTCCGGCTCCAGCGTATGCCACCGATGGATGTTCTCGACCACCACGATGGCATCGTCCACCAGGATGCCGATGGAGAAGATCAGCGCGAACAGGCTCACCCGGTTGAGCGTGAAGCCCCAGGCCCACGAGGCGAAGAGCGTGGCCGCCAGCGTCAGCGACACCGCCACGCCGACGATGACTGCCTCGCGCCGGCCGAGCGCGAAGAACACCAGCGCCACCACCGCCGCAGTGGCGAAGGCGAGCTTGCCGATCAGCTTCTGCGCCTTGTCGTTGGCGGTCTCGCCGTAGTTACGGGTGATGGAGAGCTGGACGCCGTCGGGGATCAGGCTGCCCTTGAGCGATTCGACGCGGGCGATAGCCGCATCGGCCACGTCGGCGGCATTGGCGCCCGGCTTCTTGGACAGCGCCAGCGTCACCGCCGGATAACTGCCGGTCGCGGCGATACCTTTCTGCAGGGCCGCCGCACCGGTACCGAACCACACGTAGCGCGAAGGCTGGTCCGGCCCGTCCTGCACCGACGCCACATCGCGCAGGTATACCGGCTTGCCGTCGGCCACGCCGACCACCAGCCGCCGCACGTCCTCGGCCGATTCGATGAAGGAGCCGGTCTGTACCAGCACCTCGCGATTGCCCGCCACCAGGCTGCCTGCCGGCTGCGAGGCGTTGGCGAGCTGCAGCGCAGAACGCAGGTCTTGCGCGCTGACGCCGTGCGCGTTCATCCGCGCAACGTCCATGTCCACCCGCAGCACTTGGCCCGGCCCGCCTATGGTGCCGACCTCGCGGGTACCGGGCAGGCGCTTCAGCTCCAGTTCGATCGCGCGCGACACCTGCTGCATGTCGTAGGCGGCCCGTGCCTCGTCCGGCGTCCACAAGGTGAAGGCGAGGATGGGCACGTCGTCGATGCCCTTGGGCTTGACCACCGGTTCGCCGACGCCGAGCTGCGGCGACAGCCAGTCGCGGTTGGAGTGCACCGTGTCGTAAAGCCGCACCAGCGCCGTCTGGTTGGGCACACCAACCTCGAACTGCACGGTGATGACGGCCATGCCCGGCCGCGACACCGAATACACGTGCTCGACACCCGCCATGCGCGACAGCACCTGCTCGGCCGGTCGCGCCACCAGCGCCTCGACGTCTCGCGCCGAAGCACCGGGAAAAGGCACCAGCACGTTGGCCATCGTGACATCGATCTGCGGCTCCTCCTCCCTGGGCGTCACCAGAGTGGCGAACAAACCGGCGAGCAGCAGCACCAGCGCGATCAGCGGCGTGATCGCATTGCGCTGGAAGGCCGCGGCGATGCGACCCGAGATACCGTAGCGCGGCTCCATCACTTCGTCTGCCGGTTCGCTACGCTACGGGCGACGATGCCCGCCTGCACCGGATCGAGCGCCACCGTTTCCCCATCGGCCAGCCCGGCCAGCACTTCGACGCGCTGGCCGGCACCGTCACCGGCCAGCGTTTCGCCCAGCCGCAGCTGACGCAGGGCGAAGCCGCCCTTGCCGTCGGCCACGTACACGGCGGTGAGTTCGCCCCGCCGCACGATCGCGGCGGCCGGCACGGTCAGGCGCGCGCTGGCGCCGGACAGGAAATGCACGCGGGCGAAGCTGCCGGGGAGGACGCCCGCGCTGCCGGCGGGCAGATCGATGCGAACGCGCACGGTGTGCGTACGCGCATCGGCCGCCGGCAGCACCGTCACCGCGGCGGCGTCGAGCCAGCGCCGTTGGTCGGGCAGTTCGATCTTCGCGTTCAGGGGTCCGGTACCGAGTTCCGCCAGGCGCTGCTGCGGCAGGTCGACCACCGCGCGCAGCGCGGCGGGATCGTACAAGGTGAGCAGCTCCCGTCCCGGCTGGGCCATCTCGCCGGACTCGATATGGCGTGCGGCGACCAGCCCGGCAAAGGGCGCGGCCACCGTGGCGTGCCCCCGCACGCTCGCCGCCTGGCCACGGCCGGCACGCGCCGCGCGCAACTGCGCCTCCGCGGCCTCGAAAGCTGCCTGCGATTGATCGAGCACCGCCTGACTGACGAATTTCCGTTCGAACAGGCTGCGGCTGCGCGCCAGATTGGCGCGAGCCTCGGTCAGGCCGGCTTCGGCCCTGGCCATTTCGGCCTCGGCAGCGGCCACCGCCTGCCCCGCTTCGGCGGCATCGATGCGCAGCAGGATCTGGCCGGCACGAACCGGATCGCCGGCATCCGCGCCGAGTTCGACCACGCGACCGGCGACCTGTGCCGCCAGGGTGCTCTGACGCACCGCTTCGATGGTGGATTCGGCAATGTGGGTCGCCGCCAGCGTGCGCGCCTCGACCCGTTCGGTAGGCAGGTCGGCACGCGCATTCGCGAACGGCGCCGCCGCAGCCGCGAACCCAAGCAACAGGGCCGCCAAGGAAATTGGACTGTGACTCATGATGTATATCAGTATATTCTGATATTAAGATCAGTCAAGCGCCTACCCACGACCGTGCATGCGCCCCCCCCTTGCACCGGGCTCAGTCAGCGGTCCGGCAGGCCTCCGCATAGGCAGCAATCGCGGCGATCACCGTGTCGGCCTCGCCCACTGCCTGCACCAGTTCGATCCGGCACTCGGGATGCGCCGTGCCCGCCGCTTCGACCAGCGCCGGCACATCGCGTTTGAGGTGCCCCCCCTGGGCGAGAAAGACCGGCACCACGACGATGCGTCGCACGCCGTCGGCAGCCAGCGCGTCGATCGCGGCGCCGAGCGTTGGAGTCATCAATTCGAGAAAGGCGAGCTCCACGCGCGGCGCATCCGCCGCCATCAGCATGCGCTCACGAATGCGCTGCATCGGCCCGGCCCACTGCGGGTCGCGTGCCCCGTGGCCGAACAGCACGACGGCATCGCGCGCTGCCGCAGCCCTTGCAGGATTGCTGTCGCTCATTTCGCCCCTCCCTCCCCGTGCGCCGGGACCGGCACACGCAGCAAGCGCTCGATGGCACGCGCTGCCAGAAAAAGGCCGACGCTGGCCGTCACCGCCATGCTGGAGCCGAAGCCGGCACATGCCAGCCCCTGCGGACCGCGGCCACTGTCGCAGCTTGCCGGCGGATAACGCAGCGGCTCGGTCGAATAGACCACCTCGATGCCGAACTTCTTGCCCGCCTCCCGCGGATAGCCATGTTCGCGGCGCAGGGTGGCGCGAACCTTGGACAACAGCGGGTCCTGTTCGGTCGCGCTGAGGTCGGCGACGCGGATGCGCGCCGGATCGCGCTTGCCGCCGGCACCGCCGGCCATCAGCAGCGGCAGGCGCTGACGCCGGCAATGGGCCGCAATCGCCACCTTCGCCCGCACGTTGTCGATCGCATCCACCACCAGATCGAAATCCTTCAGCAGGTCGGCGACATTGTCGGGGGTGACGAAGTCCTCCACCGTGCCGACGCGGGCCTGCGGATTGATGCCGTGGATGCGTTCGGCCATCGCCTGCACCTTGGCCTGGCCCAGCGTGGCATCGAGCGCATGGGCCTGGCGGTTGATGTTGGATTCGGCGACGTGGTCGAGATCGATCAGCGTGAGCCGACCAACGCCGCTGCGCGCGAGCGCCTCCGCTGCCCACGAGCCGACGCCGCCGATGCCGATCACGCACACGTGCGAGGCCGCCAGCCGGACTGGGGCGCTGTCGTCGTACAGGCGGGCGATGCCGCCGAAACGGCGTTCGGCATCGACCTCCGGCGTGGCCGGCAGGCAGGTGTTCGGAACAGGAGAGATGGACAGGGACATCGCGGCAGGCACAGGGCGGATACGGGCGCCGCGATGTTACCGCAGCAGCGCCCGCTGTCGCTGAACTCCGCGGCAGCCGCGGGTTCCAACCGGTGCTTTCGCAGCCATCCGGAGCCGCCATGTCGCCGTTGCGCGCGCTTTGCGTCGTTCTTGCAGCCTTCGCCGCCCCAGCTACCGCGGCCACCTCGGCGGCGGCGCTGGCGGACGCAGGCGTCGACGCCTACGAGGCCGGACAGCTCGACGAAGCCGCGCGACTCTTCGCCAACGCCGGCCGTGCCGGCAACCGCCTGGCCCAGTTCAACTACGCGATGATGCTGTACCGCGGCGAAGCCCGGTCGCCCGAGCCGAACGGCGTATGGCGCTGGCTGCGCCGCGCGGCCGGCGCCGGCTTGCCACAGGCACAGTTCAATTTCGCCCTGCTCTACGACCACGGCGACGGCGTCCACCGTTCGGCGTCCACCGCCGCCACCTGGTACAGGAAGGCGGCCGAGCAGGGCCACATGGGCGCCCAGCTCGCGCTCGCCTCGATGCTCTTCACCGGCCAGGGCATACCGCAGGACTATCGGGAAGCCGCGCGCTGGTATCGCGCCGCCGCCGAGGCCGGCGACCCCGGTGCGCAATACCTGGTCGGCAACATGTACGAGAACGGCTACGGCCTGCCCCGCGACCCTGCGCAGGCGGCGCACTGGTACGCCAAGGCCGCCAGCCAGGGCGACGTGGTCGCCGCCGCCAGGCTGCATGCCCTGAACGAACGACACCCGGACGTGACGGTGGATTGACGTCCGGCCGGGACACATCACACGGTTTCCGGCTCCGGCACGCGCAGGCTGTCCAGCCAGACGCCCAGCCCCTGCGCATTGAGCTCCAGGTCCATCCGCATCAAGGCGACGCTGTCCTCCTCGCCGAGCGCCCAGCCCTGACGCGCCGCCTCTTCGCGCACCACCTGTTCCAGCCCGGCGATGATTTCGACATGGCGCGCCACGCCTTCGCCACGCGCGGCGCGCGCGACCGCGACGAAGGTCTCGATCAGCCGATGCATGTCGGCCTCCAGCCGTTCGACCTCGGTGACGCGGCTGAAATGGGTCAGATAGAGCGCTTCAGGCCGGTAGCACATCATGCGGTCTATCGACGCATGCATCGCTGCCGGATCGAACTGGGTGGGCGTCGTCGTCGGCATGATGAAGGCGCGGCCGTCGACATCGAATTCGCGGTAGGACAGGCCGAAAGTGTCGCCCGTGAAGAAGGCGCGCGCGCTTTCGTCCCAGATGCAGATGTGGTGGCGCGCATGGCCCGGGGTGTCGAGCACGCGCAGGCGGCGGCCGGCGAGATCGATCTCGAGATTGTCGGTCGCGGCGACGATGCGCTCGCGCGGCACCGGCACCAAGCGGCCATAAAGCTCGAATGCGTGCTCCGCGCCGTAGACAGCGGCAGTCCCCTCCCACAGCCGCGACGGGTCGGCCATGTGCCGGATGCCGCGCGGGTGGACCAGCAGCCGCGCCCTGGGAAGCGCGCACAGCAGGCTGCCGGCACCGCCGGCATGGTCGAGATGGACGTGGGTGAGGATCACCCAATCCACCGCATCCGGCACCACGCCCAGGCTGGCGAGCGCAGTCAGCACCCTGGGCACCGAGCCATTGCAGCCGGTATCGACGATGGCCACACGCCCCTGGTGAACGATCAGGTGGATCGCCGCAAGCTGGCGACGTCCGTAACCGGAGTCCACCGCGTAGATTCCATCTGGATGGGCGATCACGTCTTGCACCTTGTCTCCTCCCGTACCGCCGATGTTTGGCTTCATTGTATGCACGAAGTCGGCCGATCTTGCCGTGGCACAACGCACGTTACACTGTCGCTTACCCTGTTCAGCCCGGACCTGGCCGACACCCATGCACTTCGACTTCGATCGACAACCCGACCGCCGCGACGTTCCCGGCGAAAAATGGGGCCGCTACGCCGGCCGCGACGTGCTGCCCCTGTGGGTGGCCGACATGGACTTCACCGCCCCACCGCCGGTGCTCGATGCGCTCAAGGCCCGGCTGGCCCACGGCATCTTCGGCTATACCGACGCCGGTCCGTCGCTGGCTGCCGCGGTCGTCGAAGGACTCGCCCGCGACCACGGCTGGCGCATCTCGCCCGACTGGCTGGTGTGGCTGCCGGGCGTCGTCACCGGCTTCAACCTCGCCTGCCGCGCGGTCGGCGAGTCCGGCGACGGCGTGTTCACCGCCACGCCGGTCTACCCGCCCTTCCTGAGCGCCCCGGAAAACAGCGACCGCCGTCTGGTGAGCTGCCCGCTGGTGGAACGCCAAGGCCGCTGGGAATGGGATCGCCCGGCCGTCGAGGCGGCGATCGACGACGGCACCCGCCTCTTCATGCTGTGCAATCCGCACAATCCGGTGGGGCGCGCCTTCGATCGCGCCGAGCTGCGCTGGATCGCCAATCTGGCGGAAAGCCGCGATCTCGTCGTCTGCAGCGACGAAATCCACTGCGGCCTGGTGCTGGACGCTACGACGCCGCACATTCCGATCGCCGCACTCGATGAAGGCATCGCGCGGCGCACGATCACGCTGATGGCGCCGTCCAAAACCTGGAACATCCCGGCGCTGTACTGCGCCTTCGCCGTCATCCCCGATGCCGGGCTGCGCCGGCGTTACCAGCGCGCGATGCGCGGCATCGTGCCGCACGTGAACGTGATGGGCCTGGTGGCGGCGGAAGCCGCCTACCGCGACGGCGGCCCGTGGCGCACTGCCCTGCTCGACTATCTGCGCGGCAACTGCGCCCGGGTGGAGGCTGCGGTCGCCGCCATGCCGGGCCTGCGCATGGCGCATCCCGAAGCCACCTACCTCGCCTGGATCGATTGCCGCGACGCCGGTCTTGCCGACCCGGCCGCCTTCTTCGAGGCCGCCGGCGTCGGCCTGTCGGACGGTGGTGTCTTCGGCATGCCCGGCTTCCTGCGGCTCAACTTCGGTTGCCCGCGGGCGACGCTGGATGCCGCCCTGGCGCGCATGCAGCGCGCGCTGGCCAACCGCTGAGCCTCAGCAGCCCTTCAGGAACCGGGCCTCGAACTCTTCCGCGGGTAGCGGCGGACTGCACAGATAGCCTTGGTAGGAGCCGCAGGCAAGCCCTTGCAGCAAACCGAGCTGGGCCGGGGTCTCCACCCCTTCGGCCTGGACGGAGATATCGAGTGCACGCGCCATCGCCACGATCGCCGAGGCGATGGCGAGGTCGTTGTTGTCGTCGGCGAGGTCCTGCACGAAGCTGCGGTCGATCTTCAGCTTGTCGATCGCAAAACGCTTGAGGTAGGCCAACGAGGAGTAGCCGGTGCCGAAATCGTCGATCGCCAGTGCGACGCCGAGCTGCTTGAGCTTGCCGAGCAGCACCACCGCATTCTCGCCTTCTTCCATCAGGCTGCTCTCGGTGATCTCCAGCTCCAGGTGGGCGGGACGCAATCCAGTCGCCGCCAGCGCGTCCTCCAGCATCCCGCCGACGTCCTGGCGGCGCAACTGCTCGGCCGAGAGATTGACCGCGACCCGGCCGAAGGCATGGCCGGCATCGAGCCAGCTTCTGACCTGGCGACAGGACTCGCGCAACACCCATTCGCCGAGCGGCACGATCAGGCCGGTTTCCTCGGCCAGCGGAATGAAGGCCGCGGGCGATATCACCGGCTCGCCGATGGGCTGCCAGCGGACCAGCGCCTCGGCGCCTAGCAGACGACCATCGGCCACCGCCAGCACCGGCTGGTAGTACACGACGAACTCGTCGTGCGTCAGCGCACGCCGCAGCCGCGTTTCCAGCGCCAGACGCTCGGTCGCGGAACGGATCAGGTCTTCGGTGTAGAAGCCGTAGGTGTTGCGCCCCTGCGCCTTGGCGCGATACATCGCGGCATCGGCGTTGCGCACCAGTTCGAGGAAATCGCCGCTGTCGTCGGGATAGAGGCTGATGCCTATGCTGGCGCGGATGAAGACTTCGTGCCCGGACGACAGCACGAAGGGGGCCCCAAGGGCATCGACCAGATGCCTGGCCACCACCGCGGCATCGGCCGGCGCTTCGACATGCTCCAGCAGCACCATGAACTCGTCGCCGCCGAGGCGGCCGAGGGTGTCTTCCTCGCGCAATGCGCCGCGCAGACGCCCTGCCACGGCACGCAGCAGTTCGTCGCCGGCGGCATGGCCCAGGCTGTCGTTCACCGTCTTGAAGCGATCGAGGTCGAGGAACATCACCGCAACCCGCAGGCCGCGCCGCTGCGCGCCCTCGAGCGCGTGCTCCAGCCGCGACAGCACCAGCAGCCGGTTGGGCAGGTCGGTGAGCGGGTCGTGGTGAGCAAGGTAGTTGAGGCGGTCCTCGGTCTGCTTGAGCTTGCTGATGTCGGTGAATACACCGACGTAGTGGGTCACCTGCCCGGCCTCGTTGCGCACGGCATTGAGCGTCAGCCACTCGGGGAACAGCTCGCCGTTCTTGCGCCGGTTCCACAGCTCGCCCTGCCAGTAGCCGGTCTTCACCAGCGCCGCCCACATCGCATGGTAGAAGCCGCGATCGTGCCGCCCCGACTGCATGAAGCGCGGGTTGCGGCCGATGACTTCGTCGCGCTCGTAACCCGTTACCTCGGTGAAGGCGCGATTGACCGACACGATCAGCCCGTCGAGGTCGGTGAGCACGACACCGTCGTGGGTGCTCTCGATCACCGCCGCGTTGAGGCGCAGCAGCTCGGTGGCGGCGCGCTGCTCGGTGATGTCTATCCAGACTCCGGCGACGCGCCGCAACTGGCCGTCGGGCTCCCGCAGTACGCGCAGCTCGTCGCGCACCCAGCGCACCACGCCATCGGCGCGACAGACGCGGTACTCGTGTACGTATCGATCGTCGCGGATGAGCACCGCCATGCCTTCGAGCGTGCGTTCGCGGTCGTCGACATGCACGGTGCGCTGCCACCAGCCCGGCGCCAGCGCCTCCGCGACCGAATACCCGGTGAGCGATTCGATGTTGTGGCTGACCCAGGTCGGCCTCCACTCGCCGTCCTGCAACTCCAGCGTGTAGTTCACCGAGGGACTGCACTCGAGCACCTCCTGCAGGCGCTCGGTCATCGTGCGCAGCGCCATCCGCTCGCGCACCAGCTCGACCTGCCGGAAGGCCTTGTCGAGCACGACCGGCAGTTCGTGCAGGTAGCTGTCATGCTTGACCAGGTAGTCCGAAACGCCGAGGCGCAAGGCCTGCGCAGCGGTTTCCTCGCTGCCCTGGCCGGTGACCATGACGATGGGGATGTCGAGGCGACGCTGCTGGCGCAGGATCTTGGTGAGATCGAGCGCATTCAAGCCGGGCAGCAGGTAATCCACCAGCAACACGTCGACATCGGAGGCGCACTCGGGCCCGCTGGGCAGGCGTTGCAGGACCGCTTCGGCGCTCCCGACCGTTTCGAGCTTGAGATGGGGCGCGACGTGGGCGAGGTGGCGCAGGGTGAGGTCGATGTCGAAATGGTGATGCTCGGCGTAAAGCACCCGGATCGGCCGGCTGCGGCTGGCCAGTTCGGCGCGCCCGCGCTCGACCGCGGCAACGATGGTGTGCGGCAGACGTTCGAGGTAATCGCCATCCTTGACCAGGTAGTCGTCAGCGCCGGCCTTAAGGGCAGCAACCGCCGCGCCCTGGTCGCCCGAGCCGGTCAACACGATGAAGGCGAAGGGCAGCTTGCGCTCGCGCACCCAGTTGAGCAGATCCATGCCGCTGCCGTCGGGCAGGGCCAGGTCGGCCAAGACCACGTCGACCGCCGAGGCGCCTGCGAGCTTGCCGATGCCTTCGGCAATGCTGCCGGCGACCTCCAGCGCCATCGACGGCATGCTGCGCGCCAGACTGCGCCGCAACAGGTCGGCATCGGCCGGATTGTCTTCTACGTAGAGCGCTCTCTTCGGCAAACGGACTGACCTCCGCTCACACGCGAGCCGGTTTGTTGAGAACGCACCAGTAGAGTTCGATCTGGCTCGCCACCTGGGTGAACTTGTCGAAATCGACCGGTTTGATGATGTACGAGTTGGCGCCGAGCGAATAGGCGGACTCGATGTCGGCATCCTCGTCCGACGTGGTCAGTACCACCACCGGCACGCTGCGCGTCAGCGGATTCTCCTTGAATGCGCGCAGCACCTCGAGGCCGTGGACCTTCGGCAGCTTGAGGTCCAGCAGAACGACCAGCGGCAGGGCTTCGCCGGCACTCCAGCGCGGGATGAAATCGAGCGCCTCCTGGCCATCACGCGCGATCAGCAGGGGATTGAGCAGGTGACGGCGGCGGAAGGCGCGCAGGGTCAGATCGAGATCGGCCGGATTATCCTCGACCAGCAGGATGGATCGCTCACTCGGCAAGGCGCCCGCTGTCGCGGCCTCGGGAAACGGGCTCATCGCGGCAGCTCCAGGTGGAAACAGGCACCTTCCCCGGGGGCGCTCTCGGCCCATACACGCCCACCCATGCGCTGTACCGCCTTGCGCACGATGGCCAGGCCGACGCCGGTGCCGGCGTAGTCTTCCGAACGCTGCAGGCGCTGGAATATCTCGAAGATGCGGTCGTGGAACTTCATGTCGAAACCGATTCCGTTGTCTTGAACGCGGATGTGACACAGCTCGCCTTCTGCCACCGCGGAAATGCATATCTCCGGGGGCTGGGCATCACGAGAGTACTTCAGTGCGTTGTCGAACAGATTGCGCAAGGCCTGAGCCAGGCCCTCCGGATCCGCGCGCAGCCGCAGCGGTGGGACATCGAGCACGATCCGGGCCGGGCTGGATTCGAGTTCCGCGACACGCTCGGCGAGTATGCCACGCACCATATCGAGCAGGTTCACCTCGGCGCACTGCAGTGTGCGACGTTCCACACGTGAGTATGCAAGGAGGTCGTCGATCAGCCGTGCCATCTGTTTCACACCTGCGCGGATATGCTTGATGAAGAGCTGTCCCTCCTCGTCGAGCCGGTCGGCATAGTCCTCGACCAGCAGATGGCTGTAGCCGTCGATACCGCGCAGCGGTGCCTTGAGATCGTGCGACACCGAATAGGCGAAGGTCTCCAGTTCCTTGTTGAGCGCTGCGAGCTGGGCGGTGCGCTGGGCGACACGCGCTTCGAGTTCGGCATTGAGCGCACGAACTTCCTCCTCGGCTCGCCGACGCTCGGAGATGTCTGTCAGCAGACCTTCGATGTGCAGGATCCCGCCGGCCTCGTCGCGCTGCACCGCGGTGAGATCCTCTACCCAGATGTAACTGCCATCGGCAACGCGGATGCGGTACTCCTGGGCGTACTCGTTACGGCCCTCGGCCAGGAATTCGGCGACTTCCCCGCTGATGCGCTCACGATCGTCCGGGTGCAACAGGTCGAAAAAGTGGAACGAGGCCGCCAGCAGCTCACTCGCCCGGTATCCCCAGCGGTCGACGTTCTCGGACACATAGGCGACCGGCCAACCGGGTTCCGCCAGCCAGCGGAACAGCACCGTCGGGCTCGCCTCCACGACTTCGGCGGCCGCCTTGAGCGCCGCCTCGTATTTGGCGCGCTGGGTATGGTCGATCAGGGTACCGATCACGGCCCGTTCGCCCTCGTACTCGATCCCGTTGCCATACACCTCGACCGGGAAGGCGCTGCCGTCCCGCCGCAGGCCGCGGAAGGTGTACTGAACGAAGTCGATCTCGCCACGCTCGCGTTGCATCAGCTTGTCGCGCACCATGGCGCGATCGTCGGGATGCACGAGATTGGCCACCGGCATTCCGGCCAGGTCCTCCGACGGATAGCCGAACCACTCGGCCAGCCGCGGGTTGGCATAAAGCATGCGGCCGTCGCGGATTAGGTAGACGCCCACCAGGGTGCGCTCCACCAGACCGCGGAAGCGCGCCTCGCTGGCGGCAATGGCCGCAGCCGCGTCCTTTTCCTGCTGGACATCGAAGCAGCTACCGATATATGCCTGCAGACGCCCCTCGGGATCGAAGACCGGCTCGCCATGTACCGTCAGCCAGTGGTATCTGCCGTCGTGACGACACAGGCGCGCCTCGATGGAAAAGGGGGCGCGTTCGACGATCGCCTCGCGACAGGCGCGGACGAAGCTGTCGCGGTCGGCCGGGTGCAGGCTGTCGAGCCAGCCGTCGCCGCGCTCCTCGGCCAGGCCGCGCCCGGTAAAAGCCAGCCAGGCCCGGTTGAAGTAGTCCGCACTGCCATCGGGGCCGGTGCGCCAGATGGGGTTGGGCAAGCGATCGAGCAGACGGATGTGATAGTCCCTCGACGCCACCACCTCCTTCATGAGTGCGGATAGCTGGATGCCGAGCATGCCGAGCTCGTCGTTGCCAGTGACCGGGCGTGCCAGCGTGCTGCCGCGCGCCTGCGAACGCGCATAGGCGAGCAACTGCTCGATGCGGTCGGTGAGCAGAAATTTCACCAGCACCGCAATGCCCGCCGACAGCAGGAGGATGGGCGCCAGCGCGATCAGCCCCTGGCCGACGGCCTGGCGCAGGGCACTGCGACGCAGCGAGCGCGTATCCATCATCAACACCGCGTATCCGACCTCGCGCGCGCGCGCCTCACCGGCACTGACCGGCAGACGCACCGGGAACACCGCCCACAGCCGCTCGCCCTGCCTGTCCTCATCCACCTGGCCGGCCAGCGTACGGCGGGCGGCAGTCACCAGCGCAGGCGGTGGAGGCGTCGTGCCGGACTGCACGAAGCCCGCCTCCAGCCCCGGCCGGGAACTGGCGCGCACGCGATCGTCGCCACCGACGAAAGCGGCGTACTCCAGATGGGGCAGTGTGATCTGCTGGACCACGAGGTGGGCGACGAAGCGCTCGTCGCCCTCACGCAGCGCCGCCTCCAGATTGGCCGCGAGCGTGCTGCCGGAATGCCGGGCCAAGGCTTCTACCTCGGACAATCCGTCGTTGTAGTAGGTACGGAGCATGAAGGCGAACTGGCCGGCCGCGACGAGGAGCCCGAAGGCCACCAGGATGCCGAGCAACAAATGGCGCAGCGGCAGGTAATTGACCATCGCTACACCTCCTCTACCAGCGCCGATACAAGCAGACCGTCGAGCGAGACGCGCCCCTCGATCAACTTGAGTTCCGTCATCGTCACGGCCATGCGCGACAAGGTTTCGTGCAGGCTCCGCGGCCCGACCCCGAGCAGCTCGCGATTGCCCTGCCGGTCGGGAAGCCGCATCAGGGACATGGCGGCGCGATAGCTCTCCGGTCCGCCGCCGGCACGTACCCCGAGCCTGCGCACCGCCTCGTCCGGCTCGGCCATCGCCAGCGTTCGCCCGGCGAAATACGCACGCACCACCGCGCGCAGGTCGGCATGGCGTCGGCGCAGCACCTCGTCCCGTACCACCAGCACGTCGACGACTTCGCCCGGGATGTCGGCCGAAGAGAACAGCTGCCGCCCGCCACGGGCCAGCAGGCTGGACCGTATGGGCTCGAAGGTCACCAGCGCATCGACTTCGCCGCCGACGAAAGCGGCCTCGTGCCTGTCCATCGGCAGTGACACGATTTCGACCTCCTCGAGCGCCAGTCCATCACGCGCCAGGGCACGCCCGACCATGTAGGCGCCCAGGGCTTCGGTTTCCACACCGATACGCTTGCCGCGCAGTTCATCGATACGGTTGAGCCCCGCGCGGGCGATGATGACATCGGCACCGTCGGAAAAATCGAACACCAGGATGATGCGTGGCGATTGCTGGTTGGCCGCCAGCAGGATGACCTCGTCCAGGGTCAGCGCCGCCGCATCGATCGCGCCATTGCGGAAGGCCGTCAGCACCGCCGAGGAACTCGGGAAGTCGAGCACCCTTCCCGCGTCCGCTGGTAGCGCGCCGGTGGCTTCGGCCAGGCGCAAAGGCGAATAGCCCGGCCACAGGTTGGCGCCAATGCGCAGCGGCTCTTCGCTCAGTTGGCAGGCTGACAGCCATGGGACAGAAAGCGCCGGCAGCGACTGCAGGAAACGACGACGTCTCACTTCGCGCGACCCCCTCCGAAAATCCCACCCTGCACGACCGGGCACGGCCAGGGCTGCGCCGTGCCAACGACACTGGAAGGCCGCAGTTTAATGCAGACCGGCTGTCACGCCATCCGATATGCATGAATCGGGCATCAACGGGCCCGATCCGTGAACGAAAAAAAGGCGCGAACGTCAGGATCGCGCCTTCCTGATGGCATGCCGCAGCCTGTGGCCGCAGCATGCACCGGATCAGAACGGGATGTCGTCGTCGAAGTCGCCGAAGCCACCGCTATCGCGCTGTGGCGCCGGACGCGACGGCGCCTGCTGTGGCGCAGCCTGCGGGCGCTGCGCCGGTGCGCTGTATGCGCCGTCGTCGCCGCCGCGCATCGGTGCGTCGCCGCCTTCGCGGCGGCCGCCGAGCATCTTCATCTCGTCGGCACGGATCTCGGTCGTGTAGCGCTCCTGGCCGTTCTGGTCCTGCCACTTGCGGGTGCGCAGGCTGCCTTCGATGTAGACCTGACTGCCCTTGCGCAGATACTGGCCGGCAATTTCAGCCAGCTTGCCGTAGAAGGACACACGGTGCCATTCGGTGGCCTCGCGCCGCTCGCCGGTCGCCTTGTCGCGCCAGTTCTCGGTGGTCGCCAGACGGATGTTGCAGATCGCGTCGCCCGACGGGGCGAAGCGGCTTTCCGGATCGGCGCCGAGGTTGCCGATCAGGATCACTTTATTGAGGGATGCCATCCTGTTCTCCTTTGAATACAAGCAGGCGTACGGCACTCGCAGTGGAGGCCGTCCGCCCGGATTTCGATCAGCCGCGGGCAGGCACGGGCACCGCACGCACCGGCGGCGGATTCATGGTGGCGGCAAGGGCCAGCCACGCCAGTGCCAGCGCGGCGCAGCTCAGGCTCACCGCACCGCGGCCGACATGCTGTGCCAGCCAGCCGCCGAGCACGCCGCCAAGGAAGAGCCCGATCGACTGCAACGTGTTGTATACACCCAGCGCCGTGCCCTTGGCATGCGGCGGCGCAACCCGCGAGATCCACGACGGCTGGGTCGCTTCCAGTACGTTGAAGGCGATGAAGAACAAGGTCAACATCACCGCCAGCGGAACAAGGCCGTCGCCGAGCAGGTAGATACCAAGCTGCACCAGCGCCAGCAACAGCACCGCGGTATTGAACACCACCTTCATCCGGTTGCGGCGCTCGGCCATGATCACCGCTGGCACCATCACCACGAAGGAAACCAGCACCGCCGGCAGGTAAACCTTCCAGTGCGCCTCCAGTGCGAGACCACCTGCCACCAGACCGGACGGCACCAGCACCCACATGGTGGTCTGGATCAGGTGAAGCGCAAACACACCGAAATTGAGCCGCATCAGCTGGCCGTCGCGCAGCACATCGATGAAACGCCCGCCATTGGCACGCGGAACCTGGGGCGCCACCGGGACCACCCACAACAGCACGCCGATCGCACCGGCAGCCAGCGCAGCCGTCAGCCAGAAGATGCCGCTCATGCCGACGCCAGCGTAAAGCAGTGGGGCGGCCACCATGGATCCGGCGAACACCAGACCGATGCTGGACCCTATCATCGCCATCACCTTGGTGCGGTGCTGGTCGCGGGTGAGGTCGGCGGCGAGCGCCGTTACCGCAGCGGAGATCGCCCCCGCGCCCTGCAGCACACGGCCGGTGATGATGCCCCCGATGTCGGAAGCCAGCGCCGCCACCACGCTGCCGAGGACGAAGAGGACGAGTCCGAACAGGATCACCGGTTTGCGCCCGAAGCGGTCGGACGCAGCGCCGAAAGCGATCTGCAGACAGGCCTGGGTGAAACCGTAGGCGCCAATGGCAAGACCCACCATGGTGAGATCCTGCCCGCCGGGCAACTGGTGTGCGTGCACGGCGAACACCGGCAGGATCAGGAACAGCCCGAGCATGCGCAGTGCAAAGATGGCGGCAAGGCTGATACCCGCGCGACGTTCGGCAGGGCTCATCGGATCGCGCGTTGAATCTGACATGCTCGTAAAGCTTCCACGGGTCTCGGCTGGCAAGGACGGGATTCTAGCATTGGCCCGCGCCCGGCTTCTCTCTTATAGTCTTGCGTTGCTCCCAGCCTCCGGCCCCGACCCGATATGGACGAAATCCGCATTCGCGGCGCGCGCACCCACAATCTGAAGAACATCAGCCTGGATCTGCCGCGCAACCGGCTGACCGTCATCACCGGTTTGTCAGGCTCGGGCAAATCCTCGCTGGCCTTCGACACGCTGTACGCCGAGGGACAGCGACGCTACGTCGAATCCTTGTCGGCCTACGCCCGGCAGTTCCTGCAACTGATGGAAAAGCCCGACGTCGATCTGATCGAGGGACTGTCGCCTGCAATCTCGATAGAGCAGAAGGCGACCAGCCACAATCCGCGCTCCACCGTCGGCACCGTCACCGAAATCCACGATTACCTGCGCCTGCTGTATGCGCGCGCCGGCACACCGCATTGCCCCGATCATCCGGCCCACGCCCTGGAAGCCCAGAGCGTGTCACAGATGGTGGACCATGTGCTCGCACTGCCCGAAGAGACGCGGCTGATGATCCTCGCCCCGGTGGTGAGCGGCCGCAAGGGCGAGCAGCAGGATCTCTTTGCGGACTTGCGGGCACAGGGCTTTGTCCGCGTGCGGGTAGACGGTGTCGTCATGGAACTGGACGCGATGGCGCCGCTCGAGAAGGGGCGTCGTCACGACGTGCAGGTGGTGATAGACCGGCTGAAGGTACGCGCCGACCTGCGCGGCAGACTGGCCGAATCCTTCGAGACCGCGCTGACCCATGCCGACGGTCGCGCTATCGCGGTCGAGATGGACGGCGGTACCGAGCACCTCTTTTCCGCCCGCTTCGCCTGCCCGGTATGCAGCTTCGCGCTCGCAGAACTGGAACCGCGACTGTTCTCCTTCAACAACCCCGCCGGGGCGTGCCCCAAGTGCGACGGACTCGGCAAGATCGACTTCTTCGACCCGGAAAGGGTGGTCGCACACCCGCATCTGTCACTCGCGGCCGGCGCAATCCGTGGCTGGGATCGTCGCAACCAGTTCTATTTCCAGATGCTGGCCAGCCTCGCCGATCATTATGGTTTCGACTTGGAGTCCGCTTTCGAGCAGCTGCCTGAAGCGGTCCGCGCGACGGTGCTGCACGGCTCCGGACGAGAGAAGATCGCATTCCGCTATCTGGCGGACAACGGCAGGACGGTACTTAAAGAGCATCCCTTCGAAGGCATCATTCCCAACCTCGAGCGGCGCTACAAGGAGACCGACTCGCTGGCAGTACGCGAAGAGCTCAGCAAGTACCGCGCAACCCGTGCCTGCCCCGCCTGCGAGGGCAGCCGCCTGCGCAGCGAAGCGCGCCACGTGCTGATCGGCGACCGCAACCTGACCGACATCAGTCGCTTGCCGCTGGGCGCATGCAGATCCTTCTTTGAAAACCTGCAGCTCAGCGGCCAGCGCGCCCAGATTGCCGACAAGATCGTCAAGGAGATCGCCGACCGCCTGAGCTTCCTCATCAACGTCGGGCTCGACTACCTCTCGCTCGACCGTTCGGCCGACACCCTGTCCGGCGGCGAAGCCCAGCGCATCCGCCTGGCCAGCCAGATCGGCTCCGGGCTCACCGGCGTCATGTACGTCCTCGACGAACCGTCGATCGGCCTCCATCAGCGCGACAACGACCGACTGCTCGCCACCCTGTGCAAGCTGCGGGATCTTGGCAATACCGTCATCGTGGTCGAGCACGACGAGGACGCCATCCGTGCTGCCGACTATCTGGTGGACATGGGGCCGGGCGCCGGCGAGCACGGCGGGCATGTCATCGCCTGCGGTACTCCGGCCGAGGTATTTGCCGACGAAGCTTCCATTACCGGCGCCTATCTCGCCGGACGGAAGCAGATCGCGATCCCTGCGGAGCGCATTGCGCCCTCTCCGGAACGCCTGCTACGGCTCCGAGGCGCGCGCGGCAACAACTTGCGCAACGTCACGCTGGAGTTGCCGGTCGGACTGTTCATCTGCGTTACCGGCGTTTCCGGGTCAGGCAAGTCTACGCTCATCAACGAGACCCTCGCGCCGATCGCAGCACGCCAACTGCATGGCGCCGCCGCCGAGCCTGCGCCTTACGACAGCATCGAGGGGCTGGACGCCTTCGACAAGGTCATCAACGTCGACCAGTCCCCGATCGGCCGCACGCCCCGCTCCAATCCAGCAACCTACACCGGCCTGCTCACCCCCATCCGGGAGCTCTTCGCCGGCGTGCCCGAGGCGCGGGCGCGGGGTTACGGCCCCGGCCGCTTCTCCTTCAACGTCAAGGGCGGCCGCTGCGAAGCCTGCCAGGGCGATGGCCTGATCAAGGTCGAGATGCATTTCCTGCCGGACATGTACGTCCCCTGCGACATCTGCCACGGCCGCAGATATAACCGAGAAACGCTGGAGATCCGCTACAAGGGCCGCAGCATCTACGAGGTGCTGGAAATGACGGTCGAGCAGGCCTTCGACTTCTTCCGGCCGGTGCCGGCGATTGCCCGCAAGCTCGAAACCCTGATCGACGTCGGCCTCGGCTACATCCGGCTAGGCCAGAGCGCGACAACGTTGTCCGGCGGGGAAGCCCAGCGTGTCAAGCTGGCACTCGAACTGTCAAAGCGCGATACCGGGCGCACGCTCTATATCCTCGACGAACCGACCACCGGCCTGCATTTCCAGGATATCGAACTGTTGCTTACCGTGCTTCATCGCCTGCGGGAGCACGGCAATACCGTGGTCGTCATCGAGCACAATCTGGACGTGATCAAGACGGCCGACTGGATCGTCGACCTCGGGCCGGAGGGCGGTGGTGGTGGCGGTACGGTGGTGTGTGCCGGCACTCCGGAAGCGATAGCCGCCCATCCCGGCAGCCATACCGGACGATACCTCGGTGCGATGCTCGGCGTACGCTGAGCGAACGACTTACAAATTCAGATGCCGACGGGCTTGCGGCCGTGCCCGGCCGGGAACACGATAGACGCCGCTCACAACCACCGACGAGACGCACTCACATGGCCGACAAGCCCAGCTCGCCCCAGGAAGGCTTCCTGCAACGTATCGAGCGTCGCACGCGTTTCCTGAAGACCCTGCAGTCATGCGGCCTCGGCGTATTCCTTCCGCCAGACGAACGGACACGCAAACAGGCCATCGACCAGATCGTGCGCTCGACGGCGCGGCAGAGCGAACTCCCTCACCTCGACGCTGCCACCCTCGCCAAGGCTGCCGACCTGATTCGTGGCCACCTCGAGGCCATGCAGCCATTACTGCCGCACGACGTCCAGTATCGAAATCGCATCAAGCGGGACTGGTAGCCCTGACTGACCGCTGCGACCGGCCAGCATCCGGTCGCGCTCACTCCCGGCCGTAGCCCGCCGGATTACCGCTCTGCCAGCGCCAGGCGTCTGCGCACATCTCCTCCAGTCCGCGGACCGCCCGCCATCCGAGCAAGGCTTGTGCCTTTGCCGGATTGGCCCAGCATTCCGCAATGTCGCCGGCCCGGCGCTCGACAACACGGTAAGGCACGCGACGGCCACAAGCGAGTTCGAACGCTTTTACCAGTTCAAGCACACTATAGCCCCGGCCGGTACCGAGATTGATCGTGCTGAAGGGGCTCAGCGCGTCGATCCGTTCCAGGGCGCGAACATGGCCCAGCGCGAGATCGACGACGTGAATGTAGTCGCGCACCCCTGTACCGTCAGAGGTGGGGTAATCCCCGCCGAACACCTGCAACTCGGGGCGCCGCCCGACGGCGACCTGACTGATGTATGGCATCAGGTTATTGGGCACACCTGCCGGGTCCTCCCCGATACGCCCGCTTGGATGCGCGCCCACCGGATTGAAGTAGCGCAGCGCCGCTATCCGCCATGCCGGCTCCGCGTGCGCAAGATCCGCCAGGATTTCCTCGCAGACCAGCTTGGTGCGTCCATACGGGTTGGTCGCCGAGGTCGGGAAACTCTCGTCTATCGGTACGCTCGCCGGATCGCCGTAGACCGTCGCCGACGAGCTGAACACCAGCCGCTTCACTCCCGCGTCGCGCATAGCCTCCACCAGCACAAGCAGCCCGCCGACGTTGTTGTCGTAGTACTCGAGCGGCTTGAGGACAGACTCGCCGACCGCCTTCAGCGCCGCGAAGTGCACCACCGCGCTGACATCGTGCGCCGAGAATATCTCCTTCATTGCACCTCGATCCCTGACATCCGCCTCGACCACCCCGACCAGCTTGCGCTTCGCGAGCCCCTCGACCCTGTACAAGGCCTCACGCGAACCGTTTGACAAGTTGTCGACCACGACTACCCGCAGCCCCGCGGCAAGCAGCTCTAACGTTGTATGGGCGCCGATATACCCGGCCCCGCCCGTCACCAACACTACGCCTTGCTCTGCCTTCATCCTGCCCCCCAATGATCGCCAACCACGAGCCTGTAGACGAAAAAAAGGCCGGAACCCCGGCCTCTTTCAACTACGCTTCACTGCCGCCTCAGGCAGCAACAGCTTCCTGTTCCGCGACCTCGCCTTCCGGACGGTCCAGAAGCTCGACGAGCGCCATCGGAGCATTGTCACCATCGCGGAAACCAAACTTCAGGATCCGCAGATAACCGCCGTTGCGTGCCGCGAAACGCGGACCCAGCTCGTCGAAGAGCTTGACGACCATCTCGCGATCGCGGAGACGGTCGAAAGCCAGACGGCGATTAGCGAGGCTGGGCTTCTTACCCAGCGTGATCATCGGCTCGACCACGCGCCGCAGCTCCTTGGCCTTGGGCAGGGTCGTCTTGATGACTTCGTGGCGCAGCAGCGCATTCGCCATGTTCCGGAACATGGCCTGACGGTGGCTGCTAGTCCGGTTGAGCTTGCGAAGACCGTGACGGTGACGCATTTCAATTCCTCACTTCACTGCCACCGCTTAACCGAGCTTCTCGAGCCCGGCCGGAGGCCAGTTTTCCAGTTTCATTCCCAGCGTGAGCCCACGGGAGGCCAACACTTCCTTGATTTCGTTCAGCGACTTCCGGCCAAGATTCGGCGTCTTCAGCAGCTCGGTTTCGGTCCGCTGGATAAGATCGCCGATGTAGTAGATATTCTCGGCCTTCAAGCAGTTCGCGGAACGAACCGTGAGTTCGAGATCGTCCACCGGGCGCAGCAGCACCGGGTCGATAGACGGCGTCTTCTCGGGCACCACCGCGACCGGCGTACCTTCGAGATCCGCGAACACCGACAGCTGATCCATGAGCACGCGTGCCGCATAGCGGATCGCCTCCTCCGGATCAACAGCACCGTTGGTCTCGATATCGATAACCAGCCGATCGAGGTCAGTCCGCTGCTCGACGCGTGCGCTCTCGACGAGATAGCTCACACGACGAACCGGGCTGAACGACGCGTCCAGCATGATCCGACCGATCGTCTTGGTCTCGGCGGAAACCGGGCGGGAGTTGCCGGGAACATAACCGCGGCCCTGCTCGACCTTGATCTGCATGTCGAGCTTGCCACCCGGCGCGAGGTGAGCGATCACGTGCTCCGGGTTGATGATCTCGACGTCATGGCCGCCTTCGATATCACCCGCGGTTACCACGCCTTCGCCAGACTTCGACAGGGTGAGCATTGCCTCGCCGCGATTATGCAGCTTCAGCACCACACCCTTGAGGTTCAGCAGCAGGTCAACGATGTCTTCGCGCATGCCGTCGAGCGTTGAGTACTCATGAAGCACCCCTTCGATCGACACCTCGGTTGCCGCGTGACCGGGCAACGAGGAAAGGAGAATGCGCCGCAGCGCATTCCCCAACGTGTGACCAAAACCACGCTCGAACGGCTCCATCGTCACGCGGGCCTGGACCGGCGAGATGCTCTGGACGTCGATGATGCGGGGTTTCAGCAATGAGTTGCTTTGCATCAGCATTTCCTCAGAACCAGGTGCAGAACAACGCCCGATTAACGGGAGTAGAGTTCCACCACCAAGCCTTCGTTAATCGTCGAGGACAGTTCCGAACGTTGCGGATAGGCCTTGAACACGCCCTTACCAGCCTTGGCGTCGACTTCGATCCACTCCGGGAAGCCACGCGACTCGGCAGCTTCCAGCGCCGCCTTGACGCGGAGATGCGCCTTGTTGCGGTCGACCAGCTCGATCACGTCGCCGGGACGAACGGTGTAGGAGGGAATATTCACACGCTTGCCATTGACCAGCACGCCATTGTGGCGGACCACCTGACGCGCTTCGGCACGCGACGCACCGAAACCCATGCGGTAGGCAACCGAATCCAGGCGACCTTCCAGCAACTGCAGGAGGTTCTCGCCGGTCTGACCCCGACGGCGGTCTGCTTCGGAATACACCTTGCGGAACTGGCGCTCGAGCACACCATAGAGACGGCGGATCTTCTGCTTCTCGCGCAGCTGCACGCCATAGCCAGACAGACGCTGACCGGAGCGCTGACCATGCTGGCCTGGCGCGTAGGCGCGGCGTTCAATCGCGCACTTGTCGGTGAAACACTTCTCACCCTTCAGGAACAACTTTTCGCCCTCGCGTCGGCACTGACGGCACTTGGGATCGAGATTACGAGCCACGTTTCAACTCCTTGTCAGATACGACGCTTCTTCGGCGGACGGCAGCCGTTGTGCGGGATAGGGGTGATATCCGTAATGCTGGAAATCTTCATCCCCAGCGCATTCAGCGCGCGCACAGCCGATTCGCGACCCGGGCCGGGGCCCTTGATGCGCACTTCCAGGTTCTTCACACCACACTCCTGCGCCACCTTGCCGGCGGCTTCAGCCGCAACCTGCGCGGCGAACGGGGTGCTCTTGCGGGAGCCCTTGAAACCGGCGCCACCGGAAGTTGCCCACGACAGGGCGTTACCCTGGCGATCGGTGATGGTGATGATCGTATTGTTGAAGCTGGCGTGCACGTGGGCGATGCCCTCGGCGACGTTCTTCTTGATCTTCTTGCGAACCTTCGTTGCAGTCTTAGCCATGATCCGTTCCTATCACTTCTTGCCAGCGATCGCCTTACGCGGTCCCTTGCGGGTGCGGGCGTTCGTGCGGGTGCGCTGACCGCGGAGCGGCAGACCACGGCGATGACGAACGCCGCGGTAGCAACCGAGGTCCATCAGACGCTTGATGTTCATCGTGACTTCGCGACGCAGGTCGCCTTCGACGACGAACCGACCCACTTCGTCACGCAGCTTTTCCATGTCGGACTCGGTCAGATCCTTGATCTTTACCGAACGAACCACGCCAGCAGCATCACAAATCTTTTGAGCACGCGAACGGCCGATCCCATAGATGGCGGTCAGCGCGATCTCGGCATGCTTGTGGTTGGGAATGTTTACCCCAGCAATACGGGCCATCCGTTTACCCCAAAACGCTAAACATTAAATTCTAATGCCTGGAATCGACAAACTCAACCCTGGCGCTGTTTGTGTCGCGGATCAGTGCAAATAACGCGCACCACTCCCTTGCGACGAATGATCTTGCAGTTGCGGCAAATCCGCTTGACGGAAGCCTGGACTCTCATGCTCTTGCTCCTGTTTCTCTAATTCTTACTTGGTCCGGAACACGATCCGGCCCTTGGTCAGGTCGTACGGCGTCAATTGAACCGTCACCTTGTCACCAGGAAGAATACGGATGTAATGCATCCGCATCTTCCCCGAGATATGCCCAAGAACCATGTGCCCGTTCTCGAGCTTTACCCTGAACGTTGCGTTGGGCAGGTTCTCGGTGACCTCCCCCTGCATCTCGATTACATCTTCCTTCGCCATGAATCACCTGATCGGGAGGCCCGCCCCCTTGAAGTTGGCCTTCTTGAGCAGACTCTCATACTGGTGAGACATGACGTAGGCCTGCACCTGAGCCATGAAATCCATCGTGACGACGACGATGATCAGCAACGACGTACCCCCGAAATAGAACGGCACATTCCACTTCAGGATAAGAAACTCCGGCAACAGGCAAACGAGCGTGATGTACACCGCACCCGCCAGCGTCAGCCGCACCAGGATCTTGTCGATATAGCGCGCCGTTTGATCGCCCGGCCGGATACCCGGCACGAAGGCACCACTCTTCTTCAGGTTATCCGCCGTTTCCCGTGCATTGAACACCAACGCCGTGTAGAAGAAGCAGAAGAACACGATCGCAAGCGCATACAACATCACGTAGATGGGTTGCCCAGGCGACAAGGTCGAGGCGAGATCCCGCAACCAGTACATCCCCTCCGACGAACCAAACCACTGCCCCAGCGTTGCCGGGAACAAAATGATGCTCGACGCGAAAATCGGAGGAATCACGCCCGCCATGTTCAGCTTCAAGGGCAGATGCGAACTCTGGCCACCGTAAATCTTGTTTCCGACCTGACGCTTCGCGTAGTTAACCAAGATCTTCCGCTGACCACGCTCAACGAACACGACGAAACCAGTCACCAGCACAACCAGGACGCAGATCAGCAATGCCGTGAAGGGATGCATCGCACCGGTTCTTACCAGCTCAAACAGCCCGCCAATCGAACTAGGCAACCCGGCCGCGATACCTGCGAAGATGATGATTGAGATCCCGTTCCCAACGCCGCGCTCGGTGATCTGCTCCCCGAGCCACATCAGAAACATCGTCCCGGTCACCAGGGTCGCCAGGGTTACGAAGCGGAACATCACACCCGGATCCAGTACGAGGCCGGCCTGTCCTTCGAGCGCGATGGCAATCCCGAGCGACTGAGCCACCGCCAACACCAAGGTGCCATAGCGGGTGTACTGGGTAATCTTGCGCCGCCCGGCCTCACCTTCCTTCTTGAGCGACTCCAGCTGAGGCACCGCCACCGTCATCAACTGCATGATGATGGACGCCGATATGTAAGGCATGATCCCGAGCGCAAAGATCGTGAATCTCGACAGTGCGCCACCTGAAAACAGGTTGAACACGCCGAGAATCCCGCCGGCCTGCGACTGGAAGAGCTCGGCGAGCCGAGCCGGATCGATACCGGGGACGGGGATGTGTGCGCCGATCCGATATACGATCAACGCACCCACCAAGAACAGCAATCTACGCTTCAGATCGCCGAACTTACCCGCATTCCCGAGAGCGGCAGGAGGATTGGCCACAACGCTACCCTTGGCTTACTCGCCGCAACTGCCGCCGGCAGCTTCGATAGCTGCACGAGCACCCGCGGTCGCGCCGATACCACGCAGGACGACCTTCTTGGAGATCGAACCGGACAACACGACCTTCGCCGCAAGTGAATCCGCCGGAATCACCCCGGCCTGCTTGAGCACCAGCAGATCGATATCCTCGACAGGCAGCACTGCAAGTTCAGAGAGCCGAACTTCCGCGTTACGCCCACGAGTCAACGACACAAAACCGCGCTTCGGCAGACGACGCTGCAAGGGCATCTGACCGCCTTCGAAGCCGACTTTGTGAAAACCGCCGGCGCGCGACTTCTGACCCTTGTGACCGCGACCGCAAGTCTTGCCCAGACCGCTACCCATGCCACGACCAACACGCTTGGCCGGCGACTTCGAGCCGACACCCGGCTTAATGGTATTCAGGCGCATATCAGGCCTCCACCTTGACCAGGTACGCCACCTTGGTAACCATCCCACGAACGGCCGGCGTATCGACCAGTTCGACGGTATGGTTCAGACGACGCAACCCGAGACCGCGCACGGTGGCGCGATGAGACTGTTTGGTTCCGATCACACTCTTCACGAGCGTGACCTTGATCTTCTTGTCGGACATGACTTACCCCAGGATCTCTTCGATCGTCTTGCCACGCTTCGCAGCGATCTCGGCCGGCGTATTGACCGCCATCAGACCGTTGATCGTCGCGCGCACGACGTTGTAGGGATTGGTCGAACCGATGCATTTGCAGATGATGTCGGTGACACCCATCACCTCGAACACCGCACGCATCGGGCCACCAGCGATGATGCCGGTACCGCCGGGAGCGGGCTGCATCAGCACCGAGGCGGCGCCATGCTTGCCAACAACAGTGTGCTGGAGCGTGCCGTCACGGAGGGCGACCTTGACCATCTTGCGACGGGCTTCGTCCATCGCCTTCTGGACAGCAACCGGCACTTCACGGGACTTGCCCTTGCCCATGCCGATACCGCCGTCACCATCGCCAACCACGGTCAGCGCGGCGAAGCCGAGGATACGACCACCCTTCACGACCTTGGTAACGCGATTGATCGCGACCATCTTCTCGCGCAGGCCGTCATCACGCTCCTCGGAGGCCTGCGCGCGTTTGGTTTGCTGCTTAGCCATTCGTATCCTCGCTTAGAACTTCAGGCCGCCTTCGCGGGCGGCCTCGGCCAGCGCCTTGACGCGACCGTGATACAGGAAGCCCGAGCGGTCGAACGCAACCGTCTCGATCCCGGCAGCCTTGGCGCGCTCGGCAATCAGCTTGCCGACCACTTCCGCTGCCTGCTTGTTGCCGCCGTTGGCAACCTGAGAGCGCACGTCCGTTTCCACGGTAGACGCAGCGGCGAGGACGCGGGAACCGCAACCCGAGATCACCTGAGCGTAGATGTGGCAATTGGTACGGAACACGGTGAGGCGCACCGCCTTGAGCTCCGCGAGCTTGGCGCGGGTTTTGCGCGCACGGCGAAGACGAGTTTCTTTCTTGTTCATGACGAACCGCCTTACTTCTTCTTGGTTTCTTTGAGCACCACCACTTCGTCCGAATAACGGACGCCCTTGCCCTTGTAGGGCTCGGGAGCGCGGTAGGCCCGCACCTCAGCCGCGACCTGGCCGACCTGCTGCTTGTCGACGCCCTTGATCACGATTTCGGTTTGCGTTGGGGTTTCAACCTTGACACCGGCAGGCATCTGATGAACCACCGGATGCGAGAAACCCAGCGAGAGATTCAGCTTATCGCCTTGAGCCTGGGCACGATAACCCACGCCGACCAGCAGCAGCTTGCGTTCGAAACCTTTCGAAACGCCGATCACCATATTGTTGATCAACGCACGCACGGTCCCCGAAAGCGCGCGGGCATTATCCTGCCCCTCACGCGCCTTGCAGACGATCGCTTCACCTTCCTGCTCGATCGACACGGCCGGGTGCTGGGCACGGCGCAGCGTACCGAGCGGCCCTTTGATGGCGATCTCGGCCGGCGAGATCATGACCTCGACACCCTTCGGAATCGCCACCGGATTCTTAGCTACACGAGACATGGCTCCCCCTTAGGCGACCAGGCAGATGACTTCACCGCCAACGCGGCTAGCGCGTGCAGCACGGTCGGTCATCACACCCTTCGGAGTGGAAACGATAGCCACACCGAGACCATTCATAACGCGCGGCAGGTCGTTGCTACCCTTGTACACGCGCAACCCCGGACGACTCACACGCTCGATGCGCTCAATCACCGGACGACCGGCGTAGTACTTGAGCGCAACGTCGAGTTCCGCCTTGCCTTCGGCATCGCGCACGGAAAAGCCATCGATATAGCCTTCGTCGTGCAGCACCTTCGCGATTGCAACCTTCACCTTCGAGGAAGGCATCGTGACGCTCGCCTTCTGGGCCTGCTGCCCATTGCGGATGCGCGTCAGCATGTCGGCGATCGGATCGGACATACTCATCTTCGAATTCTCCTTACCAGCTCGCCTTGGTCATGCCAGGCACTTCGCCGCGGAAAGCGATCTCACGCAGCTTGTTACGGCACAGGCCGAACTTGCGGAACACGCCGCGAGGACGCCCCGTCAGACTGCAGCGATTGCGACCCCGGGTGGGATTGGCATTACGCGGGAGTTGTTGCAGCGCCAGACGAGCAGCCATGCGCTCCTCTTCCGACAGCTTCGTATCCTTGACCTGTGCGACCAGCGCGGCCCGCTTGGCAGCGAACTTCTCCACCAGCTTGCGACGCTTCTCTTCGCGATTGATCAGAGCGAGTTTCGCCATTTCACCCTCAATTCTTGAACGGGAACTTGAACGCGGCGAGCAGAGCACGAGCTTCTTCGTCACTCTTGGCCGTGGTCGTAATGCTGATATTCATCCCGCGAAGCGCATCGATCTTGTCGTACTCGATCTCGGGGAAAATGATCTGCTCTTTGACGCCCAGGTTGTAGTTGCCGCGACCATCGAAGCCCTTGGACGCGATACCACGAAAATCGCGCACCCGCGGCAGCGCCACGGTAACCAGACGATCGAAGAACTCGAACATGCGCGGACCACGCAGGGTCACCATGCAACCGATCGGATAACCTTCGCGAATCTTGAAGCCCGCGATCGACTTCCGAGCCTTCGTGGCAACCGGCTTCTGACCAGCAATCTTGGTCATGTCACCAATCGCATTCTCGAGAACCTTCTTGTCACCCACAGCCTCACCCACACCCATGTTCAGGGTGATCTTGGTGATGCGCGGCACTTCCATCACGGACTTGTAGCCGAACTGCTTGAGCAGCTGCGGCACCACTTCATCCTTGTAAAACTGTTGCAAGCGAGCCATTGCCACTCCTTAAGCGTCGACCAGCTCACCGTTCGACTTGAAGAAGCGCGCCTTGCGACCATCCTCAAGCACCTTGATCCCGACGCGATCAGCCTTCTGCGAGGCGGGATTGAACAGCGCGACGTTAGACACGTGGATCGGCATCTCCTTCTCGACGATACCGCCCACTTCACCCTTGAGCGGATTCGGGCGAACGTGCTTCTTGACCCGATTCACACCCTCAACCACCAAGTGCTCATCACCCACGCGACGCAGGACGGCACCACGACGACCGCGGTCCTTGCCGGTAAGCACCACCACTTCGTCACCCTTGCGGATCTTGTTCATCTCAAAGACTCCTCAGAGCACTTCGGGCGCAAGCGAAACGATCTTCATGAACCGCTCGGAGCGCAGCTCGCGCGTCACCGGCCCGAAAATACGAGTACCGATCGGCTCAAGCTTGTTGTTCAGGAGCACGGCCGCGTTGTTGTCGAACTTGACCAGCGAACCATCCGGACGACGAACGCCCTTGGCAGTACGCACAACGACCGCATTGTAGACATCACCTTTCTTGACACGACCACGAGGCGCCGCATCCTTGATGGTGACCTTGATGATGTCGCCGATACCAGCATAGCGACGCTTGGAGCCACCCAGCACCTTGATGCACATGACCGATCGCGCACCGGTGTTATCGGCAACGTCCAGCTTGGACTGCATTTGAATCATGGATATATCTCCAACTTATCCCGCCGTGCGGTCAGTCTTGGAACCCGTCAGGGATGAATGCCCCGAGCGAGCACCGGAGCAAAGATTTAAAAGTATAACAGCTTGACGCCGAAGCGCCAAGCTGTTTGAGCAAAAATCTGCTACCTACCGGATCAGATGATCCGAGCCTTCTCGACTACTCGCGTGACGCGCCACGTCTTCGTGCGGGAGATCGGACGACATTCTTCAATCTCGACCAGATCGCCCTGGGTAGCCGAACCATCTTCCACATGTGCGTGATACTTCGCAGAGCGGGTAATGATCTTGCCGTACAACGGGTGCTTTACCCGACGCTCGACCAAAACCGTCACCGTCTTCTGCATTTTGTCGCTGACCACACGCCCAATCAGCGCGCGGCGAACCTTTTCGACTTGCTCGCTCATTTCTGACCCGCCTTTTCGCGCAGGAGAGTACGGACACGCGCGATATCGCGACGCACCTTCCCGATCTGACTCGTGTTGCTCAACTGCTGGGTCGCAAGCTGCATGCGCAGCGAAAACTGCGCCTTCAACAGCTCAAGCAACTCCTGGTTCAACTCATCTGCGCTCTTGGCGCGGAGATCACTCGCTTTCATGCTTACCCCACCTGGCGAGTAACAAATACGGTCTCGAGCGGAAGCTTGGCTGCAGCCAGCCGGAACGCTTCACGGGCGAGCGCTTCGTCCACGCCATCCATTTCGTAGAGCACCTTGCCCGGCTGGATCTCCGCGACCCAGTACTCGGGGTTACCCTTACCGTTACCCATACGGACTTCAGCCGGCTTTTTCGAAATCGGCTTGTCCGGGAAAATCCGGATCCAGATCCGGCCGCCACGCTTGATGTGACGGGTCATCGCACGACGGGCAGATTCGATCTGGCGGGCAGTGAGACGGCCACGACCGATCGCCTTCAAACCGAAGTCACCGAAGCTGACCTTGGCGCCGCGCGTCGCCAGACCGGTGTTACGGCCTTTCTGCTCCTTGCGGTACTTCCTTCTCGACGGCTGCAGCATCATTCACTCCTGCTATCTTCTTGTCGGCCCTGGCCTTCACCGGCGCCGCGACGTGCGGGTCGACGACCCGGACGGCCTTCGCCGCCCTCATTTCGCGGGGCACCACGGCGACCACGACGGTTGTCGGCTTCAGGCTCAGCAACCACGGGTTGCTCGTTGCGGCCCAGCATTTCGCCCTTGAACACCCAGACCTTGATGCCGATGATGCCGTAAGTCGTCTTGGCTTCGGAAACGCCGTAATCGATGTTGGCGCGCAGGGTGTGCAGGGGCACACGTCCTTCGCGGTACCACTCCGTACGAGCGATTTCGGCGCCGTTCAGACGACCCGAACTCATGATCTTGATGCCTTGTGCACCCAGACGCATGGCGTTCTGCATCGCGCGCTTCATTGCGCGCCGGAACATGATCCGCTTTTCAAGCTGCTGCGCGATCGAATCGGCGATCAGCTTGGCGTCGATCTCCGGCTTGCGGACTTCCTCGATGTTGACGTGCACGGGCACGCCGACGATCTTCTGCAGGTCGCGCTTCAGCGCCTCGATGTCCTCACCTTTCTTGCCGATAACAACCCCGGGACGGGCGCTGTACAAGGTGACTCGAGCATTCTTGGCGGGGCGCTCGATGACGACTCGCCCGACCGACGCGTGCGCAAGACGCTTCTTCAGATAATCACGGACCTTCAGATCTTCGTGCAGCATCTTGGAGAAATCGCGGCTCGAAGCGAACCAACGCGAACCCCAATCACGCGTGACAGCGAGACGGAAGCCAGTGGGATGAATTTTCTGACCCATATCTACTCCTTACTCGCCGACAGTCACGAAGATGTGGCAGGTGGGCTTGAGAATGCGATTACCGCGACCCTTGGCGCGCGCGGTGAAACGCTTCAGCGTCATGCCTTCTTCGACGAAAATCGTCTTGACCTTCAGCGCGTCAATATCCGCACCGTCGTTGTGCTCGGCATTGGCGATGGCCGATTCGACCACCTTGCGGATGATCTTCGCGCCCTTCTTCGGCGAAAAGGCCAGGATGTTCAGTGCCTGCTCGACAGATTTGCCGCGAACGAGATCGGCAACAAGACGACCTTTCTGTGCAGAGAGACGGACGCCACGGAGAATTGCTTTGGTTTCCATGATGCCCCCTTACCTCTTGGCCTTCTTGCTTGCCGCATGACCCTTGAAGGTACGCGTCAGAGCAAACTCACCCAGCTTATGGCCGACCATGTTCTCGGACACATAGACCGGAATGTGCTGGCGGCCATTGTGGACCGCAATCGTCAATCCGACGAAGTCCGGCAGAACCGTGGAGCGGCGCGACCAGGTCTTGATCGGGCGCTTGTCGTTGCTCGCCCGCGCGGCGTCGACCTTCTTCAGAAGGTGAGCGTCGATAAACGGGCCTTTCTTGATAGAACGTGCCATCTGTTACCCCTTAACGCTTATGACGACGCTGCACGATCATCGTGTCGGTGCGCTTGTTGCGACGGGTGCGATAACCCTTCGCAGGCGTACCCCACGGGCTCACGGGCACACGCCCCTCGCCGGTGCGGCCTTCGCCACCACCGTGCGGGTGATCGACTGGGTTCATTGCCACACCGCGGACGGTGGGGCGAATGCCGCGCCAGCGGTTCGCACCGGCCTTGCCGATCTTGCGCAGACTATGCTCTTCATTACCGACTTCGCCGATCGTCGCGCGGCACTCGACGTGCACGCGGCGAATCTCGCCGGAACGCAGGCGCAGCTGGGCGTAAGCACCCTCACGCGCCAGAAGTTGCACCGAGGTACCGGCAGCGCGCGCGATCTGCGCACCCTTGCCCGGCATCATTTCGACGCAGTGAATGGTCGAACCGACCGGAATGTTGCGGATCGGCAGCGCATTGCCAGCCTTGATCGGCGCCTCGGCGCCGGAGACGATCTGCTGACCAACTTCGAGACCGCGCGGAGCGATGATGTAACGACGCTCGCCATCTGCGTAGCACAACAGCGCGATGTTGGCCGAACGGTTGGGGTCGTACTCGACGCGCTCAACCTTGGCGACAATTCCATCCTTGTTGCGACGAAAATCGATGACGCGATAGTGCTGCTTATGGCCGCCACCCTGATGGCGAACCGTCACACGCCCGCTGTTGTTACGACCGGCCTTGCTCGACTTCTTCTCGATCAGTGCATCGTGGGGACGACCCTTGTACAGATCAGGGTTGACCACCTTGACCATCGCACGACGACCGGCAGACGTAGGCTTGAGTTTTACCAGTGCCATGATCTATCACTCCCCAGCCACAAAGTTGATTTCCTGGCCGGGCTTGAGGCAAACGAAGGCCTTCTTCCAATCCTTGCGGCGGCCCATCATCTTGCCGAAGCGCTTGGTCTTGCCCTTTACGTTCGAGATCTGAACAGACTTCACTTCGACCTTGAACAACAGCTCGACGGCAGCCTTGACTTCCGGCTTGGTCGCGCTCGAGGCGACCTTGAAAACCACTTGCTCATTCTTGTCGGCGACGTAAGTCGCCTTCTCGGAGATCTGCGGGGCGAGCAGCACCTGCAGCAGACGTTCCTGGCTGATCGCGCTCATTGCCACGCTTCCTCCATCTTGGCCAGCGCGCCCTTGGTGACCAGCACCTTCGGGAAACGCACCAGCGACACAGGATCCGTCTCGTTCACATCGAGCACCAGCACCGTATGCAGGTTGCGCGACGACAAGAACAGATTCTCGTCGACACCATCGGTAATCACGAGCGCGGACTCCAGCCCCATCCCCTTCAGCTTCTGCACCAACAACCGGGTCTTCGGCGCCTCGAGACTGAAGTCATCGACGACGGCCAAGCGGTCCTCGCGAGCAAGCTGGGAAAGGATGGAAGCCACGCCAGCACGGAACATCTTCCGGTTAACCTTCTGAGAGAAATTCTCATCAGGGCTATTCGGGAAGATCTTGCCACCACCCCGCCACAGAGGACTGGACGCCATACCGGCACGCGCGTTACCAGTACCCTTCTGACGGAAGGGCTTGCGCGTCGACTTGGCGATCTCCGAACGCCCCTTCTGCGCACGATTGGCAGAGCGGGCATTGGCAAGATAGGCCGTAACGATCTGATGAATCAGAGCTTCGTTGTATTCACGAGCAAACAGCACGTCAGACGCCTGCAGCGTCGACGCAGCCTGCCCCTGTTCATTCAAGAGTTTGAGTTCCATTACGCCCAGCCTCCTTAAGCCTTGATCGCAGGACGCACAACGACGTCGCCGCCCTTGGAGCCCGGAACGGCACCCTTGACGAGAAGCAGCTGACGTTCGGCATCGACGCGCACGACCTCGAGACCGAGGGTAGTACGCTGCACGGCACCGTATTGACCAGCCATGCGCTTACCAGGGAAGACACGACCCGGATCCTGAGCCATACCGATCGAGCCGGGAGAGTTGTGCGAAACGGAGTTACCGTGCGAAGCACGGTTGGACGAGAAGTTGTGGCGCTTGATCGGACCGGAAAAACCCTTACCGATGGAGACACCGGTCACATCAACCTTCTGACCGACGGCAAAGATCTCGACACTGACGAGATCACCCGCCTTGAGATTCGCCAAGCCTTCAGGCTCGATGCGAAACTCCTTGAGAACCCGACTCGGCTCGACACCCGCCTTAGCAAGATGACCAGCGATCGGCTTCACCACGCGACTGGCGCGACGCTTGCCAAAAGCAACCTGAACCGCGGAATAACCGTCAGTTTCAGGCGTCTTGATCTGGGTCACGCGATTATCGGACACGTCCAGCACAGTCACCGGAATGGACCTGCCATCCTCGGCGAAAATGCGAGTCATGCCGACCTTGCGACCAACAAGGCCTAGACTCATTTTTTTCTCCTGATTCCCGGTTGCGATTGACCGGGGGTAACACAAATTAATGCGCCAATAGGCACAAAGGCCGGATTATACCGGCCATTTTCAAAATCCCGCAAGCAGATGAATCGACTTACTGGAGCTTGATCTCGACATCCACACCCGCAGGCAGATCCAGCTTCATCAGCGCATCGACGGTCTTGTCCGTCGGGTCGATGATGTCCATCAGACGCTGATGGGTGCGGATTTCCATTTGGTCGCGCGAGCTCTTGTTCACGTGCGGCGAACGCAGCAGGTTGAAGCGCTCGATGCGCGTGGGCAGCGGCACGGGGCCACGCACCACGGCGCCGGTCCGCTTGGCGGTATCGACGATTTCGAGCGCCGACTGGTCGATCAAACGATAGTCGAAGGCCTTGAGGCGGATACGGATTTTCTGGTTCTGCATGATCTGATTCCCAAAGAGCGGCTGGGCGGCGGATTCCTCCGCCGCCCGTTGAAGGTATTACTCGATGATCTTGGCGACGACACCGGCGCCGACGGTACGACCACCTTCACGGATGGCGAAACGCAGACCTTCTTCCATGGCGATCGGGGCGATCAGCTTGACGGTGATCGACACGTTGTCGCCCGGCATGACCATCTCGGTACCTTCCGGCAGCGAGATCGAACCAGTCACGTCGGTGGTACGGAAGTAGAACTGCGGACGGTAGTTGTTGAAGAACGGAGTGTGACGACCACCCTCTTCCTTCGACAGCACGTAGATCTCGCCGGTGAAGTGGGTGTGCGGGGTGATCGAACCCGGCTTGCACAGCACCTGGCCGCGCTCGACGTCTTCACGCTTGGTGCCGCGCAGCAACACGCCGACGTTGTCGCCCGCCTGACCCTGATCCAGCAGCTTGCGGAACATTTCCACGCCAGTGCAGGTGGTCTTGACGGTGGGCTTGATGCCGACGATCTCGATTTCTTCGCCGACCTTGACGATGCCACGCTCGACACGACCGGTCACCACGGTGCCGCGACCCGAGATCGAGAACACGTCTTCGATCGGCAGCAGGAAGGGCTTGTCGATCGCGCGCTCCGGCGTCGGGATGTAGCTGTCCAACGCATCGGCCAGGCGCATGATCGCCGGCTCGCCGATGTCGGACTGGTCGCCTTCGAGCGCCTTCAGCGCCGAACCCTTGACGATGGGAATGTCGTCACCCGGAAAGTCGTACTTCGACAGCAGCTCGCGCACTTCCATCTCGACCAGCTCGAGCAGCTCTTCGTCGTCGACCATGTCGCACTTGTTCAGGAAGACGATGATGTACGGCACACCGACCTGACGGGCCAGCAGGATGTGCTCGCGGGTCTGCGGCATCGGGCCGTCAGCGGCCGAACACACCAGAATCGCGCCGTCCATCTGGGCGGCACCGGTGATCATGTTCTTGACATAGTCCGCGTGACCCGGGCAGTCGACGTGAGCGTAGTGACGGGTCGCGGTTTCGTACTCGACGTGGGCGGTGTTGATGGTGATGCCGCGCGCCTTTTCTTCCGGCGCCGCGTCGATCTGATCGTAGGCCTTCGCTTCGCCGCCGAACTTCTTCGACAGGATCGTCGTGATCGCCGCCGTCAGCGTCGTCTTGCCGTGGTCAACGTGACCGATCGTACCAACGTTTACGTGCGGTTTCGTCCGCTCGAACTTACCCTTAGCCATTGCTTGTCCTCGTTAGGTTTCGGTTGATTACTTGCGATTGCTGATCACCGCCTCCGCGACGCTCTTCGGCGCTTCGGAGTAGTGCTTGAATTCCATCGAGTAGGTCGCACGACCCTGAGTCAGGGAGCGCAACTGGGTGGCGTAACCGAACATCTCGGCCAACGGCACCTCCGCCTTGATCTCCTTCATGCCGCCAGGCAGGTCATCCATCCCCTGGACGATACCGCGACGACCCGAGAGATCGCCCATCACGTTACCCATGTAGTCTTCGGGCGTCTCGACGACGACGGCCATCATCGGCTCGAGCAGAACCGGACTCGCCTTGCGCATGGCATCCTTGAACGCCATCGACGCCGCCATCTTGAAGGCATTTTCATTCGAGTCGACGTCGTGGTAAGAACCGTCGAACAGGGTAACCTTCACATCAACGACCGGGAAGCCGGCGAGAACGCCGTTCGGCAGGGTTTCCTGCAGACCCTTGTCGACCGCGGGGATGTACTCCCGCGGCACAACACCGCCCTTGATCGCATCGACGAACTCGTAACCCTTGCCCGTTTCGTTCGGCTCGAGCTTGATCCAGACATGGCCGTACTGACCGCGACCGCCGGATTGCTTGACGAACTTGCCCTCTTGCTCCACGGCCTTGCGGATCGCTTCACGATAGGCAACCTGCGGCGCACCGACGTTGGCTTCTACGTTGAATTCGCGCTTCATGCGATCGACGATGATCTCGAGGTGCAGCTCACCCATACCGGAGATGATGGTCTGACCGGACTCTTCGTCGGTACGGACGCGGAACGACGGATCCTCGGCAGCCAGACGGCCGAGCGCGATACCCATCTTCTCCTGATCACCCTTGGTCTTCGGCTCGACCGCAACGTGGATCACCGGATCCGGGAAGATCATTCGCTCGAGAATCACAGGCGCACTCGGGTCGCACAGCGTCTCACCCGTCGTAACTTCCTTAAGACCCACGCAAGCGGCGATGTCGCCCGCCAGCACTTCCTTGATTTCCTCACGCTCGTTGGCGTGCATCTGCAGAATGCGACCGATACGCTCTTTTTTGTTCTTGACCGAATTCAGCACGGTCTCACCGGAGTTCAGCACGCCGGAGTAGACGCGCACAAAGGTCAGCTGACCAACGAACGGGTCGGTCATCAGCTTGAACGCGAGCGCAGCGAACTTTTCGCTGTCATCAGCCTTGCGGGTGACTTCCTTATCGTTGTCATCGACGCCGGCGACCGGCGGAATATCGACCGGCGAGGGCAGGAATTCGATGACCGCGTCGAGCATGCGCTGCACACCCTTATTCTTGAACGCGGTACCACACAACATCGGCTGAATCTCGCAGGCGATGGTACGCGTACGCAGACCGAGCTTGATCTTGTCTTCGGACAGGTCGCCATTCTCGAGGTACTCGTTCATGAGCTCCTCGTTCGCCTCGGCCGCTGCCTCGACCATCTGCTCGCGCCAGCTTTCGGCATCTGCCTGAAGCTCGGCGGGGATATCCTGGTACTCGAACTTCATGCCCTGGGACGCCTCGTCCCAGATGATCGCCTTCATCTTGATGAGATCGACGACACCCTTGAAACCATCCTCAGCGCCGATCGGCAAAACGATGGGCACTGGGTTTGCCTTCAGGCGCATCTTCATCTGGTCAACGACCTTGTAGAAGTTGGCACCCGAGCGGTCCATCTTATTGACGAAGGCCAGACGCGGAACCTTGTACTTGGTCGCCTGACGCCACACCGTCTCGGACTGCGGCTGCACACCACCTACCGCGCAGTAGACCATGCAGGCGCCATCCAGCACGCGCATCGAACGCTCGACTTCGATCGTGAAATCGACGTGCCCCGGGGTATCGATGATATTGAAACGATGCTCGGGGAAGTTCAGATCCATGCCCTTCCAGAAGCAGGTCGTCGCCGCAGAGGTGATCGTGATACCACGCTCCTGCTCTTGCGCCATCCAGTCCATGGTAGCCGCACCGTCATGCACCTCACCGATCTTGTGGTTCACACCGGTGTAATAGAGGATGCGCTCGGTCGTAGTCGTCTTGCCGGCGTCGATGTGAGCGGAGATACCGATATTGCGGTAGCGCTCGATAGGAGTCTTGCGAGCCACGATGTTATTCCTGCCTTCCGGTTATCACGTTGAAAACGCGATGATCTGATTGTTGCGTTACAAAACAATCGAGCCCTTCGCAGGGCCCGAATTACCGCCGATCGCCTGGATCAGAAGCGGTAGTGAGAGAACGCCTTGTTGGCTTCGGCCATCCGGTGCACTTCTTCGCGCTTCTTCATCGCGGCGCCACGACCTTCTGCCGCCTCGAGCAGTTCGCCAGCAAGACGCTGAGCCATGGACTTCTCGGCACGCTTGCGGGCCGCTTCGCGCAGCCAACGCATCGACAGCGCCATACGGCGGGACGGACGCACTTCGACCGGAACCTGATAGTTGGCACCACCGACGCGGCGGCTCTTGACTTCCACCACCGGCTTCACGTTGGCAACAGCAGCAGCGAACACTTCGAGCGGATCCTTGCTGCCCTTGCTGGTGATGTGATCGAAGGCGCCATAGACGATGCGCTCGGCAACCGACTTCTTGCCGGACTGCATGATCACATTGATGAACTTGGACACATCCTGGGAACCGAACTTCGGATCCGGGAGAACCTCACGCTTGGGTACTTCACGACGACGCGGCATGACAACCTCTCAAGAATTTTTTTGTGCCGACAATCAGGCTTTCTTCGGACGCTTGGCGCCGTACTTGGAGCGCGACTGCTTCCGATCCTTGACGCCCTGCAGATCGAGGGAGCCGCGAACGATGTGATAACGCACACCCGGCAAGTCTTTAACACGACCACCGCGGATCAGGACCACGGAGTGCTCCTGAAGGTTGTGACCTTCACCACCGATGTAGGAGATGACCTCGAAACCATTGGTCAGACGAACCTTGGCCACTTTACGCAGCGCGGAGTTCGGCTTCTTCGGAGTCGTGGTGTAGACACGGGTGCACACGCCGCGCTTCTGCGGGCAAGCTTCCAGCGCCGGAACCTTGCTCTTGGCGACGTCCATCTGACGCGGCTTGCGGACAAGCTGATTGATTGTTGGCATAGCTTAAGAATTTCCCAAAAAACCGAGGCAGCCCACCACGGGCCGCCTCGGGCGGATTATTCCGGCTGCGACTGACTACGATTGGTCAGTCCACAAAAAGAGGCCGGAGTTTATTCCGAGTTCGCTCAGAAAGTCAACTCGCCTGGATGTCCTGCTGCTCTTCGACTACGGCATCGACGGGAGCCCAGGCATGCTCCGCGCCGAGATCGTCGCCGGCCGACTGCGACCGGCGACTGCGGTGATACGCCAGACCCGTTCCCGCCGGGATCAGGCGGCCAACGATGACGTTCTCCTTCAGACCACGGAGTTCGTCGCGCTTGCCCATGATCGCCGCTTCGGTCAACACGCGGGTGGTTTCCTGGAAGGACGCCGCCGAGATGAACGAATCGGTCGACAGCGATGCTTTGGTGATGCCGAGCAGCACGTTTTCGTACTGTGCCGGCAGCTTGCCTTCGGCCTCGATGCGATCGTTTTCGTCCAGCACTTCGGAGCGTTCGACCTGCTCCTCCCGGATGAACTTGGTATCGCCCGGATCGGTAATGACCACCCGCCGCAGCATCTGGCGCACGATCACTTCGATGTGCTTGTCGTTGATCTTCACGCCCTGCAGACGATAGACGTCCTGCACTTCGTCGATGATGTAGCGTGCGAGTTCGTTGATACCCTGCAGGCGCAGGATGTCGTGCGGATCGGCCGGACCATCGACGATGAGTTCGCCCTTGTTCACCACCTGGCCATCGTGAACCATGAGGTGCTTGTCCTTCGGGATCAGGAACTCGTGCACCGTGCCGTCCGGCTCGGTGATCACCAGACGCTGCTTGCCCTTGGTGTCCTTGCCGAACGAAACCGTACCGGTGTACTCGGCCAACAGGCCGGCATCCTTCGGCGAACGAGCTTCGAACAACTCGGCGACGCGCGGCAGACCCCCGGTGATGTCGCGAGTCTTCGCTGACTCCTGCGGAATACGTGCAAGGATGTCACCGACGCTGACCTGCTGACCGTCCTTCACGGTGATCAGCGAACCGACCTGGAAGGTGATGGCCACGGCGTGATCGGTGCCAGCGATGCGGACCTCCTCGTCGTTCTCATCGAGCAGTTTCACCTGCGGACGCACGCCCTTTGCTGCACCGGTCGAGGAGCGGCGCTTGGAATCGATCACGACCAGCGTCGACAGACCGGTGACCTCGTCGATCTGCTTGGCGACCGTCACGCCTTCTTCGACATTCTCGAACTTCACCGTGCCGGAGTATTCGGTCACGATGGGACGGGTATGCGGGTCCCAGGTCGCGAGTTGGGCGCCGGCCTTGACCTGAGCACCGTCATCTACCTGCAGCATCGCGCCGTAAGGCAGCTTGTGGCGTTCGCGCTCACGGCCCATGTCGTCGGCCACCACCACTTCGGCGGAACGCGCGATCACCACCTTCTCGCCCTTGGCGTTGGCAACGTAACGCATGTTGCCGGCGAAGCGGATGGTACCGGTCGACTTGGCCTCGACACCGCTGGCCGCCGCTGCCCGCGACGCCGCGCCACCGACGTGGAAGGTACGCATCGTCAGCTGGGTGCCCGGCTCGCCGATCGACTGGGCTGCAATCACGCCGACTGCCTCGCCCGAGTTGACCATGGAGCCGCGACCAAGGTCACGGCCATAGCACTTGGCGCACAGGCCGTAACGTGTTTCGCAGGTGAGCGGCGTGCGCACCTTCACCTCGTCCACGCCCAGGCTTTCAATCAGATCCACCGCATCTTCGTCCAGCAGGGTACCGGCTTCGATCGCCGTCTCCTGCGTGTCGGGATTCACGACGTCTTCGGCGCATACGCGACCGAGGATACGCTCGCGCAGCGGCTCGACGACCTCGCCACCCTCGATCAGGGCCTTCATGTTGAAGCCTTCTCGCGTACCGCAGTCGTCCTCGATCACGACCAGGTCCTGCGTCACGTCGACCAGACGACGGGTCAGGTAGCCGGAGTTCGCGGTTTTCAGCGCGGTATCCGCCAGACCTTTACGCGCACCGTGGGTCGAGATGAAGTACTGCAGAACGTTCAAGCCTTCACGGAAGTTGGTCGTGATCGGCGTCTCGATGATGGAGCCGTCCGGCTTCGCCATCAGACCACGCATCCCGGCCAGCTGGCGGATCTGGGCGGCGGAACCCCGCGCGCCCGAGTCGGCCATCATGTAGATGGAGTTGAAGGCTTCCTGCTTGACGGTGTTGCCGTTGCGGTCGACCACAGGCTCCTGGCCAAGCTGCTCCATCATCGCCTTCGCCACCTGGTCGCCGCAGCGCCCCCAGATATCGACGACCTTGTTGTAGCGCTCGCCATCGGTCACCAGGCCGGAGGTGTACTGCTGGGCGATCTCCTTGACTTCGGCTTCGGCGGCACGGATCAGGTCTTCCTTCAGATCCGGAACGAGCATGTCCTTGACCGCGATCGAGATACCGGCACGGGTCGCCAGGCGGTAGCCGTACTGCATCAGCTGGTCGGCGAAAATCACCGTCGCGCGCAGACCGCAGCGACGGAAGGACGCGTTGATCAGCTTCGAGATTTCCTTCTTCTTCAGCGGCTTGTCGATCACGCTGAAGGGCAGGCCAGCAGGCAGAATCTCGGACAGGATGGCGCGGCCGGCGGTCGTGTTATAGCGCGACACCCTCTCGATGCGCTCGCCATTGGGACCGAGGTCGGCCTCCTTCAGGCGCACCGTCACACGGGCGTGCAAGGAGATCTGGCCCGATTCGTAGGCGCGCTTGACTTCGCCCACGTCGGTAAACAGCATGCCCTCGCCCGGCACGTTCACACCCTCGCGGCTGGCGTAGTAGAGGCCCAGCACGATGTCCTGCGACGGAACGATGATCGGCTCGCCGTTGGCGGGCGACAGTACGTTGTTGGAGGCCAGCATCAGGGTGCGGGCCTCCATCTGCGCTTCGAGCGACAGCGGGACGTGTACTGCCATCTGGTCGCCGTCGAAGTCGGCGTTGAAGGCCACGCAGACCAGCGGGTGGAGTTGGATTGCCTTGCCCTCGATCAGCACCGGTTCGAAAGCCTGGATGCCGAGACGGTGCAGGGTCGGTGCGCGGTTCAGCATCACCGGATGCTCGCGGATGACATCTTCGAGGATGTCCCATACCACCGGTTCCTGCGACTCCACCATCTTCTTGGCCTGCTTGATGGTCGTAGCCAGCCCCATCAGCTCAAGCTTGTTGAAGATGAAGGGCTTGAACAGTTCGAGCGCCATCAGCTTGGGCAGGCCACACTGGTGCAACTTGAGCTGGGGACCCACGGTAATGACGGAGCGGCCCGAGTAGTCGACGCGCTTGCCCAGCAGGTTCTGACGGAAACGGCCGCCCTTGCCCTTGATCATGTCGGCCAGCGACTTCAGCGGACGCTTGTTGGCGCCGGTCATCGCCTTGCCACGACGACCGTTGTCGAGCAGCGAGTCCACCGACTCCTGCAGCATGCGCTTTTCGTTACGGACGATGATATCCGGCGCCTTCAGTTCGAGCAGACGCTTGAGGCGGTTGTTCCGGTTGATGACGCGACGGTAGAGGTCGTTCAGATCGGAAGTCGCGAAGCGGCCGCCGTCCAGCGGCACCAGCGGACGCAGGTCCGGCGGCAGCACGGGCAGCACTTCCAGAATCATCCATTCCGGCTTGATGCCGGACTGCTGGAACGCCTCCAGCACCTTGAGGCGCTTGGAGAACTTCTTGATCTTGGCTTCGGAGCCGGTGGTTTCCAGATCCGAGCGCAGCTTCTCGATTTCCTGATTGACGTCCAGCGTGCGCAGCAGTTCGCGGATGCCCTCGGCACCCATCACGGCGTCGAAGTCGTCACCGTACTCCTCCACCTTCGCGAGATAGTCGTCTTCGGTCAGCAGCTGGGCGCGGTTGAGCGGGGTCATGCCCGGCTCAACTACGACGAAGGCTTCGAAGTAGAGCACGCGCTCGATGTCGCGCAGGGTCATGTCGAGCACCATGCCCAGGCGGCTCGGCAGGCTCTTCAGGAACCAGATGTGGGCCACCGGGCTGGCGAGTTCGATGTGGCCCATGCGCTCGCGGCGCACCTTGGACAGGGTCACTTCGACGCCGCACTTCTCGCAGATCACGCCGCGGTGCTTGAGGCGCTTGTACTTGCCGCACAGGCACTCGTAATCCTTCACCGGCCCGAAGATCTTGGCGCAGAACAGGCCGTCGCGCTCCGGCTTGAAGGTGCGGTAGTTGATGGTCTCGGGCTTCTTCACCTCACCGTAGGACCACGACCGGATCTTGTCCGGCGACGCGAGACCGATGGTGATCGCGTCGAATTCTTCCTCGTTCGGCAGGGTTTGCTTGAACAGGTCAGCGAGCAGGCTCTTCATGTATCACTCCATCCTGGGCGCGGCGGCGTACGCCGCGCCCCTGGGGTTCAATCGCAGGCGGGGGTTCGGGGTCCGGCTTACTCGCGGTCGAGATCGATGTCGATCGCGAGCGAACGGATTTCCTTTACCAGCACGTTGAAGGACTCCGGCATGCCGGAATCGATCTTGTGCTCGCCCTTGACGATGTTTTCGTACACCTTGGTCCGGCCGGTCACATCGTCGGACTTGACCGTGAGCATCTCCTGCAGGGTGTAGGCGGCACCGTAAGCTTCCAGCGCCCACACTTCCATTTCACCGAAGCGCTGGCCACCGAACTGGGCCTTACCACCCAGCGGCTGCTGGGTCACCAGCGAGTAGGGGCCGGTCGAACGGGCGTGCATCTTGTCATCGACCAGGTGGTGCAGCTTCAGCACGTGCTTGTAACCCACCGTCACCTTGCGCTCGAAGGCTTCGCCGGTGCGGCCATCGAACAGCGTGACCTGACCGCCGACCGGCAGTCCGGCCAGTTCCAGCATCTTGGAGATCTCTTCTTCCTTCGCGCCATCGAACACCGGCGTGGCGAAGGGCACACCCTTCTTCAGGTTGGCGGCCAGTTCCATCACGTCGGTATCGCTGAACCCAGTGAAATCCTCGGGCTTGCCGCTTCCGTTATAGATCTCCTCGAGCAGGCCGCGAACCTCGCCCGCGGCAGCATTGGCGCGTAGCAGACGATCGATCTTCTGGCCCAGGCCCTTGGCCGCCCAGCCGAGGTGCGTTTCCAGAATCTGGCCGATGTTCATCCGCGACGGCACGCCGAGCGGGTTGAGCACGATGTCGACCGGAGTGCCGTCTTCCATGTACGGCATGTCTTCGACTGGGACGATCTTGGAAACCACACCCTTGTTACCGTGACGACCGGCCATCTTGTCGCCCGGCTGCAGACGACGCTTGACGGCAAGGTAGACCTTGACCATCTTCTGCACGCCCGGCGGCAGTTCGTCGCCCTGGGTGAGCTTCTTCTTCTTGATCTCGAAAGCCTGCTCAAAGTCCTTGCGGGTCTTCTCTAGGCCCTCGCGCACCGCTTCGAGCTGGATCGCCAGTTCTTCGTCCGCCATGCGGATGTCGAACCAGTGGTAGAACTCCAGCGTTTCCAGGTAGTCGGCGGTGATCGTCGCACCCTTGGCGAGCTTCTTCGGACCACCGTTGGCCTTCTGGCCGACGATCATGCGCTGGATACGGGCGAAGGCGTCGCGTTCCACGATGCGCATCTGGTCGGCCAGGTCGGTCTTGAAGCTGCGCAGCTGGTCGTCGATGATGGACTGGGCGCGCTTGTCGCGCTCGATGCCTTCGCGGGTGAACACCTGCACGTCGATGACGGTGCCGGTCATGCCGGACGGCACGCGCAGCGAGGTGTCCTTCACGTCCGAAGCCTTCTCGCCGAAGATCGCACGCAGCAGCTTCTCTTCCGGCGTCAGCTGGGTCTCACCCTTGGGCGTGACCTTGCCGACCAGCACGTCGCCGGCTTCGACCTCGGCGCCGATGTACACGATGCCGGATTCGTCCAGGCGGGACAGCTGGGCTTCGCCGAGCGAGGCGATGTCGCGGGTGATTTCCTCGGGCCCGAGCTTGGTGTCACGCGCAACCACGGTGAGTTCTTCGACGTGGATCGAGGTGAAGCGGTCGTCCGCCACCACGCGTTCGGAGATCAGGATCGAGTCTTCGAAGTTGTAGCCGTTCCACGGCATGAAGGCGACCAGCATGTTCTGGCCCAGCGCCAGTTCGCCGAGATCGGTCGAGGCGCCGTCCGCGATCACGTCGCCCTTGGCGATGAGATCGCCCACCTTCACCACCGGACGCTGGTTGATGTTGGTGTTCTGGTTGGAACGGGTGTACTTGATCATGTTGTAGATGTCGACACCGACCTCGCCCGCGAGGGTCTCGTTGTCGTTCACCCGCACCACGACACGCTGCGCATCCACGTAGTCGACGACGCCGCCGCGCATCGCCTGCACCGCGGTACCCGAGTCGACCGCCACCGTGCGCTCGATGCCGGTACCGACCAGCGGCTTCTCCGGACGCAGGCAGGGCACCGCCTGACGCTGCATGTTGGCGCCCATCAGCGCACGGTTGGCATCGTCGTGTTCCAAGAAGGGGATCAGCGAGGCCGCCACCGACACGATCTGGCCCGGCGCCACGTCCATGTACTGGACCTGGTCAGCGGTCGCCAGCATGAATTCGCCCTTGTGGCGGCAGGACACGAGGTCGCCTTCCAGGGTGCCGTCGCCGCCGATCTCGGCATTGGCCTGTGCGATGACGTACTGGCCTTCCTCGATCGCCGACAGGAAGTCGATCTGGTCGGTCACCTTGCCGTCGGTCACCTTGCGATAGGGCGTCTCGAGGAAGCCGTGGCGGTTGGTGCGCGCATAGACGGCGAGCGAGTTGATCAGGCCGATGTTCGGACCTTCCGGGGTCTCGATCGGGCACACCCGGCCGTAGTGGGTCGGATGCACGTCGCGGACTTCGAAGCCAGCGCGTTCGCGCGTCAGACCGCCCGGGCCGAGCGCCGAGACACGCCTCTTGTGGGTGATCTCGGACAGCGGGTTGGTCTGGTCCATGAACTGGGAGAGCTGGCTAGAGCCGAAGAACTCCTTGATCGCGGCCGAGATCGGCTTGGCATTGATCAGGTCGTGGGGCATCAGGTTGTCGGATTCGGCCTGCGACAGGCGTTCCTTGACCGCGCGCTCGACACGTACCAGGCCGGCACGGAACTGGTTCTCGGCAAGTTCGCCGACCGAACGCACACGGCGGTTGCCGAGGTGATCGATGTCGTCGATCTCGCCACGGCCGTTGCGCAGTTCGACCAGCACGCCGATCACTGCCAGGATGTCCTCGTTGGCAAGTACGCCCTCACCTTCCTCACCGTGCGGGCCGACTTTCTCGTAGAAGCGCTTCAGCCAGCCCGGCGCCTTGTCGTCGATCTTCTCAGGGTAAGCACGGCGGTTGAACTTCATGCGGCCGACGGTCGACAGGTCGTAACGCTCGGGCGCGTAGAACAGACCCTGGAACAGCGCTTCGACGGCCTCCTCGGTAGGCGGCTCGCCCGGACGCATCATGCGGTAGATTGCGACCTTGGCCGCCCACTGATCGGCGGTTTCGTCAATACGCAGCGTGGACGAGATGTAGGCGCCACGATCCAGATCGTTGACGTACAGGGTCGCCACGTCGCGCACGCCGGCGTCACGCAGCTTGCCGAGCAGGTCTTCGGTGATTTCGTCGTTGGCGCGAGCGATCAGCTCGCCGGTTTCCGCATCGACGACGTTGCGCGCGATGACGCGACCGAGTACGAAGTCGTCCGGCACGGAGATCGTCTTGACGCCGGCCTGGTCGAGTTCGCGGATATGCTTGGCGGTGATGCGCTTGTCGCGCGCCACGATCACCTTGCCACTCGGATCCACGATGTCGAAGCGAGCGACCTCGCCGCGCAGGCGATCAGGGACGAGTTCGAACTGCACGCTGTCGCCGGACAGGTGGAAGGCATCGAAGTCATGGAAGGTCTCGAGGATCTCTTCCGGCGTCATCCCGATGGCGCGCAGCAGGATGGTGACCGGCATCTTGCGGCGACGGTCTACGCGGAAGTAGAGGTAATCCTTCGGATCGAATTCGAAGTCCAGCCACGAACCACGGTAGGGGATGATGCGCGCCGAGAACAGCAACTTGCCCGACGAATGGGTCTTGCCGCGGTCGTGCTCGAAAAACACACCCGGCGAGCGGTGCAACTGGGAAACGATGACGCGCTCGGTACCGTTGATAACGAAGGAGCCGGTGGTCGTCATGAGCGGAATCTCGCCCATGTAGACTTCCTGCTCCTTCACTTCCTTGATGGTTTCCTTCGGCGCTTCGCGGTCCATGATGACCAGGCGGACACGGGCACGCAGTGGCGATGCAAAGGTGAGGCCGCGCTGTTGGCATTCCTTCACGTCGAAGGCCGGCTCGCCCAACATGTACTGGACGAACTCGAGCCGGGCATTGCCGCTGTGGCTCGAAATCGGGAAGATCGAGGAGAATGCAGCCTGCAGACCCTGATTCAGGCGCGACTCGGGCAGAGTCTCGGCCTGCAGGAACGAGGCGAAGGACTCGATCTGGGTGGCGAGCAGGAAAGGCGCATCGAGCACGGCCGCGCGCTTGGCGAAGCTCTTGCGGATACGCTTCTTTTCGGTGTAGGAATACGCCATGAATGCTCCGGCTAGAAGGTCGAACTAGGGGTCGAACGTCGGGAAGACAGAACGAAATGCCCGACAGGGCGGGGACGCTTCGTTCTGGCTTCATGCTTGATACAAAGCACGAAAGGGCTGGCGCTCGTGAGAGCGCCAGCCCCGCGGCGGAAGCGAGAGTTACTTGATCTCGACCTTCGCGCCAGCGTCTTCCAGTTGCTTCTTCAGCGCATCGGCGTCGGCCTTCGAGACGCCTTCCTTCACGGCCTTCGGAGCGCCGTCGACAACGTCCTTGGCTTCCTTCAGGCCCAGACCGGTGGCGGCACGGACGACCTTGATGACCTCGACCTTCTTCTCGCCAGCGGCGGTCAGGATGACGTCGAATTCGGTCTTCTCTTCCACCGCGGCAGCGGCAGCGCCGGCGCCCGGAGCGGCCACGGCCATGGAGGCAGCGGACACGCCGAACTTCTCTTCGAACGCCTTGACCAGGTCGTTCAGTTCCATCACGGTCATCGAGCCAACGGCTTCGAGGATGTCTTCTTTGCTGATTGCCATTTCAAATCACTCCAAAATCGAAACTTTTCAGAAAACGGTAGCAGCCTGGATCAGGCGGCAGCCTCTTCCTCGCGCTTCTTGGCGAGGGCTGCGAGCGCAGCGGCGAAGCCGGAAACCGGCGCCTGCATGACACCCAGCAGCTTGGCGAGCAGTTCTTCGCGGCTCGGGATCGAGGCGAGCGCCTGCACGGCTGCCTTGTCGAGCGTCTTGCCCGCATAGGAACCGGCCTTCAGCACCAGCTTGTCGTTACCCTTGGCGAAGTCGTTGAGCACCTTGGCAGCGGCGACGGGATCGGCCGAAATGCCATAGATCAACGGACCGGTCAGCTGGTCCGCCAAACCGGCAAACGGGGTTTCAGCGATCGCGCGACGCACCAGGGTGTTCTTCAGCACACGCAGGTAAACGCCAGATTCGCGGGCCTTGGCACGCAGCACGGTGAGATCGCCCACCGCAATGCCGCGATACTCGGCCACCGCGATGGTCTGTGCGTTGGCAACCTGTGCCGACACCTCTGCCACTACGGCTTTCTTGTCATCGAGATTGAGACCCATGGGTCTTTCCTCCTTTCAAGTCCACACGCGAACCACACGGAGCGGTTCGCACCCACGGCGACCTGGATCAGGAGTGCGGCCGTACTTCAGCCAAATCCTGTTCTGGGCACACCGTCTGCGCAGGTCGTCTGTCGAACAATTAAGTGGCCGCTCTCACGACCACGCCTGCGGTCTTTGACGATCCACCCCCGCACCGAAGCGCGGGAGCGTCCCAAAGTTCTTTCCCTCCGCTCAGGCGGAGGCAGTGCTCGGTTCGACGCGCACGCCAGCTCCCATGGTGCTGGAAACGGCGATGCGACGCAGATAGACACCCTTGGCGGCGGCCGGACGGGCCTTCACCAGAGCATCGACCAATGCATTGAAGTTCTGCTGCAGCGCTTCCACGCCGAAGGAGGCGCGACCGATGGTGGCGTGCACCAGGCCACCCTTATCGGTCCGGTACTGCACCTGACCGGCCTTGGCGTTCTTCACCGCAGTGGTGACGTCCATGGTGACGGTGCCAACCTTGGGGTTAGGCATCAGGCCACGCGGACCGAGGATCTGACCCAACTGGCCAACGACACGCATGGCATCCGGGGTGGCGATGCACAGATCGAAATCGATCGTGCCGCCCTTGACCTGCTCGGCGAGATCGTCGAAACCGACAACGTCGGCGCCGGCAGCACGAGCAGCCTCAGCCTTGTCGCCCTGGGCGAACACGGCGACACGAACGGTCTTGCCGGTACCGGCAGGCAGAACCACGGAGCCACGCACGACCTGGTCGGACTTGCGCGCATCGACGCCGAGGTTCACGGCGATGTCGATGGACTCGTCGAACTTGGCGGTTGCACATTCCTTCACCAGCGCGAGCGCTTCCGCGACGGGGTAGGTACGGTTACGGTCAATCTTGGCGCGCAGCGCCTGCACACGCTTGGAAATCTTTGCCATGATCAGAGGCCCTCCACGGTGATGCCCATGCTGCGGGCGGAACCGGCGATGGTACGCACGGCGGCTTCCATATCGGCAGCGGTAAGGTCAGGCATCTTGGTCTTGGCGATCTCTTCGACCTGGGCGCGGGTGATCGAGCCCACCTTGTCGGTGTGCGGCTTCGGCGAACCCTTCTGGATGCCGGCAGCCTTCTTGATCAGAATGGTCGCCGGCGGAGTCTTCATGATGAACGTGAAGCTCTTGTCGGCGTAGGCGGTGATCACCACCGGAATCGGCAGGCCCGGCTCGAGACCCTGGGTCTTGGCGTTGAAGGCCTTGCAGAATTCCATGATGTTCAGACCGCGCTGACCCAGCGCCGGACCGATCGGGGGGCTGGGGTTGGCCTTGCCGGCCGGCACCTGCAGCTTGATGTAACCAGTGATTTTCTTTGCCATTTAGGCTAGCTCCTGTTTTGAGTGCAAGCGCACCGGACCTCCGGCGCTCCTCGTTTCGCCCGCGTAAACGGGCAAGGCAGGCGCGACGCGCCTGCCCTTAAAGCTCAGGTCTTTTCGACCTGGGCAAAATCCAGCTCTACGGGGGTCGCACGACCAAAGATGGTCACAGACACGCGCAATTTGCTCTTCTCGTAATTGACGTCTTCGACCGAACCGTGGAAATCGGTGAAAGGACCTTCTTTCACGCGCACCACCTCGCCCGTCTCGAACAGCACCTTCGGGCGCGGCTTGTCCACGCCTTCCTGCATCTGCTGCATGATCTTCTCGACTTCCTTCTCGGAAATCGGCGTCGGCTTGTTGGCAGTACCACCAACAAAGCCCGTGACCTTGGGCGTCGACTTGACCAGATGCCAGGTCTCGTCGTTCATTTCCATCTCGACAAGAACGTAGCCCGGGAAGAACTTGCGCTCAGTGATGCTCTTCTGACCGCCTTTCATTTCCACGACTTCTTCGACCGGCACCAGAATCTGCCCGAAGGCATCCTGCATTCCCGACCGATTGACGCGATCAACCAGCGCACGCTGGACGGACTTTTCAAAGCCCGAATAGGCGTGCACGACATACCAGCGCTTGGTCATGATTATTTCCAACCCAGAATCAGGTCATACAGAACCCACTCCAGGCTCTTGTCCGTCAGCCAGAGAAAGACCGCCATCACGACCACGAAGGCGAATACCAAGCCGGTGGTCTGAACCGTTTCCTTGCGGCTCGGCCATACGACCTTCTTGGTCTCGACAACGGCCTCGCGCGCGAACTCGACAAAACGTCGCCCGGCCTCGGAGAACCATGCCACCACCAGACCCGCCGCCAGACCGGCAAGCACGGACAGGACACGCAGCACCAATGCCTGCTCGGACAACAGGTAGAAGCCGACCACGCCGGCCGCAACCAGTGCCAAAGCCAGCGCAAACTTCAACTTATCGGCCATCTAGGTCGTGACTTCCGGAAAATATGGCAGGGGCAGAGGGAATCGAACCCCCAACCTTCGGTTTTGGAGACCGACGCTCTGCCAATTGAGCTATGCCCCTGCAGCAGAGACTACAAAGCGCACCCCGGCTGAGGTGCGCTTCCCGATCAATGAGATCGATGCTTACTCGATGATCTTGGCGACGACACCGGCGCCGACGGTACGACCACCTTCACGGATGGCGAAACGCAGACCTTCTTCCATGGCGATCGGGGCGATCAGCTTGACGGTGATCGACACGTTGTCGCCCGGCATGACCATCTCGGTACCTTCCGGCAGCGAGATCGAACCAGTCACGTCGGTGGTACGGAAGTAGAACTGCGGACGGTAGTTGTTGAAGAACGGAGTGTGACGACCACCCTCTTCCTTCGACAGCACGTAGATCTCGCCGGTGAAGTGGGTGTGCGGGGTGATCGAACCCGGCTTGCACAGCACCTGGCCGCGCTCGACGTCTTCACGCTTGGTGCCGCGCAGCAACACGCCGACGTTGTCGCCCGCCTGACCCTGATCCAGCAGCTTGCGGAACATTTCCACGCCAGTGCAGGTGGTCTTGACGGTGGGCTTGATGCCGACGATCTCGATTTCTTCGCCGACCTTGACGATGCCACGCTCGACACGACCGGTCACCACGGTGCCGCGACCCGAGATCGAGAACACGTCTTCGATCGGCAGCAGGAAGGGCTTGTCGATCGCGCGCTCCGGCGTCGGGATGTAGCTGTCCAACGCATCGGCCAGGCGCATGATCGCCGGCTCGCCGATGTCGGACTGGTCGCCTTCGAGCGCCTTCAGCGCCGAACCCTTGACGATGGGAATGTCGTCACCCGGAAAGTCGTACTTCGACAGCAGCTCGCGCACTTCCATCTCGACCAGCTCGAGCAGCTCTTCGTCGTCAACCATGTCGCACTTGTTCAGGAAGACGATGATGTACGGCACACCGACCTGACGGGCCAGCAGGATGTGCTCGCGGGTCTGCGGCATCGGGCCGTCAGCGGCCGAACACACCAGAATCGCGCCGTCCATCTGGGCGGCACCAGTGATCATGTTCTTGACATAGTCCGCGTGACCCGGGCAGTCGACGTGAGCGTAGTGACGGGTCGCGGTTTCGTACTCGACGTGGGCGGTGTTGATGGTGATGCCGCGCGCCTTTTCTTCCGGCGCCGCGTCGATCTGATCGTAGGCCTTCGCTTCGCCGCCGAACTTCTTCGACAGGATCGTCGTGATCGCCGCCGTCAGCGTCGTCTTGCCGTGGTCAACGTGACCGATCGTACCAACGTTTACGTGCGGTTTCGTCCGCTCGAACTTACCCTTAGCCATATCGACACCTTTTAATCAGAATCAGAAATTCCGGACTGACCGTTCCGAAACCGTCACGCCTGACGAGGCAAAATGAATGGTGCCCATGACGTGGATTGAACACGTGGCCTCTCCCTTACCAAGGGAGTGCTCTACCACTGAGCTACATGGGCACTGCACACAACACTGCACAAACCTGGAGCGGGTGAAGGGAATCGAACCCTCGTCGTAAGCTTGGAAGGCTTCTGCTCTACCATTGAGCTACACCCGCCCGCAAATGCCAAAACACACTTGACACCGACTCGCAGCCGACTCGCATCATCCGCTGCGCTGCAAACCACCCGCAGCGCAACCGCTAAATTTGGTGGAGGGGGAAGGATTCGAACCTTCGAAGGCAGTGCCGTCAGATTTACAGTCTGATCCCTTTGACCGCTCGGGAACCCCTCCTGCGAGAAGCGCCGCACTATAGAGGCGTTTCCAGAGGCTGTCAAACACTTTCTTGAATTAATCTCGTTGCGGGTGTGTTTTCCGATTGCGGCGGAGCAGTCTGCCCTCGACAATCGCCGGCCCGAGCCCCGTCACGAACAACACCAGGAGACCGGCATGCCCCTTCCCGATAACGACGACGCCAACCGCAAGCCCCTGCCGGCGGCATTCGTCGCCGCGCTCGCCGACCGGTTCGGCGCACGCTTCACCACCTCACACGGGATACGTGCCCATCACGGCCACGACGAGTCGCACTTCCCGGACGCACTTCCGGATGGTGTCGTGTTCCCGCACGACACAGTGGAGGTGGTCGAGATCGTCAAACTGTGCGCGGCCCACGACGTCCCGGTTATTCCCTACGGCGCCGGCAGTTCCCTCGAGGGACACATCCTGGCGATCCGCGGCGGCATCAGCATCGACTTTTCCGAGATGAACAAACTGCTGGCCGTGCGCGTCGAAGACATGGATGCCATGGTCCAACCCGGCCTCACCCGCAAGCAGCTGAATGCCGAACTGCACGGCACCGGACTCTTCTTTCCGATCGATCCGGGTGCGGACGCCAGCCTCGGCGGCATGGCCGCAACGCGCGCCTCCGGCACGAATGCGGTGCGCTACGGCACCATGCGCGAGAACGTCCTCGGTCTCACTGCGGTGATGGCCGACGGCCGCGTGATCCGTACCGGAGGACGGGCGCGCAAGTCGTCCGCCGGCTACGACCTCACCCGCCTGCTGGTCGGTTCGGAAGGTACGCTGGGCATCATCACCGAACTGACGGTGCGACTGCACCCGCTGCCCGAGGCGGTGTCGAGTGCCGTGTGCGCCTTCGCCGACATCGACAGTGCGGTACGGACCGTCATCCAGACCATACAGCTCGGCGTGCCGGTCGCGCGCATCGAACTGGTCGACGCCCTGACCGTCAGCGCGATAAACCGCTACAGCAAGACCACGCTGCGCGAGGCGCCGATGCTGTTCTTCGAGTTTCACGGCAGCCCGGCGAGCGTCGACGAGCAGGCGCAAACCGTCCAGGCTCTTGCGCACGACCACGGCGGCATGGATTTCGAATGGGCCAGCCGACCCGAGGACCGCAGCCGGCTGTGGGCCGCAAGGCACGACGTCTATTTCGCCAGTCTCAACCTGCGCCCCGGCAGCCGTGGCATCACATCCGACGTCTGCGTGCCGATCTCGCGGCTCGCGGAATGCGTGGCCGGCACCCGCGACGACATCGCTGCCTCGGGCTTCATTGCGCCCATCGTCGGCCACGTCGGCGACGGCAATTTCCACACCATCATCCTCGTCGATCCCGACAACGCCGACGAGATTGCGCGGGCCGAAGCACTCAACCATCGCATCGTCGAGCGTGCGCTCGCTCTGGGCGGCACCTGCACGGGCGAACACGGCATCGGTATCGGCAAACAGGAATTCCTGGTCGCCGAGCACGGCGCGGCCGCAGTCGACACCATGCGCCTCATCAAGCAGGCGCTCGACCCGCGGAACCTGTTCAATCCCGGCAAGGTCATCCCCATGACAGAAGCCTGATCCGAACGTCCTCACCGTTAGGGTATCCAAGGATTGAGTCCGCAACCTGCAGCGACGACGATAGGGCCGACGTCTTCGGCACTGCCGGAGTATCCGTCTGGCGCTGAATGCGCACTGCGCCCACAAGGCGCAGCAGCACACCTCAAGAACACGATTTTTGTGGAACCAGGAGACTCGCATGGCCGAAGCCGATCCGCGCACCGCACCGACCTCGGCGCAGCTGTCGCCCGCGTCCGCGGCTGCCCACCCCGCCAGCCTGGAAGACAAGTACACGGTCGTCAGCGGCCGCGTGTATCTGACCGGCTACCAGGCGCTGGTCCGGCTGCTGATGATCCAGTCCGAGCGCGACGCCGGCGCGGGCCTGCACACCGCAGGTTTCGTTTCGGGCTACCGCGGTTCGCCGCTGGGCGGACTGGACCAGACACTATGGAAGGCCAGGCAGCACCTCGCCAGTCACAACATCGTCTTTCAGCCCGGGGTCAATGAAGATCTCGCCGCGACCGCCGTATGGGGCACGCAACAGGTGAACCTGTCGCCGCACGCCCAGTACGACGGCGTGTTCGCGATGTGGTACGGCAAGGGCCCCGGCGTGGACCGCTGCGGCGACGTCTTCCGCCATGCCAACGCTGCCGGCAGCTCGAAGCACGGCGGCGTACTGGTGATCGCCGGCGACGACCATGCGGCTAAGTCGTCCACCTTGCCACACCAGACCGACCACTTTTTCAAGTCGATGATGATGCCGGTGCTCGCGCCGGCCGGCGTGCAGGAGTACATCGACTTCGGTGTGCACGGCTACGCGCTGTCGCGCTACTCCGGCTGCTGGGTGGCCTTCAAGGCGCTGGCCGACACGGTGGAAACCTCGGCATCGGTGGACGTCGATCCGCAGCGTGTGCAGGTGGTGCTTCCTTCCGACTTTCCGCTGCCGCCGGACGGACTCAACATCCGCTGGCCCGATCCGCCGCTGGTGCAGGAAAAGCGCCTGCTGCACTTCAAGCTCTACGCGGCGCTCGCCTATGCCCGGGCCAACCGGCTCAACCGGGTGGTGATCGATTCGCCGGCGCCGCGGCTGGGCATCATTACCTCGGGCAAGAGCTACCTCGACGTGCGCCAGGCCTTCGACGACCTCGGCATCGACGACGACCTCGCGGCCGAGATCGGCATCCGTCTCTACAAGGTCGGCATGGTGTGGCCGCTGGAATCCGATGGCGTGCGCCAGTTTGCCGAAGGCCTGGACGAGATCCTGGTGGTCGAGGAGAAACGCCAGCTGCTCGAATACCAGCTGAAGGAAGAGCTCTACAACTGGCGCGAAGACGTGCGCCCACGTGTCGTCGGCAAGTTCGACGAGAAGGGCGAATGGGCGCGGATCGCCCGCGGCGACGGCACCATAGACCACGGCGACTGGCTGCTGCCGGCCGCCGGAGAACTCAATCCGGCATTGATCGCCCGCGTCATCGCCGGCCGCATCGAACGCTTCTTCGTCTCCGAGCGCATCCAGGCACGACTCGCCTTTCTCGAAGCCAAGGACCACACCCTTGCCAGCCGGGTGTTCGCAATCGATCGCGTACCCACCTTCTGCTCCGGCTGCCCGCACAACACCTCCACCCGGGTGCCGGAAGGCAGCCGCGCGCTCGCCGGGATAGGCTGCCACTACATGGTGACCTGGATGCCGGACCGCCGCACCGGCACCTTCACCCAGATGGGCGGCGAAGGCGTGCCCTGGGTCGGTCAGGCCCCCTTCACCAGCGAAAAGCACATCTTCGCCAACCTCGGCGACGGCACCTACTTCCACTCGGGCCTGCTCGCCATCCGCCAGGCCGTCGCCGCCAAGGTGAACATCACCTACAAGATCCTCTTCAACGACGCGGTGGCGATGACCGGCGGCCAGCCGATAGATGGCGAGCTGACGGTACCCAAGATCGTGCGCCAGTTGCAGGCCGAGGGCGCGCGCAACATCGTCGTCGTCACCGACGGCACGCCACGCGCCTACGGTCCGGCCGACCTGCCGCACGTGCCGATCCGCCATCGCGACGAGATGGACGCGATCCAGCGCGAGCTGCGCGAATCCGGCGGCGTCACCGCGCTGATCTACGACCAGACCTGTGCCGCCGAGAAGCGCCGGCGCCGCAAGCGCGGTGCCTTTCCCGACCCGGCACGGCGGGTCTTCATCAACGAAGCGGTGTGCGAGGGCTGTGGCGACTGCGGCGTGCAGTCGAACTGCATGTCCATCCTGCCGGTGGAAACCGAGTTCGGCCGCAAGCGCGCGATCGACCAGTCGTCCTGCAACAAGGATTACTCCTGCCTCAACGGCTTCTGCCCCTCCTTCATCACCATCGAAGGGGGCCGGCTGCGCAAGGGCCAGGCGCTGCAGGCCGATGAATCGCATTTCGGCGAACTACCGCTGCCGACCCTACCCGATACTGCCAGGCCCTTCGGCATCATGGTCACCGGCGTCGGCGGCACCGGCGTGGTCACCATCGGCGCCCTGATCGGCATGGCCGCCCACCTTGACGGCAAGGGCGTCACCGTGCTCGACATGACCGGGCTCGCGCAGAAAGGCGGTTCGGTGTTCAGCCACATCCGCATCGCCGACCGACCCGACGATCTGCACGCGGTGCGCATCGCCGCCGGCGAGGCCGACGCGGTGATCGGCGGCGACCTCATCGTCAGCGCCAGCGTCGAGGCGCTCGTGAAGATGGCGGCCGGCAAGACGCGCGCGGTGGTGAACACTGCCGAAACGCCGACCTCCGACTTCGCCCGCAACCCGGACTGGCAGTTCCCCCTCGACAAGATGGAGGCCGCCATCCGCGAAGCCACCGGCGACACCGCTTGCGATTTCGTCGACGCCCAGGCACTGGCGACGCGACTGCTGGGCGACGCCATCGCCAGCAACCTTTTCCTGCTCGGCTATGCCTGGCAGAAGGGGCTGGTGCCTGTCAGCCTGGACGCGCTGCTGCAGGCCATCGAACTCAACGGCGTCGCGCTGGAGATGAACCGGAAAGCCTTCCTGTGGGGCCGCCGCGCCGCCCTCGACCTGGACATGGTAGAGCGCCACGCCAACCCCGCGACGGCGGTCCGGCTGCACCCGCCGACACTGGAAGAGATCGTCGCGCGCCGCATGGCCGTACTCACCGACTACCAGGACGCCGCCTACGCCGAGCGCTATCGCCGCCTGGTCGAACGCGTACGGGAAACCGAATCGAGGCGTGTCGGCGAAGGCGGTAGCCGCCTCGCCGAGACCGTGGCCCACAATTACTTCAAGCTGCTTGCCTACAAGGACGAATACGAGGTCGCACGGCTCTATACCGCTTCCGACTTCTGGGAAAAAGTGGGCCAGACTTTCGAGGGCAACTTCGAAGTACGCTTCCACCTTGCGCCTCCACTGGTGGCACGCATGGACCCGCTCACGGGGCGCATTCCCAAGAAGGCGTTCGGTCCCGGCATGATCAAGGTGTTCCGTCTGCTGGCGAAACTCAAGCGCCTGCGCGGCAGCCGCTGGGATGTCTTCGGCCGCAGCGCAGAACGGCGCGCGGAGCGGGCCCTGATCGACGAATACGAGCGTGACATCGCCGAACTGCTCGAAACCCTGTCACAACCGCGTCTGGCGCTTGCCCTGGAGATCGCCGGCCTGCCCGACGGCATCCGCGGCTTTGGCCACGTCAAGGCGCGCAACATGGCGGACGCGGCGAACCGGCGGGCGCAGCTGCTGGCGCGCTGGCGCACCCTGGACAACAACACCGCCGCACGCGCAGTCGCCTGAGGCGACTGCCGCCGAGTTCAGGCCCCGGCGTGCGCCTGGCTGCTCGGGCAGCTAAGATGCCGGCTCCGCGTCCGCCGGTCCTGCCACCTTGCATCGCCCACTGCCGCCCGCCCTCAAGGCCCTGCTTGCCCAGCTTGCCGGTTTCATGGCCGCCTTCGTTTTAGGCCGGAGCGGCCTGCTGCCTGCCGGCCTCTGGCCGCTGGCAGCAGCGCAAGCGCTCGCCGCGGCTGCCGTCGCCGGCGCATTGCGCAGCGATCGCTGGTGGCTGCCGATGCACCTCGCCTTCCTTCCGCTGCTGCTGCTGTCCCAAGGCCTCGGCCTGCCGCCGCTGGCCTATCTTGCGGCCTTCATCGTTCTCCTCGTCTTCTACTGGACGAGTTTCCGTACCCAGGCACCACTTTACCTCACCAACCGCCGCACCGTTCCCGCCGTCGCCAGGCTCCTTCCCGCCGGTCGCGCGCTGAGCGTACTGGACATCGGCAGCGGTACCGGCTCACTGATACGTCCGCTCGCACGCCAGCGCCCCGACTGCCGCTTCTGCGGCGTCGAGACGGCGCCCGGCCCCTGGCTGCTCGGCAGGCTGCTCGCGCGCGGCCTTCCCAACCTCCGCTGGCTGCGCGACGACCTGTTCGCCATTCCCTGGGCCGACTACGATGTGGTGTATGCCTTTCTGTCCCCGGCGCCGATGGCAGCCGTCTGGGACAAGGCAAACCGGGAGCTGCGTCCCGGCGCACTGCTGGTGAGCAACAGCTTCGCCGTGCCGGAACGCGCGGCGGACTTCATCGTCGACATCGACGACCGGCGCGGTACACGCCTTTACGGCTACCGCATTGGCGACAGGCAAGCTGCGAATTGACGGCACGAAGCGCCGCTTTTCCACCGCTAGCGCTTGCCCCCCGCACGCAATAATGCATGCATGCGGTCATTGCACCGCGAGCTGAGGATAGGATTCATGGCTGAGATCATCTGCGTGATCGGCAACAAGGGCGGCACCGGCAAGACGACCCTTTCGCACATGCTGTGCCAGGGCCTCGGACTGCTGGGCCAGCGCTCCGCCTGCGTACTCACCGACACATCCCGCGAACCGCTGACCCCCGAGGGGCGCCGGTACATCACCGCCGACGCCCGTACACGCGACGCGCTCACCAAGGTGGTGGACAAACTGCGTACGCTCGAAGACTGGGTCGGGGTCATCGACGGCGGCGGTAACCGCACCGAAATGGACCGCAAGCTGTACGCCTTGTCCGACATCGTGCTGTTGCCCTTCCGCGAATCGCACGAGGACATCCGCACCGTGCTGCGCGACCTCGAAATGTTCCCGCGCGCCTACGCGGTGCCCTCGCAGTGGCCGAACAACGCCTGGCAACGCGACGCTGCCGATCGCAACGTCGCGCAGTTGATGGGCGCGTATCGCCACCGCATCCTGAAGCCGGTCGGTGCGCTGTCGTCGTCCAAGCTGCTGCTGCAGAAGCAGGTGCCGGAGCAACTTCCCACCCCGCTTGCCAATGCCTGCCGCGGACTGGCCCGTCAGGTTCTGGAAGTGCTGGAAATCGACTTTGCCGAAACAGGCGCCGGCGACGATTACCTGGAGGCAGAAGAGCGGCTGTCGCCCGCCGAAATGCCGATGCGACTCGGGCACAGCCGCTCGCACTGAGTCGATCGCCGGGCCGGCACCGCCACAACAAGCGGACCGCCCGGCACGGAGCCGGTCAGAGGCGGACGCCGTGGCGCGTGATCACGACCAGTGCCTGGGCGCGGTTGGACACGCCGAGCGCGCGGAAGATGGCCGACATGTGGACCTTTACCGTGCCTTCGGAAAGCCCGAGCAGATCGGCGATTTCGCGGTTGGTCTTGCCCTGGGCAAGCAATTCGAGGACGCGTGTCTGCGCTGCGGTCAGGCCGAAACGTTCCGACACGGGCGCACCACCGCGCCGGCCGGGCGACTGCGTGGCCGCTTCCGGCGTACACACGCCGCCATCCAGCACCACGCGCACGGCCTGCAGCATGGTTTCACCCGAACTCGCCTTCGACACGAAGCCCGAAGCCCCGCCCTTGATCGCGCGCCTCACCGACGCCTCGTCGTCCATCGCCGACACCACGATCGCCGGCACGTCGGGAAAACGCTTGGCAAGAACGGCGAGCAAGGAGAAACCGTTCATGTCCGGCAGCATCAGATCGATGATCGCCAGGTCCCAGTCGGCTGCCGACTCCAGCTTGGCCAAGGCATCGTCGGCACCCTTCGCCTCCACGCACTCGATGCCGGGCTCGAGGCGCGACAAGGTCTGCGCCATTGCTTCGCGCACCAAGGCATGATCTTCAACGATGAGGATCTTCGTCACTGCTCACTCCGTTGTATTCTGGCACCGCTTGCGGCGCATGCGTGAAGCATAGCACGAGAGACCACCCGCCCGATCCTCTACTATCGGCGCCCGGCAAAAGCGGCGAAAATCCCGCCCATTCATTCAGCACTTTGTCATCCATGTCAGCACGCACCGCGCACTGCGCCTGTCTCAGCGGCACGAAGCAGCCAATCCGCCGGGCACGCTCTGCGGTAACGCAGCGCGTGCCGACCCGCGCGCCACGACAGCGATCCTGAGTCTGCAAGGATGATCGCGCGCGCGCTCGACCTCCTCCGCAACTGCATGCTCGCCGGCATGCTCCTGCTGTTTGCGCATCTGGCGGTCGCCGCACCGAACAGGATCGTCATTGTCACCACGACTGCGGATGGGGCCTACGCCGAGGCGACAAGCACCCTGCGCGGCCTGATTGAAGCCTCGATGCCTGTCGTGGAGGTCGATATCCGCAACTGGGAGCAGGCCTCGACCGACACCCTCGCTGACAGCCGCATGATCGTGACCGTGGGAACGCAGGCCGCCCGGGTCGTCGCGGGCCTGGGCCTCGGCCAGCCGGTACTGCACATCCTGCTGCCGGCCAGCAGTTACGAGAAACTGCCGCCGCCACGCGCCGGCGCCACCATGTCGGCGATTTACCTCGACCAACCGCCTGAACGGCAGCTCGCGCTGATTCGCCTGGCGCTACCGGAATGGAAGCGCATCGCCCTGCTCGGCAGCCCCGGTGGCGACAAAGCGCTGCGACGCCTCGCCGACCTCGCACGCGAGCGCCAGATCGAAGTTCGCGAAGCCACCATCGCCGCCGACCGTGACCTCTACCCTGCCCTGCAACAGGTGCTCGCCGATCCGGCGGTGCTGATCGCCACTCCCGACGCCCAGATCTTCAACAGCTACACCGTGCAGAATGTGCTGCTCACAGCGTACCGCCACCGCTCGCCTGTGGTGGGCTTCTCGGCGGCCTACGTGCGTGCGGGCGCGCTGTTCGCGCTCTACTCCACTCCGGCGCAGATCGCCGGCCAGGCCGCCGACGCGGTCTTGCGGGTGATCCGCGGCGACGGCCTCCCGCCCCCACGCGCACCGCGTCGGTTCGAGGTCGCGATCAACGCAAACGTCGCCCGCTCGCTCGGCATCTCGCTGGAAAGCGGCGAACAGCTCACCGCCGAACTTCGTCGGCTGGAAGGAGCGACGCCATGATGCTGCGCTGGGGCGTGCGCGCCCGGGTGATGCTCGCCGCGGTGCTGCCGATGCTGGCGCTGGCGCTGGTGCTCACGGTGTCCTTCACACGCTCGCGCCTGGCCGACCTCGACGCTGCCCTCACCGCCCGCGGTCAGGCCTATGCCCGCCAGCTTGCCGCGGCGAGCGAGTATGCGGTGTTCTCGGGTAACCGCGACGCCCTGCAACAGCTCGCCAGCGCGGTCCTGTCCGAAGAGGACGTGGTCGGCGTGAGCATCGTCGGCCACAACGGCGACGCGCTGGCACGCAGCGGCATCATGGACGGCCAGTTGCCGCCGCTGCCGGTCAATGCGGTAGACGAACCGCTAAGCCTGATCCAGGGGCCCACGCTTCGACTGATCGAACCGATCCGCCCCAGCCGGCTGGAACTCGACGACGGCTTCACCTCGGTCAGCCCGGACGCCGCCGCCCAACTGGGCGGAGCGCCGCTCGGCAACGTGGTGCTGGAACTCTCGCTCAAACGCCTCAACAGCCGGCGCGACGAATTGCTGTGGACCAGTGCCGGGTCGGTCCTGCTGGTGCTGGTAGGCAGCCTGCTGCTCGCCAGCCATCTCAGCCGCGGCGTCAGCGGCCCGATCCGCATCGTTGCCGAAACGGTCACCCGCATCGGCCAGGGCAGACTCAACGAGCGTGTCCCGCTGATCGGCGGCGGCAGCCTGCGCACGCTGGCCGACGGTGTCAATGAAATGGCGTGGCGGCTGGCGACGTCGCATGAGGAGATGGCACGCAAGATCGAGGAAGCCACCGCCGAACTGCGCGCCCGCAAGGAAGAGGCCGAACGCGCCAACCTCGCCAAGTCGCGCTTCCTGGCCGCGGCCAGCCACGACCTGCGCCAACCCATGCACGCGCTCGGTCTCTTCATCTCCGAACTCGGCCAGCAATCGCACACGGCCGACAGCCGCCGCCTGGTGCAGCGCATTGCAGCCTCGGCGGAGGCCATGGAAAACCTGCTCGACAGCCTGCTCGACATCTCCAAGCTGGACGCCGGCGTACTGCAGCCAAGCATTCGCGCCTTTCCGCTGGAACCGCTGCTCGATCGGATCGCTGCACAGATGCGCCCCATGGCCGAAGACCATGATCTACAGCTCAAGGTACGCCCCTGCCAGGCCTGGGTTGAAAGTGATCCGGTCCTGTTCGAACGCATCCTGACCAATCTGGTGAGCAATGCCCTGCGCTACACCACCCGTGGGCGCGTACTGGTCGCCTGCCGGCGCCGGCATGGCCGGCTGCGGGTGGAAGTGCGCGACAGCGGCATCGGCATCGCCCCCGAGGCCCAGGAAATCATCTTTCAGGAGTTCGTCCAGCTCGACAACGACGAACGCGCCCGCGACAAGGGGCTGGGCCTGGGGCTGGCCATCGTTCGTCGCCTGATCGACCTGATGGGCCACGGCCTCGACCTGCGCTCGGCGCCGCAACGCGGCTCGGTGTTCGCCGTTGAAGTCCCGCTGGTGCAGGCCCAGCCCGGCGCCCTGAGCGACGACGGCGCGCGCGCGCCCGGCGACCTCAGCGGCCTGCTGGTTGCGCTGCTCGACGACGATCCGCTCGCCCGTGACGGCATGGAAAGCCTGCTCACGGCCTGGGGCTGCGCCGTCGTCTCCGCTGAAACCCCGGCCGAGTTGCTCGCGGCGTTCGCGCACAACGGCAGCCGGCCGCAACTCCTGATCAGCGACTTCCGCCTGCACGGACCGCACAACGGCGTGGACATCATCTATGCACTGCGCGAACAGGTTGGCACCGACATGTCCGCCGTCCTGATCAGCGGCGACACCGGACCGGAAACACTGCGCCTTGCCCAGGATGCGGCCGTGCCACTGCTCCACAAACCGGTTCGCCCCGCTCGACTACGCGCCCTCATCCATCGACTGCTGCACAAGGATTGACGCCGAAACCTGTCCTTGGCCTGGAAAAACAGCGTGGATGGCGCCTTGCGCCATGCGGGATGCAGCGCGCATCGGTTAAGATGAAGCCTCGACCATCCAGCGGGAGCACACCGATGTCCAACGAGAATTCTGCCCAGGATCCCCTCGAGTTCGTGCGCGGCATGTGGAACAACATGGGTTTCTCGTTGCCCGGCATGGTGACCCCGACCCTGGATGTTGACGAACTCGACAAGCGCATCGCCGATCTCAAGGCGGTCGAGGGCTGGCTGAAGATGAACCTCAACATGATGCAGATGACCACCCAGGGGCTGGAGATGCAGCGCGCTGCGCTCGCCGCGGTGAAGGCGATGAGCCAGCACGCACGGCAAGCGCAGGACGCACCGACCGCAGCGGACGCCAATCCGTTTGCGGCCGCCGCCGCGATGTGGCCGTGGAACTTCATGAACGCCCAGCCCGGCAGCGAAGCGGCGACCGACACCCAGGCCGCCGACAAGGGCAGCACCGGCAGCGACACCAAGGCCGAAGCCCCGCGCCGCAGACCCGCCGCAAACAAGTAGAGACCCGGCGCACGTCCGGCAGCATCAGCCCGTCGCGGGTGTTCGCGATCGGCCGTCAGATCACGCCGTCTTCACGCAGCCGGGCAATCTCGTCGGGGCTCACGCCCAGTCCGGCCAGAATGGCCTCGCTATCGGCCCCGGCAGCCGGAGCGGCCGTCGCCGCGAAGGCGAAGCCGGACATGCGCAACGGCGGTGCGAACTGGCGTATGCCCCCCACCTCCACGACCATGCCGCGCGCCCGCACTTGCGGATCGTCCAGGCTTTCCTCCAGCCTGAGCACCGGGGTGACACAGCAATCCACGGTCTCGAACAAGCGTGCCCATTCGGCCCGGCTGCGGCCGCGAAAAATGGCCTGGAGTTCGGCACGCGCCCGCGCACCGACCTCGCCTGTCGCGAGATGCGCCGGTTTCAGGTCGGGCCGTTCGAGGGTGTCGCACAACAGTTGCCAGAACTTTTCCTCCAGCGCCCCCACTGCCATGTGACCGCCGTCTGCAGTCTCATAGACGCCATAACAGGGCACGCCCCCCGTGAGCAGATCTTCGCCACGCGGCCTCACTTGCCCGTGGGCGAGCACCTCGACCAAGGGGAAGATCGCATGAGCAAGCGCCGCATCCGTCATCGCGACGTCCACGTGGCGGCCAAGGCCGCTTCCGCGCGCGTCGATCAGCGCCACCAGCACGCCCATCGCCGCCGACATCGTGCCGCCGAGCAGGTCGCCGATCTGCAGGTTGGGAATCGCCGGCGCGCAACCGGCGCCGCCTATCTGATCGAGCACGCCGGCATAGCCGATATAGTTGATGTCGTGACCGGCACGTTGGGCGTAGGGCCCCGTCTGCCCGTAGCCGCTGATGCTGCAGTAGACAAGGCGCGGATTGATCGCCGCGAGCGCCTCGTAACCGAACCCGAGCTTGTCCATCACGCCCGGTCGGAAACCCTCGACCAGCGCATCCGCCGTTTCCACCAGACGCAGGAAGAGTGCCCGCCCTGCTGCCGTCTTGAGGTCGAGGCGCAGGCTCTGCTTGTTGCGATTGACGATCTGGTAGAAATAGCTGGTATCGCCCGCCATCGCCCCCATGCTGCGGGCGTAGTCGCCGGCGCCGGTGTCTTCCAGCTTGATGACTTCCGCGCCGTAGTCGGCCAGATGCTGGGTGGCAAGCGGCCCCGGCAGCAGGCGGGTCAGATCGAGGATACGGATGCCGGCGAGCGGCTTGGGTCTAGCAGTCTGTGTCATGGCCTGGTTCCCGGCGTAGCGGACAAAAAAAGCCGGCCCGAAAACCGGGCCGGTCAGCTGCCCACACACAAGCCGATGCTATTCGTAGGTACGCAGATCCTCGATGACCTTGCCGTCGTTGGCGAGCGTGCCCGGCGCGCAGAACACCACCTCGCCGCGCAGCTTGGTGAGTTCGCGGATGCTGGCGGCGAGTGCGCCAGCCAGCGTCTCGCTGCCCGCCGTGGTCTCGCAGTGCAGGGTCATGCGGTCGTTGAGTCCAGGATTCTCCACCACCAGCCGCGCGCGGCCAACCTGCGGGTGACGCCGCACCACGTCGGCCACCTGCCCCGGGTGAACAAACATACCCTTGATCTTGGTGGTCTGATCCGCACGTCCCATCCAGCCCTTTATCCGCAGGTTGCTGCGGCCGCAGGGCGACATGCCCGGCAGCAGCGCCGACAGATCGCCGGTGCCGAAGCGGATCAGCGGGTAATCGGGATTGAAGGTGGTGACCACCACTTCACCGACCTCGCCCGCTGCCACCGGATCGCCGGTGCCCGGACGGACGATCTCCAGGATCACGTCCTCGTCCACGACCATGCCTTCACGCGCCGGCGTCTCGTAGGCGATGAGGCCGATGTCGGCGGTGGCGTAGGCCTGGCTGGCGGTGATGCCGCGCGCAGCAAAGGCCTCGCGCACGCTGGGCGGGAACGCCTCACCCGAGACGAAGGCCTTGGTGAAGCTCGGCCGCACCCCCAGTTCCTCCGCCTTGTCGAGCAGGATGCGCAGGAAGGACGGCGTGCCGACGTAGGCGTTGGGCTGGAGGTCGGCGATCGCGGCGACCTGCTGCTCGGTCTGGCCGGTGCCGGCCGGAAACACCGTGCAGCCTAGCGCGTGCGCGGCGGTCTCCATCATCGCGCCGGCCGGCGTGAAGTGGTAGGAGAAGGTGTTATGTACAAGGTCGCCGGCGCGAAAGCCGGCGGCGTGGAAAGCTCGCGCCAGGCGGTAGTAATCGGGCCGGGCGCTCTCCGGTTCGTACAGGGGACCCGGCGATGCGAACACCCGCAGACAGGTTCCGCCCCAGCCGACTGCGGCAAAGCCGCCGAAAGGGCGCGCAGCCTTCTGCATCTCGAGCAGTTCCGACTTTCGCGTCACCGGCAGGCGTGCCAGCGCCTCGCGACTGGTGACCGTGGCCGGATCGACGCCGGCCAGCAGCCGGGCGAAGGCCGGTGCGCGGGACTGCGCATGGGCGATCTGCGCCGGCAGGCGGGAGAACAGGTCCTGCTCGCGCGCCGCGGGATCGCGGGTTTCTCTGGCGTCGTAGTAAGTCATCGATGCATCCGTTGTGCCGGGTGACAGGCCGCGCCTGCCGAAGACGGGGCCGCTTGCGACGGCTGCCGTCGCCCTGGTGTTGTCGGTTCAGCTCAGCCAGCGCTTGCGCCGGCGGTAGTGCTTGACCTCGCGGAAGCTCTTGCGGCCCTCGCCGGACAGGCCGAGGTAGAACTCCTTGACGTCCTCGTTATCGGCCAGCTCCCTGGCCGCCCCTTCCATGACGATGCGGCCGTTCTCCATGATGTAGCCGAAGTCGGCATAGCGCAGCGCCACCATCGTGTTCTGCTCGGCCAGCAGGAAGCTCACCCGTTCCTTGCTGTTGAGGTCCTTCACGATCTCGAAGATTTCCTCGACGATCTGCGGCGCCAGGCCCATCGACGGCTCGTCGAGCAGGATCATCTCCGGCTTGGCCATCAGCGCGCGGCCGATCGCGCACATCTGCTGTTCGCCGCCCGAGGTGTAGCCCGCCTGCGAGGTGCGCCGCGTCTTCAGGCGCGGGAAGTAGTGATAGACCTTGTCGAGGTTGTCCTTGAGCTCCGCGCGCGAGATGCTGCGGGTATAGGCGCCGGTGAGCAGGTTCTCCTCGATGGTGAGGTGGCCGAAGCAGTGGCGCCCCTCCATCACCTGGATGACGCCGCGCCTCACCAGTTCGTTGGGCGTCATCTGGTCGACCCGCGCGCCCTTGAATTCGATGCTGCCCTTGGTGACGTCGCCGCGCTCGGCGCGCAGCAGGTTGGAAATCGACTTCAGCGTGGTCGACTTGCCGGCGCCGTTGGCGCCCAGCAGCGCGACGATGCTGCCCTGCGGCACTTCGAGCGACACGCCCTTGAGCACGAGAATGACGTGGTCGTAGATGACCTCGACGTTGTTGATGCTGAGATAGGGCGCCGCGCTGCTGGCGGCGCTTGCAGTGGCTGCGTGGGTCATGGTTCTCGCCTTGTTTCTCGGTCCCCGGAGTTTCCGTTCCTTCCCCGGCCTGGCCGGCAGAGGGTCTGCAGGGGGCTCGCGCGCACCGCGCAAACGCCCTGCAGACCCCCGCTCGCGCGGGGAGCCTGTCCCGCCGCCGGGGCGCAAACCCCGGCAGCGTCCGCGGCTTACAGTTCCTTGCTGCAGTCGCGCGGGGTGATGCCCTTTTCCTTGGCGTAGGCCATGGCCGATTCCTCGATCATGCCCCGCACCAGCGGACGGTCGCCTTCGATCCAGTCGGTCACGACCGTCCACTTGGCGCCGTCCCACTGCTGGAACTTCAGCTTGCCGGCGCCTTCGTGGTCGGCGCAGCTGATGTTGAGGTCGGGCATGAAGCCGGCGGCGCCGAGTTCGGCCAGGCGCTTGTTGTCGATATGCAGGTTCTCGAAGCCCCAGCGCATCTGCTCGCCGGTCATCGACTTGCCCTTGCCGTACTTCTCCTGCGCCTTGCGGATGGCTTCGACGGTGATGATTCCGTGCACCACGCCGCGGTTGTAGAGCACGCTGCCGACGCGGGTTTTGTCTTCCATGTTGCCCTTGTTCTTGGCGTAGATGAGCTTCTGGATGTCCTGCACCACCGGGTAGTTGGCGCCCGCGACGTTGAAGCCTGCGGCGGTGTAGCCCTTGGCCGCGTCACCCGCAGGAATGGTGTCCTCCTCCGAGCCGGACCACCACACGCCGACGATCTTCTCGCGCGCATAGCCGGTCTTGGCGGCGGTGCGCAACGCGGTCGCGTTCATCACGCCCCAGCCCCACAGCACCACGTAGTCGGGCTTCAACTGGCGGATCTGCAGCCACTGCGCCTGCTGCTCGTTACCCGGGTTGGCCACGGCGATCTTGCTCAGCTCGAAACCATGCTTTTCGGCGAGCTTGTCCATGATCGCGTGCGACTCCTTGCCGTAGGCCGAGTCGTGGTAGAGCAGGCCGATCTTCTTGCCCTTGAGCTTGGCCATGCCGCCTTCCTTCTGGCCGATGTAATTGACGATGGCGGAGGCCTGCGTCCAGTAGGTCGAGATCATCGGGAAGACCCACGGGAACACGCGACCATCGGCGGCGTCGGTGCGGCCGTAGCCGATGGTGACCATCGGGATCTTGTCCTGCGCGACCTTCTCCAGCACGGAATAGGTGATGCCGGTCGACAGCGGCTGGAAGGTGGTGTTGCCGGTCGGACCCTTGCCCTTCAGGCGCTCGTAGCACTCGACGCCGCGGGCGTTGTTGTATTCGGTCTCGCATTCTTCCCAGGTCAGCTTGACGCCATTCACGCCGCCATCGCGCTCGTTGACCATCGCCATGTAGTCGATCCAGCCGCCATAGAGCGATGCGCCGTTGGAGCCGAACGGGCCGACGCGGTAGCTCGGCAGACCGATGAACTGTTCCTGCGCGGCGGCATAGCCGGTGGCGAGCAGTCCGGCGATCGCTGCGCCGATGAGTGCGGTTTTCTTGAATGCCATGTGTGGAGCCTCCTCTTTTGTGTGTGGTGCTGCGTGTTGCGCTTTGCCGGACCGGCGTCGCGACGCCGGCCCCGGGTCCTGCTGTCTGCGGTCAGTGCGGGAAGGGCCACAGCCGCAGCTTTTCCTTGCCGAGCTGCCACAGGCGCGCCAGGCCGTGCGGTTCGACGATCAGGAAGAAGATGATCAGGCCGCCGAAGATGATGAGCTCCAGGTTGGAGCCTAGCCCGGCCGGCATCGAACCGCCGAAGGCCGAGTGCATCACGACGTTGAGGAAGATCGGCAGCAGCACGATGAAGGCCGCCCCGAGGAAGGAGCCCATGATGGAGCCGACCCCGCCGATGATGATCATGAACAGGATCTTGAAAGACAGATCCAGGCTGAAACCCTCGGGCTCGACCGTTCCGAGGTAGGTGTAAGCGTAGAGCGCACCGGCCACACCGCAATAGAAGGACGACACGGCGAAGGCGGTGAGCTTGGCGTGCATCGGCCGGATGCCGATGACCTCGGCTGCCACGTCCATGTCGCGCACCGCCATCCAGCTGCGGCCGGTGGTGCTGCGCACCAGGTTCTTCGCCAGCAGCGCCAGCACCGCGACGATGGCGAGTGTCAGCAGGTACTTGCTTACCGGGGTATCGAAGGCGTAGCCGAGGATCTCGACCCGCTGCGCGGTGATCACGCCGGAGGACGCGTTGTTCGAGAACCACGGAAACTTCACCAGCGCCCAGACGATGAAGAACTGCGCCGCCAGTGTCGCCACCGCCAGGTAGAAACCCTTGATACGCAGCGACGGCAGACCGAAGGCCACCCCCACCGCAGCGGCGCACAGGCCGCCCAGCACGACGCCGACGATGAAGGGCATGCCGTCGATGCGCAGCATGAAGTTGTAGGCACCGAAGGCCCCGACCGCCATGAAGGCCGCCGAGCCGAGCGAAAGCTGGCCGGCGTAGCCGGTGAGGATGTTGAGCCCGATCGCGGCCAGCGAGAAGATCAGCACCGGGATCAGGATGGCCTGCAGCCAGTACTGGTCGGCAATCATCGGCACGACCAGGAAGAAGAAGGCGAGGATGGCGGCGAACCCCATCCGGTCCTGGCGGATCGGGAAGATCTGCTGGTCTTCCTGGTAACTGGCCTTGAACTGGCCGGCTTCACGGTAAAGCATGCGTTGTCTCCAATCTGTTGTCCTGCATCGGGGCCGTCCCTGGCGTGGAGGCCGAACCTCGCCCGCCGCCGGGCCGCCCCAAGGCGGGCGAGAGGGGCCGGCTTTGCACAGCCGGCCCGTTCCGCGGGCGCGAAGCAGTGCTTCACGAATTCCCCGCTCCACCCCCCTCGGGGGGCAGCGCCGGGGCGTCAGCCCCAAGCGTGGGGGCTCACACCCGATCGATATGCTTCTCGCCGAACAGGCCTTCCGGACGCACCAGCAGGAAGCCGAGCGCCAGCACGTAGGGGAACCAGCCTTCGATGCCGCCGCCCACCATCGGGCCGACGTAGACTTCGGCCAGCTTCTCGGAAGCACCGATGATCAGCCCTCCGACGATGGCGCCCGGCACCGAGGTGAAACCGCCGAGGATGAGCACCGGCAATGCCTTCAGCGCAGTGAAGGTGAGCGCGAACTGCACCCCGCTGCGTGCCCCCCAGATCAGGCCCGCGACCAGGGCCACAAAGCCCGCCACCGCCCACACGATCGCCCAGATGTGCTGCAACGGGATGCCGATCGACAGCGCCGCCTGGTGGTCGTCCGCCACCGCGCGCAACGCCCGGCCGACCTTGGTGTACTGGAAGAACAGCGCGAGCGAGGCGACCAGGGCGCCGGCCAGCGTCGCGGCGAAGACGTCGAACTTGGAGACGATGATGTCGGCGCTGTCCATCACCCATTCGATCGGCTCGTCGGCGATCCCCAGATCCAGCCCATGCACGTTGGCGCCCCAGATCGCCTGGGCAATGCCCTCGACCAGGAAGGTGAGGCCGATGGTGGCCATGAACAGCGTGATATGCGGCTGGTTCACCAGCGGCCGCAGCACCACCTTCTCGGTGAGGATACCGAGCACCACCATGGACGCCAGCGCCAGCACGAAGGCCAGCCAGAACACAGTGCGCCCGCCCGCCTCGAGGCCGGTCCAGCCCGGCAGCACCTGCTGGAAGCCGACGAAGGTCAGCGCGGCGAAGAACACCATTGCGCCCTGGGCAAAGTTGAACACGCCCGAGGCCTTGTAGATCAGCACGAAACCCAGCGCGACCAGGGCGTAGAGCACCCCGGACAGCAGTCCGCCGATCAGCACTTCGAAAAAGAAACTCATCCCTGTCTCCTCATCCTTCTTCCGGCTCCGGCACTCAGTGCGAGGTGCCGAGGTAAGCCGCGATCACGTCCGGGTTGTTCTTCACTTCGTCGGGCGGACCGTCGCCGATCTTCTTGCCGTAATCGAGCACCACCACGCGGTCGGAAATATCCATGACCACCCCCATGTCGTGCTCGATCAGCACGATGGTGGTGCCGAACTGGTCGTTCACATCCAGGATGAAGCGGCACATGTCCTGCTTTTCCTCGACGTTCATGCCCGCCATCGGCTCGTCGAGGAGCAGCAGGCTGGGCTCGGCGGCGAGCGCACGGCCCAGTTCGACTCGCTTCTGCAGGCCGTAGGGCAGACGGCCGACCGGCGTCTTGCGGATGCTCTGGATCTCCAGGAAGTCGATCACCTCCTCGACCTTCCTGCGCTGCTCGATCTCTTCCTTGCGCGCACGGCCCCAGTACAGTGCATGCTCGAACAGGTTGCAGCGCATCTTGAGGTTGCGCCCCGTCATGATGTTGTCGAGCACGCTCATGCCCTTGAACAGGGCGATGTTCTGGAAGGTGCGAGCGATGCCCTGCTTGGCCGCCATGTGCGGCTCCATCTTCTGGCGCTGCTCGCCGCGGAACATGATCTTTCCTTCCTGCGGGTGGTAGACGCCGTTCATCACGTTGAGCATCGAACTCTTGCCGGCCCCGTTGGGGCCGATGATCGAGCGGATCTCATGCTCGCGGACGTCGAAGCTGATGTTGGTCAGCGCCTTCACCCCGCCGAAGGACAGCGAGATCCCCTGCAGATCGAGGATCACCTCGCCGGTGCGGCGGCCGCCGTCTTGCGCGGCGACCTGCTGCGGCATGTCGTTCATCATCATTTGTCTCCTCCTCAGCGCTGCGTGGGCTCGAGAGGCCCCTCATGCAGCCCTTTTCGCAGCCTGCGCCGAGAAGGTCTTGGCCTCCTCGATGCGCAGGTCGGCAGCCACCTTGCCGCTGCGGCCGTCCTCGTACTTCACCTGGGTCTCGATGTACTGGCTCTTCTTGCCGGCGTAGAGCCCCTCGACCAGCGCCGCGTACTTCTCGGCGACGAAGTTGCGGCGGACCTTGCGGGTGCGGGTGAGCTCGCCGTCGTCGGCGTCGAGTTCCTTGTGCAGCACCAGGAAGCGCTTGATCTGCGAGCCGCCCATCTTGGGGTCGGCAGCCAGGTCGGCGTTGACCTGTTCGACACATTCACGGATCAGCGCATACACCGCGTCCTGACCGGCGAGGTCGGTGTAGCCGGAATAGGCCAGGCCGCGGCGCTCCGCCCAGTTGCCGACAGCTTCGAGGTCGATGTTGACGAAGGCGGTGACGTAGTCGCGGCCGTTGCCGAAGGTCACCGCCTCCTTGATGTGCTGGAAGAACTTGAGCTTGTTCTCGATGTAGTTGGGCGCGAACATCGAACCGTCGTTGAGCTTGCCGACGTCCTTGGCGCGGTCGATGATCTTGAGGTGGCCATCCTCGTCGAAGAAGCCGGCGTCGCCGGTCATGAAGTAGCCGTCGGCGTTGATCGACTCGGCGGTAGCGTCCGGACGCTTGTAGTAGGCCTTCAGCAGCATCGGCCCCTTGACCAGGATCTCGCCGTTGTCGGCGAGCTTGACCTCGACGAAGGGCGCCGGACGGCCGACCGAGTCGAACTTGATCTGGCCGTCGGGCTGCAGGCAGACGTAGGCGCAGGTTTCGGTCTGGCCGTAGAACTGCTTCAGGTTCACCCCGATGGAGCGGTAGAAGCGGAACAGGTCCGGCCCGATCGCGGCGCCGGCGGTGTAGGCGACGCGAATGCGGCTCATGCCGAGCACGTTCTTCAGCGGCCCATACACCAGCAGATTGCCCAGCCAGTACTGCAGGCGGTCGCCGGCCGATACTGGCCTGCCGTCGAGGATGTCGGCGCCGCAGCGGCGGGCGACATCGAGGAAGTGGTGGAACAGCTTGCGCTTGATCGCGCCGGCGTCCTCCATGCGGATCATCACCTGGGTCAGCAGATTCTCGAACACCCGCGGCGGCGCGAAGTAGTAGGTGGGGCCGATCTCGCGCAGGTCGGTCATCACCGTCTCGCCCGATTCCGGGCAGTTGATGGTGAAGCCGGCCACCATGGCCTGGGCGAAGGAGAACAGGTGGTCGCCCACCCAGGCCATCGGCAGGTAGGACAGGATGTCCTCCTGGTCGGTCAGGCCGTCGACCTGCATCGCCCCCCGTGCGGCGGAGATGAAGGCGCGGTGGGTCTGACACACGCCCTTGGGCTTGCCGGTGGTGCCCGAGGTGTAGAGCATCACCGAGATGTCGTCGGGCGCGCCCTTGGCGATCTCGCCGTCGAGGAAGTCGCTCTGGTTGCGGTCGTGGATGCGGCCCATCTCCTGCAACTCGTCCAGGCCCATCAGCAAGGTCTGGGTGTAGTGGCGCAGGCCGCGGGGATCGTCGTAGATCACGTGCTCGAGAAAGGGCACCTCGGGCTGGATCTCGAGCATCTTGTCGACCTGCTCCTGATCCTCCACCACCGCGAAGCGGATCTCGGCGTCCTGCAGCACATAGGCCATTTCCTGCGCCACCGCATCCTGGTAGAGCATCACCGGAATGCCGCCCAGGCACTGGCAGGCGGCCACCGACCAGTACAGCCGCGGCCGGTTGTCGCCGATGATGGCCAGCCGGTCGCCGCGCTTGAAGCCGAGTTCGGCGAGGCCGCAGGCGATCGCCCGCACGTTCTGCGCCACTTCCGCCCAACTGTAGGTCTGCCAGATACCGTATTCCTTCTCGCGCATCGCCGGCCGCTGCGGCCGCACACGAGCGTGATGCATCAGCAGGCGGGGGAAGGTGTCGCACGAGGGATCGAGTGCGGCATCGAGCGCCGCTTGCCCGTGAGTTTCGGACATGCCCCAGTCTCCTTTGGTTGATCCTGTCTCCTCACCCGGCCCTGTGCTCTTTGATTTTCGGGCCCGGCGGCGACGCCCCGAGGCGCCGCAGAGGTCTTGTCAGGACTGCAGTTTCGCAAGGCATGTTTGCGCAACTGTTTGCGGAATGTAGTCAATTGTTGCATTTGCGACAGGACCCAAGACGCTGAAAACAATGACACCGCCCTAGCCCATCGCAGCATGTCGGCCTAGAATCCGGCAAATGACAAATGCATTTATGTCATACCTCTGGCGAGCGCGTCCATCGGCTGGCCGGATCTCGAAACGACCGGAACATGGAGAACGGCAATGAATGGGAGCACCAGGACACGCGGCAGGAAGAACTGGGCATGCGCGATCGCGCTGGCGGCATGCGGCCAGCTCGCGCAGGCGGCACCGCTGTGGCTGATCAATACCGCCGGCACCGGCGCCGGCGACGCGACGGCAGCCTCGCTGCTGGACGTCGCAGGCGTCGGCTTCGTGCAGATCCTGCCGGACGCCGCCAACCCCGCCGCCTTCACCTTCATCGAGCATGGCGCCTACCGTGCAGTGCAGGCGGATGGCAGCACACCCCTAGGCCCCTACGACCTGACCATCCGCTACTCGGTGCAAGGCAGCGGCAGCTTTCTCGACCCGACGGCCCTCAGCTTCACGTCGGGCAGCATCGAACTCTATTCCGACGCGAACTTCGATTTCGGCACCGCAGTCGCCAACTATGGCACCGACAACGGCACCCGGATTGCCCTTCTCTCCGTCCTCGGCGGCGGCATCGCCGCCAACGGGCTGGTCACCATGGACGCAGCACTGGTCGCCGGAAGCCTCTTGCCCGGTTACCTGTTCGATGCCGGCGGCACCGATCTCGGAAACCTCGCCAAGGTCGTGTTCTCGCTCGGCATCTACAACCAGCAGACCACCCCCGACGAACTGATGGTCGCCGAGATCGTCTGTGGCATGGCCGGCTACACCGGGCCGGGTTGCGACGGCACCGCCTTCACCAACACACCGCTCGCCTACACCGTGCGCGACGGCGGTTATGCGACCGTCACCGTCGTGCCCGAACCGGGTGGCGCCAGCCTGGCGATCGCCGGTCTCGGGCTGCTGGCGATCAGCGCCCGACGCCGGCGGGCAAGCGGCACCGCGGGTTGAGGCGGACTCGCGGCATCGGCGGGACGAAACCGACCGCCAGATGCCGGGGAAGCGTGCTCAAGCCCGCTGCAGACAGCTGCGTGCGGCGGCCACGGTAGCGTCGATGTCGGCATCGGTATGGGCCGCCGACACGAAACCGGCCTCGAAGGCGGACGGCGCAAAGTAGTGTCCGACCTCCAGCATGGCGTGGAAGAAGCGGTTGAAGGCCTCGCGGTCCGACGCCATCACCTCGGCGAACGAGCCCGGCACCGCAGCACTGAAATAAACCCCGAACATACCGCCGATCGCATCCGCACTGAAGGCGACGCCGGCGTCGCGGGCGGCATCGACCAGACCGGCCACCAGCTTGCTGGTACGGGCGGCCAGCGCCTCGTAGAAACCGGGTTCGCGGGTGAGGCGCAGCGAGGCCAGCCCGGCCGCCACCGCCACCGGGCTGCCGGACAGGGTGCCCGCCTGATACACGGACCCGAGCGGCGCAATGCATTCCATGATGTCGCGCCGACCGCCGAAAGCGCCCACCGGCATGCCGCCGCCGATGACCTTGCCCAGCGTGGTGAGATCGGGCGTGATGCCATACAGCCCCTGCACGCCCTGAGGCCCGACGCGGAACCCGGTCATCACCTCGTCGAAGATCAGCACCGCGCCGTGTTCGGTACACAGCCGGCGCAGTCCTTCGAGGAAGCCGGGGCGCGGCTTGACCAGGTTCATGTTGCCGGCGACCGGCTCGACGATGATGGCGGCAATCTCGTTCCCGCGCGCCTTGAACACCGCCTCGACCTGCTCGAGGTCGTTGTAGTCGAGCACGATGGTGTGCTTGGCAAAATCGGCCGGCACCCCGCCCGACGACGGATTGCCGAAGGTGAGCAGGCCGGAGCCGGCCTTTACCAGCAGGCTGTCGGCATGGCCGTGATAGCAGCCTTCGAACTTCACGATCGCGTCACGCCCGGTGAAGCCGCGCGCCAGGCGGATCGCGCTCATCGTCGCCTCGGTGCCGGAGCTGACCAGGCGCACCATCTCCATCGACGGCAGCAATTCGCACAGCAACTCGGCCATCTCGACCTCGCCTTCGGTCGGCGCACCGAAGGACAGGCCGCGCAGCGCGGCCTCGCGCACCGCCTCGACGATGGCCGGATGGGCGTGGCCGGCGATTGCCGGCCCCCAGGAGCCGACGTAGTCCAGATATTCCTTGCCGTCGGCATCCCATACGCGGGCGCCCTCGGCACGGTCAATGAAACGGGGCGTGCCGCCCACCGAACGGAAGGCGCGGACCGGGGAATTCACCCCGCCGGGGATGGTGCGCTGGGCGCGCTGGAAAAGGGCTTCGTTTCGACTGTTCATGGCGGCAAGGTGGCGGCGTTCGATGAAGAAGGGCCGGATTGTCGCGCGCCGGACGCCCGGCGGTCCACAGCGCTCAGTCGAACAGCCGGCGATAGGCCAGGGCACGCGCCAGCGGATCGGGCGCGGCGAAAACGTCGGAGATGACCGCGACGAGATCCGCCCCGGCCTCGATCACCTCGCCGGCGTTGTCCAGCGTGATGCCGCCGATGGCCGCCACCGCGCGATCGAGTTCGCGTCGTGCCCGCCCGAGCAGCTCGCGCGGGGCGCGTACTGCCTGCGGCTTGGTAGGCGACACGAACATCGCCCCGAAGGCGAGGTAATCGGCACCGGCCGCGGCGCCGCGCTCGGCACGCGCCCATTCACCGTAGCAGGACACGCCAAGCAGACGGCCCGGACCGAGCGCCGCGCGCGCCGCCGCCGGATCGCCATCGTCGCGACCGAGGTGCACGCCGTCGGCCCCGACTGCCAGCGCCAGCGCCAGATCGTCATTGACGACGAATCGGACGCCGGCCTCGCGGCACAGCACCGCCAGCGCCAGCGCTTCGTCGCGGCGCTGTGCGGCGTCCGCCAGCTTGTTGCGGTACTGAAGCAGCGCAGGCCGTGCCGGCAGCACGCGGGCTACCGCCGCGAGCAGATCAGCACTGTCGGCCTCGTCCGGCGTCACCAGATAAAGCCCCCGTACCGCACGCTCACTCATGCTCTTCACCCTGCGCACGCGCCCAGAAGAAGCGGTCCGGCAGCGCCCTCCCCATGCCCGGCCGGTAGGCATGCTTGAGCGCCTGCTGGGCGAACTCCTGGGCCTCCCGCACCGCTTCCGGCATCGCCATGCCATGGGCAAGCGCGGCAGCGGCTGCGGCCGCGATGGTCGAGCCGGCGCCAAGGAAGCGCCCCGGCAGGCGTTCCCAGGCGTCGGTGCGGACCACACCGCTCTCGCCGATCAGCACATTCACCACCTGCGGCCCCTGCGCACCGCCGCCGGTGAGCAGCACGTACTCGACACCGCCCGCCACCAGCCGCGCCACGGCCTCTTCCGCCGACAACGGATCGGCCTCGTCCTCGTCGTCGACATCGAGGCCGGCGAGCCGCAGCACCTCGTGCGCGCCCGCCACCAGCAGCGAGGTTTGCGGCAGCACCAACTCGACCAATGCAGCGATCGCATCTTCCGCCGCCGGATCGTCCACGCCGGGATAGAGCGCCGGCTCCACCACCAACGGCACTTCCGGATAGTCGGACAGGATCTCCGCCACCACCGCGATGTTCTCGACACTGCCGCAAAAACCGAGCTTGAAGGCGTGCACCGGGATGTCCTCCAGCACGGCGCGCGCCTGGGCTGCGAGGGACTCCGGCTCCACCGGCCAGATTTCCTCGACGCCGCGGGTGTCGCGCGCGACCGCCGCGGTCTGGATCGCCAGCGGGTGGCACCCCATGCTCGCCAGGGTGAGGATGTCCGACGGCAGACCGCCTCCCCCGGTGGCATCGCCGGCGGCGAGGCAGAGGACGACAGGGGGTGTATCGGGCATGGCTATGGGCATGACATGGGGGAAGCCGCGCCGCTTCTGGCGCGGACTCAAATGCGGTAAGATGCCCCGGATTCTACCGTCAATCGCGACGGCACACTTCGCCACCTTCCATACCCGAACGATGGCAGACACGCCCTACAAGACCTACATGTGCCTGATCTGCGGCTTCATCTACGACGAAGCCGCCGGCCTGCCCGATGAAGGCATTCCTCCCGGCACGCGCTGGGAAGACATCCCCCCCAACTGGACCTGTCCGGAGTGCGAAGCCCGCAAGGAAGACTTCGAGCTCGTGGAAATATGACACGCACGGCGCGCCTGACAGCCTTTCCTGTATGCTGCACGCGTTCCACGAGCCCGCGAGCCTGCCGGGCCGCCACTCCGAGGGTTGAACCATGGATCTGACCGGGCTCAAGGTCATGGTCATCGATGACAGCAACACCATCCGCCGCAGCGCCGAGATCTTTCTCGGCCAGTCCGGCTGCCAGGTCCTGCTTGCCGAAGACGGTTTCGACGCACTCGCCAAGATCGCCGACCACCATCCCGACGTGATCTTCGTCGACATCATGATGCCCCGCCTCGACGGCTATCAGACCTGCGCGCTGATCAAGAAGAATCCGCGCCTGTCGTCGACGCCGGTGATCATGCTCTCGTCCAAGGACGGCCTCTTCGACCGGGCCCGCGGCCGCATGGTGGGGTCGGACGAGTACCTCACCAAACCCTTCACCAAAGACAGCCTGCTCAGGGCCGTCGCCACCTACGCCGGCCGCCGGCCGGCCTGAACCCGTAGACGGAACGCCACGCACGATGCCGATCAACAAGATACTCGTGGTCGACGACTCGCCGACCGAACGTCTCGCACTGACCGAACTGCTGACCCGCAACGGCTACGAAGTGGTCACCGCCGACAGCGGCGAGGAAGCCATCACCAAGAGCAAGGGCGAACGCCCCGACCTCATCCTGATGGACGTGGTCATGCCGGGCATGAACGGCTATCAGGCCACCCGCACGATCTCGCGCGACGACGCCACCCGCCACATCCCCATCATCATGTGCACCAGCAAGGGGCTGGAAACCGACAAGATCTGGGGCATGCGCCAGGGGGCCTACGACTACCTGGTAAAGCCGGTCGAGCACACCGAACTGCTCGCGCGCATCAAGGCCATCGGCTGATCCGCCCATGTCCAAGCGGATCAGTCTTCGAGAATTCCAGGAAAACCTTGTCCGCCGTCTGTCCGAGGCCCGCACGGGCGAGCGCCGTGGCCTGCTGGGGTTGCAAGCGGGCAATGAAAATTGGCTGATCGATCTTACCGAAACCGGCGAGATCCTGCCGCCACCGCCGCTGTCGCCGGTGCCGCTCACCCGCCCCTGGTATCGCGGTCTCGCCAATGTGCGCGGCACCCTGTTCGGCGTGGTCGATCTTTCCAGCTTCCACCAGGGTCCCGCCGTCGTTGCAGCCGGCCAGGCCCGACTGCTGCTGATCGGCGTCCGCCACGGGGTGCATTCCGCCCTGCTGGTATCGCGGGCCACCGGGCTGCGCAGTCAGGAAGATTTCGAAATCGACAGCGGCCCGGGTGACGAGCGCCCCTGGGTCAAGGCACGACTGCGCGACCTGCAGAACCGTCTGTGGCTGCGCCTGGACGTACCGACCCTGCTCGCCCATCCCGGCTTCCTGGACGCGGGGATCGACTGAACCCGCGCCAGCCTCATCAACACATACTCTTTAGCGGCGGAGCACGCGAAATGGCATTCAAGCTCTCTCTCGGCAAGAAGACGCTTGCAGCAGACGAGATGGTTTCCGACACCACCATCATGGAAGCTCCGGCAGCGCCCTCTTCCACGGCCAAGGCAAAGCAGGCGCCGGGCAAGCGGCCGATGGCCGAGCAGGTCCGGCTTCTCGGCCTGGCCTTTGCCGGTCTGGTCGCAGTCACCGCCGGCCTGGTGATCTACCAAGGACGCCAGTCGGCCCACGCCACCAGTTACGTGGCTGCGGCCGGCGAAATGCAGATGCTGTCGCAGCAGATTGCGAAGTCCGCACAACTGGCGCTGCAGGGCAACACTGCCTCTTTCGCCGAACTCCGTAACGGCAGCGCCCGCTTCACCAGCCTGCTTCAGGCGCTGGGACAAGGCGGCGAGATCGACGGCGTCGGCGTTCCTGCCGTCCCCGCATCGAGCCAGCCGCAGATCGCGGCCCTGGCCGAAACCTGGAGCAAGACCGAGCGGGACACCACCCAGCTGCTTGCCCAGGAAAAGAACCTGCTGACGCTGAACGCCTCGGTCGACGCGATCAATTCGAGCAACGCCGCGCTGCTCGACCTCACCGAGCAGATCGCCGCGCTCAAATTGCAGACCGGCGCCGCAGCACGCGACATCGCCGTCGCCAACCACGCGGTGATGCTCACCCAGCGCATCGCCAAGAACGCCAATGCCCTGCTCGTGGCCGACGCCATCGATCCGGAAACGGCCTTCGTGCTCGGCAAGGACACCAACACCTTCCGCGAACTGGTCGACACGATCTCCCGCATGGGCGGTGACAACGACCTGCGCGGCCGTATCGCCACCCTGCAGGAAACGGCCCAGGGCACGCTGACCGCGGTGACCGGCATGCTGGGCAACATCCAGATGCTGGTGCAGGCCAAACAGGCGGGCAGCCGCATCTTCCGCGATTCGTCGCCGCTGCTGCAACAGACCGGCGCCCTGACCGAAGCGCTCAACAGCGCCTCGCGCGGCTTCAATTTCATCTCGGCCCTGATCGCGGTCACCGCCCTCCTCGGCCTCGGCGTCCTCGGCCGCATGGCCAAGGTCTACAACGACGACCTCGCGCAACGCCGGGCCGACTCCGAACGTCAGCGCCAGACGGCCGAAAACGAGCGCAACCTGACGCAGCAGGCGATCCTGCGGCTGATGAACGAGATGGGCGACCTCGCCGACGGCGACCTCACCATCCGCGCCACGGTGACCGAAGACATCACCGGCGCCATCGCCGACTCGGTCAACTACACCATCGAAGAACTCTCGGTGCTGGTACGCCGGATCAACGACGCTGCGGTCCGCGTGACCGCCGCCACGCAGTCCGCGCAGAAAACCTCGACCGAACTGCTCGGCGCGACCGAACGTCAGTCGCGCGAAATCGAGGAAGCCGGCGCCACCGTGCAGCGCATGGCACAGTCGATGACCGAATCGTCCGAACTCGCCCTGCAGTCCGCCCAGGTTGCCCGCCGCTCGCTGGATTCGGCGCGCAAGGGGGCCGACGCGGTGGAGAACACCATCAAGGGCATGAACGACATCCGCGAGAAGATCCAGGAAACCTCCAAGCGCATCAAGCGCCTCGGCGAATCCTCGCAGGAGATCGGCGAAATCGTCGAACTGATCTCGGACATTACCGAGCAGACCAACGTGCTGGCGCTCAACGCCGCGATCCAGGCCGCGTCCGCCGGCGAAGCCGGTCGCGGCTTCACCGTGGTTGCGGAAGAAGTGCAGCGCCTGGCGGAACGCTCCGCGGAAGCAACGAAGCAGATCTCGGCGATCGTGAAGACCATTCAGACCGATACGCAGGACGCGGTCGGCGCCATGGAAAACGCCACCCGCGACGTGGTCGAGGGCGCCCAGCTGTCCGACGCCGCCGGCAAGGCGCTGGCCGAGATCGGCGAGGTGTCGATGGAGACTGCGCGCCTCATCGAGCAGATCTCGACCGACACGCAGCAGCAGGCCTCGACCGCCATCCGCGTCGCGGGCACGATGAAGGACATTCTCGCGATTACCGAACAGACCACTCTCGGCACCAAGCAGACCGCGGTATCGATCGGTCAGCTCGCCGACCTCGCGGTCGAACTGAAGGGTTCGGTCTCCGGCTTCAAGGTCTGAGTCCTCCCGTCGCACCAGCAGCCAGGAAAGCCGCCATGACGCACGCCATCGAAGCGGACCTCGGTCCGCTCACCTGGGTCAAGAGCGAGATCGACGCGGCCCTCGGTCGCGCCGGCGAGGCGCTCGATGAAGCGGCACGCGCCGACCACGACACTTCCCGTCTCGCCTTCGCCCAGACCCACCTGCATCAGGCCCGTGGGGCATTGTCCATCGTCGGGCTGGACGGCATCACCCAGTTTGCCGACGCGCTCGACCAGCTCGTCGGCGCGATGGCGCGCGGCGAAGCGGCGCTCACAGCCGACGCGCTGCATCTGAGCAAGCGCGCGCTGGCGGCGCTGGGCAATTATCTCGACGAGCTCGCCCACGGCATTCCCGACCAGCCGCTGCGCCTCGCCGCACTGTATGCCGAGCTGCTCGCTGCCCGCGGCCAGGACGCGCCCTCGCCGGCGGACCTGTTCTTTCCCGACCTGACGCTGCGACCGCCGCGCCGCGCGGCCGACCCCGCCGCGGTGGCCGACGCGCCGACGCAGATGCGTCCGCTGCGTGCCCGCTTCGAACGCGGTCTGCTCGAATGGCTGAAGGCGCCGGCTAACCCGGCAGGCGCCCAGGCGATGCGCGATGCCGTCAGCGGCATCGAGGCACTGCAGACCAGCCCCCCTGCACGCGCGCTGTGGTGGGCCAGCCTCGCCTTCTTCGACGCGCTGATCGCCGGCAGCCTGACAGTAGATGCCAGCGTCAAGCGCATGTGCACCCAGCTCGACGCCCAGATGCGCCGGCTGATGGGCGGCAATGCCGCGGTACCCGACCGGCTGATGCGCGACCTATTGTATCGCGTCGCCACCACGCCCGCGACCACCGAGCACCAACGCGCAGTGCGTGCCACCTGGCAGCTCGACGCCCTGCTGCCGGAAGCGGGCGCGCAGGTCAGCGAGGTACCGCTCGCCCCGCTGCTGCAGGACATGCGCGCGCGCCTGGCCGAACTGCGGGACATCTGGGACGACTTCTGCGGCGGAACGGCCGTTGCGCTGGCGCGCTTCGACAGTGCGCTGTCCGAACTTGCGCCGCTGACCGGCCAACTCGGCCGCCCGGCCTTCGTTCACCTGCTCGCCGGCATGCAGCGCTTCAGCCAGTGGCTGCGCAAGGATCCGCTGCGCTTCACGGAAAGCATCGCTCTCGAATTCGCCACCACGCTGCTGCTCGCCGAGACCGCGCTCGATCGCAGCACCGCCAATGCCGATTTCGCGCTGCAGGTGGAGGACACCCTCGGCCGCCTCGATGCCATCCAGCGTGGCGAAGCCCTCGCTGCCGCCGACCAGACACCGGGCCTCGCCGCTGCACGGCGCTCCCAGGAAAAGGAAGCGATCGGCCAGCTGTCGCGCGAGATCCGCGGCAGCCTCGCCCAGATCGAACAGACGCTCGACGACTATTTCCGCGACCAGAACAAGCGCGCACCGCTGCAGCAGCTGGCGGCGCCGATGGCACAGATCGAAGGTGCGCTCACCCTGCTTGGCGAATCGGAAGCGATCGCACTCGTCCACGAAGCCAGCGCAGCCATCGCCCGTTTCGCCGAGGCGGACGCGCCCGTCGACACCGCCGAATTCGAACCCCTCGCCCACCGGCTCTCGGCGCTCGGCTTCTTTGTCGAGTCCCTGCAGCGCGGGCGGCGCAGCCTGCAACACTTCCTGAATCCGGAAGCGGCGGCCGAGGCCGCGCAGGCCGACACCGAAGGCACCCCGCAGTCCGCAGCCTTCACTGCGCCGGCAGCGCCGCAACCGGCGCCTGCGCCGGCCACTGCACTCCCCACCGAAGCAGGGACGATCGAAGCGCCCGGCACTGCAGCTGTCGCCTTCGAACCGCCGCCCGCCGAGGCGCTACCGGAACCCGACACTGCCGCGCTCGAAGCAGAGCCCCTTTCCGTGGTCGAGCCGACACCGGCCTCGAGCCTCGCCGACGAGTTCGAACGCAGCGCGCCGCCGGCGGCGGCGATCCCCGAACCGACGCCCGAAACGCGCAAACTGATCGAGGAAGCGAGCGAAGCAGAGATCGACGCCGAGTTGCTCGACATCTTCATCGAGGAGGCACACGACGTGCTCGCCTCTATCGGCGAGCATCTCGAACTGTCCCGCACCGCACCCGCCGAGCGCGACCATCTGGTCACCATCCGGCGCGGTTTCCACACGCTCAAGGGCAGCGGCCGCATGGTCGGCCTGCGCGAACTCGGCGAAGCGGCCTGGGGCCTGGAGCAGACGCTCAACCGCTGGCTGCAGCTCGAATGGCAACCTACTCCCGCACTGCATCACCTGATCGACGCCGCCCATCACCTCTTCGCCGAATGGGTCGTCCAGCTCACGCGGGGCGGCCCGCTCGGCCGTGACGCGACGGCACTGCTGGCCGATGCCGAACGCCTGCGCGAAAGCCCGACCCCGGTGGTCGAACCTGCGGCCGACTCGGAGCGCGCAACGGAGCCCGCCGCCGACAACCTCGTCACGGCGCCGGATACCGCCCTCGACTTTCCCGACCTCGCGCTGTCCGAGGCCGGCGAGATTCTTCCCTTCGAGGTGGCCGCCGTCGGCGTGCCGCAGGAGGAGGTCGCGCTGGAAGACCTCGCCCTGGAGGACGAGGAGGAGGCCGCCCGTTTCGACATCGACGTCGTCACCGGCACTACGCTCGATTTCCAGTCGCTGATTGCGCCCGACGAAGTGCCGGCAGCCGATATCGAACCGCCGCCGGTCATTGAAGTCGAGGATCTGCTCGCCACCAGCGGCCTGGACTTGCCGATAGGCATCGACAACGAACCGGCAGCACCCGACGCCGCGTATCTGGCGCCTCCGGCAGCCGAAAGCCTGCTCGATCTCGACGCCAGTTTCTCGCTCGACGAGTTGCTGGAATCGGGCACCGAAGCGCTCGCCGCCGACAACGACGCGACGCCGACGGAAACACTGCAGCCAACGGAGCTCGTTCCGTCCGCCGACGATAGTCTGGAGTTGCCTGCCGAAGACCTGGTGTTCGAGATCCCCGATCTGCCGGAAGCGCTCGAACCCGTCCCCGACCTGCCTGCCGCCTTCGAAGCGCCAGCGCAGGAGGATCGTTCCGCTGCCGAGGTCGCCCCCCCGACCGGTGCTGCCCCCGTGATCGACGAGAGCAGGGCCGAAGGCGCCGCCATCGACGAGATCACGGCACCTCCGCCCGCCCCCCTGCCCGCGGAAAGCGCACCGGTGGTGGACGAACTGGTGGTCGAAGCCGGCGATACGGCGGAAGGCTTCGCCGGTTTGTCACCCACGATCTCCGACCAGGTCCGCATCGGCGACGCCGAGATTTCGCGGCCGCTGTTCGACCTTTATCTGGCCGAGGCCCGCCACCACATCGCCGCGCTCCACCGCGACACCGCCCGCCTCGCCGCCAACCCGACCCTGCTCCCGCAGGAGGCGTCGATCCGCGCGGCGCACACCCTGGCCGGCATTTCCGGCACCGCCCGCCTGAGCCCGCTGCAGGCGCTGGCACGCGCACTCGAACACGCCCAGGAGCGGCTGTTCGATCTCGGCCAGCACCCGGCCGAAGCCGAAGTCGCGCTCTTTGCCAGCTCGGCCGACACCCTGGAGGCGATGCTCGCGGAGGTTGCCTTGCGCCGCATGCCGCTGCCGGTTCCGGAGCTGGTCGAGCAGCTCGAACAGATCGGCCGCCGGCTCGAACTCGCCGACATCGTGGGGCCCACCTTCGATCTGCCGGCCGCTGCACAACACGCGGACGACAGCGTGACCGGCAGTGCCGAGGCGGCTACCGAACCGTCGCCGCCCCTGCATGACGACGTCGACATCCAGCTGCTGCCCATCTTCCTGGAAGAGGCGGCGGACCTGATGAGTCAGCTGCACGGCACGCTGCGCACCTGGCAGGGTGCGCCCGAAGCCGCCGATCCGGCCAAGGCCCTCGCCCGCCTGCTGCACACGCTGAAGGGCAGCGCCCGGATGACCGGCGCGATGACCCTGGGCGAACACGTCCACCAGCTCGAATCCCGCCTGGAGGCGGCGACGAAAGCCGGCCGCACGCCGGCCGAAAGCCTGTTCGAAGAACTCGCCCACGGCCTCGACCACGCCGAGCAGATGATCGACCTGATCGCCGCAGGCGGGCAGGCGGAGCCGCTCGCGGCGGAAGCCGCCGAGACCGCCGCGCCAGCGCCGGAAATGGGCGCGGAAGGAGAACAGGCGGTCACCTCGGCGACGCTGCGGGTACGTGCCGACACGGTCGACCGCTTCGTGAACGAGGCCGGCGAGATCGGCATCGCCCGCACCCGCATCGAAGGCGAACTGCGCACGCTGCGGCGCTCGCTGCTCGATCTCACCGAGAACGTCATCCGTCTGCGCAACCAGTTGCGCGAAGTCGAAATCCAGGCCGAGGTGCAGATGCAGTCACGCATCGCCCAGGCCGAGACCCACCACGCCGCCTTCGACCCGCTCGAGATGGACCGCTACACCCGGTTGCAGGAACTGACCCGGATGATGGCCGAGAGCGTGAACGACGTCACCACCGTCCAGCAGAACCTGCTCAAGAACCTGGACGGTGCCGACATTGCCCTGCACGGCCAGGCGCGACTGTCGCGCGAACTGCAGCAGGCGCTCATGCGGGTGCGCATGCTGCCCTTCGACAGTCTCGCCGACCGCCTCTACCGTGTGGTCCGTCAAGGCGCCAAGGATCTGGGCAAGCGCGCCAACCTCGACCTGCGCGGCGGTCGTATCGAAGTCGACCGCAGCGTGCTGGAACACATGGTCGCGCCACTGGAACACCTGCTGCGCAATTCGCTCGCCCACGGCATCGAAACGCCGGAAGCGCGCCGCGCCGCCGGCAAGCCCGAGATCGGCCAGATCACGCTGACGGTGAGCCAGGAGGGTAACGAAATCGCGATCGAGCTGGCCGACGACGGCGCCGGCCTCGACTTCGCCCGCATCGCCGAACGCGCGCGCGAAAACGGCCTGCTCACAGCGGACGAGGCCGCCGACGAACGCCGCCTGACCAACCTCATCTTCGTGCCCGGCTTCTCCACCGCCGGCGCGGTATCGGCGGTGGCCGGCCGCGGCGTCGGCATGGACGTGGTCAAGGCCGAAACCGCCTCGGTCGGCGGCCGCATCGACGTCACCAGCGAGCCTGGCAAGGGCGCGGCGTTCCGCATCTACCTGCCGCTCACACTCGCCGTCACCCAGGCTCTCCTGGTGCGCGCCGGTGGCCGCAGCTACGCGATCCCGTCCAGCATGGTGGCGCAGGTGATGGAGCTCAAGGCCGAACCGCTCGCCGGGCTGATAGCCGACGGCGGCACCGAATGGCTGGGCCAGCGCTACGACTACCGCTACCTGCCGCGCCTGCTCGGCGACCAGCTCAGCCAGCCGGTGGAACAGCGCTACAACTGGATCCTGCTGCTGCGCGCCGGTGCCCAGACGCTGGCGCTGCATGTGGATGAGCTGCGCGGCAATCAGGAAATCGTCGTCAAGAACGCCGGCCCGCAGCTCACCCGCATCGTCGGCATGTCCGGCGCCACGGTGCTCGGCGACGGCGAAATCGTGCTCATCCTCAACCCGGTGGCCCTGGCCAGCCGGCAGCTCGGCCGGCCGGATTACCCCGCCGTCGGTGCCGCCACTGTGCCCGCCGCGCCTGTGCGCCAGCCTACGGTGATGGTGGTCGACGATTCGCTGACCGTGCGCAAGATCACCGGCCGCCTGCTCGAACGCGAAGGCTATCGTGTGATCACCGCCAAGGACGGCGTGGACGCGCTCGAAAAGCTGATCGACACCCTCCCCGACGTAGTGCTGTCCGATATCGAGATGCCGCGCATGGACGGCTTCGACCTGGTCCGCAACATCCGCGCGGATGCACGCGCCAAGGCGGTGCCGGTGATAATGATCACCTCGCGGCTGGCGGACAAGCACCGCCGCTACGCCGAGGAGGTCGGCGCCAACCACTACCTCGGCAAGCCCTATCAGGAAGAGGAACTGCTGGCCCTGCTGGCGCGCTATACGACGGTGGCCGGCACCGAGGTCTGAGCGCGGCCGGTTCGATCTAGCCCTTGGTGACCGCAAAGCGCGCGAGCGTACGCTCGCGCGCAAGGGCGTGGTCTACCACCGGCGCCGGGTAGTCGATGCCGATGCGGACCCGCGCCGCCGCCTGCTCGATGCCGCCCATCTGCCAGGGCGCATGAAGGTGACGGTCGGGCACCCGCTCCAGCTCCGGCAGATAACGGCGGATGAAGCGCCCCTCGGGGTCGAACTTCTGCGACTGCGTCACCGGATTGAAGATGCGGAAATACGGCTGCGCATCGCAGCCGGTGGATGCGGCCCATTGCCAGCCGCCATTGTTGGCGGCGAGATCATAGTCGTTGAGGCTGGCCGCGAAGTAGCGCTCGCCCAGGCGCCAGTCGACACCGAGGTCCTTGGTCAGGAAGGACGCGACGATCATGCGCAAGCGGTTGTGCATGTAGCCGGTCTGGTTCAGCTGGCGCATCGCCGCGTCTACGATGGGATAGCCGGTGCGGCCCTCGCACCAGGCGGCGAACAATTCGGGGGCATCGTCCCAGCGCACGTGGTCGAACTCGGGACGGAAGCTCGCTTCGACGACGCGCGGGTGGTGCCACAGGATCATCTGGTAGAAATCGCGCCAGATCAGCTCCGACAGCCAGGTTTCCGCGCCGGCGCCGCCCTTGTGCCAGGCGTAGGCCGCAAGTTCGCGGATCGACAGCGTGCCGAAGCGCAGATGGGTGGAAAGATAGGACACCCCTTTCACCGCCGGAAAGTCCCGCGCCTCGCGATAGCGTTCGATGCGCCCGCAGAACTCGCCGAACAGCGCCCGTGCACCGGACATGCCGAGCGGCATGCGCAGCGCGGCAAGATTGGTCGTCTCGAAACCGAGGTCCGCCAGCGACGGCAGGCTCGCCCCGGCGGGCCTTGGCGCCAGCCGGAGCGCCCGCTTCGCCACCGGGTAGGCCTGCAGGTAGGAGCTGTCGAGCTTGCGCAGCCAGGCATTCTTGTAGGGCGTGAACACGCTGAAGGGCTGGCCCGCCTGGGTCAGCAGTTCGTCGCGCTCGAAGATCACCTGATCCTTGAAGTCGGCGAAGGTGATGCCATCGGCCGCCAGCCGCCCGGCCACCCTGCCGTCGCGCGCGATCGCCTCCGGCTCGTAGTCGCGGTTGGCGAACACGCCGTCGACGCCGAGTTCGCGGGCAAGCCGCGGAATCTCCTCGTCGGCGCGGCCGTGGCGCACGATCAGCCCGCTCCCCCCGCCCCCGGCCGCCTGCGACATCGCATCGAGCGCCGCATCCAGCTCGCCGACGGCGGCCAGGATGAACTCCACCCGCCGGTCCGCCCGCTGCGGCAGGAGGTCGAGGATGGCGGTATCGAAGACGAAAACGCAATGAACACGCTCGGCCTGTTTGAGCGCGTGGTAAAGCGCGGCGTGGTCCTCGCTGCGCAGATCGCGACGGAACCAGACGAGGGCGGCGGACATGGCTTCGATCCAGAGTCGGTGGGGCGCGATTATGATCGAAGGCCGCCGGCCCGGTTCCATCGCATGCGGCAAACGCGACCTCGCGGGGCACCGTTTCAGCGCGTAAAATGCAGGCATGGATACCGGATCCGCCAACCTCACGCATCACTTCCTGATCGCCATGCCCAACATGGCCGATCCCCATTTCACCCGCACCCTGACCTACATCGCGGAACACAGCGACCAGGGGGCGCTCGGGGTGATCGTCAATCGGCCCATCGACATGACGCTCGAAGCGCTGTTCGAGCGCGTCGAACTTCCGCTCGAAGCCGAAGGCTTTTCCGGCCAGCCGGTGTATTTCGGCGGGCCGGTACAGACCGATCGCGGCTTCGTGCTGCACCGGCCCGCCGGCGACTGGCATTCGACGCTGCGGGTGAACGACGAGATCGCGCTGACCAGCAGCCGCGACATCCTGCAGGCCATCGGCAGCACCGGTGAACCGCGCGAAGTCCTGATCAGCCTCGGCTATGCCGGCTGGGCCGCGGGCCAGCTGGAAGAAGAACTTGCGCAGAACGCCTGGCTGACCGTGCCGGCCGATCTCGCCATCATCTTCGACCTGCCGCCGGAAGAGCGCCTGGTTGCCGCCATGCAGAAGCTGGGCGTCGATTTCGCCAAGCTCAGCGAGGTCGCGGGGCATGCCTGAAGCCTTGGCGGCCGCGGCCGCCAGTCTGCCGGCGCGGGGCACGGTACTCGGTTTCGATTTCGGCTTGGCCCGCATCGGCATTGCCGTGGGCGAACTGGAAACCCGTCGGGCCGGCGCACTCCTCACGCTGCACGACGAAGCCAATGCCGCCCGCTTCGCCGCCATCGCCCGCCTGCTCGACGAATGGCGGCCGGTGGCGCTGGTGGTCGGCCTGCCGGGCCATCTCGACGGTCGCGAGCATGCACTCGAACACCCGCTCGCCGCGCGCTGCCGGCGCTTCGCCAACCAGCTGCACGGCCGCTTCGGCCTGCCGGTCCACCTGATCGACGAAAGGCTCTCCTCGGCGGCGGCCGACACCCTGCTGCGCGAAGCCGGCCACAGCGGCTGGCAGGCACGCAAGCCGGTGCTCGACGCCGTCGCCGCCCAACTGATCCTGCAACACTTCCTGGACTCCAGCCCACATGCACCTGCCTGACGCAGAAGCCCTGGTACGGCAACTCGCCGACCAGATGCGCCCCCACATCACGGCCGCGACCGCGCTGGTCGGCATCCATACCGGCGGCCTGTGGCTCGCCGAGCGCCTGCACGCGGAGCTCGGCATCCGCCCGCCGCTGGGCGCGATCGACGTGTCCTTCTACCGCGACGACTTCGGCGCCAAGGGTCTGCATCCGCAGCCTCAGCGCACCGAGATCCCGTTCTCGGTCGAAGGCGCGCCGGTAATCATCGTCGACGACGTGCTCTACACCGGGCGAACCACCCGCGCCGCACTCAACGAGCTGTTCGATTTCGGCCGCCCGGCCTGCGTCGAACTCGCCGTACTGGTCGACCGCGGCGGCCGCGAGCTACCGATCGCCGCGCGCTACTGCGCCCTCACCCTGCCCGAAGCCCTGCCCGCCTCGCAGAACCTGCAACTCGAACGCACTGCCGATGGCGCTCTCGACCTGAGGTTGATCGATGCGTAATCCCCAACTCAATGCCCACGGCGAACTGCAGCACCTGCTCACCCTGGACGGCCTGCCGCGCGACATCATCACCGCCATCCTCGACACCGCCGCGCCCTTCACCGAGGTCGCCGAGCGCGAGGTGAAGAAGCTGCCTTTGCTGCGCGGCAAGAGCGTGTTCAACCTGTTCTTCGAGAACTCCACGCGAACCCGGACGACCTTCGAGATCGCTGCCAAGCGCCTGTCGGCCGATGTGGTGAACCTCAACATCGCGACCAGTTCCTCGAACAAGGGCGAAAGCCTGCTCGACACGGTCGACAACCTGTGCGCGATGCAGGCCGACATGTTCGTCGTCCGCCACGCCGCCAGCGGTGCGCCCTTCCTGATCGCCCAGCACCTGCAGGCCACCGGCCGCGACCACATCCATGTGGTCAATGCCGGCGACGGCCGCCACGCGCACCCGACGCAGGGCCTGCTGGACATGTACACCATCCGCCACTACAAGCGCGACTTCTCCGGGCTGGTGGTCGCCATCGTCGGCGACGTGCTGCACTCGCGCGTGGCCCGCTCTCAGATCGCCGCGCTCACCACGCTGGGCGTGCCAGAGGTGCGGGTGATCGGCCCCAAGACCCTGCTGCCGACCGAAGTCGACCGCATGGGCGTGCGCGTTTTCCACGACATGCGCGAAGGCCTGAAGGATGTCGACGTGGTGATGATGCTGCGCCTGCAGAACGAGCGCATGAACGGCGCCCTGCTGCCGACACCGCAGGAGTATTACAAGATCTGGGGTCTCACCGCCGAGAAACTCGCGCTCGCCCGGCCTGACGCCATCGTCATGCACCCCGGGCCGATGAACCGCGGTGTCGAGATCGATTCGGCCGTCGCCGATGGCGCCCAGGCAGTCATCCTGCCCCAGGTCACCTTCGGCATCGCGGTACGGATGGCCGTGATGAGCATGCTGGCGAGCCACTGAGCACGCGGCCGGCCCCCGGCGACGGTCGCTCGGCCCTTGGGGCGCGACCGCGGGGCGGGACGGCACATTTAAGGAAGCACGGATGAAGATACAGATCACGAACGGCCGGGTGATCGACCCGGCGAACCAAGTCGATGCCGTTCAGGACGTGTTCATTGCCGACGGCAAGATCGTCGCGCTCGGTCGCGCGCCCGACGGCTTCGCCGCCGAGCGCAGCATCGATGCCGGCGGCCTGGTGGTGGCGCCGGGCCTGATCGACCTCGCCGCCCGCCTGCGCGAGCCGGGTTTCGAGTACCGCGCCACGCTGGAATCCGAAATGGACGCGGCGATGGCCGGCGGCGTCACCAGCCTGGCCATCCCGCCCGACACCGACCCGACGCTGGACGAACCCGGCCTGGTCGAAATGCTCTGCTACCGGGCCAAGAAGCTGAACCGGGCCCATGTGTATCCGGTCGCCGCGCTCACCCTCGGCCTCAAGGGCGAGCGTCTGTCCGAGATGGCCGAACTTGTCGAAGCCGGCTGCGTCGCCTTCAGCCAGGCCAACGTGCCCATCCTGGACAACGCTGTGCTGATGCGCGCGATGCAGTATGCCGCCACCTTCGGCTTCCGCGTCTGGCTGCAGCCCATCGCTCCCTTCCTCGCCCGTGGCGGCTACGCCCACGATGGCGAGTTCGCCAGCCGCCTCGGCCTGCCCGGCATCCCGGTGGCGGCCGAAACCGTGGCGCTCTACACCTACCTGCAGCTCGCCCAGGCCACCGGCGCCCGGCTGCACATCACCCGCCTCTCGAGCGCGGCCGGTCTCAAGCTGATCGACCAGGCGCGCGCCGAAGGCATGGACGTGACCTGCGACGTGTCGATCAACCATCTACACCTGTGCGACATGGACATCGGCTACTTCAACTCCAATTGCCACCTTGTGCCGCCGCTGCGCAGCCAGCGCGACCGCGAGGCACTGTGCCGCGGGCTGGCCGAGGGCCGCATCAACGCGCTGTGCTCGGACCACACGCCGGTAGACGACGACGGCAAGCTGACCCCCTTCAGCGAATCGGAAGCCGGCGCCACCGGGCTGGAACTGCTGCTGCCGCTGACACTGAAGTGGGCCAAGGACAGCGGCGTGCCGCTGCCGACCGCGCTCGGCCGTGTCACCGCCGACGCCGCGCGCATCGTCGGCATCACCAAGGCGGGCCATCTGGCCGTGGGTGCGCGTGCCGACGTCTGCGTGTTCGACCCGCAGGCGTACGTGAAGATCAGCCGCGACAGCCTGAAGAGCCAGGGCAAGAACACGCCCTTCCTCGGCCTGGAACTGCCCGGCCAGGTGCGCTACACGCTGGTCGAAGGCCAGGTGATGTACGGCAACGCCGGATAAACGCTCCGGCCGCCGTGGCCCTTCACGCCATGGAACGCAAACGCCCGGCCAGTCCGGGCGTTGCCTTTTCTATGCGTACCCGCTTCGCACGCGAGGTATCGCCGCTGACCAGCGTCACCGCCGACTTCGGTACGCCGCAGAATTCAGCGAGGAAGGCACACAGGGCAGCGTTGGCCTTGCCGTCCACCGGCGGCGCGGCGAGGCGGATCTTCATGGCCTCGCCGTGCAGACCGGCGAAACCGGTCTGCTTCGCACCAGGCTGGATGTGCAGGGTCAGGGTGAGGCTGCCGTCAGCCCCCTCGCGTAGCCAGTCAGTCAAGTTCAGCTGCCGAACAGCAGTGGCGCAAAACCGCCGCGCAGGCCGCCGAGCAGCATCAGCAGGATCTGCAGCACCAGCAGCAGCACCAGCGGCGACAGGTCGACATTGGCCACCGTCGGCACGACGCGGCGAAACGGCCGCAGGAAGGGCGCGGACAAGGCATTGAACACCGGCCCCGCCGGCGAGTGCGGCGCCACCCAGGACAGCACCGCCGACACCAGCACCACGGCGAAGATCAGATAGACGATCATCCGCAGCAATTCGACCAGCCCCAACCCCCACAGGCCGAGCAGCACGCCGACCGCATTGCCGGTGAGAGGCACGCCGCGTATCGCCATTTCCACGAACACGAACAGCGTCTGGAAGGCCCAGGCCGGCAGCAGGCTGGCCATGTCCAACCCGAGCAGTCCGGGAATCAGGCGGCGCAGCGGCCGTACGATCCAGTCGGTGGTAGACACCACGAACTGACCGATCTGGTTGCGGAAAGACACGCGCTGCCACTGCATGAAGAAGCGCGCCAGCAGCATCAGCGTGATGAAGCCGGCCGCGGTGTCGAGGATGAGCAGGAGAATGTTGGTCAGCATCGGTTCCGTCCCGGCCGCTCAGTTCCGGCCCAACTCGTCGCCGAGTTCGCGGCCACGCGCTTCGGCCGCCGCCACCGCCTTCACCATGGCGTCGTGCCAGCCGGAGGCCGCCAGGCTGGCCAGCGCTGCGGCCGTGGTGCCCCCCTTGGAGGTCACCCGCTCGCGCAGGACTGCCGGCGGTTCGTCGGAGCCCGCGGCGAGCCTGGCCGCACCCAGCGTGGTGTCGATCGCCAGCTTGCGCGCAGTGGCTTCGTCGAAACCGAGCGCCCGGCCAGCAGCCTCCAGCGCCTCGATGAAGTGGAACACATAGGCCGGGCCGCTGCCCGACACCGCGGTGACTGCGTCGATCTGCGCCTCATCGGCAATCCATACCGTGCTGCCGACCGCGGCCAGCACACGCTCGGCAGCATCGCGCCCGGCGGCATCCACCGCCGGATCGGCATAAAGCCCGGTGATGCCGGCGCCGATCAATGCGGGCGTGTTGGGCATGCAGCGCACCATGCGGACATAGGGCTGGCCGCCGCTGCCCAGCCAGCGGCCGATGTCGGCCAGGCGCAGGCCAGCGGCGATGCTGACCACCAGCTGGCCGGAAAGCTGCCCCGCCAGCGGCGCGACCGCCGCCTTCATCTGCTGCGGCTTGACCGCCAGCACCAGTACGTCGCAGGCGAGCGCGGCGGCATCGGCCGCTTCGCTGGTGCGGACGCCGAAGCGCTCGGCGAGCCGGGCACGGCTGTCGGCGTTGAGGTCGATCGCGCACAGGTCGGCGGCCTCGATGCCGCGTGCGACCAGGCCGCCGATCAGGGCTGCGGCCATGTTGCCGCCGCCTAGGAAGGTGATTTTCATGTCAGGTATCCAGCAGGTGTGAGCGTGAAGACAAGTAAAGGGTCAGCGTTGCGGCGCAGTTTGCATCGGGACGGAGCGCCGCAAGGCTGACGCCTCAGGTACCGGCGACCACGGCCTCGCGCGCGCGGTCGCGGGTGCCGAAGATGGCGGTGCCGACGCGGACCATGGTGGCGCCCTCGGCCACCGCCGCCTCGATGTCGTGCGACATGCCCATCGACAGCGTGTCGAGCGCCAGTCCGTCGGCCGCCAGGTCATCGCGCAGGCGGCGCAACTCGGCGAATCGGCGGCGCTGCAGGGCAGCATCCCCGGTCGGTTCGGGGATGCACATCAGGCCGCGCAGCCGCAGCCGCGGCAGGGCCGCCACCGCGCGCGCCAGTGCCGGCAGGTCGGCCGGCGCGACGCCGCTCTTGCTGCCCTCGCCGCTGACGTTCACCTGGATGCAGACATTGAGCGGCGGCAGATGCACATCGCGCTGCTCGGCCAGGCGTTGGGCGATCTTGAGGCGGTCTACGCTGTGCACCCAGGCAAAATACTGCGCCACCGGGCGCGTCTTGTTGCTCTGCAAGGGGCCGATGAAATGCCATTCGAGGCCGAGCGCCGCCAGCGCATCAGCCTTGGCGACGCCCTCCTGCACGTAGTTCTCGCCGAAAGCGCGCTGGCCCGCGGCCGCGGCCTCGCGTACCGCCTCGGCAGGCCAGGTCTTGCTCACCGCCAGCAAGCCGACCTCGCCCGGATCACGCCCTGCAGCACGCGCGGCCTCGGCGATACGCTCGCCCACAGCTTGCAAGTTGGCGGAGATTGATGTCATATTGCCGCAGCCTCAGTCCCTTGGAGCAATGCGCCGAAAGTATAGCACCGGCCCCATCCCGCCCCGTGCCGCGGGCCTGTCCGCTCCGCACTGCTCCAGCCGCCTTTCGTCCGTCGTCACCACACTCGAATCCATGGACATTACCGAACTGCTCGCCTTCGCGGTCAAGAACAAGGCCTCCGACCTTCACCTCTCGGCCGGCCTGCCGCCGATGATCCGCGTGCATGGCGACGTGCGCCGCATCAACCTGCCGCCCATGGAGCACAAGGACGTGCACGCCATGGTGTACGACATCATGAACGACGGGCAGCGCAAGCAGTTCGAGGAAACCTGGGAGTGCGACTTCTCGTTCGCGGTGCCCAACCTGGCCCGCTTCCGGGTCAATGCCTTCAACCAGAACCGCGGCGCGGGCGCGGTATTCCGGACGATTCCGTCCAAGGTGCTGACGCTCGAAGAGCTCAACTGCCCGAAGATCTTCAAAGACATCTCGAATCAGCCGCGCGGCATCGTGCTGGTCACCGGCCCGACCGGTTCGGGCAAGTCGACCACGCTGGCGGCGATGATCGACTACATCAACGAGAACGAGTACGGCCACATCCTCACCGTCGAGGATCCGATCGAATTCGTGCACGAATCCAAGCGCTGCCTGATCAACCAGCGCGAGGTGCACCGCGACACCGCGTCCTTCAACAATGCGCTGCGCGCCTCGCTGCGCGAGGATCCGGACGTTATCCTGGTCGGCGAAATGCGCGACCTCGAAACCATCCGCCTGGCGCTGACCGCAGCCGAAACCGGCCACCTGGTGTTCGGCACCCTGCACACCTCGTCGGCGGCCAAGACCATAGACCGTATCGTCGACGTCTTCCCCGCGGCGGAAAAGGACATGGTGCGGTCGATGCTGTCGGAATCCCTGCGCGCAGTCATCTCGCAGACCCTGCTCAAGACCAAGGACGGCTCCGGCCGGGTCGCGGCGCACGAGATCATGATAGGCACGCCGGCCATCCGCAACCTGATCCGCGAAAACAAGATCGCGCAGATGTACTCCGCCATCCAGACCGGCCAGAACGTCGGCATGCAGACACTGGACCAATGCCTGGCCGATCTCGTCCGCCGCAACATCGTCTCGGCGGCAGAAGCGCGCGTGCGGGCGCAGAACAAGGACAACTTCAACTGATCCTCGCGCCACCGACAGCCCGCCAGCGGCATCGCCACGCATAACACCCGGCATCAACCGAACCACCTACGCCACAAGGCACGCACTACGGTCAGGAGTCAGCAATGGAACGCGATCAGGCCCTCAAGTTCATGCACGATCTGCTGCGGCTGATGCTGCAGAAGAACGGCTCCGACCTCTTCATCAATGCCGGCTTCCCGCCGGCGATAAAGATCGACGGCCGCATCACGCCGCAGTCCAATCAGGCACTGGCGCCGCCGCACACCGCCGAGCTCGCACGCGCGATCATGAACGACCGCCAGTCGGCCGAGTTCGAAGCCACCAAGGAGTGCAACTTCGCGATTTCGCCGGCGGGCATCGGCCGCTTCCGCGCCAACGCCTACATCCAGCAGGGGCGTGTGGCGCTGGTGCTGCGGACCATCCCACAGAAGATACCCACCCTCGACGAACTCGGCCTGCCGCCGGTCCTGCGCGACATCGGCATGACCAAGCGCGGCCTGGTCATCTTCGTCGGCGGCACCGGCACCGGCAAGACCACCTCGCTGGCGGCGATGGTCGACTATCGCAACGAGAACTCCTACGGCCACATCATCACGGTCGAAGACCCAATCGAATTCGTCCATCCGCACAAGAACTGCATCGTGTCGCAGCGTGAGATCGGCATCGACACCGACAGCTGGGAAGCCGCACTGAAGAACACCCTGCGGCAGGCGCCGGACGTGATCCTGATGGGCGAAATCCGCGACCGCGAAACGATGGACTACGCGATCGCCTTCGCCGAAACCGGCCACCTCTGCCTCGCCACCCTGCACGCCAACAGCGCCAACCAGGCGATCGACCGCATCATCAACTTCTTCCCGGAAGACCGCCGCCAGCAGCTGCTGATGGATCTCTCGCTCAACCTGCGGGCGATGGTGTCGCAGCGCTTGCTGCCGTTGAAGGGACGCAAGGGCCGGGTGCCGGCGGTGGAGGTGATGCTCAACTCGCCGCTGATCTCCGACCTGATCTTCAAGGGCGAGGTGCCGGGCATCAAGGAGATCATGAAGCGCTCGCGCGAGCTCGGCATGCAGACCTTCGACCAGGCGCTGTTCGACCTCTACGAGGAAGAGAAGATCAGCTACGAGGATGCGTTGCGCAACGCCGACTCGGTGAACGACCTGCGCCTGCAGATCAAGCTCAACAGCAAGCTCGGCGACAAGGATCTCGTCTCGGGCGTGCAGAACCTCGACATCGTCTGAACCAGGGCGGGGCCGGCACCGCCGCAGTGCGGCCCCGGCCCGGCGGCATCAGGCGCCGGCGAGCGCGCCGTGCTTTTCCCTGACCATACGGTCGAGCAGGTCCACGACCTGGTCGCTCGCCTTCTCGGCCTGCTGGAAGGCGGCGAAGATGCTGTCCTGCACCTTGGGACTGGCTTCCCAGTTCTGCGCCATCAGCGACACCGCTTCGGCCACCTTGCGATGGACCATGGCATGCGGTTCGCCGATGCGGCGGAAAGCCTCCAGCCCGGCGAAGCTCGCGGTCGCCGGCGAAGCCAGCCAGCTACCGAAACGGCAGTCGTGCTCGCCCTCGCGGGCCGCCTGCGCCTCGGCGGAATCGATGCCGAGATCCAGCGTCAGGTAAGCGTTCTGCTTGAAGACGAAGTGGTCGACCTTGGCCAGCGAAGTGAAGCTGACGTCGTGCACGTAGTCGATGCGGGCCAGCGACTGGCGGGCCGATTCGGCAAAGGCGGTGAAGGCGCGCTCGAGCTCGGCCACGCTGGCGAGCGAGGCAGTGGCCATGGTCTTCATCTCGCCGGCATCCTGCAGCATGTTGCCGGCCTCTTCGCGCAGCGCGCCCATCACGCCACCGATCTCCGACGACGCGCGGATGGTGTTCTCGGCGAGCTTCCTCACCTCGTCGGCGACCACCGCGAAGCCGCGGCCGTGCTCGCCGGCGCGGGCCGCCTCGATCGCGGCGTTGAGTGCCAGCAGGTTGGTCTGGTCGGCGATGCTCTTGATCAGTTCCACCGAATGCGTGATCTCGCCGCTTCTGGAATTGAGCGTCTCGATCTCGCTGCTGACGCGTTCGACCTTGTCGGCAATGCTGCCCAGATCCTGCGCCACCTGCTGCATCGAAAGCTGGCTGCGCTCAGCCTCGTCGGCGGTCTGGCCGGCGAGACGTTCGAGCTCCTCGGTGGCCGACACCACGTTGATCATGTCCTGCTGGTTGGTGCGCATGTTCTGCAGCAGCGTCACCGAGTTGAGCTGGCCGGTACGCGACAGCAGCGCGTTGCGCCGGTCCTCGCGCCAGGTGTGCTCCATCGCCTTGAAGGACTGGTTGGCCCCTTCGAGCGCCTCGCGGAACACGCCGTGCAGCCCCACCGGCTGCGCGCGGCGGAAGAACTTGCCTTCACCGGCATAGGCCAGCGCGGTGCGCTGCTCGCGGAAGCAGGTTTCGAGCTGGTCGAGCATGTCGTTCACGTCCCAGCAGACCTGACCCAGCTCGTCGACGCGGTCGATGCCGGTGATGCGATCGCCGACGTGGCCGGCGGCGATCAGCTTCGCCACCCGCGAGATCTCGTTGAGCGGACGCAGCGTCGTTTCGACATGACGCATATAGAGATGACTGCTGCCGAAACCGACCGCCAACAGCAGGCCGACCCAGATCAGGTCGCGCAGCTGCCAGCCGTAGAGCGCCAGCGTGACGACGCCCGCCACCAGCAGCAGCACGTTGAGCAACAGGATCTGCGCGCGCGCCTTAGAAAGAAAGGACGAGTTCTTCATAGCTGGTGCCCTTCTCGGTCAGCAGGTTGGTCAGCAGGGCAAGCGAGGCGCCCACCGCGTCGCGCGCACCTGCGCGTTCTTCCTCGGCGATCATGTCGCGATACACCTGGCCGAAGACCTTGACCGCCTCGGCCGAGGGCTTGCGCCGCACCGAGAAATAGCCTTCGACACGGCCGCTCTGGTCGTAGGACGGTGTCACGTTGGCGAACACCCAATAGTGGCCGCCGTCGCGCGACATGTTCTTGACGTAGGCGAAACACTCGCGCTCGGCCTGCAGGCAGTCCCACAGGTACTTGAACACGCCGCGCGGCATGTCCGGGTGGCGGATGATGTTGTGCGGCGCGCCCAGCAACTCGTGCTCCGGATACCCGGAGAACTCGATGAAGATCCGGTTGCAGTAGGTGATCCGGCCCTTCAGGTCGGTCTTCGAGACGATGAAATCGCTCTCGCGCATCGGACGCTCGACCCCTGTCGGCGTCACTTTGTATTTCGCCACGCTGTACTCCTCCCTATTCCCTTTGGGGGAATTCTCGGCACTGTTCTCAGGAACTTGAGTCTTCCTTGTGCGGTTTGCGGGCGCTGCCCGCCACCATGCGGTACTCGTAGAGCCGGCATTCCAGCGCCCCATTGAACAGCGGCGTGCGCTTGCTCGCCTTGAGCCCGATCAGTTTGGGCAGCGCTGCGTCTCCACTGAAGAGGTAGCAGCGCCAGCCGCTCCAACGCTTCTTCAAGGCGTCGCCCAGCTGGGGATAGAAGGCCGCCAGTTCCTCGGCCTCGCCGATGCGCACGCCGTAGGGCGGGTTGGTCACCATCACGCCTTCGGCGGCAGGGGCCTCACGCTCGAGCAGGTCGGCACGGTCGAGCGTGACGCAGTCGGCCAGATCGGCTGCCTCCAGGTTGCTGCGGCTGCGCTTGACCTGTTCGCCGACGATGTCCGAACCGAAGATGTCGAGCGCGCGCGCCGGCTGCCGGCGCGCCTGGGCGGCGCCGCGCACGCTGGCCCAGCCGCTGCGGTCGAGATGCTTGAAACCTTCGAAGGCAAAGCGGCGGCCAAGGCCGGGCGCGATGTCGAGCGCGATCTGGGCCGCCTCGAGCAGAAAGGTGCCGCTGCCGCACATCGGGTCGACGAAGGCTTCGCCCGGCTGCCAGCCACTCAGCCTGAGGATGCCGGCAGCGAGGTTTTCCTTCAGCGGCGCCTCCACCGCGGCCGGCTTGAAGCCGCGCTTGTAGAGCGGTTCGCCGGAGGTGTCGATGTAGAGCGTAGCGGTATCGGCAGTGAGGAAGGCGTGGATGCGCACCACCGGGTTGGCGGTATCGACGCTGGGCCGCTTGCCGGTGATGGTGCGGAAGTGGTCGCACACCGCATCCTTGATGCGCAGAGTAATGAATTCCAGGCTCTTGAGCGGCGATTTCTGTGCAGTAACGAAAACGCGGATGGTGTCGTCCGGGGTGAACCACTTCGCCCAGGTTACGCTGTAGGCGAGCTTGTAGATGTCGATCTCGGCACGGTAACGGCTGCTGCCTACCCGCCACAGCACCCGCGTGGCGAGCCGGCTTTCGAGGTTGGCGCGGTAGCAGGCAAGCCAGTCGCCGCGCCAGCTCACCCCGCCGTGCACCGCCTCCGCCGCTTCGGCGCCGAGCGCGCGCAGCTCGTCGGCCAGCAGCGTTTCGAGGCCGCGCGGGCAGGGAGAGAAAAAGGTTTCGGCCATGTGAGGGCTCCGCGTAAGGGGGAAAGCGCCTTCGCCTGCACCCGGCGAACAACGCGCCGCCCGGCCGCCGATAAGACTTTCGGCCGAACGAAAAATCCGCGCATTGTACTGCGCGCCACCGCAACACCCCTATCGGCAGCGAGACCGAGCGGGCGGTGTGGGGTGGAAGAAAAAGCCCCGCCGGGCTTGCGCCGGGCGGGGCGGGGAGCAAATCCGGGTCGGGGAGGGAGGGAGGATGACCCGGATTTCAGGCAAACACTATTTAGCGGCAGCCTTGGCCTTCCACGCCGCGGCCACGCGGTCCTGCGCGGCATTGAGCTGCTCGGCCGCCAGCTTGGCAGCCTCGTCGGCCTTGAGCTTGGCCTCGGCCGCCTTGGCCTTGGCTTCTTCGGACGGTGGCGGCAGCTTGGCGGACGCCGTCCCGGCGGCGAGACCGAGCGCGGCCGCCAGCAGGGTGATGCGGATGAAGGACTTCATGTGCGTGCTCCGGAAACTGAATCCTGCGGATGGCCGCTGCGGCCGGCCTTGACGTCGTCGTACCAGAACTCGTGGTGCTCCTTCGCCCAGGTCTCGTCCACATAGCCGGTCTTCATCGACTGGTAGGCGCCCTCGACGCCGATGGTGCCCATGTAGATGTGACCGAAGGAAGCCGCCAGCAGCACGATGGCCCCGACGCCGTGAATCACGTTGGCGATGTGCATGTCGCCGCGCGTCCAGCCGAAGTTGGGGAAGTCCATCATCAGCCCCGACAGGGTGACGGTGAGGCCGAGGAAGGTGACGCCGAACCAGAACCAGCTCTTCTCGCCGAAATTGAACCGGCTGGACGGCACATGGTCGCCGCCGAGCAGGCCGCCGGCGCGACGGATCCAGATCGCGTCGCAGGCCTGCCAGACGTTGTCGCGCAGGAAGATCGCGATCATCAGCAGCACGAACAGGCCGAACAGCGGGCCGACATAGTTGTGCACCAGCTTGCCGATGGTGAGCACCCAGGACAGGAACTCGTGGCCGAACACCGGCACCAGCACATGCTTGCCGAACAGGATGGCGAGCCCGGTGACCGCCAGCAGCAGGAAGGTGACCGCGGTGCCCCAGTGGGCGAAGCGCTCCAGCCCGGAGAAGCGCTTCAACTTGCGCCCGGTCGGCTTGGCATGCAGTTTCATCGTGCCCTTCACCAACCAGAACAGCAGGATGGCAGTCGGCACGATCAGCAGCAGCCAGCCGCCGATCTGGGTGATCGGGCCGTTGCGCAGCGCGCGCCAGGTGTTGCCTTCGCTCTGGATCAGCACGCCGGCCTCGGGGCCGCGCGCGACCGTGAAATGCGCCTCGCCGGAGCGGACCTCGCGCCACACCGGCGCGTTGTTGAGCGGTTGCGCCTGCTGCTGCGCCACCTGCTCGGCAGCGGCGCCCTCTGCCGCATGCGCCGGACTGAACGCGACGACCAGTGCCGCGACCCAGCACAACAGCGCCAGCAGCAGCTTGCCGCCGCGATGCATGAAGCTCGTCGTCATGGCGACCTCCTTACTGGGTGCGGTTGTATTCGTTCTGGTTTCGGCCACGGTTCTTCACCGCCTTTTCCCATTCGGCCTTGTCGCCCTTGAAGACCGGGTTGTCCCACGGCTGGGCGTCAGCCTTGCCCTGGTACTCGCCCTGCTTATAGGCCACGACCTGCGGGCTCTCACCGCAAGCGGCCAGGCCGGCCGCGAGCGCACCGGCGACGACGAGTGCCATCAGTCTGCGCGGGCTCATTTCTTCTCCCCTTGCTGTTCGGCACCGTAGGCCGTCATCCAGCCCCAGGCTTCGAGGCCCTTGCCACGACGCAACACGCGGTCGCGGAAGATGTCGGACACCACCGCGGCATCGCCGGCGAGCAGGGCCTTGGTCGAGCACATCTCGGCACAGGCCGGCAGCTTGCCTTCGGCGATGCGGTTGGAGCCGTACTTCTCGTACTCTTCCTTGGAGCCGGTCTCTTCCGGGCCGCCGGCACAGAAGGTGCATTTGTCCATCTTGCCGCGCGCACCGAAGGCGGCCGGGCCGTTGGGGAACTGCGGCGCGCCGAATGGGCAGGCGTAGAAGCAGTAGCCGCAACCGATGCACAGGTCCTTGTCATGCAGTACCACGCCGCCCTCGGCCTTGTAGAAGCAGTCGGTCGGGCAGACGGCCATGCACGGCGCATCCGAACAGTGCATGCAGGCCACCGAGATCGAGCGCTCGCCCGGTACCCCGTCGTTCATCGTCACCACCCGGCGGCGGTTCACGCCCCAGGGCACCTCGTTCTCGTTCTTGCAGGCGGTGACGCAGCCGTTGCATTCGATGCAGCGCTCGGCGTCACACAGGAATTTCATGCGTCCCATATTCTTTCTCTCCTGCCCTTAAGCCTTGCTCACGCGGCACAAGGTGGTTTTCGTTTCCTGCATCATCGTCACCGAGTCGTAGCCGTAGGTGGTGGCGGTGTTGACCGCCTCGCCGCGCACGATGGGCGCCGCGCCTTCCGGGTAATACTCGAGCATGTCCTTGCCCTGCCACCAGCCGGAGAAGTGGAAGGGCAGGAACACGGTACCGGCGCCGACGCGCTCGGTGACCTGGGCGCGCACCTTGAGCTTGGCCTTGGTCGGGGTCTCGACCCAGATGTAGTCGCCGTTGCGGAAACCGGCGTTGTTGGCGTCCTTCGGGTTCACCTCGGCGAACATCTCCTGCTGCAGTTCGGCCAGCCAGGGGTTGGAGCGGGTTTCCTCGCCACCGCCCTCGTACTCGACCAGACGGCCGGAGGTCATCACCAGCGGGTAGTCCCTGGAGATGTCCTTGACCTTGTCCTGCAGCGACTTGTAGAGCGTGGGCAGGCGCCAGAAGGCCATCTTGTCGGCGTGGGTCGGGTACTTCTCGACCAGGTCGGGGCGCGGCGAGTAGATCGGCTCGCGGTGCAGCGGCACCGGATCGGGGAAGTTCCACACCACCGCGCGCGCCTTGGCGTTGCCGAAGGGGTGGCAGCCGTGGTTCTTCATCACCACGCGGATGATCCCGCCGGAGAGGTCGGTCTTCCAGTTCTTGCCCTCGGCCGCCTTCTTCTCGTCCTCGGTGAGTTCGTCCCACCAGCCGAGCTTCTTCATCAGCACGTGATCGAACTCGGGGTAGCCCATCTGCAGGTCGGCGCCCTTGGAGGCGGAACCGTCCTCGGCCAGCAGCGACACGCCGTCCTTCTCCACACCGAAGTTGGCGCGGAAGTTGCCACCGCCCTCCATCACGTGCCGGGATGTGTCGTACAGGTTGGGCGTACCCGGGTGCTTCATCTCCGGGTTGCCGAAACAGGGCCAGGGCAGACCGAAATAGTCGCCATCGCAGGGGCCGCCCACCGCACGCAGGGTCTTCACGTCGAAGGTGTGCATGTTCTTCATATGCAGCTTCAGCCGTTCGGGCGACTGGCCGCTGTAACCGATGGTCCAGGTGCCGCGGTTGATCTCGCGCAGGATGTCCTCGATGTCCGGCTCATCCCAGCCCTGGGCGTCCTTCTTGAGCTTGACGTTCTTCACCAGTTCGTCGGCCCAGCCGAACTTCTTGGCGAAGGCATACATGATGGTGTGGTCGGGCTTGGACTCGAACAACGGCTCGATCACCTTCTCGCGCCATTGCAGCGAACGGTTGGAGGCGGTGCAGGACCCTTCCGTCTCGAACTGGGTGGCGGCCGGCAGCAGATAGACGCCGTCCTTCCTCACCATCGCCGCCATCGCCGCGGTGGCCGACGGATAGGGATCGATCACCACCAGGGTGTCGAGCTTCTTCATCGCCTCGACCATCTCGGCGCCGCGCGTCTGCGAGTTGGGCGCATGACCCCAGTACACCACCGCGCGCAGGTTGGAATCCTGGTCGATCAGCTCGTTGTTCTCCAGCACGCCGTCGATCCAGCGCGACACGGTGATGCCGGATTTCTCCATCATCGCCTGCGAGGCGTAGCGGCCCTTGATCCACTCGTAATCCACGCCCCACACCGTCGCCCAGTGCTTCCACGAACCCGCGGCCAGGCCGTAGTAGCCCGGCAGCGAATCCGGGTTGGGGCCGACGTCGGTCGCGCCCTGCACGTTGTCGTGGCCACGGAAGATGTTGGTGCCGCCGCCGGAGACGCCGACGTTGCCCAGCACCAGCTGCAGGATGCACATCGCGCGCACGTTGGCGTTGCCGACCGTGTGCTGGGTCTGGCCCATGCACCACACCACGGTGGAGGGGCGGTTCTTGGCCATGGTCTCGGCGACCTTGAACACCTGCTCCTCGGCAATGCCGGTGACCTCGGTGACCTTGTCCGGGGTCCACTTCATGACTTCTTCCTTGACCTTCTCGAGGCCGAAGACGCGGTCGTGGATGTACTGCTTGTCTTCCCAGCCGTTCTTGAAGATGTGGTACAGCACGCCCCAGATGAAGGGGATGTCGGTACCCGAACGGATGCGCACGTAGTAGTCGGCCTTGGCGGCGGTGCGGGTGAAGCGCGGATCGACCACGACCATCTTCGCGCCGTTTTCCTTGGCGTGCAGGATGTGCAGCAGCGACACCGGGTGCGCCTCGGCGGCATTGGAGCCGATGAAGAGCATCGCCTTGGCGTTCTGCATGTCGTTGTAGGAGTTGGTCATCGCACCGTAACCCCAGGTGTTCGCGACGCCCGCCACCGTGGTGGAGTGGCAGATGCGTGCCTGGTGGTCGCAGTTGTTGGTGCCCCAGAAGGACACGAACTTGCGCAGCAGGTAAGCCTGCTCGTTGTTGTGCTTCGACGAACCGATCCAGTACACCGCGTCGGGGCCGGATTCCTCGCGGATCTTCAGCAAGCGGTCGCCCACCTCGCTGATCGCCTGCTCCCAGCTGATCTTCTGGTACTTGCCGTCGACCAGCTTCATCGGATACTTCAGGCGGTGTTCGCCGTGGCCGTGCTCGCGCACCGAGGCGCCCTTGGCGCAGTGCGCGCCGAGGTTGATCGGCGAATCGAACACAGCCTCCTGTCGCACCCAGACGCCGTTCTTCACCACCGCATCGACCGCACAACCCACCGAGCAGTGGGTGCACACCGTGCGCTTGACGGCATCGCCGCCGGCCAGGCGGTTGTCGGCGGGCGCGGCCGCGTCGGCGCTGCCTATCAGGTTGTAGGGCAGCTGGGCGGCGATCGCGCCGGCGCCCACGCCCAGGCCGGAGCGCTTGAGGAAGGCGCGGCGGTCCATCGTCTGGCCCAGGCTGCGGGCGGCGGAACTGCGCAGTCGGCGGCTGCTGCCTGCAGCGACGGTCGAACTCTTCTTGGTCAGCATCGTGTCGTCCCCCTCAGATGCGTGCGGTACGGTAGTAATTGCGCGCGTGCTCGCTGGTGCCGGCGCTCTTGTCGGCGGCGGCTTCCTTCACCGCCTGCTCTACCGCCGGCGCCGCTGCACCGCCTGCCACCGTGGCGACGGCCGCGGCACCGGCCGCGCCGCCCGCACCGAGCGACAGCAGGAAATGCCGCCGCGACAGCTTGGTCTTGTTTTCGCTCATCTCGATCTTCTCCCGCATTTTTCAGATCATCAGGCCGTCCCGGCAGGCATGGCGCCGCCGCTACCGCCTAAACCATGTCGAACGCCTGGCGCTCGATATCGAAGAAGGCCTGCAGCAGGCTGCCTGCCCTCGCATAGAAATCCGCCCCCGGCGCCATCAGCAGGGCGTTGACGAACAGGCCGTACCAGGGCGCCAGGTGACGGCTGAAGAACTGGCGCTGACGCTCCAGCCCGGCCTCGTCCGGCCCCGTCAACACCAGGTGGCGCATCACTTCGGCGAGCGCGGCGAGGTGGTCCTCGGTTTCCATCACGCCCTCGCGCCGCCCGAGGCCGAGTTCGGCGAGGTCGTCGCGCAGCTCGGCCAGCGGCTCTTCCTGCAGGAAGCCGGTGAGGTACCAGGAGGCATTGACCATCACCAGCGGCTTGGAGACGCTGATGAACAACGCGGCGAATTCATCGGCCACCGCCTGCACGCCGAGCCGCTCGGCGGCGGCGCCGAGTTCGGCCCAGCCCTGCGGGAAGGCGCCAGCGCCCTGGCCAAGACTGCGGGCCGACTGCGCAATCGCACCGAGCAGCGCGGCGTCCGCCGGTGCATAGAACAGACGCGCCAACAGCGCGTAGTGGTCGGCACGGGCGCGGTCTTCCTCGCTCCAGGTGGGCAGGGACTGCAATTGGGTCATCGGTGCATTCATGCGCGGCTCGTCCTCATTCCTTCATGTCCCAGGCCTTGAGGCTGTTCTCGGTCTTCATCATGTCTATCACCCGGCAGTCGCCGCACATGGACAGGCGGGCACGCTCGGCATCGGAGGCGAACATGGAATGGCCGGACAGGCGGGCGATCATCGCCTGGATGATGGGCGCGGCGCCCATCGGCTTGCCGCAACTCGTGCAGTGGAAGACATCGGCCTCGCGCAGCGCGCGGGCGCGTTTCGGCTCGTCGCCAAGCAGCAGCCGCGGTTCGAGGCTGAGCGCGGACTCCGGACAGGAGCTCACGCACAGGCCGCACTGCAGACAGTTCTTCTCGACGAACTCGAGGCGGTAGCTGTCGGTGGCTGCGCGCAACGCGCCGGCCGGACAGGCCCCGGTACAGGCCATGCACAAGGTGCAGGCCTCGGTGGCCAGCACCTGGCCGAAGGGTGCGCCGGCCTTGAGTTCGATCTGCGCCGGCAGGCCGCTCAGGGTGCGTGCGGCGGGCGCCTCGGCGATCAGGTGGCGCAGCGCCAGGTCCAGGGTTTCGCGCTTCTTCGGCAGCAGGCGGAAGCTCGCCGCGCGGGCCACGCCGGCAGCCGGCGCCCAGTCCCACAGCGCGGTTTCGAGCTGGCGCCAGTCGTCGGTGTCCATGGCGTCGATGACGCGCAGGTGTTCGCCGGCGTAGCCGAGGCCGGCGAGGATGGCCGCGCCGTGGCCGGCCTGCGCCTTCAGCGGCGCGGCGTCGTGGCTGCCGGCGGCGAGCACCGCCGCCTGACAGGCGCCAAGCGCGATGCTGCCGAGCAGCAGGTCCAGCCCGACCGCATCCGCACTCCAGACCTCGACCGGAATCACCCGCGCCGGCAGACCGCGGCCGCGGCGGGCGAGTCGCTCGATCAGCTTGCCGCCGGCCTCCCCGGCGTGGAACAGCAGACAGGCATCGCGCCCGCCGGCCGCGGTGTATTCCGCAAGCAGGGTCTTGACCTGCAGGCCGACATCGGTGACGCGCGGATACTGGAATGCGAGCGCGCCCGACGGGCACACCGTGCTGCAGGTGCCGCAGCCCTTGCAGAGATAGGGATCGACCGCGATCACGTTGCCGGCGGAGCGGATCGCCTCGGTGGAACAGACCTCGATGCAGTTGTTGCAGCCCGGCTTTTTCGCCCGGCTATGGGCGCAGAGACCGGCTTCGAAGGCGACATAGCGCGGCTTTTCGAACTCGCCGACGAATTCGCCCAGCGCCTGCACCGCCAGTGCCTGATCGAAGGGGTCACGACCGGGAGCGGCGTAGCCGTCCGGGTATTCGACACGCTTCAACAAGGGGGCGGCGGAAAGATCCAGCACCAGGTCGAAGCGTTCGTTGCGCGCGGTGTCGCGACGGGCGAAATCGATGGCGGCGATCTCGCCGCAGGCGCTGACACAGGCGCGATGGCCGGCACAACGGCCAAGGTCGACCTGCAGGTCGTAACCGATGGCGCCTTCCGGACAGGCCTTGACGCAGGCATGGCAGCGCACGCACAGGTCGAGGTCGATCGGGTTTTCCTGCGTCCAGGCGAGATCGAAGGCGCCGAGGTGGCCGGTAAGCGACTGCGGCTGCCCGCTCCATACCGGATAGGCGTTCCCGGCCGGGAGTTCGGCGTCGCCGGCGCGGTCGGTGATAAGCACGGCGACTTCGAAGCTCGCCGCCAGCCGCTCGGCCCAGCCGAGTGCGACACCGGCTTCGCCGACGATGGCCAGCGCCCGGCCGGCGGAAATCTGCACGCCCTGCACCGGCTCGACCTCGGGCAACGCGGTCGCCGCGGCGATCAACGCCGCCAGCTTGGGCGTCGCCTGGGTGCTTTCGGCCGACCAGCCGGCGGTTTCGCGCAGGTTGAAGAAACTCGCCTGCCCGGCAGCGCCGACCGACTCGGCCAGCTCGCCGAACAGCGCGAGTTCCTGCGTACAGGACACCGCCACCTGTTTGCCGGCCGCAAGATCGGCCTCCAGCAAGGGCAGTTCGCGTCCGCACAGCGCGTGGTGAACGGGCAGCGCGGCGTCGCCGCCGGCACAGGCCCGTGCCGCCGCATCGAGGGAATAGCTATGGTTGCAGTCGCAAAGTCTGATCTGTTTGCCGGTCGTGCCCATCTGGCCCGCTGTTCCTGATTAATACTTTGGAACTAGATAAAGCAGGCTGCGAGCCAGATTGCCCGGCAAAATTCGGCGTGATAAGAACCAATTTCCCGAATCTGGCAGGCACCAAATGAACACCAAGGACAGATTGTCCAGTCCGGGCCAATATGTCTCATCCGCGCAAAATGTTGCGCCGCCGCAAATCAGGTCTCGTCGGAGACGGCCCCGGCAGCCGGCGGCTGGACGGCGGAAGGCACTGCAGCGGCGGCGTCCGCCTCCTCCGCAGCGACGACGTCCGGTGCCGGCACCGCCGGCGGCTCGACAGGCCGGGCGGGGTCGGCCGCGACTTCGCCCTCGTCCTCCGCCCCGGCAAGAAATTCCTGGGCGTGGCGCAGTCGGGCCAGCACATCGGGCGGAATGGGGGCAGGCACCGAGTAGTCGTCGATGTAGATGTCCAAGCCGTCCATCACGTTGAAATGCGGGTCGTTGAAAAGCTTCTTCAATGCCTGCCGGCGCACCGCCTCGCCCACCTCTTCCTTGAGGAAGGCGGTGAAGTCGGATTCGAGGGTCAGCGATTCCGGCGCCGGCAGCGGCGCGGTTTCGGCCTCCGCGCGCGAAGCGGCATCGGCAGGCGGTGCCGCCACGGGTTCCTTTTCCGGCGCTGGCGGAGCGCTCTCGGCCGTCCGCTTCAGGCGCGACCAGCGCGCGAGGAAACGCCCGCCGCTCATGACTGCCCCCTGCCCCGTTCGCGATCCTGCGCCAGCGGGTCGTTGCGGCGGACCTTCTTGCGCGGTGCCGGCTTGTAGTGCGTATTGACGAAATCGCCCACCCAGTCGGCGATCTCGCGCGACATCGGAATGCCGTCCACCTGTTCGCCGGAGTCCAGCCAGCGCGCGGCCTCGCCGTAGCTCGCCGACACCGACACCGGCGCGGCGATCTCGCCCTCCTTGCGCCACATCACGAACACCTTGGGAACGGGGGAGCTCATGTTGAGGAAGTAGTTGTCGGCCTCGTCGCGGAACAGCTCCAGCACGAAACCACCTACCAGCCACTGGTCGCGGTCGGTTTCGGCGAGGATACGGCGCGGCGCGGCGCCACCCTCGGCACCCGCGCCGCCGGCAAAGGCCGGCACCACGCCGACCGCTTCCCACGCTTCGTCCACCCAGCGGTTCTGAAGGCGGCGGCGCTCCATGATGATGGCGACGGGGAACTGGTTCATGAGGGAGAAGTCCTTGCTGCAAGGCGGAGTCTGTTTACAGCATACGTCAGCCCACCAGCGGCCGACAGCGCGCTTTCCGCCGTACCGCCCCGCCGGCTTGCGGCAAGGACGCATGGCCGGCGCGACGGAAGCCGCTACAATCCGCCGCACCTCATCTGCTGCCCACCCCATGCCGACGCCGCCCTACCGCCCCCTGCTCAGCCAGGCCAGCCGACCGCTCACCGTCACCATCCCGGCGACCAACGAGCACGGCGAAGCCGTGCCCACCGCCATCGCCGGCGAACATCCGCTGACGCTCTATGTCGACAAGCGCGAGATCGTCACCCTGATGACGCTGGGCGCGGCGCCCGAAGCGCTGGCCATCGGCTGGCTGCGCAACCAGCGCCTGGTGCGCCAGCTCGAAGACATCGTCGCGGTGCAGGTCGACTGGGACGTCGATGCGGTGGCGGTGAGCACCCGTGCCGGCCTCGAAGACGCCGACGCCCGCCTCGGCAGCCGCACGGTGACCACCGGCTGCGGCCAGGGCACGGTGTTCGGCGGGCTGATGGACGAGGTCGACAGCATCCGCCTGCCGGCCGCGCGCCAGATGTCGCAGGCGACGCTCTACGCGCTGATGGACGCGGTGCGCCTGCACGAATCCATCTACAAGCAGGCCGGCGCGGTGCATGGCTGCGCGCTGGCGCAGGCAAGGCCGGACGGCTGCGAGATCCTGATGTTCGTCGAGGACGTCGGCCGCCACAACGCGGTGGACGCCATCGCCGGCCAGATGTGGCTGGACGGCCTGGACGGCAGCGACAAGATCTTCTACACCACCGGCCGGCTGACGTCGGAGATGGTCATCAAGACCGCGCAGATGGGCATTCCCTTCCTGGTGTCGCGCTCCGGCCTCACCCAGATGGGCTGGGACATCGCGCGCAGGATCGGCATGACCATGATAGGCCGCGCCCAGGGCAAGCATTACCTGCTGTTCTCCGGCGAGGAGCATTTCACACGATGAAGGCGAACGACACCATGACCAGCGAAAGCGGCATCACCGGCGTGCTGCTCGCCGGCGGCCAGGGCAGCCGCATGGGCGGCGTGGACAAGGGCCTGGTCGAACTCGCCGGCCGGCCGATGGCGGCGCATGTGCTGGCGCGGCTTGCGCCGCAGGTGGACGAACTCATCATCAACGCCAACCAGAACGCCGAGGCCTACGCCGCCTTCGGCCATCCGGTGTTCGGCGACGACATTCCCGGCTATGCCGGCCCGCTCGCCGGGCTGCACGCCGCACTCGCCCGCGCCCGCCAGCCGCTGGTGGCGACCGCCCCGTGCGATTCGCCCTTCCTGCCGACCGATCTGGTGGCGCGGCTCAAGGCCGCACTGCTCGGGCATGGCGCCGACCTCGCCGTCGCCAAGACCTTCGACCAGGCGCACCCGGTGTTCTGCCTGTGCCGCCGCGACCTCGCCGACCACCTGCTCGCCTTTCTCGAAGGCGGCGGACGCAAGATCGACCGCTGGTACGGCAGCCTGAAAGTGGTGGAGGTAGCCTTCGACGACGAGGAGGCAGCCTTCCGCAACATCAACACCCGCGACGAACTGGCCGAGGCGGCACGCGAACTGCCCGCCGCGCCGGGTCATCATGGCTGAGACGGACAGGCTGCCGGCGGTCGACACCGCGGCGGAGAGCCCCTGCCTGACCGCCCGTCAGGCCGCCGCTTACCTGCAGCTCAACGAAAAGAAGCTCTACGAACTCGCCAACAGCCGCGAGATCCCCGCCGCCCGCGTCGGCGGCAAGTGGCTGTTTCCACGCGCCCTGCTGGCCGAATGGCTGCATGAGCAGGCCCACGGCGGGGCGCTGACCGACCGTCTGCTGATCACCGGCAGCGACGATCCGGTGCTCGCCGCCGCGGTCGCCGCACTGGCCCCGGAGCTCGGCGCCGAGGCCTACGTCGCCTACAGCCCCACCGGCACCCTGCCCGGCCTGGAACTGCTCGCCCGCCGCCGCGCCAACGTGTGCGCGCTGCACTGGGGCAGCGTCGAACACAGCGCCACCCAGCACGCGATGCTGCTGCGCCGCTTCGCCCATCATCCGCACTGGGCCCTGGTGCGCCTGGCCCACCGCGAACAGGGCGTGATCCTGCGGCGCGGGCTGGAGATAGACGGCATCGAGACGCTCGCCGCGTTCGACTACCGGTGGGCGATGCGGCAGGCCGGCGCCGGCTCGCGCCACTTCCTGGAATCGGCGCTCGCCAGCCGCGGCTTCCGGCCCGAGGACTGCAGCGTGGTGGCAGAGGCCCGCTCGGAGCGCGAGGCCGCCGGCCTGGTAGCGCGCGAGGAGGCCGACTGCGCACCCGGCACCCGCGCCGCCGCCAGCGAGTTCGGCCTCGGCTTCCTGTCCTTCGGCTGGGAGGCCTTCGATCTCGCCCTGCCGCGCGAGATCCTGTTCCGCAAGCTGTTCCAGCGGCTGCTCGCCTGCTACGGCGGCGCCGAGATGCAGGCGCTGACAGCGCGGCTGGGCGGCTACGACCTCAGCCCGCTGGGGCGGGTGATGACAACGGAATAGACCTAGGCGCCAACCGCAACCGGCGCGAAGAAGCGCTCGATGAAGGTGGCCACCGCCGCCGCATCGTTGATGTCCAGTTGCGGCAGCGCCGTCGGCAACGGCACATCGGTGGCCACTGCGACGATGTCGGGGTCGTCCGGGTAGAACGCGGCTTCCTGCACTGCGGTGCGGCGCACCTCGATCTTGGGGATGCGGGCGCGCTTGAAGCCTTCCACCAGCACCAGGTCGCAGGGCGAGAGCTTGGCCAGCAGCGCTTCCAGCGACATTTCCTCCTCGCCGCGCAACTCATGCATCAGCGACCAGCGCACGCCGGAGCTGATCAGCACCTCGCGGCAGCCGGCATGACGGTGGCGCCAGGAATCCTTGCCCTCGTGGTCGATGTCGAACTTGTGGTGTGCATGCTTGATCAGCGACACCGCAAGGCCGCGTGCGCTGAGGATGGCGACCACCTGTTCCACCAGCGTGGTCTTGCCGCTGCCGGACCAGCCGGCGAATCCAATCACTTTCATCGTTTCGTTCCGATCACGCCCCGCCGTTGCGGGCGGGCTCGACCGCTTCATTGCGATACTCGGGCACCGACAGCAGCCATACGGTGAAGGCCGCGCCTTCGCCATGGGTGCTTTCCACGCTGATGCGGCCGCCGTAGCGTTCGACCAGCGAGTAGCTGATCGACAGCCCCAGCCCGGTGCCCTGCGTCTTCTTGGTGGTGAAAAAGGGGTCGAATATACGCGCCAGATCCTCTGCACGGATACCCTGCCCGGTGTCGCGCACGGTAACGCAGACGCCGCGCGGCACCACACCCGTTTCGCTGCGTTCGTCCCAGTCGGCGGTGGTCAGGGTCAGCGTACCGCCGGCCGGCATCGCCTGCGCCGCATTGACGATGAGGTTGATGAAAACCTGCTGCAGCTCGGGCTCGTTGATTTCGACGTGGCGCGCGGTCTGCGGTTCATGGCGCACCGTGACGCCGTGCTTGCTGAGGTGCTGGCGGGTGAGCACCAGGCAATCGGCCAGCACCGCATTCACGTCCACCGCCCCGGCGTAGCCGGCGAATTCGCCCGGCCGCGCGAACTGCAGCAGCTTGGTGACGATGAGCCGGATGCGGTTCACCTGCTCGTCGATCAGGCGGATCTCGTTCATCACCGGGGTGGCGTGGGCGCCGAGCTCATCGCGCAGCAGCTCCAGGTTGCCCTGGATGACAGCGGCCGGATTGCTGATCTCGTGGGCGACGCCGGCGGTGAGTTCGCCGATCGCGGCCAGTTTTTCGGTCATCACCAGCTGGCGCTGGGCGGCGCGCAGTTCTTCATTGGCCGCCTCGAGGTCGCGGGTGCGCTCTATCACCTTGCGGTCCAGCGAGGCCGCGAGCTGCTCCAGCTGGTCGCGCTTCTGCGCGAGCACGTCGAGCAGGCGGTCGAACTCGCGCGCCAGCAGGCCGAGCTCGTCGCGGCTGTCGACCGGGCCGACGCGCGCGCCGCCGTCGCCGGCCTCGATCTGGCCTATGGTGCCGTGCATGCGCTCGATCGGCCGGAAGATGCTGCGCGCCCACTGCAGCGACCACACCGCGCCCGCCAGGCTGATTACAAGGAAGAGACAGAAGATCACCAGCAGCGCCACTGTCTTGGCAATGCGGAACGGCGCTTCGAGAAAACCGACGTAGAGCATGCCGATGCGGCGGCCGCGGCTGTCGAGCACCGGCTCGTAGCCCGATACATACCAGTCGTTCACCACGAAGGCGGTCTCCAGCCAGGTCTTGCCGTGGTCGAGCACATGGGCGCGCACTTCGTCCGAGGCACGGGTGCCCAGCGCCCGTTCTCCGGCGAACAGGCGCACGTTGGTGGCGATGCGGGCATCGCCGAGGAATAGCGTGGTCGTGCCCTTGCTGCCCAACGGCAGCGAACCGTCGCGATAGACGATGGCGTTGATGGTATCGACGAAATCCAGGTTGCCGTTGAGCAGCACGCCGCCCTCGATCACCGCGACGAGGTTGCCGGTGCCGTCGTACACCGGCGCCGCGGCATGGATCACCATGCCGCGCGTCTCTTCGCTGCGCGGGTCGCGGCGCGCACGCGGCGTGTCGAGCAGGTTGAGCCGGGCGCGTTCCCGCAGGGCCGGCGCGATGGCACCGAGCTCGTCGGCCTCGAACACCTCGACCGCGCTGGCGCTGCCTTCGCGTATCGCCCGCGTGACCACCGGCCAGTGGCCACGCTCCGCCCCGGCCGGCAGGCTGCCGGCGGCATGGCGCACGCGGCCGTTCACATCGAGCACGTGGATGAAGTCCAGCCCGCGCTCGCCGCGTACCCGCTCGAGCAAGGCGTTGATGTCCGCATGGCGCTCGCCCAGCGCCGCAGCCAGGCGGCGCGATTCGGCGAACCCCTCGACGCGGTTGCCGACATCGGCGATGACGCGGTCGAAGTATTCGTGGGCGATCACCAGGTCGCTGTCGACCTTGAACACCAGCAGCTTGTGGTAGTAGGTGTGGCTCCAGTACCAGGTCAGCCCCATGATGATGGGAAAGCCCAGCATCAGCGGCGCCAGCACCAGGAACAGCAGCTTGGCGCGGACCGAACCGCCGAAGTAGGCCAGCGGCGGAGCGAACAGGGCGCGCAGGCGCTGCGGCATCCTCATTCGGGCCGCGTCAGGCCGGGGTGACGCCGCGCACCGGTTCGTCACCCGGCTGTCTCTCGCCCCACTCCGCGAACTTGCGGTCCAACGTCTTACGCGACACCCCGAGCCGGCGCGCCGCCTCGGCCTTGTTGCCGCCGCAGGCCTCGACCACGCGCAGGATGTGACGCTTCTCGACCTCCTCCAGGGTGAGGTCGAGTTCCGCCGGCGCGACCGGCTCGCGCTGCGCAGCGGCCAGCATCGCCGTGGGGAAGCCGCCGAGGATGAGCGAACGCTCGACGAGGTTGCGCAGCTCGCGCACATTGCCGGGCCAGGCATAGGCCGCCAGCCGGGTCACCAGCTCGTGCGACAGCGCCAGCGGTGCCACGCCGAGCTGGGCCGACAGCAAGGTCATGAAATGCTGGACCAGGTCGGGAATGTCCTCGACCCGCTCGCGCAGCGCCGGGATGCGCAGCTCGACCACCGCCAGGCGGAAGTAGAGGTCCTGGCGGAAACGGCCGGCCGCCACCTCGGCAGCCAGGTCGCGATTGGAAGCCGCGATGATGCGCACGTCCACCGGCACCTCGCGCTCCGAGCCCACCGGCCGCAGCTTGCGCTCCTCCAGCACGCGCAGCAGCCGCGTCTGCATCGCCAGCGGCAGTTCGCTGATCTCGTCGAGGAAGAGCGTGCCGCCGTGGGCGTAGTAGAAGAGTCCGTTGCGGGTCTCGGAAGCACCGGTGAAGGCGCCCTTCACATGGCCGAAGAGTTCGCTCTCGATCAGTTCGGAAGCGATCGCCGCGCAGTTGAGCGGCACGAAGGGACGCTGCGCGCGCGGGCTCATCTGGTGCAGCGCGCGCGCCACCACCTCCTTGCCGGAGCCGGACTCGCCGAGCAGCAGCACCGTGCTCGGCATCTGCCCGACACGACGGATCAGGCCGCGCAGCTGCTGGATGGCCGGCGAATGCCCGATCAGGCCGAGCAGGTCGGACGAGCGTTCGGCCAGCTCGCGCCGCAGCACGAAGTTCTCGCGCGCGAGGCCGGCACGTTCGAAGCAGCGCTTGATCGAGTTGAGGATCTGGTCGACGCGGAAGGGCTTGAGGATGAAGTCGGATGCTCCGCCGCGCAACGCACCGATCGCGGTGTCCATGTCGGCAAAGGCGGTGATGAGGATGACGTCGCCGGCGAAGCCGTGTTCGCGCAGTTCATGCAGCCACTGGATGCCGGACTTGCCCGGCAGCGCGATGTCGAGGATGAGCAGGTCGAAGTGCAGCCGCGCCATCAAGGCTTCGGCCTGGACGATGTCGGCCGCCGCCTCGACCATGCCGCAGCGCCGCTTGAGCGTGCGTTCGAGGAAGTTGCGCATGCCCTCCTCGTCGTCGACGATCAGGACCGAATGCGCCTGCCAGTTGAACTCCCCCGCCTCGGCGGCTGCCATGGTGGTCGCACTCTCTTGCTGCATGCTGTCTCCTTGCCCTTAGCCCGTTCAGAAAGGCTTCATCACCGCCAGGAACACCACGGCGAACAGCACCAGCACCGGCACCTCGTTGAACACCCGGAACCAGACGTGGCTGCGGCGGTTGCGGCCGACAGCGAAATCGCGCATCAGCCTGCCGCAGTAGAGGTGGTAGGCGACCAGCCCCAGTGTCAGCGTGATCTTGGCATGCAGCCAGCCGCCGGCGAAGCCGTAGCCCCAGGCCAGCCACAGGCCGAGACCGACCGCGAGAATGCCGAGCGGCGTCATGAAGCGGTAGAGCTTGTGCTCCATCAGCGCGAGCCGTTCGCGCGTTGCAGCGTCATCGACCATCGCATGATTGACGAAGAGCCGCGGCAGGTAGAACAGCCCTGCGAACCAGCTGACGACAAAGGCGATATGCAGCGATTTCAGGACCAGCATCGATCACTTCTCCGGGGGGCTTGGGGAAAATCCGGCCTGGCTTCAGGCCGGGCGGGCGGCACGCAGGCCGTCGGCAATGGTGGGATAGCGCAGCGCCAGCCGCAGTTCCTCGCGCAGGCGGCGATTGTCGAGCCGGCGCGACTCCGCCATGAAGGACAGCGTCAGCGGTGAAAGCCGGGTGGCGATTTCGGCGCGGCTGCAACGCGGCGGCCGCGGCAGGCCGAAGGCATCCGCCACCGCGTCGAAGTAGTCGCCCATCTTCAGCTGCGACTGGTCGACCGCGTTGTAGACGCGCCCGGCCGCAGCACGAAAAATCGCGAGGCAGGCCGCGCGGGCCAGATCGTCGGCATGGATGTGGTTGGTGTGCACGTCCTCGCCGGCAGCGAGCACCGGATCGCCACGGCGCAGGCGGTCGAGCGGCAGGCGGTCGGCAGCGTAGATACCGGGCGCGCGCAGTACGCTCACCGCCACCGCGCAGCGCCGGCCGAAGGCGCGCAGCCGACGCTCGGCATCGACCCGCCGGCGGGCCCGTGCCGACTGCGGGCGACAGGGCCGCGTTTCGTCGACCCACGCCCCGGCACAATCGCCGTAAACCCCTGTCGTACTTATGTATATCAGGTGCTGTGGTAGACTCCCGCGGCTTGCCAGCGCAGCCACCAGCCTGGCCGTGCGGGGATCACCCTCCCCCTGCGCGGGCGGTGGCGCGAAGTGCAACACGGCATCGGCGATGCCGGCCAGCCGCCGCAGGCTGCGACGGTCGTCGAGGTCGGCCACCAGCGGCAGCGCGCCGAGCGCGCGCAACCCGGCGGCAGCCTCGGCACGACGCACCAGCGCGTAGACGCGAAAGCGGCGCGCCAGCCACGGGATGGCGCGCCGGGCCACGTCGCCGCTACCGACAATCAGGATTCTTTTCATCACTGCATTATCTCAAGCTCACGCACCATGCCGCATCAGATTTCGCTCCAGCCGGGTGGCCAGACCTTCACCGCCGACGACGACCAGACCGTACTCGAGGCCGCGCTTGCCGCCGGTCTGCTGTTGCCCTACAGCTGCCGCGACGGCGCCTGCGGCGCCTGCAAGGGCAGGCTCGTGAGCGGCGAAGTGCGCCTCGGCAAGCATTCGGACAGCGCCCTGACCGCTGCCGAGGAAGCCGCCGGCCTGACCCTGTTCTGCCGCGCACATGCCTGTTCCGATCTGGTGCTCGAAGCGCGCAACGTCAGCCGCGTCGGCGACATCCCGATCAAGAAGCTGCCTTGCCGCGTACAAAAGCTGGAACTGGCTGCCCCCGACGTGATGGTGGTCGAACTCAAGCTGCCTGCGAGCGAACCCTTCCAGTTCCACGCCGGCCAGTACATCGACATCCTGCTCGCCGACGGCCAGCGCCGCAGCTTCTCGATCGCCAACGCGCCCGAAGGGGCGGAGCACATCGAACTGCACGTGCGCCGCATCGATGGCGGCCGTTTCACCGGCCAGGTGTTCGAGACCATGAAGGTGCGCGACATCCTGCGCTTCGAGGGCCCGCTCGGCAGTTTCTGGCTGCGCGAGGACAGCGACCGCCCCATCGTCATGGTGGGAGGCGGCACCGGCTTCGCACCGCTGAAGGGCATCGTCGAGCACTGCATCGCCGCCGGCATCCGCCGGCCGATCACGCTCTACTGGGGCGCACGCGACCGCGCCGGCCTCTACATGGATGCGGTGGCGCGCGGCTGGGAGACGAGTCTGCCCGGCTTCCGCTATATTCCGGTGCTGTCGGAAGCGAAGGCCGACGACGCCTGGACCGGGCGGACCGGCCTGGTGCATGCTGCGGTACTGGCAGACTACGCCGACCTCTCGGCTCACGAGGTCTATGCCTGCGGCGCACCGGCCATGATAGACGTCGCCCGGGCCAGTTTCACCGGCGAGCGCAGGCTGCCGGCCGACGCCTTCTTTGCAGACGCATTCACGTTCGCCAACCCGGCGGATTGAGCCACGAACCGAGCCGCGCATGAGCCAGCAGACCACCATCCTGACCCGCGAACCCGTCGTCAACAAGAGCCGGGCGATCACCGCCAACCGCCTTGTCGCGCACGGCCCGAACATCGCCTCGGTGGTGGAAACCCTGGATGCGCTGACCGACGTCTGGCCCACTCACCACCCGGTGTTCGTCAGCCTCGGCCGGCTGGTGCCCACGCCCGAGCTGTTGGCCTGGGAAGTGCCGGCGAACGCGATGATAGAGATCCCGGCGCAGGCACTGGCCCACCCGCAGACCCAGGCCCTGCTGCCCAAGCTGCGCGAAGCCGGCATCAGCCTCTGCCTGCCCTGGTTTACCCCCGGCACCGCCCTGCCCGCCGACACCGACTGGCGCTTCGTGCTGATGGACGCGCGCAAGCACGCGGCGCCGACGGCCTCGCCCGGCCTCACCCTGGCCTGGGGCCTGGCCGACGTAAACGCCTTCCGCCAGGCGGTCGCCGCCGGCTACGACGGCGCCTCCGGCTGGTTCTTCCTGCACGGCAATCCGCCGGCGAAGGAGTTGCAGCCGGGCCACGCGCAGATCGTCCGGCTGCTCAACCTGGTACGCAACAACGGCGAAATCCGCGACATCGAGGCAGTGCTCAAGCAGGACGTAGCGCTGTCCTACAAGCTGCTGCGTTACATCAATTCCGCCGGCTTCGGCCTGATGTGCGAGATCCAGTCCTTCCGCCACGCGGTCAGCATCCTCGGCTACACCGCGCTCAACAAGTGGCTGTCGCTGTTGCTGGTCACCGCCAGCCGCGACCCCGGCGCGCCGGCAATGATGCAGACGGCGATCGCACGCGGCCGCTTCATGGAAGAAATCGGTGCGTCCTACTTCGACAAGAGCGAGCGCGACAACCTCTTCATCACCGGCGCTTTCTCGCTGTTGCACGTGCTGCTCGGCACCTCGATGCAGAACCTGCTGGACGAGATGAACCTGCCGCCCACGGTATCCGAAGCCCTGCTGTACGAGCAGGGCGAGTTCGCCCCCTTCCTCAAGCTCGCGCGCCAGTGCGAAAACTTCGACGGTGCGGCGCTCACCAAGGCGGCGGACGAACTGCATCTGCCCAACGAGCAGATCAACCGGGCCCAACTCGTCGCGCTCGGCTTCGCCGACAGCCTGCAGGCCTGAGACCCGCCCCCGGAGAGGGGGCAGATACGACTAAAGTAGAACCACGATCTGCCGGCGGCCGTGACGAATTCCCGCATACAGCCGCCACAGACGCGACTTTGGTCACATTGACACCCACATCGCCACCCTAGAATCGGTCGCAATAAGAACCGTCGCGCCCAGCGCCACAATGACGCCCGATAACGCCAAGCCCTTTCGCCCCCGGCCCCGACCCGAAAACAGCGCGACCATCCTGCGCCTGCTCGCCTCCGCTGCGACGAACTGGCCGGAAGTGGCACTGGTGGTGGCACGCGACCCGATGCTGTGCCTCGCCTTGCTGTCGGCCGCGCCGCTTGCGCAAGGCGATCTCGACGACGGTCTCAACGTGGCCCTGCGCAAACGCCTCGAAGCACTCGGCGCCGACCTGCTGCGCACCTGGCTGTGGGGGCTGGACGCCGCCCGCAGCGGCGGCGAGGGCGCACATGCGCTGCTGACCGCCGAATGCGCGCTGCATCTGGCGCTCGAAACCCACTATCCGCGCCCGGACGAAGCCTACCTGACCGGCCTGTGGCTCAGCCCCGCCGGCTTTGGCCTGCCCGACGCACTCAGCCCGTCGCCCGCCACCGACACCGATCTGGCGCCGCACGGCGGCCTGCTGCAAACCGACGACTTCCGCCAGTACGTTGCCCGTGCCGCCCGCAATTGCGGCCTCTCGGCCACGGTCGGCGACACCCTGGAACTGGGGCCGCTGCTCGAGGAGCAACTGCTCAATGCCCATCCGCTGCTGCGCCTCGCCCATGCCGCCCATCAGCTCGCCGACCCGGCCTGGACCGAGCGGCTCGACACCATCGCCCGCCTCACCGGGCTCGACACCGCCACGCTCCGCAGCCTGCGCACCGACGTCAGCTACATCGTAGCCGGCCACGCCAGCTACCCGGCCCCTGCGGCATTGCCGGCACCGGTGGCCAGCGGCCTGCCGCTCGCCGACGACCCCTTTCGCGCCGCCGCCATCCACGGGCTGGTGGTGTCCGCGTTCGCGGACTCTTCCGATGCCGAGACGGCGGCCCGGCTCGCGCTCGCCTGTCCGCTGCTCGGCCTGCGTGCCACACCGCTGGTGGTCGCGGCCGACGCCGACGGCCGCCTGCGCCCGCTGATCACCGGCGCGGCAAGCACCGCCGCGGCACTGCTGGAAGAATTGCAGCTCGCCGAAGACGACCCCGCCAGCTGCATCGCCCTCAGCGCCCGCAGTGGCCGGCCGGCCGCCCATTTCGGCAGCGGTCCCGGACCGGGGCGCAGCATGGCCGACTGGCAGATGGTGCGCTGGCTCGGCCGGCGCGGATTGTGCTGCCTGCCCCTGCCGTTGAACCCAGGCTTCGCCGTGGCCATCGTCGCCCTCGATCGCGAGCAGGATCTGGCTTCTTCCGAGCGCTGGATGCTGACCGAACTGCTCGGCGCCGCAGCCCGCGCCATGCGTGCCTCGCAGGCCCAACAGGAAACCATCGCCGCACGCGAAGCGGCACTGCAGAACCGCTTTCGCGAGCATGTAAGGCGGATCGCCCACGAGGCCACCAATCCGCTGACGGTGATCCGCAGCCGGCTCGACCTGCTCGGCCAGCAGCACCCGGCCGACACCTCGATGCACGAGGAGATGAGCCTGCTCAACGCCGAACTGGACCGCATCGGCAAGCTGCTGCGCCGCGCCGGCGACATGCCGACCGACGAAACCGAACTCGCGCGCTGCAACCTGACCGAGTTGCTGCTCGACATGCGCGCCCTTTACGGCGACTCGCTGTTCGCCAGCAAGGGCATCACCCTGGAGCTGCGTGCTGCGAACAAGCTGCCGCCGGTGGCGATGCCGCCGTCGGCGCTGAAGCAGGTCTTGCTCAATCTCTTCCGCAATGCCGCCGAAGCCCTGCAACCGGGCGGTCGGCTATCGGTCGCGCTGGCCGGACAGGCCATCGCCAACGGTCGCAACTGCATCGAGATCCGCCTCGTCGACAACGGCCCGGGCCTGCCGCCGGAGCGCATGCACGATCTTTTTTCCGCCCGCCCCAGCACCAAGGGGGGGACTCATCAGGGCGTCGGACTGAGCGTGGTGCGCGACATTCTCACGCAATGGAATGCATCTATCCTTTGTCGGAGCCAGAGCGGCAGCGGCACGAGCTTTCAGCTCTTCATTCCGCTGGAACAAAGCGACTGACTGTTGCATTATGTCAAAAGAGCTATAACACAGCCCGACCTTCAGGGGGGTCATGGTTATTCCAGGAGAGCAGCCTTTTCAGGCGCGGACAGGTGAGCCCGGGCTCGTGCCCGAACTGGCATGTCGCATTCTCATCGTCGACGACGATGCGGCCCTGCGGCACAGCTTGCCTCATGTCCTCGCGCGCGCAGGACGTCAATTCCGCGAGTGCGATACCGTAGCCGGAGCGATCGCCATGCTCGAAAGCGAGCATTTCGATCTGGTCCTGCTCGACTACCGCCTGCCGGATGCCACCGGTCTGGTCGTGCTCGACTGGCTGGCCGAGCATCAGCGCGAAGAGGCCGTGATCATGATCAGCGGCGAAGACGCACTCGATGCGGCGATCGGCGCATTGCGCCGCGGCGCCGACGACTACGTGCGCAAGCCTTACCACGTTGCCCAGTTGCAGCGGGCAGTCGAGAGCGCATTGCACAAGGCTGCACTCGAACGCGCCAACCGCGCCATGAGCCAGCGCCTGCGCACCTCCGAGCGCCTGCACCGCTACCTTGTCGAAAGCTCGCCCGACCTGATCTTCACCCTCGATGCCGAAGGGCGCTTCAGCTATATCAACCCGCGGGTAAAGCCGCTGCTCGGCTACGAGCGCAACACCCTGATGCGCCGTCCCTTCACCACGCTGGTGATGCCGGAGGACGTCGACCGCATCGCTGCGCTGCTGTATTCGCCGGGCGACGCCCCGCCGGGCGAGAGCTTCAATGTCGAACTGCGCCTGCGCCGCAACCGTGATGAGCTCATCGACGGCACGCCCGAATGCATCACCGTGTCGCTCACCGGCATCCCCATGCCCGGACGCGAGGACGGCCGCAAGATCGTCGGCCTGTACGGGGTCGCACGCGATATCTCGGAGCGCAAGCGGGCCGAGGAGATCATCTCCTTTCAGGCCTATCACGACCAGCTCACCCGCCTGCCCAATCGCGTGCTGTTCAAGGACCGCCTCGAACTCGCGATCGCCCAGGCGCAGCGCCGCACCGGTGCGCTGGCGGTGATGTTCATCGACGTCGATCGCTTCAAGCTGGTGAACGACACCTTCGGCCATGCCGAGGGCGACGTGCTGCTGCGCGGCATCGCCTCGCGCCTGGGAGCCACGCTGCGGCGCGGCGACACGCTGGCGCGGCTGGGCGGCGACGAATTCACCGTGCTGCTCCCCGACATCACCTCGCCCGAGGACGCCGAGGTGATCGCGCGCAAGATCCTGGACACGCTGACCTCGCCCTTCCCGCTCAATCACGGCGACTATCGCGCCACGGTGAGCATCGGCATTTCGCTGTTCCCCCGCGACGGCGACACCGCGGAGGACCTCACCCGGCACGCCGACATCGCGATGTACCAGGTCAAGCGTTCGGGCAAGAACGCCTTCCGCTTCTTCGACACCGAGCTCAACTCCCACTACCGCGAGCGCATCGTTCTCGAGAACGATCTGCGCAGCGCGCTGCAGCGCGGCGAGTTCGAGCTCTACTACCAGCCGCAGGTGAGCCTGGCCCAGCGCCGTGTGGTGGGCATGGAGGCGCTGCTGCGCTGGAAGCATCCCGGTCTGGGTCTGGTGAGCCCGGCCACCTTCATCCCGGTGGCCGAGGAAATGGGCCTGATCGGCGACATCAGCCACTGGGTGCTGGAGCAGGCCTGCAGCCAGCTGGCGCGCTGGCGTGCCGCCGGCCATGACGAATTGCGGATGTCGCTCAATCTGTCGCCGCACGACTTCGACAGCCAGGACGTGGTGGCGATGGTGACCGACTGCGTCAATCGCTACAGCCTGCCGCCCTCGCTGCTGGAGCTGGAAATCACCGAAAGCATGATGATGCAGGATGCCGCCGGCGTTGCCGCCAAGGTACGGCAGTTGCGCGAGGCCGGCCTGAGCGTGGCGATCGACGATTTCGGCACCGGTTACTCGGCGCTGGCCTACCTGCAGAAGTTCCCTGTGAGCACGCTCAAGATAGACCGCAGCTTCGTGCGCGACCTGGAAGGCCCGAGCACCAACCCCATCATTTCGGCGATCACCGGCATCGCCCGCGGCTTCGGCCTGCAACTCATTGCAGAGGGCGTGGAGCGCACCGAACAGGCGGAAACCCTGCGCACCCTCGGCTGCGACATCATGCAGGGCTTCCTGTACGCCCGACCGGCTCCTGCCAGCCAAGCCACGCTCTGGCTCTACGAACCGCCGACCGCCGCACTGCATTGAGCACGAGCACCGCCAACAAAAAGGCCAGCATTCCTGCTGGCCTTTTTGTTGCGAGGTCGTCCGCCGGCGGCCGGCGGATGGGGATTACTTCTGGGTAAGAATCCAGTCGACCAGCTTCTTGGCTTCGTCCGCATTGACCTGCGGGTTGGGGGGCATCGGCACCTGGCCCCACGTACCCACACCACCCTTCTGCACCTTGGTGGCCAGCATCGCGGCGGCATCCTTCTGGCCGGCGTACTTCGCGGCGACTTCCTTGTAGGCGGGGCCGACCAGCTTCTTGTCTACCGCGTGACAGGCCAGGCAGTTCTTGGCCTTGGCCAGATCCGCGGAGGCGAAGGCGGGTGCAGCGGACAGAAGGCCCGCAGCGACGGCGGCGGCGACGAACACTTTCATATTCTCTTCCTCTCGGTGGTGTGAAAACACGGCCGGATACTACTCCCAAGGCCCGCGCTTTGCCTACCGGCGCGGGCCGCGGCGCAACAGCTTGTTGCGCAATGCGCCACAGCGCGCGCAAAGGAACTGCCCCGCCGTGTTCCGCCGTCGTCCGGGCGGCTTCCTCCGATCAGGCGGCAGCTCCCGCAAGCAGTCCTTGCCGCTCGATGAAGGCAATGATGTCGGCAAGTCCCTGACCGGTCTTCAGGTTGGAGAAGATGAAGGGGCGTTCACCGCGCATTTTCCTGGCGTCGCGGTCCATGACCTCGAGCGAGGCGCCGACCATGGGGGCGAGGTCGATCTTGTTGATCACCAGCAGGTCGCTCTTGGTGATGCCGGGTCCGCCCTTGCGCGGAATCTTGTCGCCGGCGGAAACGTCGATGACGTAGAGGGTGAGGTCGGAGAGCTCGGGCGAGAAGGTGGCCGCGAGATTGTCGCCGCCGGATTCGACGAAGATGATCTCCAGCCCGGGGAAGCGCTGGTTGAGCCGGTCGACCGCCTCGAGGTTGATCGAGGCATCCTCGCGAATGGCGGTGTGCGGACAGCCGCCGGTTTCGACGCCGATGATGCGGTCGGGGGCGAGCGCCTCGTTGCGGACCAGGAACTGGGCGTCCTCGGCGGTATAGATGTCGTTGGTGACGACGGCGATGTTGTACTTGTCGCGCAGGGCGCGGCAGAGCGCCAGGGTGAGCGCGGTCTTGCCGGATCCGACGGGGCCGCCGATGCCGACGCGCAGGGCTTGGGATTGGGTCACGAGGTATTGCTCCGGATGCGGGGTCAGTCTGGTTTCGGGTCGGGCCAATGCCGCCCGGGCTATGTGTTTGGTTCGTCAATTCGCATTGCGGCGGGGGTTTCGGACGCCCGGAGACCGGTGCGCACAACCGCCGGCCGCGCCGGGTATTCCTTCCGCCGGCTGCGGAACTCGCTTCGCTCGGACAGTCCTCGCCGGCGCCGCGAATACCCGACACGTTCAGCTCGGCATCCGCGCGGATTCGGATCCTGCCTCACGATCTGAACAGCCTCGTGTACTGCGTTTCATGCCGGCTGCTCGCGATCGCCAGGCCGGGCGTGAAATTGCTCCATTCGGCTTCCGGCAGGCGCTGCGCGCGCTCGACCAGCGCCGGCACCGCGGCGCCGAGTTCGGCGAGCAGGCGCTGGCCTGCGCTCTGGCCGAGCGGTACCGCCTTCACCGCCGCCATCACCTGGTTTTCCAGCCACGCCCACAGGTAGGCGGCGAGCGCCTGGTCGGCGGGAATCTGCCATGCAGCGGCGGCTGCCGTCCACGCCACGGGGAACGCCGGTGCCTCGATCCCCGCCAGCCGCGCCCGCCAGCCGGACAGACCGGCGTAGGCATCGAGATCGGACAGCAAGCGGGTCAGCGAATAGCCCATCTGCACGGTTTCGGCACGCAGTTCGGCGGTCTCGCGGCTGGCGAGGAAATCCTCGTTGAGGCGCGATACTTCACCGTCGTCGCCATCACGCCACGCCACCAGCAGGCGCGCGACCAGCGGCGCCTCGAAACGGGCGAGACTCCAATCGAGCACGTCGCCTATCCAGCGCCGCGTGTCGGCTTCGTTCTTCACCGCGCCGCACTCGACCGCCCATTCCAGACCTTGCGAGTAGGTGTAGGCGCCGACCGGCAGGGTCGGACTGGCAAGTTGCAGCAGGCGCAGCAGCGACAGCAGGCTGCCCGGCGTAGCGATCACTGGCCGTCCATCATGTGGATGCGCGCACCGCTGCCGTCGCCGGGATGCTGATGACCGTGGGCATAGGCGCCGGCTTCCGGCTCGAAGGGCGCCCGCAGCGGCAGCACCTCGGCGCCGAGGCCGACCAGCATGCCTTCGAGCACGTGATCGGCCTGGATGCGCAGCCAGCCTTCGCCGAGTTCGACGGCGACGTGGCGGTTGCCCAGGTGGTAGGCGGCGCGGGCGAGTTCGAAGGCATCGGCGCAGCGTACTTCGAGCAGGTCTTCCGGCGCGGCGACGACTTCGACGATGCGGCCATCACGCGCATGGAGTTTCTGGCCGCCGCGCAGGATGGTGCCGCGCGGCAGGAAGAGGCCGACCTCGTCGCCGCTGGCGAGCCGGGCACGCAGGCGGCTCTTGGTACGGTAGCCGAAGTCGAGCTCGAGCTGGTCGGTGGCGGCGCGCACGCCGTCGTAGAGCGATTCGATGAGGAGCATGGTCTTGCCTTCGACTGGGGTTTCCGGGCGTTCTGCGACAAGCATGGCGGTGTCTCCTTGCGATCAGAACAGGAAATAGCGCTGCGCCATCGGCAGTTCGCTGGCCGGTTCGCACACCAGCAGCTCGCCGTCGGCACGCACCACGTAAGTTTCAGGGTCCACGTCTATCGTCGGCGTGGCGCCGTTATGCACCATGTCGGCCTTCTGCACCTTACGGCAGCCCTGCACCGCCAGCAGCGGCTTGGACAGCTGCAGCGCGGCAACCGCCGGGTTGGCGAGCGCGGCCTGCGACACGAAGGTCACCGAGGTCTTCAGCGCCTTGCCGTAGCTGCCGAACATCGGCCGGTAATGCACCGGCTGCGGCGTCGGGATGGAGGCGTTGGCGTCGCCCATCGCGGCGGCGGCGATCATGCCGCCCTTGAGGATGAGGCTGGGCTTGACGCCGAAGAAGGCCGGCTTCCACAGCACCAGGTCGGCGAGCTTGCCTTCCTCGATCGAACCGACCACGTGGGCGATACCGTGGGTGATGGCCGGGTTGATGGTGTACTTGGCGATGTAGCGTTTGACGCGGAAGTTGTCGTTGCCCTTGCCCGCGTCCTCTTCCAGCGGGCCGCGCTGCACCTTCATCTTGTGCGCGGTCTGCCAGCTGCGGATGACGACCTCACCGACCCGCCCCATCGCCTGGGAGTCGGAAGACATCATCGAAAATGCGCCGGTGTCGTGCAGGATGTCCTCGGCGGCGATGGTCTCGCGCCGGATGCGCGATTCGGCGAAGGCGACGTCCTCGGCGATCGCCGGGTCGAGGTGATGGCACACCATCAGCATGTCGAGATGCTCGTCGATGGTGTTCACCGTGTAGGGCCGGGTCGGGTTGGTGGAGGACGGCAGCACGTTGGCCTGCCCCACCGCCTTGATGATGTCCGGCGCGTGGCCGCCGCCCGCACCTTCGGTATGGAAGGTGTGGATGGTGCGGCCCTTGAAGGCGGCCAGCGTGGTCTCGACGAAGCCGGATTCGTTGAGCGTGTCGGTGTGGATGGCGACCTGCACGTCCATCTCGTCGGCCACGGTCAGGCAGTTGTCGATCGCCGCCGGGGTGGTGCCCCAGTCCTCGTGCAGCTTCAGGCCGATGACGCCGGCCTCGACCTGCTCCTTGAGCGGCCCCGGCAGGCTGGCGTTGCCCTTGCCGAAGAAGCCCATGTTCATCGGGAAGGCGTCGGCGGCCTCCAGCATGCGGTGGATGTGCCATGGCCCTGGCGTGCAGGTGGTGGCGTAGGTGCCGGTGGCCGGGCCGGTGCCGCCGCCCAGCATGGTGGTGACGCCGCTCATCAGCGCCTCGTCGATCTGCTGCGGGCAGATCCAGTGGATGTGGCTGTCGATGCCGCCGGCGGTGAGGATCATGCCTTCGCCGGCGATGACCTCGGTGCCGGCGCCGACCGGAATGGTGACGCCCGGCTGGATGTCCGGGTTGCCGCCCTTGCCGATCTTCCAGATGCGGCCGTCCTTGAGGCCGACATCCGCCTTCACGATACCGGTGACGGCATCGACGATCAGCGCGTTGGTGATGAGGGTGTCGGCAATCTCGGCAGCCAGCTGCTGGCCCTGGCCCATGCCGTCGCGGATGACCTTGCCGCCGCCGAACTTCACTTCCTCGCCGTAGATCGTGTAGTCCTTCTCGACCTCGATGATCAGCTCGGTGTCGGCCAAGCGGACCTTGTCGCCGGTGGTGGGGCCGAACATTTCGGCATAGGCGCGTCGGGTGATCCTGGTCATGTCAGAGCGCTCCCATCACGTCGCCGTTGAAGCCATAGACCTTGCGTGCGCCAGCCAGCGCGACCAGTTCGACGGTGCGCGACTGCCCCGGCTCGAAGCGCACCGCGGTGCCGGCGGCGATGTTGAGGCGGAAGCCGCGCGCCGCCGCGCGGTCGAAGGCGAGCGCGGCATTGGTCTCGGCAAAGTGGTAGTGCGAGCCGACCTGGATCGGGCGGTCGCCGGTGTTGGTCACCGACAGCGTCAGCGTGGCGCGGCCGGCATTGAGTTCGATGTCGCCGTCGGCCGGCAGGATTTCACCTGGAATCATGTTCGCGCCTCAAACGATGGGGTTGTGCACGGTGACCAGCTTGGTCCCGTCGGGAAAGGTCGCCTCGACCTGGATCTCGGGGATCATCTCGGCGATGCCGTCCATCACGTCCTCGCGCGCCAGCAGGGTGGCGCCGTAGCTCATCAGTTCGGCCACGCTGCGGCCGTCCCGCGCCCCCTCGAGGATGGCGCAGGTGATGTAGGCCACCGCCTCCGGGTAGTTGAGCTTGAGTCCGCGGGCTTTGCGGCGCTCGGCCAGCAGGCCGGCGGTGAAGATCAGCAGCTTGTCCTTCTCGCGTGGCGTCAGTTCCATCCTTGGTCCTCTTGTTGTTCGCGGGCCGGCCAAGCCCGCGTCGTGTGTCAGGTGTGCCAGATGCGCGGCAGCGTGGCATCGCGACCGGCCAGCGCCGGACGCAGCACCGACCACAGCCGGTTGAACCAGTTGCGACCGGGTTCGCAGGCCGGGCCGCGGTAGCGCGCCACCAGCAGGTCCGGCAGCAGGCTGAGGCCGCCCTCGCCCGCTTCGGGTGCGCAGTCGCGACAGGCCGCAAGCAGCGCGGCGTCCACGGTCTTCGCCGCAACCAGCAGCGTTGCGGTGACCGGCCAGCCGGCCAGGCCCACCGGCGAATCGAGCAAGGCGCCGCCACCGTCGATGCGTCCGCGCTCCAGCCAGACGCTGCGGCCGTCGCGGCGGACGCGGGTGTGCATGGAGAAATCGCCCCGGGTGAAGCGCTCGCCGGCACCGCTGCGGCCGAAGCAGTTCATCTCGCTGCCGATGAAGATGCCGTCGCCGGCGATATCGACCTCGGTAACGAGATCGCCCGCCGCGCCGTCGTAAACGATGCTTTCCTGCGGCAACCACTCGCACACCGCGCCGCTGCCGACGACCAGGCGCTGGGTCAGGCTTCCGCGCGCGCCGGCGCTGCGGTACCACTTGCCGGCGCCGGGCGTGGTGAGCAGGGCGTGGGCGCCGTCGCCGACCGCCACATCGATGCGCAGTGCGTCGCCGCCGACAATGCCGGCCGGCGGATGCACCACAATGGTGTGGCACACTGCCTCGCCTTCGGGATAGAGCGCGCGCTGCACCACCAGCGGACCGACATGACGACGCTCGGCCAGCACCGTCCGCCCCCCTCGGCGCTGGAAACCCAGGAAAAGCGCCGCCTGCCAGCCGGCGTGGCCGGACTGCAGGGCGCAAAGATCGCTTACGGCATTCATGTCATATCCGATAGCAAGCGGTGTTCCAGATCCGACATCTTTAGCCAAACCACTGATTCGACTACAGGCCCGGCCACATCCGACACAATGCGACGCGCATTGCCGACGTCAGCGCTGCGCCTTGCGCAGTCAACGCACCAAAGCGGGGCGAAGGACTGTTTGCGCTGCCCCGCTACTGCCGGATTTCCATCGCCTCGTCCGGCCGCTGCTCACCGTCGCTGGCACGGAAGGGATTGATGTCGAGCCCGCCGCGCCGCGTATAGCGCGCCCACACCGCCAGCCGCTGCGGCCGGCAGCGTTCGCTGATGTCGCAGAACACCCGCTCGACGCACTGTTCGTGGAATTCGTTGTGCTCGCGGAAAGAGACGATGTAGCGCAGCAGGCCGGCGCGGTCGATGGCCGGGCCGGTGTAGCGCACCACCACCATGCCCCAGTCGGGCTGGCCAGTAACCAGGCAGTTGGACTTCAACAGGTGCGAGTACAGGGTCTCGCTGACGATCCCCTCGCCCGCGCCAAGCAGGGTCGGGTCGGGCTGGTAGCTGTCGATGTCGATGTCCAGCTCGTCGAGGCAGATGCCTTGCGGCGAGGCAAAGTCGCGCCGCGGCCGCTCGCCCTCGGGCCCGGTAAGCGGCCACACCGCCACGCCGACGGTACCGCCGGCCGCGGCCGACAGGTCGCGCGCGATCGCCTCGCGCACGCCGGCAGCATCGGCGAAACGGCTCTGGTTGAAGCTGTTCAGATAGAGCTTGAGCGACTTCGATTCGACCAGGCGTGGCGTATCGGCCGGCACCCGGAACTGCGCCAGCGCCACCACCGGCTTGCCGCGCGGATTGAGCCAGGACAGCTCGTAGGCATTCCACAGATCCTCGCCGCAGAAGGGCAAGGCCTCGGCGCGCACGCCGATCTCGTCGCGCTTGAGCTGGCGGGCGATCGGGAACAGCAGTTCGGGCGCGTAGGTGTCGCGGTAGGCGACCGGCTTGCCGAGCGGCGAGGCTTCGGCGCCGTGCAGGGAAGTCGATGTATCGTTCATGGAAAGCATTGTAGGCGTCCGCCGCTGCCGTCGCCGGCCGCGGCGGCGGTCCGGTCAGCGTGCATCCACCTTGTTGCTGTAGAGCATCAGCCGCGCGGTTTCGTGCAGGCCGCGGGCAAGGCCGGACAGCCGGGCGAATTCTTCCGGATGCAGCGCGGCGACGTTCTCCAGCGGCGTTTTCGAGGCGATCTCGTGCATGCTGGCCTCGCTGCCGTCGGCATTCATGCGCAGCAGGTGGTGGCGGGTGACCACGCCGATCAGCGGGAAAGTGCCTTCGCGCAGCAGCACCGGCACCGCGCGCTCGCCTTCCGGCGCCGGCAGCTGGATGTCGCGCCCCATCGTGGTGTTGCGGTACTCGACGCCGAGCAGCCCGGCCACCGTCGGCAGCAGGTCGAGCAGGCTGGTCGCCTCCTCGGTGACGCGCGGCGCGATCAGCTTGGGCGCATGGATGATGCCCGGCACATGCAGGCTTTCGAGGTTGAGCGCCTCGTAGGCCGGCGGCATGAAGGGCAGGGTCGAGATGCGGCCGTTGTGGTCGCCGTACAGCACGAAGATGGTGTTGTCGTAGTAGCCGCTCTGCTTGGCCATCTCGATGAAGCGGCCGACGCTGTAGTCGAGCAGGCGCACCGCGTTGTACTGCGCATTGCTGCGGAAGCCGGCCTGCTGGATCTGCTCCTCCGGCAGGGTCTTCACCTCGAAGCCGTCGCTGTCGGGCGGAATCGTGAAGGGCTGGTGGTTGCCGGCAGTCTGGACGATGGCGAAGAAGGGGCGATCCTTCGGTTGCGCCCGCAGCATGGCATCGACCTCCTTGAACAGGTCGAGGTCGGATACGCCCCACACGTCGACATTGGGCGACTTCCACTCGCCCTCCTCGTGCAGCGTGATGCCCTCGATGCTGCTGCTGATGAGCGCGCTCATGTTGGCCCAGCCGGCGCTGCCGCCGATGGCATAGTGCTTGTCGTGACCGGTGAAGGCGTTGAGCACGGTACGCTGCGGCACGATGAAGGGGTTGCGGGTGGCGCTCTCGACCCGCGACACGTCGGGGATGCCGGTGATGCTGGCCCACACCGTCTTCGCGGTGCCGGTCACCGGCACGTAGAAGTTGCGCAGGAACCAGCCGTCGCGCGCCAGCGCATCCAGGTTGGGGCTGGGGTCGAGCGGGTTGCCGTGCATGCCGGTGACGCTGCTGCCGAAGGACTCCAGCATGATGAATACGACGTTGGGCGGGCGCTTCACCGCCAGCCGATGCGCCTGCACCGGCAGCTCGCGGTCGAAGCGCGGCAGCGCCTCGTCGATCTCGGGCGTCGCACCGAGGTAGGCGGCGACCTGCTCGGCATGGCTGCGGACGCTGTCGAGATCGTAACGGTTGGTAGGCGTGCGCCAGGTGTCCCAGATGAATACCACCGGATTGAGGCCGAGCGCGCCGATCTGCGTACTGCCGGAAAAGAAGGCGTCACTCCAGCGCAGCGGCACCGGGTTCTCGAGATTGATGTTCTCGGCCCGGCCGAGGATGCCCGTGAAGCCGAGCACCACTGCCAGCGCCAGCGCCAGGCTGCTGCGCACGAAGCCGGCCGGCTGCGGCCGGCGGTCGAGGGTACGGCGCTCCAGACGGAACAGCAGGGCGATCACCAGCACGCAGCCCACCAGCCAGCCGAGCATGATCGACACCACCGGATAGGTCTGCCACACCATGTCAGCCGAGATCTGCGCATCGCCGATGAAGCGCAGGATGCTGGCATTCACCCGCAGGCCGAGATAGGCGTAATGGCCGAAATCGACGATGTAGACGAGCGCCACGGCTGTCACCGCGAATACCAGCCACAGTCGCATCAACCAGCGCAGGGCCGTGGTCCTCGTCGCATTGAAGCGGGGCAGCACCAGGAGGACGGCCGGCGGCAGCATCAGCAGGATCGCCAGCCTGAGGTCGAAACGCAGGCCGACGCCCAGTGTCTTCAACACGGTCGCCGCATCCGCGCCGTCGGCGATCGACACTTCCGACGACCACAGGTAGAAACCGGCACGCAGCAGCGCAAAGAACAGGAAAAACATCGCCACGCCGGCGAGCAGATAGCGCAGGCGGGGATACTTGAGACTCGACATCGGTGTCCTCGGGGGCGAACGGCGGAGGCAGTTTGCGCGCATGCGCGCAAACGCGAAAGCGGGGCAGTCTAGCGCCGAACGCCGATGCCTGTCAGCTTCGCTACAAGCCCCCCGAAGCACACGCAGGAGAGGAAGGAACGGCCGGTATGCACACAGATTGACCGCGGTAGCACCGGGCCTGCCACCGGACAGCGGCAGACCCAGGGCGCGGACACGTCCGCACGGTCCCGACGGCTGCGCTCAGAAATGCCACTCCATCTGGAAGGTCGGCGCGTTGGTATCGATGCCGGGCTTGGTGCTGCCGTTGGCGTAGTCGTGGTTGCCGAACTTGTTCTTCCAGTACTCGTAGCCCACGCCCATCAGGAAGGTGTTCTTCTTGCCGGCCACCATCTGGCCGACGTCGACCATCAGCGAGGTGCGCATCAGGGTTTCGGGCTTGGTCTTGACGTTGGCGTAGTCCTTGCCCTTCTCGCTGTTGTAGTTGAGGAAACCCTGGAACTTCAACGGCACCGGACCGGCCTCGAAGGGGATGCCCCAGGCCACGCTGATCATCCATTGCGGATCGAAGGCGATCTCGCTCTTGGGGCAGGCGGGCGAACCGAGGCCGCAGTGGTTCCACTCCTTGCCGTAGAGCAGGCTCACATCGAGAAAGCCGGGCACGTCGAACTTCAGCGTCGGGCCGACCACCAGCAGGCGCTTGCGCGGCGCAAAGCGGGTGTTCTTGGTGTTGAGGTCGAAGCCGGCGGTGAGCGCGACTTCCTTGACCGGGCCGAAGGCGAGGGACTTGTCGAACAGCTTGCCCAGATGCACCTGGTGGCGGTAGGTCAGGTAGAACTCGGTGGCGCCGCTGTCGCTGCCGCTGGCCGGGTCCTTGTCGTCCGACTGCAGCATGTCGATGTTCACGAAGTTCTGGCCGACCGAGTAGCCGCTGGCGTGGGTGAGCTGCAGCACATGCTTTTCGACCTCGTTGCGGTTGGTCGGCTCGCGGAAATCGGTGCCGTAGCGGTAGCCGATGAAGGTGTCGCTCCAGGTTGCGGCCTGGGCAGCGACCGGCACGAGCGCCAGCGCACAGCATGTCACGAGCGTCTTGCAACGCGGCATCGAAAGCTTCATGTCCTGCTCCTATCAAGTGATTTGGGGATGCTTCAGCGCACAAGATCTGCGCGCTTTTTTAGAACCTAACAGGACGAAGCCGGGCCCGGGCGAATAATCGATATTGCACTTTGGATATAAATACCAAAACACCATCCCTTTGTTTATAAAAGAGATACAAGCATCGATATATACAAATATCATTCACCTCATTGGCGCATTTCCCAAGTCTGCGCACAACACTGGTGCATAAAAAATCATATTTCAATCAGATACTTGATACAGATGCTGCAAAAACACGCACCAATGGACGACAGCCAGTCCCGGTTTTCACCCGCCGGCAGCCCATAACCCGGCTGTATGGCTTGCATCCGGCATGGCACGTCGCTTGCCACGGACACGCATCTTCAATCGTCGAATCCGCCAACGGAGCGTGTCATGACCCGCAAGACCTCTTTCTCCCGCCGTCTCTTCCTGTGCACCGCGACCGCGCTGGCCTTCGCCGCGCCCGTCGCACAGGCAGCCGAGCCGGTGAAGATCAAGTTCACCCTCGACTGGCGCTTCGAAGGCCCGGCCGCCCCCTTCCTGCTCGCCAAGGCCAAGAACTACTTCGCTGCCGAGGGCCTGGACGTCGAGATCGACGCCGGCAACGGCTCGGCCGGCGCCCTCACCCGGGTGGCCACCGGCGCCTACGACATGGGCTTCGCCGACTTCAACACCCTGGTGGAATACGAGGCGAAGACGCCCGGCTCGAAGATCCAGGGCGTCTATATGGCCTACAACTCGACGCCGGCGGCGGTCTTCCTGTTGAAGAAATCCGGCGTCACCAAGCCCGCCGACCTCGCCGGCAAGACGCTGGCTGCACCGGTGTTCGATGGTGGACGCAAGGCCTGGCCGGCCTTCGCCAAGGCCAACGGCATGGCGACCGAGGCGGTGAAGTGGCAGACCGTGGAACCGGCCATCCGCGAAACCCTGCTCGCCCGCGGCGACGTCGACGGCATCACCGGCTTCTACTTCACCAGCGTGCTCAACCTCGAAGCGCGCGGCGTCAAGCCGGAGGACATCGTCGCGCTCAAGTATCCGGAGCACGGTGTCGAGTTCTACGGCAACACCCTCATCGCCAGCCCCAAGATGCTGGCCGAGCAGCCCAAGGCCGTCGAGGGCTTCGTGCGCGCCTTCAACAAGGCGCTCAAGGAGACCATCGCCAACCCGGAGGCCGCCGTCGCCTACGTCAAGGAGCGCGACCCGCTGATCAACCTGCCGCTCGAAACCCGTCGCCTCAAGCTCGCCATCGACACCGTGGTGGTGACGCCGGAAACCCGGACCATCGGCCTGGGCGCAGTCGATGCCGCGCGCCTCAAGCGCTCGGTGGCCGAAGTCGCCACCGCCTTCGGCCTGCCGGCCACCCCGGATGCCGCGGCGCTGTTCACCTCCGCCTTCCTGCCGCCCGCAGCCGACCGCGCCATCAAGTAAGGAGCGCGCGGCGCGGCTCCACCGACGGACCGCGCCGCCGACACACCATGGATTTCGTACGTTTCGAAAATGTCAGCCTGGCCTACCAGGCCGGCAGCCCGTTTGCGATCGAGGACGTCAGCCTGTCCGTCCGCGAGAACGAGTTCATCGCCCTGGTCGGCCCCTCCGGCTGTGGCAAATCCACCGTGATGAAGCTGGTCACCGGGCTCAAGCCGCCCACCAAGGGCTATGTGTATGTAGACGGCCGCGAGGTCGGCGACCCGCAGAAGTGCGTCGGCATGGCCTTCCAGGCCTCCAACCTGCTGCCCTGGCGCACCACGCTGCAGAACGTGATGCTGCCGATGGAGATCGTCGAGCCCTACCGCTCGACGCTGCGGGCAAAGCGCGCCGAGTACGAGGAGCAAGCACGCGCGCTGCTGAAGCGCGTCGGGCTGGCCGGCTTCGAGGACAAGTTCCCTTGGGAACTGTCCGGCGGCATGCAGCAGCGCGCCTCGATCTGCCGCGCGCTGATCCACAAGCCGCGCCTCTTGATGCTGGACGAGCCCTTCGGCGCGCTCGATGCCTTCACCCGCGAGGAGCTGTGGTGCATGGTGCGCGACCTGTGGCAGGAGGAGCCCTTCACCGTGGTGCTGGTGACCCACGACCTGCGCGAGGCAGTGTTCCTCGCCGACACGGTGTACGTGATGAGCAAGCGCCCCGGCCGCATCCTGGTCAAGCGCGAGATCGACCTGCCGCGCCCGCGCGAACTCGACGTGACCTACACCGAGCCCTTCGCCGCCTATGTGCATGAATTGCGCGAGCACATCGGCCATGTGCGCGCGTCCTGATCCGGAGAACACCCGATGCTGTCGCAGAAAACCCTGATCCGGCTCGCGCCCTGGCTGGTCATCCTCTTCCTCGGCCTGCTGTGGGAAGCGGTCGTGGTCGGCTTCAAGGTGCCGGAATTCCTCTTTCCCTCGTTGAGCGCGGTGTGGACCTCCACGCTCACGCACTGGGATCCGATCATGATGCACGCCACCCAGACCTTCCTCACCACGATGGCCGGCTTCGGCCTCGCGGTGGTGTTCGGCCTGGCGCTGGGCGCCGCGGTCGGCTCCTCGCCGGTGATCTACAAGGCGCTCTACCCGCTGCTGGTGGGCTTCAACTCCATTCCCAAGGTCGCCTTCGTGCCGGTGCTGGTGGTGTGGTTCGGCATCGGCACCATCCCGGCCATCCTCACCGCCTTCCTCATCTCCTTCTTCCCGGTGGTGGTCAACGTCGCCACCGGCCTGGCGACGCTGGAGCCGGAGCTGGAAGACGTGCTGCGCTCGCTCGGCGCGTCACGGCTGGACATCCTGAAGAAGGTCGGCCTGCCGCGCGCGATGCCCTACTTCTTCGCCTCGCTCAAGGTGGCGATCACGCTCGCCTTCGTCGGCTCGGTGATCTCGGAAACGGTGGCCTCCAACCTCGGCATCGGCTATCTGATGATGGCGGCGAGTTCGTCGATGGACATGGCGCTGGTGTTCGCCGGGCTGATCGTGATCGGCGTGATGGGCGTGGTGATGTACGAGCTTTTCGCCCTGGTCGAGCGCAAGCTCACCGGTTGGGCGCACCGCAATCCGAACGGGGCGATGTAGGCGGGAGGGGTAAGCGACCACGCCCGGTCTGAGTCTGTTTTCCCCCTCCCCTTCAAGGGGGTGAGGACGGGGTTTCGGCGAGCGTTGCTCGCCGCCGGCCGAACGACAGTGCCTCTTGGCACTGGCTACCGGGTTGGGGTGGGAATGGGGTTCCGCCTCCATGCGAGCGCCCACCCCATCCCCCTCCTAAGCTCCCCCTTGAAGGGGGAGGAACCAGACCCCCCAGGCTCCGCGCCCCCTTCAAGGGAGAGGCACTGGAACCACGCCTTCTCGCGGGGGAGCCGCACTCCCCCTACGCCGCCTCGCTCACCGAGTCATAGCGGCTCTGCGCCGCCAGCACCTCCCGGATGTGGCTGTGCGCCCAGTCCGCCAGCGGTTCGAAGGCCTCCGCCAGCGTGCGCCCGAGTTCGGTCAGCGAGTACTCGACGGTCACCGGTACCGTCGCGAACACGCGGCGGTCGACCAGGCCGTCGCGCTCCAGCCGGCGCAGGGTCTGGCTCAGCGCCTTCTGCGACACGCCCTCGATCTCGCGCCGCAACTGGTTGAAGCGCAGCGGACCGGTCTTGAGCAGCTTGACGATCAACAACGCCCATTTGTCCGCCAAGCGGTTCAGCACCATGCGGGCCGGACAGTCCTTGGCGTAAACATCGAAGCCGCCGTCCTCGTCGGCCAGCGGGTCCAGCACAGCGTCTGCGGTTTTCACGGTATCTCCAGGGTAACCAGATGACTTCAAGGTACCTTCTTGTGGTGCAGGTTTCAAAAATATACCTTGTACCGCGAAATGACCAGCACCCCTCATCCTCAAGGAGTCTCGAAATGACCCAATCCGTCGTTGTGTATTTCTCGGGTTACGGCCACACCAAGCGCGTCGCCGAATGCGTGGCCGAAGGCGCGCGTGCCCAGCTGATCGCGGTCGACGCCGAAGGCAGCATCCCGGAAGCCGCGTGGGACACGCTGGACGCCGCCGACGCCATCCTGTTCGGCGCGCCGACCTACATGGGCACCGTGCCCTGGCAGTTCAAGAAGTTCGCCGACGCCACCTCGAAGAAGTGGTTCACCCGCGCCTGGCAGGACAAGGTCTTCGGCGGCTTCACCAACAGCGCCAGCCTCAACGGCGACAAGCAGGTCACGCTGATCACGCTGCAGACGCTCGCCTCGCAACATGGCGGCATCTGGGTGAGCCTCGGCCAGCCGCCGTCCAACAGCAAGGCGGCGAGCCGCAACGACGCCAACAACCTCGGCGGCTCGGTCGGCGTGCTGGTGCAGAGCCCGTCGGACGCGAGCGCGGACGAGATCTCCGTCGGCGACCTCGAAACCGCCCGCCTCTATGGCGTGCGCGTCAGCGAGATCGCGCGCCGGCTGCGCGGCTAAGCGGCGTCCGGCCACGCGGCGCCGAACAGCGCCGCCATGTCGATATGCGCCTCGACCGCGTCGGCGAGGCGATCGAGATCGGCCTCGCGGCGAGCGTTGAGATCGACGCCCGCCGCCCCTTTCAGCCCCGCCCAGTCGAGCAGCGCCGCCACCGCCTGCGGAGTGTCGAACAGGCCATGCAGATAGGTGCCGAGCACCTGGCCGTCGGCCGCCAGCGCGCCGTCGGCGCGGCCATCCGTGAGCAACACCGCCGGACGCTCGAGGTCGGCGCCACGGCTCACGCCCATGTGGATCTCGTAGCCGGCGACCGCCGCCTCGCCGCCGAGGCAGAGCCGGCCGGCCACGTTCACCAGCTGCTTCTCGCGCTCCAGCACCGTCTCGATGTCGAGCACGCCCAGCCCGGCGACGATGCTCGGCGCGCCTTCGAGGCCGTGCGGATCGGCCAGCGTCCTGCCCAGCATCTGGAAGCCACCGCAGATGCCGATCACCTTGCCGCCGTAGCGCAGGTGGCGGCGCAGCGCCGGTTCCCAACCCTGCGCGCGCAGCCAGGCGAGGTCGGCCTGCACGCTCTTGGAGCCGGGCAACACGACCAGATCGGCGGGCGGGATCGCCTGCCCCGGCCCCACCCAGCGGAAATCCACCTGCGGATGCAGGCGCAGCGCGTCGAGGTCGGTGTGGTTGGAGATGCGCGGATAGACCGGCGCGATCACCTTCAGCACCTCGCCGTCGCGGTCGGCCGCCACCTGGCCATCGGCGAGCGCATCCTCGGCGTCGAGGAAGAGGCCGTGCAGATAGGGCAGCACGCCGAACACCGGCCGGCCGGTGCGCTGCTCCAGCCAGTCGAGGCCGGACTGCAGCAGGCTCATGTCGCCGCGGAAGCGGTTGATGACGAAGCCCTTGACCCGCGCCTGCTCCGACGGCGACAGCAGTTCCAGCGTGCCGACCAGGTGGGCGAAGACGCCGCCGCGGTCGATGTCGGCCACCAGCACCACCGGCACGTCGGCGGCCTCGGCGAAACCCATGTTGGCGATGTCGCGGTCGCGCAGGTTGATCTCGGCCGGGCTGCCGGCGCCTTCGATCAGCACGTGCTCGTACTGGTCGCGCAAGCGGTCGAAGGAGGCCATCACCGCCGCCATCGCGGTCGGCTTGTAGGCGTGGTAGTCGCGCGCCGACAGGTTGGCCATGACCTTGCCGTGGATGATGACCTGGGCGCCGATGTCGGACGAGGGCTTGAGCAGCACCGGGTTGAAGTCGGTGTGCGGCGCGATGCGCGCGGCCACCGCCTGTAGCGCCTGGGCGCGGCCGATCTCGCCGCCGTCGGCGGTGACCGCCGAGTTGAGCGCCATGTTCTGCGGCTTGAAAGGGGCGACGCGCACCCCGCGGCGCACCAGCGCGCGCGCCAGCCCGGCCACCAGGGTGCTCTTGCCGGCATCGGAGGTGGTGCCCTGCACCATCAGGGCGTAAGCCTTGGACATCGCGTAAAATCCGTCGCCTTGTTCGAAGCCGGCGATTATCGCCCAGACTGCGCCGCAGTCCGCCATCCTCCGGCACGCGATCCGCCCACCCGACCTGCCTGCCCGATTCTGCCGATGTCCGTGTTCACCCTGCTCGTCCTCAAGCTCGCCGCCGGCATCGCCTGTGATCGCCTGTTCGGCGAGGTGCCGCGCTTCCACCCGCTGGTGGGCTTCGGCCGCTGGGCGAAGGCGGTCGAGCGCGGCGTGCGGCGCATCGGCGACTCACGCGCAGCGGGCGCGCTCGCCTGGCTGCTGGCGGTAGGGCCGTGGCTGGCGCTGGCGTGGCTGCTGCGCGCGGCACACCCGCAGGCGCACTGGGTGGTCGACGTCGCCCTGCTCTACTTCACCCTGGGCGCGCGCAGCCTCGCCGAACATGGCGAGGCGGTCGCCGCGCCGCTGGCCGCCGGCGATCTCGGTGCCGCACGCACCCGCGTCGGCTGGATCGTGAGCCGCGACACAACCGCGCTCGACGCCACCGGTGTTGCCCGAGCCGGCACCGAGTCGGTGCTGGAGAACGGCAACGACGCGGTGTTCGGCACCCTGTTCTGGTTCCTCGTCGGCGGCGGTGCCGGTGCCCTGCTGTTCCGCCTCGCCAATACCCTGGACGCAATGTGGGGCTACCGCACGCCGCGCTACCTCGCCTTCGGCTGGGCCGCCGCACGCATCGACGACGTCCTCAACGCCCTCCCGGCCCGGCTCACCGCGCTCACCTACGCGCTGCTCGGCCGCACCCGTTGCGCACTGAACTGCTGGCGGCAACAGGCGCCGGCCTGGGACAGCCCCAACGCCGGCCCGGTGATGGCCGCCGGTGCCGGCGCGCTCGGCGTGGCGCTGGGCGGCGCTGCGATCTACCACGGCAAGGAAGAAATCCGCCCGCCGCTGGGCGAGGGTGCCGCGCCCGACGCCGGCGCCATCCGCGCCGCGATCGCGCTGGTCCAGCGCGGCATGCTGCTGTGGCTGGCGCTGGCCGCACTGGCCGCCGTGGCGCTGGAGCAGTTCGGTGCTTGAGCACGGCGGGCGCCTGCGCCGGGCGGCGGCGCAGTTCGACATCCCGCTGGCCGACTGGCTCGACCTGTCGACCGGCATCAATCCCTGGCCCTACCCGGTGCCGCCGGTCCCGGTTGGTGCCTGGCACCGCTTGCCGGAAGAGGACGACGGCCTCGAGGCTGCCGCCGCGCGCTACTACGGCACCGACCAGTTGCTCCCGGTAGCAGGTTCGCAGCCAGCCATCCAGGCGCTCCCGGCCTTGATCCCGGGTGAGCGGGTCTGCCTGCTCGACCCTACTTACGCCGAACATCCGCAGGCCTGGCGCGGCCGCCAGCTGCGCTGCCACACCGCCGACGAGATCGACAGCGCGCTCGACGACACCGACGTGCTCGTTCTGGTCCATCCCAACAACCCGAGCGGCACGCTGTTCGACGCCGCGCAACTGCACGCCTGGCACGCACGCCTTGCTGCGCGCGGCGGCTGGCTGGTGGTGGACGAAGCCTTCATCGACAGCGCGCCCGCCGCCAGCCTGACCACGCTGGCAGGCGCGCCCGGTCTGGTGGTGCTGCGCTCGATCGGCAAGTTTTTCGGCCTCGCGGGTGCGCGGATCGGCTTCGTCCTTGCGCCGCGACCGCTGCGCGAGGCGCTCGCCGAACGCCTGGGCCCCTGGACGCTGAGCGGCCCCGCCCGCCATGCCGGCCGTGCGGCGCTGGCGGACCATGCCTGGCAGGCCCGCATGCGGGTGCAGCTCGCCGCCGCCGGCGACCGCCTGCAGCGCCTGCTCGAACACCACGGTTTCGGCGAGTGCCGCGGCCCGGCGCTGTTCAAATGGGTGCAGCATCCGCGCGCGGCCGAACTGCACCTGGCACTCGCTGCCTGCGGCATCCTCGTCCGCCTGTTCGACTCGCCGGCCAGCCTGCGCTTCGGCCTGCCGGCCACCGAAGCGGACTGGCAGCGTCTCGCCACCGCCCTGCACGAAATACGTCCGCTGATCGAACACCGATGACCCCACCGCCTCGCCCCGACCTCCTTCGCCGCAGCAGCGCCGCACTCGCCGTCCTTGCCACGCTCGGTGCCCTGCTCCCTGCATCGCCGGCGCGAGCCGAGATCCGCATCACCGACGACACCGGCCGCAGCGTCGTGCTGGCGCGACCGGCGCAGCGCATCGTCAGCCTCGCTCCCCACCTGACCGAGCTGCTGTTCGCCGCCGGCGCCGGCAAGCAGGTGGTCGGCGTGGTCAGCTACAGCGATTTCCCCGAGGCGGCGAAGGCGCTGCCCAAGGTCGGCGGCTACACCAGCGTGGATCTCGAAGCCGTGGCAGCACTCAAACCCGACCTCGTGATTGCCTGGAAAAGCGGCAACCGCAATGCCCATCTCGACCGTCTCACTGCACTCGGCATCCCGGTGTACGTGAACGAGCCGCGCCACCTCGACGATGTCGCCCACAGCCTGCGCGCGCTCGGTCAGCTGGCCGGCACCGCCCCCGCTGCAGAAGAAGCAGCCAGCCATTTCGCCCAGCGCCGCGACGACTTGCGCAGGCGCTATGCGGAGCGCCCCAGGGTGCGGATGTTCTACCAGATCTGGAATCAGCCGCTGATGACCATCAACGGCACACACCTGATTTCGGACGTCATCCGGCTGTGCGGCGGCGACAACGTCTTCGCCGGTCTGCCCCAGCTTGCGCCCCATGTCGGCGTGGAGGCCGTGCTGGCCGCCAATCCGGAGGTGATCGTCGCCAGCGGCATGGGCGAATCACGGCCGGAATGGCTGGACCAGTGGAAGCGCTGGCCGGCACTTGCCGCCAACGCGGCCGGCAACCTGTTCTTCATTCCGCCCGAAATCGTCCAGCGTCACACGCCGCGCATCCTCGATGGCGCCCAGCGCCTTTGCGAACAACTGGAGGAAGCGCGCGCCAGGCGCGGTGCAACGGACACACCGCGCTGAACACCGTCTCCAGGGCGATCAGACCCCGTCCTGGCGGCTCTGCTGCGAACGCCAGGCCTTGCGTACCTCCAACCACCAGGCGCGATCGAACACCCAGGCGAGACTGGGCAACAGCGGCGCAAAGTAGTGGCGTGCCGCCGACGGCCGGTCGGCCACCGCCGCCCGCAGCGGCACCCGCAAGGCACGCAGGCGTTCCTTCAGCGACGGGTGGAAGGGCAGCATCTCGGGGGCCTCCTCGGCAAAAGCCGCGATATCGAGCGCCGCCAGCGAGAGGCGGGAAAAGCCGGTCTCGACGCCGAGCCCCATCTCGCGGAAAGGACGGATGGACGGCCGGGCCTGCGCCGAGCTCTGAGCCATCACCTTGGGCCAGTAATCCTGGCGCAGGAAGCGCTCCTTGAGACTGAGCTCGACCAGGGTTTCGCCGAGCAGTCCGGCACCCACCAGCCGAGCCGCGATGTGGTCGGCCTCGAACTCTTCGATGCGGGTCAGCCGCAGCATGTCGCGGTAGAAAGGGCGCAGGCGCTGGTCCAGCCAGCCCCCGATGGAGGGAAAGGCCTCGCACCCCCGATCCAGCACCCGCATCCACCAGGCGCGCAAATGCGCTCCCACGGCACCGACGCCGTGACGCTGCAGCGCGAGGTGGGCGAATTCATGGGCCAGCACCGCAGCCAGCTGGCTGCGCGACACGCTGTGCACCAGCGGCAGCCCTATCATCAGATGGGTTTCGATCGGCCCGACCCAACCCCAGCGCGGCCGTTGCATCACCATCGCGTTCATGTCGCCGGTGACCCAGACGCGGTCGATACGGGCGGCGCCGATGCGGCGGGCCAGGTCATCGACCAGCTGGTAGAAGGCGTCGGCCGCCAGACGCGGCACCCGCACCCCCGCCGGAGACGGCGACAGCCCGAACAGAAACACCATGCGTCCGCTCGAGATGCCACAGATGACAGCGAGCAGACTCCAGCCGCCAGCGGTGAGCGGCAAGCCTTCGTTGAGCGCTTCCCAACTGCGCGAGAAGGCCAGCACCATGATGGCGAAGGCCAGCACGGCGAGCGAGGCAACCGTGCCGATTCCGACGAGCGCCACCCCGGCCAGGCGCCATGCAAGGCGCGGCCGCAATGCGAACATGCGGACAATGACGGGGGTGCGGGATTCCTTCATGGGCATCGGCTCCACGGCAGCCATGAACCGCCGGGGACTATAGCGCGCCAACGTGACGGACGGTATTGTCCGAAAGCAATAAACCCTGTCCAAAGCGTGGCTATGAGGCTTTGTCTCGCTTTCTCGGCAGGAACCGTCTATAGTCCGCGCTTCGCCGCGCGCCTGGCCAATCGGCCGCGGCTTCCGCAACGACCCTTCCGGTCCACTTCCCGCGCGCCTCGATTGGTGTCTCTCGGCTACGAGCGACAGGCCGTCGCCAGAGCATAGCTTCATGACCACCGAACTCGATTTCGCCAGCCTCGGGCTGGCCGAACCCCTGCTGCGCGCCATTTCGGACACCGGCTACACCACGCCGACCCCGATCCAGGCCAAGGCAATCCCGCTGGTGCTGGCGGGCGGCGACCTGCTCGCCGCCGCGCAGACCGGCACCGGCAAGACCGCCGGCTTCACCCTGCCGGTGCTGCACAAGCTCGCCGCCACCCATGTGCATCCGCACCCGGCCGGCAAGCCGCGCTGCCTGATCCTGACCCCCACCCGCGAACTCGCCGCCCAGGTGGAGGAATCGGTGCAGACCTACGGCAAGCACCTCGCGCTCACCTCGATGGTGATGTTCGGCGGGGTCAACATCAATCCGCAGATCAGCGCGCTGAAGAAGCGGGTCGACATCCTGGTCGCCACCCCCGGCCGCCTGCTCGACCACGTCGGCCAGAAGACGCTGGACCTCTCCGGCGTCGAGATCCTGGTGCTGGACGAAGCCGACCGCATGCTCGACATGGGCTTCATCCGCGACATCCGCAAGATCCTCGCGCTGCTGCCCAAGCAGCGCCAGAACCTGCTGTTCTCGGCGACCTTTTCCGACGAGATCCGCGAACTCGCCAATGGCCTGCTGCACAATCCGGGCTGCGTCGAGGTGGCGCCGCGCAATACCGCTTCCGAGCGCGTCGACCAGACGGTCTACATGATCGGCCAGAAGCAGAAGCGCGAACTGCTGGCCTGGCTGATCAAGGAAAAGCAGTGGTTCCAGGTGCTGGTGTTCACCCGCACCAAGCATGGCGCCAACAAGCTCGCCGAATACCTCGGCAAGCATGACATCCCGGCCGCCGCCATCCACGGCAACAAGAGCCAGGGCGCACGCACCCGCGCGCTGTCGCAGTTCAAGGACGGCTCGCTGCCGGTGCTGGTCGCGACCGACATCGCGGCGCGCGGCCTCGACATCGACCAGTTGCCGCAGGTGGTCAATTTCGAGCTGCCCAACGTGCCGGAGGACTATGTGCACCGCATCGGCCGCACCGGCCGCGCCGGCGCCGACGGCAATGCGATCTCGCTGGTCGATGGCGAGGAAGTGAAGCTGCTGACGGCCATCGAACGCCTGATCCGGCGCAAGATCGATCGCGCCACCGCGGAAGGCTTCGTGCCCTCGGCGGTGCCCGACACCAGTGCGGACGACGAGCGCGAGGAGCGTGGCAGTCACGATCGCGGCCGCGGTCGCCAAGGTCAGGGCCAGGGGCGTGTTCAAGGCCAGGGACGCGGCCAGGGGCAGACGCAATCGCCGGGACGCCGCGGCGGCGACGGCCGCGCGCAGCAGGACCGCCCGGCCACGCCGGCACGCCAGGGCAACGGCAAGCCGCGCAACGACAAGCCCCGCGGCGAACCCAACGGCAATCGCGCCCAACCGGCGCAGCACAGGGAGGTCGATGGCAACCGGATCGCGCCGCAGCGCCCCGACGTCGACGGCAACCGCATGCCGGCCCCGTCGCGCCGCAGCGAGGTCAACGGCAATCGCGCCCAGCCGGCGCCGCGCCAGGGCCAGGGCCAGAACAACCGTGGCGGGCGTCCCGCGCAGCAGCGCGCGGCGCTGTTCTCCGCCAAGCCGGGCGGCAATCGCTGAAGCCTTTCCCGGCGCCCGCCGGGAATGCCTGCCCGGAAGAACGCTGCGGCCCCTCACGGGGCCGCAGTCACGTCAGCGGGTCACTGCCACCTGCCGGCCGACGCCATCGGCGCGCTCACGCCGCTGTGCCAGCCGGTCGAGCGCCGACACGATGGCGAGCACCGAGGCGGTGACGATGTTGGCGTGGATGCCGACACCGAAGGTGCTGCCAGCGCCCTCGCCGTCGGCCAGCTCGATGTAGGCCACCGCGCGTGCATCGCCGCCCTGGCCGAGCGCGCGTTCCTCGTAGCCGAGCAACACCGCGCCGGCGTCGAGCGCATGCAGCGCGGCGTCGATGGGGCCGTTGCCGACGCCGCGCAACACGCGGCGCACGCCCTCTTCCTCCACCGTCAGGCTGATGCCCTGCTGGCCGCCGTGCTCGGAAAGGTGGTGCTCGACGTAGGCCCAAGGCGCCGACACCGCGAGGTACTCCTCTTCGAACGCCCGCCAGATGTCGCCCGCGCTCAGTTCGGTGCCGCGTTCGTCGGTGATGCGCTGGATCGCCGCCGAGAACTCCACCTGCAAGCGGCGCGGCATCACCAGGCCGTATTCGGCTTCGAGCAGGTAGGCGATGCCGCCTTTGCCCGACTGGCTGTTCACCCGGATGATGGATTCGTAGCTGCGGCCGAGGTCGGCCGGATCCACCGGCAGATAGGGCACCTCCCACACCGCATCCGGCTGCTGCACGGCGAAGCCCTTCTTGATCGCATCCTGGTGCGATCCGGAAAACGCGGTGAACACGAGATCGCCGACATAGGGGTGGCGCGGATGGATCGGCAACTGGGTGCAGTGCTCCACCGTGCGCGCGACCTCGTTGATGCGCGAGAAGTCCAGCCCCGGATGCACGCCCTGGCTGTAGAGATTGAGCGCCAGGGTGACGAGGTCGACGTTGCCGGTGCGCTCGCCGTTGCCGAACAGGCAGCCCTCGACGCGGTCGGCGCCCGCCATCACCGCGAGCTCGGCGGCGGCCACCGCGGTGCCGCGGTCGTTGTGCGGATGCACCGAGAGCAGCACGCTGTCACGCCGGGCGAGGTGGCGGTGCATCCACTCGATCTGGTCGGCATAGACGTTGGGGGTGCTCATCTCCACCGTCGCCGGCAGGTTGATGATGCATTTCTGCTGCGGCGTCGGCTGCCACACCTCGATCACCGCGTTGGCGACCTCGATCGCGAAGTCGAGTTCGGTACCGGAGAACACTTCCGGGCTGTACTGGAAGGTGAAGTCGGTGCCGGTATGGCGCGCCGCCATCTCGAGGAAGTGGCGCGCACTGTCGACCGCGATCTGCTTGGTGCCGGCGCGGTCGGTGTCGAACACGATGCGGCGGAAGTTGGGCGCCACCGCGCTATAGACGTGCACGATGGCGCGCTTGGCGCCGCGCACCGATTCAAAGGTGCGCTCAATCAGGTGCGGCCGCGCCTGGGTGAGCACCTCGATGGTGACGTCGTCGGGAATATGGCCGCCTTCGATGAGTTCGCGCACGAAGTCGAAGTCGGTCTGCGACGCGGCGGGAAAGGCGACCTCGATCTCCTTGAGGCCGATCTCCACCAGCATCTTGAACATGCGCATCTTGCGCTCGCCGTTCATCGGCTCGAACAGCGCCTGGTTGCCGTCGCGCAGGTCGGTGCTCATCCAGACCGGCGGGCGGGTGATCGTGTTGTCGGGCCAGGTCCGGTCGGTGAGGCCGCGGCCGCCGGGCACGACGCCGGCAAAGGGGTTGGCGGGACGGTACTTGGTCTGCGGGTTCTTCAACATGGTCGTTTCCTTCGTGTTCGGGCATCACAAATCGGGGAGGCGTCGGCCAGCGCGGTATGGGCGCGGGGGCTACCGGACGGCCGCGAGGTCGTGGTCCGGCAACCGGGTCGCAGTCGTAGCGTGTCGAGAAGGGCGAGGATCATGATGAACTCCGTGGGGCGCGGCATCGCCACCGCCGGAACAGGTCGACAAACGGACCTCGCCCGGAAGGCGGCACAGGAAAACGACAGGAGGGGGGAAGGATTTAGCTGCGCGGGGAGCGCAGCAGCAGGCCCAGCGCGAGCAGCACCGGTGCGAGCAGGAGAGCGAAGGAGGAGAGGGCCTGGGTGGCCGGGTTCGCGTTCATGGGATCAACCGTAACCGCCCGGACGCAGGTGCGTCAAGCCCCGGGCCAGCGATTTTCGCCGAGCAGGGTGTCGAGCGGCAGGCGCTCGGCCCATTGTTCCAGTTCCAGCATCGGCTTCGGATAGAAGGCCTCGACGTGGCCGATGCAGAGGATGGCCACCGGTCGCGCGCCCGGCGGCATCGCCAGCAGCCCGGCGAGCTTGTCCGGATCGAAAATCGACACCCAGCCCATGCCCAGGCCCTCGGCGCGCGCCGCCAGCCACATGTTCTGGATGGCGCAGGCGACCGAGGCCAGGTCCATCTCGGGCAGGGTGCGGCGCCCGAAGATGTGGCGCTCGCGGTGGTCGGTAAGCGCCACCACGATCACCTCGCCGGCCTCGCGCAGGCCTTCGACCTTGAGCCTCATGAACTCGTCCTCGCGCTCGCCGAGCGCCCGCGCCGTCTCCACGCGCTCCTCCTCCACCAGGATCTGCAGGCGCTCGCGCAAGGCTGCATCGGTGATGCGGACGAAACGCCAGGGCTGCATGTAGCCGACGCTGGGCGCATGGTGGGCAGCCCACAACAGCCGCTGCAGCACGGCCGGATCGACGGCGCCGGGGCGAAAATGGCGCATGTCGCGGCGCTCGGCGATGACGCGGTACACCGCGTCGATCTCGGCGGAGGAAAAGGCGTGCGGCTCGGCTGGGGTCATGGCGACTGGGGCTGGGCGGGGTCGGGGCGCACCAGTGTACCCGGCGCGCCGCGGGCCTGCACCCTCTGCCTCAAGCCGCCGCTTCGGTGTCGCGGCGGTCGCCGATGACGATCTGGTACAGCCCGCCGAACAGCGTCCGCTTCTGCCAGGAAAACGCGGCGGATTGCGCGGACAACGTGGCGATATCGGTATCGAGCAGGGACTCCGCATAGGGTTCCAGCCAGCGGAACACCGCCGCCATCGGCCAGCGCAGCGGATGGCGGGCATGTGGCCTGTGGTAGTCGACGAAGACCACCCTGCCTCCGGGCGCCACGGCATCCAGCAGATGACCGACGATGCGGCTGCGGGTAGTCGCCGGAACCTCGTGCAGCAGGAAGAAGCAGCACACGCCGTCGTAAGCGCGCCAACCCGGGCACCCGCCGGCCAGATCGGCGCGCCGCACACTGGCCTGCGGCAGCCCGGCCAGCTTGCGGCGGGCATTGGCGACCTGCAGCGGCGCGACATCCACCACCTCCAGCCGCCCTTCGCTGCCGACGCGGCGGGCCAGCATCGCGGAAAACCCGCCGTAGACGCAGGCCGCCTGCAGCACCCGTGAACCGGGCCGGAACGCGGCCACCGCCGCCTGCATCAGCCGGTGCGCGTTGCCCCACAGGATCGCCGACACGACGGACGGGCGATCCAGCCAGCCCAGCGTGCGGCGATCGAGGTAGGCCCACGAGTAGGTGCGCCTCAGGTAGAGGGGGACGGGATCGTCGGCGCCTGCGCCATCAGGCCGCAAGGCGGGGTCGTCGGGGATCGGCTCCATGGCGGATAGCATACCCGAGAGCGCTGCACGACAAGTGCAACGGCATCGACCGGGGAATGTCCGCATTTCCGCCTCCGCCCGGCACGCCGGAACGGCGCCCCTGCATATGCCGAACGCGATACACGACGGAGTCCGCCGGAATTGCGAAGAAGCGCACGGTTCCTTGCATTTCGCCACTCTGGCGGGCATCGCGCATTTGAAAAAATCCCATTTCCACGCTATGGTCTCCGCCTTGATTTTGACAGCCGTATTACGATCTTCCGTCGAGCTCCGCCATTGGCGCGAACACCAGGAAGCCGCAAACTGCGCCCTCCCCCGCGAGACCCATCGCGCCGTGCTGTCGCCGGTACCCAATTTGGAGAAGTCGGATGCGTAACGTCGAGCTTTTCGGCGCTGTAGGGCACAAGTTCATCCTGTTGAACGAAAGCGAACCTGGAGAGGAAGACGGCGTCCGTTCCAACCAGTATCTGATCGTCCGCGACGGCAGCGGCGTGCTGCTCGATCCAGGCGGTTTCGGCGTGATGCCGCGGGTGCTCGCCGAAATGCTGCGCTATGCCAAACCCGAACAGATCCGCGCCATCCTGCTGTCGCACCAGGATCCGGACATCGTCGGCGGACTGTCGACCTGGCTGGAGCTCACGCCCGCCGAAGTCTTCGTTTCCAGCATCTGGATGCGCTTCCTGCCGCATTACGGCCTGCGCGACATGAGCCGCTTCCGCGGCGTGCCCGACGAAGGCATGGAATGCGAGGTCGCGCCCGGTTTCCACCTGCGCATCGTGCCGGCTCACTTCCTGCATTCGGAAGGCCAGATCAACGTCTATGACCCGGTGTCGCGCATCCTCTTCACCGGCGACATCGGCGCGGCGATGCTGCCCAACGACCGCGACGACGCCTTCGTCGACGACTTCGCCACCCACCTGCCCTTCATCGAGGGCTTCCATCGTCGCTACATGGGCTCGAACCATGCCATCCGCTGCTGGCTCGACACCATCGCCGACCTCGACATCGACATGCTCGCCCCCCAGCACGGCCCGATCTACCGCGGCCGCGCGGTGCAGGATTTCCTCGCCTGGCTGAGCGACCTCAAGTGCGGCATCGACCTGCTCGAAGCCGGCGGACGCTTCCGGAAGGCGTAGACGCGCATGGCACTCACCCCCTCCGCGAACCCGCAGGGCGACTCCAGCCTCACGCCCCACCGCCTGCGCGTCATCGGCGATCTGGCCGGCCTGCTCGAAGACCAGACCCGCACCCGCTACTTCAGCGAGACCCTGGGCAAGATGACCCGCGAGATGCACGCGGACGTCATCCAACGCCTGTCGGGCGCGATCGATACCGGCAAGCACCCCGAATTCGTCGAGCTGATGACCCAGGCGCGCGACATCTGCGGGCGCCTGTCCGACAGTTTCGACCTGCTGCTGGCCGAGCGCACCCGCCAGTGGGACGCCAGCCACGGCTCGCTGTGCGGCATCATCAACGAGTTCGACGACATGTTCACGCTGCTGTCGAACACCCTGGTGGAGCGCGAACTGCTCGAACGCCAGAGCCAGGTGCTCGAACAGATCATCCTGTCGCACGAGCGCATCGGCCAGTGGAAGGCCTTCGTCCAGGCCATCCTCAACGATTTCCACGCCATCTTCCCGTTCGACCTCTTTTTCGTCGCCTTCGCCGAAGAGAACGGGCTGATGCTCAACGTCTATTACTTTGGCGAATGCGACGAAGAGTACCGCATCGCCACCCGCCAGCAGCTGGCCCGGCGCATGATCGAAAGCCTGGGCCTGCCGCCGGATTCGCCGCTCGATTACGAGGAATTCCAGGTCCAGCGCGGCAACAGCATCCACACCGTGCGGCCGGAACAGATGATCACCGTGCGGGTGCCGGAGCACTCGTCCCAGCTCGCCGGCCTGCTCGGCGTCACCTTCCTGTCGTCGCAGGAGCTCAACCCGCGCGAGGAAAGCGTGATCCGCTCCATCCTCGCGGTGATGGTGATGGTGGTCGGCTCCAGCAAGGTGCTGTCGCGCACGCTGGCCGAGCTCGAGTACTACTCGATGCACGACCCGCTCACCGGCCTCTACAACCGGCGCCATTTCAACAACATGCTGGAGTACGAGATCGGCCGTTCCGAGCGCCACCAGCACGAGTTCGCCCTGCTGCTGCTCGACCTCGACGACTTCAAGGACGTCAACGACTCCTACGGCCATCCCACCGGCGACAGCGTGCTGGTGCGCGTCGCCGAGATCCTGCGCGGCCACATCCGCAAGGGCGATCTCGCCACCCGCATCGGCGGCGACGAGTTCGCCATCATGCTGATGGAAACCGGCAACGACGGCGCGGTGGCGGTGGCGGAGAAGCTCGGTGCCGCGCTGCGCGGCACCAGCTTCGAAAGCCCCAACGGCAAGCGCTTCCACATCACCACCTCGATCGGCGTGGTGGTCTATCCGCGCGACGCCCGCACCGAGCACGACCTGCTGGCCGGGGTGGACATCGCGATGTACCGCGCCAAGGAGCTGGGCAAGGACAGCGCCTGCACGCTGGCGTCGATGCCCGGCCAGCTCAAGGCCACCCGCGTGACCCGCGACTACGCCGAGAAGCTGCGCGAGGCGCTGCGCGAGAACCGCATGGTTCCGTACTTCCAGCCCATCGTCGATTGCCACACCGGGGTGCCATTCGCCTGCGAGACGGTCGCCCGCCTGAAGGAGAAGACCGGCGAGACCATCGCCGCCGGTGCCTTCATCGACACCATCGAGAAATACGGCCTGGGCCGCGAGCTCGACCGCGTCATCATCCGCCAGACGCTGGAAGTCGCAGCCGCCCGCGCCCGCAGCGGGGCGCCGCCGCTGCGCGTGTTCATCAACCTGTCGGCGCAGGAGATCCAGGGCCGCGGCATCCTCGGCTATGCCGAAGAGCTGTGCAACGAACTGGGCATCCCGCCCAGCCAGGTGGTGTTCGAGATCCTCGAACGCGACGCCATCGGCGACATGACCAACATGCGCAAATTCCTCGCGAACCTGCGCAAGAAGGGCTTCGCCTTCGCGCTGGACGACTTCGGCAGCGGCTACAACTCCTTCCACTACCTGCGCGAGCTGCACTTCGAGTTCGTCAAGATCGACGGCGCTTTCGTGCGCAGCATCGTCGAATCGCCGATCGACCGCGCGCTGGTGCGCAACCTCACCAACCTGTGCAAGGAAATCGGCATCCTCACCGTCGCCGAGTTCGTCGAATCCGAGGAAATCCTCGAGATGCTGCGCGAGATGGGCATCGACTACGTCCAGGGCTACCACATCGGCATGCCGCTGCCGAAGATGCCCGACGTCGCCTGAGCCCGGCCCAGCGTTTTCTGCATACTCAATTGACGTAACGACAGCTTGCGCGCTGCCGTGCGCGTCGACTATCCTCGCGCTGCATTCGATCCGGGTGCCCTGGAATGCGACCGCATGACAGGGTGAAACGGGAAGTCCGGTGACGTCGGAAGTTCAGCTTCCGACCAGTCCGGCGCAGCCCCCGCTGCTGTAAGCCTGACGACTCCGCCACACGCCACTGAGCCCTGCGCTCGGGAAGGCCGGCGGACGAGGAAGAAGGCGAGCCAGAAGACCGGCCCGATCGAACGAGAGGTGTGAATCCCGGGGTGAGGGTTCGATCCGACTGGTTCAACGGCAGCCGTCCTTTTCCGCTTTCAGCACCACGCGGCCGCTCGCCCAGCCGAATCCGTATTGCATGACCGCATTCGTTTTTCATGGCCGCACAGCCATGTTCCGCGCATGCGCCTGCACGCTCCGCTTCACGCCATTGTCTGGCACTCGAGGGGAGTCATCATGCATATCGAACCCGGTCTGGTTTCCGCCGCCAAGGTCGCCGTCGCCAACGTCGCCGCCGTCGGCCTGGTCGGCGCGCACGCGCTGCAGTTCGTCCGTCAGCCGCAACTCGTCGTCCGCAGCCTGCTCGCGGCGCTGTTCTTCTCGCTCTTCATGCAGAGCTTCCACCTGCCCGCCGGGCCGTCGGAGCTGCACTTCATCGGCGCGATGCCGATCTACCTCATCCTCGGCTTCGTTCCCACCGTGGTCGGCTTCGCCGTCGGCCTGCTGGTGCAAGGCATCCTGTTCGAACCGGCCGACCTGGTGAATCTCGGCGTAAACACCCTGTCGCTGGCGGTCCCGCTGCTGGTGCTGCACCACACCGTCGGCAAGCGCCTCGACGGCCTGAATGTGCGCAACATCCTCCAGCTCGACGCCATCTACTACGCCGGCGTCGCGCTGATGGTGGGCTTCTGGCTCAGCATCGGCGAAACCGCCACGCCGTTCGCGGAATGGGCCGGCTTCGCCGCCCACTACCTGCCGGTGGTGCTGCTCGAACCGCTGGTGACGATCGCGCTGGTCGGCCTGCTGCGCCCGCACGCCGCCCACCCGGCGCTGCGCCTGTGCACCACGCTGCGCACCGCCTGAGCGCCATGCCCGGCACCATCTGGTTCGTCGGCGCCGGGCCCGGCGACCCCGACCTGATCACCGTCAAGGGGCGCCGCCTGCTCGAACAGGCCGGCGCCATCCTGTTCGCCGGCTCGCTGGTGGACCAGGCGGCGACGCAGTACGCGCCGCCCGGCTGCACCATCCGCGATTCCAAGGACATGACGCTGGAAGAGATGACGGTCTGGCTGGTCGAGGCCACCGGCCGCCATCAGACGGTGGTCCGCCTGCAGACCGGCGACCCCGGCCTGTACGGCGCGCTGGTCGAGATGACGCGCCCGCTCGACGCCGCCGGCATTGCCTGGAAGGTAGTGCCGGGCGTGTCGTCGGCGATGGCCTCGGCCGCCGCCGCCGGCGAAACCCTGACCCTGCCGGAAGTGACGCAGACGGTGATCCTCACCCGCGTCGCCGGCCGCACGCCGATGCCGCCGGGCGAGGACCTCGAAGCCCTCGCCGCCCACCGCACGACGCTCTGCCTGTTCCTGTCGATCACCCTGTTGCACGAAGTCCAGCGCGCGCTGCGCGCCGCCGGCTGGCCCGAGGACGCGCCCATCGTGGTGGTGCAGAAGGCGAGCTGGCCGGGCGAGGAAAAGGTGGTGCGCGGCACGCTCGCCGACATCAAGAAACGCTGCCAGGCGGAGAAGATCGCCAGCCAGGCCATGATCATCGCCAGCCCGGCGCTGGGCGCCCGCGACTGGCCCGGGATCGCCCGCTCCAAGCTCTACGACCCCGCCTTCACCCACCGCTTCCGCCGCGCCGCCGCGCCCGCGGACGCGGCCCCCGCCAGCGAGGCACCGCAATGAACGACACCACCCTGCTGCTGATCGGCCACGGTTCGCGCAACCGCGAAGGCAACAAGGAGATCCTGCACTTCGCCGCCCAGTGGCGCGAACGCCACCCGGCCTGGCGCATCGAGGTCTGCTTCATCGAGCACGCCGAAGTGTTGCTCGACGAAGGCCTGGACCGCGCCGCGCGTGCCGCCCGCAAGGTGGTCGCCATCCCCTTCATCCTCAACGCCGCCGGCCACGTCAAGATGGAACTGCCGGCCGCGATCGAGCGCGCCCGCGCCCGCCACCCCGGCGTGGGTTTTTCCTGCGTGCGCCACCTCGGCATGGGCCGCGAGATCTTCGCGGTGCTGCAGGGCCAGCTCGAGCGCCTGATGAAGTCGCTGGCGATGCCCGACCCGCAGACCACCGGCGTGATCCTGCTCGGCCGCGGTTCGTCGGACGCCGGCGCCAACGGCGAACTCGCCAAGATGGCGCGCTGGATCTTCGAAGAGGGCGACCACGAACTGGTCGACCTCGCCTTCACCAGCATCACCTGGCCGCGGCTGGAAACCGTCGTCCAGCGCCAGGTGAAGCTGGGCATGGCGCAGATCTGCATCGTGCCGGTGTATCTCTTCACCGGCGTGCTGATCGAGCGCATCCAGGCCCAGGTCGAGCGCCTGCAGCGCCAGTACCCGCAGATCGCCTTCGCGCTCGGCAGCCATTTCGGCTTCGACAAGGGCGTCTTCGACCTGCTCGACGCCCGCGTCGGCGGCATCGACTGCGCCGAAGGCCCGCTGCTGGAGTGCGACGGCTGCAAGTACCGGCTCGCCGCCGAGGCCGAACACCTGCACGACCACAGCCACACCCATGTGCATGACGACCATGGCGATCACGGCCATGCGCATCAGGGCCATCACGACCATGACCACGGTCACGACGGCCACCACCACCACGATCACGCCCACGCCTGAAGCATGAGCACCGCCAATACAGTCACCGAACAGCTCACCGCCGCCGGCCGCGCCATCGAGCACGACTCCTTCGCCATCATCGACGCCGAGGTCGGCGCCCACGCCTACAGCGCGGCGCAGTGGCCGATCGTGCGCCGCATGATCCACGCCAATGCCGACTTCGAGTTCAACGGCCTCACCGACTTCCACCCGGCGGCGGTCGAGGCCGGGCTCGCCGCCATCCTCGGCGGCGGCTCGCGGGTGGTGGCCGATGTCGAGATGATCTGCGTCGGCCTGTCGGCGTCGCGCCTGGCGCATTTCGGCATGCGCACCCACCAGTTCATCTCCGACGCCGACGTCATCGAGCAGGCCAAGGCGGAAGAGACCACGCGCGCGGTGCAGGCGATGCGCAAGGCGCACCGCCAGGGCCTGATCGACGGCGCCCTCGTCGGCATCGGCAATGCCCCCACGGCGCTGATCGAGCTGGTACGGCTGATCCGCGAGGACGGCGCGCGCCCGGCGCTGGTGGTCGGCATGCCGGTGGGCTTCGTCTCGGCGGCGGAATCCAAGGACCTGATGGCCGAGCTCGATGACGTGCCGTGGATCGTGATCCGCGGCCGCAAGGGCGGCTCGACGCTGGTGGTCGCGGCGATCCACGCCCTGCTGGGGCTGGCCGAGGCGCGCCAGCGCGAAGGGTGCTGAGCCGATGACCGCCGGCCACGCCGTCGCGGAGAAGATCCGCAAGGGCGACCCCAAGCGCGACCGCGGCAACCGCAGCGGCTTTTCCACCGGCGCCAACTCCGCGGCCGCCGCCGCCGCGGCCACGCTCGGCCTGGTGCGCGGCGCGGTGCCGGACACGGTGGAGTGCGTGCTGCCCAACACCCGGATCGTGCGCTTCGCCATCGCCGACGGCTGTGTGGACGGCGACCGCGCCCACGCGGTCAGCATCAAGGACGCCGGCGACGACCCCGACGCCACCCACGGCGCCCACCTCACCGCCGACGTGCGCCGCATCCCCGGCGGCGGCGGCGAGGTCATCCTCAAGGGCGGGCCGGGCGTCGGCGTGGTCACCAAACCGGGGCTGGGGCTGGAGGTCGGCGGCCCGGCGATCAATCCGGTGCCGCGCACCAACATCGCCGCCAACGTCGCCGCCGCCGGCAAACCGCTGCTCGCCGCCGGCGACAGCCTGGAAGTGACGATCTCGGTGCCGGGCGGCGAGGAGATGGCGAAGAAGACGCTCAACGCCCGCCTCGGCATCCTCGGCGGCATCTCCATCCTCGGCACCACCGGCATCGTGCGGCCCTACTCCACCGCGGCCTTCCGCGCCAGCGTCATTCAGGCCGTCGACGTCGCCGCCAACCAGGGCCACAGCAGCGTGGTATTCACCACCGGCGGGCGCACCGAGAAGTGCGCGATGCGCGAATTCCCCGCGCTGGACGAAGCCTGCTTCGTGCAAATGGGCGACTTCGTCAAGGCCGCCTTCACCACCGCGTTGAAGCAGCGCATGCGGCACATCATCGTCGGCGCCATGGTCGGCAAGCTCACCAAGATCGCCCAGGGCCTGTCGGTGACCCACGCCTGGCGCGAAGAGGTGGACCGCGAGCTGATCGCCGGCGCCGCGATCGAGATCGGCGCGCCGCCGCCGCTGGTGGAAGAGATCCGCGCCGCCGAAACCGCCCGCTTCGCCGCCGAAAAGCTCGACGAACTCGGGCTCGCGGTCGCCTTCCACCGGGCCCTGGCCAAGCGTGCCATCGCCAGCCTGCGCCAGCGCTACCCGGGCCGGCACACGCTGTCGGTGATGGCCTGCAACTTCGAGGGCAAGCCCATCGTCACCGTGCATGACGACGCACCGGCCGGCATGGACTACGCCACGCTCCCCGATACAGACCCCGATGCAGACTGAAACCCTCCACATCATCGGCATCCTCGACGACGGCTGGGCCGGCCTCGCCGACGCCGCCCGCCAACGCCTCGCCGGCTGCGGCATGGTGATCGGCGCCGCGCGTACGCTGGCGCTGGTCGCGCCCTTCCTGCCCGAATCCACCGTGCTGCGCGACATGGACGGCGCGCTGTCGAAGGTGCCCAGCTGGGTGCGCGACGCCCAGGCGGACGGCCTCGCCGTCGCGGTGCTGGCCACCGGCGATCCGCTCTGCCACGGCATCGCCGCCTTCCTGATCGGCAAGCTCGGCGCCGCGCAGGTCGCGGTGCATCCGGCGCCGTCAACCATTCAGCTGGCCTGCGCGCGGCTGAAAAAGCCCTGGCAGGACATCGCGATTGCCTCCTGCCACAGCGCCGACGCCGGCGAGTGGGCCGCCGGTGCCACGCCGGACCACGGCCTCTACAAGTTGGTGCGCGCGGTGGCGGAACATCCCCGCGTCGCCGCCTTCACCGGCCCCGACAACAGCCCCGACCGCATCGCCCGCGCGCTGCTCGCCGCCGGCTACGGCGAGGACACGCGCATCTCGGTCGCCGCCCGCCTGTGCCTGGCCGACGAGGCGGTGTTCGCCGATCTCCCGCTCGCGGACGCGGCGGCGATGCGCTTCCCCGACCCCAACATCGTCGTCATTGAACGCACGCCGGCCGAACGGCGTGCGCTGTTCGGTTTCGACGACGGCGACTACGTCCAGCGCCAGCCGGAGAAAGGCCTGATCACCAAGCTGGAAGCGCGCGCGGTGTCGCTCGCCAAGCTCGGGCTCGCCGCCGACAGCATCGTCTGGGACATCGGCGCCGGCTCCGGCTCGGTCGGGCTGGAAGCCAGCCGCATCGCCCGCCACGGCCACGTGTGGGCGATCGAGAAGAACGAGGCCGATGCCGCCAACGCGCGCGAAAACGCCCGCCGCCTGCGCGCGGACAACTACACCCTGGCGCACGCCAAGGCCCCGGCCGCACTGGATACCTGGCCCGACCCGGACGCGGTCTTCATCGGCGGCTCCGGCGGCGAGCTGGCTGAACTCATCCTCCTCGCTCTCCAGCGGCTGCGCCCCGACGGCCGGCTGGTGATGAACTTCGTCACCCTCGAAAACCTCGCCACCGCGACCACGGTACTGGCGGTGGCCGGCGCAGTTTGGGACGTCACCCAGCTATCCGCCGCGCGCAGCCAGCCCATCCTCGACATGCACCGGCTCGCCGCGCAGAACCCCGTGTGGATCGTCTGCGCGCGCAAGAGCGTCGCCCAAACGGAAGCAGACACCGATGACTGACGCCACGCTCCCGTTCACCGCCGCACGCTACGGTCGCCTGATCGGCGTCTCGCTCGGCCCCGGCGATCCGGACCTCATCACCCGCCGCGGCTGGGCGGCGCTGCAGTCGGGCGCGCGCTGGGCCTATCCGGTAAAGAAGGCGGAAAGCGGCTCCTACGCGCTCGACATCGTGCGCCGCGGCGGCCTCGCGCTGCCGGACGACGCCGAAGCGCTGGTGTTTCCGATGACGCGCGATCCGCTCGCGCTCGCCCGCGCCTGGGCGCGCGCCGCAGCCCGTACGGTGGCGCTGCTGGCCGAAGGCCGCGACCTGACCTTCCTGGTGGAGGGCGACGCCTCCACCTTTTCCACCTTCGGCCACCTCGCCCGCACCGTGCGCGAGCTGGCGCCGGCGGTGGAAGTGGACACCATCCCCGGCATCAGCTCCTTCGCCGCCGCCGCGGCCCGGGTGCAGCGCCCCCTCGCCGAAGAGGACGACACCTTCGCGGTGATCCCCGCCGCCTACGGCATCGACGTCATCGCCCGTCTGCTCGACGAGTTCGACACCCTGATCCTGCTCAAGGTGAAGCCGCTGCTCGACGAGCTGATCGACCTGCTCGCCGCGCGCGGCCTGCTTTCTGACGCCTGCTTCGTCGAGAAGGTCGGCTCGCCGCTGGAGCGGGTGGTGCACGACGTCGCCAGCCTGCGCGGCGAGAAGGTGAATTACCTGTCGCTGCTGCTGGTGCGCAATCCGGGGCGTATGCGTGGGGCGTTGCAGCGGGGGTGCCGGAAGAAGCCGACGGTTGTGGTTGCAGAGGAGGAGCCCGGCTGATTGACGGGGGCGACGTCCCCGGTTCCTCCCCCTTCAAGGGGGTGAGGGAGCAAAACAACGCATGCCCCCTCGCCATGGCTGCTTAGCGACCACGCCCTGAAACAAGGACAACAAGGAAAACCATGCCCCAACACCTGCCCTTCCCCAACGACCGCATCGCGGTGGTTTCCATCACCCGCCACGGCATCGCGCTGGCCGGCAAGGTGGTCGCCGCGCTGCCCGGTGCCACCCTGTTCGCGCCCGACAAGTTCCGCGCCGAAGCCGCTGCAGCTGCCCCAGGCGCCGCCGCCTGCTACGCCGGCAAGACCGGCGACCAGATTCCAGCGCTGTTCGCCGCCTTCGACGGCATCGTCGCCATCGTCTCGCTCGGCGCGGTGGTGCGGTTGATCGCGCCGCACCTCAAGAACAAGGACGCCGACCCCGGCGTGGTGGTGCTGGACGAAGCGGCGCGCTATGCCATCCCAGTGCTGTCCGGCCACCTCGGCGGCGCCAATGCGCTGGCCGGCGTGCTCGCCGAAACCCTGGGTGCGCAGCCGGTGCTGACCACCGCGTCGGACGCGCGCGAAACCCTGGCGGTGGATCTGCTCGGCCGCGAACTCGGCTGGACCTTCGAAGCGACACACGACGAGATCGTGCGCGCCAGCGCCGCGGTGGTGAACGACGAGCCGGTAGCGCTGGTGCAGGAAGCCGGCAACCGCGACTGGTGGCCGCGCCACGCCAACGGCCGCAGCGGCCCGCTGCCGGCCAACATCCGGCTGGAGATCGGGCGCATCGAGGACATCGACCCCGCCGCCTGGGGCGCGGTGCTGTGGGTCAGCCACCGCCCGCTGCCGGCGGCGCTGGCACCGCAGCTTGCCGGCAAGACGGTGATCTACCGGCCGCCCCAGCCCCCCTCCGCCGCGCAGTGAGCAAGGCGATGAAGCTCGCCCTCGGCCTCGGCTGCGACCGCGGCACGCCGACCGCCACCGTGCAGCAGGCGCTGGACGAAGCGCTGGCGCAGATCGGCGCCAGCGTCGCCGACATCGCCGCGGTAGCGAGCATAGAGCTCAAGGCCGATGAAGCCGGCTTCGCCGAACTCGCGCGCCGCCACGGCTGGTCCATCCATTTCTACCCGGCGGCCGAACTGGCGCGGGTCGCGGTGCCCAACCCGTCGGAGACGGTGCGCAAGTACACCGGCACCCCATCGGTGTCGGAAGCCGCCGCCCTGCTCGCCGCCGGCCAGGCTTCGAATCCCGCCGCCCTCGTCGTCGAAAAGCACAAGCTGCGCGGCGCCGACGGCAAGAACGCCACCATTTCCCTCGCGAGGATCCCGCAATGAACAAGGGCAAGATCATGCTGGTGGGCCTCGGCCCCGGCAGCCACGACCACCTCACCGCGCGCGCCCGCGCCGCCATCGCCGAAGCCGACACGGTGATCGGCTACGTCACCTACATCCGCCTGGTAGCCGACCTGCTGGAAGGCAAGGAGGTCATCAAGAAGTCGATGACCGAGGAACTCGACCGCGCCATCGAGGCGCTGGACCGCGCCCGCCAGGGCAGGAAGGTGGCGCTGGTATCGTCCGGCGACGCCGGGGTGTACGGCATGGCCGGGCCGACCTTCGAGGTGCTGTTCCAAGCCGGGTGGACACCGGATTCGGAGATCGAGGTCGAGATCGTCCCCGGCGCCTCGGCGCTCAACACCTGCGCCGCCCTGGTCGGCGCGCCGCTCACCCACGATTTCTGCGCGATCTCGCTGTCGGACCTGCTGACCCCCTGGCCAGTGATCGCCCGCCGGCTCGACGCCGCCGCGGCGTCGGACTTCGTCACCGCGCTCTACAACCCCAAGAGCGGCCGCCGCACCCGCCAGATCGTCGAGGCGCAGCGCCTCTTCCTGCGCCATCGCAACCCGGACACGCCGGTCGCCATCGTCAAGTCGGCCTACCGGCCCAAGCAGCGCATAGAATTCACCACCCTGGCGACGATGACCGAATGCGACATCGGCATGCTCACCACGGTGCTGATCGGCAACAGCAGCACCTTCGTGCGCGACGGCCTGATGGTCACGCCGCGCGGCTACGCCAACAAGTACGACGTCGCCGGCGACGGCGCCGCGCGCAGCGGCGAACAGGCCGGACGTTCGCTCTCCACCGGCCTCAATGGCTGGCTGGAAACCATCCGCGCCAGCGGCGAAACCCCGGCGCAGCTCGCCGAGCGCTACCGCCTGCCGCTGGATTACATTATCGCCGCGCTGGCCGAGGCACCCGACGCCGAGGCCGCCGACACCATAGAGGAATCCGCCGCATGAGCACGCCCCCCATCGACCCGGCAACGGTCGCTGCCGTCGAGAAGCCCAAACTCGGCCACTACCGCCGCCACCTGCTGGTGTGCACCGGCCCGCGCTGCAGCGCCGACGGCGAGGCACAGGCGCTGTTCGACAGCCTCGGCGCCACCTTCAAGGCTGCCGGGCTGGACCAAGGCGAGCTGCGCGTGAAGCGGACCCGGGTATCCTGCTTCGCCGCCTGCAAGGGCGGGCCCATCCTGTGCGTGCAGCCGGATGGCGTGTGGTACTACAACGTCACCCCGGAGAACATGCAGCGCATCGTGGATCACCATCTGGTGGGCGGCGAGGTGTTGGAGGAGCTGGTGTTTCATCGAGGGCCGGGGCTGGAAGACAGCGGCAGCTGAGCGCGCTCAAGCCGCCCGCCGAACGCCCGCCCGCGGCTGCGCGTAGCGCGCGTCCGCGCGGCGACTCAGCAAATAGGCGGCGCCGGCGGGTTCCGCGGCACCGGATGCGCCCACCATCTCCAGCCCGTAGCGCCCGCCGCCCGCCACGTCCGCCGGCACACCCATCAGCCAGTCGCCTAGCCGCACCCACCACGAGCGCGGCGCTACGACCAGACCTTGCCCCGCCTCGCCCATCGCCTGCAGCGCGACGCTAGCCGCAGCCGCCAGCACATGGCTGTCGCCTTCGGCGAGGGCCACCCGGCGCAGCGGCAAGCTGCCGTCCGCATCCCGATAGGCCAGCACCAGCCCGCCGCCAAGCGCGACGATGCGGGCGCCGGCGGGGCACTCGAACTCGGTCGCGACCGCGCGCGTCACATCGACCACAAGGGTGGCCGAAGCGGCGGTGGAACTACGGACGAAACGGCGTTCGCTTGCAGACATGGTGGGCTCCTGTCCGGGCGACGGCCCGGTGTGATCGACGTGCCGCCAGACTAGGGTTCGCCCGCCGGGCGCAACAGGCACAGCCCACTACAATGTGAAGCGCAACAGACGCGGAATCGCCCGCGCTGTTGCGGCCCGTTTCGCCCCACTCTGTATCTGTCGCCGCGCGCCCGGCGGCGCCATCATCGTGCCCATGGACCTGTCGACCCCGCTCGCGCCGCCCGCAGCCACCCAGCCACTCTACCGCCAGCTGGCGGCCGGCTATCGCGCCGCGATCGAGAATGGCACGCTGCGCCCCGGCGACCGCATGCCGTCGGTGCGGGCGCTGATGCAGCGCCACGCGGTAAGCCTGTCGACCGCGCTGCAGCTGTGCCGCCACCTGGAAGACGGCGGCTGGCTGGAAGCGCGGCCGCGCTCCGGATATTTCGTGCGGCGCAAGCTGCGCACGGTGCTGCCGGCGGCCGAGCCGGACGCGGCGGGCACGCCCGATCCGGCCGCCTTCGTCGGCATCCACGCCACGGTGTCGGCCATCGTCGCGCAGGGTCTGCGCTACCCGGATGCGCTCAATCTCGGCGGTGCCAGCGCCACCCCGGCGCTCTACCCCACCGAGGCGCTCAAGAATGCTGCGCTGCGCGCGCTGCGGCACCAGCCGGAGCTGCTCACCACGCCCGGCTCGCCCAACGGCAATCCCGACTTCCGCGCGGTGCTGGCGCGGCGCGCGCTCGATGCCGGCATCCGCGTCACCGCGGACGAGCTCATCGTCACCCACGGCGGGATCGAGGCGGTGAATCTGGCGCTGCGCGCGGTCGCCCAGCCCGGCGACACGGTGGCAGTGGAGTCGCCCACCTTCTTCGGCCTGCTGCAGGTGCTGGAAAGCCTGGGCATGCGCGCGCTGGAAATCCCCACCAGCCCGAGCAGCGGCATCTCGGTGGAAGCGCTGGAACTGGCGCTGCGCAGCTACGGCGGGATCAAGGCGGTGGTGGTGGTGCCCAACCTGCAGAACCCGCTCGGCGCCATCATGCCGGACAGCCGCAAGGCGGTGCTGGTGGCCTTGTGCGAGCAGCACGACATCGCGCTGATCGAGGACGACCCCTACCGCGACATGCACAGCCGCGCCACCCCGCCCAAGGCGCTCAAGGCCTGGGACCGCAGCGGCGGCGTGATCCACTGCGCCTCGCTCAACAAGACGCTGGCGCCCGGCATGCGGCTGGGCTGGATGGCGGCCGGGCGCTGGCAGGCGCGGGTGGCGATGCTGAAGTTCGCGCAGAGCCGCCACAACGAGGAATGGTCGCAGCTCGCCGCCGCCGAGTTCATGGCCACCAGCGCCTACGACCGCCACCTGCAGCGCCTGCGCGAACACCTGAGCGAGCAGCGCGAACGCATGGCCGACACCATCGCCGCCAGCTTTCCGGCCGGCACCCGGCTCAGCCTGCCCGACGGCGGCGTCATGCTATGGATAGAGCTGCCGGGTCAGCTGTCGTCGCGGCGGCTGTTCGACGCAGCGCTGACTGCCGGCATCCGCATCGCACCGGGAGCGATGTTCTCCAACTCGGGGCGCTTCGACCACTTCATCCGCCTGGGTTGCGGTCAGCCCTATACCCCGGAGCTGGACGCCGCACTGCGCCGGCTGGGCGGCATCGCCAGCGCCTTGCTCGCCGAAGCGCCCTGAAGCGCCCTGAAGCGCGTCCGCATGCTGCGCCGCAGATCGACACCCGGGGTCCCGTGATTTAGCGTATTGCCATATACCAATACGCGAGACCCATCATGAAACCGCTCCTGACGCTGCTGATCGGCCTGGCCTGCCTGATGTGTGCCCCGGCGCGCGCCGCCGACATGAAACCGCAGCAGCTCGGTCCGCACAGCTGGTACGTGATGGGCGCCGCCGGCATGGCCTCCTCGGCCAACGAGGGTTTCATGTCCAACGCCGGCTTCGTCGTCACCGCCGACGGCGTGATCGTGTTCGACGCGCTCGGCACACCGGCACTGGGCGAACAGCTGATCGCCGAGATCCGCAAGCTCACCGACCGCCCCATCCGCCGCGTCATCGTCAGCCACTACCACGCCGACCACTACTACGGCCTGCAGGCCTTCAAGGCGATCGGCGCCGAGGTCTGGGCACACCGGGCCGGCCGCGACGCACTCACCTCGGACGCGGCCCAGGCCCGCCTCGCCCAGCGCCGCGCCGACCTCTTCCCCTTCGTCGACGCCAACACCCGGCTGATGCCGGCCGACCTCTGGCTGGAAGGCGACACCGACTTCCGCTACGGCGGCCTCACCATCCGGCTGCGCCACCTCGGCCCCTCGCACGCGCCCGACGACCTCAGCATGGAGGTGGTGGAGGACAAGGTGATCTTCGCTGGCGACATGCTGTTCCGTGGCCGCGTGCCCTTCGTCGGCGACGCCGACACCGCGCACTGGCTGCAGGCGCTGGAGCGGCTGATCGAAGCCCGGGCGAAGGTCGTCGTCCCCGGCCATGGCCCGGCCTCGACCGACCCGCAGGCCGACCTGGTGCTGACGCGCGACTACCTGCGCTATCTGCGCGACACCATGGGCCGCGCGGTGAGCGAGCTGAAATCCTTCGACGAGGCCTATGCGGAAACCGACTGGCGGCGCTGGGAAGCCCTGCCCGCCTTCCGCGAAGCCAACCGCGCCAACGCCTATAACGTGTTCCTGCAGATGGAGAAAGGGTCCCTGAAGTAACGGCCCACCGACATCAACATCTAGTTACGCTGCCGGCAAAATCAACTAGATGTCGTACCCATGACCGAATTTCCGGCTTGACACCCACACCGCCAGCCCGTAAGGTTCGGCCCGTCACGGCTGCCCGGCAACACCGGGCAAGGGAATCCGGTGACGCATCCTGCGATGCGGAATCCGGGGCTGCCCCCGCAACTGTAAGCGACGAGTCTCGCGCCCAAGCATGCCACTGGAACGATTCCGGGAAGGCGGGCGCAAGGCGATGAACCGCGAGCCAGGAGACCTGCCCTGACGTTTTTCCTTTACCGATTGGAGCGGGGTGTCTCCGACGAAAGGCATGGCCCCGCTCCCGTCGCCGACTCGGCGATCCCTGCTGCGGGTCCGGGCACCGGCCTCGCCTGGCCGCCCCGCGTCCTTTCCGGCGTCTTCCCCGCTTCGTTTGCAACGACGACCGAGGACAGACCCCATGGACCGACTTCCCATCGACCCCACCCTAGCCGCCTTCCAGGCCATCCGCCGCAACGGCGCGGTGGTCGGCTTCGACCCGAGCAAGATCGCGGTGGCGATGACCAAGGCCTTCCTCGCGGTGGAGGGCCGCCAGGGCGCTGCCTCCGCCCGCATCCGCGACCTCGTCGCCAAACTCACCGACACCGTGGTGCAGGCGCTCACCCGCCGCCTGCCCGACGGCGGCATGCTGCACATCGAAGACATCCAGGACCAGGTCGAACTCGCGCTGATGCGTTCCGGCGAACACGACGTCGCCCGCGCCTACGTGCTCTACCGCGAACGCCGCGCCGCCGAGCGCGCAGCGGAAAAGGCGGCGCATGCCGGCGACGCCGCCGCTGAAACCGCCATCCATGTGATCGACGGCGACCGCCGCCGTCCGCTCGACGTGGCCGCGCTGCAGGCGGTGTGCCGCGAAGCCTGCGCCGGGCTGGCCGATGTGTCCGCCGAGACGGTGCTGGAACACGCCATGCACAACCTCTACGACGGCGTGCCCATCGCCGCGGTGCGCCAGTCGCTGGTGCTGGCCGCGCGCACGCTGATCGAGCGCGAACCCGACTACGGCTACGTTGCCGCCCGCCTGCTGCTCGCCGCCATCCGGGTGGAAGTGCTGGGCCGCGAAACCTCGCAGGCCGAGATGGCCGACCCCGCGCTCGGCTACGCCGACTACTTCCCCAAGGCCATCCGCCGCGGCATCCAGGCCGGCCTGCTCGACCCGCGCCTGGCCGAGTTCGACCTCGCCCGGCTGGCCGCCGCACTCCGGCCGGAGCGCGACCAGCAGTTCGAATACCTCGGCCTGCAGACCCTTTACGACCGCTACTTCCTGCATGTGGACGAAGTCCGCATCGAACTGCCGCAGACCTTCTTCATGCGCGTGGCGATGGGCCTGGCGATCAACGAGATTGACCGCGAAGCGCGCGCCATCGAGTTCTACCACCTGCTATCGTCCTTCGACTTCATGAGCAGCACGCCGACCCTGTTCAACAGCGGCACCCGGCACTCGCAGCTGTCGTCCTGCTACCTCACCACGGTCGCCGACGACCTCGAAGGCATCTACCAGTCCATCAAGGAAAACGCCCTGCTGCAGAAATTCGCCGGCGGCCTGGGCAACGACTGGACCCCGGTGCGCGCGCTCGGCAGCCTGATCCGCGGCACCAACGGCAAGAGCCAGGGCGTGATCCCCTTCCTCAAGGTGGTGAACGACACCGCGGTGGCGGTGAACCAGGGCGGCAAGCGCAAGGGCGCGGTCTGCGCCTACCTGGAGAGCTGGCACCTGGACATCGAGGAATTCCTCGAACTGCGCAAGAACACCGGCGACGAGCGCCGCCGCACCCACGACATGAACACCGCCAACTGGATTCCCGACCTGTTCATGAAGCGGGTCATGGAGAACGCCGAGTGGACGCTGTTCTCGCCGGTGGACGTACCCGACCTGCACGAGCGCTACGGTCAGGACTTCGAAGCCGCCTATGCCGCCTACGAGGACAAGGCCAGCCGCGGCGAGATCAAGCTCTTCAAGCGCATTCCGGCGGTGCAGCTGTGGCGCAAGATGCTGACCATGCTGTTCGAAACCGGCCACCCCTGGATCACCTTCAAGGACGCCTGCAACCTGCGCTCGCCGCAGCAGCACATGGGCGTGGTGCATAGCTCCAACCTGTGCACCGAAATTACGCTGAACACCTCGGAAGACGAAACCGCGGTGTGCAATCTCGGTTCGGTGAACCTCCCTGCCCATCTGCTGCGCGACGCCGACGGCAGTTGGCGCCTGGACGCCGACAAGCTGCGCCGCACCGTGCGCACCGCCATGCGCATGCTCGACAACGTCATCGACATCAACTACTACGCCACGCCCAAGGCGCGCGCCGCCAACGTCCGCCATCGTCCGGTGGGGCTGGGCATCATGGGCTTCTCCGACTCGCTGCATGTGATGGGCCTGGCCTATGCGTCGGATGCCGCGGTGGAGTTCGCCGACCGTTCGATGGAAGCGGTGTGCTACCACGCCTACTGGGCCTCCACCGAGCTGGCCGAAGAGCGCGGCCGCTATTCGTCCTTCAAGGGCAGCCTGTGGGATCAGGGCATCCTGCCGCTCGACAGCCTCAAGCTGCTGGCCGACGGCCGCGGCCGCCTGAGCGAGGGCGGCGGCTCGCTGGTCGAAGTCGACCGCTCCGCGACGCTGGACTGGGAGGCCCTGCGCGCCCGCATCGGCCGGTACGGCATGCGCAACTCCAACTGCGTCGCCATCGCCCCCACCGCCACCATCTCCAACATCGTCGGCGTGTCCGCCTCGATCGAGCCGGACTACCAGAACCTCTATGTGAAATCCAACCTCTCCGGCGAATTCACCGTGGTCAACGCCCACCTGGTGCGCGACCTCAAGACCCTGGGCCTGTGGGACGAGGTGATGGTCGGCGACCTCAAGTACTTCGACGGCTCGCTCGGCCCCATCGACCGCATCCCGGCCGACATCAAGGCCCGCTACGCCACCGCCTTCGAAATCGAACCCAGCTGGCTGATCGAAGCCGCCTCGCGCCGCCAGAAGTGGATAGACCAGGCCCAGTCGCTCAACCTCTACGTCGCCGGCGCCTCCGGCAAGAAGCTGGACGAACTCTACCGCCTGGCCTGGCTGCGCGGCCTCAAGACCACCTACTACCTGCGCACCCTAGGCGCCACCGCGATGGAAAAGACCGGTGCCGGCAGCAGCAGCGAAAGCGCCCAGCCGGGCAAGGCCAGCGGCGCCGCCTCTCCCGCCACCTACGGCAGCATCGCCCCCAAGGCCTGCTCCATCCTCGATCCCGACTGCGAGGCCTGCCAATAATGAGCGCCTTCAACTTCAACGACTGGGACAGCCCTGCGCCCCGCGCCACCCCGCAGCCCGCGCCCGCCTTTGCCGGCGGCCGTCCCGGCCTGGACGCCGACGCCGCCCGCAACCCAGCCCTCATCGCCCCCGGCGCGCGGCCGGGCGCGCTCGCCCCGGTGCGCGCCGCCGACAAGCGCGTGGTCAACGGCCAGGGTGACATCAACCAACTCGCCCCGTTCAAATACCCCTGGGCGTGGGAATTCTTCCTCAACGCCAACCGCAACCACTGGACGCCGCTGGAAATCTCCATGGCCCAGGACGTGCACGACTATCACCACAAGCTCACCCCGGCCGAGCGCCACGTGTTCGAGAACGTGCTGTCCTACCTCACCACCTCCGACATCCTCGCCATGCGCAACATCGGCCTGGCGGTGATGGAGAAGATGACCGCGCCCGAACTGCAGATCTACCAGGCCCGCCAAGTGTATGAAGAAGCGCTGCATACCTGGACCTACCAGCACTGCATCGAGACCATCGGCCTCGATCAGCAGGAGATCTACAACCGCTACCGCGTCGTCCCCGAGATCCACGGCAAGATCGCGCTCGCCAACAGCCGGCTGGAACGGGTGATGCGGTCGGACTTCGACCTCACCGACCGCGACAACCTGCACGAATTCGCCCTCTCCTACCTCTTCTTCGCCGGCATCTTCGAAGGCTGCTGGTTCTACAACGGCTTCACCCCCATCTTCGCGCTGCAACGCCGCGGCCTGATGAAGGGCACCGCCGAGCAACTGCAATACATCATGCGCGACGAAGTGCTGCACTGCGCCTTCGGCATCCGCGTGGTGCGCACCCTGATCGCCGAGGAAGAACTGGAGCTGGGCCCGCAAGCCATCGGGCGGCTGTGGGAAGAGGCCGAAAGCGCCGAGGCCGCCTACGCCGGCTACCTGCTGCGCGAACCCATCCTCGGCTACTCCGCCAGCCAGCACATGGCCCAGTTCCGCTTCATCGCCAACCGGCGGGCACGGCAACTGGGGCTGGCGGAACCGTATCCGGGCGCGGAAAACGTGCTGCCCTGGCTGGACGAGCAGGCCAACATGCGCAAGGAGAAGAATTTCTTCGAGACGCGGGTGACGGAGTATCAGACGGGCGGGGCATTGAGCTGGGATTGAGGTGAAGGGCGGCCGCTTGACTGTCGGATGGCGGACGTTCCCAAGGCGGCAGGGCCCCCTTCAACCACCATGTCTGCCGACAATTCTCCAGAATACACTCCCCAGTGTGCCCAAGGTCACCGGCAACTCCGTCCTCCAGAGTCGGAGTGCCCTTGTCCGCCAATTCGATGAAGGCGGCCGGATTCGCCCGGATCATGATTGCTTTGCTGATTTCGGGAGAATTGAATCCGGCCCTGCAACCCGTCCGAGAGACACTACGGCCACATCCCCTTATCTTCCACCGCCGCGCCCACCGCCCATGCCACCGCCAGGGCCCATACCACCACCGGGCCCCATGCCACCGCCCCGCATCGGGGGATCGTCGGGAAGGGTCACTCCGCGCTCCCGGGCACGTGCTTTCATTTGCTCATGGTGCTGCGTGCGAATCCGCTCCCGCTCTTCCAGCGAGTTTGCGGAACGCATGCGCTCCCGATACTCAAGACGCTCCTGCTGCGTCATCATCTGCGAGCCATAGATGGGCGCGTCGTCGGCGATCGGCGGCAGGTTGCCACCCTGGGCCCAGACAGCACCAACCAGCATTGCGGCCATCAGCCCCGGCAACATCTTCATCGGTTTCATATCGATCTCCAGCAATGGTAGTAGGCAGAACACCTCATCAGTAGCCGCCCGCGCTCTGCCGTCCGCGGGCGGAACAGAGTTCAACGTGCGCCAACCTCGCCAGCGTCGTGGTGCGCCGGCGAGTCGTCATCGTCATGCCGACCTCCCCTGGCTCCATCGGCACGAAACACCTTGTGCTCCAGCGCCGAGCTACCGCCAGGACCGTCCGCGTTACCATGGCTCCCATCTTTATGCACTTCGCGGCTATGAGCGCTGCCACGATCGCCGCCACCTCGGTTTGCCACCCTGCCCTTTCCGGATTCATGCCCGCCGTCGTGGCTACTGCCGTGATCGTTGGCGACTCCCGCCGACGCCCACAAGACGACCGCCAACGCAAACAGAAATACGCCGCTCGCTTTCATCGGTTGACGACTCACAGCGTCCTCCTTCGGCTAGCCGAGTCCGGCGACGTCCAGCCACGCGGCTGGGCATCGCCCGTGACTCAACGCACTTCGTTGTCGTGAACGAACTCAAGCACCTGCAAGTAGTCGTTCGCGGCGGTGGCAAAGTCGTCCGCACCACCATCGGTGGTCGGATCCGTCCAGCTCGTGCTGTTGAAAAGCGTCTGGTACACGTTCACCAAAGTCGGCAGGTATGAGCCATCCGGCTGCAACACAAGCACGGTGACATTGACGTCCGCCCAAGTGGCCACACGGTCGTAGTCGTAGGTCGAGAAGTCGTAGTAGCTGCCCGTCGTGTTGATGCCCAGAATGGAGTTCATATAGACGACGGTATCCACGCTGATCGCGCCCGTCTTGTCAGCCGCGGCAGCCAGCAAGGCCGCCGGATCGAAACCGGCCGGCAGCGTCACGCCCGGCAAGGTGCCGGTCTGCATATAAACTTCATACAGCGCGAGATTTTCGAGCGGAGAATCGATTGGTACGCCATCGACGACCAGACGGCCCGATGCGTCGAGCGTAACGGTTCCCGAAGTCAGCTTGCTCAACGCCTCACTCAGTGCATGGTCGAGTACCTTCGAGGGAGAACGTCCGACGCTCAAGCGACCAAGGTCGACCTCGCCTGGATACACGTCGTACGTGGTCGTGCCTATCGTAATCGTTGTAGCGAGATCACCCTCGGCCGTATAGGGAATGGCCACCGGATTCCCACTTCCATCGAGAAGCGGCACGAGGGTGCCGTCTGCGGCATAGACGAATGCAACGACTTGCTCCAATCCATCGACCAGGATGGGAACACCGTTGGCATCCCTCAGCAGAATGTACATGTCACCGTACAGATCCCCCTTCTTGGTGCCTGCGCCGAACGGCTTGCCCCCACCACCCGACTTGCCGCCCTTGACGCCGGCCCAGGGGGGGCGATCACTATCCTCGTCGACCGAGGTACGGAACACCTTCTTGTCGATCGAGCTACCCTTGCCTCCCATATGCCCTCCGCCGGCTTGATCGGCCCGACCGCCCTGTCCGCGCTGCCCGCCCGCGCTGCCCGCCCCGCTCCCCTGCTCGGCTGCGTGCGCATGGCGTATGAACCCGAAGGTCGAGTCCGAACCGGACCCCGGCATCGACGACGCAGCCAGGGCCGCGACCGCTGCTACGCACAGGACAACGGACCGCTTCATTCCGTTTTGACGCTTGATCATGATCATCTCCCCACGCAAAGACGGCGACACTGCCAATCAACGGTCAGAGGACTCGAACGATATCCACTCAGTCCCCATCCGCTTTCAAGGTCTCCAATCGAAAATCGAACACAACAATCAAGATCCGGTTTCAACGCGGTGACTGCGCAAATCAAAATCGAACACCGAAGCCAAGCCTGAACAGATGATCGCTATTGGCAAACGACATCTGATCGGGACTTTGATGCAGCGTGGTAAAGCGATAGCTGCGGTAATGAGTAATCACATAGTCGAGCCTGATGAAAGTCGCACTGCCGAGCGGCACTTCCGCACCAAGGCCGTATCGCAGACCACGCACGGTATCGCTTCGATCGATGTCATTGTCCTGATTACCACCCTTCACCCACCGCGTATCGAAGCGCCCGCGGACTTCACCAACCCGGCCGTAAATCAGGGTGCCGTTCTGCAGGCTGTATCCGACGCGCAGCGCCACACCGTAATCGCCTTTCATCTCGACGGCGAAGTCGCGCCCGCCGCTCCCGCGGGTATCGCGTTCGTGGGTCCAGTCGACACGCGTCTCGTCGATCTCGAATTCGACGCCCGCGTACCACCGGCCAAAACTCTTGCCGACCCCTGCAAACACGCCGAGCAATTGCCCTTGGCCGCCGAAGTCACCCGTGAAGCGTTGTGACAACGGCAGCGCCCCACCATCGCTGTGCCAGCCGCTCAGATGCGAATCGAGTCCGCCGTGCCCGACATGCGCGCCGACGTAAAAGCCACCGGCAGCCGGGCTGCTCGCAACCATGCCCGCGCGGGCATCGAAGCGCCAGCCGAGACCTACGCTGAACCAGGTCTCCTGATTGTCGAAGCTGTCTGCTCCGGGCGTTCCCTCATCCAGGTACTCGACCACGTACGAGCGAAAGCGGGTACGCGCGTACTCCATACGCAGGAACAGACTTTCATCGACCGGGACGTCGGCTCCGACGCCCACGCGCGCGCCCCACCGCGCCGTCGTGTCGTCATGGGCACCATCCGCCGATGCGTTGATCCGGAAGTAGTCATCGAAGCGCGCGCGAACAGCGCCCGCCCGAGCGAAGATCAAGGCTCCGTTGCCAACCACCCGCCCCACACGCATGCTCAGGCTGAACTGCGCGTCCTTGCTGCCGCTGACGGTGCGGCTGTCGGCCTTGTCCTTGCTCATTTCCCAGCCGAGGTCGTTACCTTCCAAACCGAGTTCGCCGCCGAGATACCAGCGATCGCGCTCAAGGCCGTAACCGAGTGCAACCCCGGGGCCTGCACCGGAATCGGCGAACGAACTGAGATCGCTGCCACCGCCTCTGCGTGCACCGGATGTCCGGGTGATCAGGGCGCCATGCCCCAGACCGATAAGCGCATAGGCACCCGGGAATACGGCCCCCGAGGGCCCCTGTACCAACCAACCGGTGTCGGCGACGTCGGCCGGCGGGCCTTCGCCCCACCGCATCCCGGGCGTATAGCCGAAGCTGAACATCAACTGACTGCGCCGATACTGAGCATCGATGTCCGTCGAGTTTCGATCGATCAGGCGCAGGTCGGCGGCGATGAATACATCTCGCTCCAGGTAGTAGCGAACTCCCGCGCCGGCGTCGATCACCCTGTCACGTCGATCGAAGCCCTGGTACTCGCTTCGAGTAGTCGATACACGCCCGAAAACGGTCATACGGTGGTCGATCCTGCGCTCAACCTCGAGCGCGTAGCGGGTATCGACCGAAGCAGCCGCAAAGACTCCGTTGCGATTGACAGTGGTCTCTTCGACGACCCGGTCTATTGACCCGGAAATCTTGACGAGCGCGCTCGACCACCAGGTGAATGACGCGCCGAAGTAGGGCTTGTCGATGTCCTCGAAATCATCGTGGTGAAAATCCTGCCGCAACCGGCCAGCGAAGACCTCACCAACCGTACGCGCACGCGGAAGGGTGAAGCGCACCCCCGCTGCGGCCCGATGGCCAGAGGAGTCCCGATTGAACAGTTGCCCCGTGATCGGCTTGTCATACCGGCGCCGATCCGTGGCGTACTGCATGAACACCTCGTACTCGGGGGACAGCGCGTAACCGATCCGCGCCCCAACGGCGCTCAAGGCATGCGCGCGGTAATCGTTGTCGATGGTTTGCCCGGCCGAAGATTCGCCATCTTCGTAGTTGAAGCGGTCGAGGGTCGCACCGAGGCGCAGGCGGAAATCCCCGATGGCTGAAGACAATCCCGCATGTGCCTCCTGTCGCTCGTAGCGTACCGGGCGAGTCTGTTCAGCGGGACTCGGTGCGCTGGCCGAGAGCCGGTCCTCATGATCGCGTGCCGTTCTCAGCCCGGCGAAAAGCCGGGTATCACCGTCGAAATCAAGACTTCCCTCCACGCCAAACCAGTAGTCATTTACGTCCTCGCTCGAATGGCGCTGATAACGGTCTATGTCGGCGCCGACGTCGAACTTCAAGGCGTGTTGGCGCCAGTCCGACTGCACTGCGAGCGACGGCGACAGCGTGACGACGGTGTCCCTGGATTCGTCGCTGCGCCGAGCATAGATGTTGTCATCGTCAGTCACCGACAGAATCAGGCTTGGCAGGAGCCTGAAAGCCCCCCACCGCAACCCGTCCTGTGCGCCGCGCTCGGCGACCGCCGACGTTGCTTCGGTGGTCGCGTCCTGGGCAAGGCACGAGGCCATCGGGTCGATGACGACAGCGCCAAACACGATGACGGAGCATAGCCAATGCCTCATTTCGGCCCCTGCGATGACGGCTACAGGAATCCTCCCCTCCGAGCACGGCAGCAACTCCGGGGAAGGCGGGATCAACCAGATGCAGTGAAACGATGCGCGTCGGAACAACGCTGCACATTGACGAAAATCAGATATTCATCAGCCACTTATACCCGGTATGTGCCGATCACGGTTTCAAGTACTAATTGCCCACTTTAGGCATCGAAATATTCACCTGTCGCCGTGCTTGCGCGAGTGGGATCGAATCAGGTCGCACTCGCATGTCACGCAGTGCTGGCTACACACAGGGCCTTCGGACTGTCGCCAGCGCGTCGTCCTTGTTGGTGAGGTCGGGGCCGACGGTGACCGGGGCGCGACGGAATAGGGCAGTCCCTGCGGACTGCCCTTGAATCGAACGCTCAGGCGAGGCTACGCCCGCGGCGGAAATCCAGCACGCCGCGCTGGTAGGCATCCACCAGCGCGGCGCGCGGCAAACCGCTGGCGCCGGCGGCGTGCGCCATCACCAGCGCCGGATAGACGCCGCGTTCGCCCTGCGCGACGAAGGGCAGCCAGTCGAGCGAGAGCACGGCGACCGCGTCGAAATCGAGCCTGTCGAGGAAGCTTTCGAAGCGCGCCAGGGTGCCGAGCGCCGGCACGCACAGCAGCCGGCCTTCGGGCTGCAGCCAGCCAAACATGCGCCGCAGCAGGGCGGGATCGATGTCGGCGTCTATCATGCCCTGGGTGTCGACGAGGGTGTCGAAGGCGGCGGTGGGCTGGTAGCGCTGGCCGTCGCTGCTGGCGTAACGCAGGTTGGCGAGGCCCAGCCGGGTGGCGAAACGGCGCGCCACGTCGATGGAGGATGGCGAAGCGTCGATGCCCCACACCTCCGCCGCCGGGCGGCAGCGCGCATACCAGCTGGTGAGGTAGCCGATGTTGCAGCCGACGTCGAGGATGCGGGTGCCGGCCAGCCGTGCGGCGACGAACTCGCCGGTGGCGCGGATGGCGTCGGCCTTGCCGGAGTGGATGAGCGCGGCGATGTCGGGCCGCGACACGAATTCGTAGAAGGCGACCACGTCCGCCTGCCTGGGCCGGGCGCGGGCGAGGGCCTTGCCGAGTTGCGCCAGCCGCTTGGCATCCTTGGGCGTCAGCCCGGCCTGTGGTGCGCCGCCGGATGCCGCGGGCCGGATGCCGAAGCTCAGCAGGTGATCTCGTAGCGTGGGCGGCGCGGTGTGGTCGGTCATGGCGGCTCTGGCGGTCGGCGGAAACGGCCCGCGCGCTGCGCATGCGGCGGCGGGCGGCCGGGCATTGTAGCCGGGCTCGGCTTCAGCCCTGCGCCGGGTTGAGCTTGTCCTCGGTGCGCAAGGCGAAGTCGCTGGCATCGTGGCGCTCGTGCAGCTGCTCCGCCGGCGCGCCCCAAGTGCGGTTGACCATGCGGCCGCGCTGCACCGCCGGCCGCGTGGCAATCTCGTCGGCCCAGCGCAGCACGTTGCGGTAGCGCTGCGCGTCGAGAAACTCCGCCGCGCCGTACACCTGGTTGAGCACCAGCCCGCCGTACCACGGCCAGACGGCGATGTCGGCAATCGTGTAGTCCTCACCCGCCACGTAGCGGTGCTCGGCCAGCTGGCGGTCGAGCACGTCGAGCTGGCGTTTCACTTCCATGGTGTAGCGGTTGATTGGGTACTCGTATTTCTCCGGCGCATAGGCGTAGAAATGGCCGAAGCCGCCGCCGACGAAGGGCGCGCTGCCCATCTGCCAGAACAGCCAGGACAGGCACTCGGTACGGCGGGCAGGATCACGCGGCAGGAAGGCGCCGAACTTTTCGGCGAGGTAGAGCAGGATGGCGCCGGATTCGAAGACGCGCTGCGGCGGGCTGGTGCTGCGGTCCACCAGCGCAGGGATCTTGGAATTGGGATTCACCTCGACGAAGCCGCTGCCGAACTGGTCGCCCTGGTTGATGCGGATCAGCCAGGCGTCGTACTCCGCGCCTTCAAACCCCGCCGCCAGCAGCTCTTCCAGCAGGATGGCGACCTTGGCGCCGTTGGGCGTCGCCAGCGAGTAGAGCTGCAGCGGATGCCGCCCCACCGGCAGCGCCTCGTCATGGGTGGCGCCGGCGACCGGCCGGTTGATGTTGGCGAACGCACCGCCGCTCGGTGCTTCCCATTGCCAGACCCTGGGGGGCGTGTAGCTCGCTTCGCTCATCGTTTGCTGTCCTCATGTGTCGGTTGGCCGGCGGCAAGCGCGCGCCCGCGTCGTCCTCAGACCGCCACGCCCGCAGCCGGTTGCACGGCGGCGGCCCGCGGTCAGTCAGCGCAGTTCGTCCGCCAGCGTGCGCAGCATCCGCTCTGCCTGCCCGAGGTAGGCGCGGCCGAAGAGGTTCAGGTGGTTGAGCACGTGGTAGAGGTTGTAGAGCGTCTTGCGCTGCTCGTACCCCTCGGCCAGGGGCCAGGCCGTCCGGTAGGCGGCATAGAAGGCCGCCGGAAAGCCGCCGAAGAGTTCGCTCATCGCCAGGTCGGTTTCGCGGTCGCCGCGATAGACCGCCGGATCGAAGATCACCGGCCTGCCCTCGGCATCCATCGCCGCGTTGCCGTTCCACAGGTCGCCGTGCAGCAGGCTGGGGCGCGAGCAGTATTCGAGGAACATCGCCGGCACGCGCTCCAGCAGCTGGTCGGCGTCCCGCCCCAGCGCGCCGCCGTAACCCCTGGCGCGCGCCATCCGCAGTTGCGGCCGCAGCCGGCAGTCGACGAAGAAGCGCGCCCAGCCGTCGTGCACGGCATTAGTCTGCGGGTTCGCGCCGATGAAGTTGTCGCGCGCCCAGCCGAATTGCTCGCCGGCATCGCGATGCAACTGCGCCAGCGCGCGCCCGAAGCGCTGTCCGTCCTCGGCGCTCGCCAGCGGACGCAGGTTCAGGTGTTCGAGCAGCAGAAAGGCTTCGTCGCCCGCGCTGCCGCAGCCCAGCACGCGCGGCACGCGGAAAGCCTCACAGCCGGCCAGCGCGGCCAGGCCGTCGGCTTCGGCCTCGAACATCGGCAGCGCCGCCGCTGCATTCAGCTTGAGAAAGTAGGGCCGACCGCCGGCGAGAACCTCGAAAGCGCGATGGATGCAGCCGCCACCGATGGCCCGCAGCTCGGCGCCGGAGAAATCGATGCCGCTGGTGGCCGCGAGAGCGTGCCCGAGCCCGGCACTCAAGCTTGGCATCTGTTCCACCGCAGGACTCCGGTTCGTGTGTGCATGGCGTTCCGCCGTGGTTCGATTGATGGGTGTCGACCGCGAGCAGCCGGTCGGAATCGGCCGCATCATCCCCCTTCGCACAGCGCCCGGGCAAGACCCGGAACAGGCGGCGGCAACGCCGTAGCCCTGCCGGCGGCTCTCGCCCACGGACCGATCCTGGCAGGTGACGCCGCCGACGTTCCGGCGCACCATAGCCGCCATGCGGTTCGGGTATCGCCGAAACGGGCGGACCGGGCCTTTATCCCCAGCAGGACGGCCGACCCATGACCCATACCCAGGACGCAGCGCTGATACTGGCCCACACCCTCGAACAGACGACGGACGCGGTCGTGATGGTGGATGGCAGCCATCGGGTATCGCACTTCAATGCCGCCGCGGAACGCCTGTGGGGCCGGGCCCGCGAGAGCGTCATCGGCCAGCCGGTCGCGCAGCTGCTGCCCGACGACCTGCTCGCCCCTCACGGCGGCGTGCCGGCAGCCGACATGGCGGCGGCCCTGGACGCGCTGACGGGCAAACCGCTGGAGATGCCGATAGTGCGCCCCGACGGCACGACAGCGTGGGGCGCGCTGTCGGTTCTGCGGCTGGCCCTGCCAGCGCAATCGCTCCATACCTTTTTTGTGCGGGACGTCACCGAGCAACGTCAGTGGCGCGAGGCGCAGCGCCTGCTGTCGCTCGGCCTCAACGAGGCCGACAGCGCAGTCATCATCACCGACGCGGCCGCACGCATCGTGCATGCGAACAGCGGCTTTACCCGCCAGTTCGGCTGGAGCGCCGCCGAGGCGGTCGGCCACACCCCCCGCGAACTGCTGTTCGCCTCGCCCCACTGCCCGCGCAATCATTTCGACGACATCGACGCCCAGCTCGCCGCCGGGCGCAGCTTCCGCTCCGACGAACTGGTCTGCGACAAGGACAACCGGCCGCAGTGGTGCTCGATGCTGATCACCCCCGTCATCGACGCTGGCGGCAAGCTGACCAATACGGTGACGGTGCTGACCGACATCACCCACACCAAGATGCACGAGGTGCTGCAGCACAAGGTGCTCGCCGCGATGGTGCGGGAAGAACCCCTCTTCGACGTGATGACGCTGATCTGCCGTGAGGTCGAGCGCATCGCGCCGGAAGTGATCGCCACCATACTCCAGGTCGATGAAGACGGCCGGCTGCACCCGCTGGCCGCGCCCCGCCTGCCGGAAAGCTACTCGCGCGCGCTCGACGGCGCCGCCATCGGACCGGTTGCCGGCTCCTGCGGCACGGCCGCCTTTCGTGGCGAGCCGGTGCTGGTAACCGACATCGCCACCGATCCGTTGTGGGCGGATTACAAGCAGCTGGTGCTGCCGCTGGGGCTGGTCGCCTGCTGGTCCAGCCCGATCAAGGGCAGCGACGGCCGCGTGGTCGGCACCTTCGCCTTCTACTACCGCGACCACCGCGGCCCCACCGCGCTGCACAGGCAGCTGGTGGAGGTGAGCGTGCATCTGTGTGCCCTCGCGCTCGAACGCGAAGCGGCGCGGGCGCGCATCCGCCAGCTGGCCTTCTACGACGGACTCACCGGCCTGCCCAACCGCAGCCTGCTCCAGGTCCAGGCCGACCAGGCGATCGCCCGCGCCAACCATGCGCACGAAGGCCTGGCCGTCCTCTTCATCGACCTCGACCGTTTCAAGCAGGTGAACGATTCCCTTGGCCATCCCGCCGGTGACGAACTGCTGCGCACGGTCACCGCCCGGCTGCAGGCCGAGGTGCGCGAATCCGACATCGTCGGCCGCCTGTCCGGCGACGAATTCGTGGTCGTCCTCACCCAGTGCGACGCCACGCGCGCCACCGACATGGTCGAGCAGTTGCAGACGGCACTGTCGGCACCCTGCCGCCTGGGCGAGATCTCGCTGACGCCCTCGGCCAGCGTGGGCATCGCCCTGTTCCCCGAGAACGGCCGCGACATGGACACCCTGCTGCACCGCGCCGACCTCGCCATGTACCAGGCGAAGAGCAGCGGCCGCGGGCGTTTCAGCTTCTTCAGCAACGAGATGAACGTGCTCGCGCAGGAGCGCCTCGCCCTCGAGGCCGCGCTGCGCGAAGCCTTGCTCAAGGAGCAGCTGCACCTGCACTATCAGCCGCAGGTCGACCTCAAGGACGGCCGTCTCTACGGCGTGGAAGCGCTGGCGCGGTGGACGCATCCGCAGATCGGCAACATCCCGCCGATCCGCTTCATTCCGCTGGCCGAGGAATGCGGGCTGATAGGCGAACTCAGCAACTGGGCCCTGCGCGAAGCCTGCCGCCAGCTTGCCGACTGGCGCCGCCGCGGGTTGGCCGTGCCATCGGTATCGGTGAACCTGTCGCCCACCAACTTCCACAATCTGGAGCTGCCGCAGACGATCGCCGCCACGCTGGCGGCCAACGCGCTCGCCCCGTCCGACCTCACGGTGGAAATCACCGAGAGCGTACTGATGGACACCAACCCCAGCACCATGAAGACGATAGGCGAAGTGCACGCCCAGGGCGTACGCCTGGCCATGGACGATTTCGGCACCGGCTATTCCAGCCTTGGCTACCTGCGCCGCCTGCCGGTGAGCGAGCTGAAACTGGACAAGAGCTTCGTGCGCGATCTGGAAAGCGATGAGGCCACCCGCGCGCTGACCAGCGCCGTCATCCGCATCGGCGAAAGCCTGCGCCTCACGGTGGTCGCCGAAGGGGTGGAAGACGGCCTGCAGCGCCAGCTACTGAAGGACCAGGGCTACCACGTGGCCCAGGGCTACCTGTTCTCGCCGCCGCTCCCCGCAGCCGAGCTCGAACGCTGGCTGCAACTGCACGCGCTCTGATGGCCGGACAGCCGCGGCGGGCGCCGGGCTGTCCGCCTGCCGCGGCTCAGCGCGACGCGAAGCGGCGACGAACGCCGGCCAGGCCGAGCGCGGCCAGGCCGAGCAGCCCGAGGACACCGGGTTCGGGCACGGTGTTGAGGCTGGCGGGGTCGCGCGCCCACAGGCTGACGTGGGACAGGCCGCGGCCCAGCGTCTTGGAGATGTCGAAAGTGCCGCCGAAGTGGAAGATCGGCACGTCGACCGACGGGTGCGCAACACCGAACTGCGCGGCGGTGAAGTCGTAGGCCGCGAACTCCCTGGCCTGCTTGAAGACCAGTGCGAACTGGTCGAAGTAGTTCTTCCCGAACAGGGCTTCGGTGCGCGACGCGACCGCCGCATCCGGCGTGAAGGCCCAGGTGCCGGTGCCGTCGCCGTTGCTGGTCACGGTGAAGAAGCTGGCCAGCACGATGCTGGTATCACCGCCCACCGCTTCCGGCACGAAGGTGCCGGTGCCGTCCCGGTTGAGGTCGATACGGCCGAGCATGACCCAGCCCGGATCGTCCGCCGTGCCGTCGCCGCGCAGGTCGCTGGTCGGGTACTCGTCGGTGATGAAGGCGCCGCCGGGGAAGAGATCCTCGCCGGTACGCGTCTGCAAGGCGCCGTTGAGCAGGCCATCGCCGGCATAACCCAGATTGATCGACGGCTTGGGCATGTCGTTACCGTCGTAACCACCGGCGCATGCCGCCGCGTCCATCGGCGCGATGTTGTACGTGGTCATGGTGGCATCGGCGCTGGTGCTGCTGAACTGACCGACGCTGGTCACCTGCACGTCGGACACGCTGCACGCCGCCGCGCTCGCAGTGCCAGGGAGCGCCGCACCGAGGATCATCGCGGCCGTCGATGCCGCAAGCATGGTCTTCTTCAGGTTCATGTTTTTCCTTGCGAAGTGTGAAAAAGTTCTTCGCGATAAATTTAACGATCTGCTTATTACTTTTTTCATAGCAACAACAAATTCCGAGGGCGAACGAAAGCAAACGGCATGCCTGAAAATATTTTCTCTTTGTAAGCAAATGGATAAGAGAAATTGATCGAACAAGTGCCACTGCGGCGACGCAGCATGTAAAGAATTCCGACAACAAACCATGACTTTGATCTGACTCCATACGCACTGGTATGGAAGCTACGTATAATCCTTATCCGTCAATACAGAACATCTATAAGCACGGAGAGGAAGAGGATGAATCCGCAAGACCAGTACGCCCAGAAACGCATGAACGCAGCCGACGCGGCCGGCCTGATCCGCGACGGCGACACCGTGGTGGTGCCCACCGGCGTGGGCGAACCGCCAACGCTGCTGCACGCGCTGTCCGAGCGCCGCAGTACGCTCAAGGACATCGTCGTCAGCCAGATCCTGCCGCTGCGCAAATACGCCTATTACGACCCGGCGACGCGCGCCAACGTCCGCCACACCGCCTACTTCTTCGGCGGCGCCTCGCGCGCCGGCGGCCAGGAAGGCTGGGTGGATTTCGTGCCCAACTACTTCTCCGAGCTGCCGATGCTGATCGACCGCGGCCTCACCCCCGCCGACGTGGTGGTGTCGATGGCCTCGCCGATGGACGAGCACGGCTACTTCGCGCTATCGCTGGCGCCGGACTACACCATGGCGGCGGTGAAGAAGGCGCGGGTGATCCTGCTCGAGGTGAATCCGAACGTGCCCTTCGCCTACGGCGACTGCCATGTGCACATCTCGCAGGTGTCCGGCCTGGTGGAGAGCGAGGAAGAGCTGTTCGAGGTCGGTCTGCCCAAGATCGGCCCGGTGCAGGAGGCCATCGGCAAGTACGTTGCCGACCTCATCGACGACGGCGCCACGCTGCAGATCGGCTACGGCGGCATTCCCGACGCGGTGGTGATGCAGCTGCAGCACAAGCACGACCTCGGCATCCACACCGAGATGATCGGCGACGGCATCCTGTCGCTGATCGAATCCGGCGCGGTGAACAACCGCCGCAAGAACTTCATGCCCGGCAAGATGGTGGCGACCTTCGCGCTCGGCTCGCGCAAGCTCTACCGCCACCTGCACCGCAATCCGGCACTGGAGATGCACCCGGTCGATTTCACCAACGACCCCTACATCGCCGCCCGCAACGACAACCTGTGCGCGATCAACGCCACGCTGCAGATCGACCTGCTCGGCCAGTGCGGCTCGGAAAGCCTGGGTTCGGCGCCCTATTCCGGCACCGGCGGTCAGGTGGACTTCGTGCGCGCGGCCAACCGCTCCAAGGGCGGCAAGGCCTTCATCGTGCTGCCCTCCACCGCCAAGGACGACACCATCTCGCGCATCGTGCCCACGCTCACCCCCGGCACCCACGTCACCACCGGCAAGAACGACATCAACTACGTCGTCACCGAGTACGGCGTGGCCCAGCTGCGCGGCAAGAGCGCCAAGCAGCGCGCCGAGGCGCTGATCGCGATCGCCCACCCGGACTTCCGCGCCGAGCTGCGCGAGCAGGCCCGCCGCATCAAGCTGATGTAAGCGCGCCGCGCCCGCAGTAGACTCACGCTCTTGCTGGCCAGACCACTGCGGGCGCAACCATGTTCTACGGCATCACCGATCCGCTGACCTTCATCCTCGGCACCATCGTCATCGTGCTGCTGCCGGGGCCGAATTCACTCTACGTGATGTCGGTGGCCTCGCGCCACGGCATCGCCGCCGGCTATCGCGGCGCCTGCGGCATCTTCGTCGGCGACACCGTGCTGATGCTGCTGTCGGCCACCGGCATGGCCTCGCTGCTGCACACCACGCCGGCGCTGTTCATGGCGGTGAAATACGCTGGTGCGGCCTATCTGGCGTGGCTGGGCGTCGGCCTGCTGCGCGCGGCGGTCGCCGGCTGGCGCCGACCGGCCGCCGCAGAAGCCGCGCCACGCCCGGTGGACGCCGCCCGCCCCTTCCGCACCGCGCTGCTGATCAGCCTGCTGAACCCGAAGGCCATCCTGTTCTTCGTGTCTTTCTTCGTGCAGTTCGTCGACCCCGGCTACGCCTGGCCCGCGCTCACCTTCCTGATCCTCGGCGTGATCGTGCAGGTCTGCAGCGCCGCCTACCTGTCGGCGCTGATCTTCGGCGGCGTCCGTCTGGCCGCGCTGTTCCGCCGCCGGCAGCGGCTGGCCGCAGCGGCCTCCGGCAGCGTCGGCGGGCTCTTCATCGGCTTCGGTGCCAAGCTCGCCAACGCGACCCTGGGCTGAGGCTAGCCTTCGCCCAGATAGCGCGCCTCGAGGTGGGCGCGGAAATACGCCGGGTTGAGCGCCTCGCCGCTGGCGCGCCGCACCAGTTCCGGCGTCTCCCAGCGGCTGGCCTGCGACCAGATGTTGTCGTTCAGCCAGCCGAACACCGGAGCGAAATCGCCCTGCGCGATGTACGCATCCAGCTCGGGCCGAGCCCGGCGCAGAGCGGCGAACCACTGCGCGGCGTACATCGCGCCCAGGGTGTAGCTCGGGAAGTAGCCGAAGGCGCCGTCGGTCCAGTGCACATCCTGCAGGCAGCCGTCGGCATGGTTGCCGCGGGTGTCCAGTCCGAGCAGCGCCTGCATCTTCTCGTTCCATAGCGCGGGGATGTCCTCCGGCTCGATCTCGCCTTCGATCAGCGCGCGCTCGATCTCGAAGCGCAGGATGATGTGCGCCGGATACGTCACTTCGTCCGCGGCGATGCGGATGTAGCCCGGCTGCACCCGGGTGAATAGCCGGTAGAGGTTGTCGGCGTCGAAGGCGGGCTGGTCGCCGAAGTGCTCGCGCAGCAGCGGCGCCAGCAGGCCGACGAAGCCGCGGCTGCGGGCGAGCTGCATCTCGAAGGACAGGCTCTGGCTTTCGTGGATGCCGTAGGAGCGCGCCAGCCCGAGGGGCTGACCGCACCAGGCGCGCGGCAGGTTCTGTTCGTAGCGCGCATGGCCGGTCTCGTGGATGGTGCCGAGCAGCGCGCGGGTGAAGTCGTCCTCGTGGTAGCGGGTGGTCAGGCGCACGTCCTCCGGCACGCCGCCGGAAAAGGGATGGGCACTCTCGTCCAGCCGGCCGCCTTCGAAGTCGAAACCGAGCATCCCCATCACCGCCAGGCTCAGCGCCCGCTGCGCCGCCACCGGAAAAGGCCCGACCGGGGCGATCACCGGCTCGGCGCGCTGCTTTTCGCCCACCCGCGCGATCAGGTCGGGCAGCCAGCCGCGCACGTCGCCGAAGATGCGCTCGATCTCCACCGCGCGCATGCCGGGCTCGAAGCGGTCCATCAGCGCGTCGTAGCGCGACAGGCCGGTGTGCTCGGAAAGCAGCCGCGCCTCCTCGCGCGACAGGCGCACCACCTCGCGGAAGTTCTCCAGGAAGCCCGGCCAGTCGTTGGCCGGGCGCTGGCTGCGCCAGGCGTGCTCGCAGCGCGCGCCGGCCAGCGACTTGGCCTCCACCAAGGATTCCGGCAGCGCGTTGGCGTCCTGCCAGTTACGGCGGATCTCGCGCAGGTTGGCGCGCTCGACCTCGTCCAATGGCTCCGCTTCGGCGGCGGCGATGAGCTCGGCCAGGCGCGGGTCGGTGCGGCTGCGGTGGATCAGCGCATGCAGTTCGGCCTCGGCCGCGGCGCGGGCCTCATTGCCCTTGGGCGGCATCATTGCGTTGCGGTCCCAGCCGACGATGGCGGCGAGATGGTCGTAGCGGTAGAGGCGGAGGTAGTGGCGAGTAAGTTCGGTGTAGGCAGGGGCGGCGGGGGAGGTCATCGTCTTCGGCACCATCAATGCGGATGGCCCATGTTAGCGCCGCGCGGCCACAGGCACGACATCCTGTGCGGACGAAAAATTGCTTTCGCATAACTAAATGCAAATGTAATATTTTGACACCTTCATCCGAGGACCCTCCAATGCCGTCATCCCTCCTGCGCCTCAAGGCAGCCGTGCTCGCGCTCGCCCTCGTCGCCTCCCCTGCCGCCGTCCGCGCCAACTCCACCATGCAGGATTCGGTGATCGTCCCTATTTCCCTGAGCGTGCTCGGCGTTATGGCCTCCCACTACTACGCGGAAGAACTCGGCAGAATGTCGCGCGGCACGGTCAAGAGCCTCTCGCGCGGTTCGACCACCACCGAGGTCCGTATCCAGGACGATGGCAACCGGCTGGTCACGCTCGAGATCCCCAATGCGGCGCTCCAGGGCAAGGCCGTCGAGGTCGACGAGGTCGTCACCATCGAACGCCTGCAGCCGGGGCTGCTGGTCACGCTGGGCGACCCGCGCAATCGTGTTTTCGTGCCCACCCCCGCTACCGCCGACCTGCTCCACAGCGAGCGCCTCGGGGGTTCGTGATGCAGCCCGGGCGTGTGGCACGCCGGAGTGCGCTCGCGCTGCTGGTGGCACTGGCGCCGGCGGTGCAGGCCGGCCAGTCTTGCGCGGGGCGCTACGACGCGATCACGTATTCCAGGGCTTTCGCGCTGGCCCAGCTCGCCCGCGCCGAACTCGACAAGACCGACGCCCGCGTCGTGCTGCTCGCCCGCATCGGACAGGACCTCTCCGACTACGGACTGACCTGGTCGCATGCCGGCTTCGCGGTGCGCGACCATCCCCGCGGCCGTTGGACGGTGGTGCACGAACTCAACGAATGCGGCACCGCCCGCTCGGCGATCCATGCGCAGGGGCTGGCCAACTTCTACGGCGACGACCTGTTCGCCTATCACAGCGCGGCCTACCGCCTGCCGCCGGCACTCGAGACCCGGCTGCTGCCGGTGCTGACCACTGAAGCGGCGCTGCTGACCCACGGCGCCGATTACCGGTTGACGGCCTATCCTTTCTCGTCGAAGTACCAGAACAGCAACGGCTGGATCATCGAGACACTGGCGGTGGCGATGGCGCCGGAAGGCACGGTGGTGTCGCGCGATACCGCGCAGCGCTGGCTGCGGTCGGCCGGCTACACGCCGACCACGCTGGACATCGGCTGGGTCAAGCGGCTGGGCGGCCGCATGCTGAAGGACACAATCTCCTTCGACGACCATCCGCCGGAACTGCGCTGGCAGGGCCGGATCCAGGTCGCCACGGTGGATTCGATCTTTGGCTTCCTGCAAACGCGGCGGGTGCCGGCGGACGCGGAGCCGCCGATACTGAGCTTCGGTCTGACTGCGCCCTAGCGCACGGCGCCGGCCTCAGCCGAAATCGGCCATCTTCTCACCCAGGCGGATCGCCCGCGCCGGCGCCCACTCGGCGTTGAAGCGCAGGTCGCCGCGCGGAAACAGCATCACCACGGTGGAACCGAGCAGGAAGCGGCCCATTTCCTCGCCCTGTTGCAGCACCACCTGGCCTTCCGGGTAGCGCCAGTCGCGGATCTGCCCGGGGCGTGGCGGATTGACCACCCCATGCCAGACGGTGGCCATGCTGCCGACGATGGTGGCGCCGACCAGCACCAGCGCAAAGGGCCCGTGCCCGGAATCGAACACGCAGACGACGCGTTCGTTGCGCGCGAAGAGGCCGGGTACGCCGCGCGCGGTGGTGGGATTGACCGAGAACAGCTCGCCCGGCACGTGGATCATGCGCAGCAGCCGGCCGGCGCAGGGCATGTGGATGCGGTGGTAGTCGCGCGGGCTGAGGTAGAGGGTGGCGAAGTGGCCGTTGTCGAACAGGGCGGCGAGGTCGCGGTCGCCGCCGACCATCGCGGTGGTCGAATAACGGTGACCCTTGGCTTGGAAGATCTGGCCGCGCTCGATGGCGCCGAACTGGCTGATCGCGCCGTCGACCGGGCAGACGAGGGGCGCATCGGCAAGCGGGCGCGCGCCTTCCTTCAGCGGCCGGGTGAAGAATTCATTGAAGCTGGCATAGGCAGCCGGGTCCGGATTGGCGGCCTCGGCCATGTTCACGCCGTAGCGGCCGATGAACCAGCGGACGACGGCGGTGGTAAGCCCGCCCGCCTTGGCGCCGGCGAGCTTGCCCATGAGTTCGGTAAGGGCCCGCTTGGGCAGCAGGTATTGCGGCAGGACGGCGAGACGGTCGGACACCAGTGGACTCTCGGGGTGATGGGCAGCGGCGGATTATAGCGGTGATGGGGGATGCCGCCGTCTTGCATCGCCGCTGTGGCTCACATTCGGGAAGCCGCTCGCCCCCGTCGTCGCCGACAGGCATCCGCGGGAGACAGGGTTAGTACGGCGCTTTGCGCTTCGACCGCCCGATGGGCGGGTGGTCAGGCCGGGCTGAAAAGCCGGGCCACCGCCTGCGGATTGGACGGAAAGTAGAAATGCACGTAGGACGCGGTCAGCCGGCCGACGCGGTAGATCGCTTCGCCTTCGCCGCCATCGGGGCGCTGCGCCCGCAGCAGCGGCGCCACCGGCGTTTCGCTCTTCGAGTAGTGGAAGGTGTGGCCGGTCAGCCTGCCCTCCGGCAGTTCGGCCTCCTGCATGCCGAGCGCGGCAAGGCGCTTCTGCATCACCGCGCGGCCGGGCAGCAGGCCGCCGAAGCGGCGCTCCACCCCGGCCTTGTCCACCACGCTTTCGAACAGGCTCATCATGCCGCCGCATTCGGCCAGCAGCGGCTTGCCGGCTTCCGCATGGGCGCGCAATGCGGACCAGAAACCGGTGTTGGCGGCCAGCGCCTCGCCGTGCAGTTCGGGATAGCCGCCGGGCAGCCAGACCGCATCGCAGACCGGCAGCACGTCACCGGCGACCGGCGAAAAGAAGACGAGCCCGGCGCCGAGTTCGCGCAGGGAGTCGAGGTTTGCGGGGTAGATGAAGCCGTAGGCGGCGTCGCGGGCGATGGCGATTGTTCTACCTGCGAGCAGCGGCTTTCCCGCGACACCCGGCGCCGCCGGGAAGCTCACCGCGGCCGGCAGTTCCGCAGCGCCGGTACGGCCGAGGCTGTCGGCCATGCGATCCAGGCGCGCGCCGAGATCCTCGATTTCGGCCGCCTGCATCAAGCCGAGGTGGCGCTCCGGCAGGGCGGCGTCGGCATCGCGCAGCACCGCGCCGAACCAGCGCATGCCGGCCGGCAAAGCCTCGCGCAGCATGTCGGCGTGGCGTTCGCTGCCGACGTGGTTGGCGAGCGTGCCGGCGAAGGGCAGGCCGGGGCGGAAGGTGGCGAGGCCATGGGCGATGGCGCCGAAGGTCTGGGCCATCGCGCGCGCGTCGATCACCGCCATCACCGGGATGCCGAAACGGCAGGCGATGTCGGCGCCAGAGGGCGTGCCGTCGTAGAGCCCCATCACGCCTTCGACCAGGATCAGGTCGGCCTCGCCCGCGGCCTCGTACAGCCGGCGCGCGATGTCGGCTTCGCCGCACATGCCGAGATCCACGTTGTACACCGGCGCGGCGCTGGCGACGGCATGGATCTGCGGATCGAGGAAATCCGGGCCGCACTTGAACACCCTCACCTTGCGGCCGAGCCGGGTGTGCAGGCGGGCGAGCGCGGCGGTGACGGTGGTCTTGCCCTGGCCGGAGGCCGGCGCGGCGACGAAAAGCGCCGGACAGCGGCGCACGGCGCTCACGATTGCGCTCCCTTCGCTTCGCCCGCATGCACCACCGTACAGCCAGCATGCGGCGGGTGTGGCGCGTCGTCCCTGGTCGCCGGTGCAAACCAGGCCAGGCGCGGATACAGCCCGACGACGTCGCCCACTACCGTCAGGGCCGGCGGGCGGATGCCGGCCTGCGCCACGCGCTCGGCCAGGGTCGCCAGATCGGCGGTGACCACGCGCTGGGCGTCGGTGGTGCCGCGCTCGATCACGCCGGCCGGCGTCGTCGGCGGCAGACCGTGGGCAACGAGTTGGTCGCAGATTTCCGCCAGCCGCGAGATGCCCATGTAGATCACCAGGGTCTGGCCGCGGCGGGCGAGCATGTCCCAGTCGAGGTCGAGCAGGCCATCCTTGAGGAAACCGGTGGTGAACACCACCGACTGCGCGTGGTCGCGGTGGGTGAGCGGAATGCCGGCGTAGGCGGCAATACCCGCCGCCGCGGTGACGCCGGGCACCACCTCGACGGTGATGCCGGCCGCCACCAGCGCCTCCATCTCCTCGCCGCCGCGGCCGAAGATGAAGGGGTCGCCCCCCTTCAGCCGAACCACTCGCCGGCCCTCGCCGGCGAGCTTGACCAGCAGGCGGTTGATGTCTTCCTGCGGCAGGGTGTGATCGGAGGCCTTCTTGCCGACGTAGATGCGTTCGGCGCGCGCCGGCGCCAGCTCGACGATGGCCGGGCTGACGAGGTTGTCGTACACCACCACGTCCGCGCCTTCCACCAGGCGGGCGCCGCGCAGGGTCAGCAGCTCGGGATCGCCCGGACCGGCGCCGACCAGGTAGACGTGGCCCGGCAGCGGGCCGGGCCGGGGGCTGCGGATACGCGGATGGGTCATTGCCTACCACTCCATGCCGGGCATCGCCTTCACCCCGGCCGCGAAGGCATGTTTCACCGGCGTCATGTCGGTCACGGTGTCTGCGGCGGCGACCAGCTCGGGCGGCGCCGCACGGCCGGTCACGACGACGTGCTGCGCCGTCGGCCGCGCGAGGAGATCGGCCACCACCGTATTCACTTCAAGATAGCGGTACTTGAGCGCGATGTTCAGTTCGTCCAGTACCACCAGGCCGATGCTCGGGTCGCTGAGGAAGGCCCTGGCCTGATCCCAGGCGGCCTCGGCGGTGGCGACGTCGCGGGCGCGGTCCTGGGTCTCCCAGGTGAAACCCTCGCCCATCACGTGCCAGCTCACACCGGGCAGGTGGCCGAGCACCTTTTCCTCGCCGGTGTCGCCGCGGCTCTTGATGAACTGCACCACGCCCACCTTCATGCCGTGGCCGAGCGCGCGCACCACCAGCCCGAAGGCCGCTGAACTCTTGCCCTTGCCGTTGCCGGTATTGACCAGCAGCACGCCGCGCTCGACCTTGGCAGCGGCGATCTTCTCGTCCACCACGGCCTTCTTGCGCTGCATGCGTTCGTTATGGCGGGTATCGCGCTCGGATGTCGTCATGATCGTTTCACCATTGGGGGTTCTGGTGCGCCGTCGGCCTCCGGGCCGCGGCTCACTCGGGTATGAAATAGGACCGGCCGTCCACATCCATGCGGCGCAGGGGATGATCGAAGGCGTGGCTGAGCAGGTCGGCGCGCAATACGGTATCGCGGTCGCCGGCATGGACGCCACCGCGGCCGTCGAGCAGGATCACCTGGTCGGCGAAGCGGGCGGCGAGATTGATGTCGTGCAGCACCATCACCACGCCGCGCCCGCTGTCGGCCAGCGCGCGCAAACGCTCCAGCACGGCGATCTGGTAACGCAGGTCGAGGTGGTTGAGCGGTTCGTCGAGCAGGAAGAGCTGCGGCGCCTGCGCCAGCAGCGCAGCCAGCGCCACCCTTTGGCGTTCGCCGCCCGACAGCGTGAGGATGTCGCGCGTCGCCATCCCGGCCATGCCGAACTCGGCCAGCGCGGCGCGGGCGATGGCCTCGTCCTCGGCGCTTTCCCAGCCCCAGCGGCCGAGGTGCGGATGGCGCCCGACCAGCACCGTCTCCAGCACCGAGGCGGCAAAGTGGTCGGGTTGCTGTTGCACCAGCAGGCCGCGGCAGCGTGCCGCATCCAGCGCCGGCCAGGCAGCGTAGGGCAGCCCCGCCAGCCGCACCTGGCCGACGCTGGGTTCGCGCAGGCCGGCCAGGGTGTGGAGCAGCGTGGTCTTGCCGGCGCCGTTGGGTCCGAGCAGCGCCAGGCATTCGCCGCCGCGCAAGGCCAGGCTGAACTCGCAACACAGCCAGCGCTCGGCGATGCGCACCGCCAGCCCTTCGGCTTCGAGCAAGGGCAGCGCGGCGTCGGCGGCTCGGGTGGACAGTGCGACCATCAGCGCGGATGACGGGCGAGCAGGAAGAGAAAGACCGGTACGCCGATCAGCGCGGTCAGCACACCCACCGGCAGCTGCTGCGGCGCCATCACGGTGCGCGCGGCGGTGTCGGCCACCGTCAGCAGGATGCCGCCGGACAGCGCCGCCGCCGGCAGCAGCACACGCTGGTCGTTGCCGAGTGCGAGCCTCACCAGGTGCGGCACGATGAGGCCGACGAAACCGACCGAACCGACCAGCGTCACCGCCACCGCGGTGAACATCGAGGCGAACAGGTAGAGCACCCGGCGCAGCCGGTCGACCCGCACGCCCAGCGCGCGCGCATTGAGCTCGCCACGGGTGAGCACATTGAGGTCGCGCGCATGGGGCGCCACCAGCAGCAGGCCGGCCACCAGCACACCCAGCGCCGGCCACGGCCGCGCCGCGCCGCTGGCGTCGCCCATCAGCCAGAAGAGCATGGACTGCACCCGCGTTTCCGGCGCCATCGCCAGCATCAGCGTCACCGCCGCACCGCAGCCGGCGGCGACGATGACGCCGGTGAGCAACAGCCGGGTCTGCGTCCAGCTACCGTCGCCATGGGCCAGGCCGAACACCATCAGCATCGCCGCCAGCGCGCCGGCAAACGCGCCGGCATCGATCCACAGCGCCGCGCTGCCGGCTGTGATCGCCGCCAGCGCGCCGACGGCCGCGCCACCGGAAATGCCGAGGATGTAGGGATCGGCCAGCGGGTTGCGCAGCAACACCTGCATCAACCCGCCTGCCAGCGCCAGCAGCCCGCCGCAGGCGAAGGTTGCCACCGCGCGCGGCAGGCGCAGTTCGCGCACCACCTGGGCCGCCATGCCGTCGCTGCCGCCGAGCGCGGCGACGACCTCCGCAGCCGAGATCGGCAGCTCGCCCGCCACCAGCGCCCAGGCGAAGCTCAGTACTGCCGCCGGCAGCAGCGCGGCGGCGAACATGAGCGCGCGCGTGCGGCCCGGCATCACGCTACGACCCTGCGGCAGCGGCAGACTGGCGGCCATCGGCGATCAGCGCGGCGCGTAGCGCAGCGCGACGAAGGCGTTGATGCCCGGCGTGCCGTAGCCTTTGGCCAGCTCGTAATCCTTGTCGAGAACGTTGTTGGCGCGCACGTCGATCCGCCAGTCGCGCGCCAGCGCGTATTGCGCATAGGCATTGAGCAGCGCATAGCCTCCCATCCTTCCCGATGCCACGTTGGGCACCTTGTCGTAGCGGCGCCCCTGGCCGACCACCTCGGCGCCCAGCGTCCAGTCGCCGATGTCGCGCTCGATGCCGAACGAGCCGCTTTCGCGCGCACGCCGGCCGAGGTCGTCGCCGCTGTCCTTGTCCTTGGCGTCGAGGAAGTCGAGGCTGGCGCGCAGGCGGTAACCATACACGCTCGCCGTCATGCCGAGTTCGACGCCTTCGAGTTCGGCGGTGGCGACATTGCTGGCGATACCGGTGCTCCAGTCGATCAGGTTCTTGACCCGGTTGTTGAAATAGGTGGCGCGGAAGCTGAAGTCCTTGCGCTCCCAGCTGATGCCGACCTCGCGGTTGAGCGCTTCTTCCGGCTTGAGGTCCGGGTTGCCGCCGAAACAGCCGTACACCGGGTCGCAGTCGAGCGGATAGTACAGGTCGTTGAAGCTCGGCGCCTTGAAGGCGGTGCCGATGCTGCCGTGCACCCGCCATTCCGGCGCGAACTGGTAGCCGTAGGCGGCCGAACCGGTGGTCTTGCCGCCGTACTGCGAGTTCTGGTCGCGGCGGGCATTGACCTGCACATGGTGCTTGCCGAACTCCCCACCCCAGCCCAGCAACACCGAATTGACGATGCGATTGGTCTTCGCATAGGCCGTGGCGGTAGCGACGTTCTGTTCGAGGAACTCGTAGGCGGCCAGCAGCGAACCGCCGGCCAGCGCGACGTCGTTCTGCCAGGTGAACTGGCTCTGGTAGGTGTTGAAATCCGACACCGAGGTGGCGGTCGAACGGGTGCGCGAGGTGTCGGCGCTATAGCCGACACGGACTGTGCTGGCCCAGTCCTGCGTCAGCTGATTGCGCATGTGCACGCCGGCGCTGTCGGTGCGCTTGTCGAGGTAGGAATCGAAGGCGCGACCGGCGTCGTACCAGTTGCGACCGTCGGAATGGAAGACGTTGAGCCCGACTTCGTCGCGCTCGCGGAAACCGAGCGAAACTGCCCCGCTGAAGTAGTCGTTGCGGAAACCGTCGTCGTCGCCGTCGCGGCCGCGGGTGGACAGCGGCTTGGCATTGATGCCGTCGGTGCGGTCGTGACCGGCGGTCAGGCTGTAGCGCAGGCGATCCACGCCGCCGGACAGCCCCGCGCTCAAGGAGCGGGCGTCCTCGGTGCCGGCGCCGATGCTGAAAGTCGGGTGCAGGCCTTCCTCGCCCTTGCGGGTGAAGATCTGGATGACGCCGCCGATGGCATCGGAGCCGTAGAGCGCGCTCGCCGGACCGCGCAGGATCTCGACACGGTCTATCAGCGCCAGCGGAATCATTTCCAGGGTGGGCGAGCCTGAGGTGGCCGAACCGACGCGCATGCCGTCGATCAGCACCAGCACATGGCCGGAAGTGGTGCCGCGGATGAAGACGCTGCTGTTGGAACCGGCGCCGCCGTTGGTGGTGACCTGGATGCCGGGGCGTGCCGACAGCAGTTGCACCAGACTGGTATTGCCGCCAGCCTTGTCGATTTCGGCACGGTCGATCACGTCGACCTCGGCCAGCGCGTCGGACAGGCTCTGCGGCTGGCGGGTGGCGGTCACCACGGTGGTGCCGAGGGTCGGATCGTCGCCGGCCTGAACCAGCAGGGGATGGGCAAGTGCGCACGCCGCAGCGAGCGCGGAGATTCGGATGGTCATCGGGATACTCCCACAAGCCACGGCTCGCGTCCCCGCACGCCATGGCCCAATCGCATAAGGACATGCCGGGAGAAACCGTGAGGAGCCCAACACTGCACCCTTCGCCGCCACCCCGCGACACATCCGCCAGTTCGCGTTCGGGCCGGTATCCGGGCTCGTGGGTAGCCGGATCCGATGTCGATCCGGCCCAGCGCATCGCCTTCCCGGGTGTATCACCCAGTGGCTGCTTGATGCGCCTCTTACTCACTTACCGTTGCGGGGGCAGCACAGGCATCGCGTCCGCAGACGCTCACCTGTTTCCCGTTTAACCCTGGGGCGAGGACCGCCTTCGGGCACCTGAAACACGCCGCCCCTTCCGGGGCAGTGGGCGCGGATGATACCTTGTCCGGCCCTTTTCGTGCAGCGCAAAAAACACCGCTACGCGGGCCGCTGCCCCCAAGGAAGCCGTCTTGTCTTGGGACGACCCTGCGACAAACATCAAATCAACACAATGACCTGCGAACTCATCCTGGGCGGTGCCCGTTCCGGCAAGAGCCGCCACGCCGAGCAGATAGCGCTGGCAAGCGGGCTTGCGGTCACGGTGATCGCGACCGCCGAGGCCGGCGACGACGAGATGTCCGAACGCATCCGCCGCCACCGGGCCGATCGCCCGGCCGGCTGGCGGACGGTGGAGGAACCGCTGGCGCTGGCCGACGCCCTGCGCCGCGAAGCCGCCGCCGAGCGCTGCCTGATCGTCGACTGCCTGACGCTGTGGCTGACCAATCTGCTGGCCGGCGCCGAGTTGCTGCCGCCGGCGGCGAGTGCGGATGCGCTGCCGCGCTTTCGCAGCGAACGCGACGACCTGCTGGCCGTGTTGCCGCAACTGCCGGGCCGGGTGCTGCTGGTGGCCAACGAAGTCGGCCTCGGCCTGGTGCCGGAAACCCCGCTCGGCCGGCTGTTCCGCGACGAGGCCGGCCGCCTCAACCAGGCGGTGGCGGCCTGCGTGCCGCGGGTGAGCTTCGTCGCCGCCGGCCTGCCGCTGGTGCTGAAGGGCTGATCAGCGGGCGTTGAGCTGGCGCAGCCGCTCGGCGGTGGGCGGGTGGGTGGAGAGGTAGTCCTGCCAGTCGCCGGCAGCACTCCGGCAGCCGCCGTGGCGGGTGCAATCGCGCGCCCCCTCCAGCCGCGACAGCATGGTGCCGAGATGGGAGGCGCCGATGCCATGGCTGGCGAGCAGCGCGGCGCCGTAACGATCGGCCTCGTACTCGAAACTGCGCGAATAGCCGAGCTGGGTGAGCAGCACCGGGATCGCCGCCACCGCGGACGACACCGACGACACGTCGCCGGTCACCGCCATCACCACCAGACCGAGCGCCGACGCCTGCAGCACCTGGCGCAGCGCATGGCGGCGCTCGATGTGACCGATCTCGTGGGCCAGCACCGCCATCAACTCCTCGTCGCGCTCGGCCAGCCGTACCAGCTGATCGGTGAACACGATGGTACCCGAGGGCAGCGCCAGCGCATTCGCGCCCAGACTGCGCGCCGCATCGCGAAACTCCACCTGCAGCGGCAGCGGGCCGGCCGAAGCGAGCAGCGGGGCAAAGCGCGCCCGCAGCCGCCGCTGTTCGTCCGCAGCCAGCGCGCTCGGCGCCAGCAGTTCGCCATCCAGCAGCTCCAGCGCACCGTCGCCGATCTGCTGGTTGAGCGAGGCCGGCAATGAAAACGCCGTGACCTCGGCCAGCGCCGGAATGCCGTAGCGCACCGCGCCCCAGACGAAGGCCACCGTCACGACCAGTCCGAGCAGCACGTAGCGCAGGCTGGATTCCAGCCGGTGGATGAGGCCGTGATGCGGGCGCAGCGGCGCGATCAGGCGATCCACGCCGTCGTTGTCGGCGGTCTCGAAGGTGGCGCCGCCGGGGAAACGCAGGAAGCGCGGCGTGCTGCCGAGGCGCGAGCTGACCGCGAGTTCGGTCAGTGCCAGCGGTCCCGCCAGCACCACGCCGTCGGCCAGCACGCTGACGCGGCCGTCAGCGAGCGCCAGCGTAGCCGGCTGCGGGCGCGAACCTGCGCCGCTGAACCAGATGCCGGCGATCGCCGTTGTCATGCTCAGATGCCGAAATCGACGTCGAACAGATCGCCGACCTCGCCGCCGGTGGCCGACACCTCTTGCTGGCGCGCCGCCACGAAGCCGTCGAGATCGTCCTCGGCCACCAGCGCGATGTGTTCGGCGGCGTAGCGCGCGTTGCGCACCTTGGCCCACGGGTAGAACAAGCCCAGCGTCAGCACCATGCCGAGCAGGTTCACCGCCATCAGCCGGGCGTAGCTGCCCAGCTCGTAGTCCGCCTGGAAGCGGTTGCCGGCGAGCGCGGTATGGCCGTAGCGCAGATTGGCGAACTTGACGTTGAACCAGGCGAAGGCCGCCAGGTAGGTCGCCGCCATCGCCAGCGCGCCGAGCGGCCCGAACACGAAACCGAGCAGCACGCTCGCCAGCCCGCCGCCGATGAAGATCGCCAGCACGCCGAGGAACATCCAGTAGAAGGCCTTGGCGCCGGCATCGAACTCGAAGCGGCAGGTGCCATAGCGGCTGTTGCCGATGATGAAGCACTGCTGCTTGTGGAAGGCCAGCGGCATCAGCACGCCGAGCGTGATCGCACCAAGCAGCGGCCACAGCAGGAAGACCATGGCCGCCTCGCCGACCTTGCCGTCGAAACCGAAGCGCACCCCGCGCCAGGCGCTGTTGTGGTTACGGAAGCTGAGACCCTTGACCATGATCCAGGGCAGCGCGGCGAGGAAGAGCAGCATCACCACCACGCTGAGGAAGGGCGACACCAGGTCCGAGCCGGAATACAGCACCAGGAAGACGAAGGCGATGAGCCGACCCTTGAGGATCTTGAGCGGATCGCCGAGGTAGTCGAAGCTGCTGCCGTCCAGCCGGGTGTTGCCGTAGAAGTAGCGCTGGGTGCGCACCTTGGCCCAGGCCGAATAGATGCCGAGGGTGACGATGGTCAGCAGCAGGTTGACGATCCAGATGCGGAAGAACTCGAAACCGTCGCCATGGAATTCGAACGGCAGCGAGCGCGGTTCGGCCTGGCGCGCGGCAGCCGGGCGCACCGCGGCCCCGGCTGGCGGCGCACCGGCGCCCGCCGCTGCCGGCGCCGCCTCCGGGCGCGGCCGCGCGATCACGATGGTCTGGGCCGACGGGTCGATGGCGTCCGCCGCAACGGACGCCGCCGCGGCCGTGCGCGGCACCACCACCGTCACCGCCTCCGGCGCGCTGCGCGCGGCGTCCTCGGGCCGGACGACCATGGTCGGGGAGACGTTGTCCCCTGCCGCGGGTGCCGGGCGCGGTACCACCTGGGTCACCGCAGCCGAAGCCGCCAGCGCCGGATCCACCGCAGCCGGTGCTGCGGACGACGACATGTACTGCTGCACCGCCGGCGCCTCGACGCTGACCACCGCACCGATGCCCGCCAGCGTCGCGCGGTAGCGGTCGGCCTCGTCGCGGTTCAGGCCCTTCTTGAGCACCACCTTGGGATGCAGGAACAGCTGCTCGAGCTTGTCCGCCCCCAGTCCGAACATCCGGCCGAAGCCTTCCTTGACCTGTTCCTGGCTGTATCCATCGAGGATCTCGCCCCGAAACACCACTGCATAGACCGCTTCCGACATCGACGCCTCCCTTGGGCCCCGTACTTTTCGATCGACTCCGGCCGCAAGCTCGCGCCGCCCCTGAACTGGCGCGATTTTCGACCGGTCTGCGCGGGCATGATAGATGCAATGTTGCGGTGCTCCAACCGCCGCGCGCGGCGCAGGGCGGATCGCCCGCCACCGCCCTGCCCGGATGCGGCGTCCGACCCGATCTGCTACCGTTCGGCCCCAGCCCGCCGGTCCCCTCCGGCCCGGCCGCATGCCTCGTTCGCACCGCCAACCGCAGGACACACGATGAATTTCGCCCTTACCGCCCCCGACGACGCGCTCCGCGCGCGGCTCCAGCAACGCATCGACCGCAAGACCAAGCCGGTGGGCGCGCTCGGCCGGCTGGAGGCGCTGGCGCTGCAGATCGGCCTCGTCCAGCAGACCGAGACCCCGGCATTGCACCAGCCGCACATCCTGGTGTTCGCCGGCGACCACGGTGCCGCGCGCGCCGGCGTGTCGGCCTATCCGCAGGACGTGACCTGGCAGATGGTGGAGAACTTCCTCGCCGGCGGCGCCGCGATCAATGTCTTCTGCCGCCAGATGGAACTCGGCCTCACCGTGGTCGATGCCGGCGTGAACCACGACTTCGGCAAGCGGCCCGGCCTGATCGACGCCAAGATCGCCCCCGGCACCGCCAACTACCTCGAGGCGCCGGCGATGAGCGCCGCCGAGCGCGACGCGGCGCTCGCCCGCGGCCGCGAACTCGCCCATGCGCTCGCCGCCAACGGCTGCAACGCGGTCGGCTTCGGCGAAATGGGCATAGGCAACACCGCCTCCGCCTCGCTCATCACGCACTGCCTGGTCGGCGAGGCCAAAGGCGCCGACCTCGCCACCATCACCGGGCGCGGCACCGGGCTGGACGATGCCGGCCTCGCCCGCAAGCGCGCGCTGCTGGAACAGGCGCTGACGCGCGGCGGCCGCCCCACCGATCCGCTGGCGGTGCTGGCCGAATACGGCGGCTTCGAGATCGCGATGATGGCCGGCGCCATGCTGGGCGCTGCGGAGAAGGGCATGCTGCTGCTGATCGACGGTTTCATCGTCAGCTCGGCGCTGCTCGCCGCCCACGCCATCGCGCCGCAGATCCTGCCCTACTGCGTGTTCGCCCACCGCTCGCGCGAGCCCGGCCACAGCGTGCAGCTCGCAGCACTCGGCGTCGAACCCCTGATGGAGCTCGACCTGCGCCTGGGCGAAGGCACCGGCGCCGCGCTCGCCTGGCCGCTGGTGCAGGCGGCGGTGAATTTCCTCAACGAGATGGCCAGCTTCGAGTCGGCCGGCGTCAGCGACAAGGCCTGACGACCCCGCGCGCCGCATGCGCCACCAGCTCGAACTCCTCTTCACCGCCTTCGGCTACTTCACCCGTCTGCCGGTGCCGGCCTGGGTGCCGTGGTCGTCGGAGCGGCTGGCCGCGTCCGCGCGCTACTTCCCGCTGGTCGGCTGGGCGGTCGGCTCGCTGGCCGCCGCCGGCTACGCGCTGTGCGCACTGCTGCTGCCACCAACGGTGGCGGTGATCCTGGCGCTGGCGCTCGCCATCCGCTTCACCGGCGCCTTCCACGAAGACGGCTGGGCGGACGCCTGCGACGGCCTCGGCGGCGGCTGGGACAAGGCGCAGATCCTGGCGATCATGAAGGACTCGCGCATCGGCAGCTACGGCACCATCGGCCTGGTGCTGATGCTGCTCGCCAAGGTCGCGGCGCTGGTGGAGATCGCCGCCGCCGGCAGCGCTGCGGTGGCGGCGGCGCTGCTCGCCGCTCATCCGCTGTCCCGCCTTGCCGCCACCGCCATCCTGCACCGCCTGCCCTATGCGCGCGCCGACGACAGCTCCAAGGCGCGCCCGCTGGCGCAGCCGCTGGACCGCCCCGGCTTGGCGGTCGCCATCGTCTGCGGGCTCGCCCCGCTCGCCCTGCTGACGCCGCTGCAGGCCGCGGCGGCGCTCGCGGCCTGCGCGCTCGTCAGCGTGGCCGCAGCCCGCCTCTTCCTGCGCCGGCTGGGCGGCTATACCGGCGACCTGCTCGGTGCCACCCAGCAGGCAGCCGAACTCGCCACCTACCTCGCCATCCTCAGCGCATGGAACTTCACCTGATCCGCCACCCCAAGCCCGACGTGCCGCCCGGCATCTGCTACGGGCAGAGCGACGTCGGCCTGGCCGAACCGGCGGCGACCGTCGCCGCCCGGCTGCGCCCGCTGCTGCCGGTCCGCTTCGACCTGCACGCCAGCCCGCTGCAACGCGCCCGGCTGCTGGCCGACGCACTCGGCCGGCCGCGGCTCGATGCGCGCCTGAAGGAGATCCACTTCGGCGACTGGGAGGGGCAGCTCTTCGCCGAGATCGGCACCGCGCTCGACGAATGGGCGGCCGATCCGATGGGCTTTCGCGCTCCCGGCGGCGAATCGGCGCGCGAAATGGCCAATCGCGTGCTGCACTGGCTCGACGCCCTGCTCGCCACCCAACCGCAGCAGCCTGTGGTGGTGGTGGCCCACGGCGGGCCTTTGCGCGCCATCGCCGGCCATCTGCTCGGCCTGCCCGCCGAGCGCTGGCTGGCGCTCGACTTCGAATGCGGCCACGTCACCCGGCTGGACGTCGAAAGCTGGGGCGTCGTGCTCAAGTGGTTCAACCGCTAGCGCATCGTCCGCCGGGCGTGAAGCGCCGCGACACCTGCCTTCGTGGGATAATCGCGGACTTTTCAACACGCTAGCGCGCCTGCCGATGCCCCAGTCCGCCTCCACGCCCACCACCCTGCCCGATTTCGCCCGTGGCCGCGTCCTCGTCGTCGGCGACGTGATGCTCGACCGCTACTGGCACGGCTCGACCACGCGCATCTCGCCGGAAGCGCCGGTGCCGGTGGTCAAGGTCGAGGGCGACGAATTCCGTGCCGGCGGCGCCGGCAACGTCGCGCTCAACGCCGCCTCGCTCGGCGCCGGTGCCGAACTGGTCGGTCTGGTGGGCCGCGACGAAGCCGCCCGCCTGCTGCGCGAACGGCTGGAGGCCGGCGGCGTGGTCTGCCGCCTGCAGGAGGCGCCGCAACACCCCACCATCACCAAGCTGCGCATCATCAGCCGTCACCAGCAGCTGATCCGGCTCGACTTCGAGGACAACTTCGCCGTGCTCGAATGCGCCGGCATCGAGGAAGCCTTCGAGGCGGCGCTGCCCGCGAGCGGCGCGGTGGTCCTGTCCGACTACGGCAAGGGCACGCTGGCCCAGGTCGGCAGCCTGATCCGGGTGGCGCGCGAACGCCGGGTGCCCGTCGTGGTCGACCCCAAGGGCACCGATTTCGGCCGCTATTGCGGCGCCACCGTGATCACCCCCAACCTCGCCGAGTTCGAGGCGGTGGTCGGCCACTGCGCCGACGAAACCACCCTGGTGGCACGCGGCGAGGCGCTGCGCGACGCGCTCGACCTCGACGCCCTGCTGGTGACCCGCTCCGAGCGCGGCATGACCCTGCTCGAACGCGGCCACGCGCCGCTCAACCTGCCGACCCGCGCGCGCGACGTGTTCGACGTCACCGGCGCCGGCGACACCGTGGTCGCGGTACTGGGCGCCGGCCTGGCCTGCGGCCTGCCGCTGGCCGAAGCCACCGCGCTCGCCAATGTCGCCGCCGGCGTGGTGGTCGGCAAGCTCGGCACCGCCACCGTGAGCGCCGGCGAACTCAACGAAGCCCTGCGCGCGGCCTGACCCGGCGCGACGCACCGACGCACTGCAAGAGGAGTCCAAGATGATCATCGTTACCGGCGGCGCCGGCTTCATCGGCAGCAACATCGTGCAGGGGCTCAACGCCCGCGGCATCACCGACATCCTGGTGGTCGACGACCTGCGCGACGGCCGCAAATGCCTCAACCTGGCCGATGCCGACATCCGCGACTACATGGACATGGACGACTTTCTCCTCCGCCTCCAGGCTGGCGAGGATTTCGGCAAGGTCGACGCGGTGTTCCACGAAGGCGCCTGCTCCTCCACCACCGAGTGGGACGGCCGCTTCGTGATGCGGGTCAACTACGAGTACACCAAGGCCCTGCTGGCCTGGTGCGTGGCGCGCAAGGTGCCGCTGATCTACGCCTCGTCGGCCTCGGTGTACGGCATGGGCCCGGTCTTCCGCGAAGCGCGCGAGTTCGAGCAGCCGCTCAACATGTACGCCTATTCCAAGTTCCTGTTCGACTGCCATCTGCGCGCCCAGCAGGGCATCGACAGCCAGGTGGTGGGCCTGCGCTACTTCAACGTCTACGGCCCGCGCGAACAGCACAAGGGCTCGATGGCGAGCGTCGCCTTCCACTTCAACAACCAGCTCCACGAATCCGGCCGGGTGCGGCTGTTCGAAGGTTCCGACGGCTACGGTCCGGGCGAACAGCGGCGCGACTTCATCCATGTCGACGACATCGTCGCGGTCAACCTGTGGCTGATGGACAACCCGCAGGTGTCGGGCATCTTCAACCTCGGCACCGGCCGCGCGCAGAGCTTCAACGACGTCGCCCGTGCCGCGATCAAGTGGTTCCGCGCCCAGGGCGACGATGCCACCCGCGAGCGTGGCGGCATCGACTACATCCCCTTCCCGGACCACCTCAAGGGACGCTACCAGAGCTTCACCGAAGCCGACATGAGCGCGCTGCGCGCCGCCGGCTACGACCGCCCGTTCATGGACGTCGAGACCGGCGTGCCCGCCTATCTCGGCTGGCTGGCCGGCCGCGGCCAGGACAAGCGTTGAGCCAGGCCCGCAAGATCCTGGTCGTCGGCCCTTCCTGGGTCGGCGACATGGTGATGGCGCAAAGCCTGTTCGCGCTGCTCCAGCGCGGCGGCCCCAACGCGCCCGAAACCACCATAGACGTGCTCGCGCCGGCCTGGTCGCTGCCCATCCTGGCGCGCATGCCGGAAGTCCGCCGCGGCGTGGTGATGCCGATCGGCCACGGCGAATTCGGGCTGGGCGTGCGCTGGAGGCTCGGCCGCGAACTCGCCGCCGAAGGCTACGATCAGGCCATCGTGCTGCCGAATTCGCTGAAGTCGGCGCTGGTGCCCTTTTTCGCCCGCATCCCGCGCCGCACCGGCTTCGTCGGCGAGCTGCGCTACGGCCTGCTCAACGACGCCCGTCGCCTCGACGAAGCCGCCCTGCCGATGACGGTGCAGCGCTTCGTCGCGCTGGGCCGTCCGGCCGGTTCGCCGCTGCCGGAACCCTTCCCGCTGCCGCGGCTCGCCGCCGATGCCGCCAACCAGGCCGGCCTGCGCGAACGTCTCGGACTGGCCACCGACCGCCCGGCAGTGGTGTTCATGCCCGGCGCCGAATACGGTCCGGCCAAGCAGTGGCCGCTGCCGCACTTCGCCGCGCTGGGGCGCGAACTGGTCGGCCGCGGCTACCAGGTGTGGGTCACCGGTTCGCCCAAGGACAAGGCCGCTGCCGAAGCGATCTGCGCCGACAACCCGGGCGTGATCGACCTCGCCGGCCGCACCCAGCTCGGCGACGCGGTCGACCTGCTGGGGCTGGCGGAAGCCGCTGTCACCAACGATTCCGGCCTGATGCATGTGGCCGCCGCGCTGGGCGTGCCGCTGGTGGCGATCTATGGCTCGTCGAGCCCGGAACACACGCCGCCGCTGTCGGACAAGGTGGCGATCCGCAACCTGCGCCTCGACTGCTCCCCCTGTTTCCAGCGTACCTGCCCGCTCGGCCACACCCGCTGCCTGACCGACATCACGCCGGCCAGCGTGCTGGCCGCGCTCGAAGGCCTGGGTGCCGGCGCACGCCGCATCGCGGCGCACGGAGCCTGAGCGCCGGATGCGGGTACTCGTCATCAAGACCTCGTCGCTGGGCGATGTCATCCACACCCTGCCGGCGCTGACCGACGCCGCGCGCGTCTTCCCCGACATCCGCTTCGACTGGGTAGTGGAAGAACCCTTCGCCGAGATCCCGGCCTGGCACCCGGCGGTGGACCGCGTCATCCCGGTCGCCGTGCGGCGCTGGCGCAAGCATCCCTGGCACGCCCGCAAGAGCGGCGAATGGCACGCCTTCCGCCATGCCATGGGGGACACCGAGTACGACGCGGTGATCGACGCCCAGGGCCTGCTCAAGAGCGCCTGGCTCAGCCGCTACGCGCGCTCGCCGGTGCACGGCCTGGGCTTCGGCTCGGCGCGCGAAGCGGCCGCCAGCCTGTTCTACCGCCACCGCCACAACGTGCCCTGGGGCCGCCATGCGGTACGGCGGGTGCGCGAACTGTTCGCGCTGGCGCTGGGCTATACGCTGGGAGAAGACGCCGATGCCACCGGCAGCTACGGTCTCGACCGCACCCGCCTGCTCGCCAGCACCGCCTATCAGCCCGACCGCTCACGTCCCTACCTGGTGTTCCTGCACGGCACCACCTGGCCCACCAAGCACTGGCCGGAGCCCTACTGGCGCCAGCTTGCCGAACTCGCCGTCGCCCACGGCTGGCAGGTGCGCCTGCCGTGGGGCAGCGCGGCCGAAGGCGAGCGTGCCCAGCGCCTGGCAGCCGGCCTGGGCGACGTCCGTGTGCTGCCGCGGCTCACGCTTACCGACATCGCCGCCGAACTCGCCGGCGCCGCGGCCTGCGTGGCGGTGGATACCGGCCTCGGCCACCTCGCCGCCGCGCTCGAAATTCCCACCGTGTCGCTGTTCGGCCCTACCAACCTGGGCTATACCGGTGCCTGGGGCCGCCGCCAGCTCCACCTCGCCGCCGACTTCCCATGCTCGCCCTGCCTCAAGCGGCATTGCGACTTCAAGCCGACCGCCGGGGATCGACAGCGCTTCGAGCTCGACCTCCATCCGGAGCAGCCGCCCTGCTTCACCCGTCTGCCGCCGGCACGGGTCTGGTCGGTGCTGGAAACCATGCTTGCCCAAGCCGCCAAATCTGGATCAGCCGCCTGATGCAACTCGCCTTCTGCCTGTACAAGTACTTCCCCTACGGCGGCCTGCAGCGCGACTTCCTGCGCATTGCCCTCACCTGCCAGGCGCGCGGCCACGCCATCCGCGTCTATGCGCTGGAATGGCAGGGCGAGGTGCCGCCCGGCTTCGAGCTGGTCAGAGTGCCGGTGACGTCCTACGCCAACCATCGCCGCTATGCCAAGTTCACCCGCTGGGTGGAGGCCGACATCGCGCAGCGGCCGGTGGACCGCGTCGTCGGTTTCAACAAGATGCCGGGGCTGGACGTCTATTACGCGGCCGATCCCTGCTTCGAGCACAAGGCGCGCACGCTGCGCAAGCCGCTCTACCGCTACAGTCCGCGCTATCGGCATTTCGCCGCCTACGAGCACGCGGTATTCGCGCCCGAAGGCAGGACCGAGATCCTGATGATCTCGACCACCCAGCAGCCGCTCTTCGCCAAGTACTACGGCACCCCGGCACGGCGCTTCCACCTGCTGCCGCCCGGCATCGCACCCGACCGCCGCGCGCCGCCGGACGCCGCCGCACGCCGCGCGGCGGCACGTGCCAGGTTCGCCACCGAGTTCGGCCTGCAGGACGGCGAGCTGCTGCTGGTGCAGATCGGCTCGGACTTTCCGCGCAAGGGCCTGGACCGCAGCATCGCAGCGCTGGCTACGCTGCCGGAGCCGCTCAAGCGCCGCACCCGGCTGGTGGCGATCGGCGCCGACGACCCCGGCCCCTTCCTCGACCAGGCCCGCAAGCTCGGCATGGGCGAGCGCGTCTTCATCCCCGGCGGCCGTGACGACGTACCCGACTTCCTGCTCGGCGCCGACGCGCTGCTGCACCCGGCCCGCCACGAGAACACCGGCACCGTGCTGCTCGAAGCCCTGGTGGCCGGCCTGCCGGTGATCGCGACCGCCACCTGCGGCTACGCCCACTACATCGACGATGCAGACGCCGGTCTGATCGTGCCCGAACCCTTCGTGCAGGCCTCGCTGGACGAGGCGCTGGCCCGCCTGCTGAGCGACGCCGACGCGCGCAGCCACTGGCAGCGCAATGCGCTGGCCTTTGCCGACAGCGCCGACCTCTACAGCCTGCCCGAGCGCGCGGCAGACATCATCCTGGGCCGGCGCGGATGAACAGGCTGGTGCTCACCCCGCCGCTGTCCACGCTGTGGGCCGAGCGCGACGCCTTCGCCGCGGCGGCAGAACTCGCCCGCGATGCCGCCACAGGCAGCGTGGTGCGCGATCTCGAAGGCCGCCGTACGCTGCGCTTCGAAATCGGCGGCCGCGGCTACTACCTCAAGCACCAGAGCGGCATCGGATGGGGCCGCATCCTCGAGGAACTGATCCACCTGCGCCGCCCTGTGCTCGGCGCCGGCAACGAATGGCTGGCGATCCAGACCTGCCATGCGCTCGGCGTGCCGACCATGACCGCCATCGCCTACGGCGAACGCGGCCGCGGCCCGGCACGGCGCGAGTCCTTCCTCGTCACCGCAGCGATCGAACCGGCGGTGGACCTCGACGTCCACACCCGCGACTGGCGCAATGTACCGCCGCCGCTTGCCCACAAGCGCGCCCTGATCGCGGCGGTCGCCGACATCGCCCGCCGCCTCCACGAAGGCGGCATGAACCACCGCGACTTCTACCTCTGCCACTTCCTGTTGCGCACCGATGGCGGGCTGTCCGGCGCGCCGCAGCTCGCGCTGATCGACCTGCACCGCGCCCAGATGCGTCCGGCCACACCGCGGCGCTGGCGCGACAAGGATCTGTCTGCGCTGTATTTTTCGGCGCTCGACATCGGCCTGACCCGGCGCGACAAGCTGCGCTTCCTGCGCCACTACTTCCCCGGCCCGCTGCGCGCCACCCTGCAGCGCGAGGCTGCGCTGCTGCGCCATCTGGAACACGAAGCGGCCCGCCTCAAACGTCGCTACGAACGCAAGTTCGCCAACCGCCCGGCGCTGCAACGATGACCGGATGGACGCTCGCCCGCGCCGCGCTGGACGATGCGGCAGCGCAGACCTTCGCTTCGCTGGACGCAGTGTTCGCGCTCGACGGCGAACCGGTGGCGCGCGATCCGCTCAGCCAGGTGCTGCGGGTTGCGGTGGGCAGCCGGCGCTACTACGTCAAGCGCTACCACGGCGCCGGCAAGAATCCGCTGCGACGCTGGCTGGGCCGGCCGCGGGTGCAGGCCGAATGGGAGAACCTGCAGCATTTCGCCGCCTGGGGCATCCCTACCGCCACGCTGGTCGGCTGGGGGCTGGAACGGCAAGGCGGCAGCTTCCGGCGCGGCGCACTGATCACCGCCGAACTGGCGCGCACCACCGACCTCAACCGCATGGCCATGGACAGGGATCCCCGCCTCGCCGATCGCCGCTGGGTCGCCGCGGTGTCGCGTCAACTGGCGGAGATCACCCGCCGCATGCACGCCCGGCGCTTCACCCACAACGATCTGAAATGGCGCAACCTGCTGGTCGACGACGGCGCCGAACCGCGGCTCTACCTGATCGACTGCCCGGCCGGCGAATTCTGGTGGGGGCCCTTCCTGCGCTACCGCATCGTCAAGGACCTGGCCTGCCTCGACAAGGTCGCCAAGTACCACCTCAGCCGCACGCAGCGGCTGCGCTTCTATCTCGACTACGCCGGCAAGGCCCGGCTGGACGCGGGCGACAAGCGCAGGCTGCGACGCATCCTCGGCTTCTTCGAAGGGCGGGAATGATGGTGGACTACTTCGCGCCCGACCTGCGCGCCCTCTTCACCCGCCATCGCCTCGACAGCTTCGCCGCGCTGTGGGCGCTCGAACTCGACAGCGTGGACGCGCCCAACACCGGCCGCGGCGGCTGGAGCAGCGTCAGCCGGCTGGTTCTCGCCGATGCCGAGGGGCGGGAGCACGCCTTCTACCTCAAGCGCCAGATCGACCACCTCAGCCGCAGCCTGTCGAAACCGCTGGGCGAGGCGACCTTCGCCCGCGAGTTCCGCAACATCCTGCGCTACGCAGAAGACGGTGTACCGGCGCTGCAGGCTGCCGTCTTCGGCCAACGGCGCATCGGTGGCAAGGTGTGCGCCATCCTCGTCACCCGCGCGCTCGACGACTACCGGCCGCTCGACGCCTGGCTGCGCGACTGGCCGACCCTGCCGCGCGCCACTCGTCAGGCGCTGATCGCCGCCACCGCCGACCTGGTTCGTCGCCTGCATGCCGCCGGCCACCTGCACAACTGCCTCTACCCCAAGCACGTCTTCCTGCGCGCACCGGGCAGTGCCGGCGACGGCCCGGCCGCCTGCCTGATCGACCTGGAGAAGACGCGCAAGCTGCACTTCGGCCGCGCCGCCCTGGCACGCGACCTCGACACCCTCGACCGCCACAGCAGCGAGCCGAGCACCGGCGAACGGCTGCGCTTCCTGCTGCGCTACCTCGACCAGCCCGCGCTGGACGCCCCAGCCCGCAAGCTGATCCGCCGGCTGCTCGCCCGTCGCCGCAAGAAGGCGGGCCGCTGATGACGACTGCAATGCTCGCCGACACGGCTGCCGGCGATGGCCCGCTGCTCGACGCCGCCGCCCTGCGCGCCGCCGGCCGCAAGCCGCCCACCCCCTTCCGCATCCGCCTCGGCGACGGCAGCGAGCTGCTCGTTCTGCGCCTGCTGCGGGTGCTGCCGGGCAAGCGCGTGGTCGGCGAATGCATGGATGCGGACGGCGCGCGTCGCCTGATCAAGCTCTTCATCGACAAGCACAACGCGCGCCACTGGCAACGCGAACACGAGGGCATCGCGGCGCTGGCTGCCGCCGGCATTCCGACTCCGGCACTGGTGGCCGCGCAGGCGCTGGCCGCCGGCGGCCACGCCTTGCTGACCGACTTCCTCGACGGCGCCGACACCCTGCTCGACGGCTGGCGGCCGCTGGCCGATGCCGCCCCTGGAGATGCCGTCACCACAGCGCTACTGATACCGGCCTTCGCGCTGCTCGGTCGCGTCCACGCCGCCGGGCTCAGCCACGACGACCTCCACTTCGGCAACTTCCTGCGCCACAACGGCCGCCTGCTGCTGATAGACGGCGATGCCGTCCGCCGTCACGGCGCCGGCGTCCTCGCCGAGAAGACCGCGGCGCGCGATCTGGCCATGCTGCTGGCACAGCTGCCGCGCACCTGGGACGGCCACACCGGGCCGCTGCTCGCGGCCTATCGCGGCAGCCATGCTCAGGCGCCCGGCGACGCCGCGCTGGCCCGTGCGCTGAAGGCGGAGCGCGCCTGGCGCCTGCGCGATTACCTCGCCAAGACCGGCCGCGACTGTTCGCTGTTCAAGGTCAGCCGGCGTTTCGACCGCTTCATTGCCGTGGTCCGCGCGCAGGCCGACGGCCTCGCCGCGCTGCTCGCCGACCCCGACCGCCAGATCGACGCCGGCCGGCTGCTCAAGCGCGGCAACACCTGCACCGTGGCCCGGGTGGACGTCGACGGCAGGCCGATGGTGGTCAAGCGCTACAACCTCAAGAGTGCCCGCCATGCCTTGTCGCGGCTGTGGCGTCCGAGCCGCGGCTGGCATTCGTGGCGCGAGGGCCACCGCCTGCGCCTGTTCGGCATTCCCACCCCGGCGCCGCTGGCCTTGGTGGAGGAGCGCTGGGGGCCCTTGCGCGGCCGCGCCTGGCTGGTGAACGATTACTGCGCCGGCACCGACCTGCTGAGCCTGCTCGACCCCGCGGCCGAACCGCCGCCTGCCATCGCCGCGTCGCTGCGCACGCTGTTCGCCACCCTCCATCGCGAGCGCATCAGCCACGGCGACCTCAAGGCCACCAACCTGCTGTGGGACGGCAGCGCGGTCAACCTGATCGATCTCGACGCCATGCGCCAGCATCGCAGCGCCGCCAGCCACGCCCGCGCCTGGCGCCGCGACCGCCACCGCCTGCTGCGCAACTGGCCGCAGGACAGCGCCTTGCAGCACTGGCTGGACGCCGAACTGCCGCCCGCCGCCTGACGCGGTCGTCCGGTATCAGGCGATGTCGGCCTGCGCCTCGTCCTCGCCGCTCATCTCGTCGCGGAACTGCATCGCGTGCAGGCGGGCATAGTGGCCGCCGCCGGCGAGCAGTTCGGCGTGGCTGCCGCGTTCGACGATGCGGCCCTGATCCATCACCATGATCACGTCGGCCTTCTCGATGGTCGATAGCCGGTGCGCGATCACCAGTGTGGTACGCCCGCGCATGGCGCGGTCGAGCGCGGCCTGGATGTGGCGCTCGGATTCGGTGTCGAGCGCCGAGGTGGCCTCGTCGAGAATGAGGATGGGCGCGTCCTTGAGCAGCGCGCGCGCGATCGCCAGGCGCTGGCGCTGGCCGCCCGACAACATCACGCCGTTCTCGCCGACCACGGTGTCGAAACCCTGCGGCAGCCGGTCGATGAATTCGCGCGCATAGGCGGCCTCGGCGGCGGCCTCGATGTCGGCCCGCGGCACCCCGGCGAGATCGCCGTAAGCGATGTTGTCGGCCACGGTGTCGTTGAACAAGGTCACCTGCTGGGTCACCAGCGCGATGTGGCGGCGCAGGTTGCGCAGCGTGTAGTCCTCGACGTCGACGCCGTCGATCAGGATCTGGCCCTGCTCGTGGTGGTAGAAGCGCGGCACCAGGTTGGCGAGCGTGGATTTGCCGCTGCCCGAACGGCCCACCAGCGCCACCATCTGACCGGGTTCGACGCTGAAGGTGACGTCGTCGAGCACCAGGCGGTCGGTGCCTGGGTAGCGAAAGCTCAGCTTGCGCACTTCCAGCCGGCCATCGACCCGTTCGCGCTCCACCGTGCCGCGGTCGGTTTCCGGCGTCTCGTCGAGCTGCTCGAAGATGCTCTCGGCGCCGGCGACGCCGCGCTGGATGGTGGAACTCACCTCGGACAACTGGCGGATGGGCTTGGGCAGCAGGCCCGCGGCGGAGATGTAGGCGACCAGATCGCCCGGAGTGGCGTCGCCGCGCAGCCACAGCACCAGGAACAGCACCACCGCCATCGCGCTATAGGTGACGAACTGCAGCGTCGGCGTGTAGGTGGACGAAGTCTTGACCATGCGCAGCTGCTTGGCGGTGTTGTCCTCGCTCGCGGCGCGGAAACGGCGCGATTCGTAATCCTCGCCGCCGAAGCTTCGCACCACCCGGTAGCCCTGGATGGTCTCCGAGGCGACGTGGGTGAGGTCGCCCATCGCCACCTGGATCTTCTTGGCCTGCTTGCGGAACTTGCGGCTGGCGCTGCCGACCAGCACGCCGATCACCGGGAGGATGGCGACCATCACCAGGGTCAACTTCCAGTTCATCCACAGGAGGTAGCCGAACAGGAAGACCACGGTGAAGCCTTCGCGTATCACCACCTTGATCGCATCGGTCGCGGCGCCGGTCACCATGGTGACGTTGAAGGTGATGCGCGAGATCAGGTGGCCGGAGTTGTGCTGGTCGAAGTAGCGGTTGGGCAGCCTGAGCAGGCTGTCGAACAGGGCCAGGCGCAGGTCCTGCACCAGCCCGAGCGAGACGCGGGCGAGGAAGTAGTTGCCGAGGTAGGAGCCGAAGCCCTGCCAGGTGACGATGAGGATGATCAGCACCGGCACCGCCGTCATCAGCGGCAGGCCTTCCAGCAGCGGCACCGCGGCGAAGGGCGTGGCGCTGGCGTCGTTGAGGCCATCGACGAAATACTTCAGCACGCCGGCCAGCATGGGCTGCGACGAGGCGAAGATGAGGAAACCGACAATGCTGAGCGCGAACTGACCGATGTAGGGGCGCACATAGGTCAGCAGGCGGAGATAGATCTTCAGGCTGGATGCGGTCGGCGCATCGACGGCGGACATGGAACGGTCCCGATCTGAGAAACGGGCGATGCTACCACGCACAGGTTCGCGCCAATGTGGCGGTGCCGCGATAGAATCGCGCCCCATGAAGACGAAGGCACCGATGCGCACGCTGGCACACGAGGACTATCTCAGACTGCGCGAGGGCGCCCGCATCATCGAGGCCGACCGCTACGGCGACAAGGTGCTGCTGCTGCCGGACGACACCTATGTGAAGCTGTTCCGGCGCAAGCGCCTGCTCACCTCGGCAACCTTCTACCCCTACGCCCGCCGCTTCGCCGACAACATCGATGCGCTGGTGCAGCGCGGCGTTCCCTGTCCGACGCTGATCGCGCTCTACCGCATCGCCGCGATCGACCGCGACGCCATCCACTACCGCCCGCTCGCCGGCCGCACCCTGCGCCACATCGTCAAGGACGGCCCGGACGCCGCCGCATCCGAACGCCTGCGCCTGGCGCTGGGCGAATTCGTCGCCCGCCTGCACGGACTCGGCGTGTATTTCCGCTCGCTGCACCTGGGCAACATCGTGCTGACGCCGGACGGCGCGCTCGGCCTGATCGACCTCGCCGACATGAGCCCGCGCCGGCGCAGCCTCGGCCGCCTGCTGCGTACGCGCAACATGAAGCACCTGCTGCGCTACCCCGAGGAAACCGCCTGGCTGTGCGCCGGCGGCAGCTTCTTCTCCGCCTACAACCGCGCCTCCGGCTACCAGCTCTCGCCCTGAGGATGTCGCGATGACCGCTACCCTGCTCTATCTCGTCTACGGCGCCGACACCTACCACCGCGAGGCGGTGTTCAGCATCGCCAGTGCCTTTGCCCGCCTGCGCGAAACGCCGGACGCAGCCCTGGAGATCCGCGTCTGCACCGACGCGCCCGCGCCCTATGAAGGCCTGCCGGTCACGATCATGCCGCTCGACGCCGCGACCCTGCGGCACTGGTGCGAACCGCACGGCTACCACTTCCGTGCCAAGCACGTCGTCCTGCGCGACACGCTCGCCAGCGCCGGGCGCGTGGTGCTGATCGACACCGACACCTTTTTCCACCGCTCGCCGCTGGCGCTGTTCGAGCACGTCCGGCCCGGCACCCTGCTGTGCAACCGCATCGGCGGGCGCTACGGCGCGCAGTCTGAAGCGACGCTCTACCGCACGCTCGCCGCGCGGCTGCAGGCGCGCGGCCTCGCCGCGGACGACATGGCGCTGCTCAACTCCGGCGTGATCGGGCTGGACCGTGCCGACGTCGCGGTACTCGAGCGCTCGCTCGAACTGATGGACGAACTCTTTCCGTTCGCCGAAGGCGCCTACACGCTGGAGGAGTTCGTGCTGGCGGTGGCCCGCGACGAAGCGCGCATGGCACTCGCCGAATGTCCGACCGAAATCCACCACTACTGGAGCCGCAAGCAGATCTTTCGCGCCAAGATCGACGCCTGGCTGGCCAAGCACCGCACTGCGCCGCTCAGCCCGGCCGCGCTGGACGACACCATGGCGGTCACCGACGCACTGCCGCGGCCGCCGCTGCCGACCCGGCTGCGCATCAAGCTGGGCACGGCCTTGCTGCCGGGCGCCCAGCAGCAGTTCGGCCGCGAGCTGCTCTACGGCTGCTACCCTTATGCCAACGAATTCGACCGCGCCTGCGGGCCGGTGTGGTGGGAAAAGGCCGTGACCAACCTGCGCGAGCGCGACAGCGACAGCGGCAGCCCAACCGAACTGACGCGCTGGCTGGACGGACCGGTATTGCGCCGCCTGCTCGGCAGCGACGGGAAGCGGATCCGCAAGCACCTGCACCAGCGCGGGCTCATATGAAGCCCTGGCGATAACTCCTTGAAGCACTCGCAGACTTGCCGGCAGCCGACACATGGCCAACCCTCCGGCAGCGCAAGCACGAGACGAAACCTGATGACAGAACCCGCCACCACCACAGACCCGAACCCGGTCGCCCGCAGCGGCAAGCCTTCGCCACTGCGCCTGCGCACCGCGCAGTGGCTGGAAAGCCGCATCCTGCCGCTCGGCCTGCTGGTGCTGCTCACCGGCATGCTGTGGGCAGAAGAGCGCCCCGAATACCACACCCTGTTCTATGCGCTGGTGGCCTTTCCCGCCTTCCTGCTGCTGCTGATCAAGCGCGACGCCCGCGACGCACTGCTGCGCTCGCCCATCTTCCTCGCCTTCATCGCCTTCGCCGGCTATGTGATGCTCAGCATCGCGTGGTCGGATACCGACAAATCGCTGGGCTCCCTGCTCAAGCGCCCCATGTACCTCCTGTTGCTGTTCGCCGCGACGACGCAGGTCGCGCTGGCGAGCCGGGCGCGGATGAAGACCTTGCTGCAGCTTGCAACCGCCGTCGCCTGCCTGGTCGGTGCGGTATCGCTGGTGCTTTTCGTCGGCGAACAGACCGCCCGTTTCGAAGGCTATCGCGCGCTCTCCAACCCCATCCTCACCGCCCACGTGTTCGGGTTCTTCATGGCGATCTGCATCGCCGCCTGGATCGTGGAGGGCAACGCCGGCCGCCCCTGGAAGGCGATCGCGCTCGCGCTGATCGGTGCCGTCATCCTCGCCACCGCCTCACGCGGCGGGCTGGCCGCAGCAGGCGCCGCCGTCGTCACCGCGGCGGTGCTGGCCGCCAACCGCCGCGGCGCCATGGCCTGCGCTGTCCTGCTCGCCGCTGCGCTGCTGGTGCTGGTGCTGGTGCCCGATGTCTTCACCCAGCGCGGCCTGTCGCTGCGGCCGCAGATCTGGGCGGAAACGATGCGCGAAGTCAGCCTGCGCCCCTGGCTGGGCTACGGCTACGACGCCTACATCATGCTCGAGGTGCCGGGCGTGGCCGAGAAGTTCCCCAACCCGCACAACATGCTGCTGGCCGTGCTGCGGCAGCAGGGCATCGTCGGCCTGGCACTATGGCTGGTGATGTACGCGGCGGCCTTCGTCTCGGCCTGGCGCTACCGGCGCGACCCGGCCGTGCTCATCTGTGCGGTGGCGGTGGCATCCGGGCTGGTCGCCAGCCTTACCGAAGGGATTTCCTACCTGTCGCGGCCAAAGGAGCACTGGTTCCTGGTCTGGATTCCGCTTTCCCTGCTTGCCGCCGCGATCGCCACGCGGAAGACCGATGAGCACGCCGGCTGAGGCCCGCGGCGGCCTCAAGGCCTGGTGGCACCGCCGCTTCGGGCGCAAGCGCACGCCGAAGTTCTACCGCGGCCAGGAGAAGTTCCGCGCCCGCTACCCGGACTACGAGATCGGGCTGGGCACCTACGGCATGCCCCGGGTGCACGACTGGCACGAGGGCAGCACGCTGAAGATCGGCGCCTATTGCTCCATCGCCGACGGCGTGAACATCCTGCTCGGCGGCGGCCATCGTACCGACTGGGTGAGCTGCTATCCCTTTCCCGGCTTCATCGAGGAAGCGCGCCATGTTCCCGACTACGGCGGCACCCGCGGCGACGTGGTGATAGGCAGCGATGTCTGGCTGGGCATGGGCTGCACCATCCTGTCCGGCGTCACCGTCGGCCACGGCGCGGTGGTGGCGGCGCAGGCCGTCGTCACCCGCGATGTCGAACCCTATGCCATCGTCGCCGGCAACCCGGCGCGGGTGGTGCGCTGGCGCTTCGACGAGGCGACCCGCGCGGCGCTGCTGGAAAGCGCATGGTGGAACTGGCCGGAAGCCGAGGTGCGCCGCATTTCGCCGCTGCTGTGCTCGGACCGGCTGGACGACTTCCTCGCCTATGCCCGCCGGCGCGGCAATCAGCCCTTGGCCACGGACGAGAAGGCGTAGCGCAGCAGCCCGCGCACGGTCTTGCCGTTCCAGCCGGACAGCGGCAGCTTGCCGAGCAGCTCGCGCGCGAGCGCCTTGTCGCGGTCGGCCGCCTTCACGAACAGCGAATTGATCAGCCTGTTGCGCACCTGGGCGTAGGCCGGATGGTCGGCGTAATCGGCATAGGTGCGCAACAGGCTGTCGGCCATGAAGCGCAGGTTCTTGTAGGTGTTGGTCGGATGCTTGCGGTACTGCGCCATCAACTTCGGGATACGGTCGATGTAGTAGCCGGCATGGGTGATCCGCAGCCAGATGTACACGTCTTCCAGGCGGATCTCCGGGTTGAAGCCGCCCACCTTTTCCAGCGCCTCCTTGCGGAACATCAGCGTCGCCGTCGGCGGAATGGGCTTGCGGTCGAGGAAGACGTCGTCGAAGTCGATGTGCTGGGGACCGAGGTCGCGCTGCTTCTGCTCGGCATCCGGGTAGGGCGTACCGTCGGCATGGATGAATTCGATGTTGCCGCCGCAGATGCCGACTTCCGGCTTGTCCGCCAGGTAGGCGACCTGGGTCGCGATGCGCCCGGGCAGCATGATGTCGTCCGAACCGAAGGGCGCGATCAGGCTGCCGCGGGCGCGCGCGATCGATTCATTGAGCGTGCGGGTGAGGCCCTTGTTGCGCTGCTCGCGGAAGTCGAAACCGTGCTGTTCCTGCAGGCGGCGGATACGGGCCACGCTGTCGTCGGTAGAACCGTCGTCGATCACCAGCAGCTCGATCTGCGGCCAGCTCTGCGCCAGCACGCTTTCGATCGAAGCCTCGATGTAGGGCGCGTGGTTGTACGAGGCGATGATGACGGTCACCAGCGGCTGGGCGGCGTCCTTGTCCATGGGCAGGGTTCCGGAAGTCAGAAGCGCAGGGCGAGGCGCAGGCTTTCCCACAGGCCGGGCGGCTGCGCCGGGCGCAGCGCCGGATGCAGCGCGGCGGCGATGCGTTGGCCGATGCGCTCGAAGCTGTACTCGCGCTCGACCAGGGCCTGGCCGGCGGCGGCGATGCTTTCGGCCAGCGCCGGCTCGGCGCGCAGGCGGGCGAGCTTGGCCTGCAACTCGTCCACGCTGCGGTAGAGCACGAGGTTCTTCATGTCCTCGAAGCCGAGCGCGCGATTCTCGGCCTCGCCCTGGTCGTAGGCGAAGAGCACGCAGCCGCAGGCCATGGCTTCGAAGTTCTTGATCATGTACTCGCCCATGCCGACGTCGGCGCTGACGAAGAAGCGGATGCGGTTGAGCATCGCGCAGTAGTCGGCGCCGGATTCGGTGCGCACCGTCATCAGCGGCTCGCGGCGGCCGATCTCGTCCAGCATCGCCTTGCGCTCGCGATAGATGCCGCTCTTGGTGCTGCCGACGAAGCCGAGCTCGATGTCGCGCGCACTGCCGAGATTGCGCAGCAGGGTCTGGTCGTAGCCCTTGGGCACGAACACCGCGTCGGTGCCCTCGGCACGCAGCTTCTGCGTCACCTGGTAACCGGAACACAGCACCCGCGCCGCCGGCAGGCGGTGGTAGTGCGCGCTGAACTTGCCGCGGTATTTGCACGGGAAGTAGTTCTGCCAGGCGTCATGCTCGAGGATGACGAGCTTGGGCACGCCACGGATGAAAGCGACCTGGCGGATCTCCTTCTTGAAGCGCAGGAAGAACACGATGCGCTCATAGCGCGCCGTGTCGACCTGCTCGCGGAAGTAGCGCCGCAGGTCGGCCTGATCCTCGTCGGTGAGCCAGCGCAGATCGCAGTCGGTATGCGCGGCGACGGCCTCGTAGAGGCGGTCGAGGATGACGCGCTGGTCCTTCTGCACCAGGAAGAGGATCTTCATCGGGACTCCGTCAGAGCGCATTCGTCAGCGCTGCAAAACCGTCCGCCGACACCTGCCAGGCCGGCTCGCGGGCAATGCGCGGGTAGTCGGCGAAGGTCTCGGGCGCCAGCTGCTTCCAGTCGCGCCCCTTCCACACCAGGAAATGCACATAGGGGAAGGCACGCCCGCTGCAGCGGTCGTTGGTCAGCACGCCTTGGCGCCAGAACCAGCGTGCCGGGAAGTTGCGGCTGCCGTCCACCCACGCCACCTTGGCGTCCGGCGTGCTGTAGGCCTCGACGAACTCGGCGCGGCGGTACCAGGGGTTGAGCAGCCAGGTCAGGCGCGCGAGCGCATCCGGCCAGTTCTTGCGGCGGATGAAGATGCGGCTGAAGGCGCCCTCGTCCAGGCCCTCGTGGCGACCGTTGGCGAGCCGGGTTCGCCAGTCCTTCATGCGGAAGAACAGTTCGCGCAGCTCGGCGGTGTTGCGCAGGATGCAGCAGTGGCCGGAGATGCGGCGGGCGTGGGTAGAGAACACGTCCTTCTTCGCCAGCCGCTCGGCGGTGAAGTAGGCGCGCAGGTCGCCGAACACCAGGTCGAGATCGCCGAAGGCCCAGAAGTCGTAGCCGGCCAGCTCGACCTCGTGGATGTAGCCGAGCGCCGGCTTGAGGTCGCACAGCTTGTAGGGATTGGCCGGGTGGAAGTCGATGCCGAGGCGCGCCGACACCCGGTCGCAGTAGTCCGTGTAGGACGTGGCGACGACACGCACATTGGGCGGGCAATCCGGCAACTCTCCGCAGTCGGAGAACAACAGCCAGTCCACCGTCGGATTGGCGCGGCAGCCGGCGAGGAAGAAGGGCATCCAGAACGGCCACTTGCCGAAATACGGGATGACGAAGCAGATGCTGGGCGCCGCGCCGGCCTGACTCATGCGCCCACGACCTCGCCCAGCGCGGCCCGTACCATGGGCAGCGCAAAAAAGCGCCGGCGCGCGGCCTCGTCGGAAAAGTGCGCGCGCAGGCGGGCCAGACTGCGCCCGGCTACCTCGGCGCGCGCCGCCTCGCTCCAGCCGGCGTGCTCCGTCAGCAGACCGGCGAGCGCGGCGGCGTCGCCAAGCGCGAAGAGCTTGCCGACATCGCCCACCACCTCGGGCGCGCCGCCGCAGTCGGTGGCGACCACCGGCACGCCGGCGGCCATCGCCTCCAGCAGCACCATGCCGAAGGGCTCGTGGTCGGAACTGAGCGCGAACAGGTCGAAGGCGGAGAAGGCCCGGCGCGCCTCCGGCACCTGGCCGAGGAAGCGCACCGCGTCGGCGATGCCGAGTTCGACGGCCTGCGCCTTGAGCTTGTCTTCCAGCCGCCCCTTGCCGAGGATGACCAGCAGCGCGCCGGCGGGCAGCGAGCCCCGCGCACGCGCGAAGGCGCGCAACAGTGTGGCCTGATCCTTGTCCGGATGCAGGCGGCCTACGTTGCCGATCACATAGGCGTCCTGCGGCAGGCCGAGGCGCTCACGCGCCGCCGCGCGCGGCAGTACTTCGGTGCGCACCGCGTCGACGTCGATCCGGTTGTGCAGGGTTTCGATGCGGTCCGCCGGCCACGACGGCACACCGCGGCGGATGTCGTCGCGGATTGCGTCGGACACGCCGAGCAGGCCGAGACGTTTGCCGAACCAGCGCGCGAACAGCTGGTGCGACAGCCGCTCGTAGTCGCCGAAGGCGTGATGCACGCCGATCACCGGCAATTTCGTCGCCCAGCACGAGATGAAGATGGGCTTGAAGCGGTGCGCCAGGATCATGCGCACGTCGCGCGCGGCGACGATCTCGCGCAGCCGGCGCATCGCGTCGAGCTTGAGGCCGCGCACATCCTTGCCGTCGTAGTCGAGGTAGATCACCTCGTCCGAGGCCGACAGCGCGGTCACCTCGTCGCTGGGCGGGTCGGTCAGGTAGACCGTGGTGACCTTGTAGGGCGTGTCGCGGAACAGCACCGCGTACTGCCGCGCCACATCGGCAAAGGGGCCGTAGTGGCAGTGGCAGAACTGCAGGATGCGGGGCTCAGCCAAGGCTGGCCTCCGCGGCGCCGGCCTCCAGCTGCACGCCCGGCTTGACCACCAGGATGTCTTCCATGATCAGGTACTCGAGGTCCGAGCCGTAGAACATGTTGAGCGCATCGGTGGGCGAGCAGATCATCGGTTCGCCGCGGCGGTTGAGCGAGGTGTTGAGCGCCACGCCGTTGCCGGTGAGCTTTTCGAGTTCGACCATGAGGTCGTAGTAGCGCGGGTTGTATTCGCGCTTCAACACCTGGGCGCGGGCGGTGCCGTCCTCGTGCACCACTTCCGGCACGCGCGTCTTCCACTCCTCGGCAACCTCGAAGGTGAAGGTCATGAAGGGCGCGGGATGCGCGGTCTGCAGCATCTGCGGGCCGACGCGGTCGAGCATGCTCGGGCAGAACGGCCGCCAGCGCTCACGGAACTTGATCTGCTCGTTGATGCGGTCGGCCACGCCCGGCGCGCTGGGGCAGCCGAGGATGGAGCGCCCGCCGAGCGCGCGCGGACCGAACTCCATGCGGCCCTGGAACCAGGCCACCGGATTGCCGTCGGCGAGGATCCTGGCGATGCGCTGCGGCACGTCATCGACCTTGTGCCACTGCGGCCGCGCCGGATGCTTGGCGCAGGCGGCGATCACGTCCTCGTTGCTGTAGCTGGGGCCGAGGTAGACGTGCTCCATCTTCTCCACCGCCACGCCGCGCGCTTCCGACACCCAGGACGCGGCGCCGACCGCGGTGCCGGAGTCGCCGGAAGCCGGCTGCACGAACAGCTCCTTCACTTCCGGGCGGGCGATGATCTTCTGGTTGAGCTTGACGTTGAGCGCACCGCCGCCGGCGAAGGCGAGCTTGCCGGTCTCGCGCAGGATGTCGCCGAGGTAGTAATCCATCATCTGCAGCGCGAGATCCTCGAACAGCTTCTGCATGCTCGCGGCGTAATGGATGTAGGGGTCGTCGGCAATGTCGCCCTCGCGCTTGGGGCCGAGCCAGTCGATCAGCTTGGGCGAGAAGTAATAGCCCTTGCCCTTTTCCTTGTAGCGGCGGAAACCGATCACGTTGGCGTAGTCGGTGTTGATCACCAGTTCGCCGTTCTCGAACTTGGCCAAACGCGAGAAATCGTATTTCTCCGCATCGCCGTAGGGCGCCATGCCCATCACCTTGTACTCGCCGTCGAGCATCTCGAAGCCGAGGTATTCGGTGAGCGCGCCGTACAGGCCGCCGAGCGAATCCGGGTCGTAGAACTCCTTGATCTTGTGGATCTTGCCGTTCTCGCCCCAGCCGAAGAAGGTGGTGGCGTATTCGCCCTTGCCGTCGATACCCATGATCGCCGTCTTCTGCTTGAAGCCGGACAGGTGATAGGCGCTGGAGGCGTGGGCGAGGTGGTGTTCGACCGGGACGATCTCGACCTTCTTCAGGTCGAAGCCGAGCTGCTGCAGGCACCACTCGATGCGGCGCTTGTAGCGGTAGTAGCGGCGGTTGCCGGCGAAAATGGCGTCCAGCCCGCGGTCGGGCGCGTACCAGTAGCGCTTGGCGTAGTGCCAGCGCGCCTTCTCGGCGATGCTGATGGGCGCGAACGGGATCGCGACCACGTCCACGTCCTTGGGCTTGATGCCGGCGAAATCGAGACAGAAGCGCGCCGCCTCGTAGGGCATGCGGTTCTTGGCGTGCTTGTCGCGCACGAAGCGTTCTTCTTCCGCCGCGGCGACGAGCTTGCCGTCGATGTAGAGCGCGGCGGAGGGGTCGTGGGTGAGCGCGCCGGAAAGGCCGAGTATGGTCAATGCCACTGGAAAACCTCAGGATCGGGAGCGCCCGGCGCAGCCGGGGCGCCGGGCGGAACAAGCGGCGGATTATAACCCGCGCGCTCCCGCTCCCGAGCCGGCAAGCTGCGCCTCGCTGGCGAGCAGATCCGGCAGCTGGGCGGCCATCCGGCGACCCAGCCAGTAGGAACCGTCGAGCGACAGGTGATCGTCGTCGCGATAGAGCAGCATGCCGTCGCGCCGGCCATAGCAGGCCACGTCGTCGCACATCAACGGCACCGGGTCGAACACCGCCACCTGCGGATACCTCGCCAGGATGCGCGCCAGCAGCGGCCGGAACTCCGCGCCACGGGCGTCGCTCTGCGCCCGGCTCACCCGGCAGTCGGGCCGCGGCGTACGGCTGACGAAGCGGTTGGGATTCCAGGCCACGCACTCGCGGGCGTTGAAGGGCAGCTCCGGCACCGCGTGCAGGAAGACCACCCGCTTGCCGGCCGCCGTCAACCGGCGCAGCGTGTCCTCCAGCGCCACCTCGAACACCTGGGCGCGACTCATTTCCGCGCTGCCGCTCCGATCCGGCAGCACCAGTGTTTCGTCCGACACGTAATCCGCCGGATCGCGCAGTTCACGCCCCGACGCGTAAGCCATCCAGCGTCCGCCGAGGAAAACGGTCTCGATTGCCGGGTTGACCACCACATGATCGATCGCCGCGTTGACCACCTTGCGGCAGTCGTTCAGCCGCCCCTCCTTGAGGATGGACATGCCATACAGGGGCACGCAGCCGCCGTCGGCCAGCTGTGCCAGGTTCACGCCTTGCTGGCGCAGGCTCTCGCTCAACCCCCAGTAATAGTGATTGGCGTGGCTGTCGCCGATGATCATCGCCGTCGGCGGCCGCGCCGGATCGGCGATCAGGCACTGTCCGGGCAGGCCGGCCGGCAGATGGGGCGCGCAATCAGGGCCGGCCTTCAGGCCTGCATGCCAGTCCAGCGCCTGCGCCTCCCTCTTGGCCTGCGCGTCCTTGAGGCGGAAACCGAGGCCGTCGCGCACCAGGATGTTGCCTGCGCTGCCCATCACCAACAGGCTGAGCGTGACCAGCGCCGCCACCGTCCGCCAACTGCCGCCACGCCGCACCGGCGTTTCGACCAGGCGATAACTGACCCAGGCGCAGGCCACCGCCAGCACAACGGCGGCCAGCAGGGCGCCGTGCGAAACGGCCTCCCCTGACACGATGCGGACGAAGGCCAGCAGCGGCCAGTGCCACAGGTAGAGCGGAAAGCTGATGAGGCCGACCCAGACCGCCAGCCTGCTCGACAACACGCTGCGGTTGATCGCCGCGGCATCGCCCACTGCGATCAGCAGTACCGCACCGCCCACCGGCAGCAAGGCCCACCAGCCCGGGAAGGCGCGGTGTTTGTCCACCAACAGCAGGGCGGCGAGGATCAGCCCCAGGCCAAGCAGCGCCATGAGGTTGGCCAGACGCCCGTTGGCGAACACCGGACCGCTGCGATGTACGCGATAGGCCAGCGCCGCACCGGCGAGCAGTTCCCAGGCGCGCGCCGGCAGCAGGAAGTAGCTGGCCACCGGCGCCAGCGGCGTAAACACGACATTCACCACGAACGACAGGGCAAACAGGCCCGCCAGCACCCGCCAGAAGCGCCGCCCCAGCCGCCAGGCTAGCACCGCCACCACCGGCCAGACGATGTAGAACTGCTCTTCCACGCCGAGCGACCACAGGTGCAGCAGCGGCTTGAGCTCGGCCGCCGTGTCGAAATAGCCGGCCTCCTGCCAGTACACCAGGTTGGCGACAAAGCCGAGGCCGGCCATTGCGTGCTTGCCGAGCTGGGCGTACTCGTCCGGCAGCAGCACCGACCAGCCTATCGCCAGCGACACCACGATCACCAGCAGCAAGGCCGGGAAGATGCGGCGCACACGGCGGACGTAAAAATCGGCAAAGCTGAACTCGCCGCCGGCCAGCGCCTTGAAGACGATGGACGAGATCAGGTAGCCGGAGATCACGAAAAAGATGTCCACGCCGACAAAACCACCCGGCAGCAAGGCCGGGAAGGCGTGGTAGAGCACCACCGACAGGACTGCGACCGCTCGCAGGCCGTCGATGTCGGAGCGGTAGGCGAGATGCGGGTTGGGATGGCTCATTGCGTGCCCTCACCGGCGGCGGTCATCGCCAGCCCGGTGGCAGCCACAACCGGCCGCTCGAGCAGCGCCGTCAGCTGCGGGCGCAACTGGCGCGCCAGCCAGTGCGAGCCGTCCAGCGAGAGATGATCGTCGTCGCGGTAGAGCAGCACACCGTCGCGGCGGCCGTAGCAGGCACGCTCGTCACACATCAGCCCCAGCGGATCCAGCACCGCGACCTGCGGGTGGCGGGCGAAGACCTCCGCCAGGCGGGGACGGTAGGCGCGGGCGCGGGCGTCGATCAGCTCGCGGGCTACGGTACAGTCCGGGCGCGGCGTCCGGCTGACGAAGCGGTTGGGTGTCCACGCGATGCATTCGCGCGCGTTGAAATCCAGCTCCGGCACCGATTCCAGCACCACCACCCGTTTGCCGGCGGCAACAAGACGCGCCAGCGTCCCATCCAGCGCGCGGGCGATGGTCTCGTCACGGCCGATCTCCTTGCCGCCTTCGACCAGCAGGGGCCGCAGCTGCCTGGCTTCGTCACCCAGCCCCTTGAGCTGTGTTCCCGTCATCGCGGCAACCCAGCGCGCGCTCAGGAAGACGGTATGCACCTCGGGCCGGCTCACCGCATGATCCAGCGCCGCGGTCGCAATCTGGCGGCAATGCAATGGCGCATCGCTCTTGTGCACATCGAGGCCGTACAGCAGCGGACAGCCGGCCTCGGCCACCTGGAGCAGGTTCACGCCCATCGCCGCCAGTTCCGAACTCAGACCCCAGTAATAGTGATTCGCGTGGCTGTCACCGATCAGCATGGCGTCGGCCGGGCGCGACGCATCGCCGGCCAGACAGGTGCCGGGGAATCCCGCCGGCAGCAGCCGGCGACAGTCCTCGCCCGCACCGAGCGCATCCGTCCATTCGAGCGCACCCGCCTCCTTGGCTGCCTGCGCATCCTTCAGCCGGAAAGGCAGGCCGTCACGCTTGGACACGCTCGCGCCCAGCCCCGCCACCAGCACGGCAGACACCGCCAGCGCCGCAACTGTCATCCCGCGGCCGTGGCGGAGCGGCCGTTCGACCAGCCGCCACGTCAGCCAGGCCAGCGCGACCGCCAGGCACACCGCGGCGCCGATCAACCAGGCCGACGGTGCCGGAAAGACGATGCGCGCCAGCGACAACAAGGGCCAGTGCCACAGGTAAAGCGGAAAGCTGATCAGGCCGATACCGACCAGCAGCCGGTTCGACAACAGATGACGATTGAGCGTCGCCTGCGGGCCGGCCGCCATCAGCAGCACCGCACCGACCACCGGCAGGAGCGCCCAGGCCCCCGGGAAATGGGAATCTTCGTCGATGAACACGAGCGCGAGCAGCAGGAGCGCCAGCCCCGCATACGCCATGCGGTCCGCCGGACGACCGGTGACGACGGCCGGCAATCCGCCGACGCTGTGTCCGCGCCAGGCGAGCAGTGCGCCGGCGAGCAGTTCCCAGGCGCGGGTCAGCGGCAGGAAGTAGCTCGACGCGCGGTCCGACAGGGTGAGCGCCACACAGGCAAGCAGCGATGCCGCCAGCAGGGCGACGATGACCCGGCCCATGTCGATGCGCAGACGCCATGCCAGCAGCGCCACCACCGGCCACAGGATGTAGAACTGCTCCTCGATGCCGAGCGACCACAGATGCAGGAAGGGCTTGAGCTCGGCCGCATTGTCGAAATAGCCGGTTTCCCGCCACAGCACGATGTTGGCGACGAAGCCGAGACCGGCCGCGGCATGCTTGCCGAGCTGGGCATACTCGTCCGGGAACAGCACCGTCCAGCCGATCAACAGCACCGCGAACACCACCAGCAACAACGCCGGGAAGATGCGCCGCACCCGCCGCGCATAGAAGTCGGCGAAGCTGAAACCGTCGGCGGCGAGCGCTTTGTAGAGGATGGACGAGATCAGGTAGCCGGAGATGACGAAGAAGATGTCCACGCCGACGAAACCGCCCGGCAGGCTGGCCGGGAACGCATGGAAGATGACAACGGAAAGAACTGCAATCGCGCGCAAGCCGTCGATATCGGGGCGATAGGCCAGGTGGGGGGTCGGCTTGCTCATAAGGGAAGCCCGCGGGGCGAACGGGCAGATCGGACAGGCAAACCCTGAATTGTAACGGCTTGGATACCTTTCCGTACAATATCAGGGGCTATCCTTCCATCGCCCCTCCGGCCGCCCTCATCGCCGAGCCGCTACAGCAGTACCTTCGCTCCCGCCGCGGCCAACACGGCGGCCAGCGCAAGCTGAACACCCCGAGCCGACACCCGCGTCGCAAGCATGCTCCCGAGTATGACGGCGGGAATGGACCCGGCAAGCAGACTGGCCAGCATCCACCCGTCGACCATGCCCGCGATCAGGTAACCCAGGCCCGCCACCACCGCCAGTGGAATCGCATGCACGATGTCGGTCGCCACCAGCCGGTGCGGCTTCATGCGCAGCGGATAGAGGTAGAGCAGCATGACGCTGCCCAGCGCGCCCGCGCCGACCGAGGTCAGGGCGACGAACAGGCCCAGCACCGCCCCCGCGGCCACCGTCAACGCCGGCTGCACGGCCTTGAAGCGCGCCGGACGTCCCAGTCGCCGGCCGCGTGCGACGGCCTGCAAGCGCGGTGCGAACAACAGACCGAAGGCGGTGATCAACACAACGGCACCCACTGCCCGGCTCAACCATTCCACACGCAGCACATCGGCACCCAGGCTGACGACGACGACCACGAGCACCGCCACCGGCAGGCTGCCCCACCACAAGCGCTTCACGACCTGCCAGTCGACCTGCCCGGCACCGTTGTGGATCGCCGCCCCCACCAGCTTGGTGATGGCGGCGAACCACAGATCGGTGGCAATCGCCGTCGCTGGCGGCACATTGAAGAACAGCAGCAGGATGGGCGTCATCAGCGCACCGCCGCCCACCCCCGTCAGGCCGACGAAGAAGCCGGTAAGCGCCCCGGCGGCAGCGTAGCTGCCGTCCATCATGCGGGAATCGGCAGGCCGGCGAGCGACGACGCAGCGATGAAGTGCGGATTGAGCAGTTCGGTCTTGCCGTAGCGCAGTGCAGCCCCGCCGACATCGCAGACCACGCCGCCGGCCGCCTCGAGCACCGCCTGGGCAGCGGCGGTATCCCACTCGCAGGTCGGCGCCAGGCGCGGATAGACGTCCGCCGTCCCTTCGGCCACCCGGCAGAGCTTGAGCGAGCTGCCCGCCTGCACCAGCGCATGCGTGCCCAGTTTCGCGATGAAGGCGGACGTCTCGGCGTTGAGGTGGCTCTTGCTTGCCACCACCCGCCAGGTCGCGCCGTCCGGCACCGGTTCGGCGACACGGATGGGCAGCACCCGTCCATTGTCGGCGCGACATGCCGCCACGCCACGCCCGCCCCAGTACAGCTGGTCGAGAACCGGTGCATACACGACGCCGAGCACCGCGACACCGTCGCTCACCAGTGCGATGTTCACCGTGAACTCGCCGTTGCGGGCGAGGAACTCCTTGGTGCCGTCGAGCGGATCGACCAGCCAGAACGTGCCGGGGCTGCGCCGGTGCGCAAGCGATGCGACATCCTCTTCCGACACCACGGGCCAGACCGTATCGAGCGCACTCAGGCGAGCCGCAATCAGCGCATGCGCCGCGACATCGGCACGCGTCAACGGGCTGTCGTCGGCCTTGTACGCCAGCAAACCGCCTTCCGGGTCGGGTGCGGCGGCCTGGTAGATTTCCAGGATGACTTCCCCCGCTGCCCGGGCGATATCGGCCACCGGGGGGACCAGCTGATCTAGTTGCAGCATCTGTCGTATTTTGCAAAAACGTGAAAACGAATTCGCAAAATGCTAGCACCTTGCGGTTAAATCCAAGCCGGAAACCACAGTCACCCGGATCGCGTCACCACCATTGCATGTGATGCGCCCGACCTTGCGCGCCGCCAGACGGCAAACGACACCGCGGGCCGCCTGGAAAGAACGATGCAAGAAGGACATCCCTGATGAACACATCCCCCCCCGCGGCCTTTTCCGCTGCCGACGGGTCACCGGGCCCGCTCCATGTCATTACCTGCGGCAGCGAGGGCGACGGCAAGAGCACCCTCGTCGATCGCCTGCTGGCAGACGCCGGCGCCGAGCGCGAGCAAGGCCTCCCCAACGATCCCGCCAGCCGCGGCTTCTCGACCCGGCAGCGCAGCTACCTCGTCGCCGACGCCCCCGGCCGGGCACAGCACACCCGCGATCTCCTGAGCGCCGCCTCCACGGCGGACGCGGCGGTGCTGCTGGTCGACGCATGCGCCGGACTGCGCACCCAGACACGGCGACATGCCCTCATTGCCGCGCTCGCCGGCATTCGCCACGTGGTGCTGGCGATCAACAAGATGGACAGCGTCGGCTTCGATCGAGCCCGCTACGACGACATCTGCCACGCCTTCGCGTCCTTTGCCCTTTCCCTCGACTTCGTCTCCGTCACGACCATCCCCCTGAGCGCGGCACACGGCGACAACCTCGTGCAGCGTTCGGCGCGCACGCCCTGGTACGACGGCCCCACCCTGCTCGTCTGCCTGGAAAGCCTGGACGCCGCGCCGCCCCCGTCGCGCTTCGTCTTTCCGGTGCAAGGGATCGGCCAACCGGGCACGGAGGCCCCCGGCTTCAGCGGCACGGTGGCAGAGGGCTCGATCCGGGTGGGCGACCAGATCCGCGTGACCGCGTCCGGCCAGACCGCCCGCGTCGCGGAGATCATCGCCATGGATGGCCCGCTACCGGTGGCGCGGCGCGGCGACGCCGTAACCCTGCGCATGGACGCAGCCATCGATGCCGCCCGCGGCGACGTCCTGTCGCTGGCGCAAGCCCCGCTGGAGACCACCGACCAGTTCGAGGCCACGCTGGTGTGGATGGACGAAGACGCCGGACTGGTCGGCCGCAGCTACGACATCGAACTCGCCACGCAGCGGGCGCAGGCCTCGCTCACCGCGATCAAGCACCGCATCGACGTCGACACCCTCGCCCACGAAGCAAGCCGCAAGCTCGCACTCGACGACATTGCCGTGTGCAATCTCGCCACCAGCAAGGCGCTCTGCTTCGACACCTATACGGCATCGCACGCGCTGGGCGGCTTCATCCTGGTCGACCGCTACACCCGCGCTACGGTAGCGGCCGGCATGATCCGGCACAGCCTGCGCCGCGCCCAGAACGTGCACAAGCAGGCGCTGGCCGTTGCCCGCAAGGATCGCGAGCGCCTCAACGGCCATGCCGGCAAGGTCGTGTGGTTCACCGGCCTGTCGGGCTCGGGCAAATCCACCCTCGCCAATGCCCTGGAAGTCGCCCTGCACGAGCAGGGGCTGCGCACCTACATCCTCGACGGCGACAACGTCCGTCAGGGGCTCAACAAGGATCTCGGCTTCACCGACGCCGACCGCGTCGAGAACATCCGGCGCATCGCCGAAGTGGCGCGCCTGATGCTGGATGCCGGGCTGATCGTCATGACGGCCTTCATCTCACCCTTCCGCCGCGAGCGCGACATGGCGCGCGAGCTGATCGGCACGGAACACTTCGTCGAGGTGTTCGTCGATACCCCGCTCGAAGTCTGCGAAGGGCGCGACCCCAAGGGGCTCTACAAGAAGGCGAGGAGCGGCCAGTTGCCGAACATGACCGGCATCGGCAGCCCCTACGAAGCGCCGGAGCACCCGGACGTGGTCATCGCCGGCGCAAGCGGCGATCTGCGCGCGGCGGTGGCACAACTGGCCACCGCCCTCGGCGTCGGACGGCAGCCCGCCGCAGAACGCTAGTAGCGCTGGTCCGGGGTGTACTCGGGCACCCAGCGCTTCAGGCTGGCCCGGACGGTGTCGTCGGCCACCGGACCGGGCGTTGCCAGCCAGGCACGCATGGCATCGAGGAAGCCGACGTCCACCGGGCGCGAGCGTGCGATGCGCAGCTTGCTGTGTGGCGTCCGGCAGGTGTGTTCGTCGTCGGCGAGGAGTTCCTCGTAGAGCTTTTCGCCAGGCCGCAAACCAATGAACTCGATGCGGATATCGTCTGCGTCGTAACCGGACAGGCGGATCATGTTGCGCGCGAGGTCGACGATCCTGACCGGCTCGCCCATGTCGAGCACGAAGACCTCGCCGCCCTGCCCCATCGCCGCCGCCTGCAGCACAAGCTGCGCCGCCTCCGGGATGGACATGAAATAGCGGTTGATCTCCGGATGGGTCACCGTCACCGGGCCGCCACGGGCAATCTGCTCCGCAAACTTCGGAATCACGCTGCCGGTGCTGCCCAGCACGTTGCCGAAACGCACCATCTCGATCTGCGTCGTCGCACCGTGCTCCCGCCCCGCACACTGCAGCGCCTCGCACACCATCTCGGCCAGGCGCTTGGTCGCCCCCATGACATTGGTGGGATTCACCGCCTTGTCGGTGGAGATCAGCACGAAACGCTCGGCACCGTAGCGCTGCGCATGCTCGGCCACCTGCAGCGTACCCAGCACGTTGTTGCGCACCGCCTGCCAGGCGTTGTCGATCTCCATCAGCGGCACGTGCTTGTAGGCCGCGGCGTGCAGCACGAGCTGAGGGCGGTAGCCGGCAAACACCTCGTCCAGGCGCCCGGCGTCGCGCACGTCGCCGGCCAACGGTATGACACGGATGTCCGGCCGGTGCAGGGCGAACCACTGCTCGATGGTGTACAGGGCGTACTCGTTGGCGTCGAAGAGGACCAGCCGCGCCGGCGCAAAGCGTGCGACCTGGCGGCAGAGTTCGCTGCCGATCGAACCGCCGGCACCGGTAATCAGCACGGTGCGGTCGGCAATGATCGATTTCACATGGGCGCTGTCGATCCGCACCGGCTCGCGGCCGAGCAAGTCCTCGATCTCGACGCGGCGCATCGCACTGACCGCCACCTTGCCGCTCATCAGGTCTTCCAGGCCGGGCACTTTGAACACATGCGCCCCCGCCCTGACAGCAAGGTCCGCCGCGCGCTGCAATGCCTTGGCTGCCGCAGAGGGCATGGCCAGGATGACGTGGTGGGCCTTGTAATCCTCCAGCACCTGCGGCAACGCATCGATTGCGCCAGCCACCCGATAACCGTAAAGCTCGCGTCCCCACTTGGCGGGATCGTCATCGACCAGCGCCACCACCCGCCAGTCGGGGCTGCGCTGCAGTTCACGCACCAGCATCGCACCACCGGTTCCCGCCCCGACCACCACCACCGGCTTGCCGGCGGCGATCAGACCGCCGTAAAGGCGATGTTCCTTCCACATCCGCCACGCAGCGCGCCCGCCCCCCATGATCATCAACAACATCATCGGATAGAGCAGCAACATCGAACGCGGCGTGGCCGGCCAACCGCGATCGAGCGCCACCAGCGCCATGACGAAAGCCGTCGAAACGCCGATGGCCTTGAACACCCGCTTCAGATCGGGCAGGCTCGCGAACACCCACATGCCCCGATACAGTCCAGCCCAGCGACATGCCGCGCCATGCACAAAGAGCAGTACGGCGATGGTTGCGAGCGTCTTGCCGGTGTACTCCGGCGGCCATTGGAAATTGAAGCGCAACAGCATGCCGCCGCCCCAGGCGAGCACGACGGCAAACAGGTCGAAGGCAAAAACGAGAAACGGGCGCGTATATGTTTTCATCAGTAGCTGCGCATCACCGCCGGGCGCATGGGACAGTGAGGCGATTCACTCGGAGCGGATTCTACCGCCCCGGAACGGTACCGCTGTCGCCTTGCCGCAACGCCCGGACTAGGCAGCCTCCTGCTTCCCCGCATTGAAGCGGAGTACCAGCGCAAGCAAGGGCGCATACGCGATCGCCATGCCGGCGAAGCCGTCAATGCCACCCAGGCCCACCCACACCGCCAGCGGCAACAACCAGCCCAGATTGATCGCCCCCACCGCGAGCGTGACCGGCCTATGGCTGCCAAGCTCGCGGGCGGCGTACTGGTAAGCGTGGCTGCGATGCGCTTCATACACCCGCTCGCCGCGCAGCAGGCGGCGCAACAGGGTGAAGGTGGCATCGACCACGAACACACCGAGCAGGATCAGCCATGCCCAGAACAGTTGCGGCGCCGCCCAGCCGGCCTGCAACGACATCACGCCCAGCACGATACCGAGGAAACCGCTGCCCGCATCGCCCATGAAGATTTTCGCCGGCGGGAAGTTCCAGTACAGGAAGCCCCCCACCGCGGCAGCCAGCAGCAACGGCGGCAGGGCCAGGCCCGGCAGACCGTGCAGGATGTAGAGCAAGGCGCCACCGACACAGACGCAGACGGCCTCGACCCCGGCAATGCCGTCGATGCCATCCATGAAGTTGTATAGGTTGAGCAGCCAGACCAGGTAGACCGCCGCCAGCACCGCCCACAACCAGCCCGCGCCGACCGTCACCCCCATGAACATCAGGGCGGGGACGCCGCCCAGCCAGTACAAGGCCCAGGCCGCTGCGGCAAAATGGGCCAGCAAGCGCCAACGGGCCGCGACATGCCCATGGTCGTCGAGAAAACCGACCAGCGCCACCAGCCCACCCGCCCCAACCAAGGCCCACAGCGCATGCCCATCGATCACCCCCATCGCACTCAGCACAAGCAGCGCCAGGGACATGCTCACCACGATGGCCACCCCACCGCCACGCGGCGTCGGCGCAGTGTGCGAACTGCGTGCGTTGGGCACGTCCATCAGGCTCCGCGCCAAGGCATAGCGGCGCAACACGCCGACCAGCAGACCGGACAGCAGCGCGACAGCAAGCGCTAGCCCGCATTGCACATACCAGCCCATCATCGGCGATATCCGGCGGCCGTCCGCCGCAGGCCCTCATCGACACCGATGGGCGGACGCCAGCCGAGCAGGTCGCGCGTTTTCGAGATATCCACCTGCAGACTGCCGCACAGCCGCTGCATCATCGCGCGCCTGCCGAGCGCGGCGGCCCCCGCTTCCAGCAGCCAGACCGGGACGGGCAGCAGGCGCGCAGGCACCCCCATCGCACGCGCCAGGCGGGAGAGCAGATCGGCGGTCGACACGTCTTCGCCGTCCGACACCAGGAAGGTCTCGTTCGCCGCGGCGGGATGATCGATGCAGGTGACGATCAGATCCACCAGATTGTCCAGCGCGACCAGCGAGCGGCGGTTGTCCGTCACCGCCCCCAAGGGCAGAGGCAGGCCCCGTTTCAGCCAATGCATCATGCTGAGGAAGTTCGCCTTCACGCCGGGGCCGTAGACCAGGGGCGGGCGGATGATGACGACTTCCATGCCGGTCTCCGCGGCCAGCGCCCTGAGCCCCTGTTCGGCCTCGTTCTTCGACACGCCGTAAGCATCCAGCGGCACCGGAACATCGTCCGCCGCAAACGGCCGGCCGACCTCTGTGTGCTCGCCATTGACCTTGATCGAACTGATGAACACGAAACGCCGTACCCCTGCTGTTGCGGCCTGCCGTGCAAGACTCAAAGTGCCGGCGACATTCGCCTGCCGGTAGGCATGCAAAGGGTCGGTGGCGGAATCGTGCATCACATGCACCCGCGCGGCGGTATGAACCACTGCCTCGCAACCATCAAGCAGTGACGACCAAGCCCCACCGGCTTCCAGGGATGGGCCGCGCACGCATCCGGGCGGAAGCTGGGCACCGCGGGCCGCTCCGACCGCAGGCACTCGCCCGAGCTGCAGGCGTGCAAGCACGGCCGAACCGATGAATCCCCCCCCGCCTGTCACCAAAATACAGCCCGCGGCCGCAGAAATACGTTCGATCATCGAACTCAACGTGCCGCGACTTCCCGATACAGCGCCGCGTACTCGCGCCCCAGCGCCTCACCGGAGAACAGCCGCTCGTAACGCTCCCTTGCCGCCACCCCCATACGTGCCGCCAACACCTCATCGGCAAGCAGCCGACTCATGGCATCCGCAAGCGCGGCAGGCTTCTCGGGCTCGACCACGAGCCCGGTTTCGCCGTCGGCATTGACGAACGAAGTTCCAGTCCCGATTTCACATGAAATCATCGGTTTCCCCGACATTGCCGCTTCGACCAACACCATGCCGAAGGCTTCCGAGCGCAGGTGCGATGGAAGTACCAAAGCACGGCAGTGACGCAGCAACTCCACCTTCTCCTCGACGGACACCTGCCCCGCGAAAATAACGTTGCGCACGCCGAGCGTATCCGCCAGCGCACGAAGCGCCGCTTCCTCCGGGCCGGAGCCGGCAATCACGATCCTGGCACCGACTCGCGACGCGGCTTCAATCAGAAAGTGCAGGCCCTTGTAATAGCGCAATACGCCGATGAACAGGAAGTACGGCTCGCCCTGGGAAATGCGCAACCTGCCCAGGACACCCTCATCACCGTCCGTCGGATAGGACTGATCATCGATGCCGAGCGGAACGACCCTGACCAACCGCTGAACGCCTGGCGCCGATAGCGCCTCGCTCGTCCGTGCATAGGCTGGCGAGGTCGCCACGACCGCGCTCATGGACCTCAGCATCCGCATCATCAGCGGGCGATAGAGGGCGCCGAGCAATCGCTGGCGCACGACATCGGAGTGGTAGGTCAGTACCGACGGCGTCGAACACCCTTTCGCCAGGTGCATCACATCGGCAAATGGCCAGGGGAAATGGTAGTGAACGACGTCAGCCTCGTCGGCCAATTCCCGAAACCGCGTGAACGCCGCGGGGCCACCGAGATCACAGGACGCTGGAGCGGCCCAGGAACGGCACCGGACGACTCTCGCCTCCGGGCGTTGCAGCACCGAAGGCTCGGATGCAGGCGACAGGGTGAAAATCGTGTTCTCGATACCGAACGACCGGGTTGCCCCACAGATCTGCCGAATGGCCTCCTGCAACCCCCCCGGCGGGTCGGGGAAATAGGTCCGATAGACGTGAAGCACGCGTAAAGAGGTCGAAATCATTCCTCCCCCACCCGGAGACTCCTCCTTGGCTCGACCGTCCCGGAACAGGCCATTGCTTCTGTCCCGAAGCCCAAGGCTCGGCGGCACTGCGCACAATTCACTGTGCCAGCATCCAGCGCAAGGTCTCCACCAGAGGAGGGGTCGTCCAGTCGCCGATGATCGACCTCAGCCTGGATGCATCGCCGCACAGACTCTTTACCTCGTTGGCACGGACAAAGGCCGGATTCACCTGCACGCTAATCGGACGTCCGCAAATTTCTTCCGCCATCGAGATCACTTCCCGCAGGGAATGCGTCCGCCCAGAGCACACATTCACCGTTGCACCCGCCGGGGCAGTCTCCAGCAGCCGACGGTAGGCTTCCGCCACCGCCCGCACATCGGAAAAGTCCCGCCAAACATCCAGATTGCCGAGCTCGACCACTTCCTCGCCGCGGCGGAAGTGGCCGACGATCTTGGGCAACAGGAAGGATTCCGACTGCCCCACACCGGTGTAGTTGAACGGCCGCGCGATTACGATCGGCAGCTTGTCCATCCACAATCTGGCCATGTACTCCATGGCCAGCTTGCTAACTGCGTAATCGTTGGCAGGATTGGCCGGGGCCGCCTCTCCGAGTACGCCTTCGGTGGCGTTGCCGTACACATTGGCACTGCTCGCCAACAGCACGCATTCCGGCGTTTTGCCACACGCAGCCAGCGCGGCGAGCAGGTTGCGCGTGCCGATGAGGTTTACCGTGTAGAACGCATCCGCATCGCCGTGCCCGACAAACGCGATCGCCGCCAGGTGCACCACCGCATCCGGCTGGACCTCTGCGATCACCGTGCGCAGACCAGTCGTATCCAAGAGATCAACGCGCCGATACCGGGTATCGCCCGCTTCCTCGTGCGAACCGATGCCACACACTTCCCAACCGTGCCGCTCGAGCTCGGCAGCGACATACCGGCCAGTGAAGCCCTTGATGCCCGTTATCAGCACGCGTTTCATCTCACCCTCGCTCAGAACGAGAAGCCGCGCTCGTTACGGCGAACGTCCGCCTCCACCATCATCTGGCAAAGCTGCTCCAGGGTTGTCTTCGGCTCCCAGCCGAGTTCGCGCCTGGCCTTTTCCGGGCTGCCGATCAGCAGGTCGACCTCGGCTGGGCGGTAGAACTTCGGATTCACGCGCACCAGCGTACGGCCGGAGATTCGGTCGATACCAACCTCATTCTCCTCCTTGCCTTCCCACTGCAAGTCGTACCCCACCGCCTTTCCCGCCATGGTCACGAAGTCACGCACGGTTTCGGTCCGGTTCGTCGCCAACACATAAGTGTCGGGCTTGTCGGCCTGCATCATCCGCCACATGCCATCCACGTACTCCTTTGCGTAGCCCCAGTCCCGCTTGGCATCCAGGTTGCCGAGTTCGAGTACATCCAACTTGCCCAGCTTGATCTTGGCGACGCTGTCCGACACCTTGCGCGTAAGGAACTCGCGGCCGCGCAGCGGCGATTCGTGGTTGAACAGGATGCCGCTGGTGCCGAAGATCCCGTAGCTCTCGCGGTAGTTCACCGTCATCCAGTGCGCGTAGAGCTTGGCCACGCCGTAGGGGCTACGCGGGTAGAAGGGGGTGGTCTCCGTCTGGGGAATCGCCTGCACCTTGCCGAACATTTCGGAAGTGGACGCCTGGTAGAAGCGGATCTTCGGATTGACGATACGAATCGCCTCCAGCAGGTTGGCGGCGCCCAGGCCGGTTATCTCCGCGGTGGTGATCGGTTGCTCGAAAGACACGCCCACGAAACTCTGGGCAGCGAGGTTATAGACCTCGGTCGCGCCGCTGGTCTGCAGCAGGCGGATGCTGGAGGACAGATCGGTAAGGTCGTACTCCACCAGATGCAGGTCGGGGTGATTCTGGATGCCGAGTTCCTCGATACGCCAGAAATTCACCGAGCTCGTACGACGGAAGGTGCCATAGACCTCGTACCCCTTTTGCAGCAGGAGCTCAGCAAGATAGGCACCATCCTGGCCAGTAATCCCCGTTACCACAGCTTTCATTCTCTTTTTCCTCAAATAACCATCAAACTGAATCCGACCATTCGCCGCCCAGGATAACTTTCATCAAGTTCTCCGTGCTCTGCTGCCAGTCGATCACCTTCACTCCATCGGGCATCAAGACAAGGTTGCGCCGATAATCTGCAATCCATTTTCTCATTGCTGCGGCCAGATCACCGCCTTCAAGCCCGGAGAAATAGCGCGCGCCGTGGCCAGCCACCTCCCGATGAACGGGAATATCACGAACGATCATCGGGATGCGATTGATCGCGGCCTCGACTATCGGCAAGCCGAAACCTTCGCCCAGAGATGCGGCAAGCAAGCACTTCGAACTCCGATACACCTGGGCCAGATATTCGTCACTGACGCCGTTCAACCAGAACAGGCGCTTGCCGAAGTGCCGGTGGCTCTTGATCCGCCCGGCGAGCGCCTCGACATTCCAGCCCTGCTTCCCGACAAATACAAGGCACACATCCTCACCAGCCTCCCACAGAAGATCCGCAGCGTCCAGAATCTGGGCATGTCCTTTTCTGGGCTCTATCGTGCTCACCGACAGGAAGCTCATTGCCCCCGCGATCGCCTCAAGAACCTGGCCGGCATCGTCCGGAAGACCGCAAGTGGGTACGGACTGCTCGATATCCGCGCCATTGTGGGACCAACCGATCAGGAGGCGCTCCGCGCGTGCCGGCGGATTCTCCTGCAACCAGGCTTTCAGCTCCTCCGAAACCGTTCTGGAGACACAAACCAGACCGTCAGCCGATTCGGAAAGCACCTTCAGCCATCGACGATGATCTTCATACGTCGCCGGAGGGAAAAACTCCGGCGACAAGACCGGAAGAAGATCGTGGATCAGGAAATAAACCCGAACGCCGAATTTTCGCAAGGCGCCGTAGAACGCGGACTGATACGGGATTACATGATGTTGCATGTCCAGGCCGAAAAACACATCGCTCGAACAGAAATCGATGCATCCCTCTTCTACCAGCCCCTCCGGGCAATACTGCTTCCAGATTTCGCCAGCATACCGGTATCCCAAACCATCTGTCGTTGCATAGACAGGCTTGACCACGAACCCTTCCGGCGGCCTTCTGAACAATGCCTTCAAGATGCTTCGGACCACCCGTTGTATGCCCGACTTGCCGTCCCGCTGAACAAGTTCTGAAACATCCACGAACAGGGCCCGAGGAAAACGGGAGCGGCTATGTGCAACCCGGTCCCGCAGAATGTCCAGGCACCATTCGTTCCCTTCAATCCCGGGCAACCGTTCGATTTTGGGGAACAACCATTTTGGTGGGAACTCGGTCCCGACAAACCTGTTGATTCGCGACGAGTGCCCCTCACTGCAACGATGCCACGCCTCCATGCCCTCCAGTGCCCTTTTTGCAGACACATCCCACGAGAACTTGCCAGCCTGAACCGGACCGTGCGCCCGTAAGTCCTGCAGCAGATCGGGGTCGCTGATGACCTCCTCGATCTTGGCCGCAATGGCCACGGGACTGAACGGATCAAACAGCACATCCTGCCTTCCCAGCACCTCTGGGATGCTCGTATTGTTCGAACCAATGACCGGAGCCCCGCAAGCAAGGGCTTCGAGCGCAGGCAGACCAAACCCCTCGTGCCACGACGGAAAGACATACAAAGAGCAGAGGTTGTAGAAGATCAGGAGTTCTTCGTCAGTCACACGATCAGTGATCACTACATCATCTTCATCACCCAACTTCAGACGCGAGAACGCCCGAAATTTCTCCTTGTGATCTCGCGGCAATCCTCCCACGAGAACCAACTGGTACTTTCGCCGTATCTCCGAGGGCAAAAGGGAATATGCCTCTATCAGGCCAAGGTGGTTTTTACGGTCATCGGTTGCGCCGGAATACATGATGAATTCCCTGCCTACGCCGTATTTCTCCATCACGGCCCGTCGCGTCTCTTCAGACACCGGAACACGACGAAACACGTCGTCCACGGCGGCGCCGATATTGATTACATCCTCTGGAAATGCATGAAGGTGCTCGATGGCCTCCTGCCTGGACGATTCCGAAATCGCGAACAGTAGATCGGCCTTCTCCATGTAGTCCAGCTTTTCATAATATGGCCTGCGATACGCAGGATCCATATCCAGGTAGACACTCTTCTGGATCAATGGAATCAGATCGTAGAAAGTGACAGCGACCGGAAACGGATGCGGCGCGCGGCCAATACTATGCACGCCGTTATCCCCGAACCCCTCCATCAGACTGCTGATGTGAACAAAATCGGGATTCAGGCTCTGTATGAATGCTTCCCGCGTCAGCTCGGCAGCAAACCTCCGCCAGTCATTGGCCGGATCCATGGCATGAACCGGCCCCGCGGCATCCCATACCCTGATGTTATCGAACGGGACAAGCCCTTCCAATTCGGCACGAATCGAACCTATCGTTTCCGGGAAGAGACCGTTCAGAACAACAAAAAATTCGTGCTCCTTACCGTTTCTGATCATCGCCTTCGCGAGCGCCATGGAATACCGTCCGATACCACGGAGCCGGCTCCCCGTTTGCGCCCCCTGAAGATCCAGCACAATTCTCATCTCATACACCTGATTCTATGCGTCAAAGAACGCGTATCCGCCTGATGGCCAGACCAAGATCCCGTGGGTCCGGTTGATTCGTCGCATCCTGCGCTTCCACCTCACAGCACAGGCGAGTCCAGGCACCCTGCCCCTGGGTCGGCAACGAAAACTCGAACCCCGAATTGCCTACATCCAATCCGGTAGAAAAGAGCAGTTCACCGCCACTGCAGGACTTGATAACCAGCTTGCATTTTCAAGCGCAAAGCCATCGATATCTGTGAGAGTACCGAGCAACCGCAATGAAAACTCCAAGGCACTCCAGAGGAGCCAGCCCCACTCACCACACTTTGCCGGATGAAAGCCCCCCTCAACACCTGCGCCTTCCAGGACACCAGCCTCCGCGCCAAACACTACGCCTCGCACTCCTCAGCCGACGGCGCAGCCCCGCCCAGCCACGACAGGTCACGGAACAGCACTCCTAGTTCCCGCTCTCCCTCGACGACTACATCGCCACGCACACGAATGCCAAGTTTCCTCTTTGCACCGTCAATGCGGGGGGGCAGTTCCAGCGCAAAGGGTGCCCACTGAGTGCTCACCCGGACTGCCTCTCTAAACAGCTCACCGTCGAGACGAATATCCACTTCGATATCCGACGGGGCCCACCAGCGCCACGTGACAAGCCCTTCTTTCACGACCAGAGTCGACTCCCGCCGACTCCAGACGAAGCACCCCTCGTCATCAAGTTCCGGCGCATTGAAGCCTTCGCCGGTCATTTCCCGACTGGCAAAATAAGTAGCTTTCTCCTTCTGCTGCGCCAATACGCTTTCGTAGACAGGGATAAGTTTCTTGATAACGTGTTGCCACGCGAATGCGCTTTCGACTCTGCCTTGCATCGAAGGCGGTGGGGAAACGAGGGCCGCATCGATGGCCTGAACGATGCTATCAACCCGGGCAGGATCGGCGTAGATCGCGCCCTGCCCGAAATACTCGGACGTGGAACCTTCCGCCGTGACCACCACAGGACGCCCACACGCGGCGGCCTCCAGCGCAGCCAATCCAGGTGTTTCAAGCGTGCTGGGCAGCGCAAACAACTCGCACGCAGCAAAGGCCGAACGTAGCAATTCCGAACCATGCGGCAGGCTGCCGGCGTGCAACCATTGCTCACCGCCCTCGCTTGCGCACTGATTGGCGTAAGCCTGGTCTCTTACGTGTCCAAGAACCACGAGCCTCAAATCCGGGAAACTCTTCATCGCACGGACAAGCGCCAACTGGTTCTTCCGCCGCTCGATGTTCGCAACATTCAGTACGAATTTCCCTTTCAAGCCGAACGCCTGGCGAAAAACATCCGGGGCAACCGGGATGAAGTACGCTGCATCCACACCGTTGTATACGGTGTGGAATTTCCCTCGTCTCAATCCAAACGTGCGGGAAAGCTGCTCGCACTCCATGTCGGAATTGCAGACAACGGCATCGGCAATAGTCAGTGCCCCGCGAATGTCATCCACCGGGTACTGATGCATCGTTTCTTCGGTAATCCAGAGGTTAGGCGAAACAACGATCGGCATTCCTCTGCGGGCGCAGAAACTCAGGAACGGGAGGGAGCCCGGCATGCATGAGAAAAAATGCATGACAGAACCCTCCACCAACTGCGCTCCCCCTTGCCACAGATCAAAAAGTGAAACATCGATCCCGGCGTCCTCCAGATGGCGCCTGTATTGCAGCAGCTGGACTTCTCCGCCCCCAGGGGGAGCGAATGCAAATGGGTAGGTATTGAAGACGATTTTCAACGGCTGCTCCGAAACCAATTTTCAGTCATGTTTCAGCGGAAACGCTCAGGGATGCTGCGGTCTCCGCATCTTCATGCGAGAACGCAAAAAAGGGGGCCTTCCACACCACCTGAGAACCCAACAAACCCACCTGCAGCACACCTCAAAGAACACGGCGCACAAGAGAAAGGAGAGCGTCTAGCGAACGCCATCCAGATCTGATGTGAGCTGTGTGGCAATAATGTCGCGGCCGCTGGCCAGTTGTTGCAACAACCGGGACAGGACACGAGCGCCGTCTCTCACATGGAAGTCACGCAAGACATGATCATAGGTCTCATCGCTGACCGCCTTCCGCAGGGAGCTTGAAACCGCATACTCCTCCATCGCATTCAGCCAGTCTTCGAAGGTGTTCTCGACAAGCAATCCGGTCCTTCCATGACTTACACAGTCCCGATAGATTTTCGCCGACGAGTAAATCCCGGGTATCCGTGCCACCCCGTAATTGATGTACTTGAAAGGATTCTTGCACGCATTGAAATCCGCGGACTCTGCATCCTCTGCAGCGCCAAGCGGCGTAATGGCAAACATGTAGTCACCGGACACAATCGCCCTCATGTACTCCTGATAGGGCATTCTGTTGGTGAAATGCAGAAACGGCAGCGAGAACATTTCCGGAAAAGGATCTCCGAAAAAATCCAGCACGCACCCCGGATGACGCATGAAGAATACGTTCAGAGCACTGAGGATTGCCTCCTTGGACTCCTGAACCTTCAGAAAATCGGCATTGGTAAATAGAACCCTTCCGGAGCACTCACTCGACCCACGCCCATCAACACGTCGCTCATAACGCTCTACCCACATGCCATTCGGGAGATACACGAGCTTCGCGTCCGGCACGACCAGTGGAACGCGTCGCATCAACTCCGGGTTTGCGACGGTTACAAAATCACATAGCCTGATTATCTCGATCGAGTGGTTATCCGCGGCACAGGAGGCGCCCCCGCTATAGCTCGGGAAGGAGAATATCCAGTCGTCTATGTCGTAGATGACCCCCTTGCCAAGCTGGCGGGCCAGACGAACCAACTCCAGGGTTCTCGCCGACCGATGCTTGCTGAGCAGCACGACGTCACACCATGCAACTGCACGCTCAATACAGGCATCGCTTTCTGATACCGAACAATGCTCCAGACCGGACTCGCTGCCGAGATAGTCCAGCGCTTCGGTCAACCTGGCGGATACGGAAAGAGATGGCGCCCCGGGCGCCACGAGGGACTCCCTATGCAGCACAAGCACACGGCACTGGTCTTCGTTCTTCATCTGACCGCCGCCGCCGAAGTTGGCACAAAAGGCAAAGGACCGGCCGAGAATCCTCTCAGTCGGAAAGACGGATCTCCACTCCCCGAGGGCACCCCTGACTCAAGGATGGAAACACTGGCGTGGGACGGCAGGAAGGCCGGAAACCGATCCATTCCGATACCAAGCATCTGCTGCAGCAGACAACTGATCGGACCGGAATGGGTAACCGCGAGAACCACATCTGCGTCGCTCTTCCGAAGATCTGCCCAGGCGTTGGCAACCCGTTCGTGCAGGTCCTGATGTGACTCCCCCGCCGGATAGCCGTTGAGATGAGAACTGTAGAAGTCCGGCCATGACTCCAGGAACGACTCCAGCGTCATGTCGGCGGCAGATCCGGCGTTCGTCTCGCCAAGACGCTCGTCAACGACCCATGGCGCGCCAGGATAGAGCAAATCGGCGGTCTGCCGGGCGCGTCCCCAATGACTCACCAGATAGCGGTCGGGCACGACCCCCGCACCACGCAACCACGCCCCCAACACCTCGGCTTGACGACGCCCTTCATCAACGAGTCCGTCTGCCGGCGTCCCTGTCACAAGTCGCGCCAAATTGGCTTTCGACAGTCCATGTCTGACTAGATAAACAATCATTCGACAGCCCTTCTCAGGACGTCAACGAGTGGCACCATTGCATTCGGGAAACAATATCCGGACACGTGAGATGACAGTTCCTCATTGCGGGCCGGGCGATCTAACACCCTGCCGATGCCGGCAGCTATGTCGTCAGTCGAACGCGGATCCACGTACTCGGCATGCTCCAGGAAATGCTCCCGCGACCAATCGGAATCGCTGAGCAGCAGGCGACAGCCCGACAACCCTGCGTCCAGCGCCGACAGCCCTGCGGGTTCAAGCGACAATTCCGCGTAAAAGAGCGCATTCTGGAATGCCGAACGCAGGATTTCGGAACGCTGCGGCAGGCTGTCAATGAACATCACATCGCTGCCCCCGGCCTTCCGGCAGCTTTCGTAGTACGCCCGATCGCGATACTTGCCTACGAGCACAAGGGGAATGCCTCTTTCCCGCAACGGGCCAATGATGGAGCGCTGGTTCTTGCGCGGCTCGATCAGACCGATCCAGAGTGCGTAATCCCGCACCCCGTACAACTCCGGGAAAAGAGCACGCGGAACCGGCTTCAGATGGCTCATGTCCGCCACGGCCTTGCACTTGACGATCCGGGCTTCCGGAACGTCGACCAGCGACAGGAAATTCCGCATCTCGGCACCGGACTTGAATGTCACATAGTCCGCCAGCGCGACATGCTCCCGAATCGCGCTGACCGCCGCATCATCGAGCCCGTCGGCCCAAAGATTCGGCCACAGCACCACCGGTTTTCCCGCCTGCTTTATCTGACGCAAAAGCGACAAGCCACCGCCATGCACGGAGAAATGCAGGACAACATCGTAGAATTCAAGAGGCCGGGAGTACGGCCCATAGATGTCCGCAATGATCCCGCATTGCCGCAAGCCATCCGCGATGGAAAGAAGTTCATACTCCCCCCCGCCTCGCACCACGAACGCCTCGTGATAGGTCGTTATCAGGACAGTCAGCTTTTTCATTCAAATAACCAAGTATTCAGTTGCCTTCTCCAGTCGGACGACCGGAAACCGAAGCTGCGTCCCGCCCCTGGCTACCGTTGAAGGCACGAGGGCGTGACACGGCATCTCGCCTTACGAGGCGTTCACATGCGCAAGTCGTTTCGCATACGCAGCACCGACAGCCTCCGGTGAATATCGCGCATGAACGAACGCCCTGCCCGCCGCGGCGATCGACATCCGGGACTCCGCCTGGTCAAGACATCTGTGGAATGCCTCGGCAGCGGCTCCTACATCGGGATCAAACCAAACCTGCCCTTCGCCGAAGGCATAATCCCCTTGAGCAAGCGGTATCGTCCGCCCCTGCACTAGGAAGGCCGTCTTCTCGGTCGTGAAATCCCTATTGCCTGAATAATCCGACACGATGACCGGCTTGCCCAACAGCATTGCTTCGGCAATGTTCCGGCCAAAACCTTCCGAACGGTGCAGCGAGACAAAGCAGTCACACACCGATTGCAGCCCCAGCAGTTTGTCCTTTGTCATGGTCTCGACAATCAGGCTGATCCGGTCATCCCTGGCCGCATGCTCGACAACGCTGCGCCATTCCAACTGAGCTTCGCTCACATTCATGGCCTTGACTACCAGGCGCACGTGCTTGCTTTTCGGGAAAGCGGCTGTGAACGCCCGAACCGCCGCCAGGGGATTCTTCCGTTTCAGACTGGAGTTGCCATCCAGAACCGTCAGAAAGATGAATTCACCTTCATTCAAGCAAAAATCCGATCTGCTCCACTTCCTTTCCGGCGCCGGCAGCGTTGCCACCATCGGCATGCGAATCACGGGCTTGTCGGTTACGGCACGCATTGCTTCCGCGGTAAAGGACGAGGCCGACCAGATTTCGTCCACAAGATCCAGCGCGCAGCGCATTGGCGCGGGAAACCTGGGTAGCTCCCATTGCCAGAAGCCGATGTTGTAGCGTTCATCAAGAATACTGTGTCCCGTCGCTGCAAGCAGACGCAACGTCTCGTAATGAGGCATGCAGATCAGGTTTGTCCGGAACAGCGGCCGGGGCACCTCGTACGCTCGAAGGCTGACATCCTCCTGCCTTGCGGCGACCCGCAACGGAATGCGGGGCACACACGTCCCGATATCGATACACGAAAGCGCACGAACAGCCATACGCACGTCTTCGCCTATACCGAATTCTCCCCTGCCATAGCCAATGACGTTGACGCCACCTTCGGCGAAACCGGCCCCCTTGGTCGGGCCGGAAGACACGGTTGGCGAAGAAGCAGCGTCTCGCTCCCCCTGCACCGTACTCTCCCCGGCTCCGTATCCAAGCAGCCATTCAGAGTACGCTTTGCGTCCAACGCGTTGCTTGACGTCAAACGCGACACGCAGGTCCTCGCGGGAGATCCAGAGGAGATACTCCGCTCGGGTGATCGGGCGGCCTTCATCTTGCACGAGCAGAGGCATCACCTCTTCCATCACTTCAAGCCGAACGAGCTCGCGGATGAATGCATCGTCCCGGTGTGTCACATACCACCAGACTGACAATGCTTCACGTCCCGCCTTTGCCGCCAGATCGAAAACCCGTTGCAGGTCCTCACGCGCCAGCCATTCAGCGTGCAAACCACGAGTGAGCGGCAGCGGCGCGTCCTGCTCCAGCCTTGCATCCGGTTCACTCAGAACCGACTCCGCGATCAGCGCGCGCAGCGCGGGATCGTTCCGGCGCTCCCGGCTCCACCAGGCCACCAGGGCCCTACGCCCTTCGGCGGTACCGAGGTCCATTGACTGTTGCAGATCGTGCCGCGCCAGCCATTCAGCGTGCAAACCACGAGTGAGCGGCAGCGGCGCGTCCTGCTCCAGCCTTGCATCCGGTTCACTCAGAACCGACTCCGCGATCAGCGCGCGCAGCGCGGGATCGTTCCGGCGCTCCCGGCTCCACCAGGCCACCAGGGCCCTGCGCCCTTCGGCAGTACCGAGGTCCATTGACTGTTGCAGATCATGCCGCGCCAGCCATTCAGCGTGCAAACCACGAGTGAGCGGCAGCGGCGCGTCCTGCTCCAGCCTTGCATCCGGTTCGCTCAGAACCGACTCCGCGATCAGCGCGCGCAGCGCGGGATCGTTCCGGCGCTCCCGGCTCCACCAGGCCACCAGGGCCCTACGCCCTTCGGCGGTACCGAGGTCCATTGACTGTTGCAGATCATCCCGCGCCAGCCACATGGCATGCAGACCACGAGTGAGCGGCAGCGGTGCATCCTGTTCGAGCCGTGCATCCGGTTCACTCAGAGCCGACTCCGGTATCAGCGAGCGTAGCCCGGCGTCCTGCGTGTTCTCCCTGACCCACCAAACCACCAGGGCCTTACGCCCCTCGGCAGAGCCAAGATCCAGCGCCTGTCGTAAATCCGGCCGTGACAGCCATTCGGCATGCAGACCGCGAGTAAGCGGCAGCGGAGCATCCTGTTCCAGCGTTGCAGCCGGTTCGCCCAGAACCCGCTCTGGCATCAACACACACAGGTCGACTTCCTCCCGGTGCTGACGGCTCCACCAGACTACCAAGGCCTCACGTCCTTCTGCAGTGTCAAGATTCAGCGACCGATGCAGATCGTCCCGCGCCAGCCACACAGCATGCAGACCCCGTGTAATCGGCAGCGGAGCGTCCTGGACAAGTTCCTCGCTGACCTCGGCCAACCACTTCAACTGGCGTGCAGAAAACCGATAGCCCACCTTGATGAGCATGCCTGCACGCGCAATGCATGCGCCTGCAGGCGTCAGCTCATGCGGCATGGCTACGCCCGCCAGTAGCGCCCGGCCAAGCCCTCCCGTGAACAGTTCATCATCTTCGTCTTCAAGCAAGGCGGCAATTCCCGCCTTCTGCGGGAACGGTGCCTGACGAAGCGCTTGCCCTTCAACTATCGGAGAGCCGAACAGATAACGATTACGCTCCTGCACCTGGATCAATTCGTCGGGAGGCACGAGATCCCCGATGCGATGGCGATTGGCATGCCACCATGTGTAATCGACGATTCGTACGCCCGACTCGCGGATTCGCAGCGACAGATTATGCTCGTCCAGTATGGACAATGCCTTCGCACGAAACTTCTGGACATTTTCATCCGCATAGCGGAACACCGAATGCCACTGACCGTGCGGCAGGCCGCTACCCGTGAGCCAATCCAGCAGGAAACGCGCGTAATTCTCCGAAAGCGGAGCATCCGCATTGAAAGGCTCAGTCCGCCCTGCCGGAAAGAAGTCCGGCTCGTCAAACGGCCCCACCAGACTTCCTAGAGCCAGAATATCTGCCGGCCGTGCGAACAGGAACTTCGAACATCCCCAAGTCTGGAAGCTGCGCCCGTAAAGCCTCACCCGCTCGGGATAGGCATCGACGTGCGCAAGCATCACCTGCGGCGTTGCCTGCACATAATCGAGCATTTCCCTGCAGATCAACGGATAGAACCCGTTGTATTCGTTCTGGAAAGCGGATGTCACCAGGTGAACCAGATCGAAGTCTGCAAACCTCTTCCGGCAATGCTCTATCGCCGTGTCCCAGCCGCTGAACTCCCTACGCCGGTTGTCGCCGGCCAACATCAGCGTCCGCCTTCCAATCCAGGCTTTAACATCGTGAGCGAGGGCGGTATCTATCAGTACCGACTCCACGCTCACCTCGGGCATCCCGGCATAGAAATCCATCAGCGCCTGATAGGCGCCTTTGTAGTCGGCATCTCCATAACGGACGAACAGGCTGAGGATACGCAAGCTCACTCTTCCTTCTCGACTTCGAAACTCACCATGTTCTGAGTGCCATCCGCCCATCCTGCACGTTCCAGATCAAACATCTCCAGCCGGTAGAAGAACTCAAGCCGTTTGCGGCACCGCTCAAGATCGGCACGAGCAAGCAGGTTGTCGACGAGATCGAGGACGTCGGACGCCGAGTCTTCCCAACGATATGGATGCCTCGGCAGCGCCACCGGACTACTTCTCGCCGCCAGCATGACCTGCTGCGCAAGCAAATCCTTGAGTTCGCGCAACAACTCGTTCGTCGTGACAAACGGAATCAGATCCGGGACGGGATCGATACGCTCCCGGAGCTCGTCGATCAAGTCGCTGTGCCGCGCCAGCACAGGCTTGCCGAACGCGAGTGCTTCGAAAATCGGAAGGCCGAACCCTTCATAGAAGGACGGGAAAACCAAACAGACGCAGTGCCCGAACAGCTTCGCCATGGCCTCCGCCGACTGGCCGCCGGAGGATATCTGCTCCACGTTGTGGAAATGGCCGTTGCACTCACCAAGCACCTTGAAGCGGACATCCGGAAACGCTGCCGACAGGACTGGAACCACTTCAGCCAGCCCCTTGTGGTAGTAGCGGTTGCCCACAATCAGCACATACGGTGCGCTGTCTGCTGCCCGATCTCCTCGAACCGCAAGGTTTTCACTCTCCTTAGTCCAATACTCCGCAGGATCCATGGAGCAATGCGCTACCTTCTGACCGGCCGCCGTTGCCGCCGGGAATCGCGCCAGAAAACGTTGTCTTGTGAATTCGCTGATGAAGACAAAGCCGTCCGCGTAATCCGCCATGGCCCGCCACACCCCCTCGAGGTGCGGCATGCGGATGTAATGGCAATCCCACGCAATCGTGTCGAGCACCGAAAACACATTGACGGTCGAAACATAAGCCTGATCGCGCAGCTCCGTCAGGCTCCAGGGCTGGGTGAGGCGAACACTGGCGTCGAAGCACTGATCCGCCGCAAGCTGGTGGACGATGGCCCCGGGGAATCGCGCGTACAGATCATGGAATTCTGCCGATTCCGGCAATACCCAGAAATGAAGACGCATCCTCCGTGAAGCAGCCAACCGTGAAAATGCCCCCATCAGAGCCAGCACATGATGAGCGGTACCGTTGAAGCCCGCTGCGAGATTCCTGATATCGAAGAGCACGTCGCGCATGTCCTTGCGCGCAACACGATGCCTCAGCAAGCGCTCAAACCGGATCTCGGGCAAAGCCGCCTGCGCGGAGAGCGCCTTCGCGTGGTCGGATGCCCGCGTCAGTCTCAATGCAGATAGCCCGGTTGCGCCCGCTTGCATCAACACCCGGTTGGCAAGGCGCGCACTGATGCCACGCCGATTGGCCCGTGCGAACAACTGGGCGAGCGCGGAGTCGAGATTGGCCGCCTGTGCGTCAAGCAAACCGAAATCGCGGAATATTGCGGCTCGCACGAGCAGCGGCGCTCCCTCAACAACCCGTCGCTCGGATTCGGGCAGGTGCGGAAGCATGCGTGCCTCCTCATCGGCCTGTGCTTCGATTGAGATCCTCGGCATCGCGAAACCATAGAGAGGGTCTGCCGCCATGGCCTCGACCAGATCCACCACATCCTGCGTGGAAAACGGCGTGCCGGCCGGGACGAACAGGACCACTGCTTCGCCATCCCCCAGGCACTCATGCAGCCGCCGGTTGATCCCTTCAATGCCGCCGGCAATGACGTCTGGCTCCAAGGGGCTGGGCAGACCCGGTCCGGACCAGGTTAGCCCCGCCACCTGCCCCGTGGCAAACACGTGCACAGTAATCGGTAATCCGCCGTCCCTGCCAAGCGAGGCGCAGGCGTACGTGCTGACCAACACAGGGGCGTCTTCCGGTGTCTGTTGGTTACCCTTTTGCCCTCCGCTCCGACGGCTATCGTCGCTACGGGCGTGCGCCTCGATAAGCGCCGCCAGCGGACCATACACGGCATCCGGCGAGAAATGAGCCAACGCAAATGCGCGGGATCGTTCTTCGTGCGCCGTCCGCATCGCGTCATCCACCAGCAAGCTGCACACTGCCTTGGCAAATGACTCTTCCTCGTGTGCCAGCACGTAGGGCAACGATCCAAGGTCCAGAATACCATCCGCCGAGACCGGCCATCCGACGTGCGCCTTACCCCAGGAAAGCGCCTCGATCGTCTTGATTTTCAACCCGGTCCCATGCAGGCACGGATTCACGACCACGGACGCATCGCGGTACTCGTCCGCAATGGAATCCACGTACCCGAGGAGTTTCACCGACGGATCCGTGCTCTCCAGGCAGCCAGAAAGTTTTCCTACAACGTGGAGCGTGGCCGCCGGCACTTCGGCCTTCACGCGTGGCCAGACATGGCTCAGGAAATGCCTTGTGCCATTCACGTTGAACTGATTATCCGATCCGACGATCAGCACGCGCCCGTCGACACAGTCACCGCGTGTCGCTTCCGGAATGTCCAGATCCATTGCCGTCACCAGCACCCGCCTGTCCGGCAACATCTCCGCCAAGGCATCACACTCCGTATGCTGAATGGCAAGCACGATGTCCGCACGTTTCAGCAGGAAGCGCTCCTCATCAGCGGAAAGGTCGAGCCCCGCGCTCTCTGTAACTCCTTGCCTGGCAAGGTTCTCCCTGAGACGACTGAAAAGCTCGATTGAATCGATGATCTTCAGGAATCCGGAATACTCGCTCGAGACCAGAACCCGTCCCATCAAGGCATATTCCGACAGCACCACGTCGGGTCTCAGCGAATCGATCAGCTTACCGACCTCCGACGAGAACCATACCGGGCAGAACATCTCCTGAATCTCCGCAAGTCGAAGATCCACTCCGACCTCATCGGACGGAAGTCGAACATCCTGCGCACAATCAGAAGTAACACGAGAGTCGAAAACGAAGAGATTCTCGACCAGTGACGAGAGATAGCTGACGCTCTCATTCGAAACTTCGGGAACCCCCATGGGCTTAATGACCAGGCTGATGCGGTAGCCCCTTCCCGCGAACCAGCGCAACAATCTGAGCACGCGTATTTCGTTCCCCGCTGCGGGAGGATACGGCAACACATGAGTCACCATCAGCACATGAGGAGGAACGGAAGGGATATTACTCATCCAACGATCACCAGAAATAGACACGATTAACACGCAGCACGTACATGCACGAAGGAATCTCTCATCTGAAGGTCCATATCCTGCATTTGAGAACGCCCCAGCCTCTCCACGAACGCACGCAGGACGCTCGCGAAAAAGGCCGGATCGAATCCTATCGACGTAAATTCCAGACCGGCAAGAAAGTGCATCAAACCAGGCTCACCCAGGTATGCGCCCATGCCTTGCCATGAAGCAAAACAAGCACTTCAAAAAACTAATCACAAAAATGGGCAAATCTTGTGCGACGCACCACATCCACGACCTCATCGAAGTTATCGATTACCTCAGATAGATCGTCACTATTGACCTTGACGTGACGCGAGGACACGGAAACCCATTCAAGATCGAAATATTCGAAAACCTTGCGCAAACCGATCTCACCTGAAACCAGTTGCTCATAGGAAATACTCATGACCGCCCCCTCCGCGTACGTGGCAATCATGTCATCCACCAGCTGCTCCGCCTTCTGATAACGCTCAACCTTTGCCAGCAGCGCCCCCGGATCGACGCGAATCTTCTCGCGGCGCGCCCTGTTTCCGCCATCTTCACTTCTCTCAAGATTGAAATTCCGGTTTTCTGAGAAAAGCTTCCTGGCGACCAGATCCGACACCGCCTGTTTCAAGACGTTTTCCCGGTATAACCGAAGATATTTCACCCCATAGCGATTGAACATGGGGAACAGGTCAGTATCGTGTCGATAGATCTTCGTCGTCATGAACATCAAGGCGGGATCCGGCACTTCGTGCGGATACTCGATGACTGATGGCAGCAGAAAGTAATCGTCCAGCCATTCCGAGAAAGCTGCCTTCCCACCACGCACGAAGCCTTCGATCGGTTCCGCAAAGCCATATGCACGGGGATGCGCGCGAATGAGATCCGTCAACATGGTCCCTCCAGCCCGTGAGGTGAACAGACAGACTCCCCTTGTGGCCCCGTCCATCAGGCGTTCATTGTGAACTCGGGCCTGCGCGTTGCTACCGACATACTGAAAAGGTTTCAAGCTGCCCAATCTGAGGTAGCCTCCCGGCAGCGGATGAAGATGTCCACGTGGCCGGACAATGATTTCTACCGGCGTATATCCAGGGAGTGCCGAAGCCAGGTCGATCTCAAACGCACGGCCATCCACACCGGAATCGGCAAGATCGGAACGAATGAAATATCTTGCAGGATCGACTACAAAACGGCGATCTATCACGACCTCCACATCGCAGATGCACCACCCGCGAACGGCCCTTACGTCAATCTGATCGACAAACCCTTTCATCCCAGCCTCAACTCAAGCGACAGCGCACGCAGAAACGCCACAACCGGATCACAACAAGCATTGCTAATAAGACCAGCCTATTCGACTCCAGGCCGAGATCAACAACCCAGGACTCAGAGCGACTTGATCTTGATCTTTTTCTTTTCGGTCACACGATCTCCGCTGTACCCGCCAACCCGAATATCATGAGTGCGTCCTTCATCCGACTTCCGCAGCCGGACATAAGAACATCCAGCGCCGGAACACTCGTACGGAATTCTGTCTTCGGCAGCCATCTCCCTTACAGCTTGCACCCTGGGATGTGATTTGACATTCGCCATCCCCTCTTCACGCCAGTCCATCAAGGGTGCAGTCTGCCAAACACAGTTCTGAACCTTCCCGTCGGCCTGAAGCATGAAATCGCCACACAAATGGGGGCACTCTGACACGGAACGCTTGATCGCACCGGAAAACCCCTCTTCATCAGGAGACTCCGAAAGACTCTCATTGAAGTAGGAGTTGAAAACGATCTCTACCCCGAGTCGCCGCGCAAGATCAAAAGCCGCATCTATGTGCTCGTTGGCGTCATGAGCGACATGCTTGAGTTTGTTCGACTCATAATCGAACACCTGCCCACCGACCTCGATATTCACCCCATCCGTCAGGTGTTCGACGTCGTACAACCAGTTGCACTCAACAACACCATCAAAATCCAACGAAAGCCGAACGAAATCTTCGAGCTCCAGATAGTTCTCCCTCATCAACGTCAGGTTCAAGCGGATGACGGGATAAACCAGACCCATTTCATCGCGCTTTCTCTTGAACTCTCGTAGGTTGCCCAACACTTTCTGCAAGGAACTACCGGCTCGAAGCCGCGAGTACTTTTCCGGATCGAGTGAGTCGAGACTCACGGCCACCCAGGCAATTGGTGGAGCATTCTTCAGTATCTGATCTGTTTTTTTGTCGAGCAACAATCCGTTGGTATGAAACACAACTTCCGAAGCACGAGGCAGCGCATCCAGCAAAGGACTGAAGACGGGTGCCAGGAGGGACTCTCCAAACCCATCCAGACAGATAAAATCCCGATCCTGAAGGAACTCAACGAGGTCCGGAATTTCACTTTCACTCAGCTCCTTCTTGTGAAAATCCGAATAGATAACACTGGGACACATAGGACATCGCAGATTGCAGCGCCCGGTCAATTCAACCTGAAGCCCTGTCTTGAAGCCTTTCTTCAAAGGAGAAACCGTGCCGTTCGGATTCAGTACAAATACCTGAATAGCCGCCACGCCACGTTCGCCGACCACGTCGCTGGGCAGGAGGATCGAAAATCCCGCCTTGTCTTCCAGACGGCAATCCGGAAAGGCGTCGACCACGTCCTGACGCGCAACATTACCAAGCTCCAGCCGGGCAACCTCCGTCCAGTCGGCCGTAATGATTACGACCGGGAAATCGCACCTCCCTTGATCGTGACGCTGAAAAGCCCAGCCCTCCACCAGTATCCCCTCGGTTACCGCTTCAATCCGATCCAGCCAGCCATCTGGATGCGCCATCGCAAACATCGATGCAGTCAGTTTCATTCCATACCTCTCTTCTATCCGTTCTCATCCGGGCGAATTCTCCGCGTGCGCCGCGGATAGCCATTCAAAGCTTTAGCCCCACATGAAACCTTTCGTTCGAAGCCTTCAGGCAACCTTGCCCCATCACCTCGACAAGCATGCTTAAACAGCGCGACCCCCAAGTATTGTCGCCAATGAGTTCGCTGGCGTCTTCTTTGCTGAACCGCCCGCCTGACAACTGATCACCAAGAGCTCGCACGAAATCATCTGGTCCCGCCCCACTTGCGATCCCACCTGGGCAGGCTCGCTGGAAGTCGAGCGGTGTGGCTGCCACCGGCACCCCCGCCGCGAGATATTCGTAGTACTTCATCGGAAACATGCCGCGTGTGTAGTCGTTGATCAACGAGGGCAACAACCCCACCTGCATTCCGCGCAGGTAGTCCGGCAGCACGGCATAGGGTCTGTAGCCCAGGAAATGCACATTGGGCAACCTTGCCAGTTCAGCCACGAGCGGGCTTTTCTGGCCTTCGCGTTCTTCGCCGATGAAGACCCAGCTCCATTCGGGCTTCATGCGTGCCGCATCGATCAGGAGCTGGAAATCGATCTTGAAATCGGACAGCACGCCGTGGTAGCAGAGGCGCGGCTCGGGAATGCAGGCGAGGTCTTCCGGGATAGGGCCGGGCTCAAGCGCACGGCCGAAGTGTTCGGCATCGACCACATTGGGCAGGAAATGCGTGTTCGCGTTGTGTTGGCGGCAATGCTCGGCAAGGGACGGCGCAGTCGCAAAGGCAACGTCGGCACGTTGCAGCAGTATCCGCTCGGCAGCGCGGAAGGCTTCGGCATCCACGCCGGGCACCGCAGCCAGATCATCCACACAGTGATAGAGCAGGGAGCCGGTATCCATACCCTCGATCGCGTCAAGCATGAAAGGGTGGTAAGTCCAGATCAGGGGCTTCCGGAAATGCCTTTGTCCGGCAGTCCGGGCAATGGCAGCCTTGAGCAACCAACGGTTGAGCGCGCGTGTGACCGGATGGCGATGGCCTGCCGGGACGAGTAGCGGCGAGAGGACGAAGATGCCTGGCGCACGTTCGACCGCGCCGGAAATCAGTGACGACAGCCCTTTGCGCAAGCGCTGCCACAGTCGCCCCCAGTCCTTAGCGCTTCCAGCCTTGGGGCTGCGCAGGCCGACGCTTTCCACATAGAGCACCCGGGTGCCGAGCTCAGCCAGTGACTTCGCACAGTGCTGTTTGTTGGTCCAGTAGGGTTCATCCCAATCGGCCGTAGCGAACAGGATACAGCTCTGCGGAACAAGGACTTCACGTTCAGCCATGGAAGGCCTCGCGTGGCTCGCCATACAAGGCAGAAACGATACGCATGGATGCGCAACCGTCGCCATAGGGATTGGCAAGCGCGCGCAGGGCGGTGCGTCGGTCGGCATCATTCAGCCAGGCATTCACCGCGGCCTCGATGGCAGCTGGATCCTGCCCTGCGAGCGTAGCGAAACCGGCCATTACGCCCTCGATACGTTCGGTATGCTGGCGCATGACCACCACGGGCGTGCCGAAGCTGGGCGCCTCTTCCTGAATCCCGCCGGAATCACTCAGGACCAGGATGGCACGGCTGATCAGATAGAGGCTGCAGTGGTAATCCACGGGCTCGGTCAACAGCAGGTTCGGCAGCCTGGCCAGCAGGCGGTTAACCGGTTCGCGCACAGCCGGATTGAGATGCACCGGGAAAATCCACTGTACATCCGGATACTGCACGCACAGGCGCACGAGCATGTGGCAGAAGGCCTCGAGCACGCTGCCGAAGTTCTCCCTGCGATGACAGGTGACCAGCACCGCAGGACCGGCCCCCAGCCTCTGCCGGATTTCCGCAGGCAAACCCGCCGGCACACCACCTGGCCAGGCTGATTGAGCCTGAGCTATGGCATCCACAACGGTATTGCCGGTGACGCGAATGGAGCCCTCCGGGATCCCTTCGCCGCGCAGGGCCGCAGCCGCCAGTTGAGTCGGCGCAAAATGAAGCGTGGCGATGCGCGCCAGGAGGCGGCGATTGGCTTCTTCAGGGAAGGGGCTGGCAAGATCGCCGGTGCGTAGCCCTGCTTCTACATGGCCAACCCTGATCTGGCGATGAAAGGCGGCAAGGCCGGCGCAAAACGCCGTGGTGGTGTCGCCTTGTACCAGCACCCAATCCGGCTGCTCCTGTTCCAGCACGCCATCCAGCCCTTCCATCAAGCGGGCGGCAAGAACGTTCAGCGAGCGCCCCGGGGCCATCGCATCAAGCATGATGTCCGGCTGCAAACCGAAGACATCCAGCGCCTGTTGCAGCATTTCACGGTGCTGACCACTCGCGCAGACCCGTACCTCCGCTCGCCGCTGCAGCGCAGCAATCACCGGCGCCAGTTTGATGACTTCCGGACGCGTGCCGAGAGCGACAAGAACTCTCATGCCAGCCTCGCCCCACAGGCGAGCGGCTGGAGAGCGTTCCGGAACTCGACGCCAAAGGCCAAGCCCTCTGGAGCATCGGCCGCGTGACAAACCAGGCCTGCGACGTCTTCTGCAAGCTTGATTGCTGCCCGCGAGCGCAGGAAATCCATGGCCTGGATTTCATCCATGAACAGCGGACGGGTTGCACGGGCACGGATGTGCTGTATCAAACGCACGTGCGCGTCGATACGCTGGCCTTCGTCGGACCAGCCGTACTGATAGCGTGCGGAGAAGGGATGATCGAGATAGCCGAAGAGCGTGCGCGTCTCGAAAGCGCGGTCGTAAGCCGCTTTGAAGATGCGCAACGGATCGCCCTCGGCGAGCATGCAGTCGCCATGCAACATGGTCTGCTGGCTGTGGCCGATGAAACCACGCGGCAAACCCGCCAGTTCGCCGCCACGTGCGAGCAGAAACTCGGGGTCATTGCGGATGATGCCGCCGATGCACCCCCGATAATCGGCATCGCACAGGCCGGCAAGGGCATAAGGCGGAGACTGGTGGAATGGAGAAACGCCATAGGCCACCGACACCCCTGCAGCAGCCATGATCCGCGCACGCGACTCCCTTCCTTCAGCCAGCGCAGCCTCATAACTGCCACCCCAGTTGGGCGCATGAGTGGCGGTGTGGGAGAGCAAGGCTCCCCCCGCTCCACTGAACTCGCGCAGGAAGGCGTAATGCGTATCGTCGTGCAGATTGCTGCTATGGATGGCCAGCGACAGCGGCACATTCATCTGGCGATAGGCGCCCCACAAGGGCGCGGCAGATGTGATGTCCTCGTCGCAATCGAGACGCATCGTGATGGCGGAATCGTGTCCCCAGGGGATCTCGCTGATCACCGGGCAACAGGGTTGCGTATCGCTGCGCCAGTTGCTCAGGAAACGTTCCACCAGGCGCCATTCGAAAGAATCGATCGGGCCAACCGGGCGGTTGAACCACAGTACCGAGGATGCTCCCGCTTCGAACATTGCGCAGTAGCTCAGGCGGGCCTCGCCCTCGATGACCAGGTCGGCCAATCCGCAATCATCCGGAGCCTGCAGAGGCTCGGCCAGCGCCCAAAGGCCGCCATCCGCACGAATCGCGCCATAGGCCAGGTTGTTCCATTCGTCGGCGAAGTCGAAACGCTCCAGCGCCCGCTCCCAGCCCGCAGCAGCGAAAGCCGAAGCCTTCGGACGATAGACGATGCGCCCTGCGCTCTCGGCGCAGCCGCCAGCCGGCGCCGGCGCACTACGCGCCCAACTCCCGGTCGACGCAGGCCATTCGACGGCTTTGACATCGAACGGCACGCGCAGGGAGGACGGAAGGCGGCCGAACAGGATCAATTTGCGAGGCTGCTCGTGCAGCCAGCGCCACAGTTGTTCGCCTCGCAGTTCGTCCGGGTGAATGCAGACAGCTATCGAGGCCTCGGGAAAACCGGCAGGCGCTGCCGGGGTAACCAGCCCGTGGCTGACGGAGCGGCGGAGCGCGGCGACGACGAGACCCGCCGCTTCTGCATCCGGCCGGGCAGCGAAAACGTGGATCATGCCGTCACCACATGCCGGAACTTGGCACGATGGCCAACGCGCACGAAGGCGTCATGACCGACGAATTCCACGGTGAGCGCACCAGGCCAGTAGCCCTCGATCTTCGCGGCGATCTGCGCCGGATCGGCATGTGGCTCGGGCACGATGCGCAGCACGGGCTTTTCTCCCCGCACGTCGATCTGGAATTCCTGAATGCCGCCCACGCGATGGTCCAGCATGTCCTGGATGGTGTGGGTGGGATACGCAATGCCGGAGAGGTAGACGATGTCGTGAATGCGGCCGACGATGTCGGTGAGGTAGAAGCCATCCTCGCGTTGTTCCACACGCGCCAGATCCCCCGTGGCGTAACGAATGAGCGGCATGAGGCGATTGCGGAAACCGGTGAGCACCAACTCGTGCTCGCCATTGTCCAGCTCACGACTCTCGGGCCAGCCTTCGGAATCCAGCACCTGCAAGCCTTTCTCGGCACCATCCAGTTCATAGGCCATCACGCCCAGTTCGGCCAGACCATAGCGATCGACCACGCGACAGCGTAGGGCGCGAGCGATTTGCTCTCGCTGATAGGGCTCCAGCAATTCACCGCTGGACTCGAAAACGTCGAACGTCTTCGCGCTGCCGTATTGCCGCTCGATGTAGCAAGCCAGCGCGTAGATCGTGGAAGGGTGCGCATGCACCATGTAGGGTTTGCGGCGCTTCAGCGTCTCCCATATTTCGGCCAGGCCGATGTCGTCCAGACGATCGAAGAAGATATTGCTGCGGTTCATCGCGAAGCATTTGAAGTCTTCACGGACGGGCCAGCCCGGATCAACCATGTCGGGAAAGCGGCAGGCGAAATGCAGCTCGGAGCGCCATTTGTAGTTACCTGCCCGCTCGCGTGCATACAGCGTGACCGCCGCAGAATAGTCGGCAGCCGTCTGATCGTAGGCGATGTGACAGGAAAGGCCGGTGGAGCCACCAGTCTTGCACATGTGATGACGCAGACCTGCCAGCGGGCGGGAATACATGCGCTCGCCCTGCTCACGCATGATTTCCTTGGTGAGGTAAGGCAGATCGTTCAGGTAGCGGACATCCTTCGCCACCGACTCAGGATTGAACCCCGTCTGCGCAAAGAGATCGCGGTAATACGGCACCTGCGCACCGGCAAAGCGCAAAGTGTCTACAAGTGCATCCCGGACCAGCGTCAGGCGCTCCTGGAAGGGCAGGCGATAGTGGTGGCGCAGTTCACGTAGCTTGACGGTGACCTTACGCTCTTCGTAGCGCTCGGCTATGGGATAGGCGATGCCAGCACTGACCAGCCCCTTGACGAAACTGAAAGGCTGAACGGAAAACAGATGTTCGGACGCCAGCAGGGCGGGATGATTGGAAGGAATCTTCATGTCAGGCTGCAGCGGCTGCGTGAACACCAGCGGGGATGAGTCTCTCGTCGCTCAGGATCACACCATGCTCGAGATGGATCCGGCGATTGCACACGCGGGTGATGAGCTCGGGGGAATGGGAGGCAACAACCAGGATGGCGGCCTTGCTGACCAGCGCATCAAGGCGCGCCGCAGCTTTCTGGCTGAACTCGGCATCCCCTACGCTGAGCCATTCATCCATGATCAGGATGTCGGCCTCAACGCTGGTGGAGATCGCAAAAGCCAAGCGTAACTGCATGCCACTGGAGTACGTCCGAACGGGAAGATTGAGGTAATCCCCCAGCCCGGTGAAGTCGGCTATTTCGTCGATCTTGCTGCGGATCACGGCTGGCAGCAGGCCATCCATGATGCCGCGAAGGTAGATGTTCTCGAAGCCAGTGGCGTCGGGATCCAGGCCCATGGAGACGTCCAGCAACGAGGCGACCTTGCCCTGAATCTGCAATCTGCCCTTGACGGGCGCATAGATGCCGGAAAGCACTCGAAGCAGTGTCGTCTTCCCGGATCCGTTGTGACCGACCAGTCCAACGCGATCGCCCGGACCAATTTCGAAGCTGATGTCGTTGAGCGCCCTGACCACTGGATGCTGGCCGGAATTGACGCCGATACGCCCACCGGTGGTCAGGTGGATAACGGTGTTTTTTAGCGAACGATGAGAGTTCTCAAATATCGGAAATTCGACACATACACCATCGGATACTATTCTTGCGTCCATTTCACACCCAGTATGCGACACGTTCGCGGAAACGGATCATCAAATATTGCGCCAAGAGAAAACCGCAGACGAGCATTCCGATCGACCATCCCCAGGACGAAATGGACAATTCGCTTCCGAGTATTGGCGAACGCACGATGTCGATCAGGTGGTTGAACGGATTGAAATCGGCAATCCAGGCACGCTCTTTGAGATCCGATGCCCGCCACATGACAGGAGTAAGAAAGAAGCCGACCTGAAAAATATTCCCGATGATTGGAGCTACATCGCGAAAACGGGCACAGAGAATGCCGAACACGATGCCGGCCCATACGGCGTTCAACAGCAACAAGAACAGGCCCGGCACAAGCAGAAGCATCTTTGCCGTCAAGGAATGTCCGAATGCGAGCATCAACAGGACAACGACCGGAAGGCTGTGCAGGAGAATGATGAAATTCCGCCACACCATCCGGCAGACATGCGTGCTGAGCGGCATGCGTATCTGTTTTATGGTGGATGCGGCGCTGATCATCGTCATGCAGCCTTCATTTGCGGCTGTACTGATGAACTGCCAGACAACAAGGCCGACGCCCAGGTACGGCAGATAATCCGATATGTCTTGCTGGAGCAGTTCCGAGTACAGGAACCCCAGCACGCCCACCATGATCAGGGTGGTGAGCGTAAACCAGAATGGTCCAAGCACAGACCGTCTGTAACGCTGACGTATGTCGTGCCAGCCCAGGGCCAGCCAGACATGGTACGCGCTCAGGCCGACCAGGATATCCGTGCGCCCGGTATGCCCACGCCAGGACGCATCCACGGATTCAGCAGTTTGTAGATCTAGGGTGGTCGAATTCATCTTGGAGGTACAACACTTCCTTTTCTTGAGCAATGCAGCCACTGAAAATCATTGATCGCCACACGGCCAAGGATCGCACACATTGCTGCGAACCCCCGGCGCTGAGTGGTCAGTTTGGGGCGCGTCCGTATGTGTCTTCGAAGCGGACAATGTCGTCCTCCCCGAGATAACTCCCCGACTGCACCTCGATGATCTCGAGCGGCACCCTGCCCGGATTGGCCAGTCGATGAACGTGACCCAGCGGAATGTAGGTCGATTCGTTCTCGGACAGCAGTAACACTTTGTCGCCATTGGTGACTTCCGCCGTGCCCTTGACGACGATCCAGTGCTCCGCGCGATGGTGATGCATTTGCAGGCTGAGTTTGGCGCCGGGATTGACGACGATGCGCTTCACCTGGAAGCGTTCGCCGAAGTCGATGGAGTCGTACCAACCCCAAGGACGCACGACCTTGCGATGTGTGTCGGCCAGCGAGCGCCCCTCGGCCTTCAGCCGGTTAACGATCTTCTTCACATCCTGCGTGCGCGATTTGTCCGCAACCAGCACCGCATCCGCCGTTTCGACGACGATGACGTTGTTGAGCCCGACGCCCGCGACGAGCCTGTCGCCGCCGTACAGCAGGCTGTCGCAGCAGTCTTCGAGGATGGCGTCGCCGCGCGTGGCATTGCCGGCATCGTCCTTCTCCATGACATCCCAGAGCGCATCCCACGCCCCGACGTCGGACCAGCCCGCAGACATCGGCACCACGACCCCATCGACGCCGAGGCCGGCATCGCCGACGAGCTTTTCCATGACCGCATAGTCGATGGAGTCGGACGGGCAGCTGGCAAACGCGTCGGCATCGATACGGATGAAGTCGGTCTCGTCCGCGGCGGCTGCGCACGCCGCGACACACGCTGCGGCCATCGCGGGATTGAGCACGCCCAGCGCCTTTAGCCAGACGCTCGCGCGCATCATGAAGAGGCCGCTGTTCCAGAGATACGCGCCGGAAGCCACGTAGTGCTGCGCGCGCTCTGCGTCGGGTTTTTCGACGAATGCGCTCAGCGCGAGGGCACCGTCCTCGCGCTGAGCGCCGGTCCGGATATAGCCGTAACCTGTCTCCGGGCGGGTCGGCACGATGCCGAAAGTCACGATCGCACCGGCACGGGCGGCTGCCAGACCAACCGCCACCGCAGCGTGAAAGGCTGCACGATCATCGACCACGTGATCGGCCGGCATGACCAGGAGAATCGGATCTGCCTCCTTGCGCGCGGCGACAAGCGCGGCCAGTGTCAGTGCGGGCGCGGTGTTGCGCCCGCAGGGTTCGAGAATGATCCGCGCGCCGTCCACGCCCGTTGCACGCAACTGTTCCGCCACCATGAAACGGTGCTCCACATTGGCGACGATCAGGGCGGGGCCACAAGCCGTGCTTGCGCTGGCGAAGCCGTCCAGACGCCGGACGGTTTCCTGCAACATGGTGAGCTGACCAGTCAACGCCAGGAGCTGCTTGGGGTGCTTGTCGCGGGAAAGCGGCCACAGACGGGTGCCTGAGCCGCCCGAAAGGATGACGGGAAGCAGCATGGATGACTCGTTAATGAGTGGTATGGTCGGAGTGTTCAACCGGATTTCAGGGAAGCGTTGGCCGGGTCAAGAGCCGGGACCTCGCGAGCGATGATCTCGGGGCTGCACGCCACAGTTCGGCTGCAGCTGCGCGAGGGTGTCAGCCGGAACACGCCACACAGCCGCCGGACACCTGGAACAATCCGGGCCACTTATTGGCCCGCGGGAAGCAGCAAGGGATGAACGGGTCGGCACGGTTGGCTGGGCGAATGGCTACGTGGGCGAGTCCGGCATTATCGCACTGCGGCAAAATTTCAATAAGCTGGCCGAAAGTCGTAGAGCCGAATTGCCGGATGCCGGGCGTCCTCGTTGGAAGCAAAGCACTCATTCAACGGTGCGTGACCAGTTCCCGGCATTTCCTGGCGCAGCCTTGCCCCGTCAATGTGCTTCGTCCCAGTTAGCCCCCGCGCCCACCTCCACCAGCAGCGGCACCGCCAGTTGTGCGACCCCGCCCATCAGCCGCGGCAGCTCCGCACGCATCGTCTCCAGCTCGCCCTGCGGCACTTCCAGCACCAATTCGTCGTGCACCTGCAGCACCAGCCGCGACTTCAAGCCCGAGCCCGCCAGCCAGCCATGCGCCGCGATCATCGCCTTCTTGATCAGGTCGGCCGCGGTGCCCTGCATCGGCGCGTTGATCGCGGCGCGCTCGGCGGCCTGGCGACGCCCCACCTGCTGGGCGCGGATGTCCGGCAGGTGCAGCCGGCGGCCGAACACCGTTTCGACGTAGCCCTTGTCCTTGGCCTCGGCCTTGATGCGCTCCATGTAGTCGGCCACGCCGGGGTAGCGGGCGAAGTAGCGGTCTATCCAGGCCTGCGCGGCGGCGCGCTCGATGCCGAGGTTCCTGGCCAGGCCGTGGGCGCTCATGCCGTAGATCAGGCCGAAGTTGATCACCTTGGCGTAGCGGCGCTGCTCGCTGCTGACCTCCGCCGGCTCGACGCCGAACACCTCGGCGGCGGTGGCGCGGTGCACATCCTCGCCGCGGGCGAAGGCGTCGAGCAAGCGGGCGTCGCCCGACAGGTGGGCCATGATGCGCAACTCGATCTGCGAGTAGTCGGCCGAGACGATGAGGTGGTCGCGCGGGGCAATGAAGGCGGCGCGGATGCGGCGGCCCTCGGCAGTGCGGATCGGGATGTTCTGCAGATTGGGATCGGTGCTTGCCAGCCGGCCGGTGACGGCGGTGGCCTGCGAGAAGTTGGTGTGCACCCGGCCGGTCTTCGGATTGACCATGCGCGGCAGCTTGTCGGCGTAGGTGCTCTTGAGCTTGGCGAGGCCGCGGTGCTCCAGCAGCAGCTTGGGCAGCGGGTAGTCGTCGGCGAGCTGGGTGAGCACGTCCTCGTCGGTGGAGGGCTGACCGGTGGCGGTCTTCTTCACCACCGGCAGCCCGAGCTTGCCGAACAGGATCTCGCCGAGCTGCTTGGGCGAACCGAGGTTGAAGGGCTGGCCGGCCAGTTGATGCGCCTCGCGCTCCAGTTCCATCAGGCGGCGGCCGAGTTCCTCGCCGTGCTGCGCGAGCAGGAAGGGGTCGATCAGCACGCCGGTGCGCTCCATCTCCAGCAGCACCGCCATGGTCGGCAGTTCGATCTCGCGGTAAAGCGCGGCCAGCCTCGGCGCCGCCTCCACCTGCGGCCACAGTTTGCGGTGCAGGCGCAGGGTGATGTCGGCGTCCTCGGCGGCGTATTCGGTTGCGCGATCCACCGCCACCTCGTCGAAGCCGATCTGCTTGGCGCCCTTGCCGCAGACCTCGGTGTACGGAATCGTGGTCAGGCCGAGGTGGCGCTTGGCGAGCGAATCCATGTCGTGCGTCCTGTCGGACTCCAGCACATAGGATTCGAGCAGGGTATCGTGGGCGATGCCGCCCAGGCGGATGCCGTGGTTGAGCAGCACATGGGCGTCGTACTTGAGGTTCTGGCCGACCTTGGCGTGCGCGGCGGATTCCAGCCAGGGCTTGAGCCTGGCCAGCACCTCGGCCAGCGGCAGCTGCTCGGGCGCATCGGCGCCGCGATGGGCAAGCGGCAGGTAGGCAGCCTCGCCCTTCACCGTGGAAAAGGACATGCCGACCAGCTGCGCCGCCATCGGGTCCAGGCTGGTGGTCTCGGTGTCGAAGGCGGTGAGTTCGGCGGCGTTCAGCTTCGCCAGCCAGGCGTCGAAGCTCGGCCAGTCGAGGATGGCCTGATAGCCGGCGCGATGCGCGGCGGGGTCGGCGGGCGGATCGTCTTCCTCCACCTCGGCCACCGCAGGTGCCGCTTCGCCGGCGGAGGCCGCTCCCTCGGCGAGGTCCTTCAGCCAGCCGCGGAACTCGAAGCGCTCGTAGAGCGCGCGCAACGCGGCCTTGTCGTCCTCGCGCGCCGGCAATTCTTCGAGCTGCAGCGGCAGCTCGATGTCGGTCGCCACCGTCACCAGGCGTTTGCCTAGCGGCAGGAAGTCCAGGTGCTTGCGCAGGTTCTCGCCCACCTTGCCGCCCACCTTGTCGGCATTGGCGACGAGGTTGTCGAGCGTGCCGTACTCGGTGAGCCACTTCACCGCGGTCTTAGGGCCGCACTTCTCCACGCCGGGCACATTGTCGACGGTGTCGCCGACCAGCGCCAGGTAGTCGATGATGCGCTCCGGCGGCACGCCGAACTTGGCAGCCACGCCAGCCTCGTCCAGCACTTCTTCGTTCATGGTGTTGACCCAGCGCACGCCGGGACGCACCAGCTGGGTGAGGTCCTTGTCGCCGGTGGAGATCACCACCTCCCAGCCGCGCTCGACCGCCTGGCGGGTCAGCGTGCCGATGACGTCGTCGGCCTCGACGCCCTCGACCGACAGCAGCGGCCAGCCCTCGGCCTGCACCGCTTCATGCAGCGGTTCGATCTGCACGCGCAGGTCGTCGGGCATCGGCGGGCGGTGCGATTTGTATTCCGGATACCAGTCGTCGCGGAAGGTCTTGCCCTTGGCATCGAACACGCAGGCGCGATACTCCGCCTTGTAGTCGCTCTCCAGCCGACGTAGCATCGATAACACACCGCGGATCGCCCCGGTGGGCTCGCCCTTCGAATTGCGCAGGTCGGGCAAGGCATGGAAGGCGCGGTAAAGATAGCTGGAGCCATCGACGAGCAGCAGGGTGGGCATCCTGGAAATCCTTGCGGGCACGCTGGTGCGGCATGACGAGCGCAGACGCGTCGCGGCGGCACCGGCCCAGAATAATTAGATTAGAGAAGCAGATGACCGCGAAAGAAAAACTCCCCCGCAGCGTGCCCGGCAGCGCGCCACGCTTCAATGCGCGCGAGTCCTGGCGGATTTTTGGAATTATGGCAGAGTTCGTCGAGGCGACCGAACGCCTCAATGCCATCCGCCCCGCCGTCTCCATCTTCGGCAGCGCGCGCATTCCGCCCGACCACATGTACTACATGCTGACGGAGAAGATCTCGCGCCTGCTGTCGGACGCCGGTTTTTCGGTAATCTCCGGCGGCGGCCCCGGCATCATGGAGGCTGCCAACAAGGGGGCCTATTTCGGCAAGAGCCCCTCGATCGGCCTCAACATCCAGTTGCCCATGGAGCAGCAGGCCAACCCCTACCAGGACATCTCGCAGACCTTCCAGCACTTCTTCGCGCGCAAGTTCATGTTCGTGAAGTTCGCCACCGCCTACGTCGTGATGCCCGGCGGCTTCGGCACCCTGGATGAGCTGCTCGAAGCGATGACGCTGATCCAGACCGGCAAGAGCCGCAAGATCCCCATCATCCTGGTCCATGGCCCGTTCTGGAAGGGGCTGCTCGACTGGTTCCGCGACCGCCTGGTGGCCGAGCGCATGATCAACCCCGAGGACCTCGAACTCGTGCAGGTGATCGACAAGCCGGAAGACGTGGTCGAAGCCATTTTCAAACATTACGAAACCCGCGGCTTCCTGCCGCTGCCGGAAGAACACGAACTGATGCTCAACCTCTGAGTCATTGCCGGCCCGAGCCGGGCGCTCGACCGCCCCGCGCTGCTAGAATCCGGCCCCTCTCAAGGAGAATCGCCATGCGTCGCACCCTGATCGCCCTGCTGATGGCCGCCGCGCTGCCGGCTTTCGCCCAGCAACCGCCCAAGCTCGAACCGATCCCCGAACCGCCCCCGCCGCCGCCGGGCATGACCGACACCGACGAGCCGCAGGTCACCATCGTCAAGCGCGGCGAGGACACCGTGAGCGAATACCGCATCCGCGGCAAGCTCTACATGGTCAAGGTGACGCCGCCGCACGGCGTGCCCTACTACCTGATCGACAGGAACGGCGATGGCCGGATGGTGCGCGACGACGCACCCGCACTGTCCGTCCCGATGTGGGTGATCAAGAGCTGGTGAGCGCCGCCGGCCCCGAGGTGCGCAGCTTCGCGCCGGTGTGGCGCGAGGACGCGCGCGTGCTGGTGCTCGGCAGCATGCCGGGCGTGGCCTCGCTGAGCGCCGCGCAGTACTACGCGCATCCGCGCAACGCCTTCTGGACCATCATGGGCGAATTCTTCGGCGCCGGCCCGGCCCTGCCCTACCCGGCGCGGCTGGAACGCCTGCTCGATGCCCGTATCGCTCTGTGGGACGTCATTGCCAGCTGCCGCCGCCCCGGCAGCCTGGACAGCGCGATCGCCCCCGAAAGCGTGGTCGCCAACGACCTCCCCGGGCTGATCGCGGCCTGCCCCGCGCTCGAATACATTTTCTTCAACGGCAGCACGGCGGCGGACGCATTCCGGCGCCACTTCGGCGCGCGACTCGCCACCGCCGGCGACCGGCCTACACTGAAACTGCAGCGCCTGCCGTCCACCAGCCCCGCTCACGCCGGCCGCAATCTGGCCGACAAGCTTGCCGCATGGACTATCCTGCGCCAGGCCGCGGAGCGCGACGCCACACTGCAGGCGGCGGTCGGCGCAGCCTGAACGCCATACGCCTTACCGGAGCCCACGCCCATGTCCGTCTTCACCTCCGTGCCCGACGCCGCCCTCGCCGGCTGGCTGCAGAACTACGCCATCGGCCGCCTGGTGGAGCTCAAGGGCATCTCTGCCGGCGTGCAGAACAGCAACTTCTTCGTCACCACCACGCTGGGCCGCTACGTGCTGACGCTGTTCGAAAGCATTCCGCGCGCCGAGTTGCCCTACTACCTGCACCTGATGGCCCACCTCGCCCGCCATGGCCTGCCGGTGCCCGCACCGATCGCCAACCGCGACAACGAGTACCTCGACACCCTGTGCGAGCGTCCGGCGGTCCTGGTGATGCGACTGCCCGGCCGTTCGGTAATGGCGCCCGACACCGCCCATTGCGCCAAGGTCGGCGCCATGCTTGCCGGGCTGCACCTGGCCGGGCTGTCCTACGGCCGCCGCCAGGACAATCCGCGCGGTCCGGCCTGGCGGCGCGCAACCGCCGCCGCGGTGCGCGACTTCCTGCCGGCCGACGAGCGCGCCCTGCTCGACGCCGAGATCGCCTTCCAGCAGCAGACCGACTTTGCCGCCCTGCCGGCCGGCGCCATCCATGCCGACCTCTTCCGCGACAACGTGCTGTGGGACGGCGAGCACATCGGCGGCGTCATCGACTTCTACTTCGCCGGCCACGACGCGCTGCTGTTCGACGTCGCGGTCACGGTCAACGACTGGTGCGCCACGCCGGACGGCGAACTGGACCGGACCCGCTGTGCCGCACTGCTCGCCGCCTACCACGCCGAGCGCCCCTTCACCGCCGCCGAACACACCGCCTGGCCGACCATGCTGCGCGCCGCCGCGTTGCGCTTCTGGCTGTCGCGCGCGGCCGACTTCCACCTGCCGCGCGAGGGCGAAATGGTGCTGGTCAAGAACCCGGACGAATACCGCGACATCCTGCGCCTGCGCATCGCTGCCAGCCCGGCGCTGGCCTGCGCATGAATATCGCTTTGAACTCGCCCGCCCCATCGGCTAGCATCGGCGCGCCCCGGCCCGCATCGGCATTCCGCCGCCCGGCTCCCGGACCCGCGCGCACCCTCCCACACAGATGACCACCCACCCGCCTCACCACCGCCACCACCCGCTGCCACCGCCCGCCACTGTCACGCCCGCCGACGCCCTGCGCTGGCTGTCGGCCGGCTGGAGTCTGTTCGTCAGGAACCCCGCGATCTGGCTGGCCCAGACGCTGATCCTGATCGTCATCCTGGCCGCACTCGGCGTCGTGCCCTTCCTCGGCTGGGCCGCCGCGCCGGTCGCCTTGCCGGTGCTGGTGGGCGGTCTGGTCGCCGGCGCGCAGGCGCTCGATCGCGGCGAAGCGCTGCGCGTCGGCCACCTCTTCGACGGTCTGCGCCGCCACGCCGGCAATCTGCTGCTGGTCGGCGGTTTCCACCTGCTCGGCACCCTGCTCGCGGCGCTGGTGGCCGCGGCCATCGGCGGCAGCGCGGTACTCACCGGCATGCTGTTCGGCGCCTTCGCCGGTATGGGGCTCGCCACCGGCGGTGTGATGTTCGGCGTGCTGGTCTTTACCGTGCTGTGGGCGCTGCTGATGATGGCATTGTCGTTCGCGCCGGCACTGGTCATGCTGCAGGACGTCGCGCCGCTGGACGCGATGAAGCTGTCCGCCCAGGCCTGCTTCCACAACCTGCTGACCTTTGCCCTGCTGGCGGCCATGCTCTATGTCCTGGTGTGGGTAGCGATGCTGCCGGCCGGACTGGGCATGCTGGTGCTGGTGCCGGTGCTGGCCGGTGCCCTCTATGCCGCCTGGCGGGACATCTTCGCCCCGCCGCCCGCCCTGCCCGCCCCGGCTACCGACGCGACCGATACCCGCGCATAATTTCGTCATGCAAGCAAAACAACTCCCGACCCAGCGCGGCTGGGCTTGGCTCGTCGAGGGCCTCCAACTGTGGCGCCGCAGCCCGGCGCTGCTCAGTTTCCTCGCCTTCGGCTACCTGCTCGCGCTCATCGTGGTGAGCCTCTTTCCCTTCATCGGCCAACCGGTCGCCTCGCTGCTGATGCCGGTACTGTCGCTCGGCGTGCTCAACGGCTGCCGCGCGGTGGACGAGGGGCGCAAGGTCGGGCCGGACATCCTGTTCTCCGGCTTCAAGGGCAATGTGCAAAGCCTCGTCACCATAGGCGGGATCTACCTCGTCGCCAGCCTGCTGGTGCTGGTGCTGACCTCGCTCGCCGACGGCGGCACCCTGCTCAAGGCGATGACCGGCGGCAATATCGACAGCGAGGCGGCGGCCAGCCCGGCCTTCACGCTGTCGCTGCTGATCGCGCTGGGCCTGTCCACGCCGGTGATGATGGCCTACTGGTTCGCCCCGCTGCTGGCCGGCTGGTGGAAGCTCACCGCTCCCAAGGCGATGTTCTTCAGCTTCCACGCCTGCCTGCGCAACTGGCGGCCTTTCCTCGCCTATGCGCTGGCGCTGATGCTGTTCGGCGCGGTGCTGCCCGGCATCATCGTCGGCACCCTCGGCCTGATTTCGCCGACGCTGGCGACGCTGGTATCGGTGCCGCTGCCCCTGATCCTGATCCCGATCGTCTTCGCCAGCTTCTACTGCAACGCGCGCGACGTGTTCGGCACGCCCGGCAATGGCAACGGCGGCAGCTGAGCGCGGCACCGGGCCACTCGGCCTGCTCGGCGGCACCTTCGACCCCATCCACCTCGGCCACCTGCGGCTGGCGGAAGAAGCGCGCGAAGCGCTCGCGCTCGACGCGGTGCGCATGATCCCCGCCGGCCAGCCACCGCACCGCGACGCGCCACGCTCGACGGCCGACGACCGCCTGGCGATGGCGCGGCTCGCGGTCGCCGGCAATCCCGCGCTCGAGATCGACGACAGCGAGGTCCGCGCCAGCCGGAAGAGCTATACCGTGCTCACGCTGGAGCGGCTGCGTGCCGAACTCGGACCGGACCGCCCGCTGGTGCTCATTCTCGGCGCAGACGCCTTCGAAGGCCTGCCGGGCTGGCATCGCTGGCAGGAACTGTTCGGGCTCGCCCACATCGCCGTTGCCAACCGGCCCGGCTACGCGCCGCACGGCCGCCGCTGGCCGGCCATCCTGTCGCCGGAACTCGATGCCGCCTGCCGCGACCGCCACGCCACCGACCCTGCCGCGCTACGCGCCGCCGCCGCTGGCAAAGTCATCCCCTTCGACATGACGCCGCTGGCGATTTCCGCCTCGCAGATCCGCGACCTGATCCGGATGGGCAGCAGCCCCCGCTATTTGCTGCCCGATTCCGTTCTCGACTATATTGATTTACATCATCTCTACCGCTGAAAGGCCACCGCCCTCCCCAATGAATACGCCCAAGCTGCAGGAAATCGTCGTGAGCGCCCTGGAAGACATCAAGGCCCGCGACATCGAAGTCATCGACACCACCAAGCTCACCGCCCTGTTCGATCGCATCGTCGTCGCCAGCGCCGATTCGGGACGCCAGACGCGCGCGCTGTCGCGCAACGTGCAGGACAAGGTCAAGGAAGCCGGTGGCCAGGTCGTCAGCGTGGAAGGCGAGGAAACCGGCGAATGGGTGCTGGTCGATCTCGGTGACATCGTGGTGCACATCATGCAGCCGGCGGTCCGCAGCTACTACAACCTGGAAGAGCTGTGGATGAACCACGCGACCGCGCGCCGCAAGCCGGCCGACGCCCGCGTCGCCGACTGAGGCTCGGCGCGCACTGAATGAAGCTCCTCGTCGTCGCCGTCGGCCACCGCATGCCGGCGTGGGTGGAAGCCGGTTTCGACGAGTTCGCGCGCCGCATGCCGCGCGAACTGCCGCTGCAACTGGTCGAGGTGAAAGCCGAACCGCGTACCACCGGCAAGACGGTGGACGCGATGATGGCGGCCGAGGCCACCCGCATCGAAGCCGCCTTGCCGCCGCGCTGCCGCCGCCTCATCCTCGATGAACGCGGTGCCGACCTCACCACCGTCGCGCTGGCCCGCCGCCTCGAAGCCTGGCAGGCCGAAGGCCAGGACGTCGCCTTCATCGTCGGCGGCCCCGATGGACTTGCCCCGGAACTCAAAGCCAGCGCCAACGAGTCGCTGCGCCTGTCCAGCCTGACCCTGCCGCACGCCCTGGTACGGCCGCTGCTGGCCGAAGCGCTCTACCGCGCCTGGAGCGTCACGAAGAATCATCCCTATCACCGCGAGTAGCGCACGCCGCCTCGCCTACCGAGAACCGCCATGGTCCGCGACATCCTGCGCATGGGCGACCCGCGACTGCTGCGCAGCGCCCGCCCGATCACCGCCTTCGGCACTGCCGCCCTGCGCGAACTGGTGGCCGACATGCTCGACACCATGCGCGCAGCCGGCGGCGTCGGGCTTGCCGCACCACAGATCGGCGTGGACCTGCGGTTGGTGATCTTCGGCTTCGAACACAGCGAACGCTACCCCGACGCGCCGCCGGTGCCCTTCACCGTGCTCGCCAACCCGGTGCTGACGCCCTTGTCCGACGAGATCGAGGAAGGCTGGGAGGGCTGCCTTTCGGTGCCCGGCCTGCGCGGCTGGGTGCCGCGCTGGCAGCAACTGCGCTACAGCGGCGCCGACCTCGACGGCCAGCCCATCGAACGCACCGTCGATGGCTTTCACGCCCGCGTCGTGCAGCATGAATGCGACCACCTCGACGGCGTCCTTTACCCGATGCGGGTGCGCGACTTCTCCCGCTTCGGCTTTGTCGACGCCCTGCCGCAGAACATTCCGGCCGCCGAAGAAGTCTGAAACCGGGATAACCCGCCCCGCCGCGCGGTTACAATTGTGTGTCATCAACCGGACGCCCGATCATGGCTGCCAGCCCGCCCCGCATCTATCTCGCCTCGAAAAGCCCGCGCCGCCGCGAACTGCTGCGCCAGATCGGCGTGCCCTTCGACGTGCTCACCTTCCGCAGCGGCGAACGTGGCGACGACGCCGACGTCGACGAAACGCCGTTTGCCGACGAGAGCGTCGAACACTACGTCGAACGCCTGGCGCTGACCAAGGCGGAAGCCGGATTCCGCCGCACGCTGTGGCGCAAGCTGCCACGCCAGCCGGTCCTCTCGGCCGACACCACGCTCGAAGTCGACGGCGAGATCGTCGGCAAGCCCGCCGACGCCGCCGAGGCGCGCGCCATCCTCGCCCGCCTGTCCGGCCGCAGCCACCGCGTGCTGACCGCGGTAGCGGTCAGCGACGGCCACCGCATCCGCAGCCTCACTTCGGTAAGCGAAGTGCGCTTCCGCCCCCTCAGCGAAGACGACATCCGCTACTACGTGGCCTCCGGCGAACCCATGGACAAGGCCGGCGCCTACGGCATCCAGGGCCGTGCCGCCATCTTCGTCGAGGAGATCCGCGGCAGCTATTCCGGGATCATGGGTCTGCCGCTGTTCGAAACCGCCCAGTTGCTCGAAGCCTTCGGCTATCCTTTGTAGCTGCCCACCGCTGCGGCAGGTTCCGCTTGCTGTAGCCGGAGCAGGCATGGCGATGAGCCATGCGCAATGGCAGCCGGGTCTGTCATTGCGCATTTCCCATTACGTGTCGCACCATGAGCATCGAGTTCCTCATCAACTTCACCCCGCAGGAAACGCGGGTCGCCATCGTCGAACAGGGCGTCGTGCAGGAACTGCACGTCGAGCGCACCGCCAGCCGCGGCATCGTCGGCAACATCTATCTCGGCAAGGTGGTGCGGGTGCTGCCCGGCATGCAGTCGGCCTTCATCGAGATCGGCCTGGAACGCACCGCCTTCCTGCACGTCGCCGACATCTGGAGCGACCGCCAGAACGGCGAAGCCGCCAAGCCGATCGAGCGCATCCTCGCCGAAGGCCAGAGCCTGCTGGTGCAGGTGCTGAAGGATCCGATCGGCACCAAGGGCGCGCGCCTGTCCACCCAGGTCAGCATCGCCGGCCGGCTGCTGGTATACCTGCCCCAGGAAAAGCACATCGGCATTTCCCAGCGCATCGAAAACGAGGCCGAGCGCGAGGCCCTGCGCGAGCGCCTGACCCGTTTGGTACCGGCCGACGAGCCCGGCGGCTTCATCGTCCGCACCATGGCCGAATCCGCCTCGGACGAGGAGCTCGCCGCCGACATCGCCTACCTGCGCAAGCTCTGGAGCGAGATCCGCAACAGCAGCACCGGCGCTTTCCCGCCCAAGCTGCTGCATGAAGACCTCGGGCTCGGCCAGCGCGTGCTGCGCGACCTGGTCAATGAAGAGACCACCCGCATCCGCGTGGACTCGCGCGAGAACTTCCAGAAGCTCGAAGCCTTCGCCGCCGAATACAGCCCCAAGGTGCTGCCGCTGCTCGAGCACTACACTGGCGAGCGGCCGCTGTTCGACCTCTTCAACGTCGAAGAGGAAATCCAGAAGGCGCTGGCGCGCAGGGTGGATCTCAAGTCCGGCGGCTACCTCATCATCGACCAGACCGAGGCGATGACCACGGTGGATGTGAACACCGGCGGCTTCGTCGGTGCGCGCAATTTCGACGACACCATCTTCAAGACCAACCTCGAGGCCACCCAGGCCATCGCCCGCCAGCTGCGCCTGCGTAACCTCGGCGGCATCATCATCATCGACTTCATCGACATGGAGAACATCGAGCACCGCGAGATGGTGCTCGACGAATTCCGCAAGGCGCTGGCACGCGACCACACCAAGATGAGCATCAACGGCTTCACCGCGCTCGGCCTGGTGGAGATGACGCGCAAACGCACCCGCGAGTCGCTCGCCCACCTGTTGTGCGAGCCCTGCCCCACCTGCGGCGGCCGCGGCGAGGTCAAGACCGCGCGCACGGTAGCCTACGAAATCCTGCGCGAACTGCTGCGCGAGGCGCGCCAGTTCAATGCGCGCGAATTCCGCGTGCTCGCCGCCCCCAACGTCATCGATCTCTTCCTCGACGAGGAAAGCCAGTCGCTGGCGATGCTGTCGGACTTCATCGACAAGAAGATCTCGCTGCATCCGGAAGCCAGCTACACGCAGGAACAGTTCGACATCGTGCTGCTGTAGCGCCCCCGCATTTCCCGACACGAGGACAGGCATGCGACTGCAAGGCAGGATCACCGAGTGGAACGATGACCGCGGCTTCGGTTTCGTCGTGACTCACGGCAGCGCCGAGCGCCACTTCTTTCACATCTCCGATCTGCGCGGCTCGGCCGACCGGCCCGCGGTCGGCCGCATCGTCAGCTACGAACTGGCCCCGCCGGCCGACGGCAAACGCCGTGCGGTCGCGCTGCGTTACGCCGACGTGCCACAGGATCGCAGGCCGGCCGCACGGCGCGCCGGCCAAGGCCGTCCGCTGGGCTGGACGCCCGACGCGCTGCTCGCCGGCGCCCACCTCGGCCTGCCCTCGTGGCTGGTGGCCGACGGCAGGCTGCCAATACCGCTGCTGGGTGTCATCGCCTTCATGAGCTGCATCGCCTTCGTCATGTATTACGCCGACAAGCGCCGCGCCGAGCGCGACGAATGGCGCGTGCCGGAAGCCAAGCTTCAGCTCGCCGGCCTCCTGGGCGGCTGGCTGGGAGCACTCGCTGCGCAAAGGCTGTTCCGCCACAAATCGTCCAAGGCGGCCTTCGTCCACCTGTTCCGCCTTGCGGGCCTCGCAGCCCTGCTGGCCTTGGGGGGCGCCGCCTATCCGGACGCCGTCGCTACCGCCATCGGATTCGCCCATGCCCGCTGAGCCCCGGCCCGATAGCGGCCGCTCGCGCGCCGCCGTCCTGTTCGCCGCCACCCGCCCCGCCTTCCTGTCCGTCACGCTGGTGGGCTGCCTGATCGGCCTTGCCGGCGCCTGGGGCAGCGGCCTGCGGCTGGATGCGACGACCGCAGCAGCCACCGTGCTGTTCGCCCTGGTCGCCCATGCCGGCGTCAATGTCATCAACGACTTCCACGATGCACTGAGCGGCGCCGACGCGGCCAACACCGCCCGCCTTTTCCCCTTCACCGGCGGCAGCCGCTTCATCCAGAACGGCGTCCTGAGCACGCGCGAAACCGGTCGCTTCGGCTACGCGCTGCTGGCCGCCGTCATTCCGGCGGGCCTGTGGCTGACCTGGCAGGCCGGCCCCGGTCTGATCGCGATCGGACTGGGCGGACTCTTCGTCGGCTGGGCCTACTCGGCTCCGCCGCTCGCGCTGATGAGCCGTGGCCTGGGCGAACTGGCGATCGCCGCCGGCTGGCTGCTGGTGGTCGTCGGCACCGACTATGTGCAGCGCGGCGCCTTCAGCTTCCTGCCGGTGGCGTCCGGACTGTCCTATGCGCTGCTGGTGGCCAACCTGCTCTTCATCAACCAGTTCCCGGACCACGACGGCGATGCCGCCGCCGGCAAGCGCACGCTGGTGGTGCGCCTCGGGCCGGCGGTCGCAAAGTGGGGGTATCTGCTGATTGCCATCCTGGCTTACGGCTGGCTGGTGGCAATGGTGGCAACCGACAGGTTGCCGCAAAAGGCGGGGGCGGCGGCGCTGACGCTGGTGCTCTCGTTCGCCGCAGCCCGCGAACTGATCGCCCACGCCGGCGAACCGGCCGAACTCGCGCCGGCAATCAAGCGCACCATCCTGGCCGCCAACCTGCACGGCCTGGCGCTGGCGGCAGCGCTCGCTTTCGGCCGCTGGCCGGGCGCCTACTGAGCGCCGCGGCCGGCCGGGGCGGGCATCAGTTGCTGCCGCCGCCGCAGGAATAGGGGTTGCTGTCGCGACCGCACTGGTCGAAATTGCCGAGCGGGCGGTAGAAGGTGTATTCGAGCGGATCGACCACCCAGTCGCGGCCGGTTTCGCCGACGGTGCCGCTCGGGATGGTGAAGGGCAAAGCCAGCACGAAACCCACCGTGCCGAGCACCGAGCCGACGAAGCTGAACGGCCGCACGATGAACAGATCGACCGCCTTGTCTCCGCCACGGTCGCCGGTGAGCGAATCGTTGGTCTGCGCCATGACCGGCGCCGCCGGCAGGAGCAGGCTCGCCGCCAGGACGACGGCAAGACTGCGGTTGCGCAAAGGCTGCTTCGAACGCTGGCTCTTCATCTTCTTCTCCCGAGTGATTATCGAGTCGGCCGGGCGCACGATATTGCGCGCACATGCCCTTCGACTATAGACCGGCACCGCGCCGACAGGGCGCCATGTATCCGGACGACTACAAATCAGACAAGCAGGATACAAGACGATGACAGACAATTCACCGTCTTTTGCTCATCCGGCCCCATGTCCCACCGCATCCTCATCGTCGACGACGACCCCCAGATCCGCAGCCTGCTGGCCGACTACCTCGGCGGCTACGGTTTCACCTGCCAGGAGGCGGGCGATGCGGCCTCGATGCGCAGCGCCCTCGCGGCCCAGCCCGTCGACCTGGTCATCCTCGACCTGATGCTGCCCGGCGAGGATGGCCTCAGCCTGTGCCGCAACCTGCGCGCCGGCTCGGACCTGCCCATCGTGATGCTGACGGCGCGGGGCGAGATCGCCGACCGCATCGTCGGCCTGGAGCTCGGTGCCGACGACTACATCGTCAAGCCCTTCGATCCGCGCGAGCTGGTGGCCCGCATCCACACCATCCTGCGCCGCACCGCCGCAGCCCGCCAGCCGGCCGCCGCACCCGAACAGGCCGGCGAGATCGCCTTTGCCGGCTGGCGGCTGAATCCGCTCACACGCCTGCTGACCTCGCCCGGCGCGCTCGCGATCCCGCTGTCGAACGCCGAATTCCGCCTGCTGTGGGTCTTCATCGAACGGCCGCGCTGCGTGCTCAACCGCGACCAGCTGCTGGACGCCGCACGCGGCCGTGCCGCCGAAGCCTTCGACCGCAGCATAGACCTGCTGGTCTCGCGGCTGCGCCAGAAGCTTCAGGACGACCCGCGCCTGCCCAGGCTGCTCAAGACCGTACGCGGCGAGGGCTACCTCTTCGATGCCGAGGTCAGCCGTTGAAGCCGGATTGCGCTCGGTGCGAACCGCCACTGCACCAATGAAGCGCTTCCTGCCCGATACCCTGTTCGGCCGGTTGTTCGGTCTGGTCGTCCTGGCCGTGCTGGCCAGCCATCTTGTATCCACGCTGCTGTTCCTGTTCGTAGCCTCACCCGGTCCCGACGGCGCGCGCTTCGCTCCGCCGCCAGCGGTCGCCGCGCCGGGCGCGGTGGCGCCGATGCCGCCGCCACCGCGGCCCGATCCGCGCCGCCGGCCACCGCCGCTCGGTCTGTGGCTCGGTCTCGCCAGCCAGATCGCCGCACTCACCGTGGCGGCCTGGTATGGGGCGCGCGTGCTGGCACGCCCCATCCAGCAACTGGCCGGCGCCGCCGAACGCCTTGGCGACAACCTCAGCAGCCCGCCCATCGAGGAACAGGGACCGCGCGAAGCGCGCCGCGCAGCCCGTGTCTTCAACCGCATGCAGGACCGCATCCGGGCCCAGCTGGAAGAGCGCGAACGCTTTCTGGCAGCGGTGTCGCACGACCTGCGCACCCCGCTCACGCGTATGAAGCTGCGCGTCGAGACGCTTGCCACCGGCGGCGAAGCCGACACGCACCAACGCGACACCCACCAGCGCCTGCGCGACGACATCGGCGAAATGGCGGCGATGCTGGATGCCACCCTCAACTACCTGCGCGGCGAAGCCCACAGCGAACCGTGGCAGCGGCTGGACATTCAGGCGCTGGCCGATTCGGTTGCGGAGGATGCGCGCGACGGCGGCGGCGAAGTCACGGTGGAGGGCAGCGCCAAGCCCATCGAAGGCCTGCCGCACGCACTGCGCCGCTGCCTCGACAACCTGGTGGACAACGCCTTCCGCTACGGCCAGCGCGCCACCATCGCGCTGATCGACAGCCCCGCCAGCCTGACGATCGAGGTCCGCGACGCCGGGCCGGGCATCCCCGAAAACCGCATCGCCCAGGTGATGGAGCCTTTCGTGCGGCTGGACGCCTCGCGCAACCGCGACTCCGGCGGCGTCGGCCTCGGGCTGTCGATCGCACGTGATGCGGCACGCCGCAACGGTGGCGAGCTCACGCTGCGCAATGCGCCCAGCGGCGGCCTGATCGCCCGCCTCAGCCTACCGCGGCCGGCGGCCTGAGCATCCGGCAACGGCCTCATGTATCCGCGGCGATACCAAGCCGACAAACTGCAGCCAAACCAGCGGCCTAGATTGACGGCATTTTCCCGACCGCTGTGCGCGGGAAAGCGTCCGCATCGACCAGGAGAGCCGTCATGACCAGTGCCATCAGCAGTTCGACCAGCAGCTATACGTCGTGGGCCACCACGACGACCACCGCCCGCCGCCCGGACTCCTCCAGGCTGTCGGAAGATCTATTCTCCGCGCTCGACACCAGCAGCAAGGGCTACCTCGAACAGGCCGACTTCGAGAGCGCCTTCAGCAGTCTGTCGATCGACGATAGCGATGCAGCCAGCGCGGAAGAAGTGTTCAAGGCGCTGGACGCGGACTCCGACGGCAAGCTCACCCAGGACGAGATGTCGTCCAGCCTGCAGAAGCTGGCCGACGAGCTCGACAGCCAGTTCCACCAGATGCGGATGGAGCAGGGTGGCATGGGTGCGATGGGCGGCATGCCGCCTCCGCCGCCGCCCGCAGGCGAGGACGAGGGCTACACTGCGGACGAACTGAGCAGCATGGCGAGCGAGATCGGCTCGACCGACAGCAAGATGTCCGGCCTGATGAGCAGCATCGCCGAGAACTTCGACGAGGCCGATGCCAACGGCGACGGCCGCGTCACGGCCAGCGAAGCGCGCGCCTACGACGAATCGCAGAACACCAGCGCCACCAGCGCCACCGACGGCAGCTCGTCCAGCGCCAGCAGCGACAGCCTGGTGCTCAAGCGCATCATGGAACTGGCTGCGTCCTACGGTGACAGCAGCTTCTCCAGCACCGCCAGCAGCCTGCTCTCCGTCACTGCCTGACGCGCAGGTCCGGACGGACGCCGCTGCGCGCTTCAGCCGGCTGCCCGCTCCGCACCGGCATCGACCGCGACCTCGTCCAGCAGCCAGTTGCGAAAGGCCGCCACTGCCGGCGAATCGGCCAGCGCCGGCGGCATCACCAGGTAGTAGCCCACCGCCGCGACGATGCCCTGTTCGAAGGGCGTCGCCAGGCGGCCATCGGCAAGTTCCGCCGTCACCATGGGTTTGGGCACCAGCGCCACGCCCAGGCCGTCGATCGCCGCCGCGATCGCCAGCGCCGGATCGGCGAAGTGCAGTCCGGGGATCGCGGCGCCGTTTTCCACTGCGGCGGCCTCCAGCCAGTCGGCCCAGGTCGCGCGCAGATGTCCTTCCTCGACGGTATCGTCATGAATCAGGTGGTGGTAGCGCAGATCGGAGGGCTGGCGCAGCGGCAGCTTGGCCCGCAGCAGGCGCGGACTGCACACCGGGGTATAGACCGGACGGAACAGCAGCTCGCTGCGAAAGCCAGGGTAGCGGCCGGGTCCGAAGCGTATCCACAGCTGCGGGCGGCCGCCGCGCATGTCCTCGATCCCGCCCTCGCGTGCCGCGGCGCCGTCGATTGCCCGCAGCGCACTGGCGAGGTGGAGTTCGATTCCCGGCCATGCGGCGTAGAAGCGATGCAGCCGCGGAACCAGCCAGCGCGACGCGAATGACGGCGGCGCCACCACTTCCAGCCGGCCACCATCCGCTGCCGATCCTGCCCTCACCCGCTCAACTGCCGCCGCGAAACAGTCCAGCCCCTCCGTCACCTTGGGCAGCATCGCTTCGCCCGCCGAAGTCAGCGCCAGCGCGCGCGGCAGACGACGGAACAAGGCCACCCCCAGCGCTTCTTCCAGACCGCGGATCTGGTGACTGACTGCAGTCGGCGTCACCGCAAGTTCCTCCGCCGCCCGCTTGAAACTGAGATGGCGGGCCGCTGCCTCGAAGGCACGCAGGGCCGTCAGCGGGGGCAGGCGATAAACCATATGGATGAGTTTTTCTCTTCTATCGGATGACGAAAGATCGTTTGTTGCACCGCAACACCGTCACTATAGTGCAAAGCGTCCACACGACGGACCGATTACTCAGGAGCACCAAAAATGCGGAACGACAACCTCGACCTCGGCGCCATCATCAGCGACGCTTATCGACAGCGCAATCAGCTCGTCGGCGACATGATCGCCGCCGGTCTGCAGCGCACGGTGGCCCGCATCCGCGCCATCTTCAAGAAGCCTGCAGCCTCGCGGCCCAGCCCCGAAGCGGCGCAGCGCTTCTGCTGGTAATGCGCGCAGCAGCTTTAGACGATCACGCCCAACCCCCGGCAGTGCGATTCGCCCATCGCTGAAAGCATCGGCGCGCGTTCTCTCCTCCCTTCCCGCGCGCCGTCGATACGAGGCGAACAGACAGGCCCGCCCCGAGCGGGCCTTGTCACATCCGGCGGCCGCTGAATACGCTCATTCGACCGCCTCGGCAACGAAACGGCCGAGCAGGCGGCCGCTCTCGTCACCGAGTTCTAGCACGGCGCCTGCCAGGCGCCAGTTGCGCACGCCATCGAGCGCGGCGAGCATCTGCTGTTCGATTTCCATCCCCTGCGCGCAGGCCATGCGGGTGGAGATGGCAGATTCGATGCGCAGGCCCGCATCCTTGCGCTCGTAGCGCGCCACCAGGCGATTGCAGCCGGTCGCGCCTATCACCCGGCCGCGTGCGTCGAACACCAGATGCGGCTGGTTCGGGGTTTCGGTCAGCGCCACCGGCGTGTCGCCGAGGCGAGCGAGCCGCCAGCGAGTGGCGACGAAGGGCGCGTTGACCTCCACCACGGGGCAGGCGTTTTCGCTGCCGAACCCGTCGAAGGACTCCACCACCAGACTGGGCCGGGGCCCGTCGTCGCCGCTGTGCTGCAGCTCGACCCGGCCGCGCAACTGGATCATCAAACCCTCGCCTGGTGTCCGGCGGGCCGCGACATAAGCCTTTTCGAGCGCACCGTAGGCTTCGGCCATCGCCACCGGCAGGCGACGGCCCGAGCGACATTCGGTGAAGCTGGCGGCATCCGCCATGTACTGGAACACACCGGCCGATGCCACGCGCGGCAACAGCGGCGCGAGCGCATCGTCGCGACGCAGCCGGTAATCGAGCGAAGAGGCGATCGGCTGGCCTTCGAGGTCGAGCTTTTCCAGGGTGGCGTCGTCGGTCACCGCGAAGTAGCGTGGCAGGTCGCTGCCGGCGCGCAGCACCAGGGTGCGCCCGTCGCTGCTCATCGCCCAGCGGCCGCTGTCGTCGAAGGGCGCCGCGCTGCGGCCGCGGTAGCTTTCGCGCAGGCTGAAACTGCCATCGGCATCGAGGTCGAGGCGGGTCTCGATACCGGCGCAGTCGGCGCAGGGCAGCACGCCGGCGTAACGGCCGGGGCTCGGCCCAGCCGCCTGCAGCGGCGCCGCCGCGAACATGCAAGCCAATACCAGCCGACGCCCCCAGGCGAGAAAACCGGAATCTGCTTTCATCTCGGTGGTGCCCGGCCACCCGCAGCCACTGAGCGCCCCCTCGGGGGGGTGAGGCAGGGGTTTCGCGGCGTACCGCGCCGTGCCTGCCGAGCGGGCCGGCTGTGCAAAGCCGGCCCTACTCGAACGAGGTGAGCATGGGGGTCGTTTCATCTCAGTGGCGCCCGGCCGCCCGAAGGCACTGAGCGCCCCCTCGGGGGGCAGCGAACGAAGTGAGCGTGGGGGTCGTTCCATTTCAGGCCTCCGTTGCGCAGGTGACGGCCAGCCCGGCGTGCTCTGCTCAGCCGTCGTTGATGACCTGGAAGGTCAGGGTCGGTGCGGTGAAATCCTCGTGGGTGGCGCCAAGGCCGATTTCGCCCTGCCCGTGCAGCATGCAACTGTCGCGCTTGAGCATGACCGGCGCCGGCGAGCCGGCGAAACGCACCCAGGTGCCGTTGCTGCTGAAATCGGTGAGCACGCACTGGCCGCTGGTCCATTCGATGCGCGCATGACGGCGCGACACGCGCGGGTCGTTGATGATGAAGCGGGCGCCTTCACCGCGCCCGATGACGAGCGGGCCGTCGGTCGGGACGAGTTCCAGATGTTGATCGAGGCGGTCGAGGTCGAGGCGCTGGACGCTGCGCGCCCGGCTCTGCGCTTCGAGCATGGCGATGGGGACGGTCAGCGTGCTCTCCGCCGTGCGCGTCCAGTCGATGCGCCATACCCGCAGCGGTTCGGTCTTGCCCTTGATCATGATGCGGTCGAGGCTGCTGCAGGCCAGCCGCAACGCATCCGGCAAGCGCACGAAGACCGCCTCGGCGATCAGGATCTCGTTGGTCTGGGCACGATCGGCCAGGCGTGCGGCGACATTGACCGCGTCGCCGTAGCAGTCGCCGTCGTGCTCGACGATGGCACCGCAGTCGAGGCCGATCTTGACTCCGAGCGGCGTCATGCGCTGACCGACGCTGAGGTCATGGAGGATGTCCTGGGCGCGGGAACAGGCCTCAACCGCCGCCAGCGGATCCTCGAACAGCGCCAGCACGCCGTCGCCGAGGAACTTGACCACGCGTCCGCCCGCCCGCGCGAGATGCGAACCCAAAGCCTGCGTGCAACGGGTGACGACGTGGGTGGCCACGACATTGCCGGCGGATTCGAACAATCCGGTGCTGCCCGTCAGATCGGCAAAGACAACGGTCCTGACCGATTGATCCACACGAGTCCTCGTTCGGGAAGGGTTGAAAAGGTCGCAACCGTGGGCGAGCAAAGGCCCTGGCCATCGGTCGGGTAAGCGATGCTAACACTCCATTCCGCTGCCGTCATCGTCAAACCCGCGCCGCGCCTTGCATGCGTGCCCGCCGCGGCTAGTCCGGCCCACCCAGCGCACGGTAGCGATGACAGCCGGCGACATGGTCGTTCACCATGCCGACGGCCTGCATGAAGGCGTAACAGATGGTCGAACCGACGAACTTGAAGCCGCGCGCCTTCAGCGCCTTGCTCATCGCGTCCGATTCAGGCGTGGAAGCCGGCACCTCGGCCAGACTCTGCCGCCCCGGCTGCAGCGGCCGACCGTCGACGAAACCCCACAGCCAGTCCGCCGGGTCGATGCCCGCATCCCGCATCGCCAGCCAGGCGCGCGCGTTGATGACTGCCGCGTCGACCTTGGCACGGTTGCGGATGATGCCGGCGTCGGCGAGCAGCGCAGCCTTCTTCGCTTCATCGTAAGCGGCGATCACCAGCGGATCGAAACCGTCGAACACTTCGCGATAACGCGCCCGCTTCTTCAGCACCGTGATCCACGACAGCCCCGCCTGCGCGCCTTCGAGCAACAGGAATTCGAACAGCGAGCGCGCATCGCGCACCGGCACGCCCCATTCTTCGTCGTGATACGCCTCGTAGAGCCGGTCGTCGCCGACCCAGCCACACCGTTCAACCATGTCGCGCCTCCGGATATGCGGGCGTCAAGCGTACTCCGGCCGCTGCGCCAGCGCCAAACGCAGATGCTCGACCATCATCCGCACCTTGGGCGACAGGTAGCGCTGTTGCGGAAACAGCGCCCACACCGCGGTGTGCGGCGGCTGGAATTCGGTAAGCAGCGCCCGCAGGCGGCCAGTCCTGAAATGTTCGAGAACGTAGTAGTCGGGCAGCTGCGCCAGGCCGAAGCCGCGCAGTGCGGCGTCGAGCACCGCCTGGCCACTGTTGCAGCGCCAGTTGCCCTGTACCCGCAGGAAATGTTCGCGGCCCTCGTCCTGGAAGGCCCAGGTATCCGAACTCCCCACCAGACAGTCATGGCCGGCGAGGTCGGCCAGGGCGGCCGGCGCACCATGGCGCTCGAGATAGGCCGGCGCCGCGCACAGATACATCACCCGCGGCGCGATCCGCGTCGCCACCAGGCTGGAGTCGGCCAAGCGGCCGAGGCGGATCGCGAGGTCGTAGCCCTCGCGCACGATGTCCAGCGTCTGGTTGTCGAGTTCGATCTCGACCCGCAGCTCCGGGTAGCGCTCGATGAAGTCGTTCACCAGCGGCACGATGAAACGCTCGCCATAGGTCACCGCGCAGGTCATGCGCAACAGGCCCTTGGGCATGCCGCCGAGGTCCTGCACCGCATGCAGCGCCTCGTCGAGGCCGTCCTGGAGGCGGCTGCAGTGCTGCAGGAAGAGCTGGCCGGTCTCCGTCAGGCTCACGCGCCGCGTGCTACGGTAGAAAAGGCGCGCCTGCAGCCGCTCCTCCAGACGTGCGATCTGGCGGCTGACGTGCGAGGTCGACACCCCAAGCCGCTCGGCCGCGGCGCCGAAGCTGCCGCAGTCGGCCACTGCGACGAAGGCTTCGACGCCATCCCAGCGGCCCGCGCCGACTGAATTGTTGCTCATTGGCAATAATGTTTTGTCAAAGCGCGCATTATCCCCGTGCAGCCGTTTTTCTAGAATACGCGGCTAGCCACGTATCTCACCGAGGATCCCGACATGATCAAATCCCGCGCCGCCGTCGCCTGGGGCCCCAACCAGCCGCTCGAAATCACCGAAGTGGACGTCGCCCCGCCCAAGGCCGGCGAGGTGCTGGTGCGCATCGTCGCGACCGGCGTCTGTCACACCGACGCCTTTACCCTGTCGGGCGCCGATCCGGAAGGCATCTTCCCCTCCATCCTCGGCCATGAAGGCGGCGGCATCGTCGAGGCGGTGGGCGAAGGCGTGACCTCGGTCGCGGTCGGCGACCACGTCATCCCGCTGTACACCCCGGAATGCGGCAAATGCAAGTTCTGCCTGTCGGGCAAGACCAACCTCTGCCAGGCCATCCGCGCGACCCAGGGCAAGGGCCTGATGCCGGACGGCACCAGCCGCTTCTCCAAGGACGGCAAGCCCATCTTCCACTACATGGGCACCTCCACCTTCTCGGAATACACCGTGCTGCCGGAGATCAGCGTGGCGAAGATCCAGAAGGACGCCCCGCTCGACAAGGTCTGCCTGCTCGGCTGCGGCGTCACCACCGGCATCGGCGCGGTGCTCAACACCGCCAAGGTCGAACCCGGCGCCACCGTGGCGGTGTTCGGGCTGGGCGGCATCGGCCTGTCGGCCATCATCGGCGCGGTCATGGCCAAGGCCTCGCGCATCGTCGCGATCGACGTCAATCCGGCCAAGTTCGAGATCGCCAGGCAGCTCGGAGCCACCGACTTCATCAACCCGAAGGACTACGACCGGCCGATCCAGGAGGTCATCGTCGATCTCACCGACGGCGGCGTGGATTACTCCTTCGAATGCATCGGCAACACCAACGTGATGCGCTCGGCGCTGGAGTGCTGCCACAAGGGCTGGGGCGAATCCATCATCATCGGCGTCGCCGGCGCCGGCCAGGAGATCTCCACCCGCCCCTTCCAGCTCGTCACCGGCCGGGTGTGGCGCGGCTCCGCCTTCGGCGGCGTGCGCGGCCGTACCGAGCTGCCAGGCTATGTCGCCAAGGCGCAGAGCGGCGAGATCCCGCTCGACACCTTCATCACCCACCGCATGGGGCTGGAGGACATCAACCACGCCTTCGACCTGATGCACGAAGGCAAGAGCATCCGTTCGGTCATCATCTACTGACCCCGCCATGGCGCCATCCACTTCTCTGGAACAGATCGCCGCCAACCGCAGCTTCGGCGGCTGGCACAAGCGCTTCCGCCACCGCTCGGCCATCCTCGGCTGCGACATGGTGTTCGCCATCTATCTGCCGCCGCAGGCCGAGGACCGCCCGGTGCCGGTGCTGTACTGGCTGTCGGGCCTGACCTGCACCGACGAGAACTTCATGCAGAAGGCGGGCGCCCAGCGCGCCGCCGCCGAACTCGGCATCGCCATCGTTACGCCCGACACCAGTCCGCGCGGCGCCGAGGTGCCGGGCGATCCGGACGGCGCCTGGGACTTCGGCCACGGCGCCGGCTTCTACGTGAATGCCGTCCAGGCGCCGTGGGACCGCCACTACCGCATGTACGACTACGTGGTGAGCGAACTGCCGGCGCTGGTCGAGGCCAGCTTTCCGGTCACCGCGAAGCGCGCGATCAGCGGCCATTCGATGGGCGGTCACGGCGCGCTGATCTGCGCGCTGAAGAACCCGGGGCGCTACGCCTCGGTGTCCGCCTTCGCGCCCATCGTCCATCCCTCGGACTGCCCCTGGGGTGAGAAGGCCTTCACCCGCTACCTCGGCGACGACCGCGAAAGCTGGAAGGAATGGGACGCCTGCGAGCTGATCGCCGCCGCCCCCGCCGCCGCCGAGCGCCTGCCGCTGCTGGTCGATCAGGGCGATGCCGACAGCTTCCTCGCCACCCAACTGCGCCCGGAACAGCTGCGCACCGCCTGCACGCTCGCCGGCCAGCCGCTGACGCTGCGCCTGCAGCCGGGCTACGACCACAGTTACTACTTCATCGCCAGCTTCATCGACGACCACCTGCGCCACCACGCCGCCGCGCTCGGGGTCTGAACGCGCCGGCGTTCGGCCTATTGCCCGGCCCGCCGGGCAATGAAACTCACCGGCGGGCTCGGGTAGGTGCTGCCGCGGATGTCCAGCGTCATGTTCATCGTGGCGCCCTCGCCGCGCGCGTCCGCTGGTGCCATCAGGCCGCGGTAGTGGTGCTGGAGTTCGTGCGGCGGATCGCTGCCCACCACCTCCATGCTGCGGGTTTCGAAATCGATGCGCTGCCCCGTCACCCGGCCGGCGACGATGGTGCGCGCCACGCCGAGGAAACTCGCCTGGCCGATGACCTCGCCCGCCTGCACCGTGAGTTCGAAACGCTCGTCGTGGCTGTCGCCCCAGCCGTAGGTCACCCTCGCCTGCCATTTGCCGGCAAAGGCGGCATCGTCCTGCACCGGCGCGCGCGCCTGCCAGCGCCACCACAACAGCCCGCCGCTCGCCAGCAGCACGCCGGCAAGCGCAAGCGCCACCAGCCGCCGTACCCGCGCGTTCTCGGCACCGCCCACCGCCAGCAGCGGAGCCAGCGCTGCGCGCAGGCGGGCGAAGTCGTCGGCCCATGTGGTGTCGCGCAGGGCGATGGCCTGGCGCTGTGCGAGCGCCCGTATGCTCGGCGGCAGATCCGTCGCCGCCGGCATCGCCGCAGCACCCACCAGCACTGGCAGCAGCGGTTTGTCGGCGGCCAGCGCCAGTTCGATCTCACGCCGCACGAAGTCGTCCGCCTCGTCCAGCCGCCGCCTGCCCTTGCCGGCTGCCTGCAACCAGCCAGGGCCGATCACCACCAGCACCGCCACCACGTCCGTCAGGCCGGCTTCGATGACGCGGGCGAATTCGGCCCCCGGGGCAATATCGTCCACGTCGTGGAACACGCTGTCGGCGCCGAACGCGCGCTCCAGCGCATCGGCCAGCCGGCCGGCATGGCCGGCGCTGTCTTCGCGACGGTAGGAAACGAACAGCCGGGCCATGCGTCCATGCTCCGCATTGTCGCGGCGCCCGAGGCACCGCCTGCATGGCATTCAAGCATCTGCCGGGATGCCCCGCCAGCCCGCCGCCGCCCTGCGGCCCCGCAACACGCACGCGGCACTGGCCGGCGACGGTGCGCTGGCGTAGCATCCCTGCCCTTCCGCACACCGCCCCGCCCGCATGAGCACTCAACCAGCCCGCGCCTGCGGCATCGACTTCGGCACCTCCAACTCCACCGTCGGCTGGCTGCGCCCCGGCCAGAACACCTTGCTGACGCTGGAAGACGGCAAGCCGACGCTGCCCTCGGCGGTGTTCTTCAATGCCGACGAAGACAGCACCTGCTACGGCCGGGCCGCGCTGGCCGAATACCTCGAAGGCTACGAAGGGCGGCTGATGCGCGCACTGAAGAGCCTGCTCGGCAGCAGCCTGATCGACGGCCACACCGAGGTGCACGGCCGCGCGCTCGCCTTCCGCGAATTGCTCGCCCAGTTCATCGGCGAACTGAAGAAGCGCGCCGAAGCCCAGGCCGGCCGCAGCTTCGACCACGCCGTATTCGGCCGTCCGGTGCATTTCGTCGATGAGGACGAAACCGCCGACCGCCGCGCCCAGGACACGCTGGAAGACATCGCCCGCCGCATCGGCTTCAAGGAAGTGAGCTTCCAGTTCGAGCCGATCGGCGCGGCGCTGCACTACGAACTCGGGCTGGACAGGGAAGAACTGGTGCTGATCGCCGACATCGGCGGCGGCACCGCCGACTTCTCGCTGGTGCGCCTGTCGCCCGAACGCGCCCGCAGCGCCGACCGCCGCGAAGACCTGCTGGGCAATGCCGGCGTACACATCGGCGGCACCGACTTCGACCGCGCGCTCAGCCTGGAATGCGTGATGCCGCTGCTGGGCTACCGCGGAAAGATGAAGAACGGCGCCGACATCCCGTCCAGCCTGTTCTTCCAGCTCGCCACCTGGCACACCATCAACAGCGCCTACTCCCGCCAGGCCTGGAGCGATCTGCAGAACATCTACCGTGACGCCACCGCCCGCACCGAGCTGGACCGCCTGTCGCGCCTGGTGAACAACCGCGAAGGCCACTGGCTGGCGCTGCAGGTGGAGCAGGCCAAGATCGACCTCTCCACCGCGCCTGTGGCGGCGCTGACGCTCGATCGCCTGGAAGCCGGCCTTACCCACGACATCGCCGCCGAGGACTTCACCCTGGCCACCCGCAATCTGGTCGAGCGCGTCGCTGCGACGGTGGACGGCCTGCTGCGCCAAGCGGGCGTGGCGCGCGAACAGGTGGACAGCATCTACTTCACCGGCGGCGCCAGCGGCGTGCCGCAGCTGCGTGCCCGCATCGCCGCCGAGCTGCCGCTGGCACGTGCGGTGGAAGGCGATCTCTACGGCAGCATCGGCGCCGGCCTCGCGGTGGAAGCGTCGCGGCGCTACGGCTGAGGGCCGCGGCCGCTCAGTCGGCCCTCAGGTGCCAATCTCGAAGCCCAGCGCCAGCGGCGCGCAGACCCGCCCCCGGCCGGTCTCCTTGGCACGGTAGAGCCAGCCGTCGGCTTCGCGGATGAGCGCTTCCAGGTCCGCCTGATGGTCGCGCCCGGCGATGCCCATGCTGGCCGACAGCGGCACCCGCTGGCCGGCTTCATGGACAACCAGGGACTCGATACGCCGACGCAGGCGTTCGGCCAGATGCATCGCCTGTTCGACACCGGTTTCCGGCAGCAGGATGATGAATTCCTCGCCGCCCCAGCGCGCGCAGAGGTCGCCCCCACGGCAGACCCCGGCCAGGGTCGCACCGACCTCGACCAGCACGCGATCGCCGACGGCGTGGCCGTGGCTGTCGTTGATGCGCTTGAAGTGGTCGAGATCGACCAGCATCACCGCCAGCGGACGGGCACTGCGCACCGCGGTGCTCCAGGTCGGCGCCGCCTGCTCCATGAAGGCGCGCCGGTTGAGCAGGCCGGTGAGCGGATCGATCCGCGCCAGCGCCTCGGCCTGCGCCCGCGCAAGCCTGAGCTGGCGCATCCGGTAGGCGAGCGCCAGCGCCAGCAGCGTGCCTTCCAGGGCCACGCCCAGCTCCGCCACATGAAAGGCCACACTGGAAAAGGGTAGCCCGCGCCACACCGCCATCGCGGTGATCATCGCCCCCGCCATCGCCGCCAGCGCCGCGGCCAGGAAGTAGCGCGCCGCCACCTGGCCCCGCGCCACGCTCCAGACGCCCAGCCCCACCATGGTGACGGACACCACCAGCACCCCACCGAAGGCGACCAGCGCCGCAGCAGCCTGGGAGCCCGCCAGCACCGCCAGCGCGATCAGGCCCAGACCGCAGCGCACCATCCACCTCGCCATGCGGTGCAAGCCTGGGGCACGCCGCTTCAACTCGAGGAAACGGCTCGCAAAACGCAGGCCGGCACAGCAGAAAAGCACCATCAGCACCAGGATCACGTAGCGCTGCAGCCCCGGGAAATCCGGCCACAGCCAGGCATAGCCGTGGCCGGAGTACGCCAGATTGGTGAGGACGAAGGCGCCGAGGTAGATCGCATAGTCGAGGTGGCTGCGCTCGCGCAGGCCGACGTAGAGCATCGCGTTGTAGGCGATGAGCGCGAGAAAATAGCCGTACAGCAGGCCGTAGCGATGGTCGCTGCCGCGCAGCGCAGCCACGCTCTCGGCCGGCGCGAGCAGTTCCACCGGCAACACCAGCGGATCGTCGGTCTCGGCACGCAGCAGGAGTTCGGTGACGCCGGGCGCGAAGTCGTGCTCGAACACGAAACCGATACCGGCCACCGGATGCAGGCGGTCCACCTCGGCATCGCCCGCGCGCCAGCTCGCCACCGGCTGCCCGTCGCGCAGGACATGGACGTCCAGCCGGTCTATCCACGGCACGCCGACCACAAGCGTGCGCGGCTGTGGCGAGGCATCGCGGTTGTCCACCTGCAGATGCAGCCATACCGGCCGCGCACCTATCCCGAATTTCGGCACCGCCGCCTCGCCGGGCCGAAACCGCCCCTGGCGCTGCAGCGCCAGCGCGGCCTCGACCGGGAGCGGGCTTCCGTCCTCGACGAACAGCTGGGCAGCGCGCCCCAGCGGCCCCGGGGAGGACTGATCCAGCGTCAGCGCAGCTGCCGCACCGCCGTAGGCCAGGAGTAATAACAGGCCGCATAGCGCCAGCAACGCCGGACCGCAGCGCGACGCCAGAAGCTGCCCGAGGGGCGGCCGGAAAGCCGGACGACTCAGCATGCGGCGCCGACGCAGGGCACGCGCCCGCAGCTGCCAGCAGGGCAGCGGGTAAGCGGCGGCTGCCGCAGGCTCGGCACATCCTTGGCGGAACTGTCCATCGTCGGCCGCTCGGTCGTCTGGGGGCCGGCTGGATACGCATCCGGCCGGCGGGGCGCACCATATTACTCCCGACAGATATCCAGGCCACCCGAAATCCGTCCGCCATGGCAACGCACTCCACGGCCGCGCCGTTGCGGCCCGCCTAAGGCGCGGCGAGTTCCGGCACCACCTCGAACAGATCGCCCACCAGGCCGTAATCCGCTACCTGGAAGATGGGCGCCTCCGGGTCCTTGTTGATCGCCACGATCACCTTGGATTCCTTCATGCCGGCAAGGTGCTGGATCGCGCCCGAGATGCCGATCGCGATGTAGAGCTGCGGTGCGACGATCTTGCCGGTCTGGCCGACCTGGTAGTCGTTGGGGACGTAGCCCGCATCGACCGCGGCGCGGGAAGCGCCGAGCGCGGCGCCGAGCTTGTCGGCGAGCGGTTCGAGCAGCCTGGTGTAGTTCTCGCCGCTGCCCAGGCCGCGGCCGCCGGAGACGATGATCTTCGCGGCGCCGAGTTCGGGCCGCGCGCTCTTGGTGATCTCGCGGCCGACCAGGCTCGACCGGCCCGCATCGGCGGCGGTGGCGACCGCTTCGATCGCGGCCGCGCCGCCTTCCGCCGCTGCGGCTTCGAAGGCGGTGGTGCGCACGGTGATGACCTTGACCGCATCGGCGCTCTTGACCGTCGCCAGCGCGTTGCCGGCGTAGATCGGGCGCACGAAGGTATCGGCGGCTTCCACCCCGACGATGTCGCTGATCTGGGCGACGTCGAGCAGCGCGGCCACGCGCGGCAGCGTGTTCTTGCCCGCCGAGGTGGCCGGGGCCAGCACGTGGCTGTAGTCGGCGGCAAGGTTCTTGAGCAGCGCGCTGACGTTCTCGGCAAGCTGGGCGTCCAGCTGCGGGGCATCGGCCACCAGCACCTTGGCGACGCCGGCGAGCTTGGCTGCGGCTTCGGCCGCGGCGGCGCAGTTGCTGCCAGCGACCAGCACGTGGATCTCGGTTGCCAACATTCCGCCAATCTTGGCGGCAGCCGTCACCGTGTTGAGCGTGGCGGCCTTGATCGTTTGGTTGTCGTGTTCGGCAAGGACAAGAATCATTGCATCCTCCGCCGGGCCGTCCCAAGGAGGATGCACACCCCCTTGGGGGGGTGAAGCAGGGCATTCGCGGCGCCTCGCGCCGTGCCTGCGTAACGGGCCGGCTGTGCAAAGCCGGCACTGCATTCAGCGGCGCAAGCCGCAAGCGTGGGGGTTGTCATCTCAGAGCACCTTCGCTTCGTTCTTCAGTTTGTCGACCAGCTGGGCCACATCGGCGACCCGCACCCCGGCGCTGCGCTTGGGAGGCTCGGTCACTTTGAGCGTGGTCAGCCGCGGCGCGACATCGACGCCCAGATCGGCCGGCTTCACCGTGTCGAGCGGCTTCTTCTTCGCCTTCATGATGTTGGGCAGCGTCGCGTAGCGCGGCTCGTTCAGGCGCAGGTCGGTGGTGACCACCGCCGGCAGGCTGATCGCCACCGTCTCGAGGCCGCCGTCGATTTCGCGGGTGACCGTGGCCTTGCCATCGGCGAGGGTGAGCTTGGAGGCGAAGGTCGCCTGCGGCCAGCCCTTCAACGCAGCCAGCATCTGGCCGGTCTGGTTGGCGTCGTCGTCGATCGCCTGCTTGCCGCAGATCACCAGCGTCGGCGCTTCCTTGTCGCACAAGGCCTTCAAGAGTTTGGCGACGGCCAGCGGCTGCAGTTCGACGTCGGTTTCCACCAGGATGCCGCGGTCCGCGCCGATCGCCATCGCCGCGCGCAGCGTCTCCTGGCAGGCGCCAACGCCGCAGCTCACCGCCACCACCTCGGTGGCCACGCCCGCTTCCTTCAGACGCACCGCTTCTTCAACCGCGATCTCGTCGAACGGGTTCATGCTCATCTTCACATTGGCCAGATCGACACCGCTGCCGTCCGCCTTCACGCGGACCTTCACGTTGTAGTCGACCACGCGCTTCACAGGCACCAGGATCTTCATGGGCCGAAACACCTCTTCATCTGGATTAGGGGTAATAGCGGGCCGCGACGGGGCACTCGGCGCCGCCGTCGGGCTCCTTCGAGAATTCGGCTGACCAGCTCAGCCGGTGACTGCACCCGCTGCACTGCGCTCGTCGCCGAGCGCGCGCAGGTAGGTCCAGGGATAGATGCCGCGCTCGTGACCGTCGGCGAACACCAGGTTGAGCCCCTTGTCCGCCACCATGCGGATCCCGGCCAGCGCCGCCGCTTCCGGCTCCGGCCCGCCGCTGCGCGCCTGCTGGGTGCAGGCGGCGCAACGGCAGCGCTGGCGCAGCCAGCCGTGCGGCAGGGCGCTGGTGACGCCGTCCTCCCATGCGATGAAGAGGACGCCGGACAGGCGGTGGTCGGTGATGCCCGCCGGCATGCAGGCTTGCGCGTCCATACTCATAACGCCGCCCTCACCCCTTCCGGACCGAGATGCCAGTCGCGCCCCAGGCCGCCGTCCTTCAGCTCGCCGCCCATCGCAGCCAGGCTCTCCTCGCGGATCAGCGCCTTCAGCTGCTGGTGGATGGCGACGAACTCCGGAGAGGAGGTCATCTCCGCCGTACGCGGGCGCGGCAGCGGGATGGGGATCTCGGCCTTGATCCGGCCCGGCCGCGCCGTCATCACATAGACCTTGTCCGACAGGAAGATGGACTCCTCGATGTCGTGGGTGATGAAGAGCACCGACAGCCGCAGCTGCTGCCACATGTTGGTGAGGATCTCCTGCATCACCACCCGGGTCTGGGCGTCGAGCGCGCCGAAGGGCTCGTCCATCAGCAGCACCTGCGGCCCGGTGGCGAGCGCGCGGACGATGCCGACGCGCTGCTTCATGCCGCCGGAGAGCTGGTCGGGATAGTGGTTCTCGAAGGCCAGCAGGCCGGCCAGGCCGAGCAGCGTGCGCGCCTTGGATTCGCGCTCGCTGCGGCCCACGCCTTGCATCTTGAGGCCGAACTCGACGTTCTCCCGCACCTTCAGCCAGGGGAACAGCGAGTACTGCTGGAAGACCACGCCGCGATCGGCGCCGGGGCCGCGGATGGCCGCAGCGTCCACCGTGGCGCTGCCGCGGCTCGGCTTGAGAAAGCCGGCGACGATGTTGAGCAGGGTCGATTTGCCGCAGCCCGAGGGCCCGACGATGGAGACGAACTCGCCCGGTTTGACGTCGAGCGAGATGCCCCGCACCGCATCGAGGCTGGCGCCGTTCTGGGTGAAGCTGACGGTGACGTCGCGGATGTCGATGTGTCCGCTCGCCGTGGAAGCTGCCGTGCCCATCATGCGTTCTCCTTGCCGCCCACGCCCTGCCAGGGCATGACCATGCGTGCCAGCAGGCGGATGCCGCCGCTGCATACCAGGCCGAGCACGCCGATCACCAGCATGCCGATGACGATGTGCGGATACTCGATCAGCGAATAGGCCTCCCAGGTGAAGTAGCCGACGCCGAACTGGCCGGAGATCATCTCCGCCGCGATCAGCGACACCCAGGCCACGCCCATGCCCACCGCCAGCCCGGTGAAGATGTGCGGCAGCGCGCCCTTCAGCACCACCTGCGTCATCAGCGCGTACTCGCTGGCGCCGAGGCAGCGCGCCGCGCGGATCAGCACCTTGTCCACCGCCGCCACGCCGTGCAGGGTGTTGAGCAGGATGGGAAAGAAGGCACCGATGAAGGTGATGAAGACGATGCTGGTCTCGGTGCTGGGCCACAGCATGATGGAGATCGGCACCCAGGCGATCGCCGGTATCGGCCGCAGCACCTCCAGCGCCGGGAACATCAGCCCCTTGAGCAGCGCGTAGCGGCCGCACAGCAGGCCCAGCGTCACCCCCAGCACGGTGGCGATGCAGAAGCCGAGCATGATGCGCCACAGGCTGATGCCGATGTTGGTGAGGAACTTCGGATCGCCGAACAGCCTTACCGCCTCGCCGAATACCTCGCCCGGCGTCGGCACGTTGGTGAAGCGGATGTAGAAGTTCCAGCGGTAGGCGGTCGCCAGATACCAGAAGCCGATCAGCAGGCCGATCGACACCACGCCCAGCAGCAGCCCCGGTGCCTGGCTGCGCACCAGGGTGGCGAGGCGGCCTCGCTGCGCCGCTGCCTGCGGCGCCGCAGCCGCAGCGGGCTCCTCCTCGCGCCGGGCCGGCGGCGGCACCGCCGCCAGCGCGGGCCCGGAGGCGCCACCGCCGCCCGGGCTGTCCGTGTCGCGCACGGCTCGCATGCTTATCGCGCTGGCCATCGCTCACCTCCCCGCGGCGGCGAGCGCGTCGGCGTAGAGGCCGACCTTGCCACCGTTGGCCGCGACATGGGCTTCGGCATCCTTCTTCAGCAGGAAGGGCGCGATATCGGTCGCGCCGCCCTTGCCGCCGAGGGCGTAGAAGGCCTTGTCGGCAAAGAGCTTGATCTTGCTGCCGCGGTCGAAGACGAAGGCCACCGCCACCTGCTTGCCTTCGTTGCCGGCCTTGAGCACCGCGCCCAGCGTGCAGGCGGCCGACTTGTAGGCGGTGATGCCGCCGCCTTCGATCCACACCTCGCCCGCCTCGCGCGGCTTGTCGATGGCGCCGCCGCACAGCGGGTCGGTGCCGGCGATCTCGTAGTTGGCGAAGCTCGCCTTCTGCTTGTCGTAGTCGCGGCCGAGCTCCTTGTAGGCCTGGCGGACGTAGGTTTCATCCACCCAGGCATCGGCGTCGAAGTCCTTGACCCGGCCCATGCGTTGCAGCACGCCGTGATCGTACTTCACCGTCTCGACCCACTTCGGCTTGATCGTCGGGTCCAGCGTATGCACCCCGCCCGGCCCGAGGAACATGTAGGCCACTTCCTTCTCGACGCGGGTCCATTGCTCGATCTTGGCGGCGGCCTCGACCGGGTTCTTGCGCACCCAGTCGTTGGCTTCGGTCATCGCCTTGATGTAGGCGACGACGAACTCCGGATACTTCTTGGCGAAGTCGTCGCGCACCACCACGCCGTGGAAGGTCGGCACCCTGGTCTCGACACCGTCGAAGATCTTGCGGGCGAAACCGCGGTAGGGCAGCAGCTCGGCGAAGGGCACGAAGTCGGCGTGGCCGTCGATGCGCTTTTCCTGCAGGCTGGACGTGCCCACTTCCGGGCTCTGACTTGAGAGTTCGAAGTAGTCGCTCTTCCAGCCCTTGTCCTCCATTGCCTTCAGCAGCATTCCGTGCGCGGCCGAGCCGAAGGGCACCGACACCTTCTTGCCCTTGAGGTCGGCCAGCTCGTAGTAGGGCGAATCCTTGTGCACCACCAGGCCGTTGCCGGCGCCGTCGGCGTTATAGGCGATGAGCGCGATCAGCCGGCTCTTGGTTTCCGGCATGGCCTGGAAGGTGGCGCCGTTCACCAGCAGCGGGTAGTCGCCCATCATGCCGATCTGCAGGGTGTTGGCGACCATGCCGTTGGTCACCGGCGGGCCGGAGGTGAAGTTCTGCCATTCGATCTTGAACTCGATGTCCTTGTACTTGCCGGTCTTGGGCAGGTGCTTTTCGAGCAGGCCGAGTTCCTTGATGACGATGCCGCCGGTCACGGTGTTGGTGGTGGTGTTCTGCGTGCCGATGCCGACGGTGACCACCTCGGCCAGGGCCGGAAAGGCGGCACAGCAGCAGGCGAGCGCTGCGGCGGCGGTGAGTCGGCGGGCGATCTTGTTGTTCTTGTCTCGAGCCGTGCTTCTGGAACGTGCATTCATGATTTGCGTCCTTGTCCAGTTGATCTGTTGGCGTTTCGTTCGAGCGCTGCGTTGGGGATACGGGGCTGGGGATGCGGGGTCGGAAGCGTTTGCGGGCGGCTCAGGCCGGCGCCGGATACTCGATGAGCTGGCGCTTGTCCTTGACCTCGGCCCACTGCCCGGCCTCGGGCAAGGGTTCGCGCGCGGCCTCGATCACCGGCCATTCGGCGGCGAAGCGGGCGTTGAGCGCGATGAAGTCGTGCTGGTCCGGCGGCAGGTCGCCTTCGGCGTAGATCGCGCCGATCGGGCATTCCGGCACGCACACGCCGCAGTCGATGCAGGCCTCCGGGTCGATCACCAGGAAGTTCGGCCCTTCGTGGAAGCACTCCACCGGGCAGACGGCGACGCAGTCGGTGTATTTGCAGCGCACGCAGGCTTCGGTAACGACATAGGTCATGGCGGCTCTCCTCGCCCTTATTTCTGCGCCAGGCCGATCGCGGTGAGCGCCAGCCGCGACAGCTTGCGCACATCCGGGTCGGCATCGTCGAGCGCCTTCTCCAGCGCCGGGATGGCGCGCGGATCGGCGATTTCGCCAAGCGCGATGGCCGCTTCCTTGCGCAGGTTGCCGATCGGATGCGCCAGCGCCTCCACCAGCGCCGGCAGGCCGGCCGCGGCCTTGAGCAGGCCGAGCGCGCGCGCCGCCTTGACCCGCACCTGCCAGTATTCGTCCTGCATCGCCTTGACCAGATCGGGAATGGCCGGCCCGAAGCGGAGCTTGCCTATGGTCTGGGCGGCTTCATCACGCACCTGCCAGGCACCGTCGCCGAGCGCCCGGGTGAGCGCCGGCAGCACGCTGATCTCGGTGGCATAGCCGAGCGCGCCGACCGCAATGCGACGTACGTCGGTATCCGGATCGTGGGCGGCGACTTCGGCGAGATCGCCCACCGCTTCCGGCTTGCGCAGGTAGCCGAGCACGCCGACCGCCTCGCGCCGCACGCCGGGATCGGGGTCGCGCAGCGCCGCCATCGCCGGCGCGAAGGCGCCGTCGACCCGCAGCGCGCGCACCGCGCGGAAGGCGAGCATGCGCACTTCCGCGGCATGGCCCTGCAGCAGCGGCAGCAGCGGACCGGCCGAAGCGCTCTGCTTCAGTTCGGCCAGCACTTCGCCGGCCGCGGCACGCACGCCGGCATCGGCGTCGAGCAGCATGGGCGCCAGTGCGGCGACCACTTCCGGCTCTTCGAAGCCTTCGAGCGCACGCACCGCCTCGGTCCGCACGCTGGCGTCGGTGTCGGCCAGGCGCGGCAGCAGCAGCGGCACGATGTCGTCCTCGTCGCTGTAGGGCAGGTCTATCACCGCCAGGCGGCGCACTTCGGCATCCTCGCTGGCGAGGCGGTCGGCGATGGAGAAGGTGTTGATGTCCATGGGCCGCTCCTCAGCGCAACAGGTAGGGAATGCTGACCTTGACCGCATCGGTCGGGCAGTCGGTTTCGCAAGGCAGGCAGTACCAGCATTCGTCGAACTTCATGAAAGCCTTCTTCTTGACCATGTCGATGGCGAGCACGTCGAGCGGGCAGACGTCGACGCACACGGTGCAGCCCTTCTCGGCGATGCACTTGTCCTCGTCGACGAAGACGGGGGCCTGGGTGAGGGTGATGGCGATGCTCATGTCGGTTTCCTCCGTTGCGGTCGGGGTCAGGCGGCTTCGGCGCTGCGGGCGACGCGCAAGCGCTGGTAGGCGGTGCGCTCTTCCTCGTCGATCGGCACGATGTAGGGCTCGACTGCCTTCTTGCGCAGCTGCATGCGGCCCTGCGCGCTCTTGCTCAGCAGGGTGTGGCAGAACCACTCGGCGTCGTCGCGCTCGGGGTGATCGACGCTGTAGTGGTACAGGCCCCAGCGGCTCTCGGTGCGGAACAGCGAGGCGCGCGCCGCCATCTCGGCGCAATCGAGGATGGAGTGCGCTTCCATCGCGCGCATCAGCTCGTGCGGGTTGCTCGCCATCATCGCGGTGGCGTCCTCGCGCACTTCGTCGAAGCGGCGCAGGCCGATTTCGTACTTGCGGGTGATCTTGGGCGGCTGCAGGTAGTCGTTCACCAGGCGGCGCGTCTTGTATTCGATCTGGAAGGGGGTGAGGCCTTCGCTGCGTTCGAGCGGGGCGCGGATACGGGCTTCCTCGGCGGCGATGGCGCCGTCGTCGATGCGGCCGCTGCCCACGCCGGCACAGTAGTCGGCGGCGTTCTGGCCGCACAGCCGGCCATAGACGAAGGCACCGAGCATGTAGTTGTGCGGCACGCTGGCGCAGTCGCCGGCGGCGTACAGGCCCTTGACCGAGGTTTCGCCGCGGGCGTTGGTCCAGATGCCGGAGGCGCTGTGGCCGCTGCAGAAGCCGATTTCCGAGATATGCATCTCGACCATCTGCTTGCGGTAGTCGTTGCCGCGCTTCTCGTGGAAGCGGCCACGGCTGGGGCGCTCGTTGGTGTGCAGGATGTGCTCGATCTCGCCGATGGTCTCCTCGGCGAGGTGGTCGAGCTTGAGGAAGACCGGGCCGTTGCCGCCTTCGAGTTCGTTGTAGAACTCCATCATCATCTGGCCGCTCCAGTAGTCGCACTCGATGAAGCGCTCGCCCTTGGAGTTGGCGGTGAAGCCGCCGAAGGGGCCGGTGACGTAGGCGCAGGCCGGGCCGTTGTAGTCCTTGATCAGCGGATTGATCTGGAAGCACTCGAGGTTGGCGAGATCGGCGCCCGCATGGAAGGCCATGGCGTGGCCGTCGCCGCAGTTGGTCGGGTTCTCGTAGGTGCCCATCAGGTAGCCGGACGCCGGCAGGCCGATGCGGCCGGCGGCGCCGGTGCTGATCACCGCGGCCTTGCAGCGGATCACGTAGAAGTCGGCGGTGCGGCAGTCGAAGCCCATCACCCCGGTGACCTCGCCGTCAGCGCCGGTCAGCAGGCGGGTCACCACCACGCGGTTGGTCACCTCCACTCGCGCACGCTTCAACTGACGGTAGAGGATCTTCTTCATGTGGTGGCCTTCCGGCATCGGCAGCACGTAGCTGCCGAGGTGGTGAACCTTGCGCACCGCGTAGTCGCCGGTTTCGTCTTTCTCGAACTTGACGCCCCAGCGGTCCAGTTCCTGGATCATGTCGAAGCTGTTGGCGGCATAGGCCATCACCGCCTCCTGGTCGACGATGCCGTCGTTGGCGATGGTGATCTCCTTGACGTACTGCTCGGGGGTGGCGTGGCCGGGGATGACGGCGTTGTTGAGACCGTCCATGCCCATCGAGATGGCGCCGGAACGCTTGACGTTGGCCTTGTCGATCAGCAGCACCTTCAGCTGCGGGTTCTGCTCCTTGGCCTTGACCGCGGCCATCGGCCCGCCGGTGCCGCCGCCGATGACGACGAGGTCGAACTCCAGATCTATGCGCTTCATGATTGCTCCTGTGGGGTTGGGAGTACTTGCCTGGCGCTGCTGTGCTACTGCCGGGGCCGGTTCGTGCCGGCCCTCAGCTACGGTCTATCCGCAGGCGGTACTGGAAGGCATCGCCGCGGTAATAGAGGAACTCGAAGTCGATCGGCCGCTCGCCGGCATAGGTGAGGCGCTCGATGCGCAGCAGCGGCGAGCCCTCGTCCATGCCGAGGTGGCGGCCGAGCGTGGCTTCGGCCGAGATGGCCTCGATCTGGACGTCGGCATGGGTGAGGTTGTGGCCGAGGTCGTTCTCGAGGATGACGAAGATGTCGCGGGTGGCGAGGTCTTCCTGCGCCAGGCGCTGGCCGATCTCGAGCGGGAAGTAGCTCACGTCCACCGAGATGGGCTCGCGGTTGAGGTAGCGCAGGCGCTGGATCTCGAACACCGTGCTGCCTTCGGCGACGCTCAGGCGCTGTGCCACCAGCGGGCCGGCCTCCACCTCGCGCGCACTCAGCAGCATCGAATAGGTCTCGTAGCCGGACGGCGACATCGCCTCGCCGAAGCCCTGCAGCCGCGACAGGCTCTGGAAGGCCTTGGGCTTGGCGACGAAGCTGCCCTTGCCCATCACCTTGAAGATCAGCCCCTCCTTCTGCAGGTCGCCGAGCGCCTGGCGGATGGTGATGCGGCTGACGCCGAAGCGCTCCATCATCTGGCTCTCGGACGGCATCTGCGAATGCGGCGGGTAGCTGCCGTCGAGGATGCTGCGGCGCAGGGCCTCGCGGATCTGGGTGTGCAACGGCACCGGCGACACCGCGGTGACCGTGTGGTCGGCGACCACCGCCGGGTTTTCGACTGCGCTTTTTCTTGGACGGGCCATGTGTGTTCTTCCTGACGTCACAACCTGTTATGACGAGTTCTGACTAGCAATTCAGATGCCAACTATCACGCACTGCACAAAATCATTTCAACCAATTGTTTTTGCTTTGTTTTTCTGAAAGTTCGACGTGCCGGACGCAACGCCGGGCAGCGCGGTTTCGCACCGCACAAGTGCGCCCTGCACCAAGTTCGAATGCACCGCGCGCACCACCCCGGACGACGTCGCCTGCGCGCCGCGCGGCCACGCCGCCATCACCCCGGCAACGACCAGCAGCACCAGCACGAAGGGGCGGAAATGACGCTTGCCGATACGCCGGTAAAGCCGCGTCCCGCCGATGCCGCCGAGGTGAAAAAGCGGCGCCAGTACCAGCCCGAGCATCACGTCGGCCCACGACAGCAGCCCCAGCAGCGCGACCGCCGCCACCGCCACCGGATAGAGCGCGGCGAAGAACACGATGAAGTTGGCGCGCGCGCGATGGCCGTCCGGCTCCACGCCAAGCAGGTACAGAATGGCGGGCGGACCGCCGACGCCGCCGAAACCGGTGAGCACGCCGCTCAGCATGCCGACGCCGACGGACAGCCGCAGCGAGCGCGCACCGACCAGCACGACGCCCGACATCAGCGCCAGCGCGCTGGCGATCACCGCCACGCCGATGACGATGCCGAAGGCCTGGGCCGGCAATGCGCCGACCAGGGCGATGCCGCAGGGCACACCGACGAAGGCGGCGATGCTCATCGGCAGCATCACCTCGCGGTCGATCGCGCGCCCTGCGGCGACCAGCGTGGCGCGCCCCATCGGCAAGGCGTTCAGCAAGGTGACCAGGCACATGGTTTCGCGCGCGCTCAGCACCATGGACATCAGCGGCGCCATCAACAGCGCCGAGCCGAAACCGGTGAGTCCGCGCAGCGCGCCGCCGGCCAGCGCGGCGAGCAGCACCACGCCCCAGGTAAGCGCGTCGCGGGCGGCGAGGAAGTGGGAGATTTCGTTCAAAGCAGGCCTTGTTGTGTAGGGTGCGGCGAGCGGGCGACGGCACAGCCGGTACCCGGCCCCGATCATCGGCACTGCGCGCACCAACTTGTTATAACAAGTTAGGATAAGCAAAAGACAAGCCACCGTCCCACACCCGGAAGTTAAAGATCAAGCGATTGATTCGATTGGATTTGCCGCCGCATCCCCGCCACCGCGAGACGCCCGGCTTCGGTGCAATCCCGACAGCACGGACGCATCGCGGTGCATGCCGGCCTCAGCCCAGCCGGGCCAGCAGATACACCATGCCCAACCCGGCGAACAGCAGGTAGGCCCACAGCAGCGCCGCCAGCAGCCACACCCGGCCGCCCGCCGCGCGGACGTCGGCAAAGCGGGTCGCGGCGCCGAGCGCGGCGAGTCCGGCCGCGAGCAGCAGCTGTGCCAGCCCGGCACCGGCCTGCTGCACCGCAGCCGGCAGCACGCCGCTGGCGTTGAGCGCGATCGCGGCGAAGAAGGCCCACAGGAAGAAAGGCACCCGCAGCCGTCCGCCGCCGCCGCTGCGGCCGTCCAGCCAGGCGATCCACACCACCGCCGGCGCCAGCAGCATCACCCGCATCATCTTCTCGATCAGCGCGGCGCTCGCCGCCTCCGGCCCGACCGCGCTTGCCGCCGCCACCACGTGACCGAGTTCATGCACCGTCAGACCTATCCACAGGCCGAAGTCGGCACCGGACAGATCCAGAGCCGGATACAGCAAGGGCAGCAGGTACATGCCCAGCGTGCCGAACAGCACCACCGCCGCCACCGCTGCCGCCACCTGGCGGGCACGCGCGCCGAGCACGCCGTCGGCAGCCGCCACCGCTGCGGCACCGCAGATCGCACTGCCAGCGCCGATCAGCAGGGCGCTGTGGCGATCCAGGCCGAGCCGGCGACCAAGCGCCATCGCCAGCAGCAAGGTGGAGGCGACCATCAGCAGGGCCATCGCCGCACCGCCCCAGCCCACGGCGGCGAATTCGTCGAGGCCGATGCGCAGGCCGTAGAGCGCGATGCCGGCACGCATCAGCGGCCCGCGCGCCAGCGCCAACCCGGCGCGACCGCGCTCCGGCAGCGCCGGCCACAGGTTGCCGACCAGCATGCCAAGCGCCACCGCCAGCGGCAGCCAGCCCAGGCCGTGGCGGCCGAGCGCCGGAATCGCCGCCAGCGCCGCAGCCGACAATGTGATCGCCACGCAGGCGGCAAGGCCGAATCGGACGCCGGGAGCCGGCCGTACCGCGCTTATATTCATATCCGTATATCGATAGCAGTAGTTCGGCATAAGGATAGGAAGCGCGTTACCATTCGTACATGGCATGCAAGTTAGGCATTCATTACTTCAGCTCATACATGAACCTGCACCTGCTCCGCATCTTCGTCACCGTGGTCGAGGCCCGCAGCTTTTCGCGCGCGGCCGACCAGCTCGGCATCAGCCAGCCGGCCACTTCCAAGGCGGTCAAGGAGCTCGAAACCCAGCTCGACACCGTGCTGCTCGACCGCCAGGGCAAGCGCTTCCAGCCGAACGCGCCCGGTCAGGCCCTGTACGACTATGGCCGCGCCATCTTCGCGCTCGAGCGCGAGGCCGACGAGGCGGTGAAGTCCTACTACGCGCTGGAGCGTGGCCGACTGGTGATCGGCGCCAGCACCACCATCGCCACCTACTGGCTGCCGTCCTGCCTGGTGGCCTTCCACGCCCGCCATCCCGCCATAGAGATCAGCGTGCTCAGCGCCAACACCCGCCGCATCACCGAGCTGCTGCTCGACTGCCGGGTGGACGTGGCGCTGGTCGAGGGCGAGGTCGCCGACAAGCGGGTGGAGATCCGGCCGTGGCGCAGCGAGGAGATGATCGTGGTCGCGCCACGGGAAGCGCCGGGCGGGGCGGGCGACAGCGCCGCGCCGGAAACGCGCACCTGGGTGATGCGCGAAAGCGGTTCCGGCAGCCGCGCAGCGGCGGAGCGCATCCTGGCCGAAGCCGGCATCGTCGCGCCGCAGGTGGTGGAGGTGGGGAGCAACGAGGCCATCGTGCAGGCCGTGGCCGCCGGGATGGGGCTAGGCCTCGTGCCGCGCATCTGCGCGCGCGACCAGCTGGCGCTGGGCCGGGTGCGCCGCTTCGCGCTCGGCGGCGGCCCCTATAGCCGCCAGCTCTACCGCATGCGCCTGCCGCAGCGGCCGGTCAGCCAGTCGGCGCTGGCCTTCGAGGCGCTGCTGGCGGGTTGACGCGCGTTATCAGCCGCGTCCCGCCAGTTCGGCCACCGCGAGGTCGGCACCCGGCAGGCGATGGCGCGAGGAACGGTAGAAGGCGAGCACACGGCGCACGTATTCCTGCGTTTCGGCGTAGGGCGGCACGCCGCCGAAGCGCGCCACCGCGCCCTCGCCGGCGTTGTAGGCGGCCGAAGCCAGCGCCACGTCGCCCTCGTACTGCTTGAGCAGCCAGCGCAGATAGGCCAGTCCGCCGCGCACGTTCTGCTCCGGGTCGAGCGCGTTGCGCACGCCGAAACGCTCTGCGGTTTCCGGGATCAGCTGCATCAGGCCCTGGGCGTTCTTCGGCGACACCGCGGCGGCGTCGAAATTGGACTCGGTGCGGACGATGGCCAGCGCCAGGCGCGGATCGACCGCGAAGCGCGGCGCCAGCTTCTGCACCAGCATCGCGTTCCGGCGCTTGTCGCCCGGCAAGGCCTGGACGTAGCGGTCCACCACCTCGTGCGGCACCGCCTCGTCGGTCTCGGCAAGGGCGACATCGCGGGTGTCGAGCATGCAGTCGGGCAGGCGCTCGACCGCCGCCAGCCGGTCGCTGCCCAGCAGGGCTGCCGCCTGTTCGTGGCCGTTGCGCGCCGCGCTGCCGAGCAGCGCCGCCGCCACCGCGGCTTCGCGGGTGACGCCGCGCCCGGTCAGATAGAGACGGCCGAGACGGTACTGGCCTTCGATGCTGCCCGCGCGCGCCGCCGCGCAGTAACGCGCTACCGCCAGTTCCGGCAGGCGGGTGCGCTCGGCGCGATAGCCCGACTCGAGCAGGCGCGCAAGCACCGGCGGTTCGTCGGACCAGGCAGGCGCATCGTCCGCTGGCGGCGCATCGCCCGCCCATGCAAGCGAGACACCGGCCGTCAGTGCAGCAGCGAGCAGGAAGAAGCGGCGACGGATCTGGGCGAGAGGGCGCATGCGACGGACCGGGATAGGGGTACGCCCGCAACATAGCCGCAGTCGCCACCGCCGCCCGTGACGCCTGCCCGCCCGCGCGGATGATCCCCGCGCCGATTGCCGCCGATCGTGACCGATTCCGCAGTCGGCCGGCGGGTTCAGCCCGCCACGGCGCTCAGCTGCGCCTGCGGCACGACGCCACCGGCGGCATCGCCGCACACCACCCGCAGCACCGCGTCGGTGATGAACTGCTCCCAGTGCGCGAGCGCCTCGGCGCCGTCCAGGTTCTCGCCGAGGAAGGCCGACAGCGTGTAGCGGTTGGACAGGTAGAAGTAGCCCAGCGAGGCGATCATGATGTAGAGGTCGCGCGCGCGCAGATCGGTGCGGAACACGCCGTCGGCCACCCCGCGGGCGAGGATGCGGTCGAGGATGGCGATCGCCGGCGAGGAATACTCGCGTGCCCGCTGCGACTTGCTGATGTGCTTGCCCTTCAGCAGGTTCTCGTTGTTGAGCAGGCTGATGAGCTCGGGATTCTTGCGGTAGTAGTTCCAGACGAAGCGCACCACCTCGACCAGCGCCTCGCGCGGGCGGCCGACGTCGAGGTCGAGCGCGCGCTCGGCCTCGTCCATGCGGCGGTAGACCTCTTCCAGCACCTCGACGTAGAGCTGCTCCTTGTTGCCGAAGTAGTAGTAGATCATGCGGTCGTAGGAACGCGCCGCGCTGGAGATCTGCTCCACCCGGCCGCCGGCGAAGCCGTGGCGGGCGAAGACCTTGATCGCCGCCTTGAGGATGTTGTCGCGCGTGGCCTGGGCGGAACGTTCGCGCACGCCGGTGCGTTCGGCGGCGGGCTTCTTCGCGATGGTGCGGCGGGGGGCCGGCGCCTTCTGAGTGCTCATCCTTGGATTCCTCTGTCGCGGCACGCGCGGCCGGTGCAAGCGGCATGCGCGGGTGACGCAAGCATAGCAGGCCCGCGCGCGGCACCGGCCCGGCCGGACCGCGCGCAGACACTCATACGGTCAGATAGGAACGGCGTACGTCCTCGTTCTCCGCCAGTTCGGCCATGGTGCCGGAGAAGCGGATCTGCCCCTTCTCCAGCACATAGGCGCGATCCGACACCAGTTCGGCGAAATGCACGTTCTGCTCCGACAGCAGGATGCTCACGCCCTGCGCCTTCAAGGCCAGGATCATGTGCGCCATCTGCTCGACGATGACCGGCGCCACCCCTTCCGAGGGTTCGTCCAGCAGCACCAGGTAAGGGTTGCCCATCAGCGTGCGCGACACCGTCAGCATCTGCTGCTCGCCGCCGCTCATGCGGCCGCCGGGACGGTCCGGCCCCATTTCCCGCAGGTTGGGGAAGAGCGCGTAGAGCTTCTCCGGCGTCCATTCCGGCGCCGGACTGTCGTCCGGCCAGCGCCGCGGCGCCTGGCGGCCGACTTCCAGATTCTCGGCGATGGTCAGGTCGGTGAAGATGCGGCGGTCCTCCGGCACGAAACCCAGGCCCATGCGGGCGATCTGCGACGGGCTGCGGCCGGAGATGTCCTGCCCCATCAGCTTGACGCTACCCTTGCGGCGTTCGAGCAGGCCCATCAGCGCCTTGAAGGTGGTGGACTTGCCGGCGCCGTTGCGCCCCATCAGCGCCACCACCTCGCCGCGCTTCACCTCGAAACCCACGTCGAACAGGATGTGGGCGGCGCCGTACCAGGCATTGAGCCCTTCCACCGTGAGCAGCGGAGCGGGCGGTTCCCTGTCGATCATGCGGCCTCCTTGGCGGCAGCCGGCTTCTCGAAGGTCTTGCCGCTGCCGAAATAGACTTCCTGCACCTTGGGATGATTGCGGATCTCCTCGCCGGACCCGGCCGCGATCAGCCGCCCGCGGGCGAGCACAATCATGCGGTCGGCGTAGGCGAAGACCACGTCCATGCTGTGCTCGGTGAACAACACCGCCAGCTTGCGTTCGACCACCAGGCGCTTGGTCAGCGCCATCAGGTCGTTGCGCTCCTTGGGCGCCATGCCGGCGGTGGGCTCGTCCATCAGCAGCAGCTTGGGATCGTTGGCGAGTGCGATCGCCAGTTCCACCCGCTTGACGTCGCCGTAGGCGAGCGCGCTGCAGGGGCGGTCGGCGTCGGCCTTCATACCCACCTGCTCGAGCAGTTCCAGCGCCTCGTTGCGGAACTCGCCGGCCGCGCGCGACCACAGCGAGTACAGCTTGCCGCGCGCCGAGATCAGCGCCATCTGCACGTTTTCCACCACGGTCAGCGAGGCGAAGGTCTCGGCGATCTGGAAGGTGCGGCCCACGCCCAGCTTCCAGATCTCGCGCGGCTTGAGGCCGACCAGCTCGCGGCCGTCCAGCTTCACCGAGCCGCCGGACGCGCGCAGCTGGCCGTTCACCATGTTGAAGGTGGTGGATTTGCCGGCACCGTTGGGGCCGATCAGGGCGAGCAGTTCGCCGGCGGCGACATCGAAATCGATGCCGTCCACCGCCTTCACCCCGCCGAAGGACTTCTGCAGTCCGCGTATTTGCAACAGGCTCATCGTGCGACCTCCGGCGTGAGCATGGGTTGGCGCTTGCGCTGGCCGAAACGCTCGGTCAGCTCATGGACGAAGCCGGACAGACCCTGCGGGAACACCAGCACCAGGAAGAGCACGATGGCGCCCAGCAGCGCGCGCCAGTAGTCGGTGGAGCGCGCCACCGTATCCTGCAGCCAGGTGAAGCTGACCGCGCCGACGATGGGGCCGGTGAGCGTCTGCACGCCGCCGAGCAGCACCATCACCAGGCCGTCGACCGACTTGGTCACGTTCAGCACCTCGGGCGAGATGCTGCCCTTGGACAGCACGAAGAGCGCACCCGCAGCACCGGCGAAGGTGCCGGCGATGACGAAGGCCATCCACTGCACGCGCTTGACGTCGATGCCGATGGCGTCGGCACGCAGCACCGAATCGCGCCCGGCCCGCATCGCATAGCCGAAGGGCGAGAACAGCATGCGGCGCAGGGCGAACAGGCCGACCGCCACCAGCACCAGGGTCAGGTAGTAGAAAGCGCTCCGGTTGGCCGCCCAGCCCGACGGCCAGATGCCGATGATGCCGTTGGAGCCGCCAGTGAAGTCGTCCCACTGGAAGGCCACCGACCACACGATCTGGCCGAAGGCCAGCGTCAGCATCGCCAGATAGACGCCCGACAGACGCACGCTGAACCAGCCGAACACCAGCGCGCCCAGGCCCGCCACCACCGGTGCCAGCACCAGCGCCGCTTCCATCGGCAGTCCTGCGGTCTTCATCAGCAGCGCGGCAGCGTAGGCGCCGAGGCCGAAGTAGGCCGCGTGGCCGAAGGAATGCATGCCGCCCGGCCCCATGATGAAGTGCAGGCTGGTGGCGAACAGCGCGGCGATCAGCAGGTCGATCGACAGCACCAGTGCGTAGGGAAACTGGCCCTGCAGCAGCGGCAGCAGCAGCATGCCGGCCACCAGTGCGACGGCGAAGCGGCGCAGCGACCTGCCCGCCGGACGCAGTGGCGCCTCGGGCGCACCACTGTGGCGCGGCGTACCCTGCGGACGACCGAACAGGCCCCACGGGCGCACCACCAGCACGATGGCCATCACCAGGAACTCGACCACCAGCGTCAGCTTGGAGAAGCTGATGCTGAAGGGGCCGAAGTTCACGTCGCCCAGCCAGATGCAGATGGCCTTGATCTCGGCGATGATGAGCGCGGCGACGAAGGCACCCGGGATCGAGCCCATGCCGCCCACCACCACCACCACGAAGGCGTCGCCGATGCTCAGCATGTCCATGCCCAGGTTGGCCGGTTCGCGCGGCAGCTGCAGCGCGCCGCCGAGGCCGGCGAGCATGGCGCCGAGCGCGAACACGCCGGTGATCAGCCAGGACTGATGCACGCCGAGCGCGGCCAGCATCTCGCGGTCCTGCGTCGCCGCGCGCACCAGGGTGCCCCAGCGCGTGCGGGTGAGCAGCAGCCACACCAGCGCCAGCACCACCGGGCCGATGACGATCAGGAACAGGTCGTAGGTCGGGAAGTTGCGGCCGAGGATCTCGATCGAGCCTTCCAGCCCGGGCGCGCGGCGGCCGAGCAGGTCTTCCGGGCCCCACAGCCACAGCACCGCGTCCTTGATCACCAGCACCAGGGCGAAGGTGGCAAGCAGCTGGAAGAGCTCCGGCGCCTTGTAGATCCGCCGCAGCAGCACGATTTCCACCAGTGCGCCGATGCAGCCCACCAGCACCGCCGAAAACACCAGCGAGAACCAGAAGCCGACACCGCTCACCAGGATCTCGGACAGGCTGTAGGCGAGATACACCCCCAGCATGTAGAGCGAGCCGTGGGCGAAGTTGACGATGCGCGTGACGCCGAAGATCAGCGACAGCCCCGCCGCCACCAGGAACAGCGACGAGGCGCCCGCCAACCCGTTCAGCAATTGAACGAGGAAGGAGCTCATCATTTGTCTCCGCGCATCTTCTTCACGTCTTCATCGGAAGGCTGCACGGTGGCGCCGTCGACATAGCGGTAATCGACCATGATGCCCTTGTCGCCAGTGTTCTTGAGCTTGCCGATGTAGGCGCCCATGGTCGACTGGTTGTCCTGCGGGCGATAGACGATCTCGCCGAAGGGGGTGTCGACCTTGAGGCCCTTGAAGGCGGCGATCAGCTTCTCGGTGTCGGTGCCGCCCGCCTTCTTGATGCCGGCCGCGAGCGACTTGATCGCGCTGTAGCCCACCACCGCGCCCAGGCGCGGGTAGTCATTGAACTTGGCCACATAGGCACTGCGGAAGGCCTTGTGCTCCTGGGTTTCCAGCGAATCCTGCGGGTAGCCGCTGACGATCCAACCGTCCGGCGCCTCGCCGCGCAGCGGGTCGAGGTACTCCGGCTCGCCGGTCAGCATGCTGATCACCTGGATGTTCTTGAACAGGCCGCGGGTGTTGCCCTCGCGCACGAACTTGGCGAGGTCGGGCCCGAACAGGGTGTTGAACACCGCATCCGGCTTGGCATCGGCCACCGCCTGCACCACGCTGCCGGCATCGACCTTGCCCAGCGGCGGCGCCTGCTCGATGACGAACTCGACGTCGGGCTGGGCCTGCTTCAGCAGCTTCTTGAAGGTCGCGATCGAGGACTGGCCGTATTCGTAGTTGGGATAGATCAGCGCCCAGCGCTTCTTCTTCAGCTTGGCCGCCTCGGCCGCCAGCATGGCGGTCTGCATGTAGGTCGAGGTGCGCATGCGGTAGGTGTAGCGGTTGCCGTTCTCCCACACCATCTTGTCGGTCAGCGGCTCGGTGCCGAGGTAGAAGACCTTGCGCTGCTGGGCGTAGTCCGCCAGCGCGAGGCCGACGTGGGACAGGAAGGAGCCGGCGATCAGGTCCACGCCCTCGCGCGACAGCAGCTCTTCGGCCAGGCGCACCGCGTCGCCCGGGTTGGCGTTGTCGTCGCGGGTGATGACTTCCAGCTTCTTGCCGTTCACCCCACCGGCGGCGTTGATCTCGTCCAGCGCCAGGGTCATGCCGCGCTTGTAGGCGTCGAGGAACACCGGCTGCGCCTTGTAGCTGTTGATTTCGCCGATCTTGATCACGTCGGCGGCCCAGGCGCTGGCGTGGGCACCAAGCACGCCGGAAAGGGCAATGGCGAGGACGGAGGATTTCAGCTTCATGGTCATGCTCCTGACGGGTATCTCTGTTGGGGAAGGGGGCGTACTACCGGGGGATTGCGCCGCCGTGCCGGGTTGCGGCCATGCGGCTTGTCGGATCCGGATCGAGCGACCCGCAACGGAAGACGTGCGAAGGCTGCGCAGCGAACAGAGTGCTGACCGGCGCCTTGACGCGCGCGGCCGGGAGCTGATGGGCCATGACGACTCCTGTCGGGGTTGGCCGGCGGTGGCCTGGATGCCACCGTTACGGCCTCGTCCAGCTTTGCCGGATCTCTTTTCATGTAACCAGTCCTACATTTTCATGTAGTGCCTATTACATTTTTTGCGCAATCTACCCCAAGCACAGGCACCGTACAACAGCTAATTTTTCTCACCATAACAGTGCATTACACGCACCAACTTGAACCTTTCGCGGTATCCCGCCATTGCCGCAGCGCAGCGCGAACAAGAATCGCCAGAGCCCACTGTCGACGCGTCTGCAGCACCCCGGAGGACTCATTCGGCATTTCCGTATAAGCTTCATGAATGACCGAGAATCAGCGCCGATCCTGGGAATGCACAAAATCCGTGCCCCTTCCGCCGCAGGAGATCGCGCCCCCATCGGCCCTTACACTGCATTTGATACAGTGTTTACTTAATTAGATTCGATGGCAGAGTGCTGCCGCGCGGTGGCCAGTGCAAACAAGATATTGAATGGACGCCTGTTTTCGTCCATGCTTCGGCGTCCCGGCGCACGCCGCGAGCATCTTCCCCATCACGGAGCGGGCACGTTGCACAGCAACAGAAAGGCCGCGTTTTGCCCCATACGACCTCACCAGACGACCCCTACATGGACAACGGAGCCGAAGCGCAATATCACTTCTCGGAACAGGTCGGCCATCTGCTGCGGCGTGCCTACCAGCGCCACATGGCGATCTTCCAGCAACAGATCCCGGACTCGCAGCTCACTGCCGCCCAGTTCGTGGTGCTATGCGCGGTGCGCGACCACGGCGCCTGCTCGCTCAGCACCATCGTCGGCGCCAGCGCCATCGACCAGGCCACGGTGCGCGGCATCGTCGACCGGCTGAAAGCACGCAAGCTGCTCAGCGTCGCCCACGACCCGCTCGACCGCCGCAAGGTACTGGTAACGCTGACCGACGACGGGCTGGAACTGGTCACCCGCATGGTGCCCTTCGCCGAACAGATCACCGAAGCCACCTTCGGCACGCTCAACCCGGCCGAGCGCGTCGCCCTGCTCTTCCTGCTGCGCAAGATCGGCGGCTTCGACGAGAACACGGCAACACCGCTGGACGGCGACTGAGCCACCGCACCCAAGGCAATGGGCGAGGGCCCCGGGCGGCGGTGCCGCAGGCGCGCGATAGACGCCGACGGGCGCCGCCCGACCGCTGCATGCGGCCCGGCGACGCCCGTCGGGGGCTGCCGCGGATCGAAGGACTTCAGCCGGTGCGCAGCTCGGCCAGCGCGGTCGAGAAACCCTGCACGATGTCGGCGCCCTCGTCGCGCTGGCGCACCGCGAACTCGGTGGATTTCTCCAGCACCACCATGCGCACACGCGCATCCTCGGTGACGTCGTCCATCATCCGGATGGCCACCTCGATGCGGCTCTTGCCGTGCTCGGCGCTGGAACTGGCCTGCTCCACCCGGCTGCCGGCACTGGCCGCGGTCTGGCTGAGCCCCTGCGCGATCTGACCGATCTCCTTGCTCGACACCGCCGCCCGCTCGGCGAGCTTGCGCACCTCGTCCGCCACCACCGCGAAGCCACGGCCGGCCTCGCCGGCGCGGGCGGCCTCGATGGCGGCATTGAGCGCCAGCAGATTGGTCTGACTGGCGATCTCCTGGATGCTCGAGACGATGTGCTCGATGCGCTTGGACTGCTCGGTGAGGTCGGCGAAGACCAATGCGACCTGTCCGCTGTACTCGCTCAGCTGCGTCAGCGCCACGTCGCTCTCCTGCACCGCGCGCTGGCAGGTGGCGATGTTCCCGGCCGCGCGCTCGGCGGCACCGGTGCCGCGTCCGAGGTGCTCGCAGAACTCGCGCTGGGATACGCACAGCGCTTCGACGCGCTTGCCGAGGCCTTCCAGCGCTCGCCGCGCGGCGTCGATGCGGGGCGTCACCGGCGCAAGGGCGCGGGCCTCGCGCAAGGCCCGCTCGGCTTCGGCCAGTCTCGCTTCGCACCCGGCGATCTCTTCCTGAGACGCACGCAGCGCCTGGCCCACGGCTGCCGCCAGGCTGTCCGCCGCCGCACCGCGGGTCAGCATCTGCGCCTCGCGCCAGTTGCGCGCGGCGAGTGCGCCGGCAAGCGCCGCGCCGGCGCGGCCGTCCAGCCCGGATCGGCCACCGCCCGGCGCCGACCTGCGCAAGCCCAGCGCCAGCACGATCAACAGCGCGGCCAGCGCGCCCCCGACCTGTGCCACGCCGCTTCCGCCCGCGATCGCGACCACCGCCGCGACCGCAAGCGCCAACGCCAGCAGGGCGTTCTCGGCGATGCGATTCATGGTTTTCTCCTTTTTTCTCTCTCTGTCGTACGACTTGGGGTTGGAAACAGTTTCACCGCGGCGAACCGGCAATACCGGGTCGCCGGCGGGGAGAAAAGCCACGCAAGAATCAGCCCAGCGCCTCGCGGATGCAGGCGCGGGTAAAGGGCGGCCGGCGGAAGCGCACGCCGGTGGCATCGAACAGCGCGTTGGCTACCGCCGCTGCGCCCGGCACCGAGGCAGATTCGCCGGCGCCGAGCGGCGCTTCGTCCTGGCGCGGCATCAGCAGCACCTCGACCCGCGGCACCTCGGCGAAACCGAGGATGGGATAGGCGCCCCATTCGCGTGCGGCGACGCGCCCCTCCGCAAAGCGCACTTCCTCCTTGAGCATGCGGCTCAGGGTCTGCAGCACGTTGCCGTGGATCTGGTGGCGCACGCCGTCGGGGTTCACCATCATCCCGGTGTCCTGGCCCACCACCAGCCGCTCGACCGTGAGCGCGCCGCTCGCCGGATCGACCGCGACGTCGATCACCCAGGCCGACCAGGCAGCGCCGAAGCCCGGAAACTTGCTGTGGACGTAGCGTGCGTAGGCGACGCCGCGGCCGCGCAGCAGACCGTCGGCGCCCGGTTGGCCGCGGCCGCCCCGCTGGCCTGTCTGCCAGTCCGCCCGTTCCGCTACCGCGCGCAGCAGGTCGGCCGCGCGGGCGTCCGGCAGGTGACGCAGGCGGAAATCCACCTTGTCGGCGCCGGCCGCCTCGGCCAGTTCGTCGATGAAGGAATCGTGGGCGAAAGAATTGGGCAGCGCCGACACCCCGCGCAGCCAGCCGGCGCGCACGATGGCGGGCACGTCGTCGCAGGCGATGCGCATGTTCGGATAGGCATAGGGCGGCACCGCGGTGCGGTCGCCCATCTCCAGCATGCGCGGCGCCGGCTCGATCGCCCCGGTGAGCAGCAGCGCCAGCAGCGGCGCGTCGTTGGACGGATAGCGGGTGAGGAAGTCGTAGGCGGCGAGGCTGCCGTCGGCGGCGAGCGCGCCCTTCACGTCCATCAACTGGCCGGCGCCCTTGGGCTCCCAGGCGTGCTCCTGTTCGCGGCTGAGCTGCACCCGCACCGGCCGGCCGACCGCGCGCGACAGCAGGGCGGCATCGGCGACCACGTCGTCGGCGCAGTTGCGGCCGTAGCAGCCGGCCGCCTCCATCCGCACCACCTCGATATCTCCCTCGTCGCGCTTCAGCAGGCGGGCGAGGTCGACACGCAGCATGTGCGGATTCTGGGTGCCGGACCACACGGTGAGGCCGTCCGCGCGCCAGTCCGCCAGCGCGCACGACGGGCCGATGGAGCCGTGCATCTGGTAGGGCCAGGCGTAGTGCCGCTCCAGCACGGTAGCAGCCCCGGCCAGCGCGGCGTCGGTGTCGCCCTCTTCCTTGAGCGGCCGGCGGGTTGCGGGTATCGCGCGGATGGCGCCGTCGATGTCGTCAAGTACCGGCAGCTTCAGCGGCTGCCATTCCACCTTCAGCGCCTTCATCGCGCGGATCGCCTGCTCCTCGCGCTCGGCGACCACGCCGACGAAGTCGCCGATCACCACCACATCGACGATGCCGGGCAGGTGGCGGATCGAGTCCGCATGCACCTTCACCAGGCTGCGGCCGACGAAATCGCCGCAGTCGATGCCGGCATAGGGCGGGCGGATCACCCGGCCGTGCAGCATGCCGGGCAGCCGCATGTCGTGCACGAAGCTGAGCGCGCCGGTGGCCTTGGCCGGGATGTCCACCCGTGGCGCGCTGCGCCCGACAAGGCGATGATCTGCCGCCGGCTTGAGCGGAAAGTCCGTCGCCAGCGCCAGCCGCACCCGCTCGCCGGCGAGCAGTTCGCCGTAGCCGATGCGCCGCGCCGCTTCCCCGCGCACGAAGAAGCTGCCGTCGGCGGCATCGAGCGCCGCCACCGCCACGCCCAGCCGGTCGGCCGCGCGCGCCGCCAGCCAGGCACGCGCCTGGGCCGCCGCGCGGCGCAGCGGCATGGCGCTGATCTGGATGGTGGAGCTGGCGATGGTCGGCCCCTGGTTGGGCGCCGCCTCGGTGTGGCCGAGCAGCACCTGGACCTGCGCCATCGGCAGGTCCAGCTCCTCGGCCACCAGCTGGCCGAGCGCGGTGCGGATGCCAGTGCCGAGATCGACATGGCCGTTGAAGGCGAGCACCGAGCCGTCGTCGCGCAGAGCGAGGAAGATGTCCGGCAGGGCGGAAACGTAGTCGGAAACCACGCCCGGCTGGCCGGGCGCCGGGCGCGGCGCGGCCTGCGGCGGACGCAGCACCAGCAGGCTGCCGTCGGCCTCGAGCAGGGCGAGGCGGAGATCCTTGGGCGTGGCGCCGTGTTCGATCATGGAAAGTTCTCGTGTAACGGACCCGGCCGCGGCTGCGGCAACCGGGCCTTCATTCTAGGCGTTCCGCCACCGGCGGCCGCGAACACGCGACCACCGGCCTGCCCAGACGGGCATTGCGCCTCAGCCGATGACCGCCTTCGCCTCGTCCAGCGTCATCACCGCGGCGTACTTCTGCCGCATGTCGAACAGGTTCGCCTCGTGGGGCCCCAGCGCGCGATCGCCGACGCAGTCTTCCAGCACCAGCGGACGGAAACCCCAGCACATCGCATCGACCACGCTGGCGCGCACGCAGCCGCTGGTCACGCAGCCGGCCACCAGCAGGGTCTGCACGCCTTTCTGGGTCAGCCAGGGCGCCAGCCCGGTGGCGAAAAAGGCGGACGGCACGGTCTTCCTCACCACCAGTTCGCCGGGCGCCGGCGCCAGTTCCGGCACGATGGCGCTGTTCGGGTTGTCTTCCGACAACCCGGCCATGCCCGGCACCTTGATGGCGAAGATGTTGCGGTCGGCCGCGTCGTCGGCAAAGACGATGCGGCTGTGGGCCACCGGCCAGCCGCGCTCGCGCGCCAGCGCCAGCGCGGCCTTGGTGCGTTCGATCGCCTGCGGGATGTTGCCGCCACCGAACACTTCAGGGTCGGCGAAGCCGTTCACGAAGTCGATGATGAGCAGGCCATAGGGCGGCTTCGGCTCCAGCGTGTTGCCGAAGCCCTGCTTCTCGTAGGTGCGGATTTCGTCGCTCATGGTCTTACTCCTGGCCCTGGTCCAGCACCTTGCCGAGGCGGACGACGTCCTCGCCGTCCAGGCTCACGGTGCATTTGCGCAGCGGGATGTCGATGTGGCAGGTGGTGGTGCGGCTGCCGCCGGCCTCGTTGTTGGGGCCGAGCGAGAACAGGAAGTTGCCCTCGAAGGCGCGCGCATCCATGCCTATGGTGGCCTCGCGGTCGTACAGCGCCAGCGTGGTCCAGCTCGCGCGCGGCTGCAGGCCCCAACCGATGTGGGAGATTGCGTAGGCCTCCGGATCCTTGAAGGAGGCCATGTACTCGGCCAGCAGCTCGGCGTCGGTCCCGCCGGTGATGGACTGCGCAAAGCCGTCCTTCACCGTGATGGTGATCGGCTCGGCGACGTAGCGCTTCATCGGCAGCAGGATGTCGCCGCGGTCGATGACGATGGTGCCCTGGGTCTGCTTCTCGTTCGGCCAGGTCAGCGCGAAGCCGCTCGGCCAGTGGTCCCAGCGCCCCGGCGTGTCGCAGAAGCCGTATTCGGCGATGGCCGGGAATTCGCCCAGCGGGCACACCAGCTCGGTGCCGGCGGCGGACGTCACCCGCATTTCCCTGGCCTGCTCGATCTTCGCGGTGGCGCGCAGCACGCGGGCGCGGTCGGCCAGCGTGGGCACCATGCGGGCGAGCACCTCGGGCGGCTCGACCGCGAGCAGGATCTTGGTGCCGGCGGCGAGGATCTCGTGCTGCTCGGGCGAGAACAGCAGGGTCATCAGGTCCAGCACCAGGTCGCTCGCCTTGAGCGCGGCGATGGCCGCCTTGTTGCCGGTGAGCGGGGTGGTGCCGAGGTAGGCGAGCGAATCGCGGCTCAGCGCTTTTTCGCCGTTGACCGGCTGCAGGTCGAGCCGGTTGACCACCGCGCCCATCATGGCGGCGGCGGTGAGCGCGGTCGACAGGGTCTGCGGATGGGTGGCGGCGCTGGTCAGCACGGTGACGGTCTGGCCCGCTTCCAGCTTCGACAGGCTCAGCACTTCCTGCCAGGCCCGGATCAGTTCGTGATCGCTGATTGCCATGGTGTTCTCTCCGAGTTGGGGGCGTGAGGGGTCAGACCGGATGGCCGAGGAAGTCGCCGAAGGCGCGATAGAAGCCTTCCTCGTCGTCCCAGGGAATCATGTGGCCGGCGTTGGCCACGCGGGTGCTGAGCACGCTGGGCAGCAAGGTGCGGATCTCGGCCACGTCCTCGTCCAGCACCACATCGCCGCGGCCGGCAAGCAGCAGCAGGGTCGGCACGGCGATCTCGCGCAGGTCCTTGTGGATGTCGTCGGTCTGAAAGCCGTCGAAGCTCTCGCGGATGGCGCGCTCGTCGCAGGTGTGCAGCCACTCTGCGCGCAGCTGCAGCTGCTCGTCGGTCCAGGTCGGGCAGAAGGCGCGCATGCCTTCCTTGTCGGTGCCGCGTGCCGCCAGCGCGATGGAGTCCACGTACCACGGCAGCTTGGCCGGATAGGGCCGGCGGCCGGGGCCGGACACCGGCGGATCGACCGCCACCACCCGGGCCAGCGCCGCCGGCCGGGTGCGTGCGGCGCGGAAGGCGATGCGCCCGCCCATCGAATGGCCGACCAGGACGTAGTCGGTCAGGCCAAGCGCGGCGGCGAAGGCGAGCACGTCGTCGGCCTGGGCGTCCAGGCTGTAGTCGAGCGTGGGCGAGGCTTCCGACAGGCCGCGGCCGCGCACGTCGAGGATGTAGGTGTCGAAAGTCTTGCCGAAGCGTTCGCCGACAAAACCCCAGGTGATGGCCGGGCTGGTGATGCCGGGGATGATGATGACCGGCGGGCGTTCCGCCCGGCCCTCGCCGCTGCCGCCGTAGCGCAGGTAGTGCTGGCGGATGCCGTTGGCAAAGACGTTGCCGCCGTAGAGGAAGGTGCTGCTCATGGCCGCCTCCTCAGTAGGCGCCGGACAGCAGCGCGCCGGCACCGGGGACGAAGGGCTCGAGCTTGAGCTCCTTGAGCATGGCGTAGGTGGTGGCGATGGCGGCGGTGAGCACCGGCTTGCCCGTCATCGCCTCGACCTTGGGCACCGCCGGCAGCGAGGGCATCTGCACGCAGGCCGACAGCACGATGACGTCGGCGTCCTGGTAGTTCATGCCGGCGACGATTTCCGGCAGCCGGGCCGGATCGTGCAGGCCGACTTCGAGGTTGTCCGGGATTTCGAGCGCGCGCCAGTCGATCACCTCGAAGCCCTGGTCGGCGATGTAATCCACCACCAGCTCGGTCAGCGGCTTCATGTAGGGCGCCACCAGCGCGATCTTCTTCGCGCCCATCACGCGCAGCGCATCCACCAGCGCCCCGGCGCTGGTCACCACCGGGGCGAGGCCGCCGTTCTCTGCGGTATGCGCCTTCAAGCGCTTCTCGGACACGCAGTGGTAGCCCTTGCCCATCGACATGATGGCCACCAGGCAGGCGTAGCCGAGCACATCGACGCGGGCGTCGGAGAGTTCCACCGCGCAGCGGTCGGATTCGGCGTCCATCGCCGCGAGTTCCTCCTTCTTCACCGTCTTCATCCGCATCCGGCTGGAGTGGAAGGTGAAACGCTCCGGCCGCACCGTCTGGCGGGCCATGAGCATCGCGGGAATCTCGGTTTCCATCGTCGTATTCGAGCTCGGCACGATCTGGCCGATGCGGAAGGGCTTGTTCACGTCGGAACTCCATCTGTTGGGGTTGAGGGTGCGCATTGCGCCGGGTCGGTGCTGTTTGTGTGATCGCCCGCCCCTGCCCGGCGCAAGCGCCGATAGCGGGGAACGGTGCGTCCCGACCTCTCGCCCGCGACCCCGTCCAGGCTGTCGTCAGGCAAGTCGATTATAGTGCATACATTCTTTTTTTCTACAAGCGCATCGCGCTGCCAGCAATGCACCGATTGCGTGCGACGGAAACCGAAATTGGTGCATTAGTACTGAACAAATAAAGACTTTTTCTGAAACATCCGAACGCCGACGGGGCACTTTCAATTCAGTTGTTGACATCCTGCGTCGATCTATTTTTATAGTGTATGCACTCAATTATCACAGCGGCAGGAAGCCGCGCCTTCCAACCCCGACAGCAGGAGAAACAAGGTGAAGTCCCAACAACGAATCGCAGTGATCGGCGCCGGCCTCGGCGGCGCCGCAGCCGCCCTGCTGCTGCAGCAGGCGGGTTACAACGTTCGCGTCTATGAACAGGCGCCGGAGTTCTCGCGCCTGGGCGCGGGCATCCACCTCGGCCCCAACCTGATGAAGGTGATGCGCAAGGTCGGCCTGGAACAGGCGCTGCGCGACATCGGCTGCTACCCGGACGCCTGGTACAGCCGCGAATGGAACACCGGCAGCGTGATGGCCCGCATCCCGCTGGGCGACTACGCCGAAAAGCGCTACGGCGCGCCCTACCTCACCGTGCATCGCGGCGACTTCCATGCGTTGATGGTCGACGCCATCGCGCCGGGCACGCTGGCCTTCGACAAGAACCTGACCCACATCGAGGACACCGGCAGCGAGGTAGTGATGCAGTTCGCCGACGGCAGCACCGCCACCGCCGACATCGTGATCGGCGCCGACGGGGTCAATTCCAAGGTGCGCGAAACCCTGCTCGGGCCCGAGCTGCCGATCTACACCGGCTTCATCGCGCACCGCGCGGTGGCCAACGCCGACACCCTGAAATACACCCAGGACCTGTGCTGCAAGTGGTGGTCGGAAGACCGTCACATGATGGTGTACTACCTCGACCGGGCGAAGAAGGAGATCTACTACGTCACCGGCGTGCCGCAGGACGGCTGGGATCTCAAGCACCGCTGGCTGCCGAGCGACCATGACGAGATGCGCGCAGCCTTCGCCGGCTGGCACCCCGCGGTGCAGGCGCTGATCGACAACACGGTGGGCGTGACCAAGTGGTCGCTGCTCGAACGCGAACCGCTGCCGCTATGGAGCCGCGGCCGCATGGTGATGCTGGGCGACGCCTGCCATCCGATGAAGCCGCACATGGCGCAGGGCGCCGCGATGGCCATCGAGGACGCCGGCATGCTGCTGCGCTGTTTCGACGAGGTCGGCCTCGACGACTTCGAGACCGCCTTCGCGCTCTACCAGGCCAACCGCAGCGAGCGCGCCGGCAAGGTGCAACTGGTGTCGCACAACAACACCTGGCTGATGCGCGACGAAGATCCGGAATGGTGCTTCGGCTACGATGTATTCACCGTGCCGCTGGTCGAAGCGGCCGCCAAGCCGGACTCCAAGGCTGCGGCCTGAGCCTTCGCGCAGCGCAAGCCGCCGCGCCGTACTCCGGCGCGGCGCGGCGACGATGGGCGGCTGCGTTATCCTGCCGCCCCGTCCTCGCCCCCACCGACCGTCACTGACCGGGAGATCGCCATGCCAGCCCCACGAGACATCGCCCTGCGGGTCAACGGCAGCGTCCGCACGCTACGCGTCGAACCCGACACGCCGCTGCTCTACGTGCTGCGCAACGACCTCGAACTCAACGGCCCGAAGTACGGCTGCGGCCTCGGCGAATGCGGCGCCTGTACGGTGCTGGTCGATGGCGTCGCCGCCCGCGCCTGCGTCGTCCCTGTCGGCGGCATCGGCGCGCGCGAAGTGACCACGCTGGAAGGCCTGGGCGATCTCGCCCGCCCCGATCCGGTGCAACAGGCCTTCATCGACTGCCAGGGCGCCCAGTGCGGCTACTGCCTCAACGGCATGATCATGACCGTGCGGGCGCTGCTCGACCGCAATCCCTCGCCGTCCGAGGACGACATCCGCCGCGAACTGCGCGGCAACCTGTGCCGTTGCGGCACCCACCTGGAAATCCTCGCTTCGGCACGACGCGCGGTCGAACTGGAAGCCGCGCGACGTGCGGCCGGACGGGCGACTGCCACCTCCCAAACCGCCGAAGCCTTGCCGGGCTAGTGGCCGGATGACCGGATTGATGGCGTCACTGGCAGAACACCACGCAAGCACGCCCTCCCCATCAAGGGGAGGAACAGAACGCCCTTGAACGGACGGACCCACCAGAGGACCGCCGCCCCCGACGAGAGAACCCGCCCCTTGAGTACCCAGCCCCCCGCCGTCGCCGGCATCGCCTTGCCCGATGCCTCACCGTCCCCAGCGCCCGGCGACGATCAGGCCGGCGCACTGCTGCACGGACGCGTCGTCCGCCCCCCTTTGCAGGACGGCCGGCCGATGCGACTGCTCGTCGCGGACCGCGCCTCGCTGGCCGGCATGGACGGGCTGGTGGAACTGGTGGTGCGCGGCGACTTCGTCGCGGTCGTCGCCACCACCGCCGACATCGCCGCCCAGGCCGCGCGCCGCCTGAAAGTGCGCTGGGCACCGCCGCGCCCGGCCGACGCCGCCGCCGCGCCCGCCGCCGAAACCGTGGTGCATGAACGCGGCGACACCAGCGCCGCGCTGCACGACGGCACGCGCCTGCAACGCAGCTACCGCTGGCCGACCCTGCCGCCGGCCGACGACGCCGGCGCCACCGCCACTGCCCATCTTCAGCACGGCCAGCTGCAAGTCTGGGCCCCGCTGCGCTCGATGCGCGCCCTCGCCCACGACATCGCCGCCCTCACCAGCCTGCCCGTCGCGCAGATCAGGGTCGTCCCCAGCGAAGACCCGCGCCTCGTCGCCGGCCGCAGCCCCTGGGCGGAGCATGCCGCGGCCGATGCCGCCTTGCTCGCCCATCATCTGCGCCACCCGGTGCAGGTCAGCCTCGCCGCCGCCGACCTGCGCTGGGCCGCCGCGCTGGCCGACGCCCAGCACAACCGCATCGACGCCACGCTCGACATCGACGGCGCGCTCGACGCCTACCGCTACACCACCCTGCCGCCGGCACAGCTGCCGCAGAGCCCGGCCCTACGCCTCGCCGGCGTCGCCAGCCCGACCGAGGATGTCGCGCTGCCGGCCACGGTGCTGATGCCGCCCTACCGCAGCGCCAGCCTGCGGCTCGCCAGCCACGCACCGCAGGCCGCGGCCGGGCTCGACGCCGGCGACGCCAGTCTGGCCGGGCAGGTTTTCGCCCAGGAATCCTTCATCGACGAGGCCGCGCGCACCCTGGGCAGCGATCCGGCGGACTACCGCCTGCGCCATCTCGACGACGAACGCGGCGCCGCGCTGCTGCGCAAGGTGGCCGATGCCGCCGGCAGCGTCCCTGCAGGCGACGGCCTGCTGCGCGGCCGCGGCGTCGCCTGCGCCCATGTGATCGACAGCGACGAACTCGGCCGGCGCGACGCCTGGTCGGCCTGGCTGGCCGAAGTCGCAGTCGATCCGCGCAGCGGCGAAGTCAGCGTGAGCCGCGTCGTGGTCGGCAACGACATCGCCGACACCCCGGTGCTGGACACGCCCGACCTGCGCGCCGCCATCGCCACCGCCACCGGCCATCTGCTGACGGACACGGCGGGCGGCTTCGACCGCTGGCCCGCCACGGCGAACGCCACCGATACCGCGCCCGCCGTCGTCGCGGTCGTGTCCGGCAGTAACGAGGTCGCCGCGCCCGGCACGCCCCCGGGGCCGCTGCGCGACACCCGGCCCCAGCTCGCCGCCAGCGGCGCCACCCTGCTGCCCGCCGCCGCCGCGGTGGCCAACGCCATCCACGACGCCACCGGCGTGCGCCTGGATGCGCCGCCCTTCACCGCCGAGCGCATCCGCCTCGCGCTCGCCGAACGCGACGGCAAACCCGCCGCGCTCACCAGCAAACGCAAACTCGGCTGGCTGGGCGCAGCCGCCGCAACCGCCGCCGGCCTGCTCGCCACTGCCATGCCGCTGCGCGCGCCGATCGCACCGATCACGCCACCGCCGGCCGACCTCTACTCCGCCGCCACGCTGGAACGCGGCCGGCTGGTGGCCGCCGCCGGCGACTGCGCCGTCTGCCACACTGCCGCCGACGGCATCCCCAACACCGGCGGGCTGGCGCTGGAAACCCCCTTCGGCACCGTCTACACCACCAACATCACGCCCGACCCGGAAACCGGCATCGGCAACTGGTCCTACGCCGCCTTCGAGCGCGCCATGCGCGAAGGCATCCACCGCGACGGCCGCCATCTCTACCCCGCCTTCCCCTACACCGCCTTCGCCAGGATGAGCGACGCCGACATGCAGGCGCTCTACGCATACCTGATGGCGCAGCAGCCGGTGAAGGCGGCGGTACCGAAAACCGAACTCGCCTTCCCCTACAACCTGCGGCCGCTGCTCGCCGGCTGGAACACGCTGTTCCACAAGAACGAAGTCTTCCAGCCGGACCCGACGCGCTCGGCCGAATGGAACCGCGGCGCCTACCTGGTAGAAGGCGCCGGCCACTGTGGCGCCTGTCACACGCCGCGCAACGCGCTGGGTGCGGAAAAGACCGGCGAACACCGCTACGGCGGCGGTTTTGCCGAAGGCTGGGAAGCGCCGCCGCTCACCGCGCTGTCGCAAGCGCCGGTGCCGTGGACCGAGACCGAGCTCTACGCCTATCTGCGCAACGGCTATTCGCCTCTGCACGGCGTCGCCTCGGGGCCGATGGCACCGGTGGTGGAATCGCTCGCCGCGCTGCCGGACAGCGACATCCGTGCCATCGCCAGCTACCTCGCCAGCTTCCAGGCCAAGGCACCGGACGCGGCAGCCAGCGCAGACTACGCCAATGCGATGCAGGAAGCGGCCAGAAAGGCGGCGGTGACGCTGGCCGGCCCGGCCGAAGCGCTCTACGACGGCGCCTGCTCCGCCTGCCACCAGGACGACGGCCCGGCGCTGTTCGGCGTGAAGCCGGCGCTGGCGCTCAACACCAACCTGCACAGCCCGCATGCGGACAACCTGGTGCAGATCATCCTGCACGGCATCCAGTCGCCGGCGCACGGCGAACTCGGCTACATGCCCGGCTTCGCCGACAGCCTGGACGACCGCCAGGTGGCCGAACTCGCCGCCTATCTGCGGGCGCGCTTCGCGCCGGACAAGCCGGCCTGGCAAGGTCTCGACGCCACCGTGCGGCGGCTGCGCGCGGCGGCGCACTGAGGCGGCGGCGATGCGCGGCAACGACGGCGAAGTCATCGATGCCTGCCTGGCCTGGGCGGCTGCCGGACACCGCTTCGCGCTGCTGACGGTACTCACCACCTACGGTGCCAGCCCGCGCCCGGCCGGCGCGCTGGCGGCGATCCGCGACGACGGCCGGATCGTCGGCTCGGTGTCGGGCGGCTGCGTCGAGGACGACCTGGTGGACGAGGTGCGCGGCGGCTGGCTGGCCAGCGCCGAACGACCGCTGCTGCGGGTGTTCGGCCGCGACGCCGGGGAACGCGCGCGCTACCGCCTGCCCTGCGGCAACACCTTGCGGGTGGCGGTAGAGCCGCGCTGCGACCTGGAGCAGCTGGCGCAAATCCAGCACCTGCTCCACCAACAGAAACTGGTGCGCCGCGAAGTCGACATGACGAGCGGCGCCTCCCGCCTGCGCGAAGTCGGCGAGGCCGGCCCACTCGAAGAACGTGCCCGCGGCTTCGCTATCACGCTCGGACCGCGCTACCGCGCGCTGCTGATCGGCGGCGGCGAGATCGGCTGCTACCTCGCCCCATTGCTCGGCACGCTCGGCTTCAGCGTGGCGCTGTGCGATCCGCGCGCCGAATACGCCGACGGCTGGGATCTGACCGACGCACCGGTGAGCCGCGCCATGCCGGACGACTGGATCGTGGCGCAGGCGGCGGACGCCCGCAGCGCGGTGCTGGCGCTGAGCCACGACCCCAAACTGGACGACCTCGCGCTGATGGAAGCGCTCAAGACGCCCGCCTTCTACGTCGGCGCGGTCGGCTCGGCGGCCAACAACGCGGCACGGCGGCAGCGCCTGCTGGAGTTCGGCGTCACCGCGGCGGAAGCAGCACGCCTGCACGGCCCGATCGGGCTGGACATCGGCTCGCGCACGCCCGCCGAGATCGCTGTGTCGATCGCCGCCGACCTGATCGCCCACCTGCGCCGCCCGGCGGCGGCATGCGCAACTGCCAACGCACGGCTTCCATCTGATAGAAGCACGCTCTCCGGGCTTTTCTGAATGGCGGCGAGTCGCCCTGTCCGGCCATAGAGCCGGCGCAGAAGCAGTTCGCGTTCGGGTGACAGGCTTCGGCGTGAAGCTGCCCCGCGGATGACGGAATTGTCGCAAGGGCATATGGCGGCAGCAGGTGCCAGCGCTTGTATTCCCGGGCTGCCGCGAGGCACGGCTTCCTCGGGGGAAAACGGCGATAATGGCGGCCAATTCGGTTTGAACGCCATTTCAGGATTCCCCCATGGAAATCAAGGTCAATTTTCTCGACAAGCTTCGTCTTGAAGCCAGGTTCGATGACTTCACGGTGATCGCCGATCAGCCTATCCGCTATAAGGGCGATGGCTCGGCGCCGGGCCCGTTTGATTACTTTCTGGCTTCGTCGGCTTTGTGTGCGGCCTACTTCGTGAAGCTGTATTGCGACACTCGCAATATCCCTACCGACAACATCCGCCTGTCGCAGAACAATATTGTTGATCCGGAAAACCGCTACAAGCAGATTTTCAAGATCCAGGTCGAGTTGCCGGAGGATATCTCCGCCACGGACCGCCAGGGCATTTTGCGCTCCATCGAGCGTTGCACGGTAAAACGGGTGGTGCAAACCGGGCCTGAGTTTGTGATCGAGGAGGTCGAGAATCTGGATGCCGACGCTCAGGCCCTGCTGACCCTGAATCCGGATCCGGAAGCAAGCACCTACATAGCGGGCAAGGATCTGCCGCTGGAGCAGACCATCGCCAATATGTCGGGAGTATTGGCCGACCTGGGCATCAAGATTGAAATCGCTTCGTGGCGCAATCTCGTTCCCAATGTATGGTCACTGCATATCCGCGACGCGCACTCGCCGATGTGTTTTACCAATGGCAAGGGAGCAACCAAGGAAAGCGCCCTGGCGTCGGCCTTGGGCGAATTTATCGAGCGACTGAATTGCAATCATTTCTACAACGACCAGTTCTGGGGTGAAGGCCTTGCCAACGCGGCGTTCGTGCACTACCCGGATGAGCGCTGGTTCAAGCCCGGCCCCAAGGATGCGCTGCCGGCTGGAATTCTCGACGAGTACTGCCTGCAGATCTACAACCCCGACGGCGAATTGCGTGGCTCGCATTTGTACGACACCAACTCCGGCAACGTGCAGCGCGGCATCTGTTCGCTGCCCTATGTGCGTCAGTCGGACGGCGCGGTGGTGTATTTCCCGTCCAACCTGATCGACAACCTGTTCCTCAGCAATGGCATGAGTGCCGGCAATACGCTGGCCGAAGCGCAGGTGCAATGCCTGTCGGAGATCTTCGAGCGGGCGGTAAAACGCGAGATTCTGGAAGGTGAAATCGCGCTGCCCGATGTGCCGCCCGAAGTGCTGGCGAAATACCCCGGCATTGTGGCCGGCATTGACGAACTGGAAAAACAGGGCTTTCCCGTACTAGTGAAGGATGCGTCGCTGGGCGGGGAGTTTCCGGTGATGTGCGTCACCTTGATGAACCCGCGCACTGGCGGTGTGTTTGCCTCGTTCGGGGCGCACCCGAGCATGGAGGTGGCGCTGGAGCGCAGTCTTACCGAGTTGCTGCAGGGGCGCAGTTTTGAAGGCCTGAACGATTTGCCTCAGCCCACCTTCGAAAGCAACGCCGTCACTGAGCCGAACAACTTCGTTGAACACTTCATCGACTCCAGCGGCGTGGTGTCGTGGCGCTTCTTCAGCGCCAGGGCGGATTACGATTTTGTCGAGTGGGATTTCTCGGGCCGGGGCGAAAACTCCAACGCTGACGAAGCCGCAACGCTGTTCGGCATTCTCGAAGGCATGGGGAAAGAAGTTTACATGGCGGTGTATGACCAGCTCGGTGCAACGGCCTGCCGCATCCTGGTGCCGGGATATTCCGAAATCTACCCGGTGGAAGACCTGATCTGGGATAACACCAACAAGGCCTTGTTGTTTCGCACCGACATCCTGAACCTGCACCGCCTCGACGATGCCGGTCTGGAAGCACTGCTTGAGCGTCTGGAAGGCAGTGAGCTCGACGATTACACCGACATCATTACCTTGGTCGGCATCGAGTTCGACGAAAATACCGCCTGGGGTCAGCTGACGATCCTCGAGCTGAAACTGCTGATCAATCTCGCCCTGCAGCAATTTGAAGCGGCGAAGGAACAGGTGGAAGCCTTCCTGCAATACAACGAGAACACGGTCGAACGCGTATTGTTCTATCAGGCCCTGAATGTGGTGCTGGAGGTGCTGCTGGACGACGAGCTGGAACTGGACGATTACGAGGTCAATTTCCGCCGGATGTTCGGCAACCCGCGGATGGACGCGGTGATGGGGTCCGTGGATGGCAGCGTGCGCTTTTACGGCCTGACGCCAACGAGCATGGAACTGGACGGACTCGACAGGCACCAGCGCCTGATCGATAGCTACAGGAAGCTGCACATGGCACGGGCCAATGTGGCGGCTTTATCCAGGTAGAGAATCAAAAGCGCCCCCTTCGATGGCCCCACGGCCGGTCGGCACGCGGGGCGGGGACGGCCGCTTGCGACGGCAGGCGGCTCAGTAAGTCTTGTAGGGCAGGAACTTGCCGCTCATGGTGATGCTGACGCGGTCGCCGGCGTCGTTGGGCTCGCGCTTCAGATCCATCTTGAAGTCGATGGCGCTCATGATGCCGTCGCCGAACTCCTCGTGAATCAGCTCCTTGAAGGTGGTGCCATAGACGTTGATCAGTTCGTAGAAGCGGTAGATCAGCGGATCGGTGGGCACGGCGGTGGGCAGCGAACCCTTGTAGGGCACCACCTGCAGCTGGGCGATGGCGTCTTCCGGCAGCTCCAGCGCGGCGCCGACGGCCTTGGCCTGGGTTTCGGTCAGGGTCATCTGGCCGAGCAGCGCGGCGGTCGTCCATTCCTTGCTGTGGCCGACGACCTCGGCCAGTTGCGCCCAGCTGAGCTTGTGCTTGAGCTTGGATTCGAGGATCAGCGCGGTGACTTCGTTACGGGTCATGGGGGGGCTCCTTCAGGCGGATACGGACGACAGGGGTTGAAGCGCGGGTTCGGCCCTGGCCGTCCCCGGGGTAAGCGTGAGCACCTCGGCACCGCCCTCCAGGCCGGGGCGGACCACCGGCGGATTGCGCGGATCATGCGCCGCCGCGGCCGGCGCCCCGTCGGCGTAGTCGCGCGAACGGTTCACCAGGAAATCCACGAGGTGGTTGCGGATGCGGTAGTACTGCGGGTCGTGGTGCATGTCGGCACGGGTGCGCGTGCGCGGCATCGTGATGTCCACGATTTCGGCGATGCGGGCATGTGGGCCGTTGCTCATCAGGATCACCTTGTCGGCGAGCAGGATGGCTTCATCGACGTCGTGGGTGATCATGAACACCGTCTGGTGGGTGGCCTGGACGATGGAAAGCAGTTCGTCCTGGATGGTGCCGCGGGTGAGCGCGTCGAGCGCGCCGAAAGGCTCGTCGAGCAGCAGCATCTTGGGCTGGATGGCGAAGGCGCGGGCGATGCCGACGCGCTGCTTCATGCCGCCGGACAGCTCCGCCGGTTTCCTGTGCAGCGCATGGCCGAGGCCGACCATCTCCAGGTAGCGCGTGCTGTGCTCCTCGACCTGCTTCGCGCTCCAGTCCGGCCAGCGCGAGCGCACGCCGAACTCCACGTTCTTCAGCGTGCTGAGCCAGGGCAGCAAGGCGTGCCCCTGGAACACCACGCCGCGGTCGAGGGAGGGGCCGCGCACCTCGCGGCCGTCCATGATGACCACGCCCTCGCTGGCCTCGTCCAGGCCGGCGAGCACGTTGAGGATGGTGGTCTTGCCGCAGCCGGAATGGCCGATGATGCAGGCGAACTCGCCCTTGGCGATGCCGAAGTGGATGTTCTCGAACACCGTGCTGGCCGGCTTGCCGGCGGGGCCGGGATAGCGCTTGGCGAGCGCCTCGACCTTGAGGAATGCTTGGGTCATGGCGCTCATTCCCGGTAGGTGACGGCACGCGCGAGGCGGGCCAGCAGGGTATCCAGCAGCATCCCGATCAGGCCGATGAACAGGATGGCGCAGATGATGTTGGCGATGGACAGGTTGTTCCACTCGTTCCAGACGAAGTAGCCGATGCCGGTACCGCCGACCAACATCTCGGCCGCCACGATGACCAGCCAGGCGATGCCGATGGAGATGCGCATGCCGGTCATGATGGTGGGCGCGGCCGCCGGCAGGATGACCTGGAAGGCGGTGCGCAGCCTCGACACTTCCAGTGTGCGGGCGACGTTGAGCCAGTCGCGCCGTACGCTGGCGACGCCGAAGGCGGTGTTGACCAGCATCGGCCACAGCGAACAAACGAAGATCACGAAGATCGCCGAGATGTCGGAGTCCTTGATGGTGTAGAGCGCGAGCGGCATCCACGCGAGCGGCGACACCGGCTTCAGGACCTGGATGAAAGGGTCCAGCGCCTTGTACACCAGCGGCGACATGCCGATCAGGAAGCCCAGCGGAATCGCCACCAGCGCCGCCAGGCCGAAGCCCAGCAGCACGCGGCCGATGGAGTACAGCAGCTGGGTACCGATGCCCTTGTCGTTGGTGCCGCGGTCGTAGAAGGGATCGCGCAGATGGCTCCACACCTTGGCGCCGACCTCGCCGGGCGTCGGCATCGCCGACTTGGTGCCGGTGGCGGCAGCCTGCCCGACCAGGGCGGCGTACTCCGGGTCCACCGTCACCTCGGCAATGCCCTTCTGGGTGGCAAGGAACCAGATGCCGACGAACAAGGCGAGGAAGATGGCCGACAGCAGCGGCGCCAGCCAGGGTCGGGAGGCTTTCATGGCTCAGCTCCGCTTGATTGCGAAGCTGTCGACGTAGGCCGCCGGCTGCTTCGGATCGAAGGGTTTGCCCATCACCACGATGGGTTTGGCCGGATCGGCCGCGGGCATGCCCAGCTCCTTCATCAGCTTGGCCGCGTCGGTGGCGAGGAAGACCTCTTTGGCGACCTTGGCGTAGTCGACGTCGCCCTTGATCTGCCCCCAGCGCTTCATCTGGGTGAGGATCCACACCGCGAAGCTGTCGTAGGGGAAGGGGTCGAAGTCGATGCGGTTGGGGTCCTTCTTCACGCCACCGAGGCCGTCGGCATAGGTGCCGGTCAGCACCTGCTCGACCACCGTCACCGGCTGGTTGAGGTAGTTGGCCGGGGCAATGGCGGCGGCGATTTCCTTGCGGTTTTCCTGCTTGCGCGCATAGGCGGTGGCGTCGAGGATGGACTTCAGCAGTGCCGCGTAGGTGTTGGGGTTCTGGGCGACGAACTCCTTGCTCGCGGAGAAGGCGCAGCACGGATGGCCGTCCCAGATCTCCTTGGAGAGCAGGTGGATGAAGCCGACGCCGTCGTACACCGCGCGCTGGTTCACCGGGTCGGGGGCGAGGAAGCCGTCGATGTTGTCGGCGCGCAGATTGGCGACCATCTCCGGGGGCGGCACCGCGCGGATCTGCACGTCGCGGTCGGGGTCCAGGCCATGCTCCGCCAGATAGTAGCGCAGCAGGTAGTTGTGCATCGAATAGTCGAAGGGCACGGCGAACTTGAAGCCCTTCCAGTCCTTCGGGTCGCGCTTGTCCTTGTGCTTGATCGACAGCGTGATCGCCTGGCCGTTGATGTTCTCCACCGCCGGCATGGTCCACGGGATGGGGTTGGAGCCGGCACCGATCGAGATCGCCAGCGGCATCGGCGACAGCATGTGGGCAGCGTCGTACTCCTTGGCCAGCGCCTTGTCGCGGATCACCGCCCAGCCGGCGGTCTTCACCACCTCGACGTCGAGGCCGTACTTGGAATAGAAGCCCAGCGGGTGCGCCATGATGATGGGCGTGGCACAGGTGATGGGGATGAAGCCGACCTTGAGCTTGGTCTTCTCCAGCGCGCCGCTGCCGGCGGCGAAGGCTTCCTTGGCGAGTCCCATCGGGAACAGCGTGGACAGCGCCGCCATCGCGGTACCGGCACCGACCGCCTTGAGGAAGCCGCGGCGCATCGCGTCCTGCGGAAACAGCGCGCGCATCACCGCGCCTTCCACGGCACGGTCCTGCAGTTCGCGCGCCTCGAGCGCCTCGGCGTGGTCGTGATCGGCCTGGCTGGCGTGGCGGCCGCAACTGCAGCCGTGACGGTCCAGCCGCACGCGGTAATCGAAGGGATTGCGGAAAGCTGACATGTACGGACTCCTCTTGCCGGGTTCAGGCGGACTGCAGAAGGGGGGCGGGAACAGCCGCCGGGGCGGCGTATTCGATGTCGTGCCGGTAGAGATCCCAGGCACGCTGGTATTCCATGACGCGGGCGACGTCGTGCACGAAGGCGTCGTCGTAGCCGGCGCGGCGCAGCAGGTGCAGGCCCAGCTCCATGCCGGAGCTGATGCCGCCGGCGGTGACGACGCGGCCGGCGTCGACCACGCGCGCCCGGCTCACCCGGCAGGCCGGCGCCAGCTCGGCCAGGCGGTCGATCGGCGTCTTGCCCAGGTGCGAGGCTTCGAGCCGGTCCGGCTCCTTGCGGTTGGTCGCGGCGATGCCGTCGAGCAGGCCCATGCGGGCGTAGATCCACGAGCCGGTGCACACGCTGGTGAGCAGGCAGTCGTCCGGCAGGGCGCGGATGTAGTCGTGCAGCTTGCGGTTGTGCATTTCCTGGCGGGTGCCGAAGCCGCCGGGTATCAGGAAGGCGTCGAGCGCCGGCTGGTCGTCCAGCGCGTAATTGGGCAGCACGGTGATGCCCGCCTGGGTCTGCACCGGGCGCAGCGTCTCGGCGACGAGGAAGACGTCGAGCTCGGGGTCGAAGCGCCGCGCCACCGAGAACACGCCGCAGGGCGCCGCGTAGTCGATGACCTCGGCATCCTTGAAGACATACACCCCGAGCCGGAATCCAGCTTTGCGCATCGTCGCCCCCTCTTCGTGATTGCGTGGGGGCATCTTCCGCGCGACCGGCCGGCGGCGGTATCGCGGTTGTCGTGATTCGCGTGTAGTGCCAGCACTACACGCGTCGGCAAAAGCCGTGTCGCCGTGCCGCGGTGCGGCGTTCAGCGCACGAGATCGTGGCGGGCGGCGTAGTTGGCCAGTTCGACGATGCTGCGCACCCCGAGCTTGTCGAAGATGCGCGCGCGATAGGTCGAGATGGTGTTGCCGGACAGGCTGAGGCGCTGGGCGATGTCGGACACCGAAAGGCCCCCGGCGAGCAGTTCCAGCACCTGGAACTCCCGGTTCGACAGCGACTCGTGCGGCGGACGGTCGTCGTCCCGGCGCACGCTGCGGGCGAGCAGGTCGGCGATGGCCGGGGTGACATAGACGCCGCCCCCGGCGACGCGGCGGATCGCACCAAGCAGCTCGTCGGGCGAACAGCCCTTGTTCAGATAGGCGCCGGCGCCGGCACGGATCGCGCGCACGCCGAACTGGGTCTCGGGATAGACCGACAGCATCACCACGCCGACGGCGGGAAACTCGGCGCGGATGGCCTTGAGCACATCCATGCCGTCGCGTTCGCCAAGCGCGATGTCGAGCAGCACGACGGCAACCGGGCGTTCGCGCAGCGCGCGCATCGCGGCCGGCCCGTCGGCGGCCTCGCGCAGCTCACCGATGCCGTCGGCCTCCGAGAGGATCTGCACAAGGCCGCGGCGGATGATCATGTGGTCGTCGACGACGAGCAGGTCGATGCGTTCCGGGCTCACGCCACGACCTCCGGCAGCGTCAGCGTGACCGTCGTGCCAAAGCCCGGCGCGCTGTCGATTTCCAGCCGCCCGCCGATGGCGCGGGCGCGCTCGTGCATACCGAGCAGGCCGAAGCTCACCGGCGCGGCCGGCACCTGCATGCCGCGGCCGTCGTCGTCGATGCGGATCACCAGATCCTGACCGTCCGCGCACGCGAACAGGCGCACCCGCCGCGCGCCGGCATGGCGCTGGACGTTGGTCAGCACCTCCTGGGCGACGCGGTAGATCGCGATCTCCGCCTCGCGCCCCAGCCGGCAGCGCTCGACGTCGGCGGGGATGGTCGCGGTGCAACGCAGCCCGCCGCGACCGTCGGTCTCCTGCAGCAGGCATTCGAGCGCCGCCCACAGGCCCAGGTGGTCGAGCACGCCCGGGCGCAGGTCGTTGAGGATGCGGCGCACCGCGCCCATCGCCCCCTGGCCGATGTCGAGCGCGGCATCGATGTGGGCGCAAACCTTGTCGTCGCCGGACAGACGCTGGCGCAGCCAGTTGAGCTCGAGCTGCATCGCGGTCAGCGAGGCGCCGAGGTCGTCGTGGATGTCGCGCGCGATGTGGGCCCGCTCTTCCTCCCGCACCGTATTCATGTGGGCCGAGAGTCGCCGCAGCGCGTCGCTCGCCTGACGTAGCCGGCCGTTGGCGGCCGACAGCTCGGCGGTGCGCTCCTCGACCCGCCGCTCCAGTTCGCAGTGGGCCGCACGCAATGCCGCCTCGGTGTGCTTGCGCTCGGTGATGTCGTTGAAGGTGACGACGGCACCGACCACGTGCTCGCCGTCGCGTATCGGATACGAAGCGTATTCGGCGGGAAAGGCGTGGCCGTCGCGCCGCCACAGCACCTCGTCCTCCACGCGGCAGCTGCGGCCCTCCTTGAAGGCCTTGAAAATGCGGCAATCGTGCACCGGCATCAGCGCGCTGTCCGGGTGCGAGTGGTGGATCAGGTAGTGCATGTTGCGCCCGAGCACTTCGTCGGGCGTATAGCCCAGCATCTCGGCGCCGGCGCTGTTGATGAAGATGCAGCGCCCGCGCAGGTCGATGCCGTAGATGCCCTCGCCAGCGGACTCCAGCAGCATTTCCAGCTGGCGCCGCCAGGCGGCATGGTGGGAAAGATGATGAAGGTCGGCAAACATCCGGGGCTCCGCTTCAGACCGCGGAGCCCGCGCAAGAAGGATGCCCGCCTGGCGTGCCGCCGCTCAACAGGGTGGAAAGGGTGGCAGGCAGAAGGGCGCGGTATCGATCTCCTGCGGCGGGCGCCGCGGATCGTGCGCCGCCACCTCGTCTGCCACCTCCTCGTCCGTCTCCGCCTTGCGCGGCGAAGACGCGTCGCTCGTCTCGTTGGCGGCGGCAAACCACCGCGCCGACGCCTGCACTACACGCTCGAAGATTCCAAACTGCATCGCACACCTCCATCGTCCGCTTGCCGGTCCGCCCGACGCAGGTGCCTCGCGGCACCAAGTGCGTGCGCCGACCCGGCGGCGCACCCCGTCGAGGTGCGTCGCCGGAACGGGAAAATCCGGCGCAAGGTCCAGCTGGCGCGACGACGCGCACTTCCGCGCCCCGCCAGTCCCGCAGGTGCAGCAGCATCCGTGCCATTGCGCCTGCCTGCGCGTCGTCGGGCCGACGCCTAGGCGTGTACCGGCACCGGCCCGAAACGCTCGACATAGATCGCCGCCACCCAATCGACGAAAGCCCGCACCCGCGGCGCCAGGTGGCGGTGCTGCGGGTAAAGCACCGAGATCGGCAGCAGCGGCGCCGGCCAGTCGGCCAGCACCTCGACCAGTTGCCCGGCGCGCAGGTGTTCCTCCACCCGGAAGCGCGGCACCTGGATCAGGCCGCAGCCTTGCAGGGCGCAGGCGGTGTAGGCCTCGGCGTCGCTCACCGACACGCTGCTGGCGAGCTTGTACTCCACCACCTTGCTGCCGACGAGAAAGCGGAAGGGGTAGGCGATGTCGTGGTCGCTGGCGAAAAAGCCGACCGCCTCGTGCTGCCCCAGCTCGTCCGGGCGCTGAGGCGTACCGCGGCGGGCAAGGTAATCCGGGCTGGCGCACACCACCTCCGGCAAGGCCGCGATGCGCCTCGCCACCAGCGAGGAGTCGCGCGGCACGCCGGCGCGCACCACGCAATCCACCCCTTCGCGCACCAGGTCGACCAGGCGGTCGCCGGTGCTGATGCGCAGCTCGATGCGCGGATAACGCGCGCGGAACCCGGCGATGCGCGGCAGGATGATCCGGCTGGCATGGACGCCGTGCAGGTCCAGCCGCAACACCCCCTGCGGATTGGCCGCCATCGGACTGAGCGCGGCCTCGGCCTCCTCCAGGTCATTGAGGATGGCGGCACAGCGTTCGTAGAAGGCCTGGCCGTCCAGCGTCGGCCGCACCTGCCGGGTGGTGCGCTCGAGCAGGCGCGTGCCAAGCCGGTCTTCGAGTTCCTTGATGACGTAGGTGGCGGTCGCGCGCGGCATGTCGAGCGCGCCGGCGGCCCGGGTGAAGCTGCCGAGTTCGACGATGCGGGTGAAAAGGCGCAGGGATTCGAAACGGTCCATGGACTTCCATTGTTGGCCAGAGTTGGATACTTCAGCCAATTCTTGCGGATTTATTGACCGCCAGGCAATCAACACAATGCACCGCAAGGCGCAGGACGCGACCGCGGCCCGCCAACACGGAGCAGCATCATGCATACCAAGGAACAACGCGTCGCCCTCGTCACCGGCGCTTCGCGCGGCATAGGCCGGGCCATCGCCCTGCGGCTGGCGCGCGATGGTTACGCGCTGGCAGTCAATTACGCGGGCAATCGCGCAGCCGCCGACGAGGTCGTCGCCACCATCGCCGCAACCGGCGGCCGCGCGCTGGCGGTACAGGCGGACATCGCCGACCCGGATCAGGTCGCCGCCCTGTTCGCCACCATCCGCGAGACCTGGGGTCGCCTCGACGTGGTGGCCAACAGTGCCGGGGTGATGGCGCTGGCGCCGATCGCCGATGGCCGTCTGGCCGACTTCGACCGCATCGTCGCCACCAACCTGCGCGGCGCCTATCTGGTACTCGGCCACGCCGCGCGGGCCATCGCCGACGGCGGCCGCATCATCGCGCTGTCGACCAGCGTGATCGGCACGGCCCTGCCCGGCTACGGCGCCTACATCGCCGCCAAGGCCGGCGTGGAAGGGCTGGTACGGGTGCTGGCGAAGGAAGTGCGCGGCCGCGGCGTCACCGTCAACGCCATCGCGCCGGGACCGGTCGCGACCGAACTGTTCCTCGACGGCAAGACCGAGGAACAGATTGCCCGGCATGTGGCCGCCACGCCGCTCGAACGCCTCGGCACGCCGGAGGACATCGCCGGCACGGTGGCTTTCCTCGCCGGGCCGGACGGCGGCTGGGTCAACGGCCAGGTGCTGCGTGCCAACGGCGGACTGGTCTGAGCCAGCCCGCCGCGGCTCCCGCTCAATCCTGCAGCAGGGCCAGCGCCGCCGCATGCAGCGCCGGCGTCGCCGCGGCCAGCACCCGGCCGTCGGATTCCAGCCCGAGCGGCTGGCCCTGCCAGTCGGTGACCACGCCGCCTGCACCCTCGATGATGGCCACCATGGCCAGGTAGTCGTAGGGCTGCAGGCCAGCCTCCACTACCAGATCCACATGGCCGCTGGCGAGCAGGCCGTAGGAATAGCAGTCGCCGCCATAGCGGCGCAACGCCACCGCCGCGCCGACCCGCTCGAAGCGCATCCTGTCGCCATCGCCGAACAGGTCCGGTGAGGTGGCATAGAGCCGCGCCGCCGCCAGCGCCCCGCAGGCGCTGGCGTGCGTCGCCGCGCCCTGGTACTGCGCCGCGCCACCGGCCGCCGCCCACCAGCGTTCGCCGGTGAAGGGGATGTCGATCATGCCCAGCACCGGCCGCCCCCGGTGCAGCAAGGCCAGCAGCGTGCCCCACAACGGTGAGCCGGTGATGAAGCTCTTGGTGCCGTCGATCGGATCGATCACCCAGACATAGTCGGCGTCGAGCTGCTCGCGGCCCTGCTCCTCGCCGAAGATGCCGTGGGTCGGGCAGGCCACCGCCAGGCGCGCCCGCAGGGCGGCCTCGATCTCGCGGTCGGCGATGGTGACCGGGCTGTCGTCGGCCTTGATCGACACGTCCAGCCGGGTGCGGAAACGGCGCAGCGCCAGCGTGCGCGCCTCGTCCGCGAGGGCCTGGGCCAGCGGCAGATAGATGTCGAGGATATCTGTGCTGTTTTGTGCATTCATGGCAACTCCTGTCACATTCCCGAAAAAAACGTGTTATAAATTGCCTCAACTATGCACACTTACCCATTAATGCACAAGCTTGGTGTGTCGTACCGCTGACCTGCACCAGTTTGAACAACGGCCCTGCCGCTGCGGAGGAATCGAGATGCGCATCCACCGTCCTGCCCCTTCCCGCTACGCCGGCCTTGCGCTCGCCGCGCTCACCGGGCTGGCCACCCTGCCCTCCGCTGCCGGCACCCTGGTCGCCTACACCGCACTGGAAGAAGACGAGATCAAGGCCTACGTCGCCGCGGCGAAGAAGGACCTGCCCGACATCGACATCAAGGTGCTGCGGCTGTCCACAGGCGACCTCGGCGCCCGCATCCTGGCGGAAGCCGGAAACCCGCGGCACGACGTGATCTGGGGCTGGGCGCTGACCAACCTGCTCGATCCGCGCATCGTCGAGCTGCTGGAGCCCTACCCCGCCAAGGGCAGCGAGACGCTGGCCACCAAGGACAAGGCGGCCGACGGCAGGTGGTTCGCGCCCACCGGCTACATGGCCGCCTTCTGCGTCAATACCGAAATCCTGGCCGCGAAGAAGCTGCCCTTGCCGACCTCTTGGCAGGACCTCGCCAAGCCGGTCTACAAGGGCGAGATCGCAATGCCCAACCCGGTGTCCTCCGGCACCGGCTACCTGCAGATCGCCGCGCTGCTCCAGGGCATGGGGGCCGACGCCGGCTGGAAGTACCTGAAGGCGCTCGACGGCAACGTCGCGCAGTACATCAAGTCGGGCTCGCGGCCGTGCAAGGCGGCGCGCTCCGGCGAATTCGCCATCGGCATCTCGCTCGCCTTCGCCGCGATGCAGTCGATCGAGGAAGGCTATCCGCTGAAGATGGTGATCCCGGCCGACGGCGCCGGCTACGAGCTCGAAGCCTCGGGCCTGATGAAGACCTCGAAGAACAAGGCCGACGCCAGACGCTTCCTCGACTGGACCCTGTCGCCCAGGGCGGCCGGGCTCTACACGCAGTACAAGGAGATCGTCACCATCCCCGGCACGCCGCGCTCGAAGGCGGCCACCGCCGCCGGACTGCCGGCCGATCTCTCCGGGGTGCTCTACCCGGTCGATTTCGCCCGGTCGGCGCGCGAACGCGACAGCATCCTCGCCACCTGGCAGAAGGAGATCGGCCGCTGAACGGCTGCGCCTAGCCTCGTCCGGCCCTAGCCCCCCGCCACGCTCAACCCGCCCGGAAGCGCCCACCATGTCCCTGGAAATCCGCAACCTGCACAAAAGCTTCGCCGGCCAGGCCGCGCTCGAACGCATCGACCTCACGGTGGGCGGTGCCGAGTTCGTCTGCCTGCTCGGCCCCAGCGGCTGCGGCAAGACGACGCTATTACGCATCATCGCCGGCCTGCTGGCGGCCGACCGCGGCGACATCCGCCTGAACGGGCGCGACCTTGCCGCCGTGCCGACGCGCGAGCGCGGCTTCGGCATCGTGTTCCAGTCCTACTCGCTGTTCCCGCACATGACGGTAGCGCAGAACGTCGGCTACGGCCTTGCCATCCGCGGCGTGGCGCCGGCGCAGATCGCACAGCGCGTGGCCGGACTGCTGGCCACGGTGAAGCTCGCCGACTACGGCGCGCGCTACCCCGGCCAGCTCTCCGGCGGCCAGCAGCAGCGGGTGGCGATCGCCCGCGCGCTGGCGGTCGATCCCGCCCTGCTGCTGCTCGACGAACCGCTGTCGGCGCTGGACGCTCGGGTGCGGGCGGAACTGCGCGGCGAACTGCGCGAGGTGCAGCGCAAGCTCGGCATCCCCACCCTGATGGTGACCCACGACCAGGACGAGGCCATGGTGCTGGCCGACCGCGTGGTGTGCATGAACCGCGGCCGTATCGAGCAGATCGGTACGCCGCAGGAACTCTACGAGCAACCGCGCACCCGCTTCGTCGCCGAATTCATGGGCCACGGCAACCTGCTGACGCCGGCCTGGCTGTGCGACGCTGCGCCGGCACTGATGGCCGGCATGCCGGCCGAGCTCGGCAAGGACGGCGCCGCCTGCGTGCGGCCGGAGCGGATCGCGCTGACGCGGGCGCCGGAAGGCGACGGCCGCGTCATCGAGGTCGCCTTCATGGGCAACTTCAAGCGCGCGCGGGTGGAATGGCGCGGCCGCGAACTGCTCGCCGAAGTGCCCGCCACCGCCGCCCTGCTGGCCGGCGACGCGGTGTGGGTGGACATCGCCGCGCAGGATTGCGCCTGGGTCGCCCAGTGAACGCCCTTCCCCTCGCCGCCCCCGACCGCTGGCTGCTGCGCGCCTGCCTGTGGCTGCCGCTGGCCGCGCTGCTGCTGTTCTTCGCCCTGCCGATGGGCTTCGTCGCCTGGCGCAGCCTGATGCAGGAAGACGGCGGCATCGGTTTCGCCAACTATCTGGCGCTGCTCGATACCCCCGGCGTGTGGCAGGCCACGCAGAACAGCCTGGTGCTGGGGCTGGCGACCACCGCCATCACCTTGCTGCTTGCCTTCGTGCTCGCCTACGGCATGGAGCGCACCTGCATGCGCGGCCGCCGCCTGGTCGCCACCGCGCTGACGCTGCCGATGCTGGCGCCCTCGCTGGTGCTGGGGCTGGGCCTCATCTTCATCCTCGGCCGCAACGGCATCGTCGGCAAGCTGCTCGGCATCCGGCCCGACATCTACGGTTTCTCCGGCCTGCTGATCGCCGACGTGCTCTATGCGCTGCCGCAGGCGGTGCTGATCCTGCGCGCTGCGCTGCGCTGCGCCGACGCGCGTCAGTACGAGGCGGCCGAAGTGCTGGGCGCCACGCCCTGGCGCCAGTTCCGCGACATCACCCTGCCGACGATGCGCTACGGCCTGCTCAGCGCCGCCTTCGTGGTGTTCACCGTGACCATCACCGACTTCGGCAACGCGGTGGTCATCGGCGGCGACTTCTCGGTACTGGCCACCGAGATCTACAACCAGGTCAGCGGCCAGATGCGCTTCGGCATCGGCGCGGTGGTCGGCCTGCTGCTGTTGCTTCCGGCGGCGCTGTCGGTGTGGATAGAACGGGTGGCGGCGCAGCGCCAGGCCGGTATCGGCGCGGAATCCGCCCAGCCGCCACGGCCGCAGGCCTCGCGCGGGCGCGACGGGCTGTACGCGATGGCCTGCCTCGGCATCGCCGGCGCGATCTGCGCGGTAGTGGCCACGGTGGTGATCGCCGGTTTCATCCGGCTGTGGCCCTACCGGCTGGATCTCACCTTCAAGCACTACGACATCACCGTGTCCGGCGGCTACGACAGCCTGTGGGCCTCGCTCGCGGTATCGCTGATCGTCGCCGCGGTCGGCAGCGGCCTGCTCTTCCTGCTCGCCTTCTCGCTGCGCCGGCTGTCCGGCTGGCCGGCGCGGCTGGCGACCCTGCTCGCCACCCTGCCGGTGGGCGTGCCCGGGCTGGTGCTGGGGCTGGCCTACGTGTTCGCCTTCAACCAGCCGGACCTACCCTGGGGCGCGCTCTACGGCGGCGTATTCCTGCTGGCGATGTGCAATTTCTACCACTACCACACCCAGGGCTACGTCGCGATGGCCACCGGCCTGCGCGCCGTGCCCGCCCAGCTGGAAGAGGCTGTGGCGGTGCTCGGCGGCGGCGTCGGCCGCCTGCTCGCCGATGTCCATCTGCCGGCGCTGCGCGTCACCCTGTGGGCGGTCGCCGCCTTCCTCTTCATGCGCTCGATGGTGACGCTGTCGGCGGTGATCTTCCTGGTCACGCCCGAGCTGTCGCTATCGGCCGTCACCGTGATGCGGCTGGACGAGGCCGGCTTCACCTCGCAGGCCGCCGCCTTCTCGACCTGCATCATGGCGGTGGTCGGCACCGTCGCGCTGCTGCTGCACCGGCTGACATCTGCCCGCCCGGCGCGCGCCACCATCAAATAACAAGGATTCCGGAGACCCTATCCAATGCTGCAAGAAGAACGCTACCAGCGCATCTGCGCCCTGCTCGAAACCTTCAAGAGCCTGTCGACCGAGCGCATTTCCGGCGAACTCGGCATCTCGCGCGAGACGGTGCGGCGCGACGTGATCGCGCTGGAGGCGATGGGGCGGCTGCGCCGGGTGCACGGCGGCGTGGTGCTGGACAGCGCACGCAGCGAGGCGCCGTTTGTCGAACGGTTGAAGGTACGCGCCAAGGAGAAGCAGGCCATCGCGCGCGCCGCGGTCAAGCTGCTGCAGCCCGGCCACACGCTCTTCCTCGATGCCGGCAGCACCACGCTGGCGCTGACCGAGGAACTGCTGACGCTGTCCGGCCTGACCATCGTCACCAACAGCATGGACATCGCGGTACGGATGGCGCAGGCCGGCGAGAGCATGGGCCAGCGCCACGAAGTCATCGTGCTCGGCGGCCGGCTCGCGCCCGGCATCGCCGCCACCTGCGGCGAGACCACGGTGAGCGAGATCCAGCGCTACCGCGCCGACTTCGCGCTGCTGTCGCCGGTGGCGGTCGATGCGCACAACGGCGCCACCAGCTTCGACCACGGCGAAGCCGGCGTCGCCCGCGCAATGGCCGAGCGCGCCGCCCACCGGGTCATCCTCGCCGACCACAGCAAGATCGGCGAGAGCAGCCGGGTGAGCTACTGCCCGGTCGGCAGCATCGACACCCTGGTGACCGATGGCCGCGCCCGCAAGCTCTCCGCCCTGGCCGAGATCGAGAAGGCCGGGCCGGAGGTCGTCGTCGCCTGAGACGGAGAACGCCGCCATGCGCTACGCCCACACCCTCGACCATCACACCTGGGTCTTCGCCGACCTGCGCGAACTCATGGCCAAGGCCAGCCCGGCGCGCTCCGGCGACCAACTGGCCGGCATCGCCGCCGCCAGCGCGGTGGAACGCATGGCGGCGCGCATGTGCCTGGCGGAGGTGCCGCTGGCGCGCTTCCTCGACGAAGCGCTGATCCCCTACGAAAGCGACGAAGTCACCCGCCTCATCATCGACAGCCACGACCGCGCCGCCTTCGCCCCGGTGGCCCACCTCACCGTCGGCGACTTCCGCGACTGGCTGCTCTCCGACCACGCCGACGAGGCCGCGCTCGCCGCGCTGCGCCCCGGCCTCACGCCGGAGATGGCGGCGGCGGTGAGCAAGCTGATGCGCAACCAGGACCTGGTGCTGGTGGCGAAGAAGTGCCGCGTCGTCACCCGCTTCCGCAACACCATCGGCCTGCCCGGCCGGCTGTCGGTGCGGCTGCAGCCCAACCACCCCACCGACGACGCCCGCGGCATCGCCGCCGCCATCGTCGACGGCCTGCTCTACGGCGCCGGCGACGCGGTGATCGGCGTCAATCCGGCCAGCGACAGCATCGCGGCGCTGACGCGGCTGGTGCACATGCTGGACGAGGTGATCGCGCGGCTCGACCTGCCCACCCAATCCTGCGTGCTCACCCATGTGACCAACACCGTGCACATGATCGAAGGCGGCGCGCCGGTCGATCTCGTCTTCCAGTCGGTGGCCGGCACCGAGGCCGCCAACGCCGCCTTCGGCATCAGCCTCGCCACCCTGCGCGAAGCGCGCGAGGCGGCGCTGTCCTTGAAGCGCGGCACCGTCGGCGACAACGTCATGTACTTCGAAACCGGCCAGGGCAGCGCGCTGTCGGCCAACGCCCACCACGGCGTCGACCAGCAGACCTGCGAAGCGCGCGCCTACGCCGTCGCCCGCGAATTCAAGCCGCTGCTCACCAACACCGTGGTCGGCTTCATCGGCCCGGAATACCTCTACGACGGCAAGCAGATCATCCGCGCCGGTCTGGAAGACCACTTCTGCGGCAAGCTGCTCGGCCTGCCGCTGGGCTGCGACGTCTGCTACACCAACCACGCCGAAGCCGACCAGGACGACATGGACAGCCTGCTGACCCTGCTCGGCGTGGCGGGCATCAACTTCATCATGGGCGTGCCGGGCGCGGACGACATCATGCTCAACTACCAGAGCACGTCCTTCCACGACGGCCTCTACCTGCGCCGGGCGCTGGGCCTGCGCCGCGCCCCCGAATTCGAAGACTGGCTGCAGCGCATGCAGCTCGTCGATGCCGCCGGCCGTGCGCTACCGGTCTCCCCGCAGCACCCGGCGCTCGCCGCCCTGCGCCGGTTGGCCGCGTAAGGAGACTTCGATGAGCCAGCCGCACATCCCGCCGCACCTCGACGCCGATCCCTGGACCGACCTGCGCGCCTACACCGCCGCCCGCCTCGCCCTCGGCCGCGCCGGCGCCAGCCTGCCCACCGCCGAAGTGCTGCGCTTCGGCCTCGCCCATGCGCAGGCGCGCGACGCGGTGCACATCGCACTCGACACCGCCGCGCTGCAGGCCGAACTGGCGGCGGACGGATTCGACACCCTGCTCGTCCGCAGCGCCGCGCCCGATCGTGCCACCTATCTCGCCCGCCCCGATCTCGGCCGCCGGCTGGCCGACGACAGCACCGCCCATCTGCGCCGTCATGCCCCGGCCGGCGGCTGCGACCTGCTGCTGGTGATCGCCGACGGCCTGTCGTCGCTCGCCGTGGCGCGCAACGCCCGCGCCCTCGTCGCCGAAATCCGCCGCGGCCTGCCCGCCGGCTGGACGCTCGGCCCGGTGGTGATCGCCACCCAGGCCCGCGTCGCGCTGGCCGACGAGATCGGCCAGGCGCTCGGCGCGCGGCTGGTGGCGATGCTGATCGGCGAACGGCCCGGCCTTTCCTCGCCCGACAGCCTCGGCGCCTATCTCACCTGGGCGCCGCAGCCCGGCCGCAGCGACGCCCAGCGCAACTGCATCTCCAACATCCGCCCGGAAGGCCTGGGCTACGCCGAGGCCGCGCGCCGGCTGTGGTGGCTGTGCCAGGAAGCGCGCCGCCTCGGCCTCACCGGTGTGGCACTCAAGGACAACAGCGACAGCGCGCTGCCCGGCGCCGACACTCCGCCGGCGCTGCCGGCCGCCGACGGGCAGGCACAGGACCAGCAGTAGACGAGACCGGCGGGCCGCAGCCGCGGACCACGCCGGCAGTGGAGGCGACGCAGGTGGGTGACGGTGCGGCCATGCCGCCTTGATGCCCGAAGGCGCGAGGAATCCCCCTCGCCGAATCGACGAAATGGAGTACCGCCAATGAACCGCAGAACCTGGACCCTTTCCATCGCCGCGCTGTCGGCAGCCTTTCTCGGCGCGTGTGCGACCAGCCCGACCGGTGGCAGCGCCGGCATCGACAACAGTGCCATCGGCAAACCCGAATTCCGCGAGCATGTGAAGACCTACGGCCTGGTGTACCGCCTGCCCAAGGACGTCACCGACGTGCTCGACGCCAAGATCACCACCCCGCTGCAGCAGAACCTGCTGCGCCTGGGCCTGACCGCCGAAGCCAACACTTTCAATCTGCCGCACGTCACCGTGGTGCACATCCACAGCGCCGACCCGGCCACCCCGCAGAAGATGCTGGCCGCGCTGCCCAAGCTGCCGCCGGTGCTGAACGGCGTGGTGCTGAAGAACTTCTACACCACCGAAGCCGCCAAGGGCGCCGGCCACCCCTGGTGGCTGGACCTGGGCATCGTCAAGAGCGGCGCCGCCTATGAAGACATGATGTCCTTCAACACCCGCGCCACCGCCGCCTTCGCCCCGCTGCGCGACGGCCCGCTGCCGCGCGTCACCGGCCCGGTCTACGCCAAGATGGGCGACGCCGGCAAGGAGCTGGTGCAGACCGTGGGCGTGAGCGGCGTGAACGTGGTCAAGGACGGCAAGGAACTGCGCACCCACAACCCCCACAACACGCTGGTGTACAGCATGGCGCTGTTCACCCCGCAAGTGCAGGCCTCGATGAACCAGGTGGCGGCGGACTTCAACAAGGTCCTGCCGGACGGCATCACCACCTCGTTCAAGAACGTCTCCATCGTCGAACTCGCCTTCTCCGGCAACGTGCTGCGCGAGATCTACCGCGTGAGCCTGGAAGACGGTTCGGTGTACGACGTGGCAAACGGAACCAAGCTGCGCTGATCGCGTCCCTGGGGAGCGCCCGGTTCCGGCCGGGTGCCCGCAACGAGGCGATTCCGTTACAGGGCTCAGGGGCGGCAAGCGCCCCTGCGGCAGAACCGGCAACGCGGCACGTGCGCCATCGTGCCCCTTGCCCACCTGGCATTGTCAGGCTCGCTGCCTATGCTCTTAAGGCACCGTCCCTGTACACAACCGACCTCGTCGCGGAGTCATGCCCATGCCCGACCCATCCGAATCCATCTCCTCGCTACTCGCGGCATGGCCAGCCCGAATGAGCGATACGGTGTCCAGATACGTCAGCCTGTTCGCACCGAACGCCCTGTCACAACCCATCCTTCCCGGATGGAGCTTCGGCAACACCTACATCGTCTCGGAATTCAACTCCAAAGCCCCCGACACCGAACGCCGCATTCTTGCCGAGCACAGCTATGGTCGCCAGATCGGCCGGATGATGGAGGCACTGTGTGTCCTGGTGAATGAACGCCCTGACGCAAAGACACACACTGCGCTGCAAAACTTCACCACGCTCGCCGACGAGATCAGGCAGATCAAGGAACGCTCGGTCGAAAACCGGGTGGCGCGAATCGAGGCCGACCTTGCCGTTCTCAGGAAGGAAAAGCCGGATGACTATGAGAAGCTGGTCAAGGCGCTGGCGAAAGGGCTAGCCGCGGGCGGGCAGGATTGACTGTCTCCCGCTAGACCTCGCGTCCTCGCCCGGCGCTTCCAGGCAATTCGCCGTAATTGCGGGCCATGAAGGAGCAGTAGAAGCACAACAGCGCCAGCACGCTGAAGCCCCCCACCGCCATCCGGCGAAGAGACGACAAGGTATCGTTCAGCTCGCGGACGTCGCCTCCAATCCGCAACACGCTACTCATGACCGCCGCTCGCTTGTCCGGCGGGACACTTGTTGCGAGCTCGCGTTCAAGCACGCGAAGCTGCACCTCGGTGGGGATCTTGATAAACGGCTGATGCAGCAAAGCCGCAATCGCCAACACGAGCGAGAGGAAGCCGGTGAAGGCGAGGATGACGGGAACAACCTGGACACGACGCACGACTTCAATCCGGTAAACACCGAGGAACGCAAATGGCGCGACTCGCACGGAGGACAGCAGGATGACTCACGGACCTGCACGGCAACGAACGCTGACCGTCACCCAATCCGGAACCGAATCTAAAGCGTCCTGTTCTCCTGAACCTGGCCGCAATCGGCGCAGCGAAGGATTGGCCTCTTCGTGTATCCGATCATCGAATGGAGTCCGTACGCGACAACACCCGCGATCAGGACAAGAAAATACGCGCCTCGATGCCCCGCCCCGGAGAAGATCAAGGCGATGAAGCCGAGCACCAGCACGCCGACAATCGCGGCACCGAGCACATCGGTGGTGTTCGCCTCGCCCTTGATGCCTTCACGCAAAGCGCCGCCACACTTGCTGCATGTAGCCGTCGCCGATTGCTTCTGAGTTTCCACCAGCAACTCCCGATATCGCCAGATATCCTGAATCCAAGCTCGAACTGAAAGAGCACTGCCCGTGATCCAGGTCCCCAAAATTTGACACGTCCAGACCGTCACGCCATTCATTGGCGCCCTTCGGGCCACGTAATCACCAGACCATCAGCCAGCGACGCACCGGCTGCTCGTCAATATATGAACGTGAGGCAGACAGCACAGGCGATCACCGCGAGGAAAAGCGCACCGGAGAACGCGCGGAGGATGCGCACCCAGCGATGTCTCTTTGCAGCTCTCTCGGCTTCAACGTCGATTGCGACAGCTACCGCGAATTCAGCAAGCTCATCAATCACATGAATCACCGGGCAGGTTGCGTTGTGGGTGTGGCGTAACCATCTCCCTCTCCAAGACTGGGCTGGATGCACGACGTGGCTGAGTGCGACCGGATCGGCGAACAGCCTAATTCGAATGGCATTGACCTGCCGATCAAAATGTCACACGCCGATTGACGCCAGGGCCCCCTACGCCCGCATGCGCTCCCCCACATAATCCAGAAAGCATCCAATGCGCGACGCCAGCGCGGTGTTGCGGTAATACACCGCATGCACCGGCTGTCTCACCTCCACGGTGTGCGCTTCCAGCACCGGCAGCAGCCGGCCTTCGGCGCGGTCGTGCGCGGTCATGAAATCGGCCAGGCAGACGATGCCGCCGCCTTCCAGCGCGAGCTGGCGCAGGGTTTCGCCGCTGGAGGCGCGCAGGCTGGGGGTGATGGCCCAAGTGTCGCCGTCGGCCGTGCGCAGCGGCCACTGGTTGAGGCTGTCCGGCTGGGTGAAGCCGAGCAGTTCGTGGCCGGCGAGGTCGTCCACGCTCTGCGGGGTGCCGCGGCGGGCGAGGTAGGCGGGGCTGGCGAGTACGCGCAGGCGGTTGGCGCCGAGCGGGCGGGCGTGCAGGGTGGAGTCGCGCAGCGCGCCGATGCGGATGGCGACGTCGGTGCGCTGTTCCAGCAGGTCGATGATCTGGTCGCTGGTGTTGAGCTCCAGCTCGATCTGCGGGTAGCGCTCGCGGAAGCCCGCGACCAGCGGAACCACGACGTGCAGCATGAAGGGCGAGGCGGCGTTCACCCGCAGCCGGCCGGCGGGTTGCTGGCGGCGCAGCGCCATCTGTTCTTCGGCTTCCTCGACGCTGGCGAGGATGCGGCGCGCCTGGGCGAGAAAGGTCGCGCCCTCCTCGGTGAGTTCCAGCCGGCGGGTGGTCCGCCGCAGCAGGGTGACTTCCAGCTTTTCCTCCAGCCGGCTGAGCGCACGGCTGACGCCCGAGGTGGTCTGGCCGAGCTGTTCGGCGGCGGCGGTGATGGAACCGGTGTCGACCACGCGGGTGAGCGCGAGCAGTTCGTCGAGGGTGGTTTTCATTATTGACGCTCCAGCAAGTATCTTTGGCTTCAGACCCGGTTTTTCTGCATGAGTCTGGCGCGGAAACTGCGCTCCTGCAAACCCTCAACCGGAGTCTTCCCATGCCACTCGCCTTGCTGGCGCTCACCTTGAGCGCCTTCGCCATCGGCACGACGGAGTTCGTCATCGTCGGCCTCATTCCCACCATCGCCGCCGACCTCGGCGTCAGCCTGCCGTCGGCGGGCCTGCTGGTCAGCCTCTATGCGCTCGGCGTCGCGGTCGGTGCGCCGCTGCTGACCGCGCTCACCGGCCGCTTGCCGCGCAAGCAGTTGCTGCTCGGGCTGATGGCGCTGTTCACCGTCGGCAACCTGCTCGCCTGGCAGGCGCCGGGCTACGAATCGCTGGTCGCCGCGCGCATCGTCACCGGGCTGGCGCACGGGGTGTTCTTCTCGATCGGCTCGACCATCGCTACCGGCCTGGTGGCAAAGGAGAAGGCGGCGAGCGCGATCGCGACGATGTTCTCGGGCCTTACCGTGGCGCTGGTCACCGGCGTGCCGCTGGGCACCTTCATCGGCCAGCACTTCGGCTGGCGCGAGACCTTCCTGGCGGTGTCGCTGCTCGGCGTGCTCGCCTTCATCGGCAGCCTGATCTTCGTGCCGCGCGGCATCCGCCACACGCCGCCGGCCTCGCTGCTGCGCCAGCTGGCGGTGCTGAAGGCGCCGCGCCTGCTGCTGGTGTATGCGATGACGGCGGTGGGCTACGGCGGCTCCTTCGTCGCCTTCACCTTCCTCGCGCCCATCCTGCAGCAGATCAGCGGCTTCTCGGCCGGCAGCGTCAGCCTGGTGCTGCTGGTGTATGGCGTGTCGGTGGCGGTGGGCAACATCTGGGGCGGCAAGCTGGCCGACCGCCGTGGCCCGATCGGCGCGCTCAAGCTGATCTTCCTGCTGCTCGCCGCGGTGCTGCTGGTGCTGAGCGTGACCGCCGCCAACCCGTGGCTGGCCGTCGCCACCGTACTGCTGTGGGGCGCGGTCGCCTTCGGCAACGTCCCCGGCCTGCAGGTGTACGTGGTGCAGCAGGCCGAACGCCACACCCCGCATGCGGTGGACGTGGCCTCGGGCCTCAACATCGCCGCCTTCAACCTCGGCATCGCCGGCGGCGCCTGGGGCGGCGGGCTGATCGTCGCCCATGTCGGCCTCATCCACACCGCCTGGATAGGCGCGCTGGTGGTGCTGATCGCCTACGCCCTCACCGCCTGGAGCGGCCGGCTGGACCGCCGCGACCCGGACTTCGACGAACTCGCCCCGGCCACTGCTGCCGCGGCTGCCCACTGATCACCACAAACAGGAGCACCCCATGTCCATCCCCATGCCCGCCATCGGCCTCGGCACCTTCCGCCTGCAGGGCCAGACCGTGATCGACTCGGTACGCAGCGGCCTCGAACTCGGCTACCGCCACATCGACACCGCGCAGATCTACGCCAACGAGGCCGAAGTCGGCCAGGCGATCGCGGAGAGCGGCGTCGCCCGCGACCAGCTCTTCATCACCACCAAGATCTGGACCGAGAACCTCGCCGCCGAAAGGCTGATCCCCAGCCTGGAAGACAGCCTCGCCAAGCTGCGCCTGGAACAGGTCGACCTGACGCTGATCCACTGGCCTTCGCCCGGCGACGCGGTGCCGCTCGCCGAAAGCCTTGCGGCGCTGAGGGAAGCGAAGCGCCGCGGGCTGACGCGACTCATCGGTGTGTCCAACTTCACCATCGCCCACCTGCAGCAGGCCATCGCGCTGCTCGGCGCCGGCGAGATCGCCACCAACCAGGTGGAACTCCACCCGCTGCTGCAGAACCGCGAGCTCGCGGAATTCGCCCGCGCACAAGGCATCCACCTCACCGCCTACATGCCGCTCGCCTATGGGAAAGTGCTGGCGGAGCCGGTGGTACAGCGCATCGCCGCCGCGCACGACGCCACGCCGGCACAGGTGGCGCTGGCCTGGCTGCTGCAGCAGGGCTACGCGGTGATTCCGTCCTCCACGAAGCGCGACAACCTGGCAGGCAACCTCGCCGCCGACCGCATGCGCTTGAGCGCGGCGGAGATGGCGGAGATCGCCGCACTGGACCGCGGCGAACGGGTGGCCAACCCGGACTTCGCGCCCGACTGGGACTGAGCGCGTCAACGACGGCGCCCGGCGCGAGGCCGGGCGCAAGGACTTCCGTTGCCGTACTACGCCTATTTGCCGAACGGCGTCGGCCGCGGCGTCGCGTCGGACGACGGCGGCAGGATGGGCAGCGTGAAGCTGGGCTGGTCGCCGGTCAGGGTCTTGAGGTAGGCGACGATCCTGGCGTTCTCCTCGGCGGTGAACTTCTTGCCCAGCTGCAGGCGCCCCATGGTATCGACCGCCTGGCCCAGGGTGTTGGCGGCACCGTCGTGGAAGTACGGGTAGGTCAGCTCGACGTTGCGCAGGGTGGGCACCTTGAAGTTGAAGCGGTCGGCATCCTTGCCGGTGACCGCGCTGCGGCCTTCGGCCGGGCTCCGGGCCTTGTACGGCTCGACGATGCCCATCTTCTGGAAGGAGGTGCCGCCCACCGCCTCGCCGTTGTGACAGGCAACGCAACCGCTGTCCTTGAACAGCGCATAGCCCTCGAGCTCCTCCCTGGAGAGCGCGTCCTTCTTGCCCAGCAGCCATTGGTCGAAACGGGAGTTCGGCGTGACCAGCGTCTTCTCGAACTCGGCGATGGCCTGGGTCACCTGGTCGATGTCGATGGTATCGGCACCGAACACCTGCCTGAATTCGCGCACATAGCCCGGGATCGACTGCAGCACGTCGATGGCCAGGGTATGGGTGAAGGCCATTTCGCCCGGATTGGCGATCGGGCCGCCGGCCTGCGCCTTGAGGTCGGCCGCGCGGCCGTCCCAGAACTGGGCGACGTTGAGGCTGGAGTTCAGCACCGTCGGCGCATTGATCGGGCCTTGCTGCCACTTGTCGCCGATGGACGTGGGGATGTTGTCGGTGCCGCCCATCGACAGGTTGTGGCAGGAGTTGCAGGAGATGAAGCCGGATTTGGAAAGGCGGGGATCGAAGTAGAGCTTCTTGCCCAGTTCGGCCTGGCCGAGGTTGATGTTGGCCGGTGGCTTGACGGGCTGGATGGGTTCGTCCGAACCGGCCGCAACGGCGGCTGCGGCCCAGGTGGCGGCGGCGACGGCGGTCGCCAGTACAAGCGGTCGGGCATGCATTCCGTGTGCTCCTTCTCGTGTGGTCGCGGACGATTTTCCGCGTCGCAGTTGGCCCGGGATTGACTCAGATCAACCCTGTTCATGCGCCTGGCAAATAGGGTCTATAGCTCTTGGCAATACCGCGGCATCGAGGGGGAATCAGCATGAAGCTCACCGAGTTGCGCTACATCGTGGCACTCGCCCAGGACAAAAGCTTCAGCCGCGCGGCGGAGCGCTGTTCGGTCAGCCAGCCCACGCTCAGCGTCGCCATCGCGCGTTTCGAGGACGAGCTGGGCGTGCATCTGTTCGAGCGCGGCAAGTCGCAGGTCAGCCCGACCGCGATCGGCCTGCAGGTGGTGGAGCAGGCCCAGCGCACGCTGCAGGAGGCGGAACGGATACGGCAGATCGCGCAGGGCGGCCGCGACCAGCTCGAAGGTCCGCTGCGCCTTGGCGTGATCCACACCATCGGCCCATACCTGCTCCCCCAGCTCATCCGCGCACTCAGGGGCATCGCACCGGCGATGCCCCTGCTGATCGAGGAGAACATGACCTCGGCGCTGGCCGAGCTGCTGGACAGCAACGACATCGACGTCGCGATCGTCGCATTGCCTTTCGAGGTGCCCGGCATCCTGACGCGCCCGCTCTACGACGAAGCCTTCAAGGTGGTGGTGCCGCGCGGCCACGCCTGGGAAGCAAGGGGGCACATCGGCCCGGAGGAAGTGACGGGCGACGAGGTCCTGCTGCTCAAGGCCGGCAACTGTTTCCGCGACCAGGTGCTGGATGCCTGTCCGCAGGTGAGCCGGCCGGATTCCGACGTCCGCCTCGGCCATTCGATCGGCACCATCCGCTGCATGGTCGCATCGGGCCTGGGGGTGTCGGTGCTGCCGGCGGGCGCGCTGCGCCAGCCCTACAGCAACGACATGATCAGCGTCATCCCCTTCCGCCCGCCGGTGCCCTCGCGGCGGGTGGCGCTGGCCTGGCGCGTCGGCTTCGTCCGGCCCAAGGCAATCGACGCCCTGCTTGCCGCGGTGGCGTCGATGGAGGATGGCGACTACCAGCTGCTGGTCTAGCAACGGTGCGCAGGCCGCCGCCCAAACTTGGCACTGCCTGCCACCGCCCGTATCATCTGCCGCCAACCCGGCATCGCTACCACGGCGCAGAATGGACGCTCCGCGTCCCGCGCCCCGGTCAGGAGCAAACGGGCATACGAAGCACGGTCGGCCTTCGCCGAACCGCGCCACCAGGAGACAGAGGCATGAATACCCCGCACTTCGCGCTGGGGGCGCAGCCGCTTTCGCCCCCGATCCGGTCGACCAAGGCCTGGGCCGACACCGTCAATTCGCGTTTTCTCCCGCTCGAGCACACCGCCTTGCGGTCCGACGATTTCGTGGCCCAGATCGACGTGCTCGAACAGGTGCCCAGCGGGCTGGCGATGGTCCGCAGCCAGGCCCATCGGGTGGCCCGCACCCGCAGCCTGGCGGAGCGCTCGGACCAGGGCTATTTCAAGACCTTCTGGCTGCTGCGCGGCCGTTGCGCGATCGAGCAGGGCAGCCAGCGCTCCACGCTGGAACCCGGCAGCTGGACGGTCTATGACACCACTCGGCCCTACGCGATCGAGCTCGGCGACGACAGCCAGTTCCTCGTGCTGCTGCTGCCGCACGCCGCCTGCCAGGAGTGGCAGCCCTACAGCGAGCAGCTGTGCGGTTATCCCCTCGCCGCGGATGCCTGCTCGCGCGGCGCACTGTTTGCGCTGATGTCGCTGTTCGGCCAGCCCGCCGACACGCCGTCGCCGGAAGCCAGGGCGGTGGTCGATGCCGCCGGCCGCCTGCTGTCCGCCTCCATCCTGCAGCAGGCCTGCGTGCGCGAGCGCGGCGGCCGGCTGGAGCGCCGGCTGGAAGAAGCGCGGCGCTATGTCGTCGCCCACCTGAGCGACGCGAGGCTGACGCCCGACCGCCTCGCCGCGGCGCTCAACATCTCGCGCCGCGCGCTCTACCTGCTGTTCAAGTCCATCGGCCTCACGCCCGGCGGCTTCATCCTCGAAGCCCGCCTCGAATGCTGCCGCAGCGCGCTGGCCGACCCGATCCGGCGCCACCGCACCATTACCGACATCGCGCTCGAAAGCGGCTTCTGCGACAGCGCCCACTTCAGCCGTCTGTTCAAGGCGCGCTTCGGGCTCACCCCGCGCCAGTGGCGGGAGCGCAACTGACACCGCCGCGCGCCGCCCGTAAGTGCACGCCGGTACAAAGCGCAGTGCACCGAGGTTAAAGCCGGCCACGGACCGCGCTGCCACACTCCCCATCACACCACACACAAAGATGGGGAGACACCATGAACCTGCCGTACACCCTGCGCCTGGCAAGCGCTGCCTGCCTGCTGCCACTGGCTGCGGGCGCCCTCGCCGCCGCTCAGGCCGCCACGCCCGCCGCGGTCGACGGTGCCCGCATCGTCGCGGCCGACCGCGAACCGGGCAACTGGATGAGCCACGGCCGCACCTATAGCGAACAGCGCTATTCCCCACTCAAGCGCATCGACGACCGCAACGTCGGCCAGCTCGGCCTGGCCTGGACCGCCAGGCTCGACATCGACCGCGGCATCGAGGCCACGCCCATCGTGGTCGACGGCGTGATGTACACCACCGGCGCCAAGAGCATCGTCCATGCATTCGACGCGCGCAGCGGCAAGCCGCTGTGGAAGTTCGATCCGCAGGTGCCGGGCATACGCCTGTCGGAAGGCTGTTGCGACGTGGTCAACCGCGGCGTCGCGGTGTGGCAGGGCAAGGTCTACGTCGGCGCCTACGACGGCCGCCTGATCGCGCTCGACGCGCGCGACGGCCGCAAGCTGTGGGAGACAGACACCGTGGTCGACCACGGCCGCAGCTACACCATCACCGGTGCGCCGCGGGTGGTGAAGGGCAAGGTGCTGATCGGCAACGGCGGCGCCGAGTACGGCGTACGCGGCTACATCTCCGCCTACGACGCCGACAGCGGCAAGCTCGCCTGGCGCTTCTACACCGTGCCCGGCGACCCGGCGCAGGAGAAGGACGACCGCGCCATGGAGATCGCGCGCAAGACCTGGCACGGCAGCGAGTACTGGAAGCAGGGCGGCGGCACGGTGTGGGATTCGATGGCCTACGACCCCGAGCTCGACCTGCTCTACATCGGCACCGGCAACGCCTCGTGGTGGAACCGCAAGGCGCGCTCGGAAGGCAAGGGCGACAACCTGTTCGTGTCGTCCATCGTCGCGCTGCGCCCCGACAGCGGCGACTACGTCTGGCACTACCAGACCACGCCGGGCGACATGTGGGACTACACCGCCACCCAGCACATCATCCTCGCCGAACTTCCGATCGCCGGCCAGACCCGCAAGGTGCTGATGCAGGCGCCCAAGAACGGCTTCTTCTACGTGCTCGACCGCGCCAGCGGCGAGCTGCTGTCGGCCGAGAAGTACGCGCCGGTGAACTGGGCCACCCATGTCGACATGGAGACCGGCCGCCCGGTGGTGGACGAGAAGGCGGCCAACTACCTGGAAGGCCCCAAGGTGATCTCGCCCGCCTTCATCGGCGCGCACAACTGGCACCCGATGTCCTTCAACCCGCAGACCGGCCTGGTCTACATTCCGATGCAGGAAAGCGCCGGCATGCTGTCGGCGCCCGCCGATCCGCAGCGCATCGCCCACAAGTCGGTGGTGAACCTCGGCGTGGACGTGCCCGACCTGCCGGAAGACCCGGCTGTGGTGAAGCAGATCGCGGCCAGCTTCAAGGGCAAGCTGCTGGCGTGGAACCCGGTGACGCAGAAGGCGGCCTGGAGCCAGGACTACCGCACCATCTACAACGGCGGCACGCTGTCGACCGCCGGCAACCTGGTGTTCCAGGGCACGGCCGACGGCCGCGTCACCGCCTACGCTGCCGACAGCGGCAAGCTGCTGTGGGAAGCACCCGCAAACACCGGGGTGATGGCCGGCCCGATCACCTATGAGGTGGGCGGCGAGCAGTACGTCACCTTCATGGCCGGCTGGGGCGGCACCTTCCCGCTCATCCTCGGCCCGCTGTCGCAAGAGGCCAAGGTAAGGCCGGAAGCGCGCGTGCTCACCTACAAGCTCGGCGGCAAGGCCACCCTGCCGCCGCCGCAGCAGGCGCCGCTGGCCGTACCGCAACCGCCGGCACTGACCGCCACCGCCGAAGAGGTCGCCGCCGGACGCACGCTCTACAACGGCTTCTGCGGCAGCTGCCACGGGCTGAACGCGATCTCCGGCGGCGTGCTGCCCGACCTGCGCTACCTCGACGCGAAGAAGCACGCCCAGTTCAAGGACATCGTGCTGATGGGCGCGCGCGCCGCCAAGGGCATGCCGCCCTTCGCCGGCACGGTGTCCGAGGCCGACGCCGCGCGCATCCACCAGTACCTGATCAAGCGCGCCCACGACCTGCGCCAGGAAACCGCCAGCGCCGCCCGGCCCTGACATCCGCGCCTCACCCGGGGCGGCGACGCTGCCCCGGCTTCACCACAAAAACCATAATCGGAGACTCACCATGAAACAGACCCTGCGCGGCCTGACGGCCGCCCTTGCCCTCGGCGCCGGCCTCGCCCATGCCGATGTCAAGCCGGATGGCGGCGACTACCAGGCCGCACCGCCGGGCACCGACCTGATGGTGCTGTACTACCAGCATCACAGCGCCGACAAACTCTACAGCCGCGGCGACAAGCTCACGGACGACCTCGGCCTCGAACTCGACGCCGGCCTGCTGCGCTATGTGCATTTCACCAAGTGGGGCGACTACATCGTCGATCCGCAGGTCATCCTGCCCTTCGGCCACCAGCGCGTCGGCCTTGCCGACAGCACCACCTCGGGCATCGGCGACCTGATCTTCGGCGGCACGCTGTGGACCACCGCCGACTTCGAGCGCGGCGAACACCTCGGCTGGTCGGTGTTCATCACCGCGCCCACCGGCAGCGACAAGAACGAAGGCTTCGCGCTCAGCCAGAACCGCTGGGCGGCGGACTTCCAGGTCGGCTACGTGCGCAAGCTGGCACCCAAGTGGACGCTGGACGCGATCGGCGAGGTCGAGTTCTACCAGGACGACCGCAAGACCGACGTGCGCCGCGACACCCTGTTCCAGATCCACACCCATCTGCGCTACCACCTGTCGGACGCCACCCACCTCGGCCTGTCCTACCGCCACAACTGGGGCGCCAAGGAAAAGCTGGACGGCGTGACGCTGGCCGGCGCCAAGAACAACGGCAACCTGACGCTGACCTGGGCTTCCTTCCTCGCCCCCACCTGGCAGCTGCAGCTGCAGTACAGCCACGACACCCAGGTGCGCGAAGGCCCGCTCACCCGCGGCATCCAGACCCGTCTGGTCAAGGTGTTCTGATCTGCCGGCCGGGCCGCTGCGCTACGGCGGCCCGGCGCCACGCCCGCAGGTTTGCGCGCCTCATCCCTTTTCACACCCGTCCGTATTCATCAGGAGGAGACCTGCCATGCGTGACTTCAACATGATCATCGACGGCCAGCCCGTCGCCACCGACCACCACCTGAGCGTCGTCGACCCGGCCAGCGGCCAGCCCTTCGCCACCGTGCCGGCCGCCGGCAGCGCTCATGTCGACCGCGCGGTCGCCGCGGCGCGCGCCGCCTTTCCGGCCTGGAGCCGCCGCCCTGAGGCCGAACGCCAGCGCCTGCTCCATGCGCTCGCCGACGCGCTCGAAGCCAACATGCCCGAGCTGATGGAACTGCTCACCCGCGAAACCGGCAAGCCGCTCAGCGGCCTCAACGGCATCGGCGCCGGCATGGAAGTCGGCGGCGCGATCGCCTGGACCCGCGTCACTGCCGGGCTGAAGCTGCCGGTGGAGGTGATCCAGGACAACGACGACGCCCGCGTCGAGGTCCATCGCAAGCCGCTCGGCGTGGTCGGTTCGATCACGCCGTGGAACTGGCCGCTGCTGATCGCCATCTGGCACATCATGCCGGCGCTGCGCGCGGGCAACACGGTGGTGATCAAGCCCTCCGAGCTGACGCCCGTCGCCACCCTGCGTTTCGTCGAACTCGCCAACGCCATCCTGCCGCCGGGCGTGCTCAATATCGTCACCGGCGAGCGCGACATCGGCGCGACCATCGCCGCCCACCCGGACATCAACAAGATCGTGTTCACCGGCTCGACGCCGACCGGCCGCAAGATCATGCAGAGCGCCTCCGGCAACCTGAAGCGGCTCACCCTGGAACTGGGCGGCAACGACGCCGGCATCGTGCTGCCCGACGTCGATCCGAAGGCAGTCGCGCAGCGGCTGTTCGGCGCGGCCTTCCACAACAACGGCCAGACCTGCGCCTGCCTCAAGCGCCTCTACGTGCCCGACAGTCTGTACGAGGAACTGGTGGCCGAGTTGGCGCGCATCGCCCGCGGGACGGTGGTCGGCAACGGCCTGATGTCGGATACCCAGCTCGGCCCGGTGCAGAACCGCGCGCAGCTGAACTACGTGCACGAACTGGTGGAAGACGCCCGCGCCCGCGGCGCCCGCATCCTGTCGGGCGGCCAGCCGCAAGCCGGCGGCGGCTACTTCTATCCGCCCACCGTGATCGCCGATGCCGTCGACGGCATGCGGGTGGTCGACGAGGAGCAGTTCGGCCCGGTGCTGCCGGTGATCCGCTACACCGACCTCGCCGAGGTGGTCGCCCGCGCCAATCTCAACGACAACGGCCTGGGCGGTTCGGTCTGGTCGAACGATGCCGCCCGCGCCGCCGAAGTGGCGCTGCAGCTGGAATGCGGCACCGCCTGGGTGAACGAGCACGGCGCGGTGCAGCCCGACGCGCCCTTCGGCGGCATCAAGCAGTCCGGCATCGGCGTGGAGTTCGGCCGCTACGGCCTCGAGGAATACACCTCCATCCAGACCCTGAAGGTCATGAAGCGCTGAGCGGACCCGCAACGGGCACGCCCGACCGCGTTCGAAGCCTCCTCGCTTGGGCGAGGTTTGCGCTCCCCTCGGGGAGCGCTTTCTCTTGAGCCCCCTTAGGGCACGCTGATCGCGCCGCGGCGGATCTGGTCGCGTTCGAGCGATTCGAACAAGGCCTTGAAATTGCCCTCGCCGAAGCCGTCGTCGCCCTTGCGCTGGATGAACTCGAAGAACACCGGGCCAAGCAGGCATTCCGAGAAGATCTGCAGCAACAGGCGGCGGTTGCCGCCCTCGGTGCTGCCGTCGAGCAGGATGCCGCGCGCCTGCAACGCGGCCGGATCCTCGCCGTGGCCGGGCAGGCGCTCGTCCAGCATCTCGTAGTAGGTGTCGCGCGGCGCGCTCATCAGAGGGATGCCGGCCGCACGCAGCTGGTCCACGCTGGCGAGCAGGTCGTCGGTGAGCAGCGCCACGTGCTGGATGCCCTCGCCGTTGAACTTCATCAGGAATTCCTCGATCTGCCCGCTGCCCTTGGACGACTCCTCGTTCAACGGAATGCGGATCTTGCCGTCGGGCGCGGTCATCGCGCGCGAGGTCAGGCCGGTGTATTCGCCCTTGATGTCGAAGTAGCGGATCTCGCGGAAGTTGAAGATGCGCTCGTAGAACTCGCCCCAGTGCGCCATGCGGCCGCGGTAAACGTTGTGGGTGAGGTGGTCGATCAGCTTGAAGCCGTAGCCGGCCGGGTGGCGATCCACGCCGTCGATGAATTTGAAGTCGATATCGTAGATCGAGCCGCCGTCCTCGAAGCGGTCGATCAGGTAGAGCGGCGCGCCGCCGATGCCGCGGATCGCCGGCAGGCGCAGCTCCATCGGCCCGGTGGGCAGGTCGAGCGGCTGGGCGCCGAGTTCGAGCGCGCGCTGGTAAGCCTTGTGCGAATCGCGCACGCGGAAGGCCATGCCGCAGGCCGACGGGCCGTGCTCGGCGGCGAAGTAGGCCGGAATGCAGCGCGGCTCGCGGTTGACGATGAAGTTGATGTCGCCCTGGCGATACAGGGTGACGTCCTTCGAGCGGTGCTCGGCGACGCGGGTGAAACCCATTTTCTCGAACAGCGGCTCGAGGACGTTGGCGGTGGGCGATGCGAACTCGACGAACTCGAAGCCCATGAGGCCCATGGGATTGTCGAAAAGGTCAGCCATGTGTGTGCTCCTGCGATAGATGATCGTAAGCAGACCCGCCGCTCACGGTGGCGGCAGTCGGTCGGGGACGGGATCTATCGGAGCGGGGGAGGCGCGCAGGGCACGCCGCGGACGCTGCGTGCGAGATGGTCGCCGAGGAAGAGGAGACAGCCGCGCAGGGCCCGCACCGCCGGTGCGGGGGGGCCGCGACGGCCGCCCTGGGGCTTGGGTATGGACATCGGTTGTCTCCGGTTGAAGCGGCGGCGGCTCTGCGGCCCCGTCCAGTTGAACGCCTGCAGTCTAACCGCAAGCGCCCGCTATACGGTCGACGTTTTCGGCGGGCGGGCGTTCCCGGCGGAAACGCCCGCCCGCGCGGGGCTCGGCCGATACGCGTCAGCGCCCTCCTGCAACGTCCCCGCGCGACGCATCCGGCACATGCTGACGACAGCGAAGGCCGGACACCCGGCGCCTTCACGTCAGGGCGAGGGCTCGACCCTCTCCCGGATTACCTGGCAAAACGCCCGGCTGGCCGGGCGTCTTCATACGGGGAACGAGTGTCCGACCTCGGTTGCGCGGAACACTGCACCAAGCAGTGCCGGCCGTTTACTCGACGGTGACGGATTTCGCCAGATTCCGCGGCTTGTCCACGTCCGTCCCCTTCACCAGCGCGGCGTGGTAGGACAGCAGCTGCAGCGGGATCACGTGCAGCACCGGCGACAGCATGCCGTAGTGTTCCGGCAGCTGCAGGATGTGCACGCCCTCGGATTCGGCGATCTCGCTGCCGGCGTCGGCGAACACGTAGAGCTCGCCGCCGCGGGCGCGGACTTCCTGCAGGTTGGACTTGAGCTTTTCCAGCAGCTCGTCGGCCGGGGCGACCGCAATCACCGGCATTTCCTTGTCCACCAGCGCCAGCGGGCCGTGCTTGAGCTCGCCGGCGGCGTAGGCCTCGGCGTGGATGTAGGAGATTTCCTTGAGCTTGAGCGCGCCTTCCATCGCGATCGGCCAATGGCTGCCGCGACCGAGGAAGAGCGCGTGCTGCTTGCCGGCAAAGCGCTGCGCCCACTTGGCGATGTCAGCTTCGAGCTCCAGCACCTTCTGCACCGCCACCGGCAGGTGACGCAGCGCGATCAGGTGACGGTTTTCCTCTGCCTCGGGCAGCCGGCCGTTGAGCTTGGCGAGCGCGAGCGTCAGCAGCGCGAGCGCGGCGAGCTGGGTGGTGAAGGCCTTGGTGGAGGCCACGCCGATTTCGGGGCCGGCGCGGGTGATGAAGCGCAGCGCCGTCTCGCGCACGATGGCGGATTCCGGCACGTTGCAGATCGCCAGCGTGCGCTCCATGCCCAGGCCCTTGGCATGCTTGAGCGCGGCGAGGGTATCGGCGGTTTCGCCGGACTGGGAGATGACCACCACCAGGGTGTCGGGATCGGGCACCGATTCGCGGTAGCGGTACTCGCTGGCGATCTCCACCGTGGTGGGTATCCTCGCCACCGACTCCAGCCAGTAGCGCGCCACCAGGCCAGCGTGATAACTGGTGCCGCAGGCCAGCACCAGCACGCGGCGGGCACCGCCGAGCACGTCGGGCGCGCGGGTGCCGAACATCTGCGGCGTGACCGAACCGCCGCCGGCGATCATCTCCAGCGTGTTGCCCAGCGCCTGCGGCTGCTCGAAGATTTCCTTCTGCATGTAGTGGCGGAACTGGCCGAGCTCGACCGCATCCGCCGACAGGCTGGAAATGTGGATCTCGCGCTCGACCGCACTGCCGTCCGGCCGTACCACGCGGTAGCCGTCCAGCCGCAGCTCGGCGAGGTCGCCGTCTTCCAGGTAGATGATCTTGCGCGTGACCTGCAGCAGCGCGGCGGTATCGGAAGCGGCATAGGTGCCGTTCTCGCCCACGCCGAGCAGCAGCGGCGAACCGCGCCTCGCGACGATGGCGCGGAAGGGGTCGGCCTCGGCGACCACGCCGATGGCGTAGGCGCCGACCAGCTCGTTGGTCGCCAGCCGCACGGCTTCGAACAGGTCGGTGTGACTCGCAAGCTTTTCGTGGATGAGATGGGCGATGGCCTCGGTATCGGTGTCGGACTCGAACACGTAGCCGCCGGCCTGCAGCCTGGACTTGATCGCCTCGAAGTTCTCGATGATGCCGTTATGCACCACCGCCAGCCCGCCGGAGATGTGCGGGTGGGCGTTGCGCTCGCAGGGCACGCCGTGGGTGGCCCAGCGGGTGTGGGCGATACCGATGTTGGCCGACAGCTGGCGGGCGTCGGCAAGCGAGGCGAGTTCGGCGACCCGGCCGGTGGAGCGCAAGCGCACCAGGCCCTTGCCGAGGACCGCGATGCCGGCCGAATCGTAGCCGCGGTATTCCAGTTTGCGCAGCCCCTCGAGCAGCATCGGGACGACGTTGTCGGTTGCAATGGCGGTGACGATGCCACACATGTCGGCGTTTCCTTGGTTGGACGCTGGGGCGCTGGCGGGCTGCTCAGCGCTTTTTCACCGGCCGCTTCCAGCCGGCAATCGAAATCTGCTTGGCGCGCGACACGGTGAGCTGATCGGCCGGCGCGTCCTTGGTCAGCGTGGTGCCGGCACCGAGCGTGGCTCCGCGGCCGACGCGCACCGGCGCCACCAGCTGGGTGTCGGAGCCGATGAAGACGTCGTCCTCGATCACCGTGCGGAACTTGTTGGCGCCATCGTAGTTGCAGGTGATGGTGCCGGCGCCGACGTTGACCCGCTGGCCGACGTCGGCATCGCCCACATAGGCGAGGTGATTGGCCTTGGAGTGATCGGCGATGATGCTGTTCTTGATCTCGACGAAGTTGCCGATGTGCACGTCCTCGCCCAGCTCGGTGCCGGGACGGGTGCGGGCGTAGGGGCCGATCACGCAGGCCGGGCCCATCACGGTCTGTTCGATGTGGGAGAAGGGGGCGATGCGGGTGCCGGAACCGATGCGGGCGTCGCGGATCACGCAGTTGGCGCCGATGCGAACGCCGTCGGCCAGCTCGACGCGGCCTTCGAACACGCAATTGACGTCGATCTCGACGTCGCGGCCGCACACCAGTTCGCCGCGCACGTCGATGCGCGCCGGATCGATCAGGGTCACGCCGTCATCCATCAGGCGCTGGGCGATGTTGCGCTGGTGGATGCGCTCGAGTTCGGCGAGCTGCGGTTTGCTGTTCACGCCCAGGGTTTCGCTGACCGCGTCGGGCTGCACCGTCACCACCTCGACGCCTGCGGCCACGGCCATGCCGATGATGTCGGTGAGGTAGTACTCGCCCTGCGCATTGTCGTTGCCGATGCGGCCCAGCCAGTCGCGCAGGCAGGCGACCGGTGCGACCAGGATGCCGGTATTGACCTCGCGCACCTGGCGCTCGGCGTCGGAGGCGTCCTTCTCTTCGACGATGCGGGTGACGCGGCCGCCGGCGTCGCGCAGGATGCGGCCGTAGCCGGTGGGATGGTCGAGCGTCACGGTGAGCAGTGCCAGGCGCTCGCCGGCCGCTGCCGCCGCCAGGCGCTGCAGCGTCGGCACCCCGATCAGCGGCACGTCGCCGTAGAGCACCAGGGCGACATCGCCGTCGGTGAGGTGGGGCAAGGCCTGCTGCACCGCGTGGCCGGTGCCCAGCTGCGGCTCCTGCCTGGCCCAGGCGAGATCGGCGGCATCCAGGCGCTCGCGCACCACTTCGCCGCCGTGCCCGTACACCACGCAGATGCGCCGCGCAGCGAGCGCGCGGGCGGCGTCGAGCACGTGGGCGAGCATCGGTTTGCCGGCGATGGGCTGCAGCACCTTGGGCAGCACCGAACGCATGCGCTTGCCCTGTCCGGCGGCGAGAATGACGACTTCCATGGGGATTCCGCTTCGATTCAGACCGGCGGGAATTCTAGCACGCGCCCCCTGCCCGCTTCGCTGCACCGCCATATGGCATTGGCGTGCGCGCAACGCATTGATGCACCGCAAAAATGTTTGACGGCGATCTGATGAATTTCATCTATCTGCCGCTAGAATCCCCTGATTGCAACGCAGTTTATCGGGAGTGAACATGGAGCATGCGGCTCAACAGTTGATCCAGAACAGGACTTTCGACGAAATCCAGATCGGCGACTTCGCGCAACTCTTGCGCACCCTGCGTCCGGAGGACATCCACCTGTTCGCGGCGATGTCGGGTGACGTCAATCCCACCCACGTCGATCCGGAGTTCGCCCACTCCAGCCAGTTCCGCGAAGTCGTCGGCCACAGCATGTGGGGCAGCACGTTGATCTCCACCGTGCTGGGCACCGAATTCCCCGGCCCGGGCACCATCTACGTGTCGCAGAGCCTCAACTTCTGGCGGCCGGTGACCATAGGCGACACGCTGACCATCACCGTAACCTGCCGCGAGAAGTACCAGCACAACCATCACATCGTGTTCGACTGCCTGGCGCTGAACCAGGATGGCCTCAAGGTCATCGACGGCACCGCCGAGGTCGCCGCGCCGACCGAAAAGATCAGACGCAACCGGGTGGTGCTGCCGGAAGTCACCATCTCGGACCGCGAACTGCGCTACCGCCACCTGCTGTCGATCACCTCGGGCCTGTCGCCGATCCCGATCGCCGTCGCGCACCCCTGCGACAAGGAATCCCTCGGCGGTCCGGTACAGGCGGCGGAGGCTGGTCTGGTCGCCCCCATCCTGGTGGGGCCCGAAGCCAAGATCCGCGCCCTGGCCGAAGAATACGGCTACGACCTCAAGGGCTGTCGCATCGTCGATGTGCCGCACAGCCACGCATCGGCCGAAACCGCAGTCGCGCTGTGCCGCAACGGCGAGGCCGAAGCGCTGATGAAGGGTTCGCTGCACACCGACGAGCTGATGAGCGAGGTGGTCTCCAAGACCAACGGCCTGCGCACCTCGCGCCGCATCAGCCACGTCTTCCTCGCCGACGTGCCGACCTATCCACACCCGCTGATGATCACCGATGCCGCGATCAACATCGAGCCGACGCTGGAAGACAAGGTGCACATCATCCAGAACGCGATCGACCTGGCGCACATCCTCGGGCTGCCGGAACCCAAGGTCGCCATCCTCGCCGCGGTCGAGACGGTGAATCCCAAGATGCGCTCCACCATCGACGCCGCCGCCCTGTGCAAGATGGCTGACCGCGGCCAGATCAAGGGTGGCCTGCTCGACGGCCCGCTGGCCTTCGACAATGCGGTGTCGCTGGTCGCCGCCAAGACCAAGGGTATCCGCTCCGCGGTCGCAGGCAACGCCGACATCCTGGTGGTGCCCGACCTCGAATCCGGCAACATGGTCGCCAAGCAGCTCGAATACCTCGCCGACGCGCTGATGGCCGGGGTGGTGCTGGGCGCGCGCGTTCCCATCGTGCTCACCAGCCGCGCCGACACCGCCGAAACCCGCGCCGCCTCGTGCGCGATCGCGCAGTTGATGGCGCACAAGAAGCGCGAGGCCAACAAGTGAAGGCGGTCCTCGTCATCAATGCCGGCTCGAGCAGCCTGAAGTTTGCGCTGTTCCCGCTGGAACCGGCGCTGGCCGAGCATCCGGCGCTGTCCGGCCAGGTCGAAGGCATCGGCGCCACCCCCGAGTTCAGCGCCAAGACCGCCGCCGGCGAGCGCTTCAAGGAAGCCGTGCCCAGCACCGCGTCCGACCACCGCGAACAGCATCGCGATGCGCTTACCTTCCTGCTCGACTGGCTCGCCGCCCACAACCCGGCGCTGGAGATCGCTGCCGCCGGCCACCGCATCGTGCACGGCGGCGACAAGTACAGCGAGCCGGTCCGACTCTACGGCCACATCCTGCGTCAGCTGCAGAAGCTGGTGCCACTGGCGCCGCTGCACCAGCCGCACAACCTCAACGCGGTGCAGGCGATCGCCGCGCTCGCGCCCGACATCCCGCAGGTGGGCTGCTTCGACACCGCCTTCCACCGGAGCCAGGCGCCGGTCGCGCAGGCCTTCGCGCTGCCGCGTGCGCTCAGCGCAGAGGGCGTCAAACGCTACGGTTTCCATGGCCTGTCGTACGACTATGTCGCCCGCCAGCTGCCGGCGGTGATCGGCGACAAGGCGCATGGTGCGGTGGTGATCTGCCACCTCGGCAACGGCTCGTCGATGTGTGCGCTACGCGAGGGCAAGAGCGTCGCCTCCACCATGGGCTTCACCGCGCTCGAAGGCCTGGTGATGGGCACCCGCACCGGCAGCCTGGACCCCGGCGTGCTGCTCTACCTGATGGACGAGAAGGGCATGGACGCCAAGGCGCTGACCCATCTGCTCTACAAGGAGTCGGGCCTGCTCGGCGTCTCCGGCATCAGCCAGGACATGCGCACCCTGCTCGCCTCCGATGCGCCGGAGGCCGCCGAAGCGGTGGAGCTCTACTGCTACCGCATCGCGCGCGAACTCGGCTCGCTGGCCGCCGCTGCCGGCGGGCTGGATGCGCTGGTGTTCACCGGCGGTATCGGCGAGCACGCCGCACCGGTGCGCGCAAAGGTGGCGCAGCTTTCGGCCTGGCTGGGAATCAGCATCGACGCGGCCGCCAACGACGGCAACGCCAGCCGTATCGACAGCGCCGACAGCCGGGCGGCGGTGGCGGTGATGCCGACCAACGAGGAAGGCATGATCGCGCGCTACACCGTCGAGGTGCTCGGGTTGTGAGTCCGGCCGCGGCTCAAGCTGCCGCGGCATCCCACAGCAGCTTGAGCCCTGACAGGCCGAGCATTGCGGTGGAAAAGAGGTAGAAGGGCCGCTCGGGAATGCGTCTGAGCAGACGCATTCCCAGCCACACGCCGACCGGCACCAGCGGCAGCAGCAGCGCCGACATCAGCAGGGTGTCGTGGCTGAAGAGCTGCAGGCCGAGGTAGAAGGGCAGCTTGGCGAGATTGATGGTGGCGAAGAAGAACACCGAAGTCGCCACGAAACGCTCGCGCGGCAAACCGCGGCCAAGCAGGTAGATCAGCAGCGGCGGCCCGCCGGCATGCGACAAGCTACTGGTGAAGCCCGAGGTGGCGCCGCAGACGGCGGCCCAGGCGCGCGGCACTGGCGTCACGGTCGGCCCGACAGTCGCTCGGCTGGATTTTCGCAGCAGACGATCGGCGGCGAACACGACCGAGATCAACCCGAGCGCGCCGACCACCATGCGGTCGGACATCACACCGAAGGCCAGCGCGCCCAGCGCGATGCCGGTGAGCGCGGCCGGGACCAGCACCTTGAGTTCCTGCCAGTCGGCCTTGCCCCGCCAGGCGCGGATGCCGACCATGTCCATCGCGATCAGGATGGGCAACACCACCGCCACTGCTTCGCGCGGCGGGATCCACATCGACATGAAGGGCACGGCCAGGCCGCCGAGCGCACCGCCGAGGCCCGACTTGGATATGCCGGTCAACAGGATGGCAATCGCGGTGACGATCCAGCCGCCAGCATCCATCTCCATCGCGCCTCCAAAAAACAAGGGCGACCCGCAGGTCGCCCTCTTCGTACTGACCAGCGCCGCTCAACGCGGCAGGATGCTGGAACCCATCAGGAACTCATCGACCGCACGGGCGCACTGACGGCCCTCGCCGGACGGTCCGGTCGGACCGTCCTCGTCAACTCGCCCCCGCGCGGGCGATTCGCCAATCAACGCGGCAGCAGGCTGGAACCCATCAGGAACTCATCAACCGCACGGGCGCACTGACGGCCCTCGCGAATCGCCCACACGACCAGCGACTGGCCACGGCGGATGTCGCCGGCTGCGAACACCTTGGCGACATTGGTCGCGTAGCTGCCTTCGCCGTCGGTGGTCGCCTTGGCATTGCCGCGGGCATCCTTGTCGACGCCGAAGGCTTCGAGCACGCCGCCGACCGGGTTGGTGAAACCCATGGCCAGGAACACGCGCTCGGCCGGGAAGAGCTTCTCGGTGCCGGCGACTTCGGTCATGCGGCCGTCCTTCCACTCCAGGCTGACGGTACGCACGCCGGTGAGCTTGCCGTTCTTGCCGACGAACTCCTTGGTGCCGATGGCGTACTCGCGCTGGGTCTCGCCTTCGAGGTGCGAGGACGAGGTGCGCAGCTTGATCGGCCAGTACGGCCAGGTCAGCGGCTTGTGCTCCTGCTCGGGCGGCTGCGGCATGACCTCGAACTGGGTCACCGAGGTCGCGCCGTGACGGTAGCTGGTGCCGACACAGTCGGAACCCGTGTCGCCACCGCCGATCACCACCACGTTCTTGCCGGCCGCGGAGATCGGGTTGGGCGCATCGCCTGCGACCTGCTTGTTCTGCGGGATCAGGAATTCGAGCGCGAAATGCACGCCGTCGAGTTCACGCCCCGGCACCGGCAGGTCGCGCGGCACTTCGGAACCGCCGGCCAGCACGACCGCGTCGAACTCCTGCTGCAGCTGCTCGGCGCTGACGACTTCCTTGGCGTCATTGACGATGCCCTTGGGCAGATCCTTGGCGCCGACGACGACGCTGGTGCGGAACACCACGCCTTCGGCCCGCATCTGCTCGACGCGGCGGTCGATCAGACCCTTCTCCATCTTGAAGTCGGGGATGCCGTAGCGCAGCAGCCCGCCGATGCGGTCGTTCTTCTCGAACACGGTGACCTCGTGGCCGGCGCGCGCCAGTTGCTGCGCGGCAGCCAGACCCGCCGGACCGGAGCCGACCACGGCAACCTTCTTGCCGGTCTTGACCGCGGCAGGCTGCGGCAGCACCCAGCCCTGCGCCCAGGCCTTGTCGATGATCGCGTGCTCGATCGACTTGATGCCGACCGCGTCCGAATTGATGTTCAGCGTACACGCGGCCTCACAGGGCGCCGGACAGATGCGCCCGGTGAACTCCGGGAAGTTGTTGGTGGAATGCAGCACCTCGATCGCTTCGCGCCAGTTGCCGCGATAGACCAGGTCGTTCCAGTCCGGAATGATGTTGTTCACCGGACAACCGTTGTTGCAGAACGGGATGCCGCAGTCCATGCAGCGCGCGCCCTGGATGGCCGCCTGCTCGTCGCTCAGCGTGAGGACGAACTCCTTGTAGCTCTTCAGACGCTCCGGAACCGGCTCGTAGGCCTCGGAAAGACGTTGGTATTCCAGAAAACCTGTGGGCTTGCCCATTTTTACGCGGCCTCCAGTTGCTGCTGGCGCTGCTCGGCCATCTCGGCGAGCGCGCGACGGTATTCGTGCGGCATCACCTTGACGAACTTGGTCCGCCAGGTGCTCCAGTTGTCGATGATCTCGCGGGCACGGGCGCTGCCGGTGAAGCGGGCATGGCGCTCGATCAGACCCTTGAGGATGAGCTCGTCGCCCATGGTGAGGTGGTCGATGTCCACCCGGCCGTGCGATTCGAGTTCGTCGCCGGACTCGGAACCCTTGCGGGCTTCGAGTTCTTCCGGCACCGGCTCGAGCGCGACCTGGGCCATGTTGCAGCGGCCACCGAAGCTGCCATCTTCATCCAGCACGTAAGCCACGCCACCCGACATGCCGGCGGCGAAGTTGCGGCCGGTCTGGCCAAGCACGACCACGGTGCCGCCGGTCATGTACTCGCAGCCGTGGTCGCCCACGCCTTCCACCACCGCGGTGGCGCCGGAGTTACGCACCGCGAAGCGCTCGCCGCCGACGCCGGCGAAGTAGACCTCGCCTTCGGTCGCGCCGTAGAGCACGGTGTTGCCGACGATGATGTTGTCGCTGGTGTTGCCGCGGAACTCGCTCTGCGGACGCACGATGATGCGGCCACCGGACAGGCCCTTGCCGACGTAGTCGTTGCCTTCACCGACCAGCTCCAGCGTCACGCCACGCGCCAGGAAGGCGCCGAAGGCCTGGCCAGCGGTACCGGTCAGCTTGACGTGAATGGTGTCGGTAGGCAGGCCGGCGTGGCCGTAGCGGCTCGCCACCTGACCCGACAGCATCGCACCGACGGTGCGGTTGATGTTGCGCACCGGCAGGTCGATGTCGACCTTCTCGCCCTTTTCCAGCGCCGGCATCGCCAGCTCGATGAGCTGGTTGTCGAGCGCCTTCTCCAGGCCGTGGTCCTGGAACTCGGTGTGCAGGCGCGGCACGCTGGCCGGCACGTTCGGGCGGTAGAACACGCGCGAGTAGTCCAGACCCTTGGCCTTCCAGTGCTCGATGCCCTTCTTCATGTCGAGCAGGTCGGCACGGCCAATGAGGTCGTCGAACTTGCGGATACCGAGCTGGGCCATCAGTTCGCGCACTTCTTCGGCGATGAAGAAGAAGAAGTTGACCACGTGTTCCGGCTGGCCGGAGAAGCGCTTGCGCAGTTCCGGATCCTGCGTGGCCACGCCCACCGGGCAGGTGTTGAGGTGGCACTTGCGCATCATGATGCAGCCTTCGACGACCAGCGGTGCGGTGGCGAAGCCGAACTCGTCGGCGCCGAGCAGCGCGCCGACGACGACGTCGCGGCCGGTCTTGATCTGGCCATCGACCTGCAGGCGGATGCGGCTGCGCAGGCGGTTGAGCACCAGGGTCTGCTGGGTTTCGGCAAGGCCGAGCTCCCACGGCGAACCGGCGTGCTTGATCGACGACCACGGCGAAGCGCCGGTGCCGCCGTCATGGCCGGCAACCACGATGTGGTCGGCCTTGGCCTTGGCCACGCCCGCCGCAACCGTGCCGATGCCGATTTCCGACACCAGCTTGACCGAGATGTCGGCCTTGGGGTTGGCGTTCTTCAGGTCGTGGATCAGCTGGGCCAGATCCTCGATCGAGTAGATATCGTGGTGCGGCGGCGGCGAGATCAGGCCGACGCCCGGCACCGAGTGGCGCAGGTAGCCGATGTACTCGGACACCTTGTGTCCCGGCAACTGACCGCCTTCGCCCGGCTTGGCGCCCTGCGCCATCTTGATCTGGATCTGGTCGGCATTGACCAGGTACTCGGTGGTGACGCCGAAGCGGCCCGAGGCGACCTGCTTGATCGAGGAGCGCAGCGAATCGCCGGCGGCGAGCTCGATGTCGCGCTCGACCCGGCTCTCGCCGATGATCTGCGACAGTTTCATCGCCTGGGTGATGGGCTTGAAGCGCATCGGATCTTCACCGCCCTCGCCGGTGTTCGACTTGCCGCCGATGCGGTTCATCGCGATCGCGAGCGTGGTGTGGGCTTCGGTGGAGATCGAGCCGAGCGACATCGCGCCGGTGGCGAAGCGCTTGACGATTTCCTTGGCCGACTCGACTTCGTCGAGCGCCACCGGGGGACCCGCCGGCTTGATCTCGAACAGGCCGCGCAGCGTCATGTGGCGCCTGGACTGGTCGTTGATGATGCGGGCGTATTCCTTGTAGGTGTCGAACTTGCCGGAGCGTGTCGAGTGCTGCAGCTTGGCGATCGCGTCCGGGGTCCACATGTGCTCTTCGCCGCGGATGCGGAAGGCGTACTCGCCGCCGGCATCCAGCATGTTGGCCAGCACCGGATCCGGGCTGAAGGCTTTCTTGTGCAGGCGGATGGTTTCTTCCATCACGTCGAACACGCCGATGCCTTCGACCTGACTGGTGGTGCCGGTGAAGTAGCGGTCGCACAGCGCCTGCTGCAGGCCAACGGCTTCGAAGATCTGCGCGCCGGTGTAGGACATGTAGGTCGAGATGCCCATCTTGGACATGACCTTCATCAGGCCCTTGCCCACACCCTTGACGAAGTGCTTGATGTACTTTTCGCCCGCTTCGCCGCCGCCCGCCATGGTCTGCAGGCTTTCGAGGGCGAGGTAGGGGTGAATGGCCTCGGCACCGTAGCCGGCGAGCACCGCGAAGTGGTGGGTTTCGCGGGCGGAACCGGTTTCCACCACCAGGCCGGCGCGGGTGCGCAGGCCCTTGGTGACCAGGTGCTGGTGGATCGCGGACAGCGCCAGCAGCGCCGGGATGGCGACATTTTCGGCGTCGACCTTGCGGTCGGAGACGATGAGGATGCTGTAGCCACCGAGCACCGCGCTTTCGGCATCCGCGCACAGCGAGGCCAGGCGCGCCTCGACGCCTTCCTTGCCCCAGGCCACCGGATAGCAGATGTCCAGTTCGGCCGAGCGGAACTTGTTCTTGGTGTACTGGGCGATGTTGCGGATCTTCGCCATGTCGCCGAAGTCCAGCACCGGCTGGGTGACTTCGAGGCGGAACGGCGGGTTGATCTCGTTGATCTCGAGCAGGTTGGGCTTGGGACCGATGAAGGACACCAGCGACATCACCAGTTGCTCGCGGATCGGGTCGATCGGCGGGTTGGTGACCTGCGCGAAGAGCTGACGGAAGTAGTTGTAGAGCGGCTTCTCCTTGGACGACAGCACCGCCAGCGGCGAATCGTTGCCCATCGAGCCGGTGCCTTCCTCGCCCGACTTGCCCATCGGCTCGAGGATGAACTTGATGTCTTCCTGGGTGTAGCCGAAGGCCTGCTGACGGTCGAGCATGGGCGCGGCGCATTCGGGCGCGGCGGCATCCGCGGGCGCTTCGAGGCCGTCGAGCTTGATGTTGATGCGGGTCAGCCAGTCGGTATAGGGCTTGACCGCGGCCAGGCTGTCCTTGATTTCCTTGTCGTCGATGATGCGGCCCTGTTCCATGTCGATCAGGAACATCTTGCCGGGCTGCAGACGCCACTTCTTGACGATCTTGCTGTCCGGGATCGGCAGCACGCCGGATTCGGACGCCATCACCACGTAGTCGTCGTCGGTGACCAGATAGCGCGCCGGGCGCAGGCCGTTGCGGTCCAGCGTGGCGCCGATCTGGCGGCCGTCGGTGAACGCGACCGCGGCGGGCCCGTCCCACGGCTCCATCATGGCGGCGTGGTATTCGTAGAAGGCGCGACGCTTCTCGTCCATCTGGGTGTGCGATTCCCAGGCTTCCGGAATCATCATCATCACCGCGTGTGCCATCGAATAGCCGCTCATCACCAGCAGTTCGAGCGCGTTGTCGAAGGCGGCCGAATCGGACTGCCCGGGGTAGATCAGCGGCCAGATCTTCTGCAGGTCTTCACCCAGCAGCGGCGAATGCACGCCCTTTTCGCGCGCGCGCATCCAGTTGTAGTTGCCGCGCACGGTGTTGATTTCGCCGTTGTGGGCGATGTAGCGGAACGGATGCGCCAGGTTCCATTTCGGGAAGGTGTTGGTCGAGAAGCGCTGGTGCACCAGGGCGAGCGCCGACACGGTGCGCGGGTCGACCAGGTCGAGGTAGTACTCGCCGACCTGGGTGGCGAGCAGCAGGCCCTTGTAGTTGACCGTGCGCGCCGACATCGACACGACGTAGAACTCCTGGCCGTGCTTGAGGTTGAGCGCGTTGATGGCGTTGGCGGCACGGCGGCGGGCGACGTAGAGCTTACGTTCGAGCGCCTCGGTGACCATGATGTCGGGACCACGGCCGACGAAGAACTGGCGGATCACCGGTTCCTTGGCCTTGACCGTCGGCGACATCGGCATGTCGGGATTGACCGGCACGTCGCGCCAGCCGAGCACGGCCAGGCCCTCGGCGCGCGCGGCGCGTTCCATTTCCTCTTCACAGGCGATGCGCGAAGCCTGCTCCTTGGGCATGAACACCATGCCCACGCCGTAGTTGCCCGGCGACGGCAGGGTGACACCCTGCTTGGCCATTTCGTCGCGATAGAGCGCGTCGGGAAGCTGGATCAGGATGCCGGCGCCGTCGCCCTGCAAGGGGTCTGCACCGACGGCACCCCGGTGGTCCAGGTTTTTCAGGATCTCGAGGCCCTGCAGGACGATATCGTGATTCTTCTGGCCCTTGATGTGGGCAATGAAGCCCACACCACAGGCATCGTGTTCGTTGGCGGGGTCGTACAAACCCTGCTTCTGGGGGAGATCCATCTCGTTCTTCCTCGAAACAACTCGCGCGCCGGCTAGGTTTCCGGCGCAGGTCGGGCGGCGCAATCGTACGATTGTGCGCCGCTTGCCAAAGCCGCACGCAGGACGTGCGGACACAAAAAAGCCGGGCGCGTAGGCACGCCGGCTCTGCACGATCGGCCCTTGGGCGCTCGATCGCTACGAACACAACAAACGGATGGTCGAATATACCCCCGCGAAACGCACGATTCAAGCAGTTTTTGCGCTGCGGTAAGACTATGATGATTCAATGGATTTCGCCAACCGCGAAGAGGCGGCGGTGTTCCTTCATCGCGTAGCGGTCTGTCATCCCGGCGATATAGTCGGCAATGGCGCGAGCCTTGTCGCCCCTTGCTTTCTCCTGGTACTGCGGCGGCAGCAGCCGGGGATCGGCCATGAAGGCGCCGAAAAGGTCGCCGACGATGCGACGGGCCTTGTCCGTCATCCTCAGCACCTGATAGTGGTGGTAGAGATTGTCGCGCAGGAAGACCTTGAGCTCGCGCATCCGCGGCTGGAGGTCCGACGAGTAGGCCACCAGCCGCGACGCGGCGCGGACGTCGTCCAGGGTGACGACACCGGCAGCGGCGATGTTCGCACGCGTCTGCCCGATCAGGTCGAGCGCCATCGCATTGACCATGCCGCGTACCGTCTCGCTGATCAGCTTGCGCCCGCCGAGGCCTGGCCAGCGGCGCTCGACCTCGCGCCTGTGGCTGGCGAAGATAGGAACACCATCCAACTGCTCCAACGTGATCAGCCCCGAGCGCAGACCGTCATCGACGTCGTGGTTGTTGTAGGCGATCTCGTCGGCAAGATTGGCAAGCTGCGCCTCGAGCGATGGCTGGGTCCCATCGATGAAACGCCGCCCGATATCGCCCAGCCTCTCGGCGTTGGGACGCGAGCAATGCTTGAGGATGCCTTCGCGGGTTTCGAAGGTGAGATTGAGGCCATCGAATGCTGCGTAGCGATCTTCGAGCAACTCGACCGTCCGCAGCGACTGCAGGTTGTGTTCAAAGCCGCCATGTTCCTTCATGCAGGCGTGCAGTGCATCCTGGCCGGCATGCCCGAAGGGTGTATGACCGAGATCGTGAGCCAGCGCGATCGCCTCGGCCAGATCCTCGTTCAGGCCGAGCGCCCGCGCGACACTGCGAGTGAGCTGCGCGACCTCGATGCTGTGGGTCAGACGGGTACGGAACAGGTCACCCTCGTGGTTCACGAAGACCTGGGTCTTGTACTCGAGGCGACGAAAAGCGGTGGAATGGACGATGCGATCCCGGTCGCGCTGGAACTCGCCACGGCCGACCGGCGGAGATTCGGCATGCACACGACCGCGGGACAAGGCCTCGGTAACGGCGTAGCTGGCGCCCTGCACCGCGTCACTCACGCGCAGCAGCGCTCGATTGCCGCAATGATATCGGCCTGCGGCGACTCGGCGTGCATGACGGCCTGGCCGATTGCCCGCAGCAGGACCAGGCGCAAACGACCTGCCTCCACCTTCTTGTCGTGCGCCATCAGATCGAGATAGCGCTCGACGCCAAGATCCGGGCCACGAACGGGCAGCCCCGCCCGCAGGAACAATGCGTCGATGCGCTCGACGTCGGCGCCGGACAGCCAACCAAGGCGACGCGACAGCTCCGCTGCCATCATCGTACCGGCGGCAACCGCCTCGCCATGCAGCCATTCGCCATAGCCCAAGCCGGTTTCGATGGCATGACCGAAGGTATGGCCGAGATTGAGGAGGGCGCGCTCCCCCTGCTCGGTTTCATCTGCAACGACCACCTCTGCCTTGTTCCGGCAGGATCGTTCGATGGCATACGCCAGCGCCTCGGCATCGCGTTCGAGCAGGCGCTCGACGTTGCGCTCCAGCCAGTCGAAGAAGTCCGGATCGCGGATCAGGCCATACTTGATGACCTCGGCCAGGCCCGCCGACAACTCCCGCTCCGGCAGGGTATCTAGTGTGGCGGTGTCGGCAAGCACCAGCTTCGGCTGGTAGAAGGCACCGACCATGTTCTTGCCGAGCGGGTGGTTGATCGCGGTCTTGCCGCCGACAGACGAATCCACCTGGGACAGCAAAGTGGTCGGCACCTGGATGAACGGCATGCCACGCTGATATGTCGCGGCGGCGAAACCGCCCATGTCCCCCACCACGCCACCGCCGAGTGCAATCAGGGTGGTGGAGCGCTCGCAGCGCTCGCCCAGCAGCATGTCGAAGATCAGGTTGAGCGTTGGCCAGTCCTTGTGCGCTTCGCCGTCGGGTAACACGACGGACGACACCGTGATCCCATTGGCCCGCAGGCCGGCGCAGAAGCGGTCGAGATAGAGCGGCCCGACGACATCGTTGGTCACCACCGCAACGCGCCGCGTACGCAGATGGGGCAGCACAAGCTCCGCTCGGTCGATCAGGCCCCGCTCGATCAGGATGGGGTAGCTGCGCGCCCCCAGGGCGACATTCAATGTGCGCATATGGGCTTTTTGAAGGTAGACAAGGCTTTCTCGATCTGACGCACCATCGCCCCCGGATTACCCCGTCCGCCATCGACGACGATATCGGCGACCTGGCGATACAAGGGGTCTCGCTCGCGGTGGAGCTGCTCTATGCGCAAGCGCGGGTTCTCGACCTGAAGCAGGGGGCGATTGCGGTCGTGCCGGGTGCGCTCCCACAGGACGTGAGGCGGCACATTCAGATAGATGACGATGCCGCGTCTGGCAAGCAGATCTCGGTTGGATGGGTCGAGAACGACGCCACCGCCGGTCGCAAGCACAAGCTCGGGCTCCAGCGTGAGTTCGTCTATGGTTTGCGACTCCCGGCGCCTGAAGCCCGCCTCGCCCTCGATCTCGAAAATGGTGGGGATGCTGACGCCTGTACGCGCCACGATCTCATGGTCACAGTCGACGAAGCGCACACCGCGCCGCTTCGCGAGTTCTCGCCCGACAGTCGTCTTTCCGGCGCCCATCATGCCGATCAATATCAAGCAGCTCACATGCAACTCGCCGGTGTTCATAAATGCACGGGGCGGCCATCCTCACCGGAATGGCCGCCCCGAAGATTGTAGCAGCAAGCTGCCGGCTTACCTCAGCGTCAGCGCATCCGAGACGATCTTCGGAGTAATGAAGACCAGCAGTTCCTTCCGGTTCGAAATCTTGCTACGCGTACGGAAGAGGAAACCGACGACCGGTAGTTCGCCGAGGACCGGAACACGGTCTTCGTTGCTGGTTTCCTCTTCTTCGTAGATGCCACCGATCACCACCGTGCCACCGTTGTCGATGAGCACCTCGCTCTTGACGTTCTTCGTCTCGATCGGCGGCACGCCCAGCAAGGCCGATTCGAACAGCGGCCGATCCTTGTTGACCTCGATCGACAGCTGCAGGCGACCGTCCGGCGTGATCTGCGGCTTAACCTTGAGCGACAGCACCGCCTTCTTGAAGGACACGTTGGTCGCACCGGAACTCGACGCCTGCTGGTACGGAATTTCTGTACCCTGCTCGATCGACGCCTCGACCTGGTTGGCAGTCAGCACGCGCGGGCTGGACACCACCCGGCCGCGCCCATCGGACTCCAGCGCAGACAACTCCAGGTTGAGGAAGCGGGTGAGGCTGCTGTTGAACAAGGTCAGGTTCAGATTGCCGAAGCCGTTGGGCAAGAAGCCCGACCCGCTCGTAGCCGACTCGCCGATATTGCGCTGGAAGTTGACCACACCGTCGGTCGTAGTCGAATTGACGAACTCTGACGACCCGAAACCCAACTGCGCGCCACCACCCAGGCTCCTGTCCTTGGCGTCGCCATACCCCAGACGAACGCCCAGATCACGGGCGAACTCCTTGCTCGCCTCGACGATCCGAGCCTCGATCAGAACCTGCCGCGGCGCGATGTCGATTTCCGTGACCAGGCGGCGCAGCGCCGCCAAACGGGAAGCCACGTCGGTCACGAAGATCTTGTTGCTGCGATCGTCGACCACCACGCTGCCCCGCTTGGAGAGCATCGTATTGTCCTTGCTCTTCAGGAAGTCGAAGATTGCCTTGGCCTTGTGATAGTTGATCTGGAAGCTCTCGGTCTGCAGCGGCTCGAGATCGCCGATCTGCGCCTTGGATTCGAGCTGCAGCTTTTCACGGGTGGCAAGTTCCTCGCCGGGTGCGATCCAGATGACGTTGCCGCTCTTGCGCATGTCCAGGCCCTTGGCCTGGAGGATGATGTCCAGCGCCTGATCCCAGGGAACATCCTTGAGCCGCAGGGTCAGACTGCCTTGCACCGTATCGGAGGTGATGATGTTGAAATTGGTGAAATCGGCGATGACCTGGAGCACCGAACGGACGTCGATGTTCTGGAAATTGAGCGAGAGCTTCTCTCCCTGATATTGACCGCGCTGCACCAGCTTGTTCGGATCATCGACGACCCGCTTCACCTCGAGCACGAACTGGTTGTCGCTCTGATAGGCGTTGTGCTCCCATTGCCCGGTCGGCGTCACCACGAGGCGAACCTTGTCACCCTGCTGCTGGGACTCCATCACGGTAATCGGCGTGGCGAAGTCGGTGACATCCGCACGGCGGCGCAGATGCTCTGGCAGCGAGGTCTTGAGGAACTCGACCACCAGCTTGCCGCCCTGCTGACGGATATCGATACCGGTGTCCGCACTGGACAGCTGAACGATCACCCGCCCCTCGCCATCCTTGCCGCGACGGAAATTGATATCGCGAATCGCGCTGCCGTCGGTAGCGACCGCACGGGAATCCGCAAAATTCGCGAACGACTGCGATGCCGTGGTCGTAGTCACCGCTGCTTCGTTGACGGGCGTAAGAGCGATGACCACGTTGCGGCCATCGAGGCGCGTCTGGTAGGGCGTCATCTTGACCAGATTCAACACCAGGCGCGTGCGATCGCCCGCCTGAACGATGTTGGCGCTGCGCAACTCACCCTGGCCAATGTCCTGCACACTGCGCCCAAGCGCATTCACTGTGCCGGGGAAGTCGAATGCGATGCGCGCCGGATTGGCGACACTGAAACTCGCCGGAGCCGCAGTCAGCGGCTCCTTGAGTTCCACCCGTACATAGAGGCTCCCGCCCTGTTCCGCGACTTCGAGCGCCTGAATCTGGTTGCCGGTGGGTTGAGCCGGAGCGTTGTCCTGGGCCAGGGAGTCCGCCACGGGCGCAGCCAGGGCCACAATCGCTGCGAGCAGCAGCGCGCTGATTCCGTTCTTCATCTTCTGCCCTCCGGGCGCTCCTGCAACAACAGCGAGCTAGTACGCTCGACCCAATCGCCGTTCATGTCTTCCACAAGCTCCCTGAGCGTCACTTCCGACTCGCTGATCGCGGTGACCACACCGAAATCCTGCCCCATGTAGTTGCCTACCTTGACCTGATAAAGACTCTTGTCCACCTGCACCAAGGCATGCACCACCTTGTTCTGCATCAACACGCCGACCATCTTCAGCGATTCGAGCGGATATGCCTCGAGCGGCTCGCGGCGGCGGTCGAGATTGGGACGCAAACCGCCCCCCCTTTCTTCTCGGGTTCGATCCGTGCCGTCGTGAAGGGCTCCACCGCTGCCGTGGCAGCGTAGTCGACGGTCGGGAAAGGCTTGATTTCGGGCAAGGGTTTTGCCGTGCCGCGCATGCCCTTGGCCTGCTCATCCATCCACGCCTGGATATTCTCCTGATCGCTGGAGCATGCGACCAGGCAAGTACAGCACACCGCCAGCCAAAGCGCTCTCATCGCTTCTTCCCCTTCGCAGCTTTTTCCGCCTGCCGCCTGCGGGCAAGCTCCTCTTCATCGAGGTAGCGATAGGTTATTGCCTTGGCGTTGAGCTTGAGCCTGCCGTCCTTGGTGGCTTCGAGCGCGACGTTGTTCAAGGTGACAATTCGGGGCATGCGGGCAACGTCGCTGGCGAACTCGCCGAGATCGTGATAACCGCCGGTGACGACGACATCGATCGGCATTTCCGCGTAGAAGTCCTTCACCTGATCCGCACCAGGCTTGAACAATTCGAACTGCAAGCCACGACCAAGCCCCGCCTGGTTGATATCGGACAGCAGAGAATCCATTTCGGCGCGATTTGGCAGCTGCTTGAGCAGCGCGCCGAACTGTCTGTCGATCTCCGCCAGCTGCCGCTTGTGCTCGTCGAGATTGACCGCCTCCTTCTTCTTCGCGACCCAGTCCTGGCGCAACTGAACCTCCTCAGCCTCGCGCTGTTTCAACGTCTCGGCCTGTTCGCGCCAGTCGAACCACCATGCGGCGGCCAGGGTCAAGGTCAGCAAACCGGCGAAAACCGCCACTCGCGGCGCCAGCGGCCATGTTCCGGGCTCATTGGGATTGAGCCCCTTGAAGTCCTGGGCAAGACGCTGGAAGTCGATGCCGCGGGCATTACCAAGCGCACCGGAGCCTTTCATGACTTCACTCCCTTTTTGCCCTGGGCTTTGTCCTTCGGCGCCTCCTCGACCTTCGGGCGCTCGATGCTGATACCCAGCGTGAACTCACTGACGCGACGGTTTGCCACGGTTGCCGCCTTGACCTCCACCAAGCCCGGCTGGGTGAAGAACGGCGATTCGTCAAGCCCCCGCATCAAATGGGAAACGCGGGCATTGGACTGTGCATACCCCACCAGAGTCACTCGGCCATCCACCTGCTTCACCGACTTCAGGTAAACACCGTCGGGCATACGGTGCGCCAGCTCGTTGAACAGATGCACTGCTTCCGCACGCCGCCCCTGCAGGGATTCGATCACTTGCTTGCGTACCAGCAAGGCATCAATTTGCTCGCGCAGGCGCTTGATCTCTGCAATCTGCAAATCTAACTTTGCGATTTCCGCCTTGAGGAAAGCATTCTTGCGCTCTTGGCGCTCGATATAGCCCGTGAAGACCGTATGCACCAACAGGGCGATCAACGCGCCGACGACGACCATCGCACCGGAGATGGCAAAAAACTGCTGTCTTCGCTCCCGCCGCTTCTCCTCCCGGTGCGGCAGCAGATTGATCCGGATCATTCGTCGAATCTCCGCAAGGCGAGCCCGCACGCCACCATGAGCGACGGCGCATCAGCCAACAGGTTCTTGGGACGTACCTTGGACGAAAGCGCCATGCCCGCGAACGGGTTGGCAATGATCGTTTCGACCTGAGTCCGCCCGGCGACCACATCCGCCAACCCGGGCATGACCGCACAACCGCCGGCAAGGACAAGATGATCGACCTGGTTGAACTGGGTCGACGTAAAGAAGAATTGCAGCGCCCGCGAGACTTCAAGCGCAAGACTGTCCATGAACGGGCGCATCAGATCGCGCGCATAGTCTTCAGGCAGGCTGCCAGAGCGCTTCGCGGCCTCCGCCTCTTCGAGACTCATGCCGTACTGGCGGGCGATATCCTGAGTCAGCTGATGGCCACCGAAGGCCTGCTCGCGTGAATAGACCTGCTGACCGCCACGCAGCACGGTCACGTTCATCACGCTCGCGCCGATGTCGATCAATGCCACGACCTTGGCACCACCCGCCGGCACCAACTGCCGGCTGACGAGCTCGAACGCGGATTCGATCGCCAGCGATTCGACGTCGATGACCACCGCCTTCAAGCCGGCAGCCTGTGCCGTCGCCACGCGATCCTCGACCTTGTCCTTGCGCGATGCGGCAATCATGACCTCGACTTCGCCCGCACCGGACGCAGCCGGGCCGATGACCTGGAAATCGAGGTTTACCTCGTCGAGCGCAAAGGGAATGTACTGATTGGCCTCGGACTCGACCTGCATCTCCATCTCCTGCTCGCGCAGGCCGTCCGGGAGGATGATCTTCTTGGTGATGACGGACGAGGCCGGCAGGGCCATGGCCACGTTCTTGACCCCGCCACCAAAGCGGCGCAATGCGCGCCGCAAGGCCTCGCTGACGGCATCCAGATTGGCGATATTGCCGTCGACTACAGCATCACGCGGGAGCGGCTCGATCGCGTAGCGCTCGATTTTGTAACCTTCCTTGTCCCCACCGGACAGCTCAACCAGCTTGACCGATGAAGATGAGATATCGAGACCTGCGAGTTGTCGCGCCTTCGAACCGAACAGGGAGAATTCAATCACAAAGAAAATCCTTAAATTTCTTTATGTTAGGCGCTGATGCTGAATAAGGCTCTCAAATCCTAGCAACAACGGTGAGTGGTGTAAAGCGAAATGCATTTAGTCATCATGGTCATACGGCGACACAGCGCCGCGCTGGAGACCGGTCGAAGCCGACCCGTATAATGCCCGCCCTGTCCTCATCTCGGGAATTCCGATGCGCTGGGTTCTCTATCCGCTCGCAGCCCTGACCGCACTGGTGATTCTCGGCCTCGCCACCCTGGCCGCGGTGTCGCTCCTTGCCTGGCCGAACCTGCCCTCCCTCGACACCCTCACCGACTACCGGCCACGCATTCCGCTGCGGGTCTACACCGCCGACGGACATCTGCTAGGCGAGTTCGGCGAGGAGCGCCGTTCGGTAGTTCGCATCGACACGGTGCCGCCGGTCCTCAAGCAGGCCATTCTCGCCGCTGAGGACGAGCGCTTCTATGAACACCCCGGAATCGACGTGATCGGCATCATGCGGGCGGCGCTGGCCAACATCACCACCGGCGGTCGCGGCCAGGGCGCCTCGACGATCACCATGCAGGTCGCGCGCAATTTCTTCCTCACCCGTGAGAAGACTTACAACCGCAAGCTTTACGAGATCCTGCTCGCGCTGAAGATCGAGCGCAGCCTGTCCAAGGACCAGATCCTCGAGCTCTACATCAACCAGATCTACCTCGGCCAGCGTGCCTACGGTTTCTCTGCCGCCGCCCGCGCCTACTATGGCAAGGTACTCAACGACATCACCCTGGCCGAGGCTGCCATGCTGGCCGGGCTCCCCAAGGCGCCGTCGGCCTACAACCCGGTCGCAAACCCCACACGCGCCACCTTGCGTCAGCAATACGTCCTGCGGCGCATGCTCGAATCCGGCTTCATCGACGAAGCCGCCTACCAGACCGCGCTCAAGGCACCGCAACACACCCAGAGCCAGACTGCCGCGCGAAACGGCTCCGTGCTCCATGGCGATTACGTCGCCGAGATGGCGCGCCAGATCGCGGTCGAGCAGTTCGGCGAGGAAGCCTACCAGCTAGGCATCCGCATCGTCACGACGATCACCCGTGCCGACCAGGAGGCGGCCTATGCAGCGCTGCGCAAGGGCGTGATGGACTACGACCGCCGCCACGGCTACCGTGGCCCCGAGGCTTTCGTCGAACTGCCGGCACCTCCCCGCGACGAGGAAGCGCTCGACGAACTGCTCGCCGAGTACGGCGACCACGACGACCTGATCGCCGCACTCGTGGTCGAATCGTCCGCAAAGCGCGTAAAAGTCTACCGCCACGGCGAGACGATCACCGTCGCCGGCGACGGTCTGAAATTCGTCCAACCGATGCTGGACGACAAGGCCCCGCAATCGCGGCGCGTGCGCCCTGGCGCGATCGTCCGTATCCGTGACACCGGCGAGAAGGGCTGGGAGATCGTGCAACTGCCGGAAATCCAGGCCGCCCTCGTGTCCATGGACACCCACAGCGGCGCCGTCCGCGCCCTGATCGGCGGTTTCGATTTCAACCGCAACAAGTTCAATCACGTCACGCAGGCCCAACGCCAGCCCGGCTCGAGCTTCAAGCCCTTCATCTATTCGGCCGCGCTCGAGCGCGGCTACGCACCGGGCAGCCTGGTGGACGACTCCCCGCTCTACTTCCCCGCCGGCGTGACCGGCTCCCAGGCCTGGGAGCCGAAGAACTACGACGGCAAGTTCGACGGACTGATGACGCTGCGTGACGCCCTCGCCCGCTCCAAGAACATGGTGTCCATCCGCTTGCTGCAGAACATCACGCCGAGCTATGCGCAGGACTACGTCGGCCGCTTCGGCTTCGACCCCGCCCGTCATCCGCCCTACCTCACCATGGCGCTCGGCGCCGGCTCGGTGACGCCCTGGGAGATGGCTTCCGGCTATGCGGTGTTCGCCAACGGCGGTTACCGGGTCGAGCCCTATGTGGTCAAGGAGATGTACGACGGCAACGGCCGTCTGGTGGCGAAGATCGACCCGCCGATCGCGGGAGAAAGTGCGCCCCGCGTGATCGATCCGCGCAATGCCTGGCTGATGGACTCGATGATGCAGGACGTGGTACGCCGCGGCACCGCAACCCGTGCGCGTTCGCTCAATCGTGCCGACCTGGCCGGCAAGACCGGTACCACCAACGACTATCTCGATGCCTGGTTCTGCGGCTACAACCCGGATCTGGTCGCAGTCGCGTGGGTCGGTTTCAGCCAGCCCAAGAACATGGGCCGGGGCGAAACCGGCGGTGCCGCCGCCCTGCCGATCTGGGTGAACTACATGCGCACCGCCCTGCAGGCCCAGCCTGAAAAGTCCCAGCCACGCCCCGACGGCCTGATCAACATAACCGCCGGCGACGGCAGCCGCGAAGACTACATCTACGAAGAGAACAAGCCGGTCGCCCCGCCCCCGCCGGAAGAGCTACCCGCCAGCCTGTTCTCGGATCGCTCGCCGGCACTCGAAGCGCCGGAAGAGGCGATTCCGCCCGCACCGCCGATGGCGCGTCAGGCGCCCGCGCCGGTGGTCGAGCGGGTACCGACGCCGATCAACCGCTGACCGGCTTCACCACCACCGACTCGCCGCTCTGTTCGCTGACCACCCTGGTGAGCAGGGCGTAGAGTTCGGTCCCGTCCCGGCCCGCCACCCAGCCGCCTCCCTCGGGCCGGAAGTGGAAACCGCCGGAGCGGGCCGCTACCCAGATCTCGCGCGCCGCGCTGTGACGATTGATGATGACCTTGCTGCCGTTCTCGAACTCCAGTTCGAGGATGCCGCCCGGCTTCGGCTCGATGTCCATCTCGGCGCCACACGCCTCGAGCGCCGCCTCGATGCGGTCGAGCTCGGTTTCGGCCAATGCATTGAATGCCGACTCTTCCATGCTGACTCCTTCTGTTAGGATTCCGGTTTTCTTACGATTCCAAGGCCATGCGAGCGATGCTTCCCGCAGTCGCGCTCTCCGGCGCGCTGCTCCTGTCCGGTTGCGGCATCAAGGGACCGCTCTACCTTCCGGATCCCGCCAAAACCCGGCCCGTCACCAGCACCAGGACCCAGCCGCAATCCCAGCCCACAACGGGCGCCGATCATAGCAAAACCGACACCAGCAGCCCTACGCAATGAGCACGAGCAGCCCCGCCGCGACCACGCCCTTTCCCACACCGACCCTATACGCCGCCGAACGTGGCCTGACGCTGGAAAACGTCGCGCTTGCCGACATCGCCACGGACTTCGGCACCCCCACCTATGTGTATTCACGCGCAGCCCTGACCGCTGCCTTCGAAAGCTGGCGCAACGCACTGGGTGGGCGCGGCCTGGTGTGCTACGCAGTCAAGGCCAACTCCAATCTCGGCATCCTGTCGGTGTTTGCCCGGCTGGGGGCAGGCTTCGACATTGTCTCGGGTGGCGAACTGGCACGCGTGCTGGCTGCCGGCGGCGATGCCGGCAAGGTCGTGTTCTCCGGCGTGGGCAAAAGCCGGGACGAGATGCGCCAGGCGCTCGAGGCCGGCATCCGCTGCTTCAATATCGAATCGGCGGCCGAACTCGACCGCCTCGATGCGGTTGCCGGCGAACTCGGCCGCAAGGCGCCGATTGCCCTGCGCGTCAATCCGGACGTCGACCCGAAGACCCACCCCTATATTTCCACCGGTCTCAAGAGCAACAAGTTCGGCGTCGCCTTCGGCGAGGCGCTCGCGCTCTACCGCCGCGCCGCCAGCCTGCCCAATCTTAAGGTCAGCGGCATCGCCTGCCACATCGGCTCGCAGCTGCTCGACCCTGCGCCGGTCGCCGAAGCTGCAGCCAAGGTCCTTGAGCTGGTGGACCAGCTTGCCGCCGACGGCATCACGCTCGAGCACATCGACCTCGGCGGCGGGCTCGGCATCCGCTACCGCGACGAAACCCCGCCCAGCGTGGCCGAATACCTCGCCCCCCTGCTCAAGGTTTTCGAGGGCCGCAACGAAGAACTCTGCTTCGAGCCCGGGCGCTCGCTGGTCGGCAACGCCGGCCTGCTGCTGACCCGCGTCGAATATCTCAAGCACGGTGAAGAGAAGAACTTCGCCATCGTCGATGCGGCGATGAACGATCTCGCCCGGCCTGCGCTCTACGACGCCTACCACGAGGCGGTTGCGGTTACCCCCGCCGGCGTGGCGGCGCAGTGCTACGAGATCGTCGGCCCGATCTGCGAAAGCGGCGACTTCCTCGCCCACGACCGCCAGCTCGCGTTGCGCGAGGGCGACCTGGTGGCGCTGCTATCGGCCGGCGCCTACGGCATGACGATGAGTTCCAACTACAACACGCGGCCGCGTGCGGCCGAAGTGATCGTGGACGGTGATCGAGTCCTGCTGGTGCGCGAACGTGAAACGGTCGCGGCGCTCTACGCGGGCGAACGCCGTATCGACGACTGACGAAGCTGCCGCGGCCGGCACCACTATGCGCGCGACCCATCGCGCGCGAGCCGGTCGGCCTCTTCGATCAGCGCACGACCGAAAGCCTTCCAGGCCGGGCCGCCGTGGGTATGCACGCCGATTTCCGCGCTCTGCCGCATGACTTCCAGCATCAGCATCGCCAGCGCGTAGAGTTCGGCCCGCGCGCGGCGCTTCGGATCGGGGTCGCGCAGCATCTGCATGTTGCACTCCGGCGTGCAGGTCAGCGCCTCACGCGCCATGGTCCGCAAGGCGACTTCATCGTCCCAGTCGAGATCGAGCAGGAAGCCGCGCTTGAGGATTTCGCGCTCCAGTTCGACCGCGTCGCGTTCGTAGTGCCCGAAGCCGCTCATGTCCTTGCTTTTCCTCCGGTCCGTCGGGCGGACACGTAGCGCCGGAATCGGCGATGATGGCTGCCGCACATCGCGCAGGATTCTACTCGCGCGACGCCGCCACGCATTACCCAACCCGAGCCGACCCGTCATGCATCGCCCCAAGCACCGCTCCGCCACGCCCTTCGACCTGCTGCTCCACATCGGCGCCGGCCTGGCCCTGCTCGCCGGCCTGTCTCTGGCGAGCGCGGCCGGCCTGCCACCAGGTGTAAGCCTCGCGCTCGACAACGCACGTATCCCCACCGACGCGGTGTCGATCTGGACGCAAGCGGTGGACGCTCACCAGCCCACCCTCAGCCTCAATGCCAATCGCCCGCTGAACCCGGCCTCCACGATGAAGCTGGTCACCGCCTTCGCCGCCTTCGACCGGCTGGGGCCGGCCTTTACCTGGCAGACCCGGATCGCAACGCGCGGTGAACTCGACCACGGCGTCCTCAGGGGTGATCTCCACCTCCTTGGCGGCGCCGACCCGGTGTTCGACGAAGAGCGCCTGCGCCGTTTGCTGCGCCGGCTGCGCGGCCTCGGCATTTACCGTGTCGCCGGCGACATCGTGCTCGACGGCTCGGTGCTCACCTTGCCGCCGCACGATCCGCAGGCCTTCGACGGCCGTGGCCTGCGGCCCTACAACGCCGGCCCCTACGGCCTGCTGATGCACTACAACACCCTGCAGCTCGGCCTTTTTCCGGCGGGCGATGCCCATGCGCCGGTCACGGTGATCGCCGAGCCGCCGCTGGCCGGCCTCGTCATCGACAACCGCCTGCTGACCTCGCAAACCACCTGCGAGGTCTGGTATCGCGACCTCGACGCCCGCCTCGAACCCGGCCCGCGGCTGGTACTCACCGGCAGCCTGCCGGCCAGCTGCGGCCCGCGCAACTGGAGCGCCGCACCGCTGGCGCCCCCGGATTACGCCATTGCCCTGGTCCGTGCACTGTGGAGCGAACTCGGTGGCAGCGTGGACGGCGCAGTGCGCAACGGCGTGACGCCTGCCGACGCCATCGTCCGCCTGGCCGACGACTCGCGTCCGCTCGCCGATGTGGTCCGCGACATGAACAAGTGGTCGAGCAATCTCATCGCCCGCCAGCTGCTCGCCACCCTGGGCATGCAGCAAGCCGATGCTGCCGATGCAGTCCAGGGCGGCATACTGGTCGCCAGAGCGCAGCTTGCCGCCGCCGGCATCGACACCAGCGGCCTGGTCATCGAGAACGGCGCCGGCCTGTCGCGCAGCGAACGCATCCGCGCCGACAGCATGGGTGCGCTGCTGCTGGCCGCCTGGCGCCGGCCATGGATGCCGGAGTTCATCTCCGCCCTGCCGCTTGCCGGCGTGGACGGGACCGCGCGCAAACGCCTGAACGGCAGCCCGGCCAACGGCCAGGCCCACATCAAGACCGGCACGCTCAACGGCGTGCGCGCAATGGCGGGCTACCTGCTCGACCGCAACAGCCGCCGCCATGTGGTGGTGATGATTGTGAACCACCCGGAAGCGGCCGCCAGCCAGGCCGCCCAGGATGCCCTGCTCGAATGGCTGTGGGCAGCGCCACCGCCGTAATCTGCCGACCGCAGCGGCCTCAGGACATCGGCAATGCGCGCGCCTGGCCGAGCGCCCACCAGCCGCGTACCACCCGGTAGAGCACCCACAAGCCGAGCAGCAGGATCAGCACGATCGCGAACGGGATCCCGATCACCGTAAGCGCCATCACGCCGGCGATCGCGATCCACAGCACGGCAAACCAGAAAGTGCGGATCTGCCAGCTGAAATGGCTTTCCAGCCAGGTACCGCGCACCGCCGATTGATTCCAGTAGTTAAGCACCACCGCGGCGATCGACGGCAGGCTGGCGACGAAGCTGAAGACGATGGTCGCCGAGCCCACCACCGCGGAAAACACCGCGAACGCATGCAGCGCGTAGATCAGGTGGGCCAGGGTCACCTGGTTGCCGGTCGGTTGACCGGCCAGGTGGTTCGCCGTGCTGTCGGGATATGTCATTGTGCGCCTGCTCCTCTGCAGTCAGCCCGCCGCCTCGCTGGCGGCCGGTCAGGTTCAAGTGAGGGCGCGATACGGCCTTACAAGCCGAGTGTCCCCCACATTTCGTCGACGCGGCGTCTGACCGCCGCATCCATCACGATGGGACGTCCCCATTCGCGATTCGTTTCACCCGGCCACTTGTTGGTGGCATCGATGCCCATCTTGGAGCCGAGGCCGGCCACCGGGCTGGCGAAGTCGAGATAGTCGATGGGCGTGTTATCGACCAGCGTGGTGTCGCGCGTGGCATCCACCCGGGTGGTCATCGCCCAGATCACTTCCTTCCAGTCGCGGATGTTCACGTCATCATCCACCACGATGATGAACTTGGTGTACATGAACTGGCGCAGGAAGCTCCAGATGCCGAACATCACCCGCTTGGCGTGCCCCGGATACTGCTTCTTCATGCTCACCACCGCCAGCCGGTACGAACAACCCTCCGGCGGCAGATAGAAATCGGTGATCTCGGGAAACTGCTTCTGCAGCAGCGGCACGAACACCTCGTTCAGCGCCAGCCCCAGCATTGCCGGCTCGTCGGGCGGCTTGCCGGTGTAGGTGGAGTGGTAGATCGGGTCGCGTCGCATCGTGATGCGTTCGATGGTGAATACCGGGAAGTCGGCCACTTCGTTGTAGTAACCGGTGTGGTCGCCATAGGGGCCTTCCGGCGCCATGTCGTCCGGCTGGATCACGCCTTCGAGCACGATCTCGCTGGATGCCGGCACCTGCAGGTCGGAGCCGAGACACTTCACCAGCTCGGTCTTGGCGCCGCGCAGCAGGCCGGCGAACTGGTATTCGGAGATGGTATCCGGCACCGGCGTGACCGCGCCGAGGATGGTCGCCGGGTCGCAGCCCAGCACCACCGCCACCGGGAAGGGCTCGCCCGGGTGCGCCTGCTGGTGTTCGCGGAAATCCAGCGCGCCGCCGCGGTGTGCCAGCCAGCGCATGATCACGCGGTTGCGGCCGATCACCTGCTGGCGGTAGATGCCGAGGTTCTGACGCTTCTTGTGCGGCCCGCGCGTCACCACCAGGCCCCAGGTGATCAGCGGGGCCGCATCGCCGGGCCAGCAGTGCTGGATCGGCAGCTTGGCCAGATCCACCTCCTCGCCCTCCCACACCACCTGCTGGCAGGGTGCCGAGCGCACTTCCTTGGGTGCCATGTTGAGCACCTGTTTCAGCACCGGCCACTTCTCCCAGGCGTCCTTCAGGCCCTTTGGCGGCTCCGGTTCCTTGAGGAAGGACAGCAGCCGGCCGACCTCGCGCAGCGGCGTGCTCCAGTCGCCGTCGGCCACATCCTCGCCCATGCCCATCGCCACCCGCTGCGGCGTGCCGAACAGGTTGGCGAGCACCGGAATGGCCTGCGGCACGCCCCTGGTGACCGGCTTTTCGAACAGCAGTGCCGGGCCGCCGGCGCGCAACACGCGGTCGGCGATCTCGGTCATCTCCAGGTGCGTATCCACCGGCGCGGTGATGCGCTTGAGTTCGCCGCGGCTTTCGAGCTGGGCGATGAAGTCGCGCAGATCCTCGTATTTCATCGGCCGGCCTCAGCGGTAGGCGTTGATCGCGTCGCGCGTCTGCAGCGCGGCCGCGCGCGCGGCGGCGGCGAAGTCCTCGCCCTTGCCCGCATACAGGATGGCGCGCGAGGAATTGATCATCAGCCCGCCGCCGCTGGCGCTGCGACCGGCCTTCACCGTGGCCTCGATATCACCGCCCTGGGCGCCGATGCCCGGCACCAGCAGCGGCATGTCGCCGGTGAGTGCGCGCACGCGGGCGATCTCCGCCGGGAAGGTGGCGCCCACCACCAGGCCGCAGTTGCCGCTGGCGTTCCAGTCCTCGGCCACCAGACGGGCGACGCGTTCGTAGAGTTTCTCGCCGCCGACGTCGAGGAATTGCAGGTCGGAACCGCCCGGGTTGGAGGTGCGGCACAGCAGGATCACGCCCTTGTCCGGGTAGGCGAGGTAGGGATCGACCGAGTCGCGGCCCATGTAGGGATTGACCGTGATCGCGTCCGCCTTGAAGCGCTCGAAGGCCTCCACCGCGTACTGCTCGGCGGTGCTGCCGATGTCGCCGCGCTTGGCGTCGAGGATCACCGGAACATTCGGGTGGCAGGCGTGGATGTGGTCGATCAGCGCTTCGAGCTGGTCCTCGGCGCGGCGTGCGGCGAAGTAGGCGATCTGCGGCTTGAAGCAGCACACCAGGTCGGCGGTGGCATCGACGATGGCCGCACAGAATTCGAAGATCGCATCCGGACGGCCCTGAAGATGGGCGGGGAACTTGGCCGGATCGGGGTCGAGGCCGACGCAGAGCAGGCTGTCGCGCTGCTGCCACGCCGCCTGGAGGGCGGTCATGAAGTGCATGGGGGACGTCCTTGGGTTAGCGGCGGCATGATACCAGCGCCGCCCCCGCCCCGACCGCCGCGGCTCAGGCCGCCTCGGGATGCAGGCGCTGCCACAGGGCGAGGAAAGCCTCGGCCGCCCCCATGCGCAAGCGGTGCTGCACCAGGTGACTCACTTCGGTATCGCCCGGATTGATCTCCACCGTAGGCACGCCCTCCTGCCGCGCCCACCACACCGGACCGGCAATGTAGGGAAAAACGCTGGTGGTGCCGATCGACACCACCAGGTCGAAACCGGCTTCGAGCAGATGTTCCAGCCGGTCCATCTCGCGCGTCGGCAGCATTTCGCCGAACAGCACGATGTCCGGCCGCAGGACCCCGCCGCATACCGGGCAGGCCGGTGGCAGCACCAGGCCGGCGAAGTCCTCCACCATGCGGTTGTGGCTGCACTCGGTGCAGCGCAGATGGTGAACGGTGCCGTGGATCTCGATCAGGTGCGCGGAGCCGGCGGCGCGATGCAGACCATCGACGTTCTGCGTCAGCACCCAGACACCCGGCTTCTCCGCTTCCAGTGCAGCGATCGTGCGGTGCGCGGCATTGGGCCGGGCGCCGCGGCAGTTGGCCTCGATCTCGGCGATGTATTTCCAGGTGATGTCGGGCCGATGCGCCATCATGTGACCGGACAGCGCCTCCTCGATGGTCAGGCCCTCGGCGGTGAGGCGCTCGTGGTACAGCCCGCCGATGCCGCGGTAGGTGGGCAGGCCGGAATCGGCCGAGATGCCGGCGCCGGTGATGAAGAGGATGCGTCGCGCAGCGGCGATCAGCGCGGCAACGGCATCGAGCGTGGCGGAGTGGTCCATGGCGGGAGCGCGGTTCGGATAATGCCATGATGATACGCCGCACACCGCCTGCCAGTCGTACCGGACATCCGCAATTGTCTACTCCGGCAGCCCGACGACACTAGGCGGGCGGCTCGCCGACCCGGGTCACCTCGACCAGGCAGTCGTAGAACACCGGCCCGCCGCCCATGTCGGTCAATGCCGCGGACGTCACCGCATTGGCGTTTTCGCCATCGCCGGAGAGCTTCTGCCACCAGATCGACGGCGCCACCGCCACGCCACGGCGCACGCCGTCGGTCACCACCGCACGCGCATGGAAAGCCCCGCGGTCGTTGTGGATACGGACGCGATCGCCGTCGACAATGCCGCGCTCGCCAGCGTCGTCCGGATGCAGCTCCAGCTTGGGGCTGCCTTCCTGCGCGACGAAGCGCGGCAGGTTGGCGAAGCTGGTATTGAGGAAGTTGCGCGCCGGCGGCGAGATCAACGCCAGCGGATAGCGCGCCGCCAGCGCCGGATTGCTGACCACCGATTCGTAGGGCGGATGCCACGCCGGCAGTGGGTCCAGTCCCTGCGCGGCGAGGGACTCCGAATGGAACTCGCATTTGCCCGAAGGCGTGCGGAATCCACCATCGGCAAAGGGCGCGAAAGGCCGCGGCAGGTTCAGGCGCGCCCAACCGCGTGCAGCCAGCTGGGCCGGCGTCAGGCCGAGCGCGCGCGGATCATTGCGCTTGAAGGCGGCGGCGGCGATGTCCTCGTCCGATTCGTACAAGGCGGAATCCGCGAAACCGAGACGTGCCGCCAGCAGGCGGAAGACCTCGGTGTTCGGCTTGGCCTCGCCCAGCGGCGCGATCGCCGGCTGGTTGGCTACCGCGTAGATGTGGCCGTAGGAAGTGTGGACGTCGCGGTGTTCGAGCTGGCTGGTGGCAGGCAGCAGGATGTCGGCGTAGTCGGCGGTGTCGGTCTGGAAGAGCTCGTGCACCACGCAGAACAGGTCGTCGCGGGCAAAGCCGGCGCGCACCCGGTTGCTGTCGGGCGCCACCGCCACCGGGTTGGCGTTGTAGACGTAGATCGCGTCTATCCGCGGGTCGCGCGTCTCGAGCAGCGCATCGCCGATGGTCGACATATTGATCGCCCGCGGCGGCCGTGTGGCAGCATCCGGGTAGAGATCGGGCCGTTCGAGCGCATGGCGATCGACCGGAAAGTTGCCCGAGGTCGACAGCAACGCACCGCCCGCTGGATGACGCCAGGCGCCGGTAAGCGCCGGCAGGCAGGCAACGTTGCGCACCGCCATGCCGCCCCCGCCGCTGCGGTTGAGGCCGTAATTGAGCCGGATCAGCGTCGGCGTGCTGCGACCGTAGTCGAGGGCAAGCTCGCGGATCGCGGACGCCGGCAGTCCGGTGAGTGCTGCCGCCCACTCCGGGGTGCACGTCCGCACCCGCTCGGCGAGCTGGTCGAAGCCCAGCGTGTGGCGGGCGATGTAGTCGCGGTCGAGCAGATCCTCGGCGATCAGCACCTGCATCATCGCCAGCGCCAGCGCACCGTCGGTGCCAGGCAGCGGCGCGAGATGCAGGTGGCACTTCTCCGCGGTCTCCGAGCGGCGCGGATCGATGCACACCAGCTTCGCACCGCGCCGCTTGGCCTCCTGGATGTAGCGCCAGCCATGCACATTGGACACCACCGGATTGCCGCCCCAGATGATGATGAGGCGGGCATCGGCGACGGCTTCCGGATCGGTGCCGATCGAGGCGCCCACAGTCGCCTTCCAGCCCATTGCGCCCGCCGAGGCGCAGATCGTGCGGTCCAGCCGGGACGCGCCGAGCCGATTGAAAAAGCGCCGGTCCAGGCTTTCGCTCTGCACCAGCCCCATTGTTCCGGCATAGCTGTAGGGCAGGATGCCGCGCGGGTCGTCGGCGGCGATGCGGCGGAACCTGTCGGCGATGATGTCGAGCGCGTCGTCCCAGGTAATGCGCTCGAAGCGCCCCTCGCCTTTGGCGCCGATACGGCGCATCGGATGCATCAGGCGCTGCTCGGAATAGACCCGCTCGAGGTAGTACGCGACCTTGGTGCACAGCGCGCCGTTGGTGAAGGGCAGGTCGTCCGCGCCGCGCAGCTTGACCGCGCGGCCCTCCTGCACCGTGACTTCCATCGCGCAGGTGTCGGGACAATCGTGGGGACAGGCGGCGCGGACCACCCGGGTCGTTTCCATATTGCTCATCACGGCTCCCTGACCGCCGCGGCCCGCCGGCAGCAGGTTCAACGGCTCAATGTTGCGCCCGTCTGGCGGAGGACATCAGCTCCAGATAGCGCTCGCGGTCCGCCTCGTAGCGCTGACGCACCGCCTCGCGCTCGCGCACCTTGGCCGCCATCACCGAACGGTGCGAAGCGAGTTCGCTGTCGAGATCGCGCAAGGCCTCGGCCTGCGCACGCGTCACCTGCTGGCCGCGCTTGCCCTCGGCATCCGGCAGGATGCGCTTGCGCCGCTCCATCAGGTCTTCCTCGCGGACACGCAGATCGGCAAGCGAACGATCGGCGTCGGCCAGCGCACGGTCGCGGCGTCGGTCGAGGTCGTCGACATTCTGGTAGGTCTCGAGCAGGGCCTGGTCGAGCCGGCGGCTCTTGGCCGCAAGCGCCTCTTCTTCCTTGCGGCGCTCGGCCTCGGCGTTGCGACGGGCGATTTCCTCGGCGCTCGGCGGCGGCGGCACCTTCTTGCGGATCACGCCCTGCGGGCCGATCTCGCGATAGGCCTGGCCATAGCAGGCCGGCGGCAGCATGTCGCTGCACACCGGCTGGCCGCCGACATCGCAGCAATAGATGGTCTTCGCTGCCTGAGCCGGTGAGAGTGCCAGCAACAGCCCCCCCGCCAGGCCGAGCTTAACGAGTGCTCGCAATGCCATAGGTCTCCCGGTAGGCGCGCACGGCGTCGAGGTTGGCCGCTAATTCGGGACTGTCCGCGAGATAGGCGATCAGATCTTCCAGTGTCGCCACCGCGATCACCGGGATGCCGAAGCTTTCGCGCACTTCCTGCACCGCCGACAGCGCCCCCTTGCCGCGCTCCATGCGGTCCAGCGCGATCACCACGCCGGCCGGCGTGGCGCCTGCGGCACGGATGATTTCGACCGACTCGCGCACCGAGGTACCCGCCGAGATGACGTCGTCGAGGATGAGCACGCGCCCGGCGAGCGGCGCACCGATCAGCGTGCCGCCTTCGCCGTGGTCCTTGGCTTCCTTGCGATTGAAGGCGAAGGGCAGGTCGACGCCCTCCTCGGCCAACCGGATCGCGGTGCCCGCCACCAGCGGAATGCCTTTGTAGGCCGGGCCGAACAGCATGTCGCAGGCCACGCCGGCACTGCGGATGGCGCGCGCATAATAGCCGCACAGTTCGCGGAACGAGGCACCGTCGTCGAACAGGCCGGCATTGAAGAAATAGGGTGAGTTGCGTCCCGCCTTGGTGACGAAGGAACCGAAGCGCAGCACGCCCTTGCGGCAGGCGAGCGCGATGAAATCCCGGCTAAAATCCGGTGCTCTGAGTTGTGCTTCCACGACTTATCTACTCGCAATCGGCGGCCCGGGATCGCGCCGCAAGCTCAAGGAAAAAACGCGACCATGTTACGCATCATCTCCGCCAACCTCAACGGCATCCGGTCCGCCACCACCAAGGGCTTCCTCGACTGGTTTCCCGCCCAGAATGCCGACGTGGTATGCGTCCAGGAACTCAAGGCGCAAGCAGCCGACCTCAGCGACCCGATGCATGGACCGGCCGGCTACCAGGGCTGGTTCCATTACGCCGAGAAGAAGGGCTACAGCGGCGTCGGCATCTACAGCCGCCACACGCCCGACCGCATCGTCGAAGGCCTGGGCATCGCCGACATCGACGCCGAGGGCCGCTACCTGCAGGCCGACTTCGGCAAACTTTCTGTGATCTCGCTCTACCTGCCGTCCGGCTCCAGCTCGGAGGAGCGCCAGCAGGCCAAGTTCAGCTTCATGGAGCGCTTCCAGCCGCGTCTGGCAGAACTGCGTGCCAGCGGCCAGGAGGTGGTGATCTGCGGCGACTGGAACATCGCCCACAAGGAAATCGACCTCAAGAACTGGAAGAGCAACCAGAAGAACTCCGGTTTCCTGCCGGAGGAGCGGGCCTGGATAGGCAAGCTCTTCGACGAGCACGGCTGGGTGGACGTCTATCGCCGGCTGTACCCGGACGCCACCGGCGATAGCTACACCTGGTGGTCCAACCGCGGTCAGGCCTGGGCAAAGAACGTGGGCTGGAGGATCGACTACCACCTCGCCACCCCTGGCATTGCCGACACCGCACGCGAAGCCGCGATCTACAAGGAACAGCGCTTTTCCGATCACGCCCCGCTGACCGTCGATTACGACTTCAGCCTTTGAGTGCGACACCCCGGCGGGTCGTTCGCGGGCGGCCAGCCGGTCCACCGGAAACTTTCCGGCATATTGCCGGCGTGCTATAAAAAATTGAGTCGCATCTTCCCGATATGAATATCCACTGACATCCGGCGACGGCCGGCCCGCCGGCGCTGCTGCGCCGAAGGAGGATGGATGGATCCGCATGCACATGCCACCACCCCGCCGGCACACGACGATGTCTTCGCCTTCGCCGAAGAGGAAGCGGCTCCGTCTGCCGCCCATGGGCAGGAGGCAACCGGCGGTCCGCTGCTGCGGGTGCTGTCGGTGGACGACGACCCCGCCTTTCAGGACTCGCTGCGCTACTCGCTCGCCGGCTACCGCTATCGCGACCAGCGGATCGAGCTGCTCACCGCAGCCTCGGCCAATCAGGCCGCCGGCCTGCTCGCTGCCGAACGCGACATCGCGGTGGTTTTGCTCGACGTGGTCATGGAATCGGACGATGCCGGCCTGCGGCTGGTGAAAAGCATCCGCGAGCTCATCGGCAACGCCGAGATCCGCATCATCCTGCTCACCGGCCAGCCGGGCGTCGCACCGATGCAGGCCTCGCTCGCCGGCCTCGACATCAACGACTACTGGCTCAAGACCGACCTCAGCCGCGAACGCCTGCACGGCATCGTCACCAGCGCGCTGCGGGCCTGGGAGCAGATCAGCGCACTCAACCGGGCGCGGCGCGGACTGCAGATGATCGTCGAGGCGAGCAACAGCCTGACCTCCTCGCGCACCTTGCACGATTTCTCCGGCCGGGTGGTGAAAGAGCTTGCCCGCCTGCTGCATCTCGCGCCGGAGGGGGTGGTCTGCGTGCAGGACATGCCGGGCAGCGATCCGCTATCGGCCGTCATCGTCGGTGCAGCCGGCCGCTATTCCCATCTGGTGGCCGACCGGCTTGCGGTACTGGACGACGCCCGCATCCGCGGCATGCTCGGCCACGCCTTGTCGGCCAAGACATCCTTCGCCGACACGGAGAGCCAGGTGCTGTACTTTCCCGGCAACGGCGACGGCCCCCACGGCGCAACCTACGTCGCCACCCGGCGGGAGCTGGACGACACCGAACTGGAGCTGCTGCGGGTCTTTGCCAGCAACATCAATTCCGGGCTGATCAACGTCTCGCTGGTCAGCCAGCTGGACCGCATGGCCTACGAAGACGCCCTGCTCGGCATCCCCAACGGCAACGCCATGCTGCGCGCGCTCGACAGCGTGCTGGCGCTGCCGCCGCCGCGCGACCGCGCCCTGCTGTTCGTCGATCTCGACCAGTACTCGGAGAGCTGTCTGTCGCTCGGCATCGAACAGGGGGAACTGCTGCTGGCCAAAATCGCGCATCGCCTCAAGCGCTGCTTCCCGCCGCCAGCGCTGGTCGCGCGCCTGCACGATGACACCTTCGCCATCCTCGGTCCGGCCTCGGCGCTCGGCATCGAACACATCGACCGGCTGGAGTCGGAGGATCCGGACGCGCCCGATGTCGCGCCCTTCATCAGCATCGGCGCCGCGCGCATCGACCTCGACGACTACGACGGCCCGGCCAAGGCGGCGATGGCCACCGGATCCCTGCTGCTCAAGCAGACCCGCCGCCAGGGTCTGAGCCAGGTGACGCAGTACGTGCGCGGCATGGAAACACCGCACAACCAGCGCTTCACCCTGTCGCGCGAGTTGCACCGGGCGCTGCGTGGCGACGAAATCGGCATCGCGCTGCAGCCGCAGTACGACCTTGCCGACGGCCGCATCGTCGGCGCAGAGGCGCTCGCGCGCTGGACCCGCCCCGACGGCAGCCAGATCCCGCCCGCTGCCTTCATCCCCATGGCCGAAGCCAATGGCCTGATCGCGCCGCTGGGCGCGCGCATCGTCGAACTCGGCTGCCGGGCGCTGGCGCGGCTGGCAGCCGCCGGCTTCCCGAACCTGCCGATTGCAGTCAACGTCTCGGCACTGCAGCTCGCCCGCAACAGCCTGCTCGATGAGCTGTCCTCCCTGCTCGCACGCTACCGGCTGGACCCGGCCATGCTGGAGCTGGAAGTCACCGAGTCGATCGCGATGGACGACCGCTACGCGACTGGCGACATGCTCAACCGCCTGCGCGATGCCGGCTTCCCCATCGCCATCGACGACTTCGGCACCGGCTATTCCTCGCTCGCCTACCTTCGCACCCTGCCTGCCCACACGCTCAAGATCGACCGCAGCTTCGTGCAGGAGATAGGCAGCACGCCCGAACGTCAGACCATCGCCGACATGATCATCGGCCTCGGCCGGCGGCTGGACATGCGGGTCATCGCCGAAGGCGTGGAAAACACCGACCAGGCGAACTGGCTGAAGCTGCGCGGCTGCCATCATGCCCAGGGCTTCCTCTTCGCCCGCCCGGAACCCCTGGACGCGCTGATCGCACGGCTCGCCGGCAACGCGGAGACTCCGCTGCAATGATGTCGACGGCGGCCCTGCGCGCTGCGCTCGAGCGGCTGCTGCTGATCCGCCATCGCCTGCTGGTACTGCTCCTGCCCTGGCTGGCGCTCTTCGGCCTCGGCGTTCCGCTGGTCTGGCAGGACTTGCGCCAGTCGCTGCAGGCGCCGCTGCTGAGCGCCCAGGCGGACCTCCTCAGCCAGAGTGCGCAGATCCTGGTGCGCTCGATGGCCTCGCTGCGGCGGGACGTGACCTTCCTTGCCCAGGTGCTCGGCGACCTGCCCGGCGGCGGCGTGGACGGCAATCCGCTGGCGGTCAAGCTGCTCTACAGCGTCGCTGCCAACACCGGCTACTACGACCAGGTCCGCTGGCTGGACGAGAACGGGCAGGAGCGCATCCGCATCGACAGGCGCGACGACGCGCTCGAGGTCGTGCCGCCCGATGCCTTGCAGAACAAGCTCGACCGCCCCTATTTCGCCACCACCATGGCGCTCGGCCACGGCCAGCTGCACATCTCCGAGCTGGACCTCAAGGTCGAGCACGGCCCGGTCACGCGCTCACCGCAGCCCACGCTGCGGGTGGCGACCCCCCTGTTCGAGGCCGGCCGGCCGCGTGGCATCGTCATCGTCAACTATCGGGCCGAACGCCTGCTCGAACGCCTGGCCGGCATCGGACGTCAGCTCGCCTTCGACAGCTACATCGTCAACAACCGCGGCGGCTGGCTGCTGCACCCGGACCATACGCAACGTTGGGGCTGGCTGCTCGGCCACCCGGAACGCAACATCGCCACCCAGCATCCTGCGCTGTGGCGGCAGATGCAGGCGCACACCCACGGCCTGCACCGCGACGACAGCGGGGTCTGGGCCTACGCCCGTTTCGATCCGGTGGACGACCCCGGTGCCGACGGCACCCAGGACTGGCAGCTCATCGTCCGCATTCCGGCCGATGCCTTGGCCGCGGCGGAGGCGCGCTGGAAGCTGACCCTGGCCGCGCTGGCCGGCGTGGCCCTGCTCGTCACGGTCGGCCTCTCGGCCCAGCTGGCGTGGTCCCTGCACCTGGTCGAAGAGCGTGGGGCGGAACTGGCCATGGCCAACGCCGCGCTGCAAAAGAACATCGACGACCTGCGCGCGCTGCAGGCCGAACTGGCGCGAGCCGACAAGCTCTCTTCGCTCGGCTTGATGGTGGCCGGCGTCGCCCACGAACTCAACACGCCGCTCGGCAGCGCGCTGATGGCGCTGAGCACCGCCCGCGAGGACATCCAAACGCTGGCGCGGCGCGTCAACGACGGTCTGCGCAAATCGGACCTGCTCGCCTTCCTCGATTCCAGCCGCGAAGGACTGGACCTCGCCAACCGCGCGGTGGCCCGCGCCGCCGACCTGGTACGGCGCTTCAAGCAGGTCGCCATCGACCGTACCTTGATGGAGCGCCGAGGTTTCGATCTCGCCGAGGTCCTCATCGACGCCGATCACCGCCTGCACAAATGGGACGCCGCTTCGCCGGTCACCCTCACCCTCGAACTCGCCCCAGGCCTGCACATGGAAAGCTACCCTGGCCCGCTCGGGCAGGTCGTCACCAACCTGGTGGACAACGCGCTGACCCACGCCTTCCCGGATGGCCGCCCCGGCGCCATCACGCTGCGCAGCGCGGCGGATGGTCCAGACCGGGTACGGATCAGCTTCGCCGACAACGGCGTGGGCATTCCGGAGGAAAACCTGCGCCACATTTTCGACCCCTTCTACACCACCCGCCGTCACACCGGCGGCACCGGGCTGGGCCTGCACGTCACGCACCAGATCGTCAGCGAGGTGCTGGGCGGCCAGATTCACGCCACCAGCACCCACGACGGTCCGCAAAGCGGCACCTGCTTCACCCTGGTGCTGCCCCGCATCGCACCGCCCCATGCGCCTTCGGGCTGAACCTCGCACCGCGCGCCGCATTTGCCTTCACGCCGGAATGGGATTAGCGTTGACTCAAGGCTGCGCCGACGCGCGCTTGTCATAGACCCAGTCCAGGAGGCAGAAAAATGACCGATACGACCCATCCTTCGAAAGACAAGCTGGTGTCCGACCTCAAGGTCGTGGTGTCCGACGCCGAGGAACTGCTCAAGCTGACCGCCGGACAGGCTGGCGACAAGCTGGGCGACGTGCGCGTACGATTGAGCGAACGCTTGGCGATCGCCAAGGAACGCCTGATCGAGGCGGAGGCCGCCGTGGTCGAGAAGACCAAGAAGGCCGCCCATGCCACCGACGACTATGTACACGCCCATCCGTGGCAATCGGTCGGCGTCGCCGCCGGTGTCGCCTTCCTCCTCGGGTTGCTGGCCGGACGCCGCTGACACCCATGAGTGAAAGCCGTAAGCCGCGGCTGGCCGACAGCCTGCGCGGTTTTATCGATGGCGGGCTGCAGATCGCGCAGACCCGCATCGAATTGCTCGCCGTCGAGGTGCAGGAAGAAAAACTGCGCCTCAGCGGCTTGCTTTTCAATCTCCTGCTGTGCGCGCTGCTGCTCGGTTTCGGGCTGGTTTTCCTGCTTGCCTTCCTCACCGTGCTGTTCTGGGAAGAACACCGCCTTCTTGCGCTCGGCCTGGCCACCGCGGCCTGCCTCGGCGGAGGTCTCTTCACCGCCAGCAATGCCGCCCGCGAAATCCGCCGCGGCTCGCGCCTTTTCGCCGCCAGCCTGGCCGAAATCGCGCGCGACCGCGAAGCGCTGCAGCGGCGCGAATGAATCCCAAGCTCGTCGAGTTCGCCCTGCGCAAGCAGCGGCTGCAGATCCGCGCCGAACAGCAGCGTGAGGACATGCTGCGCCACCTGCAAGGCATCGAACCGGTGCTCGACGTCGCCGACCGGGCCCGCGACGGACTTGCCTGGCTGCGTGCCCATGCGCCATTGGTCACCGGCGTGGTGGTGTTCGTGCTGGTCAGCCGGCCGCGCCTGGCCTGGCGGCTGGCCAAGCGCGCCTGGCTGGGCTGGGTGCTGTTCCGGCGCACCCGCGGCGGCGCTGGCGGCAGTTCCGCCGCCGTCCTCGCCATGCCGCTGCTGCGCGGTCTCGGTGCGCTGCTGCGCAGCCGCCTCAATCGCGCGCGGCGCGCGCGGGCAGCAGCAGGTTCAGCAGGATAGCCGCCACCCCGCACAGGCTCACACCCTGCAGGCTGAAGCTATCGAGCTTGAGCGCCAGCCCGCCGATGCCGAACACCAGCACCGCCGACACGATCACCAGGTTGCGCGGTTCGTCGAGATCGGTACGCGCCGCAATCAGCGTCTTCAGGCCGATGGCCGCCACCGACCCGAACAGCAGCATCATGATGCCGCCCATCACCGGCACCGGTATCGACTGCAGCAGCGCGTTGAACTTGCCGAAGAAGGCCATGACGATGGCAAACACCGCGGCCCAGGTCATGATCGCCGGGTTGTAGTTCTTCGTCAGCGTCACCGCGCCGGTCACCTCGGAGTAGGTCGTCACCGGCGGGCCGCCCACCATGCCGGCGAACAGCACGCCAAGACCGTCGCCGAAGAGCGTGCGGTGCAGGCCGGGCTTGTCGGTATAGTCCTTGCCGGTAACACCGCCGATGGCGACGATGTCGCCCACGTGCTCGATCGCCGGCGCCAGTGCCACCGGCAGCATGAAGAGGATGGCCGCCCACTCGAAGCTGGGCGTGACGAACTGCGGCACCGCCAGCCAGGGCGCGGCGGCGATCCTGCCGAAATCGACCAGGCCCATCAGCACCGCCACCAGGTAGCCGGAGCCCACGCCCACCAGGATGGGCACCAGCTTGAGGAAACCGCGCGCGAACACGGCAGCCACGACCGTCGCGCCGAAGGACACGCCGGCGACGATCATCGCCGTGCCGTAGGGCACCAGCACGAGCTTGCCGTCGCCGCTGCGGCCCATCGCCATGTTGACTGCCACCGCGGCCAGCGCCAGACCGATGATCATGATGATCGGCCCGATCACCACCGGCGGCATGAAGCGGTGCACGATCTCGGCACCGTGCCGCCACACCAGTCCGGCGAACACGAAATACACCAGCGACACGCAGGCCAGCGCCCCCAGCGTGGCCGATGCTCCCCAGGTCTGCATGCTGTAGATGATGGGGGCGATGAAGGCGAAGCTGGAACCGAGAAAGATCGGCACCTGGCGGCCGGTGACGGCCTGGAACAGGAGCGTGCCGACGCCTGCGCCCAGCAGCGCCATGCTCGGGTTGAGGCCGGTGAGCAGCGGCACCAGCACCAGCGCGCCGAAGGCCACGAAGAGAATCTGCGCGCCGGAGATCGCCTGGCGCCAGAGGGGTTCCGGAGATGTCACGGGGATTTCACGCATGCGGCACTCCTTGCGCCGCCGGCACGATAGGTCACGGCATGGCGCTCAGGTCGGAGGAGAAGGATGCTCAGTTGTGCTTGGTGCCGAAGATCTTGTCGCCGGCGTCGCCGAGGCCCGGGATGATGTAGCCGTGCTCGTTGAGGTGGCTGTCGATGCTGGCGGTGTAGATCTCCACTTCCGGATGCCGCTCGGCCATCAGCGCGATGCCCTCCGGGGCGGCCACCAGTACCAGCGCGCGGATCTGCGCGCAGCCTTTGCGCTTGAGCATATCTACGGTGGCCGCCAGCGAGCCACCGGTGGCCAGCATCGGATCGATGATGAGCGCCATGCGCTCGCCGAGGTGGCCGACGAATTTCTCGAAATAAGGCGCCGGCTGCAGGGTTTCCTCGTCACGGGCGATGCCGACCACGCTGACCTTCGCGCTCGGGATCATGTCGAGCACGCCGTCCAGCATGCCCAGTCCGGCACGCAGGATGGGCACCACCGTGACTTTCTTGCCCTTGATCTGCTCGATCTCGACCGGCCCCGCCCAGCCTTCGATGGTGACCGTTTCCAGCGGGAAATCCTTGCAGGCCTCGTAGGCCAGCAGACGCGCCAGCTCGGCAGTGAGCTCGCGGAACTTCTTGGTGCTGATGTCGGCCTCGCGCATCAGGCCGATCTTGTGGCGGACGAGCGGGTGGTTGATCTGGTGGATCGGCATGATGGCTCCTGGACGCGGAATGCATGCAGTTTACCCGCAAGCCGCCGCCGCGCAGGCCCGGCGTTGTCCGCTGGTCTACAATCGTGTCTGTTTGCCGCAAGGCATGATTCCCGAAACGAAAGAGGCCAGCGATGCCGATGGACATGGCAGCAATCAAGCGCGCCCGCGAAGAGGCGGACTGCCTTGCGGACGAAACCGCGGTGGAGGCCGCGCTCGACCGCATGGCAGTGGAGATCACCGGGCGGCTGGCCGACAGCAACCCACTGGTCTACACCGTGATGAACGGCGGCCTCATCCTCGCCGGCCGCATCCTGACCCGCCTGCCCTTTCCGCTCGAAGTCGCCTATCTGCACGCCAGCCGTTACGGCCATGCGCTGCAGGGCACGCTGCTCGACTGGCGGGTACGGCCAACCCAGGACCTGCGCGGTCGCAGCGTGCTGGTGCTCGACGACATCCTCGACGAAGGCCACACTTTGAACGCCATCATCGAACACCTGAAGGCCGAGGGCGCCCGCGAGGTGTTGTCGGCGGTGCTGGTGCACAAGGTGCACGAGCGCAAGGCCTACCCCGGCATGCGCGCCGACTTCACCGGGCTGGACATTGCCGACCGCTTCCTGTTCGGCTGTGGCATGGACTACAAGGGCTACTGGCGCAATGCCCCCGGCATCTACGCCGTCAAGGGTCTCTAAGGAGCAACGCACATGCTGTTCACATTCAAGTCCGACGCCGCCGCCGAGGTTCTGATGCTCGGCGACGCCGCGAAAAAGCTGATCGCCCTCATCGGCAAGGACGCGGACGACGCCAAGGGCATCGTCACCGTCGAACAGTTGCCGGACGCCATCGCCAGATTGCGCCGCGCGATCGAGGAAGACCGCGCGCGCCATGCCCACCCCACCGAGGAACAGGAAGCCGCCGACCGCGAGGCTGGCCGCACCGGCATGGCGGCCCCTGTCAGCCTTGCCCAGCGTGCCTGGCCGCTGCTCGACATGCTCGAGCAGTCGCAGCGCGCCGGCGTGCCGGTGGTGTGGGGCGTCTGAACGCCCCTCGGATATTCAACGCTGGCGCGACGCCGCCTTGCGGGCGGCGAAGGCCTCGATCTGAGCGAGCGTGACGCGACCGCTGCCGACGCCGTCGATCTCGGCAAAATTGCGATGAACGTAGGGCATGCCGGCCTTCGCCTCGGCCTCGCTCAGCGCGCCATCGCGATCGGCGTCGGCCTTGGCGAAACGCTCGCGCAAGACTTCCAGCATCCGCGTGCTCTGCGCCGCATCGGCGGCGCCCGCCTGCGCCGGAGCCAGCAGCGCGAGTAGCGCATGTATCGCCAGCGCGCGCACCCTCCTTGTCGTCTTCATCGCCTATCCTCCTCAACGCGCCGGGCAGCTTATGGCGTTGCCACCGGCGTCGTAGCAGCTCACCGTGCGCGAACGCCCCGCGTCCGCGCTGTAGCTGCTGCTCGACTGCATCGAGTTGCCGGTGTTGGCATTGGTCACCGTGGTGTTGCGGCTCTGCGTGAGGGTGCCGTCGGCGCTGCGGTCGAAGCCGCCGCTGCTGCTGACGCTGCCCCGCGCGTTGCTGGCCGCGATGCTGCTGTCGTGACCAAGGCTGCCGTCCGCATTGCGCACATTGCTGGCGCTGCGTGCACCGCTCCCACCCGCCGGCGTGGTCCAGCTGCGGTTGCGCAGCGCGCTGCGATTGCCCGCCCCGTCGCCCTGCACCACCCGGCTGCGCGCCACGCTGCCGCCGTTGGGGCCGCTAGCCTGGTGCGAACGCGAGAAACTTCCGGCCTCCACGGATTGCGTACCGACACCCGCGGCCGCGACGACGAGCGCCACTGCCACGATGCGGCCAAATTCCGATCTGCTGATGCTCATGACCTTCTCCTTGTCTGCTGACGGCACCGCCGCGCGGCGCCTGACGCAAACTCTAGGCAGTGCCGCAGGTGCCTCGGTTACGCGAGAAGGCGACCGTGTTACCACTGGCTACGCGGACGGCTGCCGTAACCGGCGGTAATGGTTCGGTCTTCTCCGGCGACCGTGGCAGCCCGCTAAGATATCGGCGGACACGGACGACGACGAACGGGACGCCGGATGGAAGACGCAGGCAAGCTGCTGGTGGTGGATGACGAAGCCGAGCTCCGTGCGCTGCTTGCGCGCTACCTCGGCAGCCGCGGCTACACCGTGCGCCAGGCCGCCGACGCCGGCGAGATGGACCGGCTGCTGGCACGCGAACATTTCGACGTACTCATCCTCGACCTCATGCTGCCCGGCGAAGACGGCCTCTCCGCCTGCCGGCGCCTGCGCACCGCCGGCGATGCGGTGCCCATCCTGATGCTGACCGCCCGCGGCGACCCTATAGACCGCATCATCGAACTCGAAAGCGGCGCCGACGACTACCTGCCCAAACCCTTCGAACCGCGCGAACTGCTCGCCCGCATCGAAGCCATGATCCGCCGCCAGCGTCTGCTCGGCGCGCAGATCCGCCGCCATGCCGACGCCTCGGTCACGATAGGCCGCTTCCGTCTCGACACCGGCCGCCGCCGGCTGCTCGACGGCGATGCCGTGATCGCGTTGGCTGCGGGCGAATTCGACCTGCTGGCGGCACTCGCCGCCAACCGCGGCCGCCCGCTCGGACGCGACCGTCTGGTGCAACTCGCCGACGGCCCCGGCGCCACGATCAACGACCGCAGCATCGACGTCCGCATCCTGCGGCTGCGCCGCGCCATCGAGGACGATCCGGCGCAGCCGCGGCTGCTGCTCACCGTGCGCGGCAAAGGCTACATGCTCGCCGCCGACGCGACATGAGGTTTTATCCACGCAGTCTCTTCGGCCGCAACGCGCTGCTGCTCGCAGCCCTCATCGTCGTCGGCCAGCTGCTCGGCGCGCTGGTCTTCAACCAGTTCGTCCTGCAACCGCGCAACGCCCGTTACGCCGAGAGCACGGCCGACACTGTCCATGCCGTCGAGCAGGCCCTGCTCGCGATCGATCCACCGGCACGGCCACCCTTCATCGCCGCCTACAACGCCGCCCAGCAAGCCGCCACCGGTTCGAGCACACCGGCCGTGCTGCGGCCGCTGGAGCGCCTGGCCATCCGCGCGGCGTCGCGCCGGCTGGCGCAGCACGGCATCGAAGCCCTGTGGCGCGAAGAAGCCGGCGGCATGCTTTACGTGCGCCTGCGCCTGGACGGGGCCGACCACTGGCTCGCGGCCGATGGCCCCTACCGCCGCCAGCGCCTGCCCGGCGCGGCGCTGCTGGCGTGGCTGATCGGCGCTGCGCTGGCCGTGACCGGCGCCTTCCTGATCCAGCGCCGCATCGACCGCCCGCTGCGCCAGCTCGTCGCAGCCACCCAGGCGCTGGGCGCAGGGGGCCGGCCGCCGCCGCTCGCCGAAGACGGACCGAGCGAGATCCGCAGCGTCGCCCGCAGCTTCAACCGCATGGCCGAGGCACTGGCCGACGCCGAACGCGAACGCACGCTGATGCTGGCCGGCGTTTCCCACGATCTGCGCACGCCGCTCGCCAAGCTACGCCTCGCCGTCGAGCTGAGCGGCGACACCGAGGCGCCCGGGCTGGCTGCCGACATGGCGCGGCATTGCCGGCAGATCGACGCCATCATCGATCAGTTCCTCGACTTCGCCCGCAGCGACGACGGCGAAGCGCCCCGGCCGACCGCGCTCGATGCCTTGCTGCGCGACGTGCTCGACACCGCCGGCGCCACCCGCGAGTTCGCCTGCCGCTGCGCGCCACTGCCGCGGCTGCCGCTGCGTCCCCGCGCAATGCAGCGCGCGCTGGTCAATCTCGTCGAGAACGCCCGCCGCCACGGTGCGCCCGACTTCAGCATCGAGGCCGGACCTGCCGCCGACGGCATCCGCATCAGCGTGTTCGACCGCGGCCCCGGCATCGCGCCGGACCGGGCCGACGCGCTGATACGGCCCTTCGTGCGCGGCGACGGTGCCCGCAACGGCCCGCCCGGTGCCGGGCTCGGCCTCGCGATCGCCGATCGCATTGGCCGCCTGCACGGCGGCCGGCTGGATTTGCTGCCGCGTGCCGGCGGTGGCCTGGAGGCGCGCCTGACCCTGCCCGTGCCGCTGGGCTAGAATCGCAGCCCGGCCCCGCTCGGGGCACGTGATTTCCGGAGCGACATGCGCCTGCTGCTGATCGAAGACGACCCGATGATAGGCGCCGCGGTGCAGCGCGGCCTGCGCCAGGAAGGCTACGCGGTCGACTGGGTGCGCGACGGCGCCGCCGGCCTGCTCGCGCTCGCCACCCCGGCCGCCGGTGGCGAGGCCCCCTACGACCTGCTGCTGCTCGACCTCGGCCTGCCCGGCAAGGACGGTCTCACCGTACTGGGCGAACTGCGCGCCGCCGGCAACCCGCTGCCGGTGCTGGTCCTGACCGCGCGCGACGCCGTATCCGAACGCATCCGCGGCCTGGACGCCGGCGCCGACGACTATCTGGTCAAACCCTTCGACCTCGACGAACTCGCTGCCCGCGTGCGCGCGCTGTTGCGCCGCCGTGCCGGCCGGCCCGAGCCCATCGTGCGCCAGGCCGGCATCGTGGTCGATCCGGCCAGCCATGCCGTCAGCGTGGACGGCGAACCGGTGAGGCTGTCGGCGCGTGAGTTCGCCCTGCTGCAGGCCCTGCTGGAACAGCCGGGCAAACCGCTGTCGCGCGCCCAGCTCGAGGAACGCCTGTACGGCTGGGGCGAAGAGGTCGAGAGCAACGCGGTGGAGGTGCACATCCATGCCCTGCGCCGCAAGCTCGGCGCCGACCGCATCCGCAACCTGCGCGGCGTCGGCTGGTTCGTGCCGAGGGAAGCATGAGCCCGGCAAGCACGGACAGACCGCGCCGCGGCTGGATGTCGCTGCGCCGGCAGCTGCTGCTCACTCTGCTCGGTGCGGTGCTCGGGGTCTTCCTGCTCGGCAGCCTCGCCACCTACCAGATGACGCGCAGCGAGCTGGACGAGATCATGGACTACCACCTGCGCCAGCTCGCGTTGTCGCTGCGCGCGCCGCTGCCCGGCCCACAGCCCGAGCCGGGCCTCGGCCCCGACGACCAGCTGTTCGACATGGTGATCCAGATCTGGGACGAGCAGGGCTTGCGCCTCTACCTGTCGCGCCCGCATACCGCCCTGCCCGACCGCGCCCAGCTCGGCTACGCCACGGTGCCCACGGCCGAGGGCAACTGGCGCACCTACTCCATCGTGCTCGGCAGCCGCGTGGTCCAGGTGGCGCAGCCGATGTCCCACCGCAACCGGCTCGCCGCGGCCGCCGCGCTGCGTACGCTCACCCCGCTGCTGGTGATCCTGCCCCTGCTCGCCGGCCTCATCTGGTATCTGGTCGGCCGCGGCCTGCGCCCGCTCGAACGGCTGGCCAAGGCGGTCGGCACCCGCCGGCCGGACAGCCTCGCGCCGCTCACGGTCGACGGCGTGCCGGAGGAAGCGCAGCCGCTGGTGCAGGCGCTCAACGGCCTGCTCGGCCGGCTCGACCATGCCATGGCCAACCAGCGCGCCTTCGTCGCCGACGCCGCCCATGAGCTGCGCACTCCGCTCGCCGCACTGCAGTTGCAGATCCAGCTCACCGAGCGCGCCGGCAACGACGCCGAGCGCCGCGCCGCGCTGGCCGACCTGCGCCTGGGCCTGCAGCGTGCCACCCGCGTCGTCCAGCAGCTGCTGACGCTGGCCCGCCAGGCGCCCGATGCCGAGGCCAGCAGCGCCCACGCCGAGCCCGCTGAAGTGGATCTGGTGGAACTCGCCGGCCTGGTCATCGCCGAACTGCAGCCGCTCGCCGAAGCCAAGGGCATAGACCTCGGCGCCGAACGGCTGGATGCCGGCACCGCGGCGCCGGGCGATCGCGACGCCCTGCGCACCCTGCTCGGCAACCTGATCGACAACGCCATCCGCTACACGCCGGCCGGCGGCCGGGTCGACGTCAGCAGCTGGACGGCGGACGGCCTTGCCTGGCTGGAGGTGGCGGACAACGGTCCGGGCATTCCCGCCGACGAACGCGAGCGGGTGCTCGACCGCTTCTACCGCCGCGCCGGGCAGGACCAGCCGGGCAGCGGCCTCGGCCTCGCCATCGTCAAGGCAATCGCCGACCGCCACGGCGCCATACTGGCGCTGGACACGGCACCGGCGGGCGGTCTGCGGGTGCGCGTCGGCCTGCCGCTGGCGAGCGCCGGCGAGGGTGTTACAGGCACGGAGACATTCGGTAACACATCGCGCGACGAAGCTTAAGTCTCGCTTAAGTCGGTCTCTCTTAAGGTGCCTGCCAAGCGGACAGATCCGCAGCACCAGCCCCAGGAGACCGAGCCATGCAAGACCTCAGCCTGCGCGCCACCACGGCCGCATCCGCCCTGATCCTCGCCCTGGCCGGCGCATTCGGCGCCGATGCCTTTGCGCAGGCACCCGCCACCCGCAGCGTGCCGGCCGGCAGCATCGTGCTGCCCAGCTTCGACAGCATCATCCAGCGCGTCGGCCCGGCGGTGGTGAACATCAGCACCCAGGGCACGGTGCGTACCGCCAACGGCGCCCCCGGCGGACTCAGCCCGGACGATCCCTTCTACGAATTCTTCCGCCGCTTCGGACCGCAGTTCGGGGCGCCGCAAGGCCAGGCACCGACCCGCGGCCAGGGCTCCGGCTTCATCGTCAGCGCCGACGGCATCATCCTGACCAACGCCCACGTGGTGGAGGGTGCCAACGAAGTCACCGTCAAACTCACCGACAAGCGCGAGTTCAAGGCCAAGGTGCTGGGCGTAGACAAGCCGACCGACGTCGCGGTGCTGCGCATCGAGGCCAAGAACCTTCCGACGGTTCCGCTGGGCGATCCGCAAAAGGCCCACGTCGGCGACTGGGTGCTCGCCATCGGTGCGCCCTTCGGCTTCGAGAACTCGGTCACCGCCGGCATCATCTCGGCCAAGTCGCGCTCGCTGCCGAACGAAGGCTACGTGCCCTTCATCCAGACCGACGTGGCGATCAACCCCGGCAACTCCGGCGGTCCGCTGCTCAACCTCGCCGGCGAGGTGGTCGGCATCAACTCGCAGATCTACTCGCGCTCGGGCGGCTACCAGGGTTTGTCGTTCGCCATCCCGATCGACGTTGCCGCCGGCATCCGCGACCAGATCATCGCCCACGGCAAGGTCACCCGCGGCCGCATGGGCGTGGCGGTGCAGGACATGAACCAGGCGCTGGCGGAATCCTTCGGCCTCAAGAGCGCCATTGGCGCGCTGGTGACCTCGGTGGAGCCCGGCGGCCCCGGCGAGAAGGCCGGCCTCAAGGTGGGCGACGTCATCGTCGAACTCAACGGCGAGAAGATCGGCAGTTCCGCCGAGCTGCCGCCGCGGGTGGCGGCGCTCCGGCCGGGCAACAGCGCCCGCATCAAGGTGTGGCGCAAGGGCGAGAACCGCGACATGGAGGTCAAGATCGGCGAGTTCGCCGACGAATCCCAGGTCGCCAGCGCCGGCAACAAGGCCGATCAGGGCCGGCTGGGCCTCGCGGTGCGCGCCTTGTCGGGCGAGGAACGCCGCCAGTCCGGCCTGCCCGGCGGGCTGCTGGTGACCGATGTCGCCGGCCCCGCGGCCCGCGCCGGTATCCAGCGCGGCGACCTGATCCTGTCGCTCAACGGCCAGCCGGTGGAGAGCGTCGATCAGCTGCGGGTTCTGATTTCAAAGGCCGGCAAGCATGTCGCGCTGCTGGTCCAGCGTGATGATGCGCGCATTTTCGTGCCGGTCGAACTGGGTTGATAAACCGCCGACCGTCCCCATATAGCGAACCAGACCGACGAGCGTACTAAGACATGAGAATCCGCAAGCCGACCCCGCCTTCGCACACCGAGAACCCCACTACCGCCGCTCCGGCCACGACCGGCGGTCGCCTCGATCCGGCCATCGTGCGCGACTTCCTGCGCACCGCAGCCACCGCACTGGCCATCGCACCGCGCGCCGCCGTCGCCCGCGCGCGCGCCAAGCGCAGCACCAAGTCGGGCGACCCACAGCCACGGTCTTCGGGAGCACTCGCCATCGCTACCACATTGCTTGGTCTCACCCTCGCCGCCCCCGCCATCGGCAGCCGCGGCGAACAGTATCCGCTGATCGTCACCCCGGTGCAGACCGGCAGCGGCCATGAAGAGGCCGAACAGATCCGCGTCGGCATCTTCGCCACCAACGGCCAGCGCCTGGTCCAGGCGCAGGTTCACGGCCGCAGCCGCGTCGGCGCCCTGCCGGCCGGCGAATACACCGTCCAGGTGAGCAGCGCGACCGGCTCCAGCACGCATCAGGTCAAGCTCGGCCCGGGTGAGCCCGGCATCGTACGCTACGGCGGCCCCCACGCCTGAGTCAGCGGCGGGCAGCCGCGGCGGCACCCATCGGCGCCGGCGCGGCCTTGCCTTGCGGGCTTACTCGGCGTCGGGCTGGTTGGCCGGCGCCGCGAGGCGGAAGGCTTCGAGCGCCTCGCAACGCTCGGAAATACGCAGCACGGTCGGCATCGCGTCGAGATTGCAGTCGAGGCGCCGCGCGTTGAAGATCTGCGGCACCAGACAGCAGTCGGCCAGCGTCGGCGTATCGCCGTGGCAGAAGGCGCCGGTGCGGGCATCACCGGCCAGCATGGCTTCGACCGCGGCGAGGCCGGTTTCGACCCAGTGGCGATACCAGGCGTTGCGGCGTGCCTCGTCGATGCCCAGCTGGCGGCTGAGGTATTGCAGCACCCGCAGGTTGTTGAGCGGATGAATGTCGCAGGCGATGCTCTGCGCAATGGCACGGATGCGTGCGCGGTCGGTCGGCGCGCCCGGCAGCAGCGGCGGCTCCGGATGCGTTTCGTCGATGTATTCGATGATGGCCATCGACTGGGTCAGCACGCGGCCGTCTTCGGCCAGCGCCGGCACCAGGGCGGCCGGGTTCACCGCCAGGTAACCCTCCTGGCGCTGCTCGCCGCCGTCGCGCACCAGGTGCACCGGCACCGCGTCGTAGGCGATTCCCTTCAGATTGAGCGCGATCCGCACGCGGAAGGCGGCCGAGCTGCGGAAGTAGGTGTAGAGCTTCATCTTCTTGTCGTCCCTCGTCGGAGTCGCGCGGCACACGCGAAGCGCCAGCATACGCAACGGGGCCCGGCATGGAAAAGCCCGGACCCCGTCGAATGCCGATGACACCGTCGCCGGTGCCCGCGCCTTACTTGCTGTACTTGTCGATCAGGGCACGCGCGCCATCCAGCATGTCCTGCGCCGGGTAACCCTTGCCAGTCATCTCTTCCACCCAGTCGGCGGCGAGCTTGTCGCCCACCTTGCGCCAGCTGGCGAGTTCGGCACTGGAGATCATGTTGAACTGGTTGCCGTTCGCGACCGCCTGCTGACGCGCGGCCGGCGCGGATTCGTCCCACACCCGGCCGATCATGGCCGAGAACTCGGCGCCCGAATTGGCGTCGATCACCTTTTTCAGGTCGTCGGGCAGGCTGGCGTACTTGGCCTTGTTCATCGCGATGGTGAACACCGCGGTGTAGAGCGCGGGTTCGGAAGCCGGCGTCTCCGAGTGGTACTTGGTGAGTTCGTGCAGCTTCACCGTGGGAATCACCTCCCATGGCAGCACATAGCCGTCGATCACGCCCTTGGACATCGACTCGGTCACCGCCGGCAGCGGCATCGCCACCGGCGCGGCGCCGAAGGCGGCCAGCATCTTGTTGGTGAGCCGGGTCGGCGCACGCATCTTCATGCCCTGGAAGTCGGCCATGGTGCTGATCGGCTTCTTGCCATGCACATAGCCGTTGTCATGCACATGGAAGGCCAGCGGCTTGACCATGGCGAAGTCCTTCTGCGCGTACTTCTCGGCGTAGTCCCACAGCGCACGGCTGGTGGTTTCGGCCTTGCGCGACATGAAGGGCAGTTCGAACACCTCGACCGCAGGGAAGCGGCCGGCGGTGTAGCCGGGCAGGGTCCACACGATGTCGGCCACGCCGTCGGCGGCCTGCTGGATGAGCTGGGGCGGCGTACCGCCGAGCTGCATCGCCGGATAGATCTGGCACTTCAGGCGGTTGGCCGACTCTTTTGCGATCTTGTCGCACCAGGGCAGCAGCACCTTCTGGTGCGACAGCGCGGTCGAGGGCCAGAAGTGCGCGACCTTGAGGATGATCTCCTCGGCCTGGGCGGCGCCGGTGCCGAACAGCGCGGATGCGGCCAGCAGCGTGGCGGCGATTTTCTTGTGCATCGTGTCTCCTCCTTGTTCTTGTATGGACCTGTGCGTCAGCCGTTCAACGGCACCACGGTGTTGTCTATGGTGCCGAAGATGTTGCCACCGTGCGCGTCCAGCATCTCGATGCGCACCCGGTCGCCGGCCTTCATGAAGGCGGTCGCCGGCTTGCCCTGCTCGATGGTCTCGTACATGCGCAATTCGGCCAGGCAACAGTAGCCGACGCCACCATTGGCGACCGACGAGCCCCACAGATTGCCCTGCTTGTTCGACACGGTGCCGGAGCCGATGATGGAACCGGCTTCGAGTTCGCGCGTCTTGGCCACGTGCGCCACCAGCTGGCCGAAATCGAAGGTCATGTCCTGGCCGGCGTTCGGGCAGCCGAAGGCGGCGCCGTTGAGTTCCACCCGCAGCGGCAGGTGGACCTTGGCGCCCTCCCAGGCGGCGCCCAGCTCGTCCGGCGTCACCGCCACCGGGCTGAAGGCCGAAGCCGGCTTGCTCTGGAAGAAGCCGAAGCCTTTTTCGAGCTCGGCCGGAATCAGGTTGCGCAGGCTGACGTCGTTCACCAGCATCAGCAGGCGGATCGCCGCCGCGGCCTCGGCGGGCGTCGCGCCCATCGCCACGTCGCCGGTGACCACCGCCACCTCGGCCTCGAAATCGATGCCCCAGGCGTCGTCGGCGACGATGCGGTCGCGCGGACCGATGAAACTGTCCGAGCCGCCCTGGTACATCAGCGGATCGGTGTAGAACGAGGCCGGCACCTGGGCGTTGCGCGCCTTGCGCACCAGTTCGACGTGATTGATGTAGGCGGAGCCGTCGGCCCACTGGTAGGCGCGCGGCAGCGGCGAATGGCAGTGCGCCGGATCGAAGGGCATGGCGTGACGGGCGTGGCCGGCGTTGAGCATGTCATAGACCAGCTCGAGCTCGGGGGCGACCGTGTCCCAGTCGTCGAGCGCCGCCTGCAGCGTGCGGGCGATGCCGGCGACGGTCTGGCAGCGGGTGAGGTCACGGCTGACGACGACCAGGGTGCCGTCGCGGCCGCCGTGCTTGAGGGTGGCGAGTTTCATCGTGCGTCTTCTCCGTTGTCGGGGGCATGGGGCGGGACCGGCCCGCCCCGGCGCATCCTCAATCCTGATAGCTGCCGTCGTGCATCCACGCGGCGTGCTTGGGCGCCTTCTTCGTTTTCGCCCATTCGTTGAGCATGTCCCACTTCACCTCGTCGAGCATCTTGTTCATCTTCGGCGTGGCGGTGTTGCAGGCCAGCTCCAGACGATGGCCGGAGGGGTCGAAGAAGTAGATGGACTTGAACAGGGTGTGGTCGGTCGGTCCGACCACCTCGATGCCGTCGGCCTCCAGGCGGGCCTTGGCCTCCATCATCTCTTCCATCGAACCGACCTCGAGCGCGAGGTGCTGGGTCCACGCCGGGGTGTTGCGGTCGCGGTCCATCGGCGGCTTGGTCGGCAGCTCGAAGAAGGCGAGCACGTTGCCGCCGCCGGCGTCGAGGAAGATGTGCATGTAAGGGTCCGGCTCCTTGGTGGAGGGGACCTCGTCCTCGGCGATCGCCAAGATGAAGTTCATCTTCAGGTACTTGCCGTACCACTCGACGGTTTCCTTGGCGTCGCGGCAGCGGTAGGCGACGTGGTGGATCTTGCGGATCATGGTGTGGATCTCCTTATCTGTTCAGACGCCTTCGCGGGCGATCTGCATCGCCTCGCGCAGCACCGAGATGTCGCCGACGTGGTTGGCGAGCAGCAGGATCAGGCGGGCATTGACCATCGCGCTCTGCTCGTCGGTAAGGTCGCGGTGGGTGTCGATCAGCATTTCGTAGAAATCGTCGCCGGGACTGAAGGCGCGGAAGTAACGCTTGCCGGGCTCGGCGAAATTGGGCTGGGTATTCAAGGCCATGGCGGGCTCCTTCAGGCGTTGCAGGTGGCACGGGCGACCGCGGCGCGCACGCGGGCGGCGTCCAGGCTGCGCCAGCGGGCGGCGACGTGCTGGTCGGGACGGGCGAGATAGGCGCTGCCCGGGGTGAGGTCGTAGCGCTCGCGGATGCGGCCCTTGCTGTCGATCAGCGTCTTCAGCCCGGCAGGCACGCTGCCGCGTTCCGCGACGATGATCGCCTCCACCGGGATCGTGCCGTCGGCCAGGCCGGTGAGCATCTGCACGGTGGCGTCGTCGAGCGCGCCGGCGTCCGCCGTGTAGTAGAGCAGCTGGAAGCGGTTGCCGAGTTCGCCCAGCAGCCAAGGCGTGCCGCTGGCGCTCTCGATCGGCGCGTCGTCCATCGGCGCGCCGGGCACCATGTCGCCGGCAAAGCTGTCTGCATCCGGCGTGTTGAGGCGAGATTCGGTGAGGAAGCTCGGCACCGACAGCCGCCCGGAATTGACCAGCGCGCGGGCGAAGGCGTGGTGCTCCGCCAGTCCCAGCACCGCATTGCGGAAGGTCTTGCTGACCGTGCTCTTGGGCGTGATGAAGTCGGTCGAGCGGGTCGAGTTCATGATGTTCTCGTCCGCCGCGAAGCCGCGCTCCTCGGTGTAGGTGTCGAGCAGCGTGGCCGGCGCCTTGCCGTCCATCACCAGCTTGAGCTTCCACGCCAGGTTGTCGGTGTCCTGGATGCCGGAGTTGGCTCCGCGCGCGCCGAAGGGCGAAACCTGATGGGCGGCGTCGCCGACGAACAGCACCCGGCCGTGGTGGAAGCTGTTCATGCGGCGACACTGGAAGGTGTAGACGCTGACCCATTCCAGCTCGAATTCACGGTCGTCGCCGAGCATCGCCTTGATGCGCGGGATGACGTTCTCCGGCTTCTTCTCCTCTTCCGGATCGGCCTGCCAGCCGAGCTGGAAGTCGATGCGCCAGACGTTGTCGGCCTGGCGGTGCAGCAGCACCGACTGGTTGGGATGGAAGGGCGGATCGAACCAGAACCAGCGCTCGGTGGGGTATTCCGCCTTCATCACCACGTCGGCGATCAGGAAGCGGTCCATGAAGATCTTGCCTTCGATGTCCAGCCCCATCATGTGGCGGATCGGGCTGCGCGCGCCGTCGGCCACCACCAGCCAGTCGGTGCTGAGCGTGTAGGCGCCGTCCGGCGTCTCCACCCGCAGCGTGGCCTTGTCGCCGTCCTGCGCGACCGCGATCACGTTGTTCCTGAAGCGCAGCTCGAGATTGGGCAGCTGGCGTGCGCGCTGCACCAGGTAATCCTCGAGGTAGTACTGCTGCAGGTTGATCATGCCCGGGCGGTGGTGGTCCGGCTGCGGGCAGAGGTTGAAGTTGAACACTTCTTCCTCGCGGAAGAAGGTGCGGCCGACGTTCCACGACACGCCCTTCCGCACCATCTCCTCGCCGCAGCCGAGGCGGTCCAGCACCTCCAGCGCGCGCTTGGCGTAGCACACGCCGCGCGAGCCGATCGACACGGTGTCGTCGTTGTCCAGCACCAGCACCGGCTTGCCCTGGATGGCGAGGTCGATGGCGGCGGCCAGCCCCACCGGGCCGGCACCGACGATGACCACCGGGTAGTGGCCGTCGCGGTTCTCGGCGATTTCCGGCGGCTGCCGGTACTCGAACTTCGGGTATTGATACGTGCTCAGCACGGCTGTCTCCTCCTACTGTCTTGTGTATCGCCGGCGCCGCCGTTCTGCGGGCGTGTCGCCAGCCTCTGCGCCAGCCCCGGGCGGGGCGGCCAGCTTCTCTCTGTCCTGCTTATTCCTGCAGCGCGTGCCACATCTGCTGGTCGCGTTCGGCGGTCCAGATGCGCGGATCGCGGATGCCGCTCGCTTCGTCGTGGGCGCGGGTCACGTCGAAGGGCAGACAGTGTTCGTAGATGAAGACCTGGCCGAACTGCGGGTCCATGTTCTTGCGGGTGAGCGCCATCGTCGCCTTGAGGTCCATGCCCTGCGCCACCGCCTCCCGGGCGCTGCCGTACAGCGCGCTGACGAAGGCCTTGGTGTAGGCCAGGCCCTTTTCCACCTGGCCTGCGTCCATCAGCGCGGGGCCGCGGCCGGGCACCAGCTTTTCGGCGCCGAGCGCGGCGAGGTTGTCCAGCGTCTGCGGCCAGTCGGCGAGATAAGCGTCGCCGGTGTAGCAAGCCGCGTCGTATTCGACCAGGTCGCCGGAGAAGCAGATCTTCTGCGACGGGATCCACACGATGGTGTCGCCCTTGGTGTGGCCGCGGCCCACCTGCAGGATCTTCACCTCCAGCTTGCCCATCCACAGGGTCATTTCCTTCTGGAAGGTGATGGTGGGCCAGGTCAGGCCGGGCACGCTCTCCACCGCGTTGAACAGGCGCGGGAAGCGTCCGATCTCGGAATCCATGTCCTGCTGGCCGCGCTCGACGATGAGGTCGTAGGTGTCCTGGCTGGCGATGATCTGCTCCAGGCCTTCGTCCTTGTAACCGGAGGCGCCGAGCACGCGCACCGCGTGGTAGTGGGTCAGCACCACGTACTTGATCGGCTTGTCGGTGATCTCGCGCACCTTGGCGATCACGCCCTGCGCCATCACCGGGGTGGCGGTGGCGTCGATGATCATCACCGAGTCGTCGCCGATGATGACGCCGGTGTTGGGGTCGCCTTCGGCGGTGTAGGCATAGGCGTTGTCGGACAGCTTGTCCCAGCTGATCTTCTTTTCTTCGAGGTCGGCCTGCGAGGCGAATGCTTTGGTGTTCATGTGGGGTTCTCGTCTGTGGTATCTGGGTGGATGGACTGCATCCTAGACGTCGATTTGTTAATCGTCAATAGATTCGCTATTGTCAAATACGACCTTAAACGAGCGACGTGAGGACGCCATGGGTGAAGCTGCTAAGATCCCGGCCACAAGGGAGAAAAGCGTGGAAGCGGAAATCAACGGAACGAGCGAGGAACGCGGCAACGAACGCCGCGGCATCCAGTCGATAGAGGTCGGCGGCGCGCTGCTGCAGGCGCTGGTGCGCATCGGCGCGCCCATGATGCTGAAGGATCTCGCCCGCGAGGCCGGCATGCCGCCGGCCAAGGCCCATCCCTACCTGGTGAGCTTCGGCAAGCTCGGGCTGATAGAACAGGACCCCGTCACCGGCCGTTACGGCCTCGGGCCCTTCTCACTGCAAATGGGACTCACCGCGCTGCATGGGCTCGACCCGCTGAAGGCCGCCACCGCCGAGATCTCGCGCCTGGCCGACGAGATCCAGCTCAACGTCGCGATCGCGGTGTGGGGTAACCACGGCCCCACCATCGTCCGCATCGAGGAAAGCAGCAAGCCCATCCATGTGAACATGCGGCCGGGCACGGTGATGACGCCGCTGCTGCTGTCGGCCACCGGTCGCGTCTTCGCCGCCCTGCTGCCGGCGCGCATCACCCGCCCCCTGGTGGACAAGGAACTTGCCCAACTCGCCGCCGCGCCGCAACCGGCGCTGCGCATGTCGCAACGTCATGTGGACGAGGTGCTGGCAGAGGTACGCGAACACGGCATGGCCCGCGCCCTGGGCAACCCCATCCCCGGCATCAACGCGTTTTCCGCACCGGTATTCGACCACAGCGGCAACCTCGCGCTGGCGATCACCGCAATGGGGCCGGCCGGCTCCTTCGACCCGGCCTGGGACGGCCCGACAGCACGCAAGGTGAAGGCCTGCGCGGAGGGCATCTCGAGCAGACTGGGCAACACCGGGGCAGCAAAGGGCGCCTGAGGCAAGCGGTCCGCGCCCGCCGTCAGCGCGATCAACCCAGGTAGTTCGAAATCTCGATCAGATTCCGGTCCGGGTCGCGCACGTACACCGAGCGTATCGGTCCGGTCGCCCCCGTTCGTTGCACCGGTCCTTCCTCGATCGCGACACCGGCTGCTTCGAGTTCGCGGATCACGTCTTCCAGCGGGGTCGTGGCGATGAAGCAGAGGTCGGCAGAGCCGGGCGTCGGCGCCAGGGCCTTGGGCTCGAATTCCCTGCCGGCCTGGTGCAGGTTGATCTTCTGGCGACCGAAGTTGAGCGCCTTGCGGCCGGCTGTGCCGAAGGTGACGACCTCGAAACCGAGCACGCGGCTGTAGAAATTGCAGGTGCGTTCGATGTCGGCGACGGTGAGGACAAGGTGATCCAGGCGGTCGATCTGCATTCGGTGCTCCGCTCAGTCGGTTGCGTCATTCCTTTGAGGCGAGATAAGCGACGACGGCGTCGATGTTCTGCTCGCCCAGTTGCATCACCGCCGCTGTCATCGGCGCGTAGAAGCGTTCGCCCGACTGGGCGAGATAGCGCTTGAGGCTGAGGCGCAGGTACTCCGGCTGCTGGCCGGCCAGGCGCGGGAAGGTTTCGGCGCCGCGGGCGTCGGCCTGGTGGCAGCGGGCGCAATGCTTGGCGTAGAGCTCGCCACCGCGCGCCGCCGAGGCCGGCGCCTTGGCCAGCGCCGGCTTGACCGCCGCGCCGGCGTAGTAGAGCGAAATCGCCGCCTTGTCGCGCTCGCTCAGCACCTTCATCAGGCCCTGCATGAATTCGTCCTTGCGCTTGCCGGTGAGGAAGGCATCGATCTGCTTGAGCACATAGGCCGGGTGCTGGCCGGCGAGATTGGGCACTTCGCCGTGTTTGCTGTTGCCGGTTTCGCCGTGGCAATTGGCGCAGAAGAAGGATGCCTCGCGGCCTTCTTCTGCCAGCGCCGGCGTCGCGGCGCCCTGCTGCAGGATCTGGGCCGCATCGACAGGTTCCGCCGCAGTTGCGGGCTGGATGCCAAGCACGACGGCACAGAGGGCAAGAGTGGCGAGCACGTATCTTGTGATCATGACGAAATCCTGGTCTGCGCCGCGGCGCTGTTCTCGGGTGTAAGGCGGGGCAAACGACATTCCGATGCGTGCTTCATGCCGGTCGCCATGCCTCGATCTTGTGGCAATCACGCGATCCGATCCAGCATCACGTAGCGTTTCTTTACCGCCTCCAACACCTCGAACACGCCCGCGAAGCCGGCCGGAATGACGCAGGCATCGCCCGGACCGAACTCGCGCGCGGTCCCGGCCTCGTCGGTGATGCGGATGCGGCCTTCCAGCACGTGGAAGAACTCGTGCCGGCCCGGATGGAAGCGGATGCGCCAGGCGCCGGGCTCGCAGGCCCAGTCGCCGATGGACAGCGCACCATTCTCGGCGGCGTAGCGTTCGGCGGTGAGGCGCCGCGGCGCCTGGCCTATGGCGCGCCCGGCGGCGGGACGGTCCTCGACGGCGGCGGGCGCGGGATCGGTGAAGGCGATCAGTGCGGACATGCGGAATTCCTGTTCAGACGAAAACCGGCTCGGGCTCCAGGCGCACGCCGAAACGGGCTTCGACATCGGCCCGGATAGCGGCGGCAATGTGTTCGACATCCGCACCGCTGGCGCCGCCGCGATTGACCAGCACCAGCGCCTGGCGCTCGTAGCAGCCCACCGGCCCGAGGTCGCGCCCCTTCCAGCCGGCCTGGTCGATCAGCCAGCCGGCGGCGAGCTTGATGCTGCCGTCGGGCTGGGCGTAGTGCGGCATGGCCGGATGCTGCGCGGCGAGTTGCGCCCAGACGGCGGCATCCACCACCGGATTCTTGAAGAAGCTGCCGGCGTTGCCGATCTCGGCCGGGTCGGGCAGCTTGCGCCGGCGGATCGCGATCACCGCGTCCGACACGTCGAGCGCGCCCGGTTCGGCGATGCGGCGCGAAGCCAGTTCGGCGGCGACGTCGGCGTAGTGGGTGACCGGCTGCCAGCGCCGCGGCAGGCGGAAGCGCACGTGGGTTACCAGCCAGCGCCCGGGCTGGTGCTTGAACACGCTGTCGCGATAAGCGAAAGCGCAATCGGCCAGGCTGAACTCGCGCATCTCACCGGTGGCGAGATCGACCGCATCGAGAGAATCGAAGCGCTCCATCATCTCGACGCCATAGGCGCCGATGTTCTGGATGGGTGCGGCGCCGACCGTGCCGGGGATCAGCGACAGGTTCTCCAGCCCTGGCCAGCCCTGCGCCAGCGTCCAGCGCACGAAGTCGTGCCAGTTCTCGCCGGCACCCGCCTCGACGATCCAGGCACCGCCGTCGTCACCCTCGGTTTCCACCACCAGCCTGCGGCCGACGATCTCGACCTTGAGTACCAGACCGGGGAAATCGCCGGTGAGGATGAGGTTGCTGCCGCCACCGAGCACCAGCCGCGGCTGCTGCCCCCAGCCGGGCGCCCGGATGAGTGCATGGAGCTGCTCCGCCGTCGCCAGCCGCAGCAGGCTGTCGGCGCGCGCGGGCAGGCGAAAGGTGTTGAGCGGGGCGAGATCGGCGTCGTGGATGAGAACGGGCTGCGTGGCGGGCAAGGCGGAATCCGGTGCGGCAAAGCGGGGGAAGATAGGCCGGCGGGCTGCAGATTGCAATCGCGGCGACACGCTGTCGCGGCGGACATGAAAGTTTCATGCGGCGGGCGGATTCTGCGTCTAGGCTGAATGCGCAGGCCGAAAAAATCCAATCAGCAATTCTCCGGGAGGACTCCGCATGGACCAGATGGAAAGCTACACCCAGCTCGTCATGACCTATGCCACCGATATCGGCCTCAAGGTCGTCGGTGCGATCGTGTTCTGGATCGCCGGCCGCTGGTTGATCGGGCTCGCCGGCCGCCTGCTGCAACAGGCGATGGGCCGGCAGAAGGTCGATCCGACGCTGATGCGCTACGTCGGCAACTTCCTCGCGGTCACCCTGAACATCGTGCTGGTGGTCGCCATCCTCGGCTATTTCGGCGTGCAGACCACCACCTTCGCCGCCCTGGTGGCCGGCATCGGCGTGGCCATTGGCGCGGCCTGGGGCGGCCTGCTCGGCAACCTCGCCGCCGGCATCTTCCTGGTGGTGCTGCGGCCCTTCAAGGTGGGCGACTTCATCAGCGCGGCGGGCGTGGTCGGCACGGTGCGCGAGATCGGCCTGTTCGCCACCGCGATCGACACGCCCGACAACGTCATGACCCTGCTCGGCAACGGCAAGATCTTCGGCGACACCATCCAGAACTTCACCGCCAACCCCTATCGCCGGGTGGAACTCAAATGCCAGCTCGCCGGCAGCGCCGACCACCTCGCGGCGATGCAGTTGCTGCGCGAGAAACTGCTCGCCGTGCCCAACGTGCTCGCCACACCGGCGCCGGAGGTCGAGATCCTGGACTTCAACCTGGTCGGCCCGGTGCTGGCGGTGCGGCCCTTCTGCCATAACGATCACTACTGGCAGGTGTATTTCGACGGCAACCGGGTCATCCGCGAGGCGCTGGCTGCCGCCGGCTTCCCGGCGCCGACGCCGTCGCAGGTCGTGATCGTGCAGCAACCGACGGCCTGAGCCCCCGCACCGCCTGCCGCCCGCACATCAGCGCCCGGCGGCCGGCGCCGGATCGATCGGGAACATCCGGTCGTAGCCGAGGTTGAACACCAGCGCATAGCCGGTATAGGCCAGCGCCAGGCCGATGTCGGCCACCAGCGCCTCGACCCAGGCCAGGCCGCTCCACAGCACGATCACCGGCAGGGTCAGCATCAGCAGACCGCCTTCGAAAAACACCGCATGCAGGCAGCGCAGCCGCAACGGCCGGCGGTCGGCGGTGCGCCCGGTGAGACGGCCTTCCACCCAGTCGAAACAGGTATTGAAGGCGCCGTTCCAGAGCGCGGCGATCAGCGCCAGCACCGCCAGCATCCCCGCCGACTCGACCAGCGGCACGCCGCTCGCCCAGGCGAAGGGCGGCGAGATCAGCAACAGGCCGCCGATTTCGAACAGTGCGATCTGACGCAGGCGATCGCGGAAGGAACGGAGCTTGGGCACTGCGGGCACGGCAGGATTCCGGGGCGTGGCGGATTGCGGAAGGGGTGACGGTGACGCGGACTGACGCGGGGCGGCGGAAGCGTTCCGGGACATGGCGGACTCCGAAAATGATGGCTCGGGTCGTCCCGGAGTGACCGACATTCTGGCGGCGGGGTCGTCCCCGCGTCGGATCGATGTCCGCCCACTCGGCGAACGGCGGATTTTTAGCAAATAGCGCTGCGGCTGGCAAGCATCGGGCGGCATTCGCCCGTCAGGGTTCTCGTGGCGGACCTGGTGCGCTACAATATTTGTACAAATTTGTTTCCTGCAGTTCTATCTACCCGCCTGCTTCATCGGTGGCGCAAGGACTGCCTTCCGCAATGCTTCCATTGCTCGTCCCGATCGCCGCGCTCCTTGCCGGCATCGCCCTGTTACTGCTCGGCACCGGTCTGCTCAATACCTTGCTGGCCCTGCGCGGCAGCCTCGAAGGCTACGCCGACGCGACGCTGGGTCTGATCGGCTCCGCCTATTTCGTCGGCTTCCTCGTCGGCACGGTGCTGGCGCCGCCGCTGATCCGCCGCATCGGCCATGTGCGGGCGTTCGCGCTGTTCGCGGCCGCGGTCGCCGCCTGCGTGCTGCTGCACGCACTGCTGGTGTCCGCACCGGTATGGATCGCGCTGCGGATACTGACCGGTACCGCACTGGTCGGTCTCTACACCGTGATCGAAAGCTGGCTCAACGGCCAGGCGCCGGCAGCCAGGCGCGGCCAGATCTTCGCCATCTACATGGCGGTGAACCTCGGCGCGCTGGCGCTGGCACAGCAACTGCTGCGGCTGGGTTCGCCGGCCGGATTCGAGCTGTTCGCCGTCGCGGCCATCTTCGTCTGCCTGGCCTCGATGCCGGTCGCGGCCACCCGCCAGGCGCCGCCCGAGCTGCACACCACGCCCCGGCTCGGCCTGCGTGCCCTGTGGCAGACGGCGCCGATAGCCTGCGCAGGCGCCCTGCTGTCCGGTCTGGCCATGGGCGCCTTCTGGAGCTTGACGGCGGTATACGGCGGCCGCATCGGCCTGGACGAAAACAACGTGGCGATGCTGATGACGCTCGCCATCCTCGGCGGGGCACTGCTGCAGTGGCCGGTCGGCCGCTATTCCGACGCCGTCGACCGGCGCCGCGCGCTCGGCGTGGTGGCCGGCGCGGCGGCCGCCGCCGGCCTGTTGTGGGCAGTACTCGGCCTGTTCGGCGCCGCCGCGCTGGTCGGCGGCTTTCTCTTCGGCGCCGCAGCCTTCGCGGTATACCCGATCGCCGTCGCCCACCTCATCGACCACCTCCACCACCAGGACATCCTCTCCGGCAGTGCCGCACTGCTGCTGTTGCACGGCTTCGGCGCCGCCATCGGTCCGCTGCTGGCGGGCACAGCCATGGGCTGGCTCGGTCCGGCAGCGCTGCCGCTGCACTTTACCGCGATGCTCGGCCCGCTCGCCGCCTATGCCCTGTGGCAGGCCCGCCACGGCAGCGACGACATCGTCGAGGAGGCGGCGCATTTCGTGCCAATGCTGCGCACCTCGCCCACCGTGCTGGAGATGATGACCCCGGCGGAATCCGAAACGCCGCCGGGGCATGGTTGAACCTCAACAGTCGGCATCCGTGTCGGCGCTCATCCGCAAAGGAGACCCGCCCATGCTGCTCGCAACCGATCTCGACGGCACCCTGCTTGCAGGCCACCCCGAGTACCGCCAGCGCCTCTATCAACTGATCACCGCCCATCCCGACATCAGGCTCGCCTTCGTCACCGGCCGCGGACTGGAGGTGGTGCTGCCCATCCTGTCCGATCCCACCATCCCGGTGCCCGACTTCATCATCTGCGACGTCGGCGCAACCCTTGTCGACGGCCGCAGCCGCCAGCCGGTGCAGCCGCTGCAGGCCGAGATCGACGCGCGCTGGCCGGGCGAACGCGCCGTGGCCGAGGCGATGGCCACCTTTCCCGCACTCGTGCGCCAGGAGGTTCCGCAGCAGCGGCGCTGTTCCTACTTCTGTGCAGCCGATGCCATCGGGCCCGATCTGCTCGCGGCCGTGGACGCGCTGGGCTGCGATCTGCTCCATTCCGCCGACCGCTACCTCGACGTCCTCCCGCGCGGGGTGAACAAGGGCAGCACGCTGGCCGCGCTGGTCGCCCACCTCGGCCTCGACCGCGACCAGGTGCTGGTGGCGGGCGACACCCTCAACGACCTGTCGATGTACGAGGCCGGCTTCATCGGCGTCTGTGTCGGCGAATCGGAACCCGCGCTGCTCGATGCCACCCGCGACCGCGCCCGCGTGCTGCACGCCGAACACACCGGCTGCGGCGGCATACTCGAAGCCATCGCCCATTTCGGCTTTCTCGGCCCCGGCGGCGTCGAGGCCGAGCTGCGCGCGATGAAGGCACCGGGCAAATCGGAACTGGTGATGGTCTACCATCGACTGCCCTACGAGGAGAGCACCGTCGACGGCCGCATCGTGCGGCGGCAGCCGAGTTCGCCCAACGGCATCATCCCGACGCTGCTGTCCTTTTTCGGCGACGGTCGCAAGGGCTCGTGGGTGGCCTGGTCGATCCACGACGCCGGGCAGGCCCCGCCCTTCGAAACCCATACCCCGGTCGCCCCCGACCGCTATCCGGGCCTGGTCGCCGCCCGGGTGGCACTCAGCAAGGACGAAGTCGATACCTTCTACAAGCGCTTCTCCAAGGAAGCCTTCTGGCCGACGCTGCACACCTTCTGGGAGCGCGCGGTGTTCCGTGAGGATGACTGGGCGGTGTTCCTGACAGTGAACCGCCGCTTCGCCGAACGCACCGCGATGGAGGCCGCCGAGGGCGCAGTGGTGTGGATACACGACTACAACCTGTGGATGGTGCCGGCCTACCTGCGCGAACTGCGCCCCGACCTGCGCATCGCCTTCTTCCACCACACCTATTTCCCCTCGGCCGACGTCTTCAACGTGCTGCCGTGGCGGCGCGACATCGTCGGCAGCCTGCTGCAGTGCGACTACATCGGTTTCCACATCCCGCGCCAGGCGGAGAACTTCGTCGACGTGGCGCGCGGCGTGGCACCGCTGAAGGTGCTGGAAACCCGCGCCTGCGCGCCGCGCTACCTCACCTACGGTTGCGCCGTCGGGCTGGACGAGGTGACAACCGCGATCGAAGTGCACGGCCGTCGCATCGGCCTCGGTGCCCATCCCGTCGGGCTCGACCTCGGCCGCGTACAGGCCGTGCTGGAAACCCCGGCCGCCGCTGCGCGCATGGCGGCGCTGCGTAGCGAACTGGCGGGCGTGCGCGTCATCCTGTCGGTCGAGCGGCTGGATTACACCAAGGGCACGCTGGAGAAGATCCTCGCCTTCGAGCGCCTGCTGGACGCCCATCCCGAACTCACGGGCAAGGTCGCCCTGCTCGCCGTCTGCGTACCGGCGGCCAAGGAAATGACGGTGTACGACGAACTGCAGAACCGCATCGAGCAGGCCGTCGGCAGCGTGAACGGCCGCTTCGCCCGCGTCGGCTGGACGCCGGTGCAGTTCTTTTTCCGCGCCCTGCCCTTCGAAGAGGTGGTGGCCTGGTACGCGATGGCCGACGTGATGTGGATCACCCCGCTGCGCGACGGCCTCAACCTGGTTGCCAAGGAATACGTCGCCACCCAGGGCCTGACCGACGGCCACGGCGTGCTGGTGCTGTCCGAATTTGCCGGCGCCGCCGCCGAACTGCACGGCGCGCTGCTCACCAACCCGCACGATCTCGACGATCTCACCGCCAAACTCTACCTCGGCATCGCCATGAAGCGGGCCGAGGCCGAAGCCCGCCTGCGCGAACTGTTCGACGTCGTCCGCCACAACGACGTCGCACGCTGGGGGCAGGACTTTCTCGATGCGGTCCAAGCGATGCAGCCGAGCGCGGCGGGCACGCCGTGAACACGCTGAGCATCACAGCCAGGCTGGCGATCCGCTACGGTGGCAGCGCGCGTACCATACGGAAGGACAGACCCGCCGCACGGTAGATTCGCCACCTTGCGTTGCGGAGCGTCGTGGCATGGACAGGGCCTGCAAGGGCCGTTTCCTGCCGCGGCGCCTGCCCCGACCCGTCCCTGGAAACACCTGCACGATGACCACCGACACAACACTCGCCGCCGCCCTGGCAGAAGCGTGGCGCGGCGGCCGGCCGCTGACGGCCGACACCGCCACCCGGCTCGCCCCCGCCGACGAAGCCGGCGCCTACGCGGTCCAGCGCGAGATCGCGGCCACCCTCGGCTGGTTCGCCGAAGGCCGCCCGCATGCCTGGAAGATGGGCGCTTCGACCCGCACTGCGGAGCCCACCGCCTCCCCCATCGCCGACCGCGCCCTGCGCACGGCGCCGGTCGAACTCGGCCCGCGCGACCGCCACACCCTGGTCGGCGTAGAGGTCGAACTGGCCGTCCGCCTGGCGCGGCCGCTCGCGCCCGGTTGCAGCGCGGCCGAAGCGCGCGCCGCCGTCGGCGAGGTGTTGGCCGCCATCGAGATCTGCGATGTCCGGGCCGAAGCCTGGCCGACGCTGCCGCCCTTGTTCCGGCTGGCCGACCAGCAGATGAACGGCTGGCTCATTCTCGGCAGCGGCGTCGCCGACGGCTGGTCCGACGGCTACGCCGCCGGCGAAGTGGTGATGACGGTCAATGGTGCCGAACAGCTGCGCGCCCGCGCCGCCCACCCGCTGGGCGATCCGCTCTACCTGTTGCCCTGGCTCGCCGGCCACGCCGCCGGGCAGTACGCCGGCGGCCTGCAGGCCGGCGACATCGTCACCACCGGCACCTGGACCGGGCTCTACGCAGCCCGGCCAGGCGACCGCATCCATGCGGCCTTCGAGGGCATCGGCGAGGTCGCACTGAGCATCAGCGCCGAATAGACCGCCCGGCACCGCTCAGCGGCGGAAGCGTCCCAGCGCGTCCTTGAGCGTGCCGGCGACACCGCGCAGCTGGGTCACATCGGCCGCGTTGCGCGAGGCGATGGCGGTGGTTTCCTCCGCCATCTGCGCGATGCGCTCCACCGCGCGGGCGATCTCCTGGCTGGCCGCGCTCTGCTCCTGCGTGCTGTCGGCGATATCGCGCACCACGCTCACCGCGCGGCCGGTACGCTCGTCGATCGCTTCCAGCGCCGAGCCGGCCTGACGGGCCAGCTCGACTCCGCCGCCGACACGGTCGCGCACGCTTTCCATGCGTTCGGCCGCGGCCTGGGTGTCGTTGACGATGGCGGCGATGGTGCCGGCGATCTCCTGCGTCGAGGTCGCGGTCCGCTCGGCCAGCTTGCGCACTTCGTCCGCCACCACCGCGAAGCCGCGGCCCTGCTCGCCGGCACGCGCCGCCTCGATCGCGGCATTGAGCGCCAGCAGGTTGGTCTGCTCCGCGATCTCGCGGATCACGCCCACCACCGAGGAAATCTGCTTGGACTGCTCGCCCAGCGCCAGCACGGTGTCGGCGCTGCGGCGGATGTCTTCGGCCATGGTTTCCATCTCGCGCGCGGTGCGGCCGACCACCTCATGGCCTTCGTGGCTGCCGGCCAGCGCTTCCTCGCCCATCCTGGCCGCCTCGCGCGCGTTGTCGGCCACATGGGTGATGCTGACCGACAGCTCCTCGACCGAGGCCGCCATGCCAGATGCCGCCTGCGACTGCGTGCTGGCGCTGTCGAGCAGGCCGCTGGAGCCCTTGTCCAGACGCTGGGCCGAGCCGCCGACCTCGTCGGCCGCGCGCGCGATCTCGTCCACCAGGCCGCGCACCTGGCCGACGGTGGTGTTGAGCGCATGGCCGAGGCGCATCAGTTCGTTGTCGCTGCGGGCGTCGGCCTGCGGCACCTGCACGTGCAGGTCGCCGCGCCCGAGCTGCACCACCGCGTCCGCCACCCGGCCGAGCGGCGCCAGCCGGCTGCGCACCAGCCAGCCGAGCACCAGCGCGATGACCGCCAGGCCGGCCACACTGACGCCGGCCAGGATCATGCGCAGGCGGACGCTCTCGGCGAGGAATTCGTCGGTCCAGCTGCCGGCGGTCACCTGGAAGTTCCACGACTTCGACCAGCCGACCACGCCCAGGCGTTCGCGCAGCTTGTCGCCGTCCAGCCACATGTAGCGACGGGTGCCGCCCTGCGATGCCGTGTTCTCGATCGCCGACTGGCGCGCCTCGCCCTGCAGGATCTCGCCCATGACTTTGCCGCCGAAGCGCGGATGGACGACGAATTCGCCTATGGTTTCCGGGTTGCCGGTGGGGCGCACGATCACGATGTAACCGGTCTGGCCGACCACGACGCTGCCGTACAGGGCGCGGACGCGTTCGATCTCGCTCTTGAGGTTGATGCGCAGCGACAGCGCACCATAGGGCTTGCCGTCCGCGCCGACCAGCGGCTTGATGTTGCTGAGGTTGTATTCGCCGTTGCGCACCACCAGGCCCTGGCGGGCCTCGCCGCGCAGCACCGCCTGCGTGACCGGATCGTCGTCCGGCATGGCGCTGCCGGTCATCGACTTGTCGTCCTTCTTCAGCAAGGTCGCGGCGCGATAGACCTTGCCCTGCTGGATCACCAGGACCGCCGGATCTTCGCCGGTCAGCGTGCGGAAACGCTCCAGCAGCGCGGTGTTGCCGTTGAGGGTGACGCCGCCGGCGACCACCGCCGGCAGCTCGACACCGCCGGTCGACACCGGCTCGGCGGTCAGCTGCGGCACGCCGCCGATGAACTGCTCGAAGAAGCGCAACTGGCGTTCGCCGCGCACCTTCACGCTTTCGAACTCGCTGTCGAGCGCACCGACGATGAGCTTCACTTCGTTCTGCAGTTCCAGCTCGGACTGGGCGATGGCTGCACGCTCGGCCATGACCGCGCTGAGGCCTATCATCAGCGCGAAGACGAGCAACAGAACGGCAAGCGCCGGCAGCAGGATCTGCTTGCCGACGGTAAGGTGTTGGTAACGCATTGGGGAATTCCTCTCGATTTCGTCGCCCGGCAAGGGCTGCCCGGTACGCGCCTGGCACCGGTGCGGGATTAACGTCAGCGGCGCTCCATTCTTTAGCGCCGGGCTTGCGGATAGCCGACGCTTTCGTCCACCTGCCGGAGCAGGCACCATACTGCGTTTGTCAGCACCCAACAAACGTCATTGCCCGTTCGTCATGTCCCACGCTCCGCTCCTCATCCGTGATGCCGCCGAGGCCGACATGGCCGCAGTCGCCGCAATCTACGGCCACTACGTGCTCACCAGTGCCGCCACCTTCGAGGAAAGCCCGCCCGACGCCGCAGCGATGGCCGCGCGCCGCGCTGCCTTGCTCGACCAGGGGCTGCCCTGGCTGGTGGCCGAGCGCGGCGGCCGCGTCGTCGGCTACAGCTACGCCGCGCCCTACCGCGCCCGCCCCGCCTACCGCCACACGCTGGAAGACTCCATCTACGTCGCCCACGACGCGCTCGGCGGCGGGGTCGGCCGCGCCCTGCTGGCGGCGCTGATCGAGCGCTGCGGGCGCGGGCCGTGGCGCCAGCTGGTGGCGGTGATAGGCGACAGCGCCAATGCCGGCTCCATCGCCCTGCACGCCAGCCTCGGCTTTCGCCACGCCGGCACGCTCACCGCGGTCGGCTACAAGTTCGGCCGCTGGGTCGATACCGTGCAGATGCAGCGCGCACTGGGCGACGGTGACCGGACCCATCCGTGATCGGTCGCCTGCCGCTGTTCTGTCTCGGCCTCGGCCAGCTCGTCAGCTGGGGGCTGTTCTACTACCTGATCGGCGGCTTCGGCGACCTGATCGCCGCGGACCTCGGCTGGAGCCTGGCCCGCGTGCATGGTGGCTTTTCCGCCGCACTGGTGGTGATGGGGACGATCTCGCCGCTGGTCGGCCGCCTGATCGAGCGCCACGGCGGCCGGCCGGTACTGGTGGCCGGCTCGCTCGCCGGCGCCGGCGGCTGCACGCTGCTGGCTGCCGCCCACGACATCGCCGTCTATTACGCCGCCTGGCTGCTGCTCGGCGTGGCGATGCGGTGCACGCTCTACGACGCCGCCTTCGCCGCACTGGCCCGCGCCGGCGGCCCGGCGGCACGCAAGCCGATGGCGCAGATCACCCTGCTGGGCGGGCTGGCCTCCACCGTGTTCTGGCCGCTCGGCCATGCGCTGGCGGAACTGTGGGGCTGGCGCGGCGCAATGCTGGCCTTCGCCGCGATCGCGCTGGCCTCCATCCCGCTGCATCTCGCCCTGCCGCGCGGCCGCTACCAGGCGCCCGCCTCCGCCGCAGCCGGCACCGGCTTCGCCACCCCGGTGCGGGACGCCCGCACGGCGGCGCTACTCTACGCGCTCATCCTCACCATCACCGGTTTTCTCGCGGCGGCGATGTCGGCGCACATGATTCCGCTGCTGACCGCGCTCGGCGTGGCCGTACCGGTGGCGGTGGGCATAGGCGCGCTGCGCGGCGTCGGGCAGTCGCTGGCAAGGCTGGCGGAGATCCTGTCCGGCGGCCGGCTGAGCCCGCCGGCGCTCAACCTGCTGGCCGTCGCGCTACTGCCAGCGAGCTTCGCCGCCGCCTTCGGCAGCGGCCACTGGCTGGCAGCCGCGGTGGCCTTCGCCTTTCTCTACGGCGCCGGCAACGGCCTGCTGACCATCACCCGCGGCACGCTGCCGCTGGTGCTGTTCGATCCCAGCACCTACGGTTCGCTGGTCGGCCGCCTGCTGGCGCCGAGCTTCTTCGTCTCGGCGGCGGCACCGCTGCTGTTCGCACTGGTAATCGAAGCCTGGGGGGTGGGCGCGGCGCTGTGGCTGTGCCTGCTGCTGGCGCTGCTGATGCTGGCGGCAGCGGCCGTGCTCAAGGCGCAGTGCACGCCGGCGCACCGCTGACGCCGGCCGTCGGCCTCAGCCGCGGCGGAACACCAGGCTGAAATTGTTGGCCGGCATCTCGATCACTTCGTCCAGGCACAGGCCGCAGGCCTGCGCCTCGGCCTCCACCACTTCCAGGTCGCGCACGCCGAAGCGCGGATCGCGCTCCTTCAGCCACTGGTCGAAGCTTTCGTTGCTAGGCGCGGTGTGCGCGCCATGACGACGGTACGGGCCATAGCAGTAGAACACGCCGCCCGGCGGCAGCAGGCGCGCGGCACCGGCCAGCAGCGCGGGGGTGGTCTCCCACGGCGAATAGTGGATGACATTGATCGCGACCAAGGCGTCGGCGCGCGCCAGCGGCCACGACGGTGCCGTCGCATCCAGCAGCAGCGGCGCGGCAACGTTGGCGACGCCAGCGTGGGCGATCCAGGCGCGGATCGAATCGAGCGCGGCGGCATTGCCCTCGCTCGGCAGCCAGGTCAGCGCCGGCAGCGCCGCGCCGAAATACACCGCGTGCTCGCCACTGCCGCTGCCGATCTCCAGCACCGTGCCGGCGGCCGGCAGCACCCGCCGCAACACGTCGAGGATGAATTCGCGGTTGCGCGCCGTCGCCGGTGCGAACTGGCGGGCGTCGCCCCCGGCGCTCACGCCGCAGCCAGCTCGGCGATGGCCGCGGCGTAGGCGGCCTGGTCGCGGCCATCGGCCAGGGTGCCCACCACCGCGCCGTCGAGCACGACGTCCGCTGCCCCCGACATCATCGCCTCGCCCTGCTTGAGCCGGGCAATGGTCTGGCCTGCGCCCTTGGGCGAGTCGAAACCCACGCTCTGCAGGATGAGGTGGCCGTGGCCGTCGACCAGCTTGAAGTAGAAGCGGCCGTCGGCCTCGCGGTATTGCTTGAACAGCGGCAAGGCGCCGGCCTTGGCCTTGACGCCGGCACGGGCCTCGACCGCCGTGTCGAGCCGGCGCAGGCCGACGGCGTGGCGCAATTCGGTAAGAAAGGGAGTGGCGATCGCGCGCGCCTTCTCGGCGCCTTCGCGCAGTCGGGCTTCGATCAGCGCCGGCTGGGCGATCAATTCTTCGTAGCGGGCCCGCATCGGCGCCACCGCGCGGTCGATGCGTTCGAACAGCACCTGCTTGGCCTCGCCCCAGGCGATGCCGCCGGCGAAGGCCGCGCGCATCGTCTCGGTCTCTTCCGGCGTGGCGAAGGCCTGGTAGAGCTGGAACAGCGCCGAGCCTTCGGTCTCCTTGGGCTCGCCGGGCAGCTTCGAATCGGTGACGATGGAAAAGATCAGCTTCTTCAGCTCGGCCGCCGGCGCGAACAGCGGAATGGTGTTGTCGTAGCTCTTGCTCATCTTGCGGCCGTCGAGGCCGGGCAGCGTCGCCACCGACTCGTCGATCGCCGCCTCGGGCAGCACGAAGTGCTCGCCATAGAGGTGGTTGAAGCGCGCCGCGATGTCGCGCGCCATCTCGATGTGCTGGATCTGGTCGCGCCCAACCGGCACCGAGTGCGCCTTGAACATCAGGATGTCGGCGGCCATCAGCACCGGATACATGAAGAGTCCCATGTTCACGCCGGCGTCCGGGTCTTCGCCGTCGGCGGTGTTCTTGTCCACCGCCGCCTTGTAGGCGTGGGCGCGATTGAGCAGGCCCTTGCCGGCGACGCAGGTCAGCAGCCAGGTCAGTTCGGTGATTTCCGGGATGTCCGACTGCCGGTAGAACCAGACGCGATCGGTATCCAGCCCGGCGGCCAGCCAGGTAGCGGCGATTTCCAGCGTGGAACGCTGCACCCGCGCCGGATCGTTGGTCTTGATCAGCGCGTGATAGTCGGCGAGGAAATAGAAGCTCTCCGCGTCGGCACGCAGGCTGGCTTCGATGGCCGGGCGCAGCGCGCCGGCGTAGTTGCCGAGGTGGGGCGTGCCGGAGGTGGTGATCCCGGTGAGGATGCGCTGGACGGGCTGGGCGGAAGCGGACGGGGCAGACGGCGAAATTGCGGGCATGGGGCTGTCCGGCAGATCAAAGCCCGGGAGTGTACCGCCTGCCGGCGCTTACCGCCTACTCGGTCCAGCGCAGTACCGTACGCGCGCCGCCCACCGGCTTCAGATCGAACCACAGCGTCTCGGTGCGGCCGCCGTAGCTGGCGACCACCCGGTAGCGGCCGGCTTCGGCGACGTCGACCTGGCCGATCGGGCCGCACAGGGCCTCCGCCTGGCGGGCGTTGAGCGGATCTTCCACGCGGGTGCGGACGTCGCTCAGGTAGCGGCCTTCCGGCGTGGTGAACAGGATGGTGAGCGCGTGCTTGCCGACCTCGGCCCGCATCGCCTCGGATTCGTCCTGGCCAATGCCCCCGCAGTTGAGGCGGACCGGTTCGACCGCCTCGGCGCGCGCCGCAGCGCTGGCAAGCAGACAGGCGCCGGCGCACAAGGCCAGCCGCAGTGCGTGATTCGTCATGTCGTCCCCTCGTCGTGCCGAGCAATCAGCGTTCGTCGCCGCCCTCGCCTTTCAGGCCGCGGACCAGCGCCTTGCTGCCGTCGCGCGCCGTATGGCCGACGGTACGCCCGGCTTCGCCCACCGCCTTGACCGCGCCCTTGGCGGCATGGCCCACGCCGCGACCGAAATCCGCGGCGCCATGGCCGATCTCACGGCCGACGTCGCGCGCACCGTGGCCGATATCGCGCATGGTCGAACCGACCGCATATCCCACTTCTTCGCTGGTCGAGGCCACCCCGGCCTGCGCGCCGGCGGCAAACAGGGCTGCGCCAACGAGCAGCGCCGTGAGCAATGCCCCTTGCCCCGGCTTTACGGGGCGAACAAGCCTGGCGTTCATGTTCGTCTCCTCGAAAGCGGTGCCAGCCGCGGCACCCACGTTTTCAGCCTAGCGCGCGACGGCCGGGGTGGCGGTAATAAGGCGTAACCGGGCTAGAGCCCGCGCGCCCAGGCCGGCCGCAGCCGGGCCTCTGCCGGCGCGGCGATGGCCGTCCGGATCTCCGCCAGCAGGCGGGCCTTGTCGGCGCCCAGCGTGCCCTTGAGCACCAGCCAGTTGGAGGCATGGTCGGAGCGGAACACCGTGCGCCGCAATTCGAGCCCGGCGATCAGGCGCTCCATCTCGGCGAAGAGGCCGGCCTGCGCCAGCGGCGTCCACTCCGGATAGTCGGCGCGGAAACGCTGTTCGCCCTTGGGAAAGCTCACCACCAGCGTCGACAGGTACTCCGGCTGAGTGAGATTGGCGAGCCGGGCGGAGTTGTCGGCGTGCTGGGCGCTGTAGGCCTCGCCGCCCAGGCCGTTGAGGATCATCACCGAACGGCCGATGCCGGCCTCGCCCAGCTTGTCGAGCGCTGCGCGTGTCGAATCGAAGGTTTCGCCCTTGTTCACCCGCGCCAGCACGGTATCGTCGCCGGACTCCGCACCGACATACGCCAGCTTGAGGCCGGCGGCGTGCAGCTCGGCAAGCTCGGCCACGCTCTTGCGCCGCAGGTTGCGCGGCAGGCAGTAGCTCGATACCCGATGCACGTTCGGCAGGTAGGTCCGGATCGCTTCCAGGATGGCCAGCAGCCGGCGCGTCGGCAGCACCAGCGCGTCGCCGTCGGCCAGGAACACCCGGCGCACCTCGGGCCAGCGTTCGCCGACCCGGCGGATGCCGTCCATCACCTCGGCCTCGTCACGGGCGCGAAAGGCCTTCTGCGGCGCGGTGTACATCTCGCAGAAGCTGCACTTGTTCCAGGAACAGCCGTCGGTGACCGGCAGGATGAGCGATTCGGCTTCGCTCGGCGGCCGGAACACCGGCTCGACGTAACGGATGGGGAAGGTGTCGGACATGGGCGGCATCGTGCTTGCGAAGAAGGGATTCTGGCCAGCGCGCCGTGCCGCCGCAAGCCGGCGCCCCGCAGCGGTGCCGCGCTGCGGTAAGCTTGGCGCCCCAAGACCGCATTCCCGCCGCCGGTGACCCGCACGCCCGCTCCGTTCATCCCGCCCCCGCACCAGCTGCCGCCCATACCGCCGCTCGCGGTCGGTCTCGCCCGCCTAGCCTGCCATCCCGATACGCCGGAAGAGGCGGTTATCCGCCTGCATGTCGCCATCGCGCTCGAAGCCGACGGCCGGCTGACCCTGCACTACCACCTGCGCGGCGCGCTGGCGCAGTTGCGCATCGCCGACGCCGACACGCCCTTGCCGGCCGACCGGCTGTGGGGCCACACCTGTTTCGAGGTCTTCATCGGCAGCGAGGATGCCCCCGCCTACCGCGAGTTCAACTTTGCGCCGTCCGGCCAGTGGGCGGCTTACGCCTTTTCCACCTACCGCGAACGGATCGACGATGCGCCGCCGGGCGCACCGCAGCTCGAGATCCTGCGCAGCGGCGACCTGCTGATGCTGAGCGCCACCCTGCCCGCGGCGGCGCTGCCGCCCGACACGCCCGTCTCGCGGCTGCGCGTCGGCCTCAGTACCGTGGTCGAAGCCGCCGACGGCCGGCTGTCCTACTGGGCGCTCGCGCATCCCGGCGAGCGGCCCGATTTCCACGACGCCCGCAGCTTTTGCTGGCAGGTGTCCGCCCCCGTCTCTTCGTTCTGACCGCCATGATCCAGTTCGGCCTCGACCGCCTGCTCGAAGACACCGCGCTGCGCCGCCCGCTCGCCGGCCGCCGCGTCGCCCTGCTCGCCCACCCCGCCTCGGTGACGCGCGCGCTCACCCACTCGCTCGATGCGCTCGCCGCGCTGCCGGACATCCGGCTGTCGGCCGCCTTCGGCCCGCAGCACGGCCTGCGCGGCGACAAGCAGGACAACATGGTGGAATCGCCCGACTTCGTCGACCCGCTGCACCGCATTCCGGTGTTCAGCCTCTACGGCGAAGTGCGCCGGCCCACCGCCGCGATGATGGACAGCTTCGACGTGTTGCTGGTCGATCTGCAGGATCTCGGCTGCCGCATCTACACTTTCATCACCACCCTGCGCTACGTGCTCGAAGCCGCCGCCGCGCACGGCAAGACGGTGTGGGTGCTGGACCGTCCCAACCCCGCCGGCCGGCCGGTGGAAGGCAATCTGCTGCAGCCGGGCTGGGAGAGCTTCGTCGGCGCCGGCCCGCTGCCGATGCGCCACGGCCTGACCATGGGCGAACTCGCGCACTGGTTCATCGCTACGCTCAAGCTCGACGTCGATTGCGAGGTCGTCACCATGCAGGGCTGGCAGCCGGAAGCGGCGCCCGGCTTCGGCTGGCCGCTGGGCGAGCGCAGCTGGATCAACCCCAGCCCCAACGCGCCCAACCTGTCGATGGCGCGCGCCTACGCCGGCACGGTGATGCTGGAAGGCACCACGCTGTCCGAAGGCCGCGGCACCACCCGGCCGCTGGAGCTGTTCGGCGCGCCCGACATCGACGCCCGCGCCGTCATTGCGGAGATGCGCGCCTTTGCGCCGCACTGGCTGGCCGGCTGCGTGTTGCGCGAATGCTGGTTCGAGCCCACCTTCCACAAGCACGCCGGCAAGCTCTGCAGCGGCGTGCAGTTCCATGTCGAAGACCCCGCGCACTACGACCACGCCGCCTTCCGGCCGTGGCGGCTGCAGGCGCTCGCCTTCAAGGCGCTGCGCCGGCTGCAGCCCGACTACCCGCTGTGGCGCGACTTCGCCTACGAATACGAACACGACCGCCTCGCCATCGACCTGATCAACGGCGGCGAGATGCTGCGCCGCTGGGTGGACGACCCCGCCGCCGGGCCAGACGCGCTCGATGCCTTCGCCCTGCCCGACGAAACCGCATGGACAGCACAGCGCGAGGACGTCCTGCTTTACCGCTGAACGCGGCGCCGCGCCCGATCGCGCGGCGGCTGACCACGATCAACATTGCCCACCTCGGGCAGTGCTAGAAAGGTTCCGGAGGCCGGCGGACACCCCGCCGGCGATCTCGACCCGGAGCCTATTCATGACAACAACAAGCCCCAGCCCCGGCAGCGCCACCCCTGCTGCCGGATCCGCCCCCCTGTCTCACCTGCCCCACCTGCCCGTCGGCCTGCTGGTCGGCGTCGCCGCCGCGCTGGCCATCCTGCTGATGCCGCAGCCCGAGAGCCTCGGCCCGGCCGGCCAGCGCATCCTCGCGGTACTCGCCTTCGCCGTCATCGTGTGGCTGACCGAAGCGCTGGACTACGCGGTGTCCTCGGTGGTCATCGTCGCGCTGATGGCCTTCCTGCTCGGCACCGCGCCCTCGCCCAAGGACCCGGCGGTGCTGCTCGGCACCAACGGCGCGCTGCAGATGGGCCTGGCCGGCTTCGCCAACTCGGCGCTGGCGCTGGTCGGCGCCGCGCTCTTCATCTCGGTGGCCATGACCGCCACCGGGCTGGACCGCCGCATCGCGCTGCGCACGCTGGCGCTGATCGGCACCGGCTCGCGCCGCATCCTCATCGGCGCGATCGTCGTCACCATCCTGCTGTCCTTCATCGTGCCGTCGGCGACCGCGCGCACCGCCTGCGTGGTGCCCATCATGGCCGGCATCATCAGCGCCTTCGGCGTGGACAAGCGCTCGGTGTTCGCCGCCTCCGTCATGATGATGATCGCCCAGGCCACCAGCGTGTGGAACGTCGGCATCCAGACCTCGGCGGCGCAGAACCTGCTCACCGTCGGCTTCATGCGCCAGATGCTGGGCGATTCGCCCAGCTGGATGGACTGGCTGGTGGCGGGGGCGCCGTGGGCGGTGGCGATGTCCTTCGCGCTCTACTTCCTGGCGCGCTGGCTGTTCCCGCCGGAGACCGAACGCATCGAGGGTGGCCGCGAAGCGATGAAGCAGGCGCTCGCCACGCTCGGACCGATGACCGGCAAGGAATGGCGGGTGCTGCTGATCTCGCTGGCCCTGCTCGGTTTCTGGAGCACCGAGAAGACGCTGCACCCTTACGACACCGCCTCCACCACCCTCGTCGGGCTGGCCATCATGCTGCTGCCGGGCATCGGCGTGATGAGCTGGAAGGAAGTGCAGGCCAAGGTGCCCTGGGGCACGCTGGTGGTGTTCGGTGTCGGCATCAGCCTCGGCTCGGCGCTCTTGCAGACCAAGGCGGCGGTGTGGCTGGCCGACATCGCGGTGGCCAGCCTGCATCTGGAGACCCTCAGCCCGTTCTGGATCTTCGCCGCGCTGTCGGCCTTCCTCATCGCCATCCATCTCGGCTTCGCCAGCGCCACCGCGCTGACCTCGGCCATGATCCCCATCCTCATCGCGGTGCTGCAGCGCCTCGGCGGCGACATCAACGTCATGGGCATGACCATGCTGCTCGGCTTCGTCGTCAGCTTCGGCTTCATCCTGCCGGTCAATGCGCCGCAGAACATGGTCTGCCTCGGCACCGAGACCTTCACCAGCCGCCAGTTCACCCGCTTCGGGCTGTGGATCAGCGCGGTCGGCTACGGGATGCTGCTGCTCTTTGGCGCAACCTGGTGGAGCTTCCTCGGGCTGCTCTCCACGCGCTGAACCCTGCGCGGCATGCCGGCGGCGCCTGCGGCCGGCATGCCGTGAGTTTTGCCCGCGACGACTGCATGGGCCTGGGCTATGTTGCGGCCAAAACAACAAGCGCCGCCGGCCCAGATCCCATGGACGATCAACAATACGAATACCTCGTCCGTCGCCTCGAACTCGAAGCACACGACAACCCCACCCGCTTCCGCAGCAAGGTGCTCGCCGTCAGCGGCATCGCCTACCTGACCCTGGCCGCCACCCTGGCGCTCGTCGCCGGCCTCGCGCTGCTGGTCTTCCATCTGGTGCGCGACAACCGCAGCACCTGGCTGCTGTTCCAGCTCGGCCTCATGGGGCTGGGGCTGCTCGGCGTCCTCTACACCGTGCTGCGCGCCTTCCTCACCCGCCTGCCGCCGCCTCCCGGCCGCGAGGTCAGCCGCGACGAAGCGCCGCGCCTGTTCGAACTGATCGACCGGGTGCGCGACAAGCTCAAGGGGCCGCCGCTGCATCGCGTGGTGATAGATCGCTCGTTCAACGCGGCCATCGCCCAGGTGCCGCGCTTCGGCCTGTTCGGCGGCCATCGCAACCACCTCATCATCGGCCTGCCCTACCTGCAGGCGATGTCCACCCGCGAAATGGCGGCCACACTGGCGCACGAATACGGCCACCTCACCGGTGCCCACGGCAAGGTCAGCGCCTGGGTATATCGCCAGCGCGTCACCTTCGGCGCGCTGATGGACAAGGTGCAGGGCACCGACGGCGACTGGCTGGACAGCCTGCTGCACGCCGGCCTGCGGCGCTTCGCGCCCTACTTCAACGCCTATACCTTCGTGCTGTCGCGCGAGGACGAATACCAGGCCGACGCCGCCGCCAGCCACGCCGCCGGACGCACCGCCAACGCCAGCAGCCTGTGCCGCGGCGAACTGCTCGGCCGCTGGTTCGCCGAAGACTACTGGCCGCGCCTCTATGCTCAGGCCAGCCACCGCGCCAGCCCGCTGCTCCCGCCCTTCGCCGCGATGCAGGCCGCCTTTGCCGCCAACTACGGCGAGTGGAGTACCACCGAACGGCTGGACGAGGCGCTGCAGCGCCGCTCGGACCTGCACGACACCCATCCCTGCCTGCGCGACCGGCTCGATGCCATCGAGCGCAAGCCGGCACTGCCGCTGCCGGTGGAGAAGACCGCCGCCGACATGCTGCTGCGCGAGTTCGCCGACGTGCTTGCGCGCGAGTTCGACGAAGCCTGGTGGGCGGAAGAGCGGGCCGAATGGCAGGCGCACTACGGCAAGCAGAGCGAGTTCCGGCGGCGGGTGGCGGAATTGTCGGCGCGGCCGCTCGACAGCCTCGGCCCCTTCGAGCTGCAGGAACTCGGCACGGCGCTGGTGGGTTGCGGGCGCGACCGCGATGCCCGCCCGGTGCTGGAATACCTGCTCGCGCGCCCGGACGGCCCCTTCCCGCGCGCGCGGCTGATCTACGGCCGCCTGCTGCTGGGCGCCGGCGACGAACGCGGCCTGGAGCAGCTCGCGCGCGCCGCCGGCGAGGACGAGCGCCTGACCGAGCAGTGCGCCCGCGACGGCTACGTCTGGCTGCGCAAAGCCCGCGGCGAGGCGGAAGCGGCCGACTGGGCGGAACGGCTGTCGAGCCGCGCCGCCTGGCCGCTCGCCTGAGGGTTCAGCCGGGCTGCTGGCCGGCCGCCTGTTGCGCGGCGATGTCGGCGCGGATCTCGTCCATGTTCAGCGTGCGCACGCCGTCGATCACCTGCTGCAGCGCGCTCGCCGGCAGTGCGCCGGATTCGCGGAACACCATGATGTTGTCGCGGACCGCCGCCAGCGTCGGCACCGAGCGGATCTGGAAGGTGGCCGCCAGTTCCTGCTGGGCATCGGTGTCGATCTTGCCGAACACGATGTCCGGATGCGCTTCGGCCGCCGCCTCGAAGATGGGGCCGAAACTGCGGCAGGGGCCGCACCACGTCGCCCAGAAGTCGAGGAAGACGATGGGGTTGTTCTCGATGACCTCGTTGAAGTTCTGGTCGGTGATTTCGATGGTGGGCATGGCGATGGCTCCGCGTGGGTCGGAAAGTTGGGGTTGGCCGGGTCGAACTACTTAATTGTCTGCTGGCTGCATGCGGCTTGCATGGCACGGCCGCGGGCAGGAATGCCGGAGCAGGGCTAGAATCGGCCTCTGTCGACATACGGAGCCACAAGCATGTTCCTTGCCATGAATCGCTTCAGAATTGCCCGCGGCCACGAGGAAACCTTCGTCGCCCACTGGCGCCAGCGAGAAAGCTATCTGGACCAGGTGCCGGGCTTCGTCCGCTTCCACCTGCTGCAGGGGCCGCAGACCGAAGAGTACACGCTGTTCGCGTCGCACACCGAGTGGGAATCCGAACAAGCCTTCGAAGACTGGACGCGATCCGACGCCTTCATGAAGGCGCACGCCAATGCCGGCAAGAGCCCGCGCGAAATCTACATGGGCCCGCCGCAGCTGGAGCTGTTCAACGCCGTGCTGTGAACGCTGGCGAAGCGGGCAGCGCGGTACGAACTCAGAACCAGCGGCGGACCCGGCGGCAGTAGTCCGCGTACTGCATTCCGAACTTCGCCTCCAGCGCCCGCTCCTCCGGCAGCACCTGGAAGCGGGTGACGTAGGCCGCGAACACCACCGGCCCGCCCAGCGCACCGACGGCATCGAAGCGGATCGCGTAGGCCAGCAGCAACAGCACCAGGCTCAGGTACATCGGATTGCGGGTGAAGCGGTAGATGCCGTGCGTCACCAGCGCCGCAGCGCGTTCCGGGTGCATGGGGTTGATGGTGGTGTGCGCCCGCCGGAATGCAACGAAGGCGGCCAGCACCAGCGCGGCGCTGAACTGCGAGATCGCCACCGACACCGCAATGCGCAGATCCCAGCTGGACGCCATGACCTGCGTGTCGCGCCAGTACAGCCACATGCCCGCGGCGATGGCCAGCGCGACGAAGGGAGCAGGCAGCTTGGTTTCGAGGAACGCCATGGCTGTTGTTCTGAAATCTGACGTATGAACTGGGCAGACCGGAAGCAGGCCGGTACGCAAACTGAATCATGAACCAGATAGGGCCTGCAGGCCAAGCCGTGGCGCACCTGGACCGCCGCCGCGCACCCGCGAACTACGGCCGGGCATAGGCAGGAATGCGAAATCGCCGGCGATACGCGCTCGGGGCGAGGCCGGTGGTGCGCCTGAACAGCCGCCGGAAGAAGGCCGGATCTTCGTAACCCACCCGCCAGCTGATCTCGTCGATCGACACATCGGTGCGCTCCAGTCGGCGCTTGGCGTCCTCGATGCGCAGGCGCTGGACGTAGGCGATGGGCGTGAGGCCGGTGGCACTGGCGAAGCGCCGCTTGAAGGTGCGCTCGGCAAGCCTGGAGCGCTTGATCACCTCCTCCACCGGATTGGCGACCGAGAAGTGCTCGCTCAGCCACTGCTGCGCGCCGCGGATCTCGCCGTCGCCGTGGTCGGCCCTGCCCTCGAACACCATGTAGGGCGTGAGACCGTCCTGGTGCCATTGCAGCGCGAACATGCGCGCCACCTCCTGCGCAACGGTCGCGCCGGCGAAGCGCGCGATGAGGTAGAGCACCAAGTCGTGCCAGCTGGTCGAGGCACCCGAACTGACCAGCTCCTCGTGCAGCCCCGAGATCACCAGCACCCGCTCCGGGTGGATCGCCACCGCGGGATAGGCCGCGGCGAAGGCCTGCGCATAGCCGAAATGCACCGTCGCATCCTTGCCGTCGAACAGCCCCGTTTCGGCCAGCAAAAAGACGCCCGAACAGGCCGAGCAGAGCACGGCGCCGCGTGCATGCATCGCGCTCAGCCAGGCCACCAGGCGGGGATAGCGGCCCTGCTCCCAGCCCGGCGAACGCAACAGCAGCGACGGCACGATCACGATGTCGCTGCTGTCGACGGCGTCGATCGCGCGCTGCACCTCGAACGGCACCCCGCTCGCCAGCGGCAGCGGCCCCGTGGCCTCGCCCACGACCTCCACCTGGAAAGGCGGCGGCGCACCGGCCGGGGTGGCGCCCATCAGCGCGATCCCGTTCATCACGTCGAAGATGCCCGCCAGCGTGGACACCACCGCATCGGGGAAAGCCACCAGGCTGACCCGACAGGGGCGCGATCGAGCGGGATTGGACGGAGTGGTCATGGCGCAGGCTGCAGTGGCACGAACGAACCGATTCTAGGCCATCCCGGCTCTTCAGCAGACGGCCCGCCATCCCGATCATGGCGCCACCTACCCGGTACGCGAAACCACCCGCAAGGAGCGCCATCATGCACACAAGCACCATCGATCAAGCCAGGCTGGAATCTTTCGTCAACCGCGCCGTGGGCGACCTCTCTTCCGCCTACGGCGGCGTGATGGTCAGCCTGGGCAGCAAGCTCGGCCTCTACAAGGCCATGGCGGGCGCCGGCCCGCTCAGCGCCGCGGAACTGGCCGCCCGCAGCGGCTGCGCCGAACGCTACCTGCGCGAATGGCTCAACGCCCAGGCTGCCGGCGGCTATGTGGATTACCACGCCGTCAGCGACACCTACGAACTCTCGCCCGAGCAGGCCGTGGTGCTGGCCGACGAGGACAGCCCGCTGTTCATCCCTCACGCCTGGCAGGTGCCGGCATCGATGTGGTTCGACGAGGAGAAAACCCTGGAGGCGTTCCGCACCGGCAAGGGCGTGGCCTGGGGCGAGCACGACGGCCGCCTGCAATGCGGCGTCGCCGCCTTCTACCGGAACGGCTACCGCGCCAGCCTGGTGCCACAGTGGCTGCCCGCGCTCGACGGCGTGGTCGAACGGCTGGAAGCCGGCATCGCCGTGGCCGACGTCGGCTGCGGCCACGGCCACTCCACCGTGCTGATGGCGCAGGCGTTCCCGCGTTCGAGCTTCCACGGCTACGACGCGCACCCCGCCTCGATCGACGCCGCCAGGCACAACGCGACCAGGGCGGGCGTCGGCGAACGCGCGCGCTTCGAGGTGAGCCGGGCGACCGACTACCCCGCCCGCCAGTACGGGCTGATCTGCTTCTTCGACTGCCTGCACGACATGGGCAACCCGGTCGCCGCCGCCCGCTACGCCGCCGAAGTGCTGGCCCCCGGCGGCACGGTAATGCTGGTCGAACCCTTCGCCCACGACCGCGTCGAGCACAACCTGTCGCCGGTCGCGCGGCTGTACTACGCCGCCTCCAGCACCATCTGCTGCGCCCACGCGATCTCGGAAGGCGGCGAACTCGTGCTCGGCGCCCAGGCCGGCGAAGCGCAGCTGGCGGCGGTGTTCCGCCAGGCCGGATTCAGCCACTTCCGCCGCGCGGCCGAGACCCCGTTCAACCTGATACTGGAAGCGCGGCGCTGACAACGACCGGGGCGCGGGCCTGCTGGAATGGTCTGCCCGGGTACATGCCCGGGCGGCCGCTCACCCAACCGACCCAAGGTCTTCGGCAAACATGATGCGATGCCCGTCGGGCGTGGTCACCATGAACTCCCGCATCCCCCACGGCTTGCTCTCCGGCGCCGGAAGCGATGCCAATCCACGCGCCCGGAACTCCTCGTGAAGCGCATCGACGCCCTCGACCACCACATAGGCGAAATACGAGTGATCCTTGATCTGGCCGGCGGGAATCTCGTCGGGGCAATGCCCCAGCATCAAACGAAATCCGCCCCGGGAGAGAAAACACCAGCCGTCGGCCTCAAGATCGACCGTGAAGTCCAAGCTGTCGCGGTAGAAGGCAACGGAGACCGGCAGGTCTTTGACCGCCAGCACACTACGGACCTGTTTGAACTCGGGCATGCGTCTTCCTTGTGTGATTCTTCTGCCGCCAACGTGGCGGGTTGTCCGCAGGCGTGCATGCAGCGTGAGGCCGCTGCATCAGCTACACGCCCGACACGATTCTGACGTCGCGCTCGGCGGAATTGCCCAGCACCGCCAACGCAGCCTGGTACTCCGGGCTTTGGTAGGCGGCCATGGCACGCTCCACGCTTTCGAACTCGATGATGACAATGCGCTGATGAACGCCGTCTTCATAGGCCTGTGCGGCCTCTCCCCGCGCAAGGAATCGCCCTCCACACGCTTCAATCGCCGGACCCGCAAGCGCTGCGTAGCGCGCGAGTGCGGCCTCGTCTGTGACTGATCGATAGCTGGTGACCCAATATCCCTTCGGCACGATTTCCACCTCGATGGGCAAGGAAGAAGGATTTCCGGCGCGCCAGGCGGTACTGGCTGTAGGCGCTGAGATGGTCGTTGGGTTCGATGCCGCTTCCGACGTAGAGGTCACCGGCGCTGCGCGCCTTTATCGCGCAGCGTCCAGCGACTGAAAGGAGCGAGCTTGAGCGCGGGGCTAGACCTCGCGTCGAAAAGCATGAGCGATGCCCTTCATTGAGTGTCGATTGCGACGGATTTAGACAACTCAGCTTCGGTTGGAGACTCAAATTGCGTTTCCATGAAGTCGAACATGGAAGGCGTGACTTCGAAGGAGAAAGTCCCGCCCTTCTCCGAATTTCTGGACAATACGCGAGCGCGACGCAGGCTGTGCGGTGCGTCTACGTAATGCATTTGCACAGGTAGCGCTTTGGTTTCAGCCAGTGAGATGAATCGGGCTCTGTCACTGACCTTCATGAAGCCAAGATCCAATACGGCACTTCCGCCGCATTCAACGATCTCCGACGCGATGGACCAGATCCGGTGCTCACATCGTTGTACCCGTTCCATGATCCAAGGAAGGCTCATTGGCTTCGGCACGTCTGGGCCGAACAATTCACCCATCCAGTCATCAATCGAGAACCGAGTCGCTCCGACTTCACTTGCGAGCTTACGCGAATAAGTTGTCTTGCCGGCACCTTGCGTACCAAAGACGATATGAATTGTTGGGGTGGTCATTCTTGTGTGAGCTGTGAAAGCGAAGGCATTTTGCATAATCGGTCTAACGACTTTCTTCCCACGCGCCCGGCCGCAGACGCTTGGGCCAGCGGCGCGATGTCCTGGGCGTCGTGTGGAAGAACTTGTTGGGCGCGCGCTCGAGCGCCACGAACACAGGGCCTCCTCTCACGATGGCTGGGGGCCTTCGTAGCCCTCGATGATTACGAGATCGATGCTTGAAGCAGGCAAGCGAAGCTTAAGCGCGGCCTGATACTCGGGTGAGTTCCAGCAGTCGATGGCCGCCTGATAAGACGGGAACTCGACCACCGTATTACGCGCCCTAGTGCTCCCTTCTGGGACGGTATGTTGACCTGCACGGACAATGAACCGGGCACCGTACTTCTTAAGCGCGTCGGCATTGGCAACAGCATACTTGTTGAATTGCTCTTGGTCCGTGACGTCTACGCGAACGATCCAATACCCTTTTGCCATCATTTTCTCCATATTTTATTGTCGTGCTGCGTTGAAGACGCCCAACGTGAAAGCTCCGGGGCGCGAAGCCGGCTTGCCGGCGGAGCGTCCTTCTGGAGCGGCGGGTTAGGCTGAAACCGGCCGAACATAGAAAACTCGGTTCTTGAGAAAGCCAAGGTAGCACAGACTGAAGAAGTCAAAAGGCACCCACCAAGAACTGCCACATTCAAACAAGACGCCATTGCTTTCTGGTCCGATACGAATGCTAGTGCTTGCCACAACGGACTGCATTTCGACACGTAACGTGCCTCCGTCATCGGGAAGGGTGATCGCTTTCGTTTCATTTCTCTCGATGGAGCACACCTTTTGTTCGTCAACCAGAACATCTAGTGAAGCAAAGCGCCCCATCCATCCAGCGTGTCGGCGAAGGAGTATCTGCATGATGCCTAACGAATGAAAGGGACTTCCCCGTCCCGGTCTTGCCGCATTGCGGCCCTTGGCACGCGAGTGCCACGATGGGAAGTGCGAAATCTCATCAATCTGTCCGAGAGGGGAAAGTCCATGAGCATTCTGACCGTTGGGATCGATCTCGCCAAGAGTGTATTCGCTGTGCATGGCGTGGATGAGGCTGGCCGCGCCGAATTGGTGCGCCCGGCGGTGCCGCGCGAGAAGCTGCATGAACTCATCGCAACGCTGCCGCCATGCGTGATCGGCATGGAAGCATGCTCGGGCGCGCATCATTGGGCCCGGCTATTTCAGGCAGCAGGGCATACGGTGCGCCTGATCGCACCGAAGTTCGTCACGCCTTACCGGATGAGCGGGCGGCGCAGCAAGAACGACGCGGCCGATGCCGCAGCGATCTGCGAGGCCGTGCAACGACCGCACATGCGCTTTGTGCCAATCAAAACGCTCGACCAGCAATCTCAGCTGATGGTGCACCGTGCCCGCCAGGGGTTCGTCGAGCAGCGCACGGCCACCATAAACCGCATCCGCGGCCTGCTGGCCGAGTTGGGTATCGTGCTGCCGCTCAAGGCGGCCACCGTCCGTCGACGTGCCGGCCAGTGCCTGGAAGATCTGCCCGGCTGGGCCAACATGGTCATCGGGGATCTACTCGGTGAAGTCGATCGGCTCGATGAACGTATCGCGCAGTACGACCGCCATATCCGCCAGATCGCCCGCCAGGACATCCGGGCGCAGCGCCTGACCCGGCTGAGCGGCGTGGGCGAGACCACCGCCACCTGCCTGGTCGCCTTGATCGGCAACGGTCACGACTTCGAGTGCGGCCGCCAGTTCGCCGCTTGGCTCGGCCTGGTCCCCGGTCAGTACAGCTCTGGCGGCAAGGCCCGCCTCGGGCGCATCACCAAGGCGGGCGACGCCTACCTGCGCAGCCTGCTCGTCATGGGCGCCCGAGCCGTGCTGGCCGCAGCCCGCAACAAGACGGACGGCTTGAGCCGCTGGGCCCTGGCCGTAGAGCAGCGACGCGGCTACTGGAAAGCGGTGGTCGCCATTGCCGCGAAGAACGCGCGCATGGCGTGGGCGGTATTGCGACGAGGCGAAGCCTTTGCACTGCCGACTTGAACCCTCCCGGCAGCCCATCGACCAGAACGAACCGATTTGACCGCCGCGTGACGGCAAGCGTTGATGACAACAGGTCTGGACCTGCGCGGGGAGTGACCGATTAATTCAAGGGCAGCCATACGAGTGCCGGCTAACGAATGGGTCCCCCGCGTGCGTCCTTCATCAGGGTCCGCAGCCAAACGACGGCTGCAACGATGACCGTTTGTAGTTTAGCCAGTCCGCACCTTGTTGTTTCTGCGCACTTTGCTGCTTGCCCGGTGCTGTCGTATCGAAAGACGAGGATCAATGCCCGCTACGTGGGCAGGGGGGCGCTATTGCTTGACTAATGGGGAAGCCCTTGTAGTTTGAATTCACTGGCCTTGCGCGGCTTTATGCGCAAGGTCCGGTGGAATGATGGGTTCGGCGTCATTGGGGTATAGCGGGCGGTTCATAGACTACCCAATCACGCGACAAAGGATCGTACGAAAGATACGGAATGTCTTGGGCATTCTCGGCGGTTACAGAAACCTTCTTGTTCGTACCTTTCGCAAGTGCTTCAAGAAACTGAAGGACTTCATAGTGGTCACTATCGCTCTCGATTTCTCGTGGATCGAAGTCGAGTTCGATTTCGTCCGGAACGAAGAAGTGACAGTTTGCTGTAACCCTTCCGAGTTTCACGCTCAAGAGATGCGGTCCGTCACGTGCTGTGAAGATTTTCTCCACCTCGGGCAATGGAAGATCTTGACCTGCGTACGAGTACTGATAGCCATATTTTTCTGCGAGCGAGAGTAACAACGTCCAGTCGGTGAAGGTGGTGTCTAGCACGTAGACGTCGCGGAGGGAGCCATCTTTCTCCCAGAGATCGCGCGGCTGAGTGGGGGTGGGTCGAGTCATGACGCCGAACGTGTTGTAGACGTCAACGTCTGACGTGTATTCCAGAGGTCTGTCGCATAAACCGGTGGCCGCTTTCGGATTTTTCTATTTGAAATCATTGGGCCCACCGCTTATGCTGTATGCATTACTAGTAACCACAGGCACTCAAACACGTCATGGCCATGGAGAACACGCCGGCGCAACCACCGCGACTGCTGGACCAGGTTCGTGCTGCCGTTCGTTACAAGCACTACAGCATAAGAACGGAGCAGGCTTATGTCTATTGGGCTCGCTTCTTCATCCGTCAACAAGGCCTGCGTCACCCGCGTGACATGGGGGCGGTGGAGGTCGAGGCCTTCCTGAACTGGCTGGCCAGCGAGCGCTCGGTCGCGCCATCCACACACAATCAGGCCTTGTCCGCCCTGCTCTTTCTCTACAAGGAGGTTCTCGGCATCGATTTGCCGTGGATGCAGGAAATCGGCCGACCGAAAAAACGCGAACGGGTGCCGGTAGTGTTGTCGCGCACCGAGGTCGCGCATCTGCTGGGGGCGATGGAAGGCACCGAGGGCGATGTGGCGCGCTTGCTCTACGGCACTGGGATGCGCTTGATGGAGGGGCTCCGACTGCGGGTCAAGGATGTCGACTTCGACCGGAACGAGATCACGGTACGCGAGGGCAAGGGCGGCAAGGACCGCCGCGTGATGCTGCCAACGGCGCTGCGCCCGGTACTGCGCCACCACTTGCAAGCGGCACGAAAGGTGTGGGAAGCCGACCGGGAGGCGGAGGTGCCTGGGATTTGGATGCCGGACGCGCTCGCCCGCAAGTATCCGCGTGCGGCGATGTCGTGGCCGTGGTTCTGGTTATGGCCGGCCGACCATCTGGCGGTCGATCCGGTATCCGGCATCCGGCGGCGGCATCACCTTTATGAGCGGCGCCTGCAGCGTGCGATCAAGCGCGCGGTTGAAGCCACCGGACTGCACAAGCCCGTCAGCGTCCACACGCTGCGCCACTCCTTCGCAACCCACCTGCTCGAAGGCGGCTACGACATCCGTACCGTGCAGGAACTGCTCGGCCATGCCGATGTGTCGACCACGATGATCTACACCCACGTGCTGAACAAGGGCGGTCGCGGCGTGACAAGCCCGCTGGACCAACTCTGATTCGCTGGCCTGCATGGCCTTCGGGTGTTACTTTTATATCACCCGATATTGGAGTACGGACATGACTACAACCTCGTTGAAGCTCCCTGAGGATGTGAAGCAGCTCGCCATTGCGGCTGCAAGGCAGCAGGGTGTCACCCCCCATGCGTTCATGGTCGAAGCGATCCGTGCAGCGGCAGTCGCCGCGGAAAAGCGGGCGGCCTTCGTTGCCGATGCACTTGCATCGAGGGACGAAACGCTCGCATCCGGGGAGGGCTATGCTGCCGCCGAGGTCCATGCCTACATTCGGGCACGCGCAAGTGGGAAGGTCGTTTCCAAGCCCGAGGCCAAGCCTTGGCGCGACTGATCTACACCCGGCGAGCGCTCCAGGACCTCGAACGGCTTACCGACTTTCTTCTCGAAACGGAACCGGCCCTTGCACTGGCGACCGCCGAGTTGATTGCCGAAGCCATGCAGACACTCGGGAATCATCCGCTCATCGGGCGCCCCGCCGAGCAGGACATGCGCGAACTGGTCATTTCGCGCGGCCGAACGGGATACCTCGCGCTGTACGACTACGACGAAGTACGCGACGTGGTTTTGGTACTCGCCATTCGTCATCAGCGAGAGGCCGGCTACACGTCAAGGTAACACCGCCCACGGCTGCCCATCGAACGGGCAGCCTCCAGCGGGACAGTGCTGCCTCTTACAGCAGCGGCGCCAGCCAGCGCGCCGCCGCCTCTTCGGTAAGGCCGGTGCGCTGCGCCCAGTCGGCGAGCTGATCCCGGCCGATCTTGCTGATGGCGAAGTAGTGGCTTTCCGGGTGGGCGAAGTAGAAGCCGGACACGCTCGCCGCCGGGGTCATCGCCATGGCTTCGGTCAGCCCCATGCCGGCGTTGGTGGGCACGTCCAGCAGTTGGAACAGCGCCGCCTTCACGGTGTGGTCCGGGCAGGCGGGGTAGCCGGGCGCGGGGCGGATGCCCTTGTATTGTTCCTTGATGAGCGCTTCGTTGCCCAGCGCCTCGTCGGCGGCGTAGCCCCAGTATTCCTTGCGCACGCGCTCGTGCAGCCACTCGGCGGTGGCTTCGGCGAGGCGGTCGGCCAGGCTCTTGAGCATGATGGCGTGGTAGTCGTCGTGGGCGGCCTCGAACTCGGCGAGCTTGTGCTCGATGCCGAGGCCGGCGGTGACGGCGAAGGCGCCGCACCAGTCGCGCACGCCACTGGCCTTGGGCGCGACGAAGTCGGCCAGACACCAGTGCGGCTTGCCGGCGGGGCGTTCGTGCTGCTGGCGCAGGCCGTGCCAGCTCATCATGGTTTCGCTGCGCGACTCGTCGGCGTAGAACTCGATGTCGTCGCCCACGCTGTTGGCGGGGAAGAGGCCGAACACCGCCTTGGCCTGCACCCATTCGCCGGCGATCAGGTCTTCGAGCATGTTCTGCGCGTCCTGATAGACGTTGCGCGCGGTCTCGCCGACCACCTCGTCGTCGAGAATCTTCGGGAAGCTGCCGGCCAGGTCCCAGGTCTGGAAGAAGGGGCCCCAGTCGATGTAGTCGCGCAGTTCGTCGAGATCGACGTCGAGCGCCATCACCCCCAGGGTGTTGGGTTCGACCGGCGCGTAGCCTTCCACCGACAGCGGGTCGTAGGCATTGGCGCGCGCGGCTTCCAGGCTCACCAGTTGCACGCCCTTCTTGTTGGCGTGCTGGGCGCGGATCTTGTCGTAGTCGGCGGCGAGCTGAGCGCGGAACGCATCGGCGCCGCCTTCCGACAGCAGGGCGGTAACCACGCCGACCGCGCGGGAAGCGTCCGGCACGTAGACCACCGGCTGGCTGTAGTGCGGCGCGATCTTGATCGCGGTGTGGGCGCGGCTGGTGGTGGCGCCGCCGATCAGCAAGGGCACGTCGAAGCCCTGGCGCTGCATCTCGGCGGCGACGTGGCTCATCTCTTCCAGCGACGGCGTGATGAGGCCGGACAGCCCGATGGCCTGGGCGCCGTGCTCGCGCGCGGCGTTGAGGATCTTGTCGGTGGGCACCATGACGCCGAGGTCGATCACCTCGTAGCCGTTGCAGCCCAGCACCACGCCGACGATGTTCTTGCCGATGTCGTGCACATCGCCCTTGACCGTGGCGATGACGATACGGCCCTTGCTGGTGGCGCCGGTGCGCAGCTTTTCGGCCTCGATGTAGGGGATGAGGTGGGCGACCGCCTGCTTCATGACGCGGGCGGACTTCACCACCTGCGGCAGGAACATCTTGCCGGCGCCGAAAAGGTCGCCGACCACGTCCATGCCGGCCATCAGCGGGCCTTCGATCACCGCCAGCGGCGGCTTGCCTTCGGCCTCCAGCCGGGCGCGCACTTCCTCGGTGTCGGCGACGACGAACTCGGTGATGCCCTTCACCAGCGCGTGCTTGAGGCGCTCTTCCACCGTCCATTCGCGCCAGGCGAGGTCGGGGCCGGTGTCCTTGGCCTTGCCTTCCTTCACCGTCTGGGCCAGTTCCACCAGCGCTTCGCCCGCGCCCGGCTTGCGGTTGAGGACGACGTCTTCCACCTTCTCGCGCAGCACCGGGTCGAGGTCGTCATACACGCCGAGCTGGCCGGCATTGACGATGCCCATGGTCAGCCCGGCCTTGATCGCGTGGTACAGGAAGACGGTGTGGATGGCCTCGCGCACCGGCTCGTTGCCGCGGAAGCTGAAGCTGACGTTGGAGACGCCGCCCGAGGTCTTGGCGTAGGGCAGATTGGCCTTGATCCAGGCCACGCTCTGGATGAAATCGACCGCGTAGTTGTCGTGTTCTTCGATGCCGGTGGCGATGGCGAAGATGTTGGGGTCGAAGATGATGTCTTCGGGCGGAAAGCCGATGCCCACCAGCAGCGTGTAGGCGCGTTCGCAGATCTCGATCTTGCGCGCGTAGGTGTCGGCCTGGCCCTTCTCGTCGAAGGCCATCACGATCACCGCGGCGCCGTAGCGGCGGGCGAGCCGCGCCTGGCGCAGGAAGATCTCCTCGCCTTCCTTCATCGAGATCGAATTGACGATGCCCTTGCCCTGGATGCACTTGAGGCCGGTCTCGATGATCTCCCACTTGGAGGAATCGAGCATGATGGGCACGCGCGAGATGTCCGGCTCGGAAGCGATGAGCTTGCAGAAGCGCTCCATCGCCGCCTTCGAATCCAGCATCGCCTCGTCCATGTTGATGTCGATGACCTGGGCACCGTTTTCCACCTGCTGACGGGCGACGGCCAGCGCATCGTCGAAGCGGCCTTCGAGGATCATGCGGGCGAAGGCCTTGGAGCCGGTGACGTTGGTGCGCTCGCCCACATTGACGAACAGGCTGTCGGCGCCGACGTTGAAGGGTTCCAGGCCCGACAGACGCAGCTTCTTCTCGACTTCCGGCACCCGGCGCGGCGGCACGCTCGCCACCGCCTGCGCGATCGCGGCGATGTGGGCCGGGGTGGTGCCGCAGCAGCCGCCGAGGATGTTCACCAGGCCGGACTGCGCCCATTCGACCACCGCCTCGGCCAGTTGCTCCGGCGTTTCGTCGTAACCGGTGGGCGCCAGCGGATTGGGCAGGCCGGCATTGGGGTGGGCGGAAACATGGGTGTCGCAGACGTTGGCGAGGTCTTCGACGTAGGCGCGCAGCTCCTTGGCGCCGAGCGCGCAGTTGAGGCCGAAGGAGATCGGCCGCGCATGCGCGAGCGAGTTCCAGAAGGCTTCGGCGGTCTGGCCCGAGAGCGTGCGGCCGGAAGCGTCGGTGATGGTGCCGGAGATCATCACCGGCAGGCGGTGGCCACCGCTTTTCTCACACTCGTCGAACAGCTTCTCAACCGCGAACACCGCAGCCTTGGCATTGAGCGTGTCGAAGATGGTCTCGATCAGCAGCAGATCGGCGCCGCCTTCCATCAGGCCACGGGCGGAGTCGTAGTAGTCGTCGACCAGCGCGTCGAATTCGATGTTGCGGTAGCCGGGGTCGTTCACGTCCGGGCTGATCGACAGCGTGCGCGAAGTCGGCCCCAGCACGCCGGCACAGTAGCGCGGCTTGGCCGGGTTCTGCGCGGTGTATTCGTCGCAGAGGGTGCGCACCAGACGGGCGCTGGCGACGTTGAGTTCGTAGGCGACCGCTTCCAGCCCGTACTCCGCCTGCGACACGCGGGTGGCGTTGAAGGAGCAGGTCTCGATGATGTCGGCGCCGGCCTCGAGGTAGGCGCGATGGATCTCGCCGACCACGTCCGGGCGCGTCAGCACCAGCAGGTCGTTGTTGCCCTTGAGATCCTTGGGGTGTTCGAGGAAGCGCGTGCCGCGGTAGTCCGCTTCGCCCAGCTTGTACTGCTGGATCATGGTGCCCATCGCGCCGTCCAGGATGAGGATGCGCTGGGCGAGTTGCTGGCGGAGTTCTTCGGAGCGGTCGGCTTGCATCGTTCTACCTCGGGTGCCTGATGTTACGGTTCATGCACAGCGGGTAGCGGACGCAAAAGCAAACGGCGCGGCAAACCCGGCTGGTGGTTTGCGAGCGCCGTTGTTCGGTTGCCGAGCCTGGCCCGTTGGTCGGGTCGCAGCGCTCCTCGGCAGGTGCGGCATTCTAACGGCTCGTAAAGACGCTTGCCAGCGTGGCGGCCATACCGCTAGTTCCACGGCGCCGGCGGCAGCCGCCGCGGCCAGGGCCGCAGGGGCACCGGCCGCAGCCGCGGCGGGTAATAGGGATAGCCGTAAGGGTAGTAGCCGTAGGGATACATGCCCCAGGGCGGGAACAGGGTGCTGTCGGGGTAGTGCACGTAGCTGCGGCTGGTGCGGACCACCTTGTCTTCCTTGAAGTGCACGTTGAACAGGGTGGCGATGCCGGGGCCGTCGTTGTAGACGTTCCAGTCCCACACCTCTTCGCCCGACAGGCGGAAGGTCTGCTCGGAACGGTGTTCGCCGAGCAGACGCGAGATTTCGTCCTTGCTCATGCCCTTCTGTACCGTGGCGAGGTTCTTGTAGTCCAGCGCGTCCCACTGCCGCAGCACGATGCCGCCGGCGTCCACCTGCACCATGATGCAGGTGTCGCCGTAGGGCTGGGTGGCATACTCCAGCGTGGTCGTGCCGTCGCCGTTGTCCCAGCGCCGGGTCGGCTCGCCGCGGTCGGCCAGCGCCTCGGCTTCGGTGGTGTAGGGCCGCGGCGGTGCGAACGCGGCGCAACCGCCCAGCAGCAGGGCGGACGCGATCAGCAGGGCGCTGCCGAGGCGGCGCAGGACGGCGCTGGTGACTTGCGGATTGGACATCTCATCCTCGCATGCGGGTATAGCGGCCGGTGCCGGTGACGCGGCCATCGGTGTTGAAGCTCACGGTGAAATAGGTTGGCTCGGTGACCGAGGAACCGCGATCGATCAGCCATTCCCATACCGTTTCCTGCTTGAGCTGGAAGAACTGGCTGGCGGCCGGCTTGCCGAGCAGGCGGCGCACCTCGTCTCCGCTCATGCCCGGTTGGACGCGGGCAAAAGTGGCTTCGTTCAACACCTGGTCGAGCGTGCGCAGGATCTGGTCGGGGCCGATGGTGATCATGTAGCACTCGGCGCCCTGCGGCTGGCGCGAGTATTCCCAGGTGACGGAACCGTCGTCGTTGTGCCATTCCATCTGCGGCGGGCCGTAGCGGTCGCGCACTTCGAGCGCGGTCGACACGCCCGGCCGGAGTTCGCGCGCATTGAAGTAGTCGCAGGCCGGCAGACCGACGGCGGCGAGCAAGGAACAGAGCAGCGTCAGCAGGCGTCTCATCGAAGCATCTCCCTTCCGGCGATTACGGCACCGGGCGCGGGCTAGAATCCCCGTTCCCGGCGCGGAACGCAATCGCGCCGGGTGACAATCTGCAACGCACCGGAGAACCGCTCATGAAAACGCCCGTTGCATACCTGTTGGCCGCCAGCCTCGCCCTTGCCGGCAGCGGCGCCGCCCTTGCCCAGACCGTGGTGAAGATAGGCCACGCCGGACCGCTCACCGGCCCGATCGCCCACTTCGGCAAGGACGGCGAAATGGGCGCCAGGCTGGCCATCGACGACGCCAACGCCAAGGGCGTCAGCCTGGGCGGGCAGAAGGTGAAATTCGAGCTGGTGAGCGAGGACGACCAGGGCGACCCGCGCACCGCCACCACGGTGGCGCAGCGGCTGACCGACCTCGGCGTGAAAGGCGTGGTCGGCCACGTGACCTCGGGCGCGTCCATCCCGGCGTCGCGGGTGTACGAGCAGGCCGGCGTGCCGGTGGTGACGCCCTCCTCCACCAGCCCCAAGCTCACCCGCCAGGGCTACAAGGTGACCTTCCGCGTGATCGCCAACGACCTGCAGCAGGGCGAGGCGATGGCGAAGTACGCCGCCGACACGCTGAAAGCCGCCAAGGTGGCGATCATCGACGACCGTACCGCCTACGGCCAGGGCCTGGCCGACGCCTTTGCCGATGCGGCCAAGCAGCGCGGCATACAGGTGGTGGGGCGCGAATTCACCACCGACAAATCCACCGACTTCCTCGCCATTCTCACCAAGATCAAGGCCAAGGCGCCGGACGCGGTGTTCTACGGCGGCATGGACGCCCAGGCCGCGCCGATGCTGCGCCAGTTGCGCCAGCTCGGCAGCACTGCCACCTACCTCGGCGGCGACGGTGTTTGCACCGGCGAGATGATCAAGCTGGCCGGCAACGCCATGAGCGACAAGGTGTATTGCTCGCAGGCCAGCCTGCCGCCGGCGAAGATGCCGGGCGGCGCCGATTTCCTCACCCGCTTCAAGCAACACTACAAGGCCGACGTGCTGCTCTACGCGCCCTACAGCTACGACGCCGCCACCGCGCTGATCGAGGCGATGAAGGCGGCCGATTCCAGCGAGCCGGCCAAGTACCTGCCGGCACTGCGGAAAGTGAGCTTCAAGGGCGTGACCGGCGAGATCGCCTTCGACCAGCAGGGCGACATCCGCAACGGCGGCGTCAGCATGCACCGCTTCCACGACGGCAAGTGGACCTTGGCCGACTGATCCGGCTGCCGGGGCGCACGCACCGGCCCGGTGCGACACGCCCACCCGCTGTGCGGAAGCGCGAGCCGGGCACCGCCTGAGCGTGCGCCGGCGGGCGGGCGGCGCGCACCATGCCCTCTGGCATGTTTCCTGCGGCAGACGGCAGCCGAAGATCGCCCGCTGCGACGGCACGCTCGCGGAATCCGCCGGACGCCGTTTTTTGGGCACAATACCGCCACTTTCGCGCAGCCCGCCGCACACGTCGGCCGGCGCTGCGGAAAGCGGACTCGCGGGCAGTACCGACCGCCCCGCCGCACACGCGCGGCCGCGGGGCGGGAACAACAACACGAAACACCCTTAGTCAGTTTCGCTGGAGGATCAGGTATGAAGAAAACCGTCGTAGCAGTCGCCATCATCGGTCTCGGCATCAGCGCCGCCCAAGCCCAGGAACAAGTCGTCAAGATCGGCGCGGTTGCGCCGCTGACCGGCACCATCGCCCACCTCGGCAAGGACCTGGAAAACGGCGCCCGTCTCGCCATCGAGGAAGCCAACGCCAAGGGCGTCACCATCGCCGGCAAGAAGGTCAAGCTCGAGCTGCTGGGCGAAGACGACCAGGCCGACCCGCGCACCGGCACCACCGTGGCCCAGCGCCTGGTGGACGCCGGCGTCAAGGCGGTGGTCGGCCACCTGAACTCCGGCACCTCGATCCCGGCCTCGCGCATCTACGACCAGGCCGGCATCGCCCAGGTGACGCCCGCCTCGACCAATCCCAAGCTGACCCAGCAGGGCTACAAGGGCGTGTTCCGCACCATCGCCAACGACGTGCAGCAGGGTTCGGTGCTGGGCAAGTTCGCTGCCACCAACCTGGGCGCGAAGAAGATCGCCATCATCGACGACCGCACCGCCTACGGCCAGGGGCTCGCCGACGAGACCGAAAAGGGCGCCAAGTCCTCCGGCGCGCAGATCGTGGCGCGCGAATTCACCACCGACAAGGCCACCGACTTCAACGCCATCCTCACCAAGATCCGCGCCACCAACCCGGACGTGATCTTCTTCGGCGGCATGGACGCCCAGGCCGGCCCGATGCTGCGCCAGATCAAGCAGCTGGGCATTTCGGCCAAATTCCTCACCGGCGACGGCGGCTGCAGTCCCGAGATGATCAAGCTCGCCGGCGACGCGATCAACGCCAACACCTACTGCTCGATGGCCGGCCTGCCGATCGACAAGATGCCGGGCGGCGCCGACTTCCGCGAACGCTACAAGAAGCGCTACAACGCCGACGTGCAGATCTACTCGCCCTACGCCTACGACGCCGCCACCGCGATCATCACCGCGATGCAGAAGGCGGGCTCGGCCGAGCCGGCGAAGTACCTCCCCGAGCTGAAGAAGGTCAACTTCCCGGGCGTGATCGGCAACATCTCCTTCGACGACAAGGGCGACCTGAAGGAAGGCTCGATCACCATGTACCAGTTCAAGAACGGCGACTGGGCGCCGCTGTAAGCGCGCACGCCGCGGGCGCTGGCGCCCGCGGCAGGGTGTGCGCCGGCCGCCGCCGGCGCACACCGCAAGCCGTAGCACCGCATCCCCCGAAAGCTTCCCGCCGCGCGCAAGGGCACGATGGAAACCCTCATCCAGCAGATGATCAACGGCCTGGTGATCGGCAGCGTCTATGCGCTGATCGCACTCGGCTACACCATGGTTTACGGCATTCTCGGCCTCATCAACTTCGCCCACGGCGACGTGCTGATGGTGGGCGCGATGACGGCGCTGCAGACCATGCTGCTCCTGATGGGCGTGGCGCCCGGCATGTCGCCGGTGGCGATGCTGACCATCGCCCTGATGGTGGCGATACCGGTATCGATGCTGATCGGCTTCACCATGGAACGCCTGGCCTACCGCCGGCTGCGCAACGCACCCCGGCTGGCGCCGCTGATCACCGCGATCGGCATGTCCTTCCTGCTGCAGACGATCGCGATGATCATCTGGGGCCGCAACTACCACACCTTCCCGCAGCTGATCCCGACCACGCCGATGCAGCCGATAGAAGGCGTGTTCGTCACCCCGGTGCAGCTCGTCATCGTGATCGTCTCGGCGCTGCTGATGATCGGCCTGACGCTGCTGGTGAACCGCACCCGCGTCGGCCGCGCGATGCGCGCCACGGCCGAAAACCACCGCACCGCCAGCCTGATGGGGGTCGACACCAACGGCGTGATCGCCTTCACCTTCGTGATCGGCGCCGGACTGGCCGCGGTCGCCGGCGTGATGTACGCCAGCAACTACGGCATCGCCCACTACGGCATGGGCTTCATGCCGGGGCTCAAGGCCTTCACCGCCGCGGTGCTGGGCGGCATCGGCAACCTCGGCGGCGCCATGCTCGGCGGCATCGTGCTCGGCCTGGTGGAATCCTTCGGCGCCGGCTACATCGAGCACCTCACCTTCGGCTTCCTCAACTCGTCCTACCAGGACATCTTCGCCTTCCTCATCCTCGGCCTGGTACTGATCTTCCGGCCGACCGGGCTGCTGGGCGAACGCGTGTCGGACCGGGCATGAGGAGCTGACACGATGAACGAACTCGCCGCCGCCATTCCCTACCTCGGCAAGCGCAACCCGACCGCCGCACGCTGGCTCATCCTCATCCTCGCCATCACCGCTCCGCTGATCGCCTGGCAGTTCGGCCGCAGCTGGGTGCGCATCCTCGACTTCGCGCTGCTCTACATGATGCTGGCGCTGGGGCTCAACCTGGTGGTGGGCTTCGCCGGCCTGCTCGATCTCGGCTACATCGCCTTCTACGCGGTCGGCGCCTACAGCTTCGCCTTCCTCGCCTCGCCGCATTTCGACATCCACCTGCCCTTCTGGCTGATCCTGCCGCTCGGCGCCGGCTTTGCCGCGCTGGCCGGCATCATGCTGGGCTTTCCTGTACTGAGGTTACGCGGCGACTACCTCGCCATCGTCACGCTGGGCTTCGGCGAGATCGTGCGCATCTTCATGCTCAACCTGAACTACCCGATCAACATCACCAACGGGCCGCAGGGCATCAACATGATCGACCCCGTCGTGCTGTTCGGCTGGGATCTGTCGCGTAACATCCAGGTGACCGAAAACTTCGCGATCAACTCGCTGTTCCTCTACTACTACTTCTTCCTCGCCTGCGTCGCCGGCTCCATCCTCTTCATCCGCCGCCTGCAGATCTCGCGCATCGGCCGTGCCTGGGCGGCGATGCGCGACGACGAACTCGCCGCCAAGGCGATCGGCATCAATACCCGCAACATGAAGCTGCTCGCATTCGCGCTCGGCGCCACCTTCGGCGGCGTCTCCGGCTGCCTGTTCGGGGCCTTCCAGGGCTTCGTCAGCCCGGAGAGCTTCAGCCTGATGGAATCGATCGCGGTGCTGACGATGGTGGTGTTCGGCGGCATGGGCAACATCGCGGGCGCGGTGATCGGCGCCTTCGTGCTCGCGCTGCTGCCGGAGATCCTGCGCCACATCGCGGTGCCGCTGCAGCAGGCGGTGTTCGGCCACGTGCTGCTCGACCCGGAAGTGCTGCGCATGCTGCTGCTGTCGCTGGCGATGATCCTGATGATGCTGCTGCGCCCGGCCGGCATGATCCCGGCGCGCGCCCGCTACGCCCACCCGGAGAACCTGCACCGCGGAGCCGCCAAATGATCACGCTGCTCGACGCCCGCAACATCGGCAAGCGCTTCGGCGGCCTGCAGGCGCTCACCGATGTGTCGCTCACCATCCGCAAGGGCGAGGTCTATGGACTGATCGGCCCCAACGGCGCCGGCAAGACCACCTTCTTCAACGTGCTGACCGGCGCCTACACCGCGGACGGCGGCGAGTTCGTCTTCAACGGCAGCGAGCTGCCCGCCGGCAAGCCGCACAAGGTGGTCGGCCGCGGCATCGCCCGTACCTTCCAGAACATCCGGCTGTTCCGCGAACTCACCGCGCTGGAGAACGTCATGGCCGGCCACCACATCCGCACCAAGGCCGGCGTGTGGGGCATCCTCACCCAGAACCGTTTCACCCGCGAGGAGGAACGCCTGACCACCGAGCGCGCCTACGAGATGCTGCGCTATGTCGGTATCGAGCGCTTCGCCGACACCGTGTCGCGCAACCTGTCCTACGGCGACCAGCGCCGGCTGGAGATCGCCCGCGCGCTCGCCACCGAACCGCAGCTGCTGGCGCTGGACGAACCGGCCGCCGGCATGAACGCCACCGAAACCGGCCAGCTCAAGCACCTGATCGAGCAGATCCGCAGCGACGGCGTCACCGTGCTGCTGATCGAGCACGACGTGAAACTGGTGATGGGCCTGTGCGACCGCGTCGCGGTACTCGATTTCGGCCGCAAGATCGCCGAGGACGTACCCGCCGAAGTGCAGAAGAACGAAGCGGTGATCGCCGCCTACCTCGGTGGAGGCAAGCATGCACACTAGTCCGGCAGCGCCGCTGCTGCAGTTGAAGGGTCTGCAGATCGCCTACGGCGGCATCCAGGCGGTCAAGGGCATAGACCTCGAACTCCACACCGGCGAGCTCGTCTGCCTGATCGGCGCCAACGGCGCCGGCAAGACCACCACGCTCAATGCGGTGGCCGGCGTATTGCCGGTGGCGGGCGGCGACATCCATTACGCCGGCGAACGCCTCAACGCCGTACCGGCACACAAGCGCCTGCGCCGCGGCATCGCCCTGGTGCCGGAAGGACGCGGCATCTTCACCCGGCTGACTGTCGAAGAGAACCTGCGCATGGGCGCCTACACCCGCAAGGACAAGGACGGCATCGAGGCCGACCTCGAAAAGGTCTATGCGATGCTGCCGCGGGTCAAGGAACGCCTGCCGCAGGTGGCCGGCACCCTGTCCGGCGGCGAGCAGCAGATGGTGGCGATCGGCCGCGCCCTGCTGTCGCGGCCCCGGCTGCTGCTGCTCGACGAACCGTCGATGGGGCTGGCGCCGCTGGTGGTGGAGAAGATCTTCGAGGTGGTGCAGTCGGTGGCCCGGGAAGGCGTGACCATCCTGCTGGTCGAACAGAACGCCAACCTCGCGCTGGAGTTCGCCCAGCGCGGCTACGTGATGGAATCCGGCAAGATCACGCTGACCGGCAGCGGCAACGAGCTGCTCGCCAACACCAAGGTGCGCGCCGCCTACCTCGGCGAAGCGGCCTGATCGCGCCGCACACTGGCGAGGGAAAAACCCCCACGCTCCCCGCTACGCGGATCGCCGCCCCCCAGGGGGGTGCTTTTGGCCTTGGGACGGCCCGGCGGCCGAAACGAAGCACCCCCACGCTCCCCGCTACGCGGATCGCTGCCCCCCAGGGGGGCGCTTTTGGCCTTGGGACGGCCCGGCGGCCAAAACGAAGAACCCCCACGCTCCCCGCTACGCGGATCGCTGCCCCCCAGGGGGGCGCTTTTGGCCTTGGGACGGCCCGGCGGCCGAAACGAAGCACCCCCACGCTCCCCGCTACGCGGATCGCTGCCCCCCAGGGGGGCGCTTTTGGCCTTGGGACGGCCCGGCGGCCGAAACGAAGCACCCCCACGCTCCCCGCTACGCGGATCGCTGCCCCCCAGGGGGGCGCTTTTGGCCTTGGGACGGCCCGGCGGCCAAAAAGGTCATCAGCGACAGCGACAGGAACAGGCTCATGCCGGTCGCCAGCCCGAGCACGCTGCCCCACATCGCCGGTGCGATCAACCCGGCGGTCACCGCATTCAGTCCGACCTGCACGAAGCTCTGGCAGCTCGACACCATGCCCCGCCGCTCGGGGAAGTGGTTTAGCGCCAGCAGCGAGAAGGCCGGCATCGCCAACGCCATGCCGAAGGTGAACAGCGGCAGCGGTACCACCGACCACGGCAAACCGGCCGGCAGCAGCACAGCGCACAGCACGTTGGCAGCCGCGGCGGCCAGCATGATGGCAAAGCCCACCGCGATGCAGCGGCGCGGCGACCAGCGCCCCGCCATCCTGCCCGACAGCACCGAGCCCAGCATCATGCCGCCCACCGTCGGGATGAAGAGCCAGCCGAACTCGCCGTAACCCAGCCCGAGGTGGGTCATCACGAACACCGGCGCCGACAGCACGTAGATGAAGAAGGCGTTGAAGTTGAGCGCCCCGGCCCCGGCAATCAACAGGAAGGCGGGGTGCGTCAGCACCTTGCCGTAGGCCCGGGCGAGTCCGACCGGATGCAGCGGCTGGCGTGCCTCGCGCGGCAAGGTTTCGGGCAAGTAACGCCAGCACATCCAGGTCAGCGCCGCGCCGAACAGCGCCAGGAAGAAGAAGATCGAGCGCCAGCCGGCGAGCGCCAGCAGCCCCCCGCCCACGATGGGCGCCAGTGCCGGCGCCACCGCGAAGATGGTCATGACCCGCGACATCAAGCGCTGGGCGTGGGCGCCATCATAGACGTCGCGCACCACGGCCCGCCCCACCACCATGCCGGCACCGCCGCACAGGCCCTGCAGCGCACGCCCCAGCCACAGCCACTCGATCGACTGCGCCAGCGCACACAGCACCGAGGCCACGGAGAAGATGACCGTCGACGCGATCAGTACCGCACGGCGGCCGAAGCGGTCGGACAGTGCGCCGTGCCACAGCACCATGACGGCAAAGGTGCTCATGTAGGCGGTCAGCGTCTGCTGCACCTCGATCTGGGTGGCGCCGAGCGCCGCCGCCATGGCAGGAAAGGCCGGCAGGTAGGCGTCGATCGCGAACGGGCCGATCGCGGCCAGGGCGGCGAGGATAATCGCCAGCCAGGGAGAAGTCGAAGGCATTGTTGTTGTTGAGGGTCGGGTTCGTCGGGGCAAAGCGGCACGCCCCTGGCGCACCCGTCAGCCCGCGTCCAGGCTGCGACGGTACTGGATCGCTTCCGCGATGTGCACCACGCCGGGCCGCTCGGCTCCGGCCAGGTCGGCCAGCGTGCGCGCCACTCTGAGCACCCGATGATACGCCCGCGCCGAGAGATTCAGCCTGTCCATCGCCTGCGCGAGCAGGCGGGCACCCGCCTCGTCCGGCTGCGCCAGCGTGGCAACCCGGGCCGGGTCCAGCCGCGCATTGGGAACGCCCTGCCGCGCCAGCTGGATCGCCCGTGCGGCTTCGACCCGCGCCCGCACCACCGCGCTCGATTCGCCCGCCTCAGCGCCGAGCAGATCCGCATGCGGCAGCGCCGGCACCTCGACAGTGAGGTCGACGCGATCGAGCAGCGGGCCGGACAGACGGGCACGGTAGCGCGCCAACTGCTCCGGACTGCAGCGGCAGGCCTTGTGCGGGTGGCCGTGGTAGCCGCAGGGACAGGGATTCATCGCGGCAACGAGCTGGAAACGGGCAGGAAACTCCACCCGCCGCCGGGCGCGCGCCACCGTCACCGAACCGGTTTCCAGCGGTTCGCGCAGCGCCTCCAGCACGCGGCGTTCGAACTCCGGCAGCTCGTCGAGGAACAGCACGCCGTGGTGGGCCATCGAGATTTCACCGGGACGCGGATTGGCGCCGCCGCCGACCAGCGCCGCGGCGGATGCCGAATGGTGGGGTGCGCGGAACGGCCGCCGGCCCCAGCGACTGGCGTCGAAGCCACCCTCCAGCGAGTGGATGGCCGCGCTTTCCAGCGCCTCGGTTTCACTCATCGCCGGCAGCAGGCCGGGCAGGCGCTGCGCCAGCATCGACTTGCCGGTGCCGGGTGGCCCGAACATCAGCAGCGAGTGCCCACCCGCGGCCGCCACCTCCAGCGCCCGGCGCCAGCGCAGCCTCGTCGGCATTCGCCCGCGGCAGGACGAGCGCATGGCCGGCACGCGCCGCAGCCAGCGCTGCCGCCAGCACGCCGCGCACCGCGCGCAGCCCGCCGTTGAGCGAGAGTTCGCCGCAGAATTCGCAGCCGGCGAGATCGGCGGCATCGATCTGGCCGGACGCGGCGAGGATGCCGATGGCGATCGGCAGGTCGAAGCGGCCGCCCTCCTTGGGCAGATCCGCCGGCGCGAGATTGACGGTGATACGGCGCTGCGGGAATTCGAACTGGGAGGTGACGATGGCGGCGCGCACGCGGTCACGCGCCTCGCGCACCTCGGTATCGGGCAGGCCGACCAGATTGAAGGCCGGCAGGCCGTTGGCCAGATGAACCTCGACCGTCACCTCGGGCGCGTTCAGTCCATCGAGCGCACGGGCGCGAACCAAGGCGAGCGACATGGGATCTCCGGGCCGGAAAGCCGGCGAGTGTAACGGAGATCCTGAATATGCCAAAAAGATATTGCAGCTGGCGGGCCGAAGCCCGTAGCATCAGGCCTCGTCGCGCTTGCCGCGGTCGGCTTCGAGTGCGGCGACGCGTGCTTCGAGCTCGACGAGACGCTGTCGGGCCTGGGCGAGGATCTCGCGCTGCACCTCGAATTCCTCCCGCGTCACCAGGTCGAGGCGGCTGAAGGCACTGCCCAGCACGGCGCGTATGTTCTTTTCGATATCGCGCGCCGGACTGTTGGCGGCGAGTTCGGAGAGTTTCGCCCCGATTTCATCGAGGAAGCGTGGAGTCGTCATGGCCGCAATTGCTTTTGGATGCAGGGAATGGCGGGAATTTTACCATGCGGGCCGGGCGCAGCCGCCCAGCTTGGTGCAGTGGCTTCCTTTGGTGCTTACCCGACAAAAAAATGCACCAATTTAGTGCCTGAAAATGGTGCATGCCATTCATCTGCCTGGAAAATCACCGCGGCAACCCCGGAACGGTGACGCGCCCTCCCCGCACGCCCAGCAACCGTGCGGCTTTCGGGAAGCTGGCACGGACCATGCATTGGATGCGCTGCCAAAACACCATGCGTACCAGGAGATATCTATGCGCAAGAGCATCCTCGCTACCGCCCTCGTCGCCGTGCTGCCGTTCGTGGGTTCCGCCCACGCGGAGGAGACCAGCCCGATCGTGGCCAACGTCGGCCTCGTGTCCGACTATGCCTACCGCGGCATCAGCCAGACCGACGAAAAGCCTGCCCTCCAGGGCGGCTTCGACTATGCACACGACAGCGGCCTCTATGTCGGCGTGTGGGGCTCGAACGTCTCCTGGCTGAGCGACCTCGAGCGCGGCACCGATGAAAACTCGGGCAACAGCCTGGAACTGGACGTCTACGCCGGTTACAAGCACAGCTTCGGCGACTTCGGCATCGACGTGGGCCTGCTCCAGTACGTCTACCCGGGCGAATTCGATTCCGGCTGGCGCTCGACCATCGGCCTGAAGAACCCGAACACGCTCGAGGGCTATGTCGGCTTCTCCTGGAAATTCCTGTCCTTCAAGTACTCCCACGCCTTCACCAACCTGTTCGGCGCGGACGATTCCAAAGGCAGCCAGTACTTCGACCTGACCGCCGCCTACGAGGTGGTCGACAACCTGACCCTGTCCGCCCACTACGGACACCAGGCCATCACCGGCCCGGCCAAGTCCTACAGCGACTGGAAGGTCGGCGCCACCTACAACCTCAGCGGCGTTGCCATCGGCCTGCACTACGTCGATACCGACATGAAAGACAAGAGCGACTATGACGCCGACGCACGCTACATCCTGTCCGTCAGCAAGTCGTTCTGATTGCGATCGCCGGTAACGGAGCACTCCAGGCTCCGGCCGAGTAAATGGAGAACCTCATGAAGTTCATCACAGCCATCATCAAGCCCTTCAAGCTCGACGAGGTGCGGGAAGCCCTTTCCGCGATCGGCGTGCAGGGCATCACCGTCACCGAGGTCAAGGGCTTCGGTCGCCAGAAGGGCCACACCGAGCTCTATCGCGGCGCCGAATACGTCGTCGACTTCCTGCCCAAGGTGAAGATCGAAGCGGCCATCCGCGACGATCTGCTCGACCAGGCCATCGAGGCCATCGAGAAATCCGCCTCCACCGGCAAGATCGGTGACGGCAAGATCTTCGTTTTCGATCTGGAGCAGGCGATCCGCATCCGCACCGGCGAAACCGGGGCCGACGCGCTGTAAGGGAGAATTCAGAAAATGAAAAAACTATTTGCGATTCTGCTGACGGCGCTGACCGTCGGCTTTGCGGGCGGCGTTATCGCCCAGGAAAACACGGCGGCGCCGACTGCGCCCGCCGCTGTGGAAGCGCCGGCGGCTGCTGAAGCCGCTCCGGCCGCTGCCGAAGCCCCGGCCGCCGCGGCCGAGGAAGTCGTCGCCACGGTCAACAAGGGCGACGTCGCCTGGATCATGACCGCCACCCTGCTCGTCCTGTTCATGGCCCTGCCCGGCCTGGCACTGTTCTACGGCGGCCTGGTGCGCTCGAAGAACATGCTGTCGGTGCTGATGCAGGTGATGGTGGTGTTCTCGCTGATCGCCGTGCTGTGGGCCTTCTACGGCTACAGCCTGGCCTTCACCGAGGCCAGCCCCTTCATCGGCTCGCTCGACAAGCTGTTCCTGTCCGGGGTCAGCAACACCACCCTCGCAGACACCTTCAGCGCCGACGCGAAGCTGCCCGAGTACGCCTTCATCGCCTTCCAGGCCACCTTCGCCGGCATCACCTGCGCGCTGATCGTCGGCTCCTTCGCCGAACGCATCAAGTTCTCGGCGGTGCTGCTGTTCTCGGTGATCTGGTTCACCTTCTGCTACCTGCCGATCTGCCACATGGTGTGGGGCCCGGGCGGCTTCCTGCTGGGTGACGGCGCGCTCGACTTCGCCGGCGGTACCGTGGTGCACATCAACGCCGGCGTGGCTGGCCTGGTGGGCTCCTACATGGTCGGCAAGCGCATCGGCTTCGGTCGCGAATCCATGACCCCGCATTCGCTGACGCTGACCATGGTCGGCGCCTCGATGCTGTGGGTGGGCTGGTTCGGCTTCAACGCCGGTTCCAACCTGGAAGCCACCGCGGGTGCCGCGCTCGCCTTCATCAACACCCTGGTCGCCACTGCCGCCGCCGTGCTGGCCTGGTCGCTGGGCGAAGCGATGTTCAAGGGCAAGCCCTCGATGCTGGGTGCGGCTTCCGGCGCGGTTGCCGGTCTGGTCGCGATCACCCCGGCCTGCGGTACCGTCGGCCCGATGGGCGCCATCATCATCGGCCTGCTCGCCGGCTTCATCTGCCTGTGGGGTGTCAATGGCCTCAAGCGCATGCTCGGCGCGGACGACTCGCTCGACGTGTTCGGCGTGCATGGCCTCGGCGGCATCCTGGGTGCGATCCTGACCGGTGTCTTCACCGCCCCGTCGCTCGGCGGCACCGGTGCCGAGACCTTCTCGATCGCCAGCCAGGTGTGGATCCAGACCTACTCGGTGATCATCACCATCGTCTGGTCCGCCGTCGTCGCCTTCATCGCCTACAAGATCGCCGACATGTTCGTCGGTCTGCGGGTGCCGGAAGAAGAGGAACGCGAAGGCCTGGACATCACCGCCCACGGCGAAACCGCGTACCACCACTAAGCCTTGCCAAGCCGGGACCGACCTCTCCTCCGGTCCCGCAAGATCGGGCGCCCTTCGGGGCGCCCTTTTTTGTTTACGGACGGGCAACAGCAATGAAAACGGGGCGCCGCGGCGCCCCGTTCGTGTTGCGACGGAAACCGCCTCAGCGGAACACGATGGTCTTGTTACCGTGCACCAGCACGCGGTCTTCCAGGTGGTAGCGCAGGCCGCGCGCCAGCACCGTCTTCTCGATGTCCTTACCGTAGCGGACCATGTCCTCGACCGAATCGGAATGGTCGATGCGGATCACGTCCTGCTCGATGATCGGCCCCTGGTCGAGATCGGCGGTGACGTAGTGGCAGGTCGCGCCGATCAGCTTCACGCCCTTCGCGTAGGCTTGGTGGTAGGGCCTGGCACCGACGAAGCTGGGCAGGAAGCTGTGATGGATGTTGATGATCTGGCCCGGGTAGGCAGCACACAGCTCGGGCGACAGGATCTGCATGTAGCGCGCCAGCACCATGGTATCGCCGCGCACTTCCTCGAAGATGCGCTGCACTTCGGCGTAGGCGGATGCCTTGTTGTCAGCGCCGACCGGCACATGATGGAAGGGGATGCCGTGCCACTCGACGAAGCCGCGGAAGGTGTCGTGGTTGGAGATCACGCACGGGATCTCGATGTCCAGCTCCTTCGACTGCCAGCGCGCGAGCAGGTCGTACAGGCAATGCTCCTGCTTGCTCACCAGCAGCACGACACGGCGCTTGACCGCCGAATCGTTGATCTGCCAGTCCATTTCCAGCTCTTCGGCGATCGGCCGGAAGCGCTCGCGGAACTCGGCGAGGTGAAAAGGCAGCGAGTCGGCGCGGATCTCGATGCGCATGAAATAGCGACCGACCGCTTCACCCTCGGCGGGCGGCTCGGCATGCAGCGAGGTCTCGAGGATCCAGCCGCGGTGCTCGGCAATGAAACCCGACACGCGCGCGACGATGCCGACGCGGTCAGGACAGGAGGCGGAGAGCGTGTAGAAACGTTCGCGGTGCATGGCTGGATACTGCCGGAGTTCGTTGGAGAGGCTGAGCCCCCTAGGGGGGCGGCGAGTGCAGCGAGCAGGGGCCGTACACTCGCCGAAGGGCTTTTGCCAAGGTCACTCGACCTTGGCAAAAGCCTTGTCGATCTCGGCGCGCAGCGCGGCGTAGTCGCGCACCACCGGGTATTGGGGGAATTCGCGGATCACGTTTTCCGGCGGATGGAACAGGATGCCGCCGTGGGCTTCGCCCAGCATGGCGGTGTCGTTGTAGGAATCGCCGGCGGCGACCACCTTGAAGTTGAGTTCCTTGAAGCGCTTGACCGCCTCGCGCTTCTGGTCAGGCATGCGCAGGTGGTAGTTCACCAGGATGCCTTCGTCGTTGGCTTCGAGGCTGTGGCAGAACAGGGTCGGCAGCCCCAGCTGCACCATCAGCGGCTTGGCGAACTCGTAGAAGGTGTCGGACAGGATGACCACCTGGTAGGTGTTGCGCAGGTCGTCGAGGAACTCGCGCGCGCCGGCCATCGGACCCATGCTGGCGATCACGTCCTGGATGTCGGGCAGGCCGAGCTTCTTCGCCGCCAGGATGTCGAGCCGGTACTTCATCAGCGTGTCGTAGTTCGGCTCGTCGCGCGTGGTGCGGCGCAGTTCGGGAATGCCGGTGCGCTCGGCGAATTCGATCCAGATTTCGGGAACCAGCACACCTTCGAGGTCGAGACAGACGATACGCACGGGCACTCCTGTGAGCGAGAAAACGGCAAAGGCGGGATTTTAGCAGCCACGGCCACGATTTGAGGCCGGCCGTGGCGGAGTTCTCGACAGCGCGCGCGCAAAACTGGGCGAGGCGGCGTCCAGCAACCATACTTCGCAGAAAAACGCCCGCTTCCATGATCAAGCTCATCCCCATCGAGCAGCTGCAGCCCGGCATGTTCATCCATGACCTCAACTGCGGCTGGATAGAACACAACTTCGTGCGCAACCGTTTCGCCGTGCAGGATACGGCGACGGTGGCGCGGGTGCGCGACATCGGTGTGCACGAGGTCTACATCGACACCGAACGCGGCCTGGACCTTGCCGACGCTCCGACGCGCGAGGAAGCCGAGCTGGCGGTCGACGAGAAGATCGAGGCGATCGCCACGGCGCCGGCACCGGCCTTCTCGCCGGCCTCGCTGGCCGACGAAATGCAGCGCGCCCGCGGCCTGCACCGCGACGCCCATCGCATCGTGCGCAACATGATGGGCGACGTGAGGCTGGGCAAGCAGATCGAGATGGAGCAGGTCGAGCCGCTGGTGGAGCAGATCGTCAGCTCCATCTTCCGCCAGCAGGACGCGCTGCTGCCGCTGGCGCGGCTCAAGCACCACGACGAATACACCTTCCTGCACTCGGTGTCGGTGTGTGCGCTGATGACCGCGTTCGCGCGCGCACTAGAGCTGCCGCGCGAGATCATCCGCGAGATCGCCATCGGCGCGCTGCTGCACGACGTCGGCAAGGCCAAGGTACCCGACGCCATCCTCAACAAGCCGGCCAAGCTGACCGATGCCGAGTTCGAAAAGATGAAGAACCACGTGGTGCAGAGCAAGGTCATCCTGCTCTACACGCCGGGAGTGAGCGACATCGCCCTCGACGTCGCCGCCCAGCACCACGAGCGCTACGACGGCACCGGCTACCCCAACAAGCTCAAGGGCGACGAGATCAGCCTCTACGGCCAGATGGGCGCCATCGTCGATGTCTACGACGCCCTCACCTCCAACCGCGTCTATCACAAGGGCATGCCCCCCACCGAAGCCCTGCGCAAGCTGCTCGAGTGGAGCAAGTTCCACTTCAAGCCGGAACTGGTGCAGGCCTTCATCCGCAGCATCGGCATCTATCCCAGCGGCTCGCTGGTGCGGCTGGAGAGCGGACGGCTTGCGGTGGTTCAGGAGCAGCACGCCGACCACCTGCTGCAGCCGACGGTGAAGGTGATCCATCACACCAAGGGGCACTACCTGACGCCGGAGATCGTCGACCTGCGTCGTTCGCAGGACAGGATCGCCGGCTACGAGGACTTCGAGACCTGGAACATCGATCCGGCACGCTGGCTCGCCACCTGACCCGCCGGGCTGGCGCGAGCGCGTGCCAGGCCGCTCAGTCGGCCGGTATGCCCTCCAGTGTCTCGGAAAGCTCCAGCCAGCGCAGCTCCGCCTCCTCGATCCAGCCGGCGAGTTCTGCCTGACGCTTGAGCAGGGTCTGCAGCTGGGCGCTGTCGCCGCCGCTGTACAGTGCCGGATCGGCCAGGCGCGCGTCGAGCAGCTTCTTCTCGCCGTTCCAGCCGGCGAGCTTCTTGTCGATCTGGTCGAGTTCCTTCACCAGCGGCCGACGCGCCGCCAGCCGCGCCTGGCGGTCGGCCGCGGCCTGGGCGCGGTCGGCCTTGCGCGCCGCCTTGTCGGCGGCCTGGTCGGGGCACTGTGCCGCGGCGGCCGCTTCGGCGCGGCGCATGGCCAGCCAGTCGCGGTAGTCGTCGAGGTCGCCGTCGAAGGGCTGGACGCGTCCGTCGTCGACCAGCAGGAAGCGGTCGCAGGTGGCGCGCAGCAGCGCGCGGTCGTGCGACACCAGCACCATCGCGCCCTCGTAGTCCTGCAGCGCCAGGGTCAGCGCGTGGCGCATTTCGAGGTCGAGGTGGTTGGTCGGTTCGTCGAGCAGCAGCAGGTTGGGCTGCCGCCAGATCAGCAAGGCCAGCGCCAGGCGCGACTTCTCGCCGCCGGAAAAGGGCGCGCAGGGCGTGGTCGCCGGGGTCGAGGTGCCGCCGACGCCGTCGCCGCGGAAATCGAAGCCGCCGAGGTAGTCGCGCAGGTCCTGCTCGCGCGCGGCCGGGTCGAGCCGGGTCATGTGCTGCAGCGCGGATTCGTCCGGGCGCAGGGTTTCGAGCTGGTGCTGGGCGAAATAGCCGGTCGCCAGCCCCTTGCCTTCCAGCCGGCGGCCGGCGCTCAGGGCCAGTTGCCCGGACAGCAGCTTGATCAGCGTCGATTTGCCGGCGCCGTTGCGGCCGAGCAGGCCGACGCGCTCGCCCGGGCGCAGCGTCAGCACGATGCGGTCCAGCACCGTGCGCCCGCCGTAGCCGACCGCGCCGTCCTCGATCTGCAGCAGCGGATCGGGCGCCGCCGGGCAGTCGCGGAAGCTGAAGGAAAACGGCGTATCGACGTGCGCCGCGGCGATGCGCTCCATCCGCTCCAGCGCCTTGATCCGGCTCTGCGCCTGGCGCGCCTTGGTAGCCTTGGCGCGGAAGCGGCGGATGTAGTCTTCCATGTGCGCGATCTCGCGCTGCTGGCGCTCGAACATCGATTGCTGCTGGATCAGGCGCTCGCCACGCTGGCGCTCGAAATCCGAATAGCCGCCGGTGTAGAGCGTGAGCTTCTGCTGTTCGATGTGGGCGACGTGGGTGACGCAGGCATCGAGGAACTCGCGGTCGTGCGAGATCAGCAGCAGGGTGCCGCGGTAGTCGCGCAGCCAGGCCTCGAGCCAGATCACCGCGTCGAGGTCGAGGTGGTTGGTCGGCTCGTCGAGCAGCAGCAGGTCGGAACGGCACATCAGCGCCTGCGCCAGATTGAGCCGCATGCGCCAGCCGCCGGAGAAATCCGCCACCGGGCGTTCGATGTCGGCCGGCAGGAAACCGAGGCCGTCGAGCAGCGCCGCGGCGCGGGCGCGCGCCGCGTAGCCGCCGATCTCGTGCAGGCGGGCGTGGAGTTCGCCGATGTGGCTGCCGTCGTGCTCCGCCTCCGCCTTCGCCAGCGCGGCCTCGACCTGGCGCAGTTCGGCGTCGCCGTCGAGCACGTAGTCGATCGCCGGCTGCGGCAGGCCCGGGGTTTCCTGGGCAACGTGGGCGATCACCCAGCCCGGCGGCATGTCGAGATCGCCCTGGTCGGGATGGAGCTGGTCGCGCAGCATGGCGAACAGGCTGGATTTGCCGCTGCCGTTGGCACCGGTCAGGCCGACCTTCCAGCCGGGATGGATCTGCAGGCTGGCGCCTTCGATGAGTGTCCTGGCGCCGCGCGCCAGGCGTAGGTTGCGGAAACTGATCACGAACGGAAACCCGCGCTGGGGACTAAAGGCGTTATTCTACGCATCCCCGTCACGCGACCCCGATTTCGCATGTCCGCACGTCCTGCCGTCACGCTGCTCTGCCTGCTCTTCGCCCTCGCTGTCCCGTCAGTCCACGCCGCCGACAGCGCGGCGGCCAGCACAGGCATCACCGACGCCGAACGCAGCAGCCGCCTCAAGGACGAAGCCAAGGCGCTGCGCGACGAAGCCGAGGCCACCTTCCTCGCCACCGAACCCAAGTGCTACGCCCATGTCCTGGTCAACCGTTGCATCGACCAGGCCAAGCAGGAACGGTTGGCCACGATCAAGCGTGCCCGCGCGCTCGAAGCCGAAGCGCGCAAGCTCGATCTGGCCGAACGCCAGCGTGCCGCCGCCCAGACGGGACGCCGTACCACCGACGCCCCGCTGTCGCCGTCCGCCCCCTCGACCGACGACAAAGCGGTAGTGCAACCGACGCCGGAAGCGGAAGTCACCCGCGGCGAGCGTGCCAGCTCGCTCGAACGCGCCGAAGCCGAGGCGCGTGCCGCCCGTGCCGCGCGCGACGCCGAGCGCGCCGGCCAGCGCAGCGCCGCCGAGGCGGAAGCCGCCGCACGCGCGGAACAGGCCGCGCGTGACCGCGCCCGCTACGACGAGCGCCTGCGCGAATACGAGGAAAAGAAAGCGCGCGAGAGTTCCGGCCGCTAGGCTGCCGGCTGCGGCGGACGACGCGCCCAGGCAAGCGCGTCTTCCAGCCTGTCGTTGCCCCAGAACAGCTCGTCGCCGACGCGGAAGCTCGGTGCGCCGAACAGACCCAGTTCCGCCGCACGTTCGGTCTGCCTGCGCAGTGCGGCCTTGATATCCTCGCTCTGCGCCCGCGCCATGATGTCTTCTGCCGGCAAGCCCTGCGCCTGCAGGATCTGGCGTATCACCCCGGGCTCGCCGATCTCGCGGTCCTCGGCGAAATTGGCCTTCATCGCCGCGCGCGCGAACGCGGCCACCCAGGTCTCGGTCTCGCCCACCAGTGCGACCCGCGCCGCCAGCAGGCCGTTGCGCGGAAAGCGGCTCGGCATGCGGAAGGGCAAACGGTATTTGTCCGCCAGCCGCGCCAGATCGCGCCACATGTAGCGCCCCTTGGGCGGATAGATGTTGAAGGGCGAATCGTTCCAGCCGAGCGCGAGGAACACCGGACCGAGCAGGAAGGGCCGCCAGGCGACATCCACGCCCGCCTCGTCGGCCGCCTGCTCGATACGCATCACGGCCAGGTAGGAATAGGTACTGGCGAACTCGAACCAGAACTCGACGACCGGACGCTGCATGGGGGCTCCCGCGGTGGCTGACCTTGCCACTATAGAAGACCCGTGGGCGCGGTGCTGTCCGCCGTTTATAGCATCGCCAGGCGGCCACGCAGCTGTCGCGCCACCGCGCTGCAGCCGCGCGGATCGAACCAGCCCGCAAGCCGGCGCAGCAGGCTGCGCGGCGCACCCGCGGCAGCGGCCGGCGCCACCCGCTGCACGCTGAGGCTTGCGCCCTGCGCCGACGACATCACCACCGCCGTCGCCAGCGATAGCACGAAGGACTGGCCCGGACGGAGGACGATGTCGCGATCGTCGCCGTACTGGGTGAGCCAGACGCTGCCCGCGCGGCAGCGCACCTCCAGCCCGGCCGCGCGCGTCAGCACCACCGACGCACGCGCTGCCAGCTGGTATTCGATGATCCCGTTTTGCGCATCCATGACGATCTCCTTCAGGTCGCGGCCGGCAGGCGGTGGCGCCCATTGCCTCACCCCCTGCTGCCTTGAATGCAGTATCGTCATCGCCTAAGCTCGTCACAAACGGTCAATTCGCATCACATTCATGCGAGAAACGCATGCATAACCCGCTCCTCCAGCTGCCGCCGCTGGACCCGTTGCGCGGCTTCGTCGCCGCCGCCCGCCACCTGTCCTTCACCCGCGCCGCCGACGAACTCTGCCTCACCCAGTCGGCGATCAGCCGCCAGGTGCAGGCGCTGGAAACCGCCCTGGGCACGCCCTTGTTCGTACGCGGCGTGCGCAGCCTGGCGCTCACCGCCGCCGGCAGCCGGCTGGCCGCCGCCGCCGAGGGCTGGCTGGACGAATACGGCACGCTGGCGACGGCATTGCGCCAGCCGGGCACACGGCCGGTGACGGTCACCGCGTCGATCGGCATCTCGGCGCTGTGGCTGGTGCCGCGCCTGCGGGACTTCCAGGCCCGTCACCCCGACACCGAGGTGCGCATCGCCGCCGGCAACCGCGTGGTCGATCTCGCCCGCGAAGACATCGACCTCGCGCTACGCTACTGCGCCGATCGCGATGCGCCGGCCGGCTCCGTCAAGCTGTTCGGCGAAACCCTGTTCCCGGTCGCCCACCCCTCGGTCGCCACCGGCCTGACGCTGAACGCCGCCACCTTGCCTCAGCTCACCCTGCTCGACTACGACGAACCCGGCTTTCCCTGGATACGCTGGGATCACTGGCTGGCGGCCGCCGGGCTGGAATCGCTGCGGCCGCGTTCGCGCATCGGCTACAGCCATTACGACCAGCTCATCCACGCCGCAACCACCGGCCTGGGCGTTGCGCTCGGCCGCGCGGTGCTGGTCGATCCCATGCTCGAGGACGGTCGCCTGATGGCGGTCGGCAGCGAACGCTTCACCGTGGAAGGACGCGGCTTCTGGCTGGTGCCCGCGCCCCGCCCGCTGCGGCCGGAGGTGGCACGCTTCGCCGAATGGGTGAAGGAGGCCGCCGGCGCGGCGGCCGGTTAGGTGGGCCGGTTAGCGATCCAGATGCCGGCACCGACCAGCGCGAGCGCGATGAATACCGCCGGCGTCAGCGCCTCGCCCAGCAGCAGGCCGCCGGCCAGCACACCGAACACCGGCGTCAGGAAGGAGAACGACGACAGCCGCGTCGCCGGATAGTGGCGGATCAGCCAGAACCAGCTGACATAGCTGGCGGCAGCCACCACGACGGTCTGAAAGGCGAGGCTGGCCCATACGCCGGCGCTCGGCGCGAACACCCCCGCCTCGCCGAAGCCGAAGGACAGCAGCGGCAACACCACTGCCGACACCGCCAGTTGATAGAGCAGGGTCTTCTCCGCCGCCGCCGTGGCCAGTGCCGACGCTTTCACCGTGAGCGTGGTCGCAGCCCACAGCATCGCCGCCACCAGCATCATCAGATCGCCGATCCAGGCGCGCCCGGCCGGCTGCAGCAGGTTCTCGCCGAACAGCACGACGATGCCCGAGAACGCCAGCGCCATGCCCACCCACTGGGGGCGCCGCATGCGTTCGTGCGGCAGCAGCCACACCGCGCCGAGGGCGACGAAGAAGGGCGCGGTATAGAGGAAGATCACGCCGCGCGAAGCCGTGGTGTATTCGAGCGCCCAGAAGATCAGCGCGAATTCGACCGCGAACAGCACGCCGGCCGCCAGTCCGGGCCGCAGGCTGCGGTCGGCCGCGAACAGGCGGACGCCGCGCAGCCTCGCCCAGGCGAACACCAGCACGGTGGCGCCGATGGAACGCAAGCCGGCCTGGAGCACCGGCGAGATGCCGGCATTGGCGATCTTGATGGTGACCTGCTGCACGCCCCAGATCATGCACAGCAGGATCATCAGGCCGATGGCAAGGCGGTCGAGGTGCTGCTTGGGGGGCATCGGGGCGCGCTCCGTTTCTTGTGGTTCTGAGTGCGCAGTATATGCGCCCGACAAGCCCGCCCGCCCCGCCGGCCGGCGATCGTCAGCCCAGGGTCATCAGCGTGGCATTGCCGCCGGCGGCCGCCGTGTTGATGCTCACCACCCGCTCGGTGACCAGCCGGTGCAGCGGGTAGCGCCCGTCCGCCCCCGGCAGGATCACCGGCAGCAGCGCGCCCGGACGTTCGGCAAGCTGGGTGCGCAGGCGTTGGACACCGTCGGGGGTGCCCTCGTAGAGCGCGGCGGCCAGCGCCGGTTCGGCGGCATGGCCGCGCACGCCCAGCCAGCCCGGCAAGAACGCCGGCAGACAGGCGGCCACCTGGTAGGCAGGCGCACCCGCCTCGAACAGGGCGGCGTTGCCGGTCGCCAGCACCGCGGCCAGTTGCTCCAGCAACGCGGCCGCGGACGACGCCACGCACAACACCGCTCCGCGCGGGACGAAGCGCAACGTATTGCGCTCGCCGGTCGGCCCCGGCAGGGTCAGCAGGCTGCCGTTCAGGCTGTTGGCGCCGTAGTAGGCGCAGGCGCGCACCAGCGCGTGTTCGCCTTCGGCCTGCGCCCAGCGCGCCAGCACGCCGAGTGCGCCACCGTCGGCCGCCGGCTCTGGCGGAGTCGCGCCCAGCGCGACCGGCGACAGCGTGCCGCTGCCCAGCAGGCGATGCAGGTAGAGCGGCCCGCCGGCCTTCGGTCCCGTGCCGGACAGGCCTTCGCCACCGAAAGGCTGGACGCCGACCACCGCGCCTATCATGTTGCGATTGACGTAGAGGTTGCCGACGTGGAGACCCGCGACCACGCGGTCCACGGTCTCGTCGATGCGGCCGTGCAGGCCGCCGGTCAGGCCGTAGCCGGTGGCGTTGATCGCGGCGATCAGCCCTTCCAGCTCGACAGCCTCGAAGCGCAACACATGCAGGACGGGACCGAACACCTCGCGCGGCACGTCGGTGAGCGCATCGATCTCGATCAGGGTCGGCGCCACGTAGCTTCCGCCAGCGCAAGCCGCGGGCAGCGGCAGCCGGAAGACGTGGCGCCCGGCCGCCTGCATCCGCGCCACATGAGCTTCGAGCTCCGCAGCGGCAGCGGCGTCGATCACCGGACCGACGTCGGTATCCAGCCGCGCCGGGTCGCCGATGCGCAGTTCCTGCATCGCCTCGACCAGCATCGCCTGCAGGCGGTCGGCGACCTCGCGTTGCAGGCACAGCACCCGCAAGGCCGAGCAGCGCTGGCCGGCGCTGTCGAAGGCGGACACCAGCACGTCCTGCACCACCTGCTCGGGCAGCGCGGACGAATCGACGATCATCGCGTTCTGACCGCCGGTCTCGGCGATCAGGCAGGGTTCCGGCGCTGTCGCCGGCCGCCGCGCGAGGCTGCGGTTGAGCTGGCGGGCCACCTCGGTGGAACCGGTAAACAGCACGCCGCCGACACGCTCGTCCGCCACCAGCGCAGCGCCCACGCTGGCGCCGCGACCGGGCAGCAGCTGCAGCGCGGCGCGCGGCACGCCGGCCTCGTGCAGCAGGCGGACCGCCAGGGCCGCGGTGAGCGGCGTCTGCATCGCCGGTTTGGCCAGTACCGGCCGGCCGGCGGCCAGGGCTGCCGCAACCTGGCCGACGAAGATGGCCAGCGGGAAATTCCACGGGCTGATGCAGGCCAGCGGCCCCGGCGCGGCCCCCGCCGGTGGCGTCAGGCTGCGCGACTGGGCGGCGTAATAGCGGCAGAAATCGACCGCCTCGCGCAGCTCGGCAACGGCGTTGCCCCAGGTCTTGCCGGCCTCGCGCACGCACAGGCTGACGAAGTCGATGCGATGTGCTTCGAACAGTTCGGCGGCGCGCTCCAGGCAGGTCGCCCGCAGGACGGCCGGCGCCGCGGACCATGCCGGAGCGTACTCCACCGCCGCCGCGATCGCGCCGGCCACCTCCTCGGCGCCGGCTTCGACCACGCTGCCGACGACCTCCGTGCTGTCGGCCGGATTCGTCACCGGCCGCGCGCGCTGGCGGCACGCCGCTTCATCGGGCCCGGCGGCGGCGAGCAGCGGGCTGGCCCACCAGTGGCGCTCGGCCAGTGCGCCGAGACCGGTTTCCAGCGTGGCGAGCACGGCATCGCTCGCCAGGTCCAGGCCCGCCGAGTTGATCCGCGCGGCGCCGTACAGCGCCGCCGGCAGCGGTATCGCCGGATGCGGCCCGCCGCCCTCGGCGGCAACCACGGCCAGCGGATCGGCAACCAGCGCATCGACCGGCACCCGCTCGTCGACGATGCGATTGACGAAGGACGTGTTGGCACCGTTCTCCAGCAGCCGCCGTACCAGGTAGGGCAGCAGGGTCTGGTGACTGCCGACCGGCGCGTAGATGCGGCACAGGCGGCCGAGCTGCGCCGGGCCGACCACGCTGTCGTACAGGCTTTCGCCCATGCCGTGCAGGCACTGGAACTCGTACTCGCGGCCGAGCCCGCCGGCGCCCGCCGCCAGCGCCATCTCGTACACCGCCGCCAGGGTGTGGGCATTGTGGGTGGCGAACTGCGGATAGACCGCCTCGGTTGCCGCCAGCAGGCGGCAGGCGCAGACCAGGTAGGCGAGGTCCGTATGCGGCTTGCGCGTATAGACCGGATAGCCGGCCAGCCCATCGATCTGGGCGCGCTTGATCTCGCTGTCCCAGTAGGCGCCCTTCACCAGCCGTATCATCAGCCGGCGGTCGCTGCGGCGGGCCAGATCGACCAGATAGTCGATCACGCCGGGCGCCCGCTTCTGGTAGGCCTGGACCACGAAACCCAGCCCGTTCCAGCCCGCCAGCGCCGGATCGGCGACAAGCCGCTCGAACAGTTCGAGCGAGAGTTCCAGCCGGTCCGATTCCTCGGCATCGATGTTCACGCCGATGTCGTAGCCGCGCGCCAGGCCCATCAGCGCGGTCAGCTGCGGCAGCAGTTCGGCCAGCACCCGCCGGCGCTGGGCGCGACAGTAGCGCGGGTGCAGCGCCGACAGCTTGATCGAGATGCCCGGCCCGGCATAGGGGCCGCGCCCCGCGCTGGCCGCGCCGATAGCGTGGATCGCATCCTCGTAGGCACGGGTGTAGCGCTCGGCGTCGGAAGCCGTGAGCGCCGCCTCGCCCAGCATGTCGAAGGAATGGGCATAGCCGCGCAGCTCGTTGTCGCGGCTGCGGCGCAAGGCCGCGTCTATGGTTTCGCCCATGACGAACTGCTGGCCGAGCAGGCGCATCGCGAAGTCGACGCCGCGTCTCACCACCGGTTCGCCGCCGCGCGCAAGCAGGCGGCTGAGCGCCCCGCCGAGCGCGCGCTCGCTGCGGGTAGCGACCAGCCTGCCGGTGATCAGCAAGCCCCAGGTGGCGGCATTGACGAAGAGCGAACCGCTGTGGCCCAGGTGCGGGCGCCAGTCGCCCTTGCCGATCTTGTCGCGGATCAGGCGGTCGGCGGTGGCGCGGTCGGGAATGCGCAGCAGGGCCTCGGCCAGGCACATCAGCGCCACGCCTTCCTGGCTGGACAGCGAGAACTCGTGCATCAGCTGGTCGACGCCGCTGGCGCCGTGGCGGCGGCGGCGCACGTCGGCCACCAGCGCGCGGGCACGCGCATCGACCGCGGCCGGATCGAGCTGCAAGGCCACGCGCCGCTGCTCCAGCTCGGCCGCCAGCGCGGCCACGCAGCTCGCTTCGTCACGCCTGCAGGCGGCGGTGATCGCGGCACGCAGGCCGTCGAGGGACTCCGGGATATCCGCAGCGAACTTCATGAGCGCGCCTCCTCGATCCGATCCGGACGGCATGTCCGCATCTTCCCACCATGCGCCGGCAACGGGAAGACGGCGCGAGGGCTCAGGGGCGGGCCGCCGCCTGCGCCGGCAGCGCCGCCGGTGCGCAGGCGCGCAGCTCGAACTGACGCGCCCAGGCGTCGATCTCGCCGAACAGCTGCTCGCGCTGGCCGGGTGTGGCGCTGTTGAGCAGGCCCGCCAGCAGGGCCACCGTCTGGCTGCGGTTGTGCGCGACCCGGGCACGATAGTCGGCCGGCCACCCGGCATCGGGGCTGACCAGCAAGGGACGCAAGCGGGCCTCGAAGACGGCGGGCTGGCGGCGCTGGCCGAGCGTGGCCAGCAGGTTCGCCTGCCAGCGCTCGCGCTGCGCCAGCCACTGTGCGGTCGACAGCGTCAACGCATCGCTCCACTGCTCGATCAAACGGCGCTGATCCGGCTGCAGGCGACCCAGCCAGGGCCGCAGGCGCTTTTCCATGCGTTCGACCTGGCGCTCGCGCAGCTCGGCCGGGCTGCCGTCGAGGAAGTCCTCGCGCGCGTCGCGGTTGCGGCGCCGGAAGGCGGCGGCGAGTTCGGCCGTCTGTTCGTCGCTGAGCGACTCGAGCAAGGCGCGGGCGTCGGGAGTGATGGCCACCATCAGCTCGCGCCACAGGCTTTCTGCGCGGGTGAGATGGGCATCGAGTTCGGCCGCTTCGATGCGGCCGCGCCGCAAGTCGGCCTCGACCCGCCGCAGCAGTTCGGCATAGGGACCGAGCTGCTGGCGGCAGTGCCAGGCCAGGCGGTCGGCGAGGCGGGCATCGAGCAGATTGCGCTGGTCGCGGTCGAGCGTGACGTAGTCGCTCAGGTACCAGGGCAGCAGCCAGTCGAGATGGGAATAGGCAAAGCGCATGCCGCAAGCGGCCAGCACTGCCGCCAGCACGCAAGGCAGCAGCCAGCGCAGGCGGAGCGAGGGGCGGAAAAAAGGCGGGACGCGCATGGCCGGTGAGAGCGCCGCCCCGCGCCTAAAGTTTCAGCCCGGCAAGGTCCGGGCGCTGCCGCCGCGGGCCGTGCTCCCGCCCTTACCGCAGCGCGGTGCAGGCGCGCCGGCGGGCGGTTCAGTCCACCACGTCCATCTTGACGCCGGAAGGCAGCTGCAGACGGGCGCGCAGTTCGCGCGTGACCTCGATACGACCGTCCGCCGCCACCCGCAGCGCATGGTCGATGCCGAAGCGGCGGGTCTGCTCGCGCCAGCCGTCGCCGGCGATATAGGCGGGCTTGCTGGCGGCGTCCGACAATGTGCCAGCGTCGGCACGCGGGGTGATCAGCACGGTGAGCGACTGGGTGCCGTGCGCCGGCTGGCCGGTGCGCGGATCGAGCAGGTGGGCGTAGCGCTCGCCGTCGAGTTCGAAATAGCGTTGGTAGTCGCCCGAGGTGCCGATGGCCTCGCCGTCGTAGAGCGGCAGCGACGCCAGCGGGCCGGCTTCACGCGGGTGCTGGATGCCGACACGCCAGGGCTGGTCGCCCTTCTTGCCGAGCGCCATGACGTTGCCGCCGATGTTGATCAACGCATTGGCCACACCCTGCTGACGCAGGATGGTCGCCGCCCGGTCGAGCGCGTAGCCCTTGGCATAGCCGCCGAGGTCGAGCTGCACCGCCGGGTTGCGGCTGGCCACCCGCTTGCCGTCGATGACGAGATCGCTCATGCGCGGCGCGGCGGCAAGCAGCGCGGCGACCCTGGCCGGATCGGGCCGCTGCGGCACGAAGGTATCGGTGTGAAATCCCCACAGCTCGATCAGGCCGCCGAGCGCCGGGTCGAAAAGCTGGTCGCCGATCGCGGCGATGCGCTGGGCGTCGCGCAGCATCGCGGCCAGCTCGTCCGACACGGTGACGGTTTCGCCGCGCGCCAGCGCTGCGTTCAGCGTGGTCAGTTCGGACGGTTCCCAGGCGTGGTAGGCGCGGTGCAGTCGGTCGAACTCGCCCAGCACAGCCGCCATTGCGGTGTCGGCCTGGGCCGCGTCGTTGCCGTACACCGCAACGTCGACGCGGGTGCCGAAGACATAGGATTCCTTGTGCCGGACCTCGGCGCGCGAACACGCGGCCAGCGCCACGGCCAGGCACAGCAGCAGGCCGGCCGTGCGCAGCCGGGCGAACAGCGCGGCCATCAGTCGGCGCAGGCCTCTTCGAGCTTGGTCACCACCAGCGCGGCAACATCGAAGCCGGCCTGGGTGGCAATCTCGACCATGCAGGTGGGGCTGGTGACGTTGATCTCGGTGAGATGGCCGCCGATCACGTCCAGGCCGACGATGAGCAGGCCGCGCTGCCACAGGATGGGCGCCAGGTATTCGGCGATCTCGCGCTCGCGCGCGGTGATGGCCATGGCCACGCCGCGCCCGCCGGCCGCCAGATTGCCGCGCGTCTCGCCGGCCTTGGGGATGCGGGCGAGCGCGTAAGGCACGACCTCGCCGCCGACGATCAGTACCCGCTTGTCGCCGTCGACGATGGCCGGCAGATAGCGCTGCGCCATGATGGTGCGCGTACCCTCGTGGGTGAGCGTCTCGACGATGACGTTGCGGTTGGGGTCAGCGGCGCCGACACGGAAGATCTGGCTGCCGCCCATGCCGTCGAGCGGCTTGAGGATGACGTCGCCGAGCTCGTCGATGAAGGCGTGGATGTCGGCCGGGTCGCGCGCCACCAGCGAGGTCGGGGTGAATTGGGGGAATTCGGTGATGGCGAGCTTCTCGGAGTGGTCGCGGATCGCGCGCGGGTCGTTGAACACGCGTGCGCCGGCCGCGACCGCGGCCTCCAGCAGCCAGGTGGCGGTGACGTATTCGAAGTCGAAGGGCGGATCCTGGCGCATCAGCACCGCGTCGAAGGCGGTGAGCGGCAACCGCTGCGCCTCGCCCGCTGCGTACCACGGCTCGTCCGACGGCAGCGGCGTCACCGGCACGGCATGCGCGAACACCGCGCCGTCGCGCCACGCCAGCGCCTCGCGCTGGATGGTCCACACCTGGTGGCCGCGAGCGGCGGCGGCGCGCATCATCGCGATGCTGGAATCCTTGTAGGCCTTGAGCGCGTCGAGCGGATCGACGATGAAGGCGAGCTTGAGCTTCTGGGTCATGATCGTGGGCGCCGCTCAGACCGCGAGATCGTCGGTTTCGACCGGCTCGGTTTCCTCGATCTCCACCGAAGCCGCCAGCAGCGCCAGGCGCGCCACGACGCCGTAGGCGTAGAAGCGGTTGGGCGGCGCATCCGGCCCCTGGGCGGAATCGGGCAGCGTGCAGCAGGTCTCGAAGGCCAGCGGCTTGAACAGCATGCCCGGTGCGTTGAGGTTTTCGTCGCGGCCGCGCTCGGTGTGCACGCGGTAGAAGCCGCCCACCACGTAGTGGTCCATCATATAGACCACCGGCTCGGCGACAGCGCCATCCACCGTCTCGAAGGTATGCACGCCCTCCTGGATGATGACCTCGTGCACCTCCAGGCCCTCCTTCACCACCGCCATCTTGTTGCGCTGGCGGCGGTTGAGCCCGACCACCTCGGACGGATCCTTGACCGTCATCACGCCCATGCCGTAGGTGCCGGCATCGGCCTTGACCACCACGAAGGGCTCGTCGGTGATGCCGTATTCCTTGTACTTGGCGCGGATGCGGGTGAGCAGCATGTCCACCTGCGCCGCCAGGCATTCCTCGCCGGTGCGCTCCTGGAAATTGATCTGGCCGCAGACGCCGAATTCCGGGTTGATCCGCCACGGGTCGATGCCGATGGCCCCGGCGAACTCGCGCGCGACACGATCGTAGGCTGCGGCATGGCGCGACTTGCGGCGGAAGTGCCAGCCGGCGTGCAGCGGCGGGATCACCCATTGCTCGTCCAGGCCCTGCAGCGCAGCCGGCACGCCGGCGGAGAGGTCATTGTTGAGCAGCACCGCGCAGGGGTCGAAGCCGTCCAGGCCGATACGGCCGCCGCTGCGGCGCAGCGGTTCGAGCTTGAGGCGGGCGCCGTTGTCCAGCTCCAGCACGGTCGGCTCGGTGATGTCGGGCAACAGGCTGCCGATGCGCACGTTGAGCCCGGTGAGTTTGAGGATGCTCACCAGCTTGGCCACGTTCTGCAGGTAGAACTGGTTGCGGGTGTGGTTCTCGGGGATCAGCAGCAGCTTGCTGGCGTCGGGACAGATGCGCTCGATCGCCGCCTGCGCCGCCTGCACGCACAGCGGCATGAAGGCGTCGTTGAGGTTGTTGAAACCGCCGGGGAAAAGGTTGAGGTCGACCGGGGCCAGCTTGAAGCCGGAATTGCGCAGGTCGGTGGAACCGTAGAAGGGCGGCAGGTGATCCTGCCACTGGATGCGGAACCACTTCTCGATTTCGGTGGCGCGGTCGAGGAACTGCTTTTCCAGTTCCAGCAGCGGGCCGGTCAGCGCGGTGGTGAGGTGAGGGACCATGGGAGCGAGTCTCGGAATGGATCGCGGCGAGGGATACCGCGGCAGGAAATGGTTTGCGCCGAATGTTACACCAAAGCCTCAAGCCGCCTCCGGGCGGTTCCGGCTCAGGGTTCGGCAGGCAGGAAGCGGGAAAATTCCGTCGGCAGCGGCGCCTGCTCCAGACTGCGCTGGGTGAACAGGAAACGGCCGTCGCAGACGAAGCCGAGATCGGCCCAGTCCACCGCGTTGAGCGCTGCGCGGAAGGCGTCCAGATCGACGTCCGCGCGACGCGGAAAGACCGCCAGCACCGACCCGTCGTAATCCGTGCACGGATGGATGAAGAAGGGCTGCGGGGCGCGCGTCTTGCCGTTTACATAGACCCGCGGCGCCGGGCTGCGGAAGTGCATCCGCCCCCAGTGCCACCAGTTGGTCTCATCGAAACGCGCCACCTTGCGCCCGATCAGGCGTGTCTTGTGGGCGAGCAAGGGCGGTGGCGGCGGATCGCCCGGCTCGACCCACAGCATGCGCCGGGTGCATCCGCTGCGCACGGTGGCGGAGCAGACGAAATCGCGCCCGCCCAGCGCCGGCTCCGCGTAGAGGTCGTCGGCGCCGGACACCGCGCCGACCTTGACGAAGGCCACATCCGCCAGACGCAGCGGATAGTCGCCGCGCACGAACATCAGGTGGCCGCCGCATTCGAGGAAGTGGCGCGTCTCCCAGCGCGGCGCCGCCAGCACCGCCGCGGCATCGTCCGCGGCACCCAGTTCGGCGTAACGCATGTGCCGCTCGCTGCGGCCCTTCTCGAAACGCCATATCAGGCAGTTGGGTACCGCGCCGTCGAACACGCGGGCATCGCCGAGCTCGATCGCATCGGTGATCGAACCGGCTTCGTAGAGCAGGCGGTTGAGCTTCACCGCCGAGGTCGCCTTGAGGAAGTCGCGCGGCGTGATGAAGATCAGCTCGCCGCCCGGCACCAGGTGCCGGATGCACTTCTCGACGAAGAACAGGTAGAGGTTGGAGCGCCCGTCGAGACAGGCCGCCTGGCCGCCGCCGAGCAGCTTGCGGGTCGCCGCCGGAATGTCCTGGAAGCGGACATAAGGCGGATTGCCAATCACGGTGTCGAAGCGTTCGCTGTCCGGATAGGCGAAGAAATCGAGATTGAGCGCACCCGCAGGGCAATGATCGGCATCGAGCTCGATCGCCACCGCGCCGGGCAGATGACGGTTGAAGGCGCCGTCGCCGCAGGACGGCTCCAGCACGCGCCCGTTCCTGCGCCGCAGTGCGAGCATCGCCTGGACCACCGCCGGCGGCGTGAACACCTGGCCGAGCGACACGACATCGCGCAATCCCAGCGCGAACTGGGGATTGGCGTCGGGCAGCGCCGGCGCGGACGCAAAGGGAACGGACATGGGGCGGGCTGGCAGGCGGGGGTGAAGCGGCAACGGCGCATTCTGGTCATCGCATCCGGCGCGGTCAAGGCGCGCAAGCTCCCGCCACGCTGCGACTCTTGCCATGCGGCAGCCATTGCCATTACTTCTGCATGCGAAAATATTTCAAATAATTCATCGATTATGACTTCGCTATAATGCCGGGCTTCACCGCCGACTCGCAGGCAACGCGAATGTCATCGCGCAGCAGGATCTGCCGCATCGTCACGCGTACCGCAATGCGGCGCGACCTTCGAACCACGCCCTTCCAGGAGAACACCGAGTGGCCATCGTGTGGACCAGCGACCTCGATACCGGAATCACCGTCATCGATCAGCAGCACCGGCGCATCGTCGATTACATCAACCAGATGGAAGGCGCGCAGGCCAAGCAGGATCGCACCATGGTCGGCAAGGTGCTCGACGAACTGGTCGACTACACGCTGTCGCACTTCGCCTTCGAGGAGAGCCTGCAGGAAGAGGCCGGCTATCGCTTCGTCAAGCCGCACAGGAAAGTGCACGAACTCTTCGTGCGCCGGGTGAACGAATACCGCGACCGCTTCAACGCCGGCGAGAACGTCGCCGAGGAAACCCACAAGCTGCTCAGCGCCTGGCTGATCAACCACATCAAGCGCGACGACGCCGACTACATCAGCTCGGTCAAGCCGCAGCTGGACGCCATCACCACCGACGACCGCAAGGAAGGCTGGGTCGCCCGCGCGCTCGGCCGCTTCTTCCGCTGAAGCGGGCGGCGTAGCGCCTGTTCTCGACCAGGATGCGCCCGACCAGCCGGTCGCGCAGGGTGCGCAGGGTGCGCAGGCCATGATCGACGCGGCAACGCGCATTCGGCATACTCGCGTGTCGTCGAACATGGCGCCCGGCGCCCTTACCCGCAGGAACACACCCCGTATGAATACTCCCGTCCGGATCGCCGTGGTCGCTGCCACGGTCGCCCTCGCCTACCCCGCGTCCGCCTGGTATCTCGGCCAGCGCGTCGAGACCGCGCTGAACGAGCAGTACGCCCAGCTTGCCGATCTGCCCTATCTGCGCGTGGTCGAGCGCAACTACGACCGCGGCGTGTTCGGCGCCACCGAAACGGTCACCGTCGAGTTCGCCGATCCGCGCCCTGCCACCGCCGAAGGCGAACAAGGCGCAGCGGCCCAACCCCTGCGGCTGACGGTACTCACCCGGATCAAGCACGGTCCGCTGCCCGGCTTTTCCACCCTGGCCGCGGCAGTGGCCGACAGTGAACTGGTGCTGGACGAGGCCGCGCGCAAGGAGATCGCCACCGTGCTGGGCGACCGCAAGCCGGTCGAGCTGCACACGGTGTATCGCTTCGACGGCGGCGGCACCGGCACGCTCACCAGCCCGGCCTTCGCCACGACCCTGCCTGCCAACGGCGACGGTTCGGCCAGCCGCGTGAGCTGGGACGGCGTCAAGCTCGACCTCGACTTCAGCGCCGGCCTGAAGCAGTACAGCCTGCAGGGCAACGCGCCCAAGCTCGAAATCGAGGACGACAGCATGCGCCTGGTGCTCGCCGGCCTGGCGCTGGAAGGCAAGCAGCAGCGGGTGTTCGACGACGACGCCCTGCTCTACGCCGGCACCCAGAAGCTGTCCGCCGCCGAGCTGAGCTTCCAGCCCAAGGCCGGCGCCGACGAAGCGTCGATGCCGGTGCTGCTGCAGCAGCTGGCCTACGACATCGAGGCCCCGGTGAACGGCGAATTCCTCGACATCGTCGCCCGCATCGGCGCGGCGGTGGTCAAGGTCGGCGACCAGGACTACGGCCCGGCCCACTACGACCTCTCGCTCAAGCACCTGCACGCCCGCACCACCGCCAAGCTCTACCGCGAACTGATGAAGGTCTCGGGCGACCCCACCCTGGCCTCCACCGGCGACGCTGCCGGTGCGGCGCTGAGCGCGCTGAGCGGGCCGGCAATGGAGCTGCTGTCGCACTCGCCGGAGATCAGCCTCGACCGCATCAGCTTCAACAGCCCGCACGGCGAAGCCCGCGTCGCCGCGCGCATCAAGCTGGCCGACATCAAGCCGGAGGACTACTCCAACGCCTTCGCCCTGATCGGCAAGGTCGACGCCAGCGGCGAAGCCGCGCTGCCGCTCGGCCTGCTCACCGCCTGGCAGGGCGACGGAGAGGTCGGGGCACGCAAGGCCGCGCGCTTCAACCAGCAGCTCGCCGGCCTCACCGCGCAGGGCTATGTCACCCAGGAAGCTGGCCTGGTGAAGTCCGCGCTGGTGTTCCGCCAGGGCCAGCTCACCATCAACGGCAAGCCCTTCAACCCGCTGGCGCTCGGCGAACTCGCCGGCGGCGGCGAGCATGAGCACGATCACGACATGACCGAAGAAGACGTGGAAATGCTGGACGAAATGGAAGCCGAATAAGGCTTTCCCGGCGGACGCCCCGCGTCCGCCAGCTCGCCCGCGTGCAAGGCGCGGGCGACGGCATGCCGGCCGGCAGCGCGGGGCTGCCGGTCCGCACGCAGCGGCGCTCACCCGTTCTCGGCTGCCATAAGCCGCCGCCATCTTCTACACTCAGACGAGACCCGGCCCCGCCCGCAGCGGCGCGGACCGACGCCCCACCGGGAGCCCCGCGCCGATGTCCGTCTCCGACCACCCGCCCTCGCCCCTCCATCCACGCCAGGTCTTCCTGTTCAGCGGCCACATCATGGACGCACCGGATCGCCCGGCGCCCCGCTTTCCGCCGGCGCGCGAAGCGCACGCCGCCGCCCGCATCGCCGAGGCGCTCGATGCGCTCGGCGCCGGGCCGGCCGACATCGGCTACACCCAGGGCGCCGCCGGCGCCGACCTGCTGTTCGCCGAAGCCGCGCTTCAGCGCGGCGTCCGCATGCAACTGCTGCTGCCCTTCGAAGTCGATGAATTCGTGCGCCGCTCGGTGCTGCCCGCCGCCCACGGCGAACACTGGCGCGAGCGCTTCTACGCCGTGCGCGCCCGCCTCGACCGTCCGCCGCGCGTCATGACACGGGAGCCGGCGGCCGGCGGCAGCGACGCCGCTGTCACCAACCCCTTCGAACGCTGCAACCTGTGGCTGCTCGATACCGCGCTCGCCTGGGGCGCCGACCGGCTCAAACTGGTCTGCCTGTGGAATGGTGAAGGCGGCGACGGCGCCGGCGGCACCGCGCACATGGTGGCCGAAACCCGGCGGCGCGGCGGCGAGGTGATACGCATCCCGCCCTGAACAGGCGGGGACAGCTGCCGATTCCGCACCGGACCCGCGCCCTACCCACACGGAGGCCAGCATGAACCAGCCCCTGATAGACCGCATCCAGCAGCCCGGCCCCAAGAAGATCCTCGCCTGCGACGGCGGCGGCATCCTTGGCCTGATCAGCGTGGAAATCCTCGCCCGGCTGGAAGCGGCGCTGCGCAAGCGGCTGGACAAGCCCGACCTGGTGCTGGCCGACTGGTTCGACTTCGTCTGCGGCACCAGCACCGGCGCGGTGATCGCCACCTGCATCGCCAGCGGCATGGAAATGGACCGCATCCGCAGCTTCTACATCGACAGCGGCGCCCAGATGTTCGACAAGGCCTCGCTCTTCAAGCGCCTGCGCTACAGCTACGAGGACGAGCCGCTCGCCGCCAAGCTGCGCACCGAGTTCGACCGCGCGCTCGGGCACACGCCGGCAGCCGCCGAAGCCCATGCCACGCTCGGCGCGGCCCGCCTGCAAACCCTGCTGATGCTGGTGATGCGCAACCACAGTACCGATTCGCCGTGGCCGATCTCCAACAATCCCTTCGCCCGCTACAACCAACCCGCCCGCAAGGACTGCAACCTGCGCCTGCCGCTGTGGCAGCTGGTGCGCGCCAGCACCGCCGCGCCCACCTTCTTCCCGCCCGAGGTGGTGACCTTCGCCGAGGGCACGCCGGACGAATACCGCTTCGTCTTCGTCGACGGCGGCGTCACCACCTACAACAACCCGGCCTTCCTCGCCTTCCAGATGGCGACTACCCGGCCCTACGCGATCAACTGGGAAACCGGAGCGGACAAGCTGATGATCGTCTCGGTCGGCACCGGCAGCGCCGCCAAGGCCCGCCCCAGCCTCGGCGCCGACGACGAATGGCTGCTCGACCATGCGAAGAACATCCCGTCGGCCTTGATGAACGCCGCCTCCGCGGGCTGGGACATGGCCTGCCGCAGCCTGGGCGAATGCCGCCACGGCGCCGCCATCGACCGCGAGTTCGGCGACATGGTGATGACGCCGGGCAGCGCGCCCAACTGGACCGGCACCAAGCTGTTCGGTTACGTCCGCTACGACCCCGACGTCAGCCGCGCCGGCCTGGACGCGCTCGGCCTGGCCGACGTTGCCGCGGAGCACGTGCAGCAGCTGGATTCCATCGCCCACATCGACGACATCCAGCGTGTCGGCCGCACCTATGCCGAAGCGCATGTGAGCATCGACCACCTGCGGGGCTTCGCCTGAGGCCCACCCGGGTTCCGCGCCATTCCGGAGGGGCGAGCGATGAAGGGCACCTGCTTCGTGATCCAGGGCTTCGGCAAGAAGACCGACTACACCGACGGCCGCATCCTCGACCTCGACGCCTCCTACGAAATCATCCGCGAGGCGGTGGAAGCGGCCGGGCTCGACTGCGTCCGCGCCGACGAGATCGTGCACAGCGGCACCATAGACAAACCGATGTACGAAATGCTGCTGGAGGCCGACCTCGTCATCGCCGATCTCTCCACCTACAACGTCAATGCCGCCTTCGAGCTCGGCGTGCGCTACGGCCTGCGTCCGCGCGCCACGCTGATCGTCGCCGAGGAGCAGTTCCGCAATCCCTTCGACGTCAGCCACATCGCCATCCGCCGCTATCGCCATCTGGGTGAAGAGGTCGGCTACAAGGAAGCCAAGCGCTTCCGCACCGAACTGCAGCAGGCGATCGAAGCACTGCTCGCCGGCAACGCCACCGACAGCCCGGTCTACACCTTCCTGCCCGAACTGCAGCCGCCGCAACCCGCCCCGCGGGGGGTGCCGCGCATGGCGGACGCGCGGGAGCCGGTCGGCAGCCCACCGCCGCCAGCCGGGGCCGATCCCTTCGCCTCACCGCCATCGCCGCCGCCAGCTCCGGCTGTACCGCTGCCGGGCTCGCCGCTTCCGCCTCCCGCCGCGCCGGAAGCCGTGCCGCCCACCGCCAAGGCCCTGCTCGAGGCGGCGCGCGCCTGCATCAATCCGCCGCCGGGCCAGCCGAGCGACTTCGCCACCGCGCGCATGCTGCTCGAACAAGTGCGGGTGCAGCGCCCCAACGATCCCTTCGTGCTGCAGCAGCTCGCCTTCGCCACCTACAAATCGCGCCAACCGACGACCGAAGCCGCATTGCAGGCGGCGCGCAGCATCCTGCTGGAACTCGGTCCGGCCACCACCAACGATCCGGAAACCCTCGGCCTGTGGGGCGCGGTTCACAAGCGGCTGTGGGACGCGCACCGCCAGCCGGCCGATCTGGACGAGGCGATCAACGCCTACGAGCGCGGCTACTTCCTGCGCCAGGACGGCTACAACGGCATCAACCTCGCCTTCCTGTTCGACGTGCGGGCGCTCGAAGCGCTGCGCCGGGGCGATGGCGCCGCACACGACGAAGCCACCGCCGACCTGGTCCAGGCGCGGCGCATCCGCGGGGAACTGCTGCGCCGCGCCGCCGATGCGGGCGCCATGGATGCGCCGCGATGTCGCGACGAGGGCGCGACCGCGGCGCGCTACTGGCAGCTCGCCATCCTGTGGGAGGCGGCGGTCGGCCTCGGTGACGAAGCCCGGGCGACCCAGCTCGACGCCGAGGCGCGCGCGCTGCCCGTGGCGGAATGGATGCAGACCACCCGGCTGGAGCAAGGCGCCCTGCTGCGCAGCCTGCTGACCGACATCGCCGCACGCCGGCCCTGAACGGCCGGCGCCGGCGGCGTACTCACACCGTCTTGAGCTGGCGGGCGGTGAGTTTGGGATCGTCGATGCGGTAGGCCAGCTTGATCGCCTCCCAGGCTTCCTCGGCGGTTTCCACGTACTGGAACAGGTCGAGGTCTTCCGGACTGATCACGCCGTCCTCCACCAGCACGTCGAAGTTGATCAGGCGCTCCCAGAACTCGCGCCCGAACAGGATGATGGGCCGGCGGCGGATCTTGCGCGTCTGCGTCAGCGTCATCGCCTCGAAGAGTTCGTCCAGCGTGCCGAAACCGCCGGGGAAACTCACCAGCGCCACCGCCCGCATCAGGAAGTGCATCTTGCGGATGGCGAAGTAGTGAAACTGGAAGCACAGCTCGGGCGTGATGTAGGGATTGGGCGCCTCCTCGAAGGGCAGGTAGATGTTCATGCCCATGCTGCGCCCGCCGGCCTCGTAGGCGCCGCGGTTGCCGGCCTCCATGATGCCCGGGCCGCCGCCGGTGGAAATGATCACCGGCTCGCCGAGCGCATCGGATTCGCGCGTGACCAGTTCGCCGAAGCGGCGTGCCTGCTCGTAGTAGTGCGACATCCGCAGGGTGCGCTCGGCCCGGGCGATCGCCGCCTCGTCGCCGCTGGCCGCGGCATCGGCCAGCATGGTCTCGGCCACGTCCCTGGGTTTGAAGCGGGCGCTGCCGAACACGACGATGGTCGAGGCAACACCCTGGTCCTGCTGGATCAGTTCGGGTTTCATCAGTTCCAGCTGCAGCCGCACCGGACGCAGCTCGTCGCGCAGCAGGAACTCGTTGTCGGTAAAGGCCATGCGGAAGGAGCTGCCGGGGCCGTCGTAGGGCGTGGCAGGCTTGGGCGCGACCGCTTCGTCATGCGCGGAAGGAAAATTGCGGACCTTGAGCTTGTTGGTATCCATCATTTCGCTCGCTCTCTGAAATTGAAGTGTGACCCCGGCCGGACGTCTCCCGCCCGCATCATCTCTCTGCAAGGCCGATGCCATCGGCGGCGCTCACGCAGGATTGGACAGTACAGGGACGCGGCGCGCTCCGCACGCGGAGCCGAAAACAATGGCGCCGCCGTGACGCAACACACACCCGCCCGCGGCCGGCGCTTGCCGCGCCCCGGCTTCGCGGCGCCCACTGCATGCTGCACGGGCGATGTTTCAGCGCACCACGCGCGCACACGCCGCGGCGGGCGGCAAGCGCAAGCGCCCCATTCCGGTGCGCTGCAACCCGCAGAACGCGGCAAAGGCCGGCCGCGACCGTGGCATGGATCTCGCTCGCCACAGGGTGAAGCTATCGTGGTCGGCGCAGCGGGACACCACCGGAACATCGGCCTGTGAACACGCGTCGCGGATCGTCCTGCATCCGTTCGAGGAGTTCGCCATGGCATCGCACATCATGCTTACCTCCCATGCCCGCCGCAAACCGGGCCTGGCGCCGGGAATAGACTGGGGAGCCGCCACCGCACGCGAACGCGGCCCGCTGATCGCCAGCCTCACCCAGCCGGCGCAGCGCAACGCCATCGGCACCCATTCCGGCTCCTATTCGGTGTACCGCGCGCTGGCGGTGGCCGCCGGGCAACTGCACCGCGATCATCGCCCCGACCTGACCAACACCGCGCCGGCCGCACGCATCGGCCCCCATCCGCAATGGGCCGACCCGGGCAAGATCGTGTCGCTCGATCCCTGGGGCCACCGGGTGGCGGAGGAGTTCGCCCACCTGATCGCCGCCGGCATGGACATCCGCCCGAGCATCGCGGTGACCACCGCCCATATCAACATGCCCGAACTGCAGGCCGCGATCGTCGCCGGCCGGCTGAAGGCCGACGGCGAGGTGCTGGCCGCCAACGGCGACGTGCGCGTGACCAAGGCGGCGATCGACCCGGTGTGGTACCTGCCGGGCATCGCCGAGCGCTTCGGCATCAAGGAAACCGACCTGCGCCGGGCGCTCTTCGAGCAGACTGCCGGGATGTTCCCCGAGCTGGTGACGCGGCCCGACCTCAAGGTCTTCCTGCCGCCCATCGGCGGCATGACGCTCTACTTCTTCGGCGACGTGGACAAGCTCGGCCAGCCGGAAACCAAGGTCGCCTGCCGGGTGCACGACGAATGCAACGGCTCCGACGTGTTCGGCTCCGACATCTGCACCTGCCGCCCCTACCTCGCCCACGGCATCGAGGTCTGCATCGAGATGGCGCAGCAGGGCGGCGTCGGCCTGGTGGTGTACAACCGCAAGGAAGGCCGTGCGCTCGGCGAGGTCACCAAGTTCCTGGTGTACAACGCGAGGAAGCGCCAGAAGGGCGGCGACCGCGCCGAAACCTACTTCGAGCGCACCGAATGCGTCGCCGGCGTGCAGGACATGCGCTTCCAGGAGCTGATGCCCGACGTCTTCCACTGGCTCGGCATACGCCGCATCGACCGCTGGGCGTCGATGAGCAACATGAAGCACGGCGCCCTCACCGCGGCCGGCATCGAGGTCGTGGAGCGGGTCGCGATCCCCGACGCGCTGATCCCGGCCGACGCCCGCGTCGAGATCGACGCCAAGGTCGCCGCCGGCTACTTCAGCGCCGACGCGCCGCCGGCCGAGGCCGAACTCGCGCTGGCCAAGGGCCGGGGGCTGCACGAATGACGCTCGCCACTGCCAATCCGCCCGCCGCGGCCGCCGGCTGGCACACCCCGGTCGCTGACGACCACCCGGCCGCCGCACTGCTCAACGCCCAGGCGGTGCGGGCGCGCTGCGCAGCGGTGATGCGCCACGTCGAGGCCGGCCGCTCGCCGCTGTTCAGCTGGCACCCGGAACAATTGCCCGCCGCCGCGGCCTACGTCGCCGACACCATACGCCGCGACTATCCCGACCTCGCCGTGCCCTACCACAGCCGCTGGCGCCACTTCGAAGCCGGCGGCATCGACCGCTGGACAGCCCTTGCCGGGGCCGCTGGGCTGGATGGCGCGCCGCTGGAGCGTGCCCGCGTCGCCTTCGATCTGGTGATCCCCAGCGTGCTGCTGGATGCCGGCGCCGGCGCCGGCTGGCGCTACCGCGACGCCGCCCACGACCTCACGCTGGCGCGCTCCGAAGGACTGGGGGTGGCGAGCTTCGAACTATTCACCGCCGGCACCCTGTCGGCCGACCCGGCGCTGCCGCTGCGCTGCGACGCCGCCGCGCTGGCGCGGCTGGACACCGCCACCCTCGCCGCCGCCTTCCAGGCCAGCCCGGCCAACCCGCTGGTTGGCCTCGACGGCCGCGCCGCGCTGCTGCGCCGGCTGGGCGAGGTGATCGCGGCGACGCCCGCCGTGTTCGGCCGGCCGGCACGGCTGGGCAACATCGTCGATTACCTCGCTGCCCGCAGCAGCGACGGTGCGATAGACGCCGGCGAGTTGCTCGCCCTGCTGCTGCGCGCGCTCGGCCCGGTATGGCCGGGCCGCATCGCGCTGGACGGCGTATCGCTCGGCGACTGCTGGCGCCACCCGGCACTCGCCGCCAGCGCGGTGGATGCGGGCGGCGACCTGCTGCCATTCCACAAGCTCACCCAGTGGCTCGCCTACTCGCTGCTCGAACCGCTGCAGCAGGCCGGTTTCCGCATCACCGGCGTGGACACCCTCACCGGCCTGCCGGAATACCGCAACGGCGGCCTACTGCTCGATTTCGGCGTGATCGCCGCCCGCGATCCGGCCTTCCACACCACGCCGTGGACGGTGGACGCGCCGGCCATCGTCGAATGGCGCGCACTCACGGTGATCGGGCTGGACCGCCTGGCCGAGGCGGTGCGCGCCGAACTGGGCCTGTCCGCCGCCGACTTCCCGCTGCCCTGCGTGCTGCAGGGCGGCAGCTGGTCGGCCGGCCGGCGCATCGCCGCCGAACGCCGGCCGGGCGGCCCGCCGCCGCTGCTCATCATCAGCGACGGCACGGTTTTCTGACCCCCGGGAGCACGCCATGCATCCGTCCGTCACCGTGATCGACCATCCGCTGCTGCAGCACAAGCTGTCCATCGTGCGCAGCGCCGACACCACCACCGACAACTTCCGCCGTCTGGTGCGCGAGATCGCCTCGATGATGGCCTACGAGGTCACCCGCGACCTCGCCACCGAGCTGGTCAGCGTCACCACGCCGATCGCCGAATGCAAGGTGCCGATGATCGCCGGCAAGAAGCTCTGCCTGGTGTCCATCCTGCGCGCCGGCAACGGCATGCTGGACGGCATGATCGACCTGCTGCCCGGCGCCCGCGTCGGTCACATCGGCCTCTACCGCGACCCGCACACGCTGCAGCCGGTGGAGTACTACTTCAAGCTGCCGGAGGATGTCGAGGAGCGCGACGTCATCGTCGTCGACCCGATGCTCGCCACCGGCAATTCCGCCTGCGCGGCGCTGTCGCGGCTGAAGGAAGAAGGCGTGACCAGCCTCAAGCTGGTCTGCCTGCTGGCCTCGCCGGAAGGGCTGGCGGCGCTCGCCGCCCACCATCCCGACGTGCCGGTGACGGCCGCGGCGATCGACAGCCATCTCGACGAGCACGGCTACATCGTGCCCGGCCTGGGCGACGCCGGCGATCGTCTGTTCGGCACGCGCTGATCCTGCCCGCGGGCGCCCGCCGCGGCGCCCGTGCAACACGTGGTGCATTTCCGCACGGTCGCTGCGGCGCGCCGCCGGTAACATTTGTGCGTTGCAAACACGGCCCACCTGCCCCGCCGTCCAACCCTCACCCGACAAGAAGACGAACTCACGATGCCCGTCGGCTCCCGTTCCGCCCGACTTTTCCGGGCCTTCCGCACCTGCGCCGCCCTGATGGCCGCCGCCGTGTTCTCCACCGCTCATGCCGCACCACTGATCGCCAGCGAGGTGCTGCAGCAGTTCAACCTCGTCGTCTTCGAAGACGCGAGATCGAGTTCCCACGTGGATGGCCGCAGCTATATCGGCGGCAACCTGCAGGGCGGCGACTATGTGCAACACCCGAACGACATGCCCGTCTCGGCCTACGCCGGCCTGGTGGTGCGCGGCAACGCCTCCAACCTGAATGTGAACGGCGGCGGCATCAGCGTCGGCGGCAACCTCAGCACCGCCAACATCAACAGCGGCGCTGCCTATGTCGGTGGCAACGCCAGCAATGTGAACTTCAACGGCGGCAGCGCCTACGTCGGCGGCACGAGCACCGGCAGCAACTTCAACGGCGGACTCAGCAGCAGCGCTACCGTGCAGGCCGCGCCCGACGGCATCGAGGACACCCTGCGCAACCTGTCGCAGCAGCTCGCCGGTCTGGCCGACACCGGCGGCACGGTCTCGGTCAATGGCAACCGGGCAAGCTTCCGCGCCGTCGCCAATACGGACGGGCTGGCGGTGTTCGACCTCAGCACGATCGACACCACGCGGTTCAAGACCGGCGAGTTCTCCTTCGACATCGGCGATGCGGACGTGGTGGTCTTCAACGTCGATGAACTGGTGGTCGACATCGTTGCCAACTTCCTCGCCGGCAGCGCGCAATCCCTGGGCTCCAGGCTCATCTGGAATTTCTACAACGCCACCGACATCACGCTGCACAGCCAGTTCGGCGGCACGGTGCTCGCCCCCAACGCGGCCCTGACCAACTACAACAACATCGAAGGCAGCGTGGTGGTGAATTCGCTCGCACAGTACGGCGAGATCCACCTGCAGCCGCTCGCCGCCGACCTCCCGCCGGACAGCCGCACCGTGCCGGAGCCGGGCAGCCTTGCACTGGCGCTCGGCGCGCTGCTACTGCTCGCGGGGATAACCCGGAGCCGTCGGCCGCTGCGCGTGCAGCCGGCGCGCAACGGACTGGGCGCCCGGGCCTGAACCCGCCGGGCTAGACGGCGGTACGCGCCGCCTTGCGCCTGCGGCCTTCGGCGTCGGCCACCTTGAGCGCGGCCAGTACCCGCCGCGGCGACACTTCCGCCGGTTCGTTGTGGATGGTCTCGCCCGGCGCGCAGGCGGCAGTCGCCGCAATCAGCAGTTCCTCGTCGCTCACGCCGCCGAGGCCGATCTCGGCCAGCGTCACCGGCAGGCCGACCGCCAGGCAGAAGTCATAGACGGTGTCTATCATCGCCGGCTTCTTATCGGCCAGGAACATCAGCCCCTGCACGCCGATCGCCACCTTTTCGCCATGCCAGGCGCCGTGGCTTTGCGGCAGCGCCGTCAGGCCGTTGTGGATGGCGTGCGCTGCGGCCAGCCCGCCGCTCTCGAAGCCGAGGCCCGACAACAGCGTGTTGGCTTCGACGACGTGCTCCAGCGCCGGCGTGACCACGCCCTGCTCGGCGCTCAGCTTGGCGAGCGGACCGTACTCCAGCAGGGTCTCGTGGCACAGCCGCGCGAGTGCATAGGCGGTCATCGGGCCAATGCGGCCAGTCATGTTGGCGCCGCGCTTGGTACGGCAGTCTTCGGCCTCGAACCAGGTCGAAAAGGCGTCGCCCATCCCCGCAACCAGCAGCCGCACCGGCGCCCGCACGATGACGCCGGTATCCACCAGCACGGTATCGGGGTTGTGCGGCAGCACCAGGTAGCGCTTGAAGGCGCCATCGCGGGTGTAGATCACCGACAGCGCGCTGCAGGGCGCATCGGTAGAGGCAAGCGTCGGCGCGATCAGCGTGCGTGCCTGCAGTTCGTAGGCAACTGCCTTGGCAGTGTCGAGCGCCTTGCCGCCGCCGATGCCGGCCACCACGTCGGCGCCTTCGCGCTGCGCGAGCGCGACCAGGCGCGCGATTTCCTCGTCGGAACACTCACCGCCGAACCGCACTTCGACCGCGGCAAGCTGCTGACCGATGCCTTCGCGCACGGTGTCGGCGAGGTGTTCCAGCACATAGGGATCGCACACCAGCAGCACCTTGCTGCCGAGGCGGGCGGCCTCCTCGCCGAGCGTGGCGAGCGCGCCTTCACCCTGTACGTAACGTCCGGGAAAGATGGCGGTGGTGATCATGACCTGACTCCTTGCGGCTGACGAGCCATGCTGGCTCAATAGTTGCAAGTCTCCGCCGGTGTGCTGACGCGGCATTGATAGAGGTCAACGCCGGACGGATCCGCAGCGCAGCCGCCCCAACGCCCAAGCAGGAGGAAGCCCCCGTGCTCGATCTCATCGTCCGCAACTGTTCCCTGCCCGACGGCCGCGGCGGGCTGGACATCGGCATCCACGGCGGCCGCATCGTCGCCGTCGAGGCGGCACTCGCCGCCGACGCGGCGCAGACACTGGACGCCGCCGGCCAGCTCGTCAGCCCACCCTTCGTCGACGCGCATTTCCATATGGATGCCACGCTCTCCTATGGCCTGCCGCGGGTGAACGCCTCCGGCACCCTGCTCGAAGGCATCGCGCTGTGGGGCGAACTCAAGCCCCAGCTCACCCAGGAGGCCCTGGTCGAGCGTGCGCTCGCCTACTGCGACTGGGCAGTGGCCAAGGGCCTGCTGGCGATCCGCAGCCATGTGGACGTGTGCGATCCGCGCCTGCTGGCGGTGGAGGCGCTGCTGCACGTGAAGGAAAAGGTGCGGCCCTGGCTGGACCTGCAGCTCGTCGCTTTCCCGCAGGATGGCGTGCTGCGCAGCCCCGGCGCCTTCGAAAACCTGAAACGCGCGCTCGACATGGGCGTGGACGTGGTCGGCGGCATCCCGCACTTCGAGCGCACCATGGCCGACGGCGCCGAATCGGTGCGCATCCTGTGCGAACTCGCCGCCGAGCGCGGTCTGCGGGTGGACATGCACTGCGACGAATCCGACGACCCGCTGTCGCGCCACATCGAGACGCTGGCCTTCCACGCGCAACGGCTGGGCCTGCAGGGCCGCGTCACCGGTTCGCACCTCACGTCCATGCATTCGATGGACAACTACTACGTCTCCAAGCTGCTACCGCTGCTGCGCGAGGCCGGCGTGGCCGCGGTGGCCAACCCGCTGATCAACATCACCCTGCAGGGCCGCCACGACACTTACCCCAAACGGCGCGGCATGACGCGGGTGCCGGAACTGCTCGCCGCCGGCATCCCGGTGGCCTTCGGCCACGACTGCGTGATGGACCCGTGGTACAGCCTGGGCAGTGGCGACATGCTGGAGGTGGCCCACATGGGCCTGCATGTGGCGCAGATGACCGGGCAGGAAGCGATGCGCGCCTGCTTCCGCGCGGTCACCGCAACGCCGGCCGCCATCCTCGGCCTGGAAGGCTACGGCCTCGCCCCCGGCTGCCGCGCCGACCTGGTGCTGCTGCAGGCGCGCGACCCGATCGAGGCGATCCGGCTGCGCGCCACCCGGCTGGCGGTGGTTCGCGCCGGCCGCATCGTTGCCCGGACCCCGCCGGCGCTAGCCACGCTGGATCTGCCGGGCCGCCCGGCCACCGTCGATTGGCAGCCGGTCCGCAACTGAACGGCAGCGCACGCGCGCGAAAAAAAGCCGGGCAGTGCCCGGCTCGCGCAGTGTGGCCGAACGCCTTACTGCACGCGGATCTCGACGCGGCGCGCCTCGGCAGCATCGCCGCTGCCCAGCGTCACCGCCGGACGGCGCATCTGCACCCGTTCGGCCGGCACGCCGGCAGCAATCAGCGCGGCACGGACAGCCACCGCACGGTCCCGCGCCAGTGCGGCATTGATGTCGGCACCGCCGGTTTCGTCATGGAAACCGGACAGCAGCACCACCGCTTCGGGCCGGGCCTGCAGCTCGGCGATGACGCGGGCGAACTCGTCGCCCGAGGTCGCCGGCAGCTCCGCCGCGCCGACCTCGAAGTAGAGCTTCACCAGCGCTTCACCGACTTCGGCGATCTCCACGAATCCCACTTCCACCGCCGCGGCCGGCGCGGCGGCTGCCGGCGTCTTGGCGCGCAGGCTGTACGTCCCCAGGCCGATGACGAAGGCGATCACCAGCGCGATCACCCCGAACAGCACCCCGATCACGACGTTGAGTTCGCCGTCTTCCTGATCGAACATTTCTTCCCCCGCCTATCGTTGTCATGGATTGAACAAATCGGCCGGCAGTTTAACCGAAGGATGCGCCGTCCTGATGACCGCCCGGTGCAGGGCGCGCTGACAGCGCCGACGCTTTTGTGCAAATATTCCCCGCGGGGCATATGACGGGTACTGTCGCCCGCGCCTCTTTCTTTCCTTATCGGGAGACACGCATGAGCCTCATCACCTTCATCAAGGAAGCCGGCGAGAAACTCTTCGGTGGCGGCGAAGCCCAGGCCGCGCAGGGCAGCGCCGACAAGATCGCTGCCGCCAACACCAAGGCCGCGGCGGCCATCAAGCACTACATCGCATCCCTGCAGCTGGCGCCGGCGGACCTGGAGGTGAGCTTCGACGGCAGCTCGGCCACCGTCACCGTGGCCGGCACCGCCGCCGACCAGGCGACCCGCGAGCGCATCCTGCTCGCCGCCGGCAACGTGCAGGGCGTCAGCCAGGTGGAAGACCGCCTGAGCGTGGCCAAGGAAGAAACCGCCGCGGTGTTCTACACGGTGGTCCGCGGCGATACGCTGTCGGCGATCGCCAAGGCGCACTACGGCAACGCCGGCAAGTACCCGCTGATCTTCGAGGCCAACCGGCCCATGCTGACGCACCCCGACAAGATCTACCCCGGCCAGGTCCTGCGCATTCCAGCCGCAAGCTGAACGACATACTCCGCGCCGCCGCCCGGATGCGCATGCCATCGGGGCGGCGGCTGCACTTGAGCGCACGACACAACGGGCGCTACCCTTGGCCTCCCCTCACTTCATCCGTCCGCGCCCCGCCATGGCCCGCATCCAGATCGACCTGCCCGAGCACTTCGGCTTCTCCACCGCCATCCCGGTCTACCTCAGCCACATCAACTACTCCGGTCACGTCGACAACGCGCTGCTGCTGACCCTGGTGACCGAAGCGCGCGTGCGCTACTTCCAGTCGCTCGGCTACACCGAGATGGACGTCGAAGGCGTCGGCATCATCCTGGCCGACGCGGCGGTCCAGTACAAGTCGGAAGCCTTCCACGGCGAGATCATGGACATCTCGATGACCGCCACCGACTTCAACAAGTACGGTTGCGACCTGCTGTGGCGGATGCGCGACCAGGTCTCGGGGCGCGAGGTGGCGCGCGGCAAGAGCGGCATCGTGTTCTTCGACTACGGCACCCACAGGATCGCCCCGGTGCCGCCGGCCTTCCGCCAGCTGTTCGAGTAAGCGGGCAAGGCCGCCCGCGATCGCGCGGCGCGCATCCCGGCCACGGGCCGCCGTACAATCGCGCCCCTTTCCAGCTTATCCGCAAGGACCCCAGCCATGGCCGACACTCCCAGCCTCCCCCGCATCGCCGGCAAGCGGGCGAGCGTGATCGGCGGCGGTCCGGCCGGTTTGATGGCGGCCGAGGTGCTGGCGGCGGCCGGCGCCAGCGTCACCGTACATGAGGCCATGCCCTCGGTCGGGCGCAAGTTCCTGCTCGCAGGCCGCGGCGGCCTCAACCTCACCCACGCGGAGCCGCGCGACGCCTTTCTCGGCCGCTACGGCAGCCGTCAGGCCGCGCTCGCCCCGCTGATCGCCGACTTCGGCCCGGAGGCGCTGCGCGACTGGGCCGACGCGCTCGGCGCCCACACCTTCGTCGGCAGCTCCGGCCGCGTCTTCCCGGTCGAAATGAAGGCGGCGCCCTTGCTGCGCGCCTGGCTTGCCCGCCTGCGCGCCGCCGGGGTGCGCTTCGCGGTGCGCGAGCGCTGGCTGGGCTGGGAGGATGCCCCGACCGCCCTGCGTTTCCGTAACCCCGCGGGCGAGCACCGGGTGGATGCCGACGCAGTGGTGCTGGCCCTGGGCGGCGGCAGCTGGGCCAAGTTCGGCGCGGACGGCGCATGGGTGCCGCTGCTGCGCGACGCCGGCGTTGCGGTGGCACCGCTGCGTCCGGCCAACTGCGGCTTCGACGTTGCCGCCGGCGGCCGCGACGGCCGCGGCTGGAGCACGCATTTCAGGGAACGCCATGCCGGCCAACCGGTGAAGCCGGTGCGGCTGTCCTTCACCGCTGCCGACGGCCGCGTGCATGATCGCCAGGGTGAGTTCGTCGTCACGGCCGACGGTGTCGAAGGCAGCCTGATCTATGCCTTGTCGGCACCGCTGCGCGACGCGATAGCGGCCCGCGGCGAAGTGACGATCCATCTCGATCTCGCCCCCGGCCGCAGCGGCGAACGCCTTGCTGCCGAGCTAGGCCGTCCGCGCGGCCACCGTTCCATGGCCAGCCATCTGCAGGGCCAGGCCGGCATCAAGGGCGTCAAGGCGGGCTTGCTGCGGGAGGTGTTGTCGGCGACGGACTTCGCCGACCCGGTGCGGCTGGCGGCCGCCATCAAGGCCCTGCCGCTGCGCCTGGTGGCGGCACGGCCGCTGGACGAGGCGATCAGCGTGGCTGGCGGGGTGGACTTCGCCGCGCTCGACGACGGCCTGATGCTGCAGAACCGCCCGGGCGTGTTCTGCGCCGGCGAGATGCTCGACTGGGAAGCGCCCACCGGCGGCTACCTGCTCACCGCCTGCTTCGCCACCGGCTATCGCGCCGGTCGCGCCGCGGCGGCCTGGCTGGCGCGCTGACGCGCGCGCCGCAACTCAGGCGCCGCAGCTGACGGCGCGGAACTCGACGCGGCGGTCGAGCGAATCGCGCACGTCGTCGGTACCGGAACCGACGATGTTCTCGGACGAACCCTTGCCATCGATGCGCAGCGCACTGCCGAGCGCGGGCACCTCGCGCAGCAGGGCTTCGCGCATCACCCGCGCGCGCGCCAGCGACAGCCGCGCATTGACCGCTTCGGCACCGGTACGGCTGGTGTGGCCGACGATGGTCAGACAGTAACCGCCAGCCTGGGTCTCGCGGGCGATCTGGCGTATCCACATCGGATAGGCACCGCTCACGCGCGGATCGCGCCAGAACTCGGTGCCACCCGGATTGAACAGGATGCGTACCGCCAGGTTGTCGGTGGCCAGACCAAGCGCCACGATGCGGGCGAAAGCCAGTTCGGCGGCGTCGTGACGGCCGAGCTGCACATTCGACAGGTAGATGCCGTTGAACACCCGCAACTGCGCGCCGTCGGGCCGGCTGGACGCCTCGGTGTAGTAGGTCAGCGCCTTCTCCCACTGCTCGGCGTTGTAGGCCTCCAGCGCTTCGGCCAGCACCGCGGCGGTCGGTACCGAGCTCAGGTATACCGGGTCGGCGCTGCCGCCGGCCGGCGTCTCCGCGGTCTTCAGGTAGCCCTCGGTGACGCGGTCCTTCACCACCGAGGGGCTCTCGGCGAAGAAGCGGGTCGGTGTTTCATCCACCGAGGCGCGCTGCACCGGCACCGCCGCCTGGGCGATGACCAGCCCCACCCGGCGGTCGGTCAGCGACGACGTCAGGATGTAGCCGCCGTGCGCACTGCTGCGCTTGATCGAACCGGTGATGAGGTACTCGGCCTTGCTCACCTCGTTGCCGCGGAAGGGCAGCACGCGCAGGTGGGAGCGGCGGGCGGTGAGCTGGGCAAGCAGCAGTTCTTCGGCCTTCTTGGCCGCCACGGTCTGCTGCCCGTTGTCGCCGTCGAGGAAGGGATCGAGTGCGACCTGCCGCGCGACCAGGCGGTCGAGGATGGAGGGGCCGGCCTGCTTGAGGAGGTCGTCCACCACCACGTTCACCGCCGGCTCGAGCGCCAGCTCTTCGGTCGTTTCCCGCGTGGGCGTCGACTTGCAGGCCGACACGGCCAGCACCAGGGATGCGAGCGCCACGACCGCCCGCCAGTTGCGCCAGGATTCAATTGCCACAATTCACCCTCAGGTAAGCCATGTCCGCCTCGGCAAGCCGTTCGCCGAGACTCAGTTGTTGTACAAGCCGCGCACAGCGGCCGTCGCGTTGCGGCGGCGCGCTGCGGGCCGCAGGTGCCGTAACCGGCGGAGCGGCCTGTGCGGTGCGCTCCACGCGCGGCGGCCGCGGCGCCTCGGCACGCGCCGGCGCCTTGGTTTCGGGCACCGCCGCCGGTGCCACGGCGGCGGCCACGGGCGGCGCTGGTGCAGCCTCCACCGGTGCAGGAGCCGCTGGAGGCTGCACCGGAGCGGCGGCTTCCGGCTGAACGGACACCGGCACCTCCGCGGCGGCCGGCGCCGCGGTCGTGACGGGCTCGGCCGGGGCCGGCGGCACGGTCACGGCCGGCAAGGCCAGTTCGGTGGTCTGTGAACTCAGCCAGCGCCAGCCGCCATAAGCGGCAGCTCCCAGCACGAGCACGGCAACCGCCAGGATCAGGGGTACGCGGGAACGCGCCGCCGGTGCCGCCACGGCCGTCCCTGCGGCACCGTGGGTCGCCGTCCGCCTGGCGGCCGGCGCCGACGGCAGCGTCGGCAGATCGATCAGCACGGTGCGCGCACCGTCGCCGCTGTCGGCGGTGGCCAGCAGCTGTTCGAGTTCGGCACGAAAAGCCTCCGCGCCCTGGTAGCGGTCGGCCGGCGACTTGGCGAGCGCGCGCAGGATCACCGCTTCCAGCGCCGGCGGCAGACCGGCAACCAGGCCAGAGGGCGGCGGCGGCGGCAGTTCGATGTGGGCCCGCATCAGCTCGAACTCGCTGCCGCTGTCGAAAGGCACCCGCCCGGTCAGCAGCTCGTACAGCACCACGGCCACCGAGTAGAGGTCGGAGCGCGCATCGACGTCGCCGCCGCGGGCCTGCTCGGGTGACACGTAGAGCAAGGTGCCGACCACGCAGCCGGTGCGGGTGAGCCCCACCTTTTCGAGGATGCGGGCGATGCCGAAATCCATCAGCTTGAGGGTGCCGTCGGCGGTGACGATCATGTTCGACGGTTTGATGTCGCGGTGCACGACGCCGGCGTGGTGGGCGTGCTCGAGCCCCTGCAAGGCCTGCACCACCAGCCCGACCGCCTCGCGCCACGGCAGCGCGCCGCGGCGGCGGGCAAGGCGGTTGAGCGGCTCGCCGTCGACGAACTCCATCACCATGTAGTACTGGCCATCCTCGGCGAAGAAACTGAAGACGTTGGCGATGTTGTGGTGCTGCAGACGGGCGAGCGCGATCGCCTCGGTGCGGAAGCGCTCGACGACCTCGCCGTAGCAGGCGAGTTCGGGGCGCAGCGACTTGATCGCGACATCGCGTTCCAGCATCAGGTCGCGGCCGCGGAACACGTTGCCCATGCCGCCTTCGCCGACCTTCGCGAGTATCCTGAAATTGCCGATGACCTCTTTCATGCCGGTCCGCACCGCCCTTTTACCCGATTCCGGACGTCCGCCCGCGGACGCCGCATAAATGCTGTCCGGCATGGCGCCGGAAGCGGCTCTTATAGCGGATTTGCCCGCCGCACGCCACCGAAGCTTCTGCAAATGTCATGACAACCCGAACGGCGCGGGCTTTCCGCGACAAGTGCGCAACGCCCGCTCCGATCATGCATCCACATGCTTCACATTGGCCTTTCGTGACAGCGGAATCCGGCGTGGCCCCCAAACGGATGCCGGGCATGGCGGGCCGACGCGTAAAATGCCGTTTTGCCCGCCACCGAATCCGATGTCCGCCACCCCCTCTTCCCCCCGCCGCCCCGAACTGCTCGCCCCGGCCGGCTCCCTCGACATGATGCGCACCGCTTTCGCCTACGGTGCCGACGCCGTCTATGCCGGCCAGCCGCGCTACTCGCTGCGGGTGCGCAACAACAGCTTCGGCAAGCTCGACGTGCTCGCCGCCGGCATCGAGGAAGCGCACGCTGCCGGCAAGGCCTTCTTCCTGGTCGCCAACATCTACCCGCACAACGCCAAGATCCGCACCTTCGAAGAGGACATGGCGCCGGTGATCGAGATGGGACCGGACGCGCTGATCATGGCCGACCCCGGCCTGATGATGACGGTGCGCGAGCGCTGGCCGGAGGTGGACATCCATCTGTCGGTGCAGGCCAACACCACCAACTACGCCTCGGTGCGTTTCTGGCAGTCGGTGGGGGTCAAACGCATCATCCTGTCGCGCGAGCTGTCGCTCGACGAGGTTGCCGAGATCCGCGACGCCTGCCCCGAGATGGAGCTGGAAGTCTTCGTGCATGGCGCGCTGTGCATCGCCTACTCCGGCCGCTGCCTGCTGTCGGGCTACTTCAACCACCGCGACCCCAACCAGGGCACCTGCACCAATTCCTGCCGCTGGGACTACAAGCTGCACGCCACCGAGGAAAACGCCGCCGGCGACGTGCAGACCTGCGGCAGCAAGCCGCTCGGCAACCCCACCGATTTCGGCACCGTCGGCACCGCGCTCGGCGGCGGCACCCGCCACGGCGAGGGCAGCAAGGTCTGGCTGCTGGAGGAAGGCACCCGGCCGGGCGAGCTGATGCCGATCGAGGAAGACGAGCACGGTACCTACATCCTCAACTCGCGCGACCTGCGCGCGGTCGAGCACATCGCCCGGCTGGTGGAGATCGGCGTGGACTCGCTCAAGATCGAAGGCCGCACCAAGAGCCCCTGGTACGTCGCCCGCAGCAGCCAGGCCTACCGCCGCGCGATCGACGATGCGGTGGCCGGCAGACCCTTCGACCTGCGCCTGCTGGGTGAACTCGAAGGACTGGCCAACCGCGGTTACACCGACGGCTTCTACCAGCGCCATCACACCCCGGAGCACCAGAACTACCTGCGCGGCCATTCCGAATCCGGCCGCAGCCTGCTGGTCGGCGAGGTGATCGGCTTCGATACGGCGCGCGGCCTGGCCGAGGTGGAAGTGAAGAACCGCTTTGCCGTCGGCGACCGGCTGGAGTTCGTGCAACCCGACGGCAACCGTGAAGCCGTGCTCGCGCGCATGGAGAATGCGGACGGCGAGCCGCTGGATCTGGTGCCGGGAAGCGGGCGGCGGGTCTGGCTGACCTTGCCGCCGGGCGCGGCCCCGCAGCAACCCTGCTACATCGCGCGCTTCATTTGAGGGTATCGAGCTCGTCGGCATCGCCCTCATCGGCCGGGACAACGACGACGGCTTCGGGCTGGCGGCGCCACAACGGCCGCCAGTCGTTCCACGCCACCATGCCGCCGAACACCAGCAGGCCACCGATGAGCGCCACCAGGGCGGCCGGGATGGAAAGCAGCAGTACGCCCCAGTGCAGCGAGCGGTCCAGCATCGCCTGCTCGGGCGCCGCGGGATTGACCCAGGCGGTCAAGGCCCGTCCATCCTCCACCTGGCGCAGGCGCGCCTGCACCGCCGACGGCGTATCCAGCCCGAAGTGCAGGTCGTTGCGACGGCCGACGAAATCGACCCCCCCGTAGCGATAACTGTAGCGCACCGCCAGCGTCGGCAGCGGGCGGCTGCGCGCCACGGTGGCCGGCTCGATGCGGGCCCAGTCCAGCGTGGCCACCACCGGCGTCCATTGTCGGCTGCGCATCGCATCCAGCGTCGGCACCACACCGAAGGACACCACGCCCAGCAGCCCTGCCACCAGCAGCACCACGCCGAGCAAGGGCAGGGCAACGCGGATGACGGCTTCGAGCAGATACTGCTTCAGGGGTACGCGGCGCATCGCGACATCCACAGGGTACGTGCGTGCATTCTAAGCACGCTCGCGGCCTCCGGGAACCGCCGCACATCGCGCTCATACGCCGTTTGTCGCGATGACGCATGGCACAATGACGACTTCTCCACGGCGCTCCCCACTTTCGTGCCCCCACCTGCCAGCCCCCCGCCATCGGAAACGGTCGAAGCCGACTGGCTCAAGCTCTTCGACAGCGTATCGGCCGAACTGCGCACCGCGGTACGCGACGTGGTTGTGCGCCATCGCGCCGCCATGGCCGACGCCTTCTACGTCCGCATGTTGGCCGACAACGACGCACGCCCCTTCCTGTCGCACCAGGCGGTACACGAGCGGCTGCGCTTTTCGATGCAGCGCTGGCTGGAGACACTGTTTTCCTGCGTCGACCACGCCGCCTTCACCGCCGCGATGGCAATGCAGCGCCACGTCGGCGAGGTGCATTCGCGCGTGGACCTGCCGGTCAATCTGGTCGCCCGCGGCGCCCGCGTACTCAAGGGCGAGATCGCCCACCGCCTGCCCGACAGCGGGCTGGACCGCGAAGCGCTGGTCGACGCGGTGCTCTACGTCGACAACCTGATCGACCTCGCCTTCGAGGTGATGAGCTCGGCCTACGTCGCCTCGCATGAGCGCGCGGCCCGCATCGACGAGGCCTACCGGGTGTTCTCCTACGGCCAGAACATGTCGCTCGAACGCGAGCGTCAGCGCGCTTCGCTGCTCGACTGGGAGAACCGTTTCCTGCAGGCGATGATGACCGGACAGAGCGGCGACGAACTGCCGCTGATCTCCGAATCCGCCTTCGGCCTGTGGCTGCAGCACAAGGCCACCGCGGTGTTCGACGGCTCGGCCGAACTGCCGTCCATCCGCGCCGTCATGCGCCGCCTCGACGACGACCTGATTCCGCTGTGCCGGCTGCAGCTCGAGGCGATGGACGAGCGCGGCGAGAGCCGGCGGCTGATCAAGGCGGTGCAGTCCGAGCTCGGTCAGCTCAAGTTCCTGATCGGGGCCATGTTCGAGCGCTTCGTCGATCTCGAATCCGGCAAGGATGCGCTCACCCAGTTGCTCAACCGCCGCTTCCTGCCCGCCATCCTGACGCGCGAGACCGAACTGGCGCGCAGCCACCACAAGTCCTTCGCGCTGCTGCTGATCGACGTGGACCACTTCAAGCAGATCAACGACGTGTACGGTCACGACGCCGGCGACCGGGTGCTGCAGCAGATCGCCAGCCTGCTGCTCAACACCGTGCGCTCGGGCGACTTCGTGTTCCGCTACGGCGGCGAGGAATTCCTCGTGCTGCTGGTCGAGGTCGACGCACAGCATGCAAGCCGCGTGGCCGAGAAGATACGGGCCCGCGTCCAGCACGAGCACTTCCTGCTGCCCGACAGCCGCCAGTTGCAGGTCACCACCAGCATCGGCATCGCCCTGCACGACGGCCACCCGGATTATCAGCGCCTCATCAACCACGCCGACGACGCGCTCTACCGGGCCAAGGCCGGCGGCCGCAACCGCTGCGAATTCGCAGCCGCAACGAGCACCGCCTGACGCCATGACCACCCCCCTGCGCATCACGCCCCTGGATCTGGCCGACGCCGCTCACGCGGCAGCCTTCCTCGCGCTCCTCGACCACTACGCCCGCGATCCGATGGGCGGCGGCAAACCGCTCACAGCCGAAACCCGCACCCACCTGGTCGAACGGCTCGCCGGCCGTGCCGGCTTCGTCGGCTTTCTGGCCTTCGACGGCGACGAGGCCTGCGGCCTGATCAACTGCTTCGAAGGTTTTTCCACTTTCGCCGCACAGCCGCTGCTCAATGTGCACGACATCGTCGTCCACGCCGACCGGCGCGGCCGCGGCATCGCTCAGGCCCTGCTCTCCGCCGCGGAGGACGCGGCACGGGCGCTCGGCTGCTGCAAGCTCACGCTGGAAGTGCTGTCCAACAATCGCGCAGCGCTCGCCGCCTATGAGCACGCCGGCTTTCGCCCTTATGTGCTCGATCCGGCCGCCGGTCAGGCGCTGTTCCTGCAGAAGTGGCTGTAGGCTCTACCCGCCTTACACAAGTTCCAAAATTCGCGCAAGCCTTGCGCTATAATGCAAGGCTTTGTTTTATCTGAAAAACGGAATTCCCAGTGCTCGTCGCCGCCAACATCACCATGCAGTTCGGGGCCAAGCCCCTGTTCGAGAACGTCTCCGTCAAGTTCGGCGACGGCAACCGCTACGGCCTGATCGGCGCCAACGGCGCCGGCAAGTCGACCTTCATGAAGATCCTGTGCGGGATCCTCGAGCCTTCCGCGGGCAATGTCTCCAAGGATCCGCACGAGCGCATGGCCTACCTGCGCCAGGACCAGTTCGCCTATGAAGACATGCGCGTGCTCGACGTCGTCATGATGGGCCACGAGGAACTGTGGGCGGCGATCAAGGAACGCGACGCGATCTACGCCAACCCGGAAGCCACCGAAGACGACTACATGCACGCCGCCGAGCTCGAAGGCAAGGTCGGCGAATACGACGGCTACACCGCCGAAGCGCGCGCCGGCGAACTACTGCTCGGCGTGGGCATCGCCACCGAGCTGCACAACGGCCCGATGCAGAACGTCGCCCCCGGCTGGAAGCTGCGCGTGCTGCTGTGTCAGGCGCTGTTCGCCAATCCCGAGATCCTGCTGCTCGACGAGCCGACCAACAACCTCGACATCAACACCATCCGCTGGCTGGAGGACGTGCTCAACAACCGCGACTGCACGATGGTGATCATCTCCCACGACCGCCACTTCCTGAACCAGGTCTGTACCCACATGGCCGACCTGGACTACGGCACCATCACCATCTACCCGGGCAACTACGACGACTACATGGAAGCGTCGACCATGGCGCGCGAACGCCAGTCCGCCGCCAATGCCCGCGCCAAGGAAAAGATCCAGGACCTGCAGGAATTCGTGCGCCGCTTCTCGGCCAACAAGTCCAAGGCGAAGCAGGCCACCAGCCGCCTCAAGCTGATCGACAAGTTGAAGCCCGAGGACGTCAAGCCGTCCAGCCGCCAGTATCCGTGGATCCGCTTCGACTACGACGAGAAGGACAAGCTGCACCGCCTCGCCTGCGAGGTGGACAACATCAGCTTCGCCTACGAGGGCATGGAAAAGCCGCTCATCAACAAGTTCTCGATCGCACTCGACGCCGGCGACAAGGTGGCGATCATCGGCGAGAACGGCGTCGGCAAGACCACGCTGATGAAGCTGCTGGTCGGCGAACTGCAGCCGCAGAAGGGTGCGGTGAAATGGGCGGAAAAGGCCAAGCCGGGCTACTACGCGCAGGACCACTCCGCCGACTTCGCCAGCGACGTCAGCCTGACCGAGTGGATCGCCGACTATTCCCGCATCACCGCGGCGGCCACCGGCGAGGACAACGAGACCCTGATGCGCGGCACCCTGGGCCGCCTGCTGTTCTCCGGCGATGACGTCAAGAAGTCGGTCAAGGTCATCTCCGGCGGCGAACAGGGCCGCATGCTGTTCGGCAAGCTGATGCTGTCGCGCCCCAACGTGCTGCTGATGGACGAGCCGACCAACCACCTCGACATGGAATCGATCGAGTCGCTCAACACCGGGCTCGACAAGTTCGCCGGCACCCTGATCTTCGTGTCGCACGACCGCGAGTTCGTGTCCTCGCTGGCCACCCGCATCATCGAGATCAGGCTCGACGGCAGCATCGTCGACTACCGCGGCACCTACGAGGAATACCTCTCCAGCCAGGGCCTGGAGTAAGCCCTGCAGGTGCTGCCACCTGCGGCGTGGCAGCACCCGTTCCGCCCTCCCTCCGCGGCGTCGAACGCGACGCCCGCCGCAGCTTCCCCTCATGCGCTTGTCCTGCCCTCCCGGCAAGCGTGAAGCCTGCGCCCCGCTTCGGCTACAATCGTTCGAAAGCGCGGGGCTTCCATGATCGGCATCTTCCTCATCACCCACGGCACGCTCGGCGAGGCACTGATCCAGTGCGCCTGCCATGTGCTCAACAAACGGCCGGTCCAGATCATGCAATTGGGTGTGTCGGCCCAGGACGATCCGCTCGACCTGTTGCCAGTGGCACGTGAAATGCTTGACTGGACCGACACCGGTGATGGCGTCGTCATCCTTACCGACATCTACGGCGCCACCCCGTCGAATATTGCCACCAAGCTGCTGCAAGCGGGCCGGGTGGAAGGCATCGCGGGGGTCAACCTGCCCATGCTGTTGCGGGTACTGACCTATCGCGAGAAGGACATAACCACGCTCGTCCAGCGTGCCGTATCCGGCGGCTGCGACGGTGTCATCCACATCAAATGAGCCAGCAATGCCCAGAGCGGAAGCGGAAATCGTCAATAAACTCGGCCTGCACGCGCGGGCCTCGGCCAAGCTCACCCAGCTCGCCAGCAGCTTTCCCGCCGAAGTCTGGCTGGAACGCAACGGCCGTCGCGTCAACGCCAAGAGCATCATGGGCGTAATGATGCTGGCGGCCGCGCGGGGGGCCACCATCACCATCGAGACCGCCGGCACCGACGCCGATGCGGCCATGCAGGCGCTGCTGGCGCTGATCGCCGACAAGTTCGGCGAAGGGGAATGAGGCATGCCCTTCACCCTGCACGGCCTGCCGGTCTCGCAAGGCATCGCCATCGGCCACGTCCATCTGGTGTCGCACGCGCTGCTGGAGGTCAACCACTACCACGTCGCGCAGAAGCATCTGGCCGATGAGGCCGCGCGGCTGGCCGACGCCGTGGCCACCGTGCAGGGCGAGCTGATCGGACTCAAGGCCGCCGCCACGCTGGGCCAGGCCCACAGCGAGGTGGGCGCTTTCGTCGATCTGCAGCTGATGATGCTGGCCGATCCGATGCTGGTGGAGGCCGCGCACGCGCTGATCGAATCGCGCCGCTGCAACGCCGAATGGGCGCTGGTGCAGCAGATGGAACTGCTGGTCGAGCAGTTCCGCCAGATCGAGGACCCCTACCTGCGCGAACGCCAGGCCGACGTCGTCCAGGTGGTCGAGCGCTTGGTGAAGGTGCTGCTCGGCCATCCCGGCCACCTGCCGCCGCGCCGCCGCGACGGCCTGGGCACCATCGTGGTCGCCCACGACCTGTCGCCGGCCGACACCATCGGTTTTCGCGACCACAACATCTCGGGCTTCGTCACCGACGTCGGCGGCCCCACCAGCCACACCGCCATCGTCGCGCGCAGCCTGGCGATCCCGGCGGTGGTCGGCCTGCACCACATCCGCGACCTCGTCGAGGACGACGAACTGCTGATCGTCGACGGCACCCGAGGCGTCATCATCGTCGCGCCGGACGACAGCATCGTCGAGGAATACCGCCTGCGCCGCGCCGAGCTGGAACTTGAGCGCTCCAAGCTCAAGCGCCTGCGCGACACCCCGGCCACCACGCTGGACGGCGAGCAGATCCACTTGCTCGCCAACATCGAGGGTCCCAAGGACGTCGCCCAGGTGAAGTCCTGCAACGCCGACGGCGTCGGCCTCTACCGCACCGAGTTCCTCTTCATCGGCCGCGACACCCTGCCCGACGAGGACGAACAGTACGAAGCCTACCGCGCGGTGCTGAAGGCGGTGCCCGGCAAGCCGGTGACGATACGCACCTTCGACGTCGGCGCCGACAAGGCGCTCAACGGCGCGCATTCGCGCTTCGAGCCCAACCCGGCGCTCGGACTGCGTGCGGTGCGCTACTCGCTGGCCGAACCGAAGATGTTCCTCACCCAGCTGCGCGCACTGCTGCGCGCCTCGGTGCACGGCCGGCTGCAGATCATGGTGCCGATGCTCGCCCACGCCCACGAGATCGACCAGACCCTGAAGCTGATCGACAAGGCCAAGGCCGAGCTGCGTGCCGAGCGCATCAAGTTCGACGAACAGGTGCCGGTCGGCGGCATGATCGAGGTACCGGCCGCGGCGCTGGCGCTGGGCATGTTCATCCGCCGGCTGTCCTTCCTGTCGATCGGCACCAACGACCTGATCCAGTACACGCTGGCCATCGACCGCTCCGACGAAGCGGTGGTGCACCTTTACGACCCCTTGCATCCGGCGGTGCTCAAGCTGATCGGTGCCACCATCCAGGCGGGTGCGCGCTACGGCCTGCCGGTCTCGGTGTGCGGCGAAATGGCCGGCGACCCTGCCTACACCCTGCTGCTGCTGGGCATGGGGCTGCGCAACTTCTCGATGCACCCCGGCCATATCCTGGAAATCAAGCAGCAGGTGCTGCGCGCCGACCTCGGCGAGCTCGCGCCGCGGGTGCAGCGCATCCTGAAAATGGACGAGCAGGCCCGGGTGCGCGAAGCGGTGGAGCGGCTTGCCGGCTGACCGCTGCGGGCCCGCATTGCACGGCACCGCCGGGCCCATTAGAATGGCGCCTCTTTCGCGACGGCAAGCTTGCCGTCCTGCAGCGCGGGCGTCGTATAACGGCATTACCTCAGCTTCCCAAGCTGATGACGAGGGTTCGACTCCCTTCGCCCGCTCCACCGCATCATTCTGCGGACTTCCGCAGAAGTCCAAGAGAGTCTGCAAGTCGTTGCCACACAAGGACTTTTCCTCTCTTTGACGTTCTGCCGTGGTCCACTGCGATCCGCCTACAGCCGGGACTTTTAAGTCCACAAACAAGTCCATTTTTGCGGGTGCGGCTGATTCCGGATTGTTGATGGAGGGGCGAGGTCGACGTGACCAGCATCTGGTTCCTGACTCATGTTCAGGAGCAAGAGCATGGCACTCTCAGACCTGGCCGTTCGGCAGGCCAAGGCAACTGGCAAGGCATACACCCTCCCTGACTTGGATGGCCTCTCCCTGGCCGTCACGGCTGCAGGGGGCAGGACTTGGCACTTCCGCTACTACTGGGCGGGCAAGCAGAAGCGGATGTCGCTCGGCACCTACCCGGAGGTGACACTTCGCGAGGCCCGCAGCCTGCGCGACGAAGCGCGCGCCCTGCTAGCCAAAGGCACCAATCCTCGCGTTCACCGCAAGCAGAAGCGCACCGCTGTCCGGCTCGCCGACGAGAACACCTTCGATGCGGTGTATCGCAAGTGGCTCAAGCATCGCGGGCTCAGCCTCAAGGAAGGCCGGCAGACGACCCTCTCGATACTTCCGCGCATCTTCGACAAGGATGTGCTGCCCGCCTTGGGCAAGCGGTCGGTCTATGAGATCAAGCGTCCCGACCTGTTGGAGGTGATCGCCAAGATCGAGAAGCGCAAGGCGCTCTCCGTCGCCGAGAAAGTCAGAACGTGGTTCAACCAACTGTTCCGCTACGCGCTGGTGATCGTGCCGGGCCTGGAGCAGAACCCCGCCGCCGATCTCGATGTGGTGGCGCTGCCGCTGCCACCCGTCAACCACAACCCGTTCCTGCGCATGGCCGAGCTGCCGAAGCTGTTGCAGCGTCTGCGCAGCTATCGCGGCAGGCGGCAGACCCAGCTCGGGCTGCGGCTATTGCTGCTGACCGGCGTGCGAACCGGCGAGCTGCGACAGGCGATGCCGGATCAATTTGATCTGGACCGGGGGTTGTGGATCATCCCGCCCGACGTCGTGAAGCAACTCCAGTTGGATATGCGCAAGAAGCGGCAGCAGCCGAAGGACATCCCGCCCTACATCGTGCCGCTGTCGATTCAGGCTATGGAGATCGTCCGGCACCTGCTGGATGAGTTCAAGCCGGCCCAGCGCCACCTGTTCCGGCACGACAGCGACTTGAAGAAGCGCATCAGCGAGAACACGCTCAATGGTGCGCTCAAACGCATGGGCTATCAGGAGCGCCTGACCGGACACGGTATCCGCGGCACGATGTCCACTGCGCTCAACGAGATCGGCTACCCGAAGGTCTGGGTGGATGCACAGCTCTCGCATGTCGATCCCAACAAGGTCAGCGCGACCTACAACCATGCCGAGTACGTGGAGCAGCGTCGCCGCATGATGCAGGACTGGGCCGATCGGCTCGACCTCTTCGAGCAGAACCAGGTCGAGGCGGCCAGCATGCCGCTCACCGTGCATCTGGAAGGCGTGCCCGCGTTTCCGAGTGAGCAAACCGCAAGCGCGCCCTCCGCGCCGGTTGCCGCTTCGCCAATCCTGCTCGTGACGAAGCCGGGCGACGCCATGCCGTTGGTTTCTGCCGCCGCACATCGGCTGCCGGCGGTTCCGCCCCCTCGATCGGCCGCGCCGCTGGTGCCTTCGGACATTCAGCGCGAGAGGATGGAACTGTTCGATGTCTTCGAAGCGCCGCACAACCTTCCCGTCGCTGCGTTTGCCAAGATGGCAGGCAAATCCCGCAGGTGGATCAGCTACGAGATCAAGGCGGGCAACTTGCTGGCGTTGAACGTAGGCAACCGCGGCCAGCGCGTGCCGGACTGGCACCTCGACCCACTCAAGCACGAGCTGATCCAGTCCGTCCTGAAGCTAACCAGGGGTGCGGACCCTTGGCAGATCTACCATGCACTGCTACAGCCGCGCTCGATGCTGCGGGGGCGTTCGGCACTGGAGGGCGTGACGGCCGGCAATCTCGACAAGCTCGTCATGGCCGTGAGCACAGCCGTGAAGGAAAGCGAATGGACCCCGCCGCGAGTCGGGGCCGCCTAGCAGCAGGAATGCGGGATCGTGGCGAAACCGCGATCCCCGCGCGTCCGTCAGGACACCAAGCGCGCGCGGCGGGCGAATCTTGCCTGGGTGTCCGACAAGGAAGCCTCGCGACGGAGCAGATAAGCCATCACGATCGTTGGTGCGCCGGCCAGCGGCCGCATGGCGATGCCTCGGCGTAGGTAGCTCGCCAGTCTCGCGGCGGGCGCAATGGTGATCCCGTACCCGGCGGCAACCAGCGTCATCACCACATCGAATGTCTCCACCGTTTGCTCCCGCTCCTGCAGCGCGTTCTCGAACACGCGCTGCACGGTCATGCGCCATGGTTCATCGGCCGTGGACTGCGAGCAGATCAAGGGCTGCTTGAGCACTTCCCCGCACGGCACTTCACGGTGGGCCAGCAGGTGGGAGCGCTTGGCCACGGCGACCGCCAGCGTGTCATGCCACAGCGGTTCGCATACCCAGCCAGGCCACTGCCGGGCAACCGCAGACAAGGCGAAGTCGAAGCCGTCGTCCGGCATCTCCGCGCCTCGACCGGGATCTGTCCAGCCGGCCAGGACGGCATGAGTCTCCGGCTCTTCGGCACGCTGCAGAGCGAGCACGTCGGCGAGCTGGGGAGGCACCCATTCGCCGAGGACGGCCATGCGAATTTCGGCGGTGATGTCACTCGATTCCCCGTCCAGCTCCCCCAGGCGGTGAACTCGTGGCAACTGATCTCGAAGCCGTTGGATGAGTTAAGTTTAACGTGGTTTAAATCGTGACCGTGTTCGACGCTCTTGGCAATGCCAAAGCGTTCGATCCAAAGGGGCCGCCCCACCGGCACCACTACCTACGAAGCGGAACCAGCCATCGCGTTTGGGGCTGCCGTGCGGGAAGAAAGAACCAACCAGGGCATAGCTCAGGAAACGCTGGCCCACATGGCCGGCATCGAACGGTCGCACATGGGCAAGATCGAGCGCGGCGAGCATGTGCCCACGCTCCCTCTCATCCTCAAGATTGCCCGTGCGCTGAAATGCAGTTCCGCCCACTTGATGACTCTGACCGAAGCCAAGCTGGCAGAGTCGGCTCCATCCGCAGATTGAAGCCGGCCCGCACAGCGGTCGCACGCCTACCCCTGATCGTCGTTGTCCTTGCCCCCAAGGGCTGAATCTTCGCGCTTTGCGGCCTCGTTGAGGAGCCGCAGGTATGGGTTGTCTGGCGGCGTCTCCCGGAACAGCGCCTCCGGGCTGGCGAGCAGATAGCCGTGCAGCCGGCGCGACTTGCGCGGCCCCGTGACTTCGCAGGTCCAGATGTTCAGCCCGCTCGGCTGCTTGCGGTGCTGCCCCAGCTTCTCAAAGCGCTTCTGTACCCACTGCCACCCCTCCAGCTTCTCCTGCTTGGCCAGCGCGGCGACTTGAAGGTACTCCTGCGCGTAGCGCTGGAACACGCCGGGGCTGACGAGATAGGTCGTACCGGCGACGGTATGCACCAGGGCCTTGGCGTCGTTGATGATGAGCTTGCGCGTCTGGATGCTCTGACGCAGCCAGGCCATGAAGTGCGCCCCGGAGGGCTCCGCGCGATCCTGGGAAGGCGCGAGGCCCATCTGCGGCGGGGGCACGGTCGAAGGGGCCGGCTCGGGCTCGGCAACAGGGGAACTCGGGATCTCCGGTGCCGTGGGTGGAGCGGTGTCGCCCAGCAGGTCGAGCAGCGCGGCCACGCCGGTGTCCATGGCTGCGGATGCGATCGGCGTCGTGCTCGCGGATGCAGCTTCGATGCCTTCCGCGCGCGGCCCATCGGGCACCGCCGGCGCCTGTGGCGTCGGCTCCGCTTGTTCCTCTTCGACCTGCACACGGCCTGCGAACGGCGCCGGCCGGTCGGCGGCATCCCAGATCATCGCTGGCGAGAGTTTCAGGAAGGTGAATGCGTGCGACCAGCCCGCGTCGCTGGTGACGGTAGCCTTCCAGATCGCCTTGCCATCCGGCGTCGGTTGCACGATGCCGTGATCCTGCAGCACGTTGAACACCGCCGTATTGCTGGCCGGGATGCCGTCGATGCCCTGTGACAGCAGATGTGCGCGCAGCTTGTCGGAGACGGTCTTGCTCACCAGCCACAAGGCGTCTTGGGTCAGCCAACCGTCCGCCGGGCCGGCCTGGTTCAACTTGAACGCTTCCTTGAGCAGGTAGCGCAAGCCGTCGAGCAATTTGCGTTGCAGCGCATGCTTGGGCGCCGCCAGCGCCTTGCTGGAATCGCCGCCGAGTTCCTGGGCGACCGATGCCTGGTCGGCCTGCACGACCAGCTCGCCGAGTGTGCCGGCGTGCTCGTACTGGCCGGCCAGCACGTACAGCAGCGCGGCCCAGAGGTCGGGATAGCCGCTGAGCCAGTCGAAGATGTCCCGATCGAGAAGGCGCGCGTAGAGCAGCCCGGTGGCGGCGCTGTGCAGGCGGTACTCGCGCTCCTTTCGGTAACGGAAGCGGTAGGGCTTTCGCAGCGGGCCGTGCCAGGGATGCCAGACGCTGCCGTCGGCATGTTCGACGTGCAGATCGACCGCAATCTTGCCGATGTCGTGCAGCAGGGCCGCGTAGGCCGTGCCTGCGGTCCAGGCTTCGGCCTGGGCCGCCTGTGCCTCCGGCGTGACGCCCGCAGGCAGCAGGTATGACTGCCGCAGCTTCAGCGCATAGGCGACGATCTCCAGGCCGTGGTCCAGCATGCCGCCCGGATAGGCGTGGTGGTGGTTCTCGGAGGCCGGGAACTGCTGGACCAGCTCGGCGTAGCGCTCCAGTGGGGCGAGGTAGAGCGTGGCGAACTGCCGGCGCGAGAGCGATGTGCGCTGCCAGATGTGTTCCAGCAGTTTCTGCCGGCGCGGCGTGGCCAGCAGCGATGCGGCCGACTCCGGCCGCATCGACCCTTTCGGAGTTTCGATGGCGGAGGTGGGCGGCGTGCCGGCGGTGGGTGGCACCCGTTTGCGCTGGAACAGCGAGAGCATGGCGAACCCCGGATGACGGGCTGCTCGGGGGCGCCTTTTGGCCTTTTCAGGATAGGGCCTTTCCCCTTGGCGCCCTTCCTTTGCCCCTTCCCAGCCCTTTGGCCTTTGTCGGAAGCTTTTGGGTATAGGGCCGCTGCTGCGCGGGTGCCACGATGAATGCGGCATGGGGCAATCCCGGCAAGTGGGGCGCTGCAGGATGTTCGTCAGCTCTGGCCCAAGCCGGTGTCGAGGGCGGCGGATTGCGCTGCGAAGTCGTCGGGACGGCGCTTGCGGAAGGTTTCGAGATTGCTCAGCTTCCAGCGCAGTGCCGGCAGTTGCGCGGCGTGCGGGCATTGCACCAGCGACCAGTCCGGTTCTGCGCGCACCAGCCCGCTCAGAAACTGCTTGTGCGCGGTGCTCAGTCGCTGTGGCAGCTCGCGCCGCAGCGTGGCGCGAGCATCGAGCAGCGTCTCCAGGGAGCAGTCCACTTCGGTCATGCCGACAAAGGCCCGCTCGTACTCGCCGGCGATGTCCTTGTCGTTGCCGAACAGCACTTCGTGGGGCGGCCGGTTGTGGCCCGCCAGATAGATCACGAAGCACTCGACCATGCCGTCGCTGATGTCGCCCGATTCGTAGAGCTGCCACACGTCGAACAGGTCGCGGGGGTGCTGTCGATCCAGCGCGGCCACCAGCTTGCTGGCGTACAGCTCGTCCGGTGCCAGAACCGGCAGCTCGAACTCGACGCCGAACAGATCGCTGGTCTTGGCGCTCAGCGGCCGCCGCTCGACGGGCAGCACGCTGCCGCGGAACACGACGTTGACCTCGATCTTCACCTGGCTGGCGTCGTTCTCGACGATCAGCTTGGTGTCTCCCAGGTCCTTGGCGCGAACCAGGCGTGTCTGCACGCCCAGTGGCGCAACGCGCGCGGCGATGGCGGCCAGCTCCTGGTTGATGGCTTGCAGCGCTTCGTCGCGCGGCGTCTGCCACGGGAGGTACACCACGTCGATGTCCACCGACAGGCGCGGCATGTCCCGCACGAAGAGGTTGATGGCCGTGCCGCCCTTCATGGCGAAGATGTCGTTGGCGAACACGTCGGGCGCGACGGCCAGCAGCAGGCGAACGGTGTCCGCGTAGGTCTTATCCATGAGGTCTCAGGCTCAGCAAGGTGCCGTCATCGAGCCGGCTCATCCAGCGCGTGTTGCTGCCGGTGCGAACCGGGTACTGCTCCAGCAGGGCATCGACGTCCACGAGGCTGGTCTCGCGCGCCCAGGTCAGGAACAGGCGCACGGCCTTCACGCTGGCGCAGCAGGACAGCAGTTGCCCGAGCAAGTCCTTGCGGGGGGAACGCAGTCCATCGAAGAGGTTGCGGGCCTCTTCGAGGCTCTGCTTGACGCCGGCTTCGTACAGCAGCTCCAGCACGGCACGCTCGGGGGCTGCCACCCGCAGATCCTCGGGCAGGCCAGGCGGCGTGGTCAGGGTCTTGCCGGCCAGCGCCGTGTCCGGCCAGTCGAACAGGCGGGCGTGGACGTAGCGGGCCGGAAAGCGCGAAGTGAACCAGGCCGGCAACGCGAAGCGACCGTCGCCCCACAGCACCAGCGCCTCCCGGCTGCCCAGGTTGTGCCGCACCCCCTGCAGGGCCAGGGCGCTCTTGCCGCCGACGTGCAGGCCGGGCACGCGCTGTTGCAGGAACTTCAGCGCACCGTAGACCCCGAACTCATCGTTCGGGAAGGCATAGACGCCATGGGCCAGGCGCACGAGCCACCCGCCGTCGGCATAGTGGGCGGCGAGCTGGGGCGACACCCCGAACTGGCTCAGGGTGGCAAGGTCGAACGGCGCCCCACGGGGGAGTCCCGCCTGCAGTCGCTTGATTACCTGGTGCCGAGAATTTCCATTCATGCTATAAAAATAACACAGAATCCAATCAACCCCTAGAGCCATTGCAAGAACGTGCAGGGAAAGTAGCATAAGGTTTAATTTATCGCTCAGAATCTAATCGACCTGCGGCCCGAGCCAACCCGGCTCTGCCGGCCGCAACCCGCCCTCCTGATCGCGGTCTATGCTGGAGGGCAGGCCACGACCGGCCGCTCCGCGAGGTGAGGCACCACTGAAGCCGAGGCATATGAGCATGAGCACCAACACGCACAACGGGCGCTGGAGCCACCGGCTGGGCCGGGGGGCTGGCCGTGCCTGGCGTGGATACCTCCGCCGCGAGCAGCGTGTCGCCGGCTGGCTGGTGACGCGCGGGGTACCCGCGGGCGCGGCGACGGCGGTGCTCTGGATCGTCAAGCTGGCCGTACTTGGCATGCTGCTATACACCGTATCCTGGCTCGTCCTGCTGCTGGCCTTTGCGGTGGTCGCCGCATGGCTCGCGCGGAACGCCGACGAGGACGACGAGAAGCAGCCGGAACTTAGAGACGGACACTCGGGCGTCGGCCTGTACGACAAAGATGACTGGCGGATCGACATGGGCGATCCCGACGAGCCGTAGCTGCCGCATCAACGCGAGAGAGTGCTCCTTACTTCGCAGCACCTTTCGATACAGCCGTCATCGCAAGGCGAGAGCCACTACCCCCAGCCGACTTCGCATCGGACGTGCCAGTGATAAGACCGCCCAGGAAGTTTCCGGCGCGAACGCCTGCCCATCCGAGTGCCATGACCCAGAACGTCGGCAACACGATGAACATCGTTGCCATGACGAAGTTCAGCAGCATGTCACCGAACGCATTGTTCAGGCCGATCAATGGGTCGAAGTTGGCGTGCGGCCTGTCCGCGCCAAACCCCCAGCCGTAGAGCGCGTCCAGGATCGTGCTGTCGATCCAGCGCGCGAGCTGGAACCAGAAGTCCACGAAGAACAGCGCGAACTGGACGCAGCTCACCGTCACCACCGTCTTCAGGTCGTAGGTGCCGATCAGCAGCACCAGCGGGATGCAGATGACGAGCGCCATCTTGAGCATCGTCAGCACCATCGGCAGCGCTTGGCGCACCACGTCCATCGCCGGAAAGAAGCCCAGCGAGCCGACGGTCAGCCCCAGGTCGCTCGCGCCGCGCGTGACGATGTTCGGCAGCGTCTTGTCGATCTGGCCGCCGTAGTCGGTGTAGACGGCGCCCTGGTTCATCTTCTGCTGCCGCGGTGAGACGACGGCGCGGATCACCGAGTCATTGACCTCGCTCTGCGACAGGAAGCCCACCCAGCGCCCGATGCGGGTCAGCAGGTCCGGGTCGACCTGTGCCAGCAGCCGGCTGCGCAGTCCCTGGCCGCCATCGGCCCACCACTGCCGGCAGGACGGATAGCCGCCGCCGCTGTCCACCTGTGCCAGCCCCGCATCGCGGGTCGCGTCGTAGGGCCAGGCCGTGCGTGGGGTCCTGGCGCGATAGGTGTCATAGAAGCCGGGCGTGTCGAGGAAGTAACTCGACCCGATCCAGGTGACGTCGTTCATCTGCTCGTCGGAGAGCGTCGGCCGGTTCATGAACAGCTTGGCGCGCGACGGCCCGTAGCAGTCGTGCGTGAAGTCGGCGACCTCCTGTGCCAGCACCGGATCGTCGATGCGCGAGGCATCCACATCCATGCGAATCTCGCGCAGGTCCGTGCCGCAGGGAATCGCCGCCACCGCGGCGCCCGTCACGGCTTTCGACAGCGCGTGCATGAAGAACCACCACACCGGCACCAGCGCGCTCTGGTCGTTGAGCGCCGTGTAGACGTTGGACCAGCCCGTGTCGTTGGGCAGCGGGACGTTGACCTGGCATTGCGCGGAGCGCGTGGTGTCGAACCTGATCGTGGCGAGATCCACCGGGATGAACGGAATGCCGGCGAACATGATGACCACGATCGCCACCCACACCCGGTTCTCGATGCGCATCGACGACAGCACGCCCTTGTTGCCTTCGTCCGCACCTTCGCTGCGGGCCTTGAGCCATTCCTGGATCACGATGGCCACGAACGGCAGCGCGAACACGCCGCTGGCCACGAGAATGCTCCAGATGCCGTTGTTGACCACCCAAGCCACCAGGGTCAGGTAATACTCCAGGTAGTCCGTGGTGTAGAGCGTCATGCCTGCCTCCCGGTCTCAGCCGTGCTGCAACAATTGGCTGGCTTCCAGCGCGACCACGGCGATCACGGCCGCGATCTCCGTGCGCAGCAGGCGCTGATGCGTCTCGCGGGACGGCTCCCGCCGCAACAGGCGCCGACGCATCCACCACCAGCCGTAAGCCGTCGCTCCGTAGAGGCACAGCCGCCACACGAAGAAGTGGCCGGCGTGCGCCTGCAGCCAGTGCTGCCAGCCCTCGACGCCGCCCACCACGTGGATGCCGGCGATGTTCACCGCCACGGCGGCGGCGGCCACCAGCAAGGTCCACAGCAGCGCCACGCCGACGCGGCGGTTGAACAGCCATGGCAGCCGCAGCCAGGCTAGCCGGCTCATGGCGTACCGCTCCGCGGCTTCTGGACTTCCCGCAGACGGTCGCGTGTGGTGTCGCCCTCGAAGACGCCGCGCGAACCGGCAGCGCGGGTGCTGTGGCGCTGGATGATCGCCATAGCCGAGTTGCCGGCCAGCGTGCGGCGCAGCTCCAGTTCGGTCTTGAGGTTGTTGATCTCCTGCTCCAGCGCGCTGTTCTCCTGCTCGACCGCCCGCACGGCCAACTCGTTGGCGGCGACGTTCGGCTCCTTCTTGCCGGTCAGCAACGTGCGTTGCAGCAGCAGGGCCTTCTCCAGCACGCTGGACAGCGCCGCCTCGGACGCGAGGCGCCGGCCCAGCACGTCCTGGTCGGGTTCGTCACGCAGGGCCTCGATCACGCCGCGGGTGATCGGCAGCGAGCTGCTGCCGGCTGCGTCGAGATTGGCCAGCGTCGTCGGCCGGGCGCCCGTCACCAGCTCCTGCAGCACCTGCAGCTTGGTCTCGTACTCTTCCTGGATCACTGGCGTGAGCCCGACGCCAGGCGTGGTCTGGGTCTTCGTGCAGTTTTCGCAGGTGCGTTGCTCGCGTTCGCCCAGAACTCGATTCGCAAAGGCCGCGGCCGCGCCAGGCGACGACCAGGTTTGGCAGGTCAGGCGGTTGCCGCAGGCGCTGCGCGCGATCGACGAGGTATCGGTGGCGCTGCGCCCGTTGAGCAGGTTGTAGCCCGCGCGCGTCACATCGCCGACCACCTTGATCGAACTCTGGCCAGAGCCACCCGCGTTGCCGCCGCCGACCCAGGGCACGCCGTTGTTCCCTTTGTTGGACTCGGCCTGCTCGATGGCGGAGACGGCGTCGGTGCTGCTGACCGCATCCCGCAGCGCCATCCCCTCGGCGAGCTGGTCCCAGCCGGCCTGGCCACCGGCCATGTCCGCCATGCGATTGGCGATGGCCCGGCAGGTCATCTTCGAGCGGTCGAAGTCCAGGCGCGCCTGGAGGATGCCGTTGGTCAGCAGGTTGTAGAGCCCCGGGTCGGCGCGCTGGATGATCAGCGCCGGCAGCGAGGCCACGGCGCTGGTGGCGTTCTGGATCACGTTGCTCATGATCGCCTGGAAGCCGTTGGTGATGCCGTTGAGCTGGTTCTGCAGTGTCGTGGTGATGCTCATGTCGCCGCAGATCAGGTTGCTGTTCCAGCCGATTCCCACGCCGATGCTCTGCATGTTGCCGGCACCACCCATCGACACGGCCCGGCCGCCGCCGATGCTGTAGAGCACGTCGTCGCCGATCACGCTGCCGCTGACGTTCACGCCATTGGGATCGATGCGGGTCTGCGCCCAGACGACGCCGACGACCAGCGTGATGGCCGCCACGAGCAGCGTGGCCCGCAGGTGCGATTTCGCGCGGCGCAGGAAGTCAGGGAGGGAGGCGTTCATCGTGGGTTCCTCACATGAAATCGACGCTGCCGAGGAAGACCTGGCCACGGCGCAGGCAGCAGGAGTACGGCCGCCACAAGGCCCAGGCGTAGTCGCCCTGCTGGGCCTGCACGCGGGTGCGGCTGTGCGGGAAGACCGCGCAACTGTTCGAGAGCGTCGGCGTCAGCTCCTGCCACTTGCCCGTCGATGCGTCGGTCTCCATCAGCGCGCCGGCCGGCCAGTAGCCGTCGCGGGCGCTGGCCAGCAGGGGCTGGTACACGTGAATCTGGTTGCGGCGCGTCACGATGTCGCCCGCGCGCTGCGCGACCACGGCGCCGCTCTTGTGGTCGTCGGTCTGGTGCAGGAAGCCACCGCGGGGATACACGTTGCCCCAGAGGTTCAGGCCGGTGCGCGTACCGATTTCGCGCCGGCCGGGGATGAGCGCTTCGGGGTAGAACGCTTCCGGGATGTTGTAGCGCCAGGCGATCGTGTCGAGCGTGCTCAGCAGATACGGCATGAAGGCCGTGCCAGCGCCTTCGCAGGTGTAGCCGGAGGCGCTGGCGAACTGGCTGAACACCAGCCCGGCCGGATGGCCGATGACATCGGCGTTCTTGAACTTGGCGAGGTTGTTCTCGTTGTCGTGATTGGTCGTGCCGTCACCGCCAGCCTTGGCGGTCGGGTTGGGCATGCTCATCGCCCTGACCTCCAGCCACGGGTTTTCGCCGGTGTTCGAGTAGCTCGACACCACCGCATCGGGGACGTAGTGGCGCACCTTGACGGAGGTGCGAACCGAGCAGCCGAAGGGCGTGCAGTACAGCCAGTAGCAGATACCGACCACGCGGTATTCGAGGCAGTCGGGGGACAGCGCCGACGAGACGATGGTGGCGGTGTCCAGGGCGAACGTCGACGTGGCCGCGCTCAGCAGCAGCGAGGCGGCGGTGGCGCGCAGGCGCCGGCGTGCCAGCAGGAGGCTCATGGCTGCGTGCTCCGGTAGGCGTTGATGCGCGCGACGGCGCGGGGCACGTCGGGCTCGCCGTAGACCACGTAGCGTCGATCGACCACCACGGCGGGAATCTTGGCGATGCCCAGTCCCCAGGCATCCGCGACACCTTGATAGGCGTGGCCGATGCGGCGCTGAAGGGCCTCGCCGCCGCCATGCAACCGCTGCCGCACCACGGCTGCGGCCTGTTGCGGGTCGGCCGGCAGGTGCGCGGCGAGTTCGACCTCGATGCGCGTGGCCTGGTCCAGCTCGATGATCCGCACGCCGGCCGGGGCCTGCACCGGATGACGGCTGTCGGTGACGACGAGCACATCGGCTGCTGCAGTCTGGGTGAACAAGAACAGCACTGCCCACAGTCCGGGCGCAATGCTGATGGTCGGCAGCCGGGGCGAAGCCTTGAAGAAGGGGACCGGCATATCGGGCGTCCTTGGAGTCGATCAAGGTCACAGTCGACTTCAAGTGCCGATGTGGCGCGACAAAGAAACCGCATCCGGCCCCTGCCGGTTTCATACCCTATGCCGTTGTGAGCGTTGTGATTGCCTCCTGCCGGAGGCGGAGATCAGGTGCGGGACGCTGAGGTGCCCGCGAACCCAAGAAACGCGTGATGTAAGCGAATCGGCATCGACGGCTTGGAGCGTGCATGTAGGCTCTGCCAAGTCCCGTCACTGATGTCGCTCGGGGCGAGGCAGTCTGAGCGCGAAACTCGTCTCAAGTAAGCGTTGACGCCATCCGCGGATTCCGAAGGCGAGCCGGAGAGAACATAGCCCACCATGAAGCCGATTGCGTGGTTCTCTCCGTACTTCTCCCGGACGAATCGATCCATGCCTTCGACCACGTACTCGCGGCACAGGTGGGTGTCCGACCCGGCAATGCGTTTGCATTCGATGACTGCATGCGGGTCATGCTCCTGCGTGCGGAGGAAGACTTCGATCAACATCAGAGGAATATCGGTGCGCCCGTCCGGCAACACCACGCTTGCTTTGGATCGCGACTCAGTTCCAGGCAGCACGATCAGCTTCCATGGGGAGTTTCTTAGCGCTCCACGCATTCCATCGCGCAGGCGCTCCGTCATGAGCACCTCGCCAGCGTTGGCATTCACGTCCTCGGCTGCGCATGCTCGCTGCCAACCTGCGGCCAGTGTCAGCAGAATGACCGCCACGACCTCAGGCCCCAGTTCAATGAACTCTCTGCCCAATGCGGGAGGTGTCTCATAGGGAATCCTCAAACTTTGCCCCCTGAAAAGCTCTCCGCGACCACTGCGTCGGCATCTTCCAATGCCGCTATGCCCATCCAGTGGCGCCGTGCTGCTGGCTTGATGATCACGACTTCGTTGCGTCCGTGTACTCGCAATTCCCGCTCTGCACTGAGTGCGGTCGCGATCTTGACTTTCAGGCGCCTGCCGATACGTGCCAGTACGTCACCCAATTCGCCTTGTGGTGCCACAACGCTCACGCTCGCATTGCCCGGTCCCTCTTCCAAGACAAAGCGCACGACGCGCAAGGCCGAACTGCTTGGCAAGTCGAGCACTTCGGCGCGCATGTGCCGCTTATTGCGAACGGAAAGCCAACCCTCGATAACGGACAGGAACGTCTTGGCATACGCCGCGACCTCAGTACGGCTGTCCGAAGGGAAAATGGACGACTCGCGACCGCTTTCCCATTGCCACCCGGCGCGTAGAAGCCCGTCTCGAATAACAACTCGGTCAGCATCGTTCAGCTCGTACAGGTCGAAGACTGCCTCATCCAATGCGTTCCACTCTTCTGCCTCGACTTCACGTTCGCGCAGCGCCTTCTCCAACACCAACAAGCGCTGGCCAGCCTGCGACCTCACGGCAGATGTGAAGTCGGGCACCGGCAGGAAGGCGACGTCGCGCATCAGCAGCTTTCGCTTGTAGATGCCGAACTCGGAGGCCGTCAAACCGAAGAACCACGATGCCAGCGCGGAACTCAGGATCGCTGCGAGCAGATGCGCCGTTTGCTTGTGGCCTGAAGGCAGTGACGCGGCGAAATAAGAGTCCGTGAAGACAAGGTCTCGATCGGCCACAGCAACCAGAGCCCGCGGGTGACCCACCACCATCTCTTTGACGATCAACAGGGGGGCTCGGTAGGTGTCGCGAGAGCGTGGCCACTGTGCTTTCGAGCGGTTGTACGTCAGAAGATCGTCGGGAATGCAAAAGTGCTGCATGTCGTTGGCCTGCAGCAGTTCCAAGCCTTTCATTTCACGCGCATCGCGCGTCTGGTTCGCAGGACTGCCTTGAGTCAATCCATCGCGGAATTTTGTGCCGAGTGATGCCAGTCGCTCGCCCAGGCCTTGATGCACCGATGTCAGCTCCTCCAACAAGAGAAGATCGCGGCGACGACCTACGGCAGCAGCCTTCAATTTCAGTGGTTGCCTCTCGATCTCACCCAGGCTCAACTTGATGACGTCACTCGGCGCCACTTCGAACGAATGAGTCCTTGCGCCACTCGGCGTCCACGGAATCTGAACGACCGTGATCTGATCCGCCCGCTGAGTCGGCCGATGACGTGCAAAGAGGACCACCGCTGGCATCGTTGCGGTCGCAAAGAGCCAACTGCATAGGTTGGACAGGTTGACCAAGGTGACAGGGGCCAAGGTGCTCATGACATGCTGCGCCGCCGCCATGCCCGTCCCGCTGCGGCTGAAGAATGGCGTCGCACTGAGAATGACGCCGAAACGCGTCTTCCCATGCGAAAACTCTGCCGCCCGCAATACGAAGTCGAGACCTTCTCCGCGCGGCTGCGCGGGAATGCCCGCAACCCTGGTCTTGCGCCGCGCTTCGGTTCCTGTCTGCCCTTTAAAGCTCCAAGGGGGATTGCCTACGATCAGGTCGAACTGCTTCAGTCCTGTCGGCGTCGCCAGCACGGCCTTGCCATCTCCATCACGTTCGACCGTACGAGCGTCACCGACGAGCAATGTCCTGCCGATCAATGGCTGGAACTTCAGGGACTGCGGTGGCTGCGGGTCAGGGTCCAGCTCAAGCGCTGCCAGGTACAGGCTGAACGCAGCGACGCGAATCGCGGCTTCGCTAATGTCCACGCCATAGACTTGCCCGTAGAGCGTCGAGCGGATCAGTTCCCTCGTGGGCGGCTGACCTTGCGAGCGAAGATGAACCAAGCGCCGCAGCGCTTCGACCAGGAAAACACCGGAGCCGCACGTCAAATCCAGCACCGACTCCCGTCCCGATAGGCCATCCATGACCTCATCGAGGATCAGCGAGACGACGGACAGTCGCGTGTAGTGCACGCCGTTTCGCAACGCTTCTGTGCGCTTTCCATCCGTCCGCGGCTCAGCGTGCGCAAACTGCTCGTAGATCGAGCTGATGAGCTCGACCGGAATCACGTCGAACTGGTAGGGGAAGAAACTGAGCTGCCCGCTTTCAGGATCGACAGCCTCCAGGAACTCCGCAACCCGCGTCAAATGGTGAGCGGCTGGTGTCGTTTTCACCGACGAGGGCGGAAACATGTCGCCGTTGAAGGTCTGGGCCAGCCATGCGAACAGCTTGTTGGTCGCTGGCCGGTCTCGCAGGATCGCCGGCAACGCCGTGCGGCCGCATACCCGCTTCAACCGCGCCGCACTGACGATCTCGCGGTCAATCAGGTACTGGGTGAAGATCACGCGCCCGATCAAGGCCTGCGCCGCATCGCGCGCGAGATTGCCTGCGACCAAATCGCGTTCGAGACATCCAAGGTCGGACAGGAGCTTCTGATCGACGCTGGTCTTGCGATCGATGGCCGGCACCTGGACCCAGAACTGGCCCGTCTCGATCGCCAGTCGGCCGGCTAACTCGTCCAGTTCATGAAGCGAAGCTTCGATGTTCTCGAAACGCCGAATCAAATGTCTCTGGGCATCGCCTTCTTTCACGGGCGTGCCGAAACCGTTGTACAGGTCGATACGCTGCGGCGAGATCACCCACAGCAACGGCGCGAACCCCTCGTTCCAGACCTCTCGTCGCCACTGGCTGACCAGATCGTCTGCAGGCGCGCTTTGCTCAAACTTGAAGTAGACGGTCAACGACGACGCGCTGCGCCACAATGCGTCCGGAACAAAAACGCGGCCGTGGCGCGAGGACTGCGCCTCAGCCCCCAACCGAAGGCCGGGCGCGGGTCGCCCGTCCGGCAGGTAGCCGGTTGCGGCGAGCACCTGTTCCAGTGTGGCAGTGTTCACGCCCTACTCCGGATAGCTTCGGGCGGAAACGGCAACGCTGCCTGGCTCGGGGCCGGGACGATCGGCAGCATGTGCTGCTGAAGCCGCGTGATCAACGGATCGAGCGGGATGACGAGAGTCGGTTGCGTCGGCGCCGGCCCAATCCCCTCGGGGCCGATATCGCACAGGGCCGCCGAAGTGGGCGTCACGAACGCCACGGCCCCATTCAGCGCCAATGCGCTACTCGTGCCCAGCAACCGAAAGAGCGCGTCAACGCCGACGCTGACGGTGGCGATGTGCACTCCCAACGAGCTGACCAACTCATTGGTAACGGCCAAGCCGAGGAGATCGGCGAAGGTGAAACGGGCGGCCTTCCCGGTCTTGGACGCCAAGTAAGGCACGGTCTTGCGCCAATGCCGCACCGTTTCGACGGACACGCCGGTTAGCGTGCGCATCTGATCCTGAGTGTACTGGATGGCGGTAACGGCAGACATTTGCGTTGTTGGCAACTAGAAAATTTACATATTCTGCCATGTAAAGGTGTTCTTCTCAACAGATACAGGCCGGTTCAGCCGCCTATCCCACAAGTCTTCCAAGCTTCCGGAAGTCGCGACCATCAGAGCGCATCGCGAACGTGGCAACCGGAACTTTCCATGGCAGTTCGTGTGGATAGGGGCAAGACGCAGGCGCCCCCGGAAGGGGCGCCTGCGGACTACAGCAAGCCGGCTTCGGCGAACGAGTACGGGCTGCCCTTGCCAACGATGAAGTGGTCCAGCACCCGGACATCGACGGTGGCCAGGGCGCTCTTCAGCCGCTCCGTGATCGCACGATCAGCGGCCGAGGGCTCGGTGTTCCCCGAGGGGTGCTGATGCGCCAGGATCAGCGCCGAAGCGTTGAGCGCCAGCGCACGCTGAACCACCATCCTCGGATACACCGAAGTCTGGTCGACCGTGCCCTTGAACAGCGGCTCGAAGGCGAGCACCTGGTGCTGGTTGTCGAGAAACACGACGGCGAAGATTTCGTTCGGCTCCGCGACCAGTTTCAGGCGCAGGTAGTCGCGCACGGCGGCGGGACTGCCCAGCGCTGGACCGGCCTTGAACACGCGGTTCTCCAGCAGGGTGATGGCCTGCCGGATGATCCAGTCTTCGTGCTGGGCGGCGATCAGGGTGAGCGACTCCGGGCGGGAGTCGGCGATGACAAGAGACATGGCGAACCTCCAATGGATGAGATCGGAGGGCGCCTGCCCCTGGAGGGCAAACCCTCCTGGGGACGATGGGGATGGAACAGGTGACGAGCGGGCATCCACCACCGCGGATGCGGTGGCCGTTCGCGTCAAGGGATGCGATGCGAACGGGTTTCGATCAACGCGGACGAGCCGCGCCGCAGCCTTGAAGATCGATGGCTACCTGGGCATGTCACCGGCAACGCCGGCGGGCATGTCTGGGGAATGGGCGGGTTCGGCTGCGGTCGTGCTGCCGGCAGCGAGCAGGTCGATGGCCGACAGCAAGGCATCGCCTTCGACGGGACCGTGCAGCAGGAGGGTCTTGGCGGACTCGCGGTCGCGCAGTTGCAGGGCCGGCGTGGCCGCGATGCCCTGCTGTGCGGCTTCCACCGCCTGGGCACGGATGACGGCATCGGGGCGCTCGCTGTCGAGACAACCCTGCATGGCTGGCGTGAGGTCGGGATAGCGCAGGCCCTCCGGCAGGCCCTGGCCGTCGCCACGGGTGTTCGAGTAGAGCCACGCCACGGCCTGCCAGAACGTGGCATGTCCGCCCGTCTCGCCCGCGCACTCGACCAGGCGTGCCCCGGCAGTCGCGGCCGGCTCGTGCATGGACAGCGGCAGGTGGTGCCACTGCCAGTTCACCTCGGGATGGGCGTCGATCCAGCGCTTGAGCGCGGGGAAGTAGGCCCGGCAGTACGGACACTCCAGGTCGGCGTACCCGACCACCGTGAAGCGCGCATCGGCACGGCCATACAGCCAGGGCGGGCCGGCCGGTTTCGGCGCTTCGGACCCGGCGGCGGCCAGGGACATGGGCTCGGTCGCCGGATGCGGCGCGCGCAGCAGCATCCACGAGGCAACCCCAATCGTCACCACGATCAGCAGACCGATCCAGGGATGACGGCGGGCGAATGAAGGCATGCGCATCGTGTTGCTCCCGTCAGGCCAGCGTGTCCAGCGTCAGAGGTTCGATGCCCCGCGCGCGGTCGATCTTCTCGGCCACGCGGAAGGCGGCATCCAGTTCGCTGATGCCGTGCTGCTGCATCAACTGGAAGCGTTCGGCCTTCTCCTCGGGCTCGGTCATCGCCATCGCCAGGTAGAGGCTGGGCGGCACGGCGCGGAACAGCACCTCCATCGACTTGGACAGGATGACGCCCTCGCTGAACTTGCCGGCCTCCTTGCGCGCCGAGAGCATCAGCGCCTTCTGCGAAGCGTTGAGTTCGCGGAAGCGCGCGATCTTCTCCACTTCATCGGGTGGCATCGACAGGCAGATCCACCACTCGATCATGTTGAGCATGGGCTCGGCCGCCTTCGGCAAGTCGTCGAGGTTCTGCGTGGCGAGCCAGAACCAGGCGCCGAGCTTGCGCCACATCTTGGTGATCTTGACCACGTAGGGCGCGAGCAGCGGGTTCTTCGTGATGATGTGGCCTTCGTCCGTCACGTTGATGATCGGACGGCCCAGGAACTGGTCGCGCTCGGCGATGTTGTTGACGGTGTTGATGAGCGAGATGTAGGCAATCGAGAGTTGGGCGTTGTAGCCCTCGCGCGCGAAGGTGGCCAGGTCCACGATCGTGATGTCCGCCTCGGGCCACGGCGTGCCGGACCAGTCGAACATCTCGCCGTCCACGCCCTGGCAGAACATGTCCATGGCGTCGGCCATCTCCAGCAGCCGTGCGCGCCGCATCTCCGGCAGCGTGGCGTCGCGGGCGCGCTCGCGCAGCGCGTCGCGCACGTCGCGGGTCAGTACTGTGCGCTTCTCCGCTACGCAGCACTGTGCTGCATCGAGAATGCACTGGCGGATCAGGCTGCGGTCGGCACGCGTCATGCGCGCTTCTTCCTTGTCCTCGCCGCCGGTGATCATCAGTCGTGCAGTAATCTCCAGCTCACCGAGCACGTCACGCTGCTCATCGCCTTCCACGGCCATGCCGGCATCGGTCTGGTCTTCGTCGAGCGCATCGGCGTCCAGCGTCTGTACCTGGCTCGGCGTATCGACCAGGCGCCAGGCGTCGGCGAACGGAGCCAGACTGACGCCCGCGCCGGGCGCGAGCTTCACCCGATGCACGGTGAGACCCAGCCGTGCCGCGAAGTCGCCGAACAAGCCGAAGCTGTTGCCCGCCTCGACGATGAACAGGCGCGGCCGATAGATCGCCGTCACCTGATTCAGGATGTTGTTGAGCGTCGCGCTCTTGCCCGAACCCGTGGGGCCGAACAGGAAAAGATGCGCGTTCATCTGCCGGTCGAGGCGGTTCAACGGATCGAAGGTGATCGGGCCGCCGCCGCGGTTGAAGAACGTGATGCCCGGATGCCCCGTGCCCTGGCTGCGGCCCCAGACCGGCGCCAGGTTCGCCGCGTGCTGCGCGAACATGAGCTGGGTGTACCACTGGCGCTTGTCGGCAGCCGGATCGAACACGCACGGTAGCCAGCGCAGATAGCTGTTCAGCGGCGCCACCTCGTCCTCTTCGCGTACCGGTTGCAGGCCGGCGTTGAGCATCACGTTGACGAGCTGCAGGCCGCGCGCATCGAGCTGGGCCAGGTCGCGGCCACGCAGGTAGAACGCCAGCGCGCCGCGGTAGAGCTTGTGCGCGCTGCCGATCAGGCCGCGCGCCTGCTGCACGTCCTGGCGGGTCTGCTCCGAGGCCAGGGTCTCGCCGACGGCCTTCCTGGCGAGGTGGTTGAGGTGCGCCTCCAGTACGTCCTGGGGTGTGGCGACCAGCGTCAGGCACATCACAGTGTCCTCGGGCATCTGGTCGAACAGCGCGTTCATGGCGTCGCCGCCTTTGCGCGTCTCGCCCGTCAGATGGCCCGTCACGGGTGGCGTGCGCAGGCGATCCATCACGATCACCCGATGCGGCATGCCGTCGAGGAACCACAGGCCGTTGGGCACGTCCGAACGGGGCTGGCCAAAGAACAGCCGTTGTGCGAAGTCGGTGCCGCTGGCGAGTTCGATCTCGCCCTCCTCCCGCTCTTCCGGGTAGCGGGTCAGCGCGTAGAAGCGTTCCCGATCTTCGGCAGTGGCGCCGAGCAGGGTCGGATTCGGGTTGAACCAGCGCAGCAGCCAGGCGTGAATGTCCGCCGCGCCGAGACGCCGGGCTTTCACGCCGGCATTCGCCAGCCCGCCGACGAGGCGGTCGCAGATCGTGGTCAGCACCTGCTCGGGAGACTGGCCGCGCCGTGGGGTCGGGGCCGCGGACGTGCGGCGGTAGACCACCATGCGCACGCGCCGGACTTGGCCGCGCCACGGCAGGCGCGTCACCGTGGTGTCCTCGAACAGGCCACCCGGCTTGGCGATGGCCCGCAGGTGATGGGCGAAGAAGCGCAGGTAGAAGTCGCTGAACGCGCTGCCCTGCGCACGCGGCTGCAGATAGTTCGCCAGGGAGCGCAGATAGTTGTCCCAGTCGGCCTCGTCCTGGGCGTAGAGCTGCACCACCCAGGGGTTGTCGTCCAACTCGTCGAAGGCGTCCTGCAGGGCGTTCTCCAGCGCATCGCGCGCCTGCCATAGCCAGGCCATCTCGCGGCCCTCGGTGCCGACCGGCGCCAGTTCGAAGAAGGTCGCCACCGACTGGCCATCTTCCAGCAACATGCACTTGCTGCCGGGCAGGTACTCGACCCAGGGCAGCAGGTCCGCGAACGACGGCGCGACGCCATAGAGCGCATCGTGATCGGCCTGGGTGGCCGGCTTGCGCCGGCCCCGGCCGAGCGCGCTGCCCGGCTCGGCGACACCCTGTGCCGCCAGCGCCGTTACGTGCCGTGCCCAGGCATCATCGGCCGCATCTACGGCGTCAGCAGGCGATGCGTCGGGCTTGCGTGACCACGGCAGCGACCAGGCCATCAGTAGTCCTCCACCCGCTCGCCCGGCATCGCGTACTGCACGCGCTGGTAGAGCGGGAACACCGTGCTGTAGCCGGGCACCGGCACCGGGTCGGTGCCCGCCAGGTGCGGGAACACGTACATCACCAGGTCGGGGTTCGGCAGACGGTGGAACTGGCGGTAAATCTCGTTCTGCGCGGTACGGGTGTAGCGCGCCTGCACGCCGGGCGCCGCCTGCACATCCGCCTCGGTCAGCGGCCGGCGCAGGCCCTGGCGCGCATCGAGCAGTTGCCGCGCGGCCTGGCCGCCGCCCGCGCTGCCGCCGGTCTCCTGGTGCCAGATGTCGAGCATGGTGCTGTCGCCGTGCGGCAGCAGCTTCTCCTTGCTGGTGGCGCAGCCGCCGAGCAGGGTGGCCGCCAGCAGCACGGCGGCCGCGTCAATCCAGGTCCGAGGCATGGGTTTCTCCAGTGCGGTGGTGGACCCGGCGCCCCTTGGCGTCGTAGTCGATGTCGAGCGGCTGCTCCAGATGCACGGCCACCTTAGCGCCCGGCTGCACGTAGACCGCCGCGAAGGCCTGGCCGTAGAGCTTGTTGACCCAATCGGCCATGTCGCGCACACCGCCCGCGAGGATGCGGCCCATCGCTTCGTTGCCGCTGATGCCGACGGTGCCCAGCGAGCCGTTGCTGTTGGCGACCACGGCCACGCTGCCGTTGTCGGACTTGATGAGCGAGGCCGCGCCGGCGCCGGCCGCGGTGATGAGCGCCTGGCTGCCCAGGTACTGCTGGGCATTGCTGCGCCTCTCGCCGCTGACGCAGGGGATGCCGTAGGGGTCGCTGATCCAGCCTAGGCCGCCCTGGATGCTGGCGCCGTTGTGCCCCGAGTTGCCGCCGCTACCGCCCTTGCCACTGTCCTCCGGCACCGTGCGGATGGTGCCGTCCTCGAACACGAACGTGACCGAGCGGATTTGCCCGCGCACGCACGAGAGCGTCCAATCGCCCGAGGCCGTGCCGCTGACCACGGCGCCGGCCACGTCAGGGATGTCGATGCCGTTGGCGGTGAGGTTATCCGGGCCGATCAGCACCTTGAACGGGTACGGGTCGTTGACGGTTCCATCGATCGGCACGCGCCCGATCAGCGCCGTCATGGCAACCGACCCCATGAGCGTCGAGTTCGACGGCACGGTGTACACGGCCTTCGTAGATGCGCCCACGGCGCGGCTGCCGACGTCGGCGACGGATTCCACTGCGGCCGACAGGCTTTTCTGGGCCGGCCCGAAGTTCAGGGGAAAGCTCGGCTCCTTGTTGCCGTTCTTGGCGTCGACCTTGGCATCGTCGGGCTCGACCCACTGCGTGCCACTGGTGCCGCGGTTGAAGCGCTTGCCGTCACCCTCTTCCAGCCCCAGCCCGACGGGCAGGTCGGACGGGCCACCCTTGCCGGAAAGGCCGTCCAGTTGCCGCTGCAGATCCTGCAGCAACCCCTGGGTCTGCTGCCTGTCGCTGGCCACCTGATTGCGCTCCTGCTCCAGGCGGTTGCGCTCGCCTTCCAGCGCGCTCTGAATGCGTTGGTCGATCGCGCTTTCCCGCGCACGCAGACGCTCGTTCTCGGCCTTGTGCTGCTTGTTGTCGCCGAGCGCGCTCTGCAGCTCGGTGCGCAACTGCTTCACCTGGGCCACCAGCGTGGCGACGGTATCGCGCGGCGTGTCGCCTGCGATGCCCAGGGCTTTCATCTCGTCGGGCGTGAGCGTACTGGCCGCGCCCTTGGAGGCGGTCTGGCCGCCCGGGGCGCCGGAGAACAGCTTGATGCCGACGAACACCAGCAGCAGCGCCATCGGGATCAGCAGCCACTTGAGCAGCGGATTACTCTTCATCGCGCGCTCCTCCGGTCGAGCCGGCCGCGGCGGCCGGCGGCAGGTTCACGGTGGCGTCGATCGGGCTCAGCGCCGGCAGCAGCGCCTCGGCCAGGCCGTGGCCGCGCGTGACCAGGTAGAGCACCGTGGTGTCGGACGGGGTGCCGGCCGGCCCCAGGTTCGGATGCTGGAAGGTCGCCGCCACGAAGTTCCCCTGCAGGGCGCGCGGGTCGAGGTCGAGCCAGCGCGCCGAGATATTGGTGAGCCGCACGGCCGTCACCCACTGGTCTTCCAGGCGCCACGCGGCCAATGCCCGCGCGTGCACCGGCAGCGTCGGCAGCAAGGTGTCCAGCGCGAGGCCGCGGCGCAGGTTCACGCGCCCGATGCCGGCGACCGGCTCGACGGTGCGCAGCGGCGCGTACAGGTTCTGCGCGGCATGGCGCGTCAGCACGACCGATACCGGCGTTTCGCGCCGGGGAACGGATTTGTCTGTGGGCGCATCGGCCTGCTCGTCCGCGCCACTTGCTGCACCGCCGCCGTAGCGCTTCGCGGGGGCTTCCGCCTCCACGATGCGCACCGGCTCCAGCGGCGCCTGGCCGTCCTTCGCCGGCTCGGCGGCGATGTCGAGCAGGATCAGCGCGCCGGATTCCACGTCCTGCAGTTGCAGCCGCGTGGGCGGAATCGGCTCGCTCGCCCGCACGTAGATCGCGCCGCCCGCACTCTGCACGCGCAGGTGATCGCCGACGCTGGCCGGCACGCCGACGCGCACATTGCGGTCGATGAAGACCACGCGCTCCTGGCCGACCACCAGCGGCACCGGCAGGGGCAGCCGCTCCCAGCGCAGGATTTCCACGGCCTGGCTGGCCGGCACGAGACCGAGGATCAGCAGGACGCCGGCCAGGGCCGACAAGGCAACGGGCTTCATGGGGAGTCTCCCTGCAGATGGCCGGAGGCGCTGGCGGGCATGCCGGCCTGGGTCGGCGTCGGCGGCGGTTCGATGCGCTGGGGTGCGCTGGCGTAGCAGTCCAGCGCCAGGCCGAAGGGGTTGCGCTCGGGGTCGATGTCCAGCCGGACGACCTTGATGGGGTAGCGCACCAGGGCGCGCTTGACCTGCTCGGAGCCGTAGTATTCGTCCGCGCTCACGTCGAGCGTGACGATCCAATCGCGGTCGGAGAGCACCTTGACGCGCGTGGCCGGATCATCGCCGTAGCCGCGGCCGGGAATCTCGTAGATGCCGCGCACGCGCTGACGCAGCTCGCCACTGGCGCGCCGGTACTCGTAGTCCTGTTGCAGGAAGGCCCGGCAGCTCGGCGTGAAGTAGGCCGACAGCGCGCGCAGGTTGCGCGGGTAGTCTTCTTCGCCGTTCGTGGGCCAGCGCTGCACCTGCTGCCAGATGTAGAACGAGAAGGCATACACGCTCTCGGGCGGCACGTCCCACCACTTGCGCGTGCTGCCCGAGCGCAGGTCCGGCGGCACATGGATGGTGAGACTCTTCGGCGCACTCCACCAGCCGAAGGCGAGCAGCAGCGCAACCACGAACAACGCGCCGGCCCCCAGACGCAGCGTCTTCAAGTGCGCCTGCAGGTGCGCAATCTCGTTCTTGAAACGGCTCACTGAACTACCCTCCTGTCGCTGACGCGACATCCTCCCCGAGGGAGGTTCGCGCGCCCTTGGGGCGGCCGTGCGGGCGCGCTCATGGCGCACCTCGATGGGCATTGCGCCGGGTAGTCCAGTAGCCCGAGCGGGTGATGAGGCGCTGGCCGCCCAGGAGCGCTGCCAGCGCCGGATGTCGCAGGGCCAACCGCCACTGGAGCTGCCGGTACAGCCAGGTGTCGGGCCGGCCGCGCTTCTGCGCGCGCAGGAAGCCGCCGCCGACGAAGACGCCCAACGCGATGCCGGCGACGATCAGCGTGGGCACCATGGCGATGCTGTGCGTGAGCCAGGCCAGCGGCAGGCCGAGCGCGAACCCGGCGGCGGCCGACAGGCCGGCGCAAATCCACAACTCGTCGGCGGTCAGCCCGCGCACGACCACCGGCTGGCGGTTCAGCCGGTGCGGCAGGAAGATCACCAGCGTGTCGCGCGGGGTCTCCGGAGGGACGGCCATCGCTTGCCGCCCTCACAGCACGCCGGTGGCCTTGGTGAGCAGCCAGATGCCGACCACCAACAGGATCGCGCCCACGGCGACCGTCAGGCCGAACTGGCCCCAGGTGGCGCGGCCGGTGTGGATCTCCGAGTAGCGTGTGTAGGCGTGATAGCAGACACCGACGAACATCGAGGCGACCACGAGCAGCGCGATCAGCAGCACGATGTCGTAGCCGTAGTTTTGCAAGGTCTGCAGGATGCCGCTGCCCTGGCCGCGCGATGGGTCTTCCATGGTCGGCAGGCCCTGCGCGAAGGCCGACAGCGGCAGGCCCGCGAGCGCGAGCGGCAGCAGCGGAGCGGCGATGCGGGATGGAATGCGATGGGGTGTCGGTGTCGTGTTCATGGCGTATGGCCCTTCGTGACGGTCAGGAGAGGAGGAAGAAGGTCAGCACCAGGTACATCGCCACGAAGCGCACGACGACGGCGAGGAACTGACGTTCAGTGATGCGGTGCTCGGCCCAGCCGACGTAGGCGGTGCGCATGGCCCACACGCCCCACAGCAGCAATACGGCGAACACGAAGCCCAGCACCACGGCAGCGACGGCCGAAGGCGCAAAGCCGCCGTTGGCCTGGAAGGCGGCGACCTGGTCGGCAGAGGGCGTCATGGCGACGGCGCCTCGTCGTCGGCGCGGTCGCGGCGGACGTAGTCGCCGGCCAGCGGGACGGGATCGCGCGGCTGGGCGCGCTGGGGCACGAGATAGTCCTGCAGGCCGGCGCGAACGCGCTTCAGGTCTGCGCGCAGTCGGGCGTAGTCGAAGTGGTAGCGGGCGCGTTCCTGCAGAGCGGAATTGGCGGCGTGCTCGGCGAGGCGGTCGATCAGGTTGAGTTGGCGGGCAAGGGCCGCCAGTTGCTCGTGTTCAGCGCTGGCATCGCCGGCCGATGCGGGCGATGCGCCGGCCAGCGCGATGGTCAGCGCCACGGCCAGGGCCGGCACACGGCGCCAGGCGCTCGTCAGGTTGCCAAGGGGTGTCATCACGCCGTTCCACAGTCGTCTGGATGGCGAGATGCTGCGGCGTGAAGCTTGGGTGTGCCGCAAAGAATCGGAACGGGCGGTGCACCGGATTTGCCTCGATGGTTGGCGTAGCGCCGTTTCCGGACAAGGGCTGGGAGTCCAGGACCTGGCTGCTAGAGCAAGACGGGCCGGTCACTGATGTGGAAACCCTGCTGGCGCGGTGCGCCTACTTCTCTCCGCTGGCCGAGGTCGCCACCGCGGTGGCGGCTTGGCGCGACGTGGCGCTGGCCCCCGTGGTGGGGCTATCCCCTCACGAACTGGATGACCTCGCGCCGGCGAACTGCGCATTTAGCTGTTCAGCATTGCACTGGTTTGCTCTACACTTGCCAGGATTGTCACTACCGCCTGTGCCACCCTCACCGGGTGGGGAAGCAATGAAAGACGAGCCCGGACAGATATTGACCCTCGATGAAGTGGCTGCCTACCTCAAGGTGGGCAAGCGCACGGTCTATCGCTTGGCAGCAGCCAAGAAGATTCCGGCCTTTAAGGTGGGCGGGATATGGCGCTTCTCCCGTGCGGACATCGACGGCTGGATCAAACAGCAGTCGTCGGGCGATCAGCAGCAAGGCGGGGATGATCTGTTGAAAGGGGGGCGCCGGTCATGAAACTGATCCACAACACGGGCGCAGACCGCGTCATCGACCTAATGCGCCCCCACTTAAAGCATGGCAACCAGCTCGGCTGCGTGACCCCGTCGTTCTCCCTCTTCGCGTTTGCCGAGCTGCGAGATGCGCTCACGGCGCTGGAACGCGTCCAGCTCGTTCTGCCTCCCGGCGACACGGAGTTGGGGTTCTTGGGTGGTGAAGGCGATCGTGCCGCACGCAACCGCCTGCAGGTCCGGTGGCTAGCCAACCAGTGTGCAAAATGGATCGGCGACAAGGTCGACTTGCGGCGAGCTGCGGGCCCGGTGCCGCAAGGGGCGGCAGTCATACGAAATGGTCAAGAGCAGCCGGAGCAGGTGGTTCTCGGTTCCTTTGCTTTCAGCACCGATGGGCTCGGCTTGACTCCGGGAAACCCGTTGAGCTTGATCCAGGCTTCCGAGTCGGCCGATGAAGCCGCGCAACTTGCCAGATGGTTCGATCATCAATGGGCTGGTCTGCGGACTCACTCTGCGGACGCCAGCAGTGGGCGTGAAGTTTTACGCGAAGCTCTCCGCACGATTGGCGAGCACCGCGACCCCTTCTCGTTGTATGCACTCATCCTGCATCACCTTTTTCGCGACAGTGGCGACGAAATGGACGAAGAGCGCATCGTCAAGTCCGCCACGGGTATCCGCAATACGGTGGTGTGGAAGAAGCTCTTCAAATTCCAGCGCGATGGTGTGGTCGGCGCCATCGACAAGCTCAACCGCTTCGGCGGCTGCATCATCGCCGACAGCGTGGGCCTTGGGAAAACCTTCGAGGCCCTGGCGATCATCAAGTATCACGAGCTGCGCAACGATCGCGTGCTGGTACTGGCGCCAAAGCGCCTGCGCGACAACTGGACGCTCTACAAGGCCAACGACAAGCGCAACGTCCTGGCGGCCGACCGCCTCAACTACGATGTCCTGAACCACACCGATCTCTCGCGCGACGGCGGCACGTCTGGCGACATCGATCTGTCGCACGTGAACTGGGGCAACTACGACCTCGTGGTGATCGATGAGTCCCACAACTTCCGCAATAAGGCCACGCACAAGGGCAAGGAGTCCCGCTACGACCGTCTGATGCGACGGATCATCAAGGAAGGTGTCAAGACGCGGGTCTTGATGCTGTCGGCCACGCCCGTCAATAACCGCCTGGCCGATCTGCGCAACCAGATCGCCTTCGTCACGGAGGGCGACGACACCGCCTTGCTGGAACACGGCATCGCCAGCATCGAGGCAACCACCCGCAAGGCGCAGACCCAGTTCAACCGCTGGTTGAACCTCGACGAGTCCGAAAAGACACCCGCGAGGCTGGTCGAGATGCTGGGCTTCGACTATTTCACCCTACTGGATCACCTCACCATCGCCCGCTCGCGCAAGCACATCGAGAAGTACTACGGCACCAGCGAGACAGGCCGCTTCCCGGATCGTCTGCCACCGATCAACATCAAGGCCGATGTGGACCGTGCCGGCGAGTTCCGCAGCATCCGGGACATCAACCTCGAAATTCGGCGGCTCAATCTGGCCAGCTATGCGCCATTGCGGTACGTCCTGCCCCACAAACAAGCCGCCTACGACGCAAAGTACAGCACTCAGATCCGCGGGGGCGAAAGCTTCTTCCGTCAGGTGGACCGCGAAGAGAGCCTGATCCACCTGCTGCGAGTCAACGTGCTCAAGCGCATGGAAAGCGCGGTGTCCTCGTTCACCCTGACCGTCGAGCGCCAGCTTCGCGACGTGGAGACCACGCTCGCACGCATCGAGGCTTCTGCTTCCGACATCGAGGAAATCGACATCGCCGACGTCGACATCGATGACCCCGCCTTCGAGACCTTGCTGGTCGGGCGCAAGGTCAAGGTACTGCTCAGCGACGTCGACCTCATCCGTTGGAAACAAGACCTGATCGAAGACCGTAACCGTCTGGCCACCCTGCTGGCCGCAGCCAAGCAGGTCGATGCTGCTCGGGACGCCAAGCTGGCCGCCTTGCGCAACATGATCGAGGACAAATGCCGCAACCCGATCAATGCCGGCAACCGCAAGTTCATCGTCTTCACCGCCTTCGCGGACACCGCCGAATACCTCTACGCGCAACTGGCGCCGTGGGCGAAGGCCACGCTCGGCATCGAGTCGGCGCTCGTTACCGGTGCGGGCCGAAATCAGAGCACGCTGCCACATCTGCGCAAGGACCTGGCGTCCATCCTTACGGCGTTCTCGCCGCGCTCCAAGGAGCGGCCAGCGGATTTGGCCGACGAGGGCGAGCTGGACCTGCTCTTCGCCACCGACTGCATTTCCGAAGGCCAGAACCTGCAGGACTGCGACTGGCTGATCAACTATGACATCCACTGGAACCCGGTGCGCATCATCCAGCGCTTCGGTCGGATCGACCGCATCGGCTCCCCCAACGAACGCATCCAGCTGGTTAACTTCTGGCCCAACATGGAGCTGGAGGAATACATCAATCTGGAACAGCGCGTCAGCGGCCGCATGGTGCTGCTCGACGTCTCCGCCACCGGTGAGGAAAACCTCATCGAGCAACAGTCCGGCAACCCGATGAACGATCTGGAGTACCGGCGCAAGCAGCTGCTCAAGCTGCAGGACACGGTAATCGACCTGGAAGACCTGTCCACCGGCGTATCAATTACCGACCTGACGCTCACGGACTTCCGCATCGATCTGGCCCAGCACCTCAAGGCGCATCCCGGCAAACTGGATAACCAGCCATTGGGGGCCTACGCGGTCACCACCAGTATCGACGCCGACATTCCGCCTGGTGTGATCTTCTGCCTGCGCGCCGAGGGCCCGGCGGCACACAAAGCCAAGGAATCGGACTACCCCTTGTCACCCCATTACCTCGTCCACGTCGGCGACGACGGTGCCGTGTTGCTGCCCTACACCCAGGCCAAACGCATTCTCGACCGGCTCAAGCGCCTGGCGCTGGGTCGCGACCTGCCCGACGCTGGCGCCTGCGCCCGCTTCGACAAGGCCACCAAGCACGGCGAAGACATGCGCCATGCGCAAAAGCTGCTCGCAGCAAGCGTAGCGTCGGTTGTCGGCAAGAACGAGGAACGCGCAGTGGCCAGTCTGTTTTCGCCGGGCGGCACGCATGCCATCAAAGGCGAGTTCGCCGGAAGCAATGACTTTGAAGTGTTGGCATTCATGGTAGTGCTGTCCCAAGAGTGAACAGGAAACTTACCGAGAGAATGCGTTGAAGAATCTAGGGGACATTTATGGCTAGCGGAAAATTGCTCAGGCAACTGATCAAATCCGGCGTACAAGGGGATCTCGCCAGATTCCGTTCCGCCTCCGAAGCGGTCATCAAGGAAGAGCGCGAGAAGAACCATCATCTGCTCGCCAACGATCTCGAGCACCTGCTTTACGGCGATCAGGCCAAACCCGGTCCTGGCTCCCGCAGGCTGCATGCCGTGACCAATCTGCCGACGAACAAGGACAATGGTTTGGCGCTGCTCGAAGAGCGTGCCGTGATTCGAGAGGAAAAGGACATCATCCTCTCTGACGCTACGAAGTCGGCGCTGGATGAGATCCTGATGGAGCACAACCGTGCCGATGTGTTGCGATCCTTCGGGATGCATCCCGCGCAGAAGCTCTTGTTTTGTGGGCCGCCGGGTTGCGGCAAGACGCTGGCTGCGGAGGTCATCGCGCACAGCTTGTCGATGCCCCTGGTTCTGGTCCGGCTCGATTCGCTTATTTCGTCCTTCCTGGGTGAGACGGCGGCCAATCTGCGCAAAGTGTTCGACTACGTGGCGAGTCAGCCGGTGGTGGCGCTCTTCGATGAATTCGATGCGCTGACCAAGGATCGTGGCGACAGCGCCGATCACGGCGAGCTGAAGCGCTCCGTGAACGCAGTCCTGCAGATGATGGACGGCTACCGTGGGGAGAGCATCCTCATCGCGACGACCAACTACGAGTCCCTGCTGGACAAGGCGGTGTGGCGGCGTTTCGACGAGATCTTGCGTTTCGAGCTGCCCAGTCTTGAGCAGATCAAACGCCTGCTGTCATTGAAGCTGTCCGGCATTCGCCGAAATTTCGAGGCGGACGACGGCCAAGTTGCCTCGCAGTTCAAGGGAATGTCCCATGCCGATATCGAGCGCGTACTGCGCCGGGCGGTGAAGGAAATGATCCTGTCCGGACGGGAATTCCTCGAGAAGGCCCACATCGATACCGCGCTGGCTCGCGAATACCGCCATAAGGGCTGAGTTGGGGGGTAAGAGACCGTGGCTTACGAGCACCTGCGCCTGCAGCGAGAGGCGCCGTCGACTGAACGGCATCCAAGACGACATCCCGGTGTTCGGCCGCCGGCCGACCCCCGAGCGCATGGCGCGATGTTGGCACAGAAGCTCGTCGTGGCGCGAGGGCGAATCGACGCTGAAGACCTAGGTGGTTTCGACGACCGAAAGCTCCTTAAGATTCAGCTGCGTGCTGGCGACAAGAGCGTTCCTGCATTCGACGCTATTCCCGGTGTTGAGATCGTCAGCCAGGAAGACGAGTCGATCGTGCTGGCCTTCGCCACAGAAGAAGGTCTCGCCGAGTTCGAGAGTCGTCTCAGTACGCTCGCCCGCGACGGCGTGGTGACGCGCAAGGAGCTTCTGTTCGTCATCGAGGACTTCGACCACTGGACGCCCCAGGATCGTACTGGCGCAGCGCTGCGCGAGCAGGGGTTTCCCGCCGAGGAACTCTTCACGCTTGATGTGGAACTGTGGCCCCAGGAACGGCAGGACAGACGCCAGGCGCTTATGGAGGCGTTTTCCCGCTGGCTGCAGGAATACGGCATAGAGCGGCTGGATAGCCTCACGCAGCCTTCCCTCCTGATGGTGCGGATGCGCTGTACGCGAGAGCAGGCGGATCGGGTCCTGCGGCATCGCGACGTGCGCACGGTCGATCTTCCCCCGCGGCTCGGCATTGCCGTCCAACTGCTGCTCACCGATATCAATCAGTTTCCCGCAGTCCTGCCTCCCGATGACGGCGCTCCGTCCGTCGCGGTACTCGATTCGGGACTGACGCCTGGACACCCCTTGCTGGGGCCGGCAGTGGGCGATGCACAAGGCTACCTTTCTCCCCATCGGACCCCGCATGACGATCAACCCTGGCACGGAACTTTTGTCGCCGGCTTGGCGCTGTATGGGGACGTGGGGGCTGCGATCCGCGACGGGCGCTTCGTCCCGCAGCTCCGGCTCTTCTCCGGGAAGGTCTTCAATGACGACGGCAACGACCAGACCGAGTTCGTCGAGAAGGCGGTGGAGGAGGCTGTGCGCGAGTTGCACGGCCAGTACGGGTGTCGTGTCTTCAATCTGAGCTATGGCGATCTCAACAAGGTCTATGACGGGCGCCACGTTCGCGGCCTGGCCTACACCCTGGATCGCCTGACGCGAGAGCTTGGTGTCCTGTTCGTGGTGCCCACCGGCAACCTGCACCTTTCCGAGCTGCCAGACGACGCGCGAGAACGCTATCCCGACTATCTGCTTGCCGACTCCGCGCGCTTGCTTGATCCGGCCACTGCCCTGAACGCGCTCACGGTAGGCGGTATTGCGCAGAACGAAGCGACGAGGGACGCGCAGCGGCATCCGAACGCCCTTGAGGATCAACCATTGGCGCGAACTGACCAGCCGTTTCCGCTCACGCGATGCGGCTTATCGATCAATGGCGCGATCAAACCCGATGTCGTCGAGCATGCCGGCAATGTCGCGCTGATGCGGGCGGTTGCACGTCCGCGGCATGCAGGGTTGGGCGTGGTCTCGCTCAACGGCGGCTTTGCCGGCGGATCAGGGTTCAGCGAGGACATTGGGACGAGCTATGCTGCCCCAGTCGTCGCGCATAAGGCGGCTAGGATCCTGGCCGAACTGCCGAATGCCACCCCGAACCTGTTGCGTGCGTTGATCGGCGCGCATGCCAGCTGGCCACAAGCCTGCGAGACCTTGCTCAACCCCGACGGCAACGGTGAAGGGCGCGACAAGCTGCTGCGTCTGATCGGCTATGGGTGTGTCGAGGATGCTGCCCTCTTTCGTTCGCTGGACCACACCGTCACCTTGCTGACCGAAGAGCGCATCGGCAACGACCAGCATCATTTTTTCGAGCTGCCGCTACCTGACAGCTTCTGGGCGGGCGGTCGCCGTACGCGGGAGATAACGGTTGCCCTGGCGCACAGTCCAGCCGTCCGTACCACGCGGCTGGACTACCGCATGAGCAAGCTGTGGTTCTCCGTGGTAACAGCGAGTGGCCTGGACGAGGTCACTCAGGCTTTCCGTCGGAACCGTGAGCAAGGCATGGGAGAGCGCAGCAACGGTCGCTGGCTGTCCAACGACGCACGCAAGAACGGCACGTTGCAGGTTTCTCGCTGGAGCTTCAGACAGGCGCTTGCGAACGGCAACAAGGTCTTCGTGGTGGTGACTCGCCAGGACAGCCCATGGTCGAACGGCCGCGATGGCGAAGAGCCCTATGCGCTTGCTGCGGTGCTCGCCGACCGCGAGCAGGCGAATGCCCACCTCTACGCCGAGGTACGCGCCGTGCTTGAAGCCCGCGTCCAGGCGCGTGCTCGTGCAAGGGTGTGATGCGAACCATGCTGCTGGACGTACCAGGATTCATCGCCTCGCTCGGTCTGCCCGACGGCTGCCGAGTCGATCAGCGCGTGCCGAAGAAGCTGCTGCTGGAGAACGGAGCCCCCACGGCCGCCGACAAACGACTGATCGCCGATACCGTCGAGGAGATACAGTGGGTCGCGGCACTCAAGCCGAACACCATCGGCGTGCCCGACTATCGCGACGACCAGCGCGTGTACCTGGAGATCGCGGTGCTTGCCGTGACGCTGCGCAGCCAGCCCGGGCAAGACAAAGCCAAGCCAGCGAACGCTGCCCGCCTCGCCGAGCTGGTGCACCGCGCGGTCCCCTATCCGGTCCTGTTGCTGCTGTACTCCGGGCAGAGCATGACGCTCTCATTCGCACATAAGCGCTGGGCACAGAACGAAGCGAGCAAAGTGGTGCTGGACGGCGGCATGGTGTCCATGTCGTTGCCCGAGGACGCGCCGTCTCTCGATGCGCTGACCGCATTCGTTCAGGCCATCGCTTTGACTCGCCAGCCTCGGTCCTCGCTTTTCGCCTTGTATCAGGGGTGGATGGACAGCGCGCAGGCGCTGTTGGCGGCGAAGTTGACCGGGATGTTCAAGGCGGCCGACAGCCCGGAGCAGGCTGCAGCTCGCCGCCTTGCCCTGCAGGAATGCGCACGGCTGGAGTCCGAGGCGGCCCACTTGCGCACGCAGGCGGGCAAAGAAAAACAACTGGCGCGACAGGTTGAGCTCAACCTCGCGCTCAAGCGCGTGCTGGTCGAATTGGCCGCAGCACGCGAACAGCTATGAAGATTGAAAGAATGGCGGAGAAAAAGATGCAGAAAATCGATGCGACCAGCCCGGAGGCCCAGTCCGCAGACCTTGTGGCCAGCAACATCGAGCAACTCAAGGCGCTGTTCCCGGAACTCATCACCGAGGGGCAGAATGGCACGGCGGTGAACGTGGACGTGCTCAAGGCGCTGGTCGGCGATGCCACCGTTACCGACGCTGACGAGAAATACGGCCTGAACTGGCATGGCAAGCGGCGCGCGCGGCAACTGGCGCTCACCCCCTCGACCGGCACCCTGCGCCCCTGCCCCGAGGAGAGCGTGGACTGGGACACCACGCAGAACCTGATGATCGAGGGCGACAACCTCGAAGTGCTCAAACTCCTCCAGAAGAGCTATGCCGGCAAGGTCAAGCTGATCTACATCGACCCGCCGTACAACACGGGCAAGGACTTCGTGTACCCGGACAACTTCCAGGACAACATCAAGAACTATTTGGAGCTGACTGGGCAAGCCGAAGGCGGGCGCAAGGTCAGCAGCAACACTGAGGCCAGCGGGCGGTTTCACACCGACTGGTTGAATATGATGTATCCGCGGTTGAGGCTCGCGCGTGCGCTGATGGCGGACGATGGGGCGGTCTTCATCAGCATCGCTGACCAGGAGATTCACAATCTGCGGCATGTCCTCGATGAGGTGTTCGGGCCAGAGAACTTCATCGCGAATGTGATTTGGCACAAGATGGACAGTCCAAAGAACTCAGCGGTCCACTTGAGCGAAGACCACGACTACATTGTGATTTATGCCAAGAACGCAGATGTATGGCGGCCCTGCCCATTGCCACGTTCTGACGAGATGGTTGCCCGATACAAGAACCCGGACAATGATCCGAGAGGTCCTTGGCTCCTCGGGGATCTCGCAGCCCGAAACTTTTACGGACAGGGGCGATACCCCATAACTACGCCATCCGGCAAGGTGATTTCCGGCCCACCTGCTGGAAGCTACTGGCGAGTCAGTGAGCAGAAGTTTCGCGAGTTGGACGCCGACGGACGCATATGGTGGGGAACATCTGGCGAAAACAGACCAGGGATTAAGCGCTTTCTGTCCGAAGTGAAAGACGGAGTAGTCCCACAAACTTACTGGGCCTGGAAGGACGTAGGGAGCACGAGACATGCCAAGCAGGAGCTTTCGCAACTTATGGAGGCCGATGCAGGAGAGGACCTATTCATCACGCCGAAGCCGGTCAGGCTAATTAAGCGCATTCTTCAGATCGGGGCTCCGAAAGAGGCTCTCGTAATGGACTTCTTCGCAGGCTCTGGTACGACGTTTCACGCCACACTTGAACAAAACGCCGAGGACTCCGGCTCACGTCGCTGTATTTCAGTTCAGCTCCAAGAGCCACTGCCAGAAAAGACAGCTCGGGGCCACTCGACAATTGCCGACATCACCGCAGAGCGAATGCGGCGCGCGGGCAGCAAGGTGAAGGCAGAGAACTCGCTGTTCTCAGGCGATGTCGGCTTCCGCGTCTTCAAACTCGACACCTCCAACATCCGCGCCTGGAATCCCAATCCGGCTGATCTAGAAGCCTCGCTGTTCGCCCACCAGGAACATTTGGTCGAAGGCCGCAGCGAAGCCGACGTGCTCTACGAGTTGCTGCTCAAGCTGGGCCTCGACCTGTGCGTGCCGATTGAGAAGCGCTCGATCGTGGGCCGCGACGTGCATTCGGTGGGCGGCGGCGTGCTGATGGCCTGCATGGCCGAGCACATCACCCGCGACGATGTGGAGCCGCTGGCGCAAGGTATCGTCGCCTGGCACGAGGAACTTCAGCCGGTGGGCGACGCAACCTGCGTGTTCCGCGACAGCGCCTTCGCCGACGACGTGGCCAAGACCAACTTGGCCGCCATTCTGGAGCAGCACGGCATCCAGAACGTGCGCAGTCTGTGAGGGCGTGGCGATGAAACTGCATTTCGAGCCCAACCTCGACTACCAGTTGCAGGCCATCGAGGCGGTCTGCGATCTGTTCCGCGGCCAGGAGGTGTGCCGTACCGAGTTCACGGTGACCATGAAGGCACCCGTTGCGGACGATTCAGCCACCGGCACAGGGCCGCAGCAAATGACGCTCGGCGTGGCTGAATCGGACCTGGGCGTCGGCAACCGCCTCACATTGCTGGACGACGAGCTGCACCAGAACTTGGCCGACATCCAGTTGCGTGGGGGATTGCCGCCTTCCGGCGCGTTGGTCTCGGGCGATTTCACCGTCGAAATGGAAACCGGCACCGGCAAGACCTACGTTTACCTGCGCAGCATCTTCGAGCTGAACAAGCGCTACGGATTCACCAAGTTCGTCATCGTGGTGCCGTCGGTGGCGATCAAGGAGGGCGTCTACAAGACCCTGCAGATCACCGAGGAGCACTTCAAGGGGCTCTATGCCGGCGTGCCCTTCGACTACTTCCTCTACGACTCCAGCAAGCTCGGCCAGGTGCGCAACTTCGCCACCAGCTCAAACATCCAGGTCATGGTGGTCACGGTCGGCGCCATCAACAAGAAGGACGTTAACAACCTCTACAAGGACAGCGAGAAGACCGGCGGCGAGAAGCCCATCGATCTGATCAAGGCGACGCGGCCGGTCGTGATCGTGGACGAGCCGCAAAGCGTGGACGGCGGTCTGACCGGGGCAGGCAAGACCGCACTCGATGCGATGAATCCGCTGTGCACCCTGCGCTATTCCGCGACCCATGTGGACAAGCACCACATGGTGTTCCGCCTCGACGCCGTGGATGCCTACGAGCGCAAGCTGGTCAAGCAGATCGAAGTGGCATCGGCCACCGTTGAGAACGCCCACAACAAACCGTTCGTTCGGCTGGTGTCGGTTGCCAACCGCCGCGGGACGATCTCCGCCCGCGTGGAGCTCGATGTGGCAACCGCCAGTGGCGTGAAACGGCAAGAAGTCACCGTTTCCGATGGCGATGACTTGGAACAGGTCGCCAAGCGCGCCATCTACGCCGATTTTCGCGTCGGTGAGATCAGTACTGCCAAGGACGAAGCGTTTCTGGAGTTGCGCTACCCCGGCGGCGAAACCTTTCTCACGGTGGGACAAGCGCATGGTGATGTCGATGCCCTGGCCGTGCAGCGCGAGATGATCCGCCGCACCATCAAGGAGCACCTCGACAAGGAGAAACGGCTGCGCCCGCTCGGGATCAAGGTGCTGTCGCTGTTCTTCATCGACGAGGTGGCCAGGTACCGCTCCTACGATTCGGACGGCAACCCCGTCAAAGGGCCTTACGCGCGCATCTTCGAGGAGGAGTATCGCCGTGCGGCCAAGCTCCCCGCTTACCAGAGCCTGTTCGAGGAGATCGACCTGGCGAGTGCCGCCGAAGAGGTCCACAACGGCTATTTCTCCATCGACAAGAAAGGCGGCTGGACGGATACCAGCGAAAACAACGCGAACAACCGCGAGAACGCCGAGCGTGCCTACAACCTGATCATGAAGGAGAAGGAAAAGCTTCTGTCCTTCGACACGCCGCTCAAGTTCATCTTTTCCCACTCGGCGCTCAAGGAAGGCTGGGACAACCCCAATGTCTTCCAGATCTGCACACTGCGCGACATTCAGACCGAGCGCGAACGCCGGCAGACCATCGGCCGGGGGCTGCGCCTCGCCGTCAACCAGAACGGCGAGCGCGTGCGCGGCTTCGAGGTCAACACCCTGACCGTGATCGCCACCGAGAACTACGAGCAGTTCGCCGAGAACCTGCAGAAGGAGATCGAGGCAGACACGGGCATTCGCTTCGGCATCGTCGAGCAACACCAGTTCGCTGCTATCGCCGTGACGGCGGCCGATGGCCAGACCGTGCCCCTGGGTGTCGAACAGTCGAAGGCGCTATGGGAGCACCTGAAGGCTGCGGGCCACATCGACGCCAAGGGCAAGGTGCAGGACTCGCTGAAGACGGCGCTGAAGGATGGAACGCTGGCGCTGCCTGCAGAGTTCGACGCGCAGCGCAGTCAGATCGCCGAGGTACTGCGCAAGGTGTCGGGCCGCCTAGAGATCAAGAACGCCGACGAGCGCAAGCAGGTTGCCGTGCGCAAGGGCATCTATCTCAGCCCCGAGTTCAAGGAGCTTTGGGATCGCATCAAGCACAAGACGACCTACCGGGTGCAGTTCGACAATGACACACTGATTCAGAACTGCATTGATTCGCTCCGGCAAGCCCCGACCATCCCCAAGGCCCGGCTGCAATGGCGCAAGGCCGACATCGCCATCGGCAAGGCAGGTGTGGAGGCCACGGAGAAAGCGGGCGCGGCAACCGTCGTCCTGGACGAGACGGACATCGAACTGCCGGACCTGCTCACCGACCTCCAGGATCGCACCCAGCTCACCCGCCGGAGCATCGCCACCATCCTGAGCGGCAGCGGGCGGCTGGACGACTTCAAGCGCAACCCACAGCAGTTCATCGAGCTGACCGCCGAGACCATCAACCGTTGCAAGCGCCTGGCTTTGGTCGACGGCATCAAGTACCGAAAGCTGGGCGACCAACACGTCTATGCGCAGGAGCTGTTCGAACAGGAAGAGCTGACCGGCTATCTGAAGAACATGCTGATGGACACGGGCAAGTCCATCTACGAGCACGTGGTCTACGACTCCACCACCGAGCGCGATTTCGCCGACGCGCTGGAGAAGAACGACGCCATCAAGCTCTACGCCAAGCTTCCGGGCTGGTTCAAGGTGCCCACGCCGCTGGGAACCTACAACCCGGACTGGGCCGTGCTAGTGGACGAAGGTGGAGCGCAGCGACTGTACTTCGTGGTGGAGACCAAGGGCAGCCTGTTCACTGACGACCTGCGCAATAAGGAGCGCGCAAAGATCGCCTGCGGCGAGGCGCATTTTCAGGCGCTGGCGGTTGGCGAGAATCCGGCGAAGTACGTCGTGGCGCGTTCGGTGGACGACGTGCTGGCGGATGCTGCGAAGGCATAAATCAGGGATGGGACGTGAATGCCTTGGACTTCGGAACACGTCAAATGGCTCGTCGACACCGGCGAACGACTGAAGACCGCCGACGGCAAGGAGGTGGAAGTCTGGGAGTTGCAGCATCAGGACGACGACGATGTGCTCTCCGCATGGGCGAAACACTTCCGGAATCACTACTGCTTTGACAGCGAAATCGATTATTGGCGCAGAGGGTACAAGTGTTCTCGCGGAGAGTATCTCAACACCATAAAGTTCCCGGACCCAAAAGATGCACCAGGACCAAGTATCCGCGCTGGCGACTTTGGAGAAGTGCTGGTTGCCGATTTTCTTGAATACCTACTTGGCTACTGGGTTCCACGCACACGCTACGGTGACAAAACCATTCGGAATGAGTCTACCAAAGGCAGCGACATAATCGGCTTTCATATCGTCAAGGATGGCCAAGCCTCTTCGAAGGATAGGCTGGCAATTTTTGAAGCGAAGGCGCAATTCTCAGGAAAGAAGGCCAAGGCGAGACTTCAAGATGCGGTAGATGGCTCGGCAAAAGACATCGCACGGAAGGCGGAGTCTTTAAATGCCATCAAGCAAAGGCTGCATGGCCGGAATGATCTTAATGATGCCGAAAAAATTGAGCGGTTCCAGAACGAAGTAGATCACCCATACAAGGAAGTTTATGGGGCTGTCGCGCTTTTTGAGAATCCACTTTTTGACGGCCACCTGACATCCTCGACCGATGCCTCGTCTCATCCGCATTCAGGTGACCTTGCGTTAGTGGTTATCAAAGGGGATCAGATGATGGCACTCGTCCACGAGCTCTACAGGAGGGCTGCGGATGAGGCCTGAACAGAAATCCCAACTCCTGCTTGGCGTTACCCGGTCAAAGGCCAAGATGCTCGAGTATGGTGTTCCGGGAGAGCATCACATCAAAATCACCCAAGATCCGGCCAAGCTCTTCACCATCTCGATTGGCTTGCTGGGCGACCTTGCCGCCGCTATCAACCGGGAGGAGCCAGATCCCGGCTCCCTCTCGGAGCTGAGTACCAATCTGCTTTTCTCTGCCCGTTTTTTCGACTCCTACCTCCAATCAAAGCTGAACGAGACACTTGATCCATACCTCGTACTTCTTGGCTCCGCCTCCTATTACCTGTGCGATCTTCCCGGAAGCGCGTCGGTATTGGCGAAGCGTATCGATGGCGACTGCCCGGATCTGGATGGCGATGGTTTGGAAAACCTGTTGCTCTGGTTGTTGCAGGCCGATCTGGGAACCTATTTTGATGGAGCTGAGGGGCCATTCGGCGGATTCATCGACGGGATTTCAAAATGGATTCTCCAGTTTTTCGAGGATGGGAATGGCGAAGATAATCTTCTCGATTTGGCCACGAAGCTGAGGGACGCCGTCTATGAATTCGGTACACCCAGGCAGCTTCTTTTTGGTGATGTGATCGCGGCCGTTCTGAGGAAAAAGCTCGAAAATTCCGCCTGGAAGGCTTTGCCGTCATATTCCGGGCTGCCCCGCGACAAATGGCTCCATGCGCTGCAAAAGGATTCGTTCATCAAGGAACTCTGGCCTGCGCAACACCTCTTGGGCAAGGCTGATGTTCTCAAAGGCAAGTCTGCCATCGTTCAAATGCCCACCAGCGCTGGCAAAACCAAGGCAACGGAACTGATCCTTCGAAGCGCGTTTCTGGCTGACCGCGTAGCACTGGCCATCATCATCGCCCCGTTCAGGGCGCTGTGCCATGAGATCAAGAACAGCCTCGTCGAGGCATTCCACAACGAACCCACCAAGGTGGATGAATTATCCGATGCCCTACAGACCGACTTCGAGATTGCCGAACTCCTGGGGCACCAACAGATCCTGGTTATAACCCCAGAGAAGCTGCTCTACGTCCTTCGGCACGCTCCGGAGCTGGCTGCCCACGTTGGCCTGCTGGTCTTTGATGAAGGCCACCAATTCGACAGCGGCACCCGAGGCATCACATACGAGCTGCTCCTAACATCGCTGCGCTCGATGATTCCCGAAGGTGCCCAGAAGGTGCTGATCTCAGCAGTCATCAGTAATGCCGAGGCTGTCGGAGAATGGCTGAACGGCGAGCCCAATGTCGTCGAAGGCACAACCCTGATTCCCACTTTCAGGTCGGTCGGGTTCGCGAGCTGGCTCGATCAGTTGGGAAGGATCGAGTACGTCGACAGCCGTGACGCCGAACAAAACGAATTTTTCGTTCCGAGGGTGATTGAAAGATTCAATCTCGGGAGGAAGAAGCGGGAAAGGACGGACCGTTTTTTTCCTGAAAAGACTGACGGGCAGGCTATCGCACTTTACCTTGGTCTGAAATTGGTCCCGAATGGCAGTATCGCTGTTTTCTGCGGAAGGAAGTCGACAGCGGCCAGCGTCTGCGAAAAGGCCGTCGATATTATCGAGCGAGGCGCATCCGTGGCCTTGCCGTCAGATTTTTCTGACGCCCAGGAAGTTGAGCGACTGACCCATCTGCACGTCGAGAATCTCGGCGCTGACGCCCCAGCGTCCCAGAGCGCGGCACACGGCATTTTTTCCCATCATGGTAATACACCGCATGGTATCCGACTGGCGGTGGAGCATGCCATGCGCGACGGCCTTGTGCGATTCGTTGTTTGCACATCCACCTTGGCGCAGGGCGTAAACCTTCCGATTCGATACCTCATCGTGACCAGTGTCTACCAGGGCATGGAGCGTATAAAGGTTCGCGATTTCCACAACCTCATTGGTCGAGCGGGTCGCGCCGGGATGCATACCGAAGGCAGTATCCTGTTTGCAGATCCGGTGATCTATGACAAGCGAAAGGCTCGCAGCGACAAATGGCGCTGGGATCAGGTGAAAGAACTTCTGGAGCCGCGCAATTCTGAGCCATGCATCAGCAATCTTCTATCGATCTTCGACCCCATCAAGAGTGATGACGAGAAATACACCATCACCATGGAGGCTCTGGATTTTGCCAAGGCCTATATCGACGATCCTGATGAAGTTGCCAAACTGGCTGCCGGGATAGCCGCACGACATGGAGACAAAGGATTCTCACGAGACGGTGTCGAGCGCCAAGTCGCCTGGAGAGTCAGCCTCATCTGTGCCGTCGAGAGCTTTCTATTATCCCATTGGGAGGAATCGGAGGATGGTCTTTCGGAAGCTGATGTGACCCGCTTGGCCGAAGGGACGCTTGCTTTCTTCCTGGCTGATGAACAGAAAGAGGAACATATCCGAGAGTTGTTTCAGCTTCTCGCTGGGAACATTTCCGCAAACATCACCGATCCATCTCGCCGTAGAATCTACGGCAGGACGCTTTACGGTGTTCAGGATGCCCAAGCCATTGAGGGATGGGTTCATTCCAACGCTGACAGCCTGCTTTCGATTGTTGATGAAACAGAAGCCCTCGATCTTGCCTGGCCATTGCTTACCCGGCATATCAGCGGTGGCGTATTCACCAAGTTCGATAAACCGGAGGTGCTTAAAGAAATCGTGCATGGATGGATCAGTGGGAAGCCCTTCAGCGATCTCCTGAAAATCATCCGTAAGCGAAAAGCCAAGATGATATGGGGCACCCGCCGGAGGGAGTTCAAGATCGATCATGTCGTCGACGTCTGCGAAGGGACGCTCGCTTATGACGGCGCGCTTGTTGTGGGCGCTGTGTGTGAATTCATTGAAACACTCGACCAAGATGGCACCGGCGAGCTGATCAATCGTCTGCAACTTTTTCAAAAGCGCCTGAAATATGGTCTGCCCACGGAAACCACCATTGCCCTTTATGAGCTTGGCTTTTCGGACCGTGTCATCTCTCAGGACCTCGCCGCATCCTTGAACTTGGCAGCGACTCAAAAGAACGATCTCGTGAAGGCGCTGAAACAAGACCGGGACGGAGCCAATGCGGTGATGGAAAAATACCCAAGGTATTTCCAGGAGCGAATAAATGAACTCCTGCAGTAGCTACAGATACTTCTTGAACGTCGCCGCCGCGATGCACACGGCCACCCCCAGCAGCACCGCGCTGGGCAGCAGGATCAGTAACGGGTTCACGCTGACCGGCAGTGCCAGGTAAGTCACCCACGGCAGTACGGCCAGCGGGATCAGGCTGGCCCTGGCGCGGTGATAGATGAACCCCGACTCGCGTCCCGCGCCGAAGCGGCGGATGTCCCGGCGCACCAGGCCGTCCACCAGCCCGACGAAGGCGGCCATCAGGAACAGCGGCAGGGTCAGGCACAGCACCAGCAGCCGCACGAGGAAGACCAGCGTCGTGTAGGCCGCCGCGATCAGGTAGCTTTCCACGTTCACGTAGACCAAGCCGATGTAGTGGCGGAAATCCTTGGTCGGGCGATGGCTGCCGGCGCTGGCCTGCGCCGACGCATCGCGTATCCAGTCCAGCAGGCCGCTTTTCACGAACAGCCAGTCGTAGCCCAGCTCGACCAGCCGGTGCGCGGTGCGCCCCGGCTCCTGCACCAGCGCGCTGCGCGTGAAATGCGTGGAGAGCTGATCCAACTCGTAGTGCAGCATGCCCTGCGCGTGGCGCCAGCCCTGATCGGGCCAGAAGAAGTACATGCCGACGCATTCGATCAGGATGCACAGCAGCAGCGCGCCGCACAGCACGCCGAAGAAGCGGAACGGCAGCGTGACCAGGCCGGCGATCAGGCCTTGCTGTCTTTGCTGCTGGCGCTGGGCCGCGACGGCCGGATCGCTCATGCTTCGGCCTCTTCAGCGGCGGCCATCTGCTTGAAGTCGTCCAGCAGGTCGTCGGGCAGCGCCTTGTCCTGCAGGCCGGGGATGCCTTGGTTCTCCCACCAGTCTCCTGCCTCGACGTAGTGCTGTCGCATGTAGCCGGCCAGCTCCTGCAGATCCTTCGGCATGGCTTCGTCGGGGTCGGGTGCCGGCAACGGCATGCGGACTTTCCAGAGGTTGCCGCCCTCGGTCAGCGCGAAGCACTGGCCCTTGGGCAGCGCCACCACGTGCGCCGGCTCGATCAGCGGCACGCTGTTGCTGCTGATTCGGTCCTGGGTGTTGGACGTGAAGGCGGTATTGCCGTGCGGGTCGGAGCTGTCGGTGGCGCCGCTCATCAGTGCCGTGGCGTACACCTCGACCTTGGGCAGTTGTCGCGTCAGCAACTCGGCGGTGGCGGTCTCGCGCACGCGCAGCATGAACAGGTTGTTGAAGTTGCCGACCACTTGGCCGGCCTTGGCGCGGTTGCCGATGCGCGCCTCGATGTCGCTCAAGGTCTGCGTGTAGGCCGTCACCTGCACGCCGGCACCGCCGCCCTTGTTGACCATCGGGATGAACTCGTCACCCATGAGTTCATTGAATTCGTCGGCGTGGACGTTGATCGGGATCTTGGTGCCCGCCGCGGCGCCGGGCAGCCCGTCGTCGATGCCGAACTTGTAGATGTGGCCGGCGACCGAGACCAGGTCGCTGAACATCGAGTTGCCCACCGCCGCCGCGACTTCGGCGTCGGACAGCGCATCCAGCCCCACGTAGACCACCGCGCGTTTGCGGATGACCTGCATCCAGTCGAAGATCGGCCGCGGGTCGGACAGATCGGAATAGTTCGGTGCGAGCAGTTGCGCGATCTTGCCGGTGGTGAGCTTCTCCAGCAGCGGCAGCAGCGAAGCGACGATCTTGTCGAAGTACGTCCGGTCGTAGCGCACGGCGCTGCGCAGACCGTCGAGCACGGGGTCATAGACGCGCACTTGGGACAGGTACTGTTCGAGGGCCACCACGCGCTTCTCGCGCCCGATCATGTTGCGCGGGATGTTCTTGTCGTTCAGCTTGGCTTCGAGCTGGACGATGACCTCCCAGGCCTTCGGCTCGTTCTTGGCGAAGTAGTGCTGGGCGTACTCGATGAACAGCGCGTCGATGTTGATGACGTGGCGCTGGATCAGCAGGTAGTCCGGCCGCTGTCCCAGTTCCACCAGGGCGCGCGCGATGATGTTGACGAAGCGCCAGGCGAATTCGCGGAACGCGGCGCTGTTACCTTCGCCCGAGAGCTGCCCGGCGATGCGCGTGGCCACCTCGGAGATCCGTCCGAACCGGCCCACGGCGTTGTAGCGCGCCGAGATGTCCGGCCAGCCCAGATGGAACACGTAGAACTCGCCTTCGCGCCCGGCGCGCTTGGCCTCGACGTACATGCGCTTCAACAGGTCCGCATCGCCCTTGGGGTCGAAGACGATCACTACCTCGTGCTCGCCGCGGACCTTGCGGCGGATGTCCTGGGTGATGAACAGCTCGGCCAGCCGCGTCTTGCCCACGCGCGTGGTGCCCAGCACCAGGCTGTGGCCGACGCGCTCGCCCAGCGGCAGGGTGACGTCGACCTCGTGCGGCTCGATGCCATGCAGGCGCGGCAGTCCGCCGACCGGCGGCAGCGGCCGCGCGGGGTTGAGCGGGCTGTCCCAGGCCAGCGCGCGCGCCAGCGTCGAGATGGGAAACGGTGCGAACTCAAGCCGCTCCTCCAGCCGCCGGGCGGCCCGGTAGATCGCCGTCGGCTCGACATAGCGGCGGAACTCCGGCCGGTAGGTCTGCATCAGCCGGTGCGTGTGCCGCTGCTCCCAGCGAAAGCCCCGGCCGACGAACAGCCGTTGCTGACTCACCGGCACGTCGCGGCTGGTCATCACGTAGCGCGGCAGGCGGCGGATGTTGCGGCGATAACGCAGGATCGCCCAGGCATCGCGCAGGCGAATCGCGCCGAAGGTCAGGAAGGCCAGCGCCGAGCCCAAGCCGAGCAGCGGGTTCAGCGCGAGCGACCACGGTGCCACCAGGCACAGAATCGCGGCGCCGGTGCAGACCGCCACGGTGTAAAGCTCCACCGCTGGCCGCAGCAGCACCTCGACCGCGTGCGGTTGGGCCATTTGTGCACCTACTGCTCGACGCCGGTGGACGTGATGAGCACCGGGTAGTGGCGCAGGCCCAGGCGCTGGGCCAGGTCGTCGCCGGAGGCCGGCGAGAGGGTCAGGCCAGGAGCCAGCCTGCGCAGCGCCGTCAGCGCGGCCATCGACTCCACGTTGACCACCAGGCCCACGGCCCCCAGCTCGCGCAGCGCGGCCTGCCGCTGCAGCAGCCAGGCGCGCGAACGCTCGTCGTCGCCGATCAGGAACAGCGCCGTCAGGCCCGGCGCCCGGATGACGCGGCGCTGCACCTCGCCCGGCGACAGTTGCGTCGAGCGCACCGGCAGCATGGCGGCTTCGGCGTCGGCCGCGTTGCCCACGCGCGGGGCTGGCATCGGGGCCGGCGGCGTGGCCTGATCCGGCTGAGGATTCAGCGACTGGTAGTACGGCAGCGTGGAGTCGCCGCCGCGGTCTTCGACGACGATCAGCGGCCCGGAGACGGTCTGGGCGAAGATGGTGGTCGTGGACAGCAGCCCGATGGCGGCGATGAGGACGGTGTGGTTCATGGCGTGGTGGCCTGGAGAGTTGGAACGGGAACGTCGGGGTCGAGCACGCGGGTCAGGTGCCGATGCACACTGCGCCGGTATCGCGCCGCGGGTGCCCCGCCGGCGGGCCGGTGGTAGCGGCCGATGGCAAGCAGCCAGTCCTCGCCCGGCGTGTGCTGTTCGCGCAGGATTTCCGCAGCGATGGCGAGGTTGCGGTACGGGTCCAGCAGCTCGCAGGGCTGCGTGTAGCGATGCGTGTGGTAGCCGAGATTGACTTGGCCAAGGCCGGCGTCGATGCGATTGGCCGGCGTGTGGGCGAGCGCACGGTGCAGCCCCGCGCAGGCCTCGACGCGGGTGGCGTAGCGCTGTGGCGAGCCGGCGACGTTGAGCGTCCACGGCCAGGGGATCAGGCGCCCGCGCAGCATGGCGCCGCTCTCCTGCAAGGCCACCGCGTACAGCACCGCCGCCGGCACGTCTGCACGATGCGCCGCCAGTTGATAGGCCGGCGGCGGGACTTCCCGCGCCAGGGCGGCCAGCGCCCAGCCGACGGTGGTGAGCAGCAGCACGGCGCTGGCGCAGCGGATGGCGACGCGGGACGGCCGACGCTCCCGGCCCGGAGCACCTATTGCCGCTGCCATTGGCCGTTCACCTCGCGCACCACGGCCGGCAGCTCGCCGGGCAGGCCGAGCGACAGCCAGCGCCCCGCATCGTGGTTGAGCGTGATGGTGCGGGCGCGCACCCTGGCCGGGTCGATGCCCGCCTGGGTGGCCCACTGCCGGATGCGCACGTCGTCCTGACGGCTGCCGACCATGTAGAGATCGAAGGCCGTACCGGCCGCCTGCAACTGCTGCACGCGCTGCGCGCACGGTGCGCAGTCGGCCTTGACGAAGACCGCCAGGCGCCCGGAGCCGGTGTTGCCAGCACCCGGCGCTTTGGCACCGGGCAGGCTCACGCGCGGCTGGCCAGGAAACAGGCGCTGCCACGCCGCGTCGTAGGCCCGCTGGTAGGCCAGCGTCTTGCTGACGCGCCGAGCCTCGGCCTGCACCTGCAACTCTGCGTAGCGCCTGCGCTCCTCCTCGCTGCGGGCCTCGATGCCCAGCGCCGTGAGCGGGTCGAGGTTCGGGGAGTAGACGCCGAGCGGCCCCTGCATCAGTTGCCGGTAGCGCGCCCACTCCTCGGGCTGAAGCCCCCACTCCCGCGCCTGCCTCTCGTCGAGCGCCGCCTCGGCGCCCGGCTGCACCTGGGCGGGCACCATGCGCGAGTTCGTCACCGGGGCCGGCTGGGCGGATGCGCCGAAAGCGGCGAACAGGACGACGGCAGCGAACAACGAACGCAGGATCATGGTCAGCCTCCGCCGAGCCGCCTCAAGGAGGCTGAAGCCCCCTCGGGGGGCAGCGAACGAAGTGAGCGTGGGGGTCATGACACCTCCTACGGCACCGCGATGCGCTGCGTCTGGCCGTTCACCTGGAACACGCCCGCCTGCGCCTCGATGGACTGCAGTTGCCAGCCGCCCTCGGCATCGCCCTCACGCAGCAGCCGGGCGCCCGCGAGCGAGGCCGCGGCGGTGGAGGTGATCGACAGAAAGCGCTCGCCTCCCCGCAGCTCCACGCCGAGCACCCGGAACGGCGGCTCCGGCACCTTGGGCTTCGTCGCAACCGGAGCGCGCGCGCGAGCGGCGGATGCCACCTGCCGGGTCTTCTCCAGGCGGGTTTCGATTCCGCTCACGCGCGCCTGCAGCGTCTGCAGGTCGACGGCCAAGGCCCTCGTCTCGTCGGCCTCTTCGAGGCGCGTCATCCGCTCGTCCAGCGCCTGCCGCGCGGTGGCGAATTCGGCCTGGCTGATCGGCGCCGGCCGGCGCTTGTCCGCATCGGCCTGTTGTTCGAGATCGGCCACGCGCAGGACCAGCGCATTGACCTGCGCATCCTGTGCGGTGCTCTGGGTCTGTTCGGCGAGCCGCGACAAGCCGACGCTGTTGATGAGTGCCACGGCACTGATGAGCAGCAGCCAGAAGGCCGCGGAGATCTTGAGCCAGCGCGTGCGGGAATCGCGCTCGGATGACGCTTGGGGAAAGGTCATGGCTGCAGCTCCTCGGGCCGGTCGGCGTCCGGCACGGGCGTGGCGGTGTCGGGCGGGTTGGCGGAAAGGAAGGCGGGAGCACCGCGCCGGCTGAAGCAGACCTGGCGAGTCAAGTCATCGACCGACAGCTCCCAGGCGGGGCCGGCAAGGGTCAGCAAGGCATCGCGCAGCATCAGCGGACCCTGGCGCAGGTGTGCGGCAGGCAGCGGCAGCGCGTAAAGCGTGGCGGCCTCGGCCGCATCGCAGAGCCGGTAGCCCGAGCGCAGGAGCACATGGCGCATGGCGTCGCCCACGCTGGCATCGAGCATGGGCGGAATCGAGACCTCCACCGCCTGCTGCAAGAGATCACGCTGCGCGGGCTCCGGCACCAGCTCGACCAGGGTGTAGCGGCCGTAGCGGGCCACCGGAACGAAACCCGGCTCCGGCGCGACGGCGGTTGGCGATGCGGCCGGCACCGCTGGCGCAGACGGCGCGGCGGTCGTGGCGCAGCCGGCGGCCAACAGGCTGCCGGCCAGCAAGCCAGCGGCGAGGGCCAGGCGGTGAACAGCGCGGATGGATGGTTGCATGGAGGGCGCTTCCCTGGAACACGGAGCGCTCACCATCGCCGCCGCTTGGCCTGCGGGCAGCAAACAAAACGCACTGACGCCCGCCCGAATACATGGCGGGCGGCGCCATGGACTGTCATACGCCCAAGAAAAACGGCCCCGAAGGGCCGTGGAAAGAAGCCGGCGACCCCGAGGGGCCACCGGCATGGGCACATGGATCAGACCGTGACAAGCTGCCGTGCCAGCGCCACCTCTACCGAGTCGCCGTCCTGGTTCAGGACATCGAGTCCGGACTCGGGCACGTCGCCCGACGTGCTCTGCGAGACCATGATCTTCCGGGCCATCAACCCCAGGCAGGTCATCTGCGAGGAGTTGGCATAGCCCAGGTAGATCACGCGCACCGGCTGCTTCTGGCCGATGCGCCATGAGCGCCGGGCGGCCTGCTGCAGCGAATACACGTTGTACCCGCTCTGGAGGAACACGATGGTCGGGAACTCCAGCAGGTCCAGGCCGGTTTTCACCAGCTCGGGATTGGTGATGAGCACGTCGATGCCACGGTCCAACTGCTCGGCGATCCAGTCCTCGCGGCGGGAGGCATCCACGCTCGCGCGCAGTACCGCCACCTTGAAGCCTTCCTGCTCCAGCAGCACCTTCAAACGCGACGTGGTGTCGCGCGTGCCGGTGTAGACCGAATAGACCAGGGTCTTGCGCCCTTCTGCCTTCTCCTGCTTGCAGATCTCGATCAGCTCGCGTTCCTTGGGCATCACCTCCAGCTCGTTGAACTGAGCCGGAACGAACGCCAAGGTGTTGCGCGTGCGCGGATGCACCACCGTTTCCGACCGGAAGCAGCAGTCCGGCCAGGCCAGCAGCACGTTGAGGACTACACCGAGCAGCGTCGTGTCGCGCTTCGCCAGGGCCTGCTTCAGCTCCTGGGTCAGCCGACCCGCCAGATCGCGGTAGGCCGCGGCCTGCGCCGTGTCCATCGCGACTTCGCGGAACTCCTCGTCATAGGGCGGCAGCACGTTGCCACCGATGTCCTTCAACTTGAGGAAGACCGTGAACGGCAGGACGCAACGCAGCACGCCCTTCGGACCGAAGCCCGGCGCCTTGACCGTGCGCACCGATACCTTGGTGCCCTTGGCCGTCTTGTGCGCCGTGCCAGTGCTCTCGGAATAGATGTCCTTCAAGACACCGTGATCGCGCATGAACGCCATTGCGGCCGACGTCATGCTGCCGCTCTTCGTCGGCCGGTAGCCGTCTTCGATCATCCGCCCCGGCAGGGCTCGGAACAGCAGGTGGAACAGGTCGTCGCCGTAGCCGCCCATCAGTGTGCCGGTGAGCAGCAGCGTCTTGCGCGCCTTGGCCGCCAACACCCCCATGGCCTGGCCCTGTGCAGAGCCGCCGTTCTTGTACTCGTGCGCCTCGTCGGCGATGAGCAGGTCGAACGTGCCTTGGGGAAGCTGCCTCTTGATGAACTCGGACGGCTGGTAGCCGCCCTCGCCGAAGCCGAACTCCATGTTGGCCATCGCGCGTTCCATCCGGTGAGCTTGCCGATCCGAGAAGACCAACTCGCCGCGGTCGTCCATCAGGTTGATGAACTCGTGGATGTTGTCCCCGAGCATCGACGCGAGGAAGGCGTCGCCGAACTTCTGCATCAGCTTCTGCGCGGTGACTTCCCCGATGGTTGGAATACGCTTCAGTGCCTTGAGCACGGTCGAGGACTGGTCGCTGGCGGACAGACCTCTGGGACGGATCAACGACCACAGCGGTGCACGGCAGTGGCTGCACTTGCGGCGGGACTCCTCGGCTTCCAGCTCAACCGGGTTGATCGGCTCGCCGTCGAGGTCGGTGATGACATGCCCGCAATCCGGGCAGGCCCCCACGTCGCCGTGAGGCGTGCGCCGCCGAACGAAGGCAGGTTTCCAGTGGAACCCCATCCGCATCCGCACGCGGCCCAGGACGAAGAACTCCTGGCCCTGAGCCGGCACGCCCAACTGCTCGCGCAGTTTCAGCAGCTTGACCAGCGTGTCCGGGCCATTGAGCACCCAGACCTTGGCGCCGGCCACCGTCTCCTGGATTTCGCGCCGCCACTTGTAGACCAGGTGGGGTGGCGAGAGCACCAGGGTGCGGCGGTAGCCTTCGGCATTGAGCACGGCGGCGGTGGCAATACCCACCGTCGTCTTGCCGCAGCCCATCTCGCCATTGACGATCGCGGCGCGTTCGCCACGATCGACCAAAAGCTCGGTGACGGCGTGGACCACATCGGCTTGCGCCGGGAACAGCTTGCGCTTGAGCGCGGCGAGGATCAGTTGCCGATGCACCCGCACCTGGCCGGTGTAGACCGGAGGATTGGCGCGGTTGAGCGAATCGAGCAGCTCGTCGCCGAACTCCGATACGAAGTCCTGCAGGCTGAGGGTGAGGGGTGAAGCGGCCGTTTCGAGCAGGTCGCCCTGCATAGCGGTTTCGGGAACGGTTTCGAGATTGAGGGACATGGTGATGCTCCAAAGCAATGGGGCATGCACCTCCCCAACGGGGCGGTGACATGCCCCTGGGTCGGAAGAAAGAAGCGGCGCGAGGCCGCTGGATGCGGATCAGTATTCGCTGGGCAACAGCAGTGTGGTGACGCTGCGATCCCATTCGGTGATGATCCAGAGCTTCAGGTCGCGCGTGACCTGGTAGGACGAGAACAGACGATCCTCACCGGACTTCAGCGCGGCGTCGTTCTGCCGTCGATCGCTGTCGTCCAGGTCGCCCCAATCGCCATGAAGATGGCGGCGCAGGTACGGCGAGGGGTTGAGCCGGCCCTGTCGGACCAGCTCGTCGACGCCGGCGGTCATGACCACCTGCCCTGGCGAAAAGCGTGCTTGTGACGCGAGGTTGAGGACTGCGAGTGCCATGGTGGTTTCTCCTTCTGGAAGAAGGGGCCACGGCACCCCATCGGGGCGACATGACCCCGGTGGGTGGATGAAAGCGACGGCGAACCGTCAGGGAACAGCGATCAGCGGATGGTCAGCACTTCGCCCCACGTGGGCGAGCCCAGCGTCAAATCCCATGCACGAATGACCGGCACGAACTTGTCGGTGAGGATGCGCGTCTCGGCCACGGAGCCGTCGTCGCGTTCGGTGTACTCCGTCTGGAGGGTCTTCTCCTTGTGGGTATCACCTTTGACGACGAGCACGCGCCCGCTCTTGGACGTCACCACGCCGGAGATCGCGCCTGCGGCCAGGGCCAGGGCGAGATGCCAGTGCGACAAGGCCCGCGCGGGCGGACGCAGCGACTGCTGCGCGGCGCCCAGGTGGGTATCGAGCGCCGGCCAGAGTCCTTGCAGCCGGCCGACTTCATCGGCGAACTGCTCGGGCTCCATCGTCACGCGATAGAAGTGCTCCGGCTCGGCCGGGCTGGCAGGGACGGTGTACGGCAGGAACGGCCATTCAAGCGGCAGCTCCTCGGCTTCGGCGTCGCCCTGTCCGATCTGCAGCAGCAGACCACGTATGGCCTTGACCGACTCCGACGCCTGGTCGCGCTGACGAATCCTGCGACCGAAGATCACCACCTGCTTGAACTGCGTTTCCACCGCACGGTAGATGCGCAGGTCGGCGAAGTGGCGCGTCAGCCATCCGACCAGCTCGGCGTCGAGCACGTAGGACGGCACGATGAAGATCAGCACGCCGCCGTACTGCAGCAGCGGCAGCGCGCGCTGATAGAACAGCTTTTCCAGCCGCGCACGGCCCTGGCCCTGATAGCCGATGTTGCCGTTCACGTCCTTGCTCAGGTCGCCATACGGCGGGTTCAGCCACAGCAGCCCGAAGGACTGGCGCGAGATCAGCGTGTCCATCAGGTCACCGTGGATGCAGCGATCGACCAGTTGCCGTGCGTGGCGGGCACGCTCGGCGTCGTACTCGACGGCGAAGGCCTGGACCTGCTCGCGCCCGAGGGCGTGGGCGGCTTCGGCAATCGCCACGCCTTCGCCGGCGCAGGGATCGAGGATGCACATCGGCCCGTCGGCGGGCGCCAGTGCGGCGAGCGCTCTTTCGAGCGTGGGTTCATCCGTGGGGAAGTAGCCGTTACGAATGAAATTGCGCGCCAGGCGCGGAAACATGAGTGTCATGGATTTCTCCTGGTGATGGATGAGGGAAGGCGGGCACGCGCGGCGCGCATGCCCGTGGGGATGGCTCACGCCACACGCCGAAGCGGTGCGTTCGCGGCCAGTTCGTACTGCGTGGCGCCGAGGGTGCCGTTGCGGATCAGCTCGCCCAACGCCTTCGTCAGCGCCGGGACATCGAGGGCCAGCCGATGGCCTTCCAGCGGCCCGAGGGCCAAGGGAAGACCGGTCAGCATCCGCCGTGTCTGCAACAGCTCCAGCACGGTGTCGCGCCAGTGGTCGAGCAGTGGCAGCGGGCAGGTGTCCTGCACCAGCGTCCACAGCCGGTCGAGCCGGTGAGCGGAATCCCTGGGCAGAAGCGCCAGCGCGCTGGCGTTGGCCTTGTCTGGCTTCACGCAGCGACGATCGAACAGCCACACATTCGTCAGCGAACCGAACAGCGTTCGCCGATAGGCGCGGGTGATGCGCTTTTCCAGGTTCTCGACGTTGCCGACGAAGACCGGGATGGATGCGTCCTGCTCGGTGATGACGTGGAACTGATCCAGTCCCTGTTCATCCCGGCCGAGGGTCAGACGGGCGAGGAATTCCTGGACCGCAGTGTCACGTGCCCAGATGGAGAGAAAGATCAGGTTGCCGTTCTCGTCACCGATGCAGCCGTCGGCCATCAGGTCGGGGCATTCGTCGATGCGATGCAGCGTCTTGGAAGGATGGGTGGCAGGCATGGTGTTGTCCTCGAATGAATCGGAGGCAGCACAGCCCGCCGGGGCTGTGACTGCCCCAGGGGTGGAAGAAAGCGCCGGGAACGGCTTGGCGAAGAGAAAGACCTGTGCGTCGCAACACACCGTAGCCTTGAAGGTCTTGGCTACCTGGGCATGCTGTCGGCAACGCCGACGGACATGAGGGCAGATTGCTTCAGGTGATCAATGAGCCGTAGCGAAAAACCGCTTTGCAGTGTGCCCTTGTTTGCCCGCTTGGCCCCGATGCCCTGAGGAGGGCGGTGGCCAGCAATACCCTCCCTTCAGTTCCCTGTAGCACGGTTCGGCAACCCGGGCGAGACGAAGGCAGACTTCGGCCATTTGCTGCCACACATGGTAGTAGCAGAGTCGTCATTCGAGCGACCGGTGAGATCCGAAACCAGCCCTAGAGCGAGCTGAGGCCAGCGTGGTTCGTAAATCGGCCGGCACTGCGCTCATAAAGTCGATACTCACCAGCTCTGCCGTCAGTGTCGGGCAAAAACCCTCGCGCTTCCGTCAAGCCCGACCAGAAGCGTCTCATAGGGTTGCGGGGTCGAGGTCTCCATGCCGGGCGACCCCTGCGGCATGCCTGGCGTAGCCAGTCCGATTGCCTTTGGGGACTCGGCGAGAAGCCGTCGGATGTCGTCCGCAGGGACGTGCCCCTCGACGGAATAGGAACCTACCTTGGCCGTGTGACACGAGCCGTATTGGTCCGGCATGCCCAGTGCCTTGCGGGCTGCGGGGACATCATCGACGTCTTTCGTCACGACATCGAAGCCGTTCTTTCTCAGGTGCTCGACCCATTTCCCGCAGCACCCGCAGTAAGCGCTCTTGTAGACCTCAACGCGTACGGGCCCCTGCGCAAACGCTGCGCCGCTCACGATCATCAGGCTTGCCACGAGCCCGCCGAGCAAAGTTTTCGTCTTCATGTTCGTCTTCCGGTTGATGGCGTCGAGGCATAGTTTGGCACTTTGAGCCCAACGGGAAGCTGACCTCAAAATTACATTTCCGTCAGACAGCCGGGACCCCGGTCGACTTTGCAGGATCAGGAAGGTGATGAGGCTTCATTGCGAGGCAAGGTGATCGTGAAGCAGGTGACACCTTCAGCGGAGCGCGCAGTGATGTGACCCCCGTGGGCCTGGACGATGGAACGCGTGATCGCAAGTCCGAGCCCTGCGCCTTCACCGCGAGATTCGCGCTGGGCGCTACCGCGATGGAAGCGTTCGAAGATCCGCTCGATCTGATCGGCGGGGATGGGGTCGCCGACATTGCACACGGCGAGACCTACGCCGGCTGCGTCCGCGTCGATCCTGATCGTGATCTGTCCCTCTTTCGGTGTGTGACGAAGCGCATTCGAAATCAGGTTCGACAAGGCGCGCCGCAGCATCAGGCGATCACCCTGAACGCTCGCCTGGCCTTGGCGCACGATGCGGACTTGGCCCTCTTCGGCCAAGGCTTCGTAGAAATCGATCAGCGCATCCGCCTCGAGGGCAAGGTCGACAGGTTCGCCGGCATGCGCGAGGGTGTTCTCCTCGGCCTTGGCGAGAAACAACATGTCGCTGACCATGCGTGCGATGCGCTCGTATTCCTCGAGGTTCGACGCCAGGATGTCCTGATATTCGTCATTCGTGCGTGGCCGCGACAGCGCCACCTGGGTCTGCGTCATCAGGTTCGAGATCGGCGTACGCAGTTCGTGGGCAATGTCCGCCGAATAGTCACCGAGGCGCTGGAAAGCAGCCTCGAGCCGGGCGAGCATGCCATTGAAGGCTTCGATGTGGTCGCGTACCTCCAGCGGTGCATCATCGATGGCGAGACGCTCGGCCAGTTGCCGTGCAGACAGCTTGCGGGCGGTTTCGGTGACCTGGCGCAGCGGGGCGAGGCCACGGTGCGCAGCAAACCAGCCGAAGAGCGCCGCCGCCAATGCTGCGACGACGACGCCCGCCCACGTCGCATTTCGCACCGACGCGAGGAAATGGACGTGATGCGACAGATCGAGTGCGACCAGCGCCTCGATCGACTGGTCCCTCGATTCGAGGGGCGGTAGCGTGATGCTGACCTCAACCCCTCGATGTGGATGCCCGTCGACCGTCCAGTCAGTCAGCCCGCCCGAAAGTCGTTCTCCAGCCCGCTGGGCAGCGGTGAAGTGCTCGGGGTGGATAACGTGGATGACGCGTCCCTCGACGTCGCGAAGCAGGACACCCACACTCTCGTGTCCAACGAAAGAGCGAGCGAGTGCCTGGATGCGTTCCGATCGCCCCCCAGTCGCAGTGTCATCCTGCAGCGCGTTGCGTATGAGTGCGGCCTTGCCCTGCAATTCGTGCAGGTCTAGCTCCTGGAAATGCGCGTCCAGCATGCGGCCAAACAGTACCGCTACCAGCACCAGCAGGCTTGCGGTGAGGGCCGCAAAGAGCGTTGCCAATCGCGCCGTCAGCGAGTGAATACGGATCATCGTTAGCTCGGCTCCATCGCTTCGAGCACGTAGCCCATGCCGCGCACGGTGCGGATCAGCTTGGGCTCGAAGGGGTCGTCGACTTTCACCCGTAGCCTGCGCACTGCGACCTCGATCACGTTGGTGTCACTGTCGAAGTTCATATCCCACACCTGCGAAGCGATCAGGGAGCGCGGCAACACTTCACCTTTGCGGCGCAGCAGCAGTTCCAGCAGGGCAAACTCCTTGGCGGTCAGATCGATACGCTGCCCGCATCGCGTCACCCTGCGGCGAAGCAGATCGAGTTCCAGGTTTGCCGAGCGCAGGATCTCCGGTTCATGACCCCGTCCCCTGCGCAGCAGGGTGCGGACCCGCGCGAGAAACTCGGAAAACGCGAAGGGCTTGACCAGGTAATCGTCGGCGCCGAGCTCAAGACCACGGACCCGATCCTCAACTTGGTCACGGGCAGTCAGAAACAACACGGGGGTCTCACGACTGCTGCGACGCAGTGTTTGCAGGATGCCCCAGCCGTCCAGCGACGGAAGCATCACATCCAGCACGATGAGGTCGTAATCGCCATTGAGTGCGAGGTGGAGCCCATCGAGGCCATCTCTTGCAAGGTCGACGACGAACCCGGCTTCGGTGAGCCCCTGGCGGAGGTAGTCGCCGGTCTTCACTTCGTCTTCGACGATCAGAATTTTCATTGTTTCGCTCCTACGCGCTTCGTGCTGACTGTGCCCGATTTTGCGCCCGGGGTGCTGGATAACCCCCGGGCTTACAGAAATGTAATTTCCAGGTCAGGCCAACGACAGGCAGGCGGGCGCAAGATGCTCTGCGTGGCACAGCGTTCCGTACCGCGACGGAACCCCGCAAACAATGGGAGATCGATCATGAAACTGCGTTTGTACCGTCTCGCCGGGCTCATGCCCGTCGTCGCTCTGGCTGCAGCCCTGCATGGCAGCCCGGTCGTCGCTCAGACGACCGATCCGGCGCAGGCCTGGCCGCCCGCAGCGAGTGTCCCCGCGCTTCAGGAACGTATGAAGTCGATCCGTGCCGAGACCAACCCGGAACGTCGCATGGCCCTGATGGAAGAGCAGGTCAAGGCCCTGGAGGCTGCATCGCAGGGCACCCCCGCTGGTTGCCCGATGATGGGGGGGCAGATGGGGGCTGGTCCGATGATGAAGGGTAGTGGCCCTGGACCCGGGGCTGGACCCATGGGCGGCATGATGATGGATCCCAAGCTCATGCAGGAGCACATGAAGATGATGCAAGAGCACATGGGCATGATGCAGAACATGATGAAGATGCACCCGGCCGCCAAGCCGGCGATGCCCAACTGAGCATTGAGACGCGGAGCGGCGAGTTCGTCGGTCGCTCTGCGTCCGGTTCAACACAAGACCAACAAAGAGACATTCCCCATGCAGAGACGAATCATCCACCTCGGTGGAGGATTGGCCGTCGCCGTGGCGCTCGTGTCGGGCGCGCAGGCCGAGTCCTCCTCGCCATCAAGCCCCGCTGACCCCGCGCTCGGCGCGACCCAGACTGCCCCAGCGAGTGAGCAACCCAAGCCTCAGCCCCTTCCGGTCTATCGCTCGCCCCTGAACGAATATCGGCCCTACCGTGTCGATGAGCCCTTGCGGTCGTGGAAGGATGCCAACGACGAGGCTGGACGTCTCGGCGGGCACATGGGCCACCTCACGCCGACTTCGAAAGGGGGCGAGCGATGAGAGCCAGTCTCCCCATATCCTTGCTGGCCGCCACCGTGCTGACCGGGTGCGCCAGCGTTGCGATCGATGAGAACTTCGCTGAGGTCGAGCGCTTTGCGCGCGAGCAGACGGGTAGCGAGGTGCGCTGGCTGCGCTCGGACCCTGAGCGCGAGGCGATGCGCGCCGAGGTCGATCGCCTGCTCGCACAGCCGCTGGCGATCGACGACGCGGTGCGCATCGCGCTGGGCTACAGCCCGGCGTTCCAGTCCCTGCTGGCGGAAGCCGCCGTGGCCTCGGCGGATGCGACCGGTTCGGCCCGCATCGGCAATCCGGTGTTCACCTTCGAGCGGTTGTTTCGCTCGGGCGCCGAGGGGCGCGAACTCGACATCGGCCGTTCGCTCGGCATCTCGCTGTTCGACCTGCTGTTTCTGCCCGCGCGGCTGGAGCAGGCCGAGTTCCGCCAGCAGCAGACCCGGCTGCAGTCCTCGATTGCGCTGTTGAGCACCGTCACTGAAGTGCGCCAGGCCTGGGTCGATGCGGTCGCGGCGCGACAGGTCGCGCGCTACCGCGAGGAGGTGGCCACGGCCGCCGGGACCGCTGCCGAGCTCGCCCGTCGGATGCAGGCCACCGGCAACTTCAGCCGCCTGCAGCGCGCGCGCGAACAGGCGCTCGCCGCCGAGGAAACGGCCAACCTGATCCGCGCCCGCCAGAACGCCACCGCCGCACGCGAAACCCTGATCCAGCGTCTGGGCCTCACTCCGAGCCAGGCGCAGGCGCTGCGTCTGCCCGATCAGTTGCCGGCCTTGCCCGAGGCGCCGATGGACGAAGCCACCGCCGGTGCGGCGTTGCTGGAGAACCGGCTCGACGTGCGCATCGCCCGCACCGATCTCGACCGGACGGCGAAGAGCCTGGGCCTCACGCGGGTCACCAGCGTCGTCAATGGCCTGCATGTGGCCGGCGTGCGCAACAGCGAGACCGGCGAATCGACCCAGCGCGGCTTCGAGCTCGAGCTGCCCTTGCCGCTGTTCGACCTCGGCGACGCGGCGCGCGCCGGCGGCGAGGCCCGCTATCTCGCGGCCTTCAATCGCACGCTCGAGCTTGCCAGTAACGCCAGCTCCCAGGTCCGGGTAGCCTACGAGGGCTATCGCAGTGCATACGATCTCGCGCGCCACTACCGCAACGAGGTGGTCCCGCTGCGTCAGAACATCACCGAAGAGTCGGTGCTCCAGTACAACGGGATGCTGATCGGCGTGTTCGAGCTGCTTGCCGCCGCGCGCGCGCAGTCGGCGAGCGTGGTGCAGGCGATCGAGGCCGAACGCGACTTCTGGCGCGCCGAGGCTGGGCTCAAGGCCAGCCTGCTCGGCCAGCCGATCGCGCCGCTCAGCCTTCAATCAAGCGCATCACCGGCGCAAGCCGGTGGTGGCCACTGACCTATCCGGAGACGATCATGACCACCCGACGCAGCTTTCTCGCCGGGGCAGGCCTGCTGGCCGCTGCCGGAACCGTCAACCGCGCCGCGCTCGCGGCGCTGCCCGAGCCCGTGATCCAGACCAGCGCCGTAACGGCGGCCCCACTGTCGCCACCAGACGGACGCCCCTACGACCCGGTCGTCACCTTGAACGGCTGGACCGCCCCCTGGCGCATGCGCAACGGCGTGAAGGAGTTCCACCTCGTCGCCGAGCCGGTCGAGCGCGAGATCGCCCCCGGCATGGTGGCGCGGCTGTGGGGCTACAACGGCCAGTCGCCCGGGCCGACGATCGAGGTCGTCGAGGGCGACCGCGTGCGCATCTTCGTCACCAACCGCCTGCCCGAGCACACCACCATCCACTGGCACGGCCAGCGCCTGCCCAACGGCATGGACGGGGTCGGCGGCCTCAACCAGCCGCAGATCCCGCCGGGCAAGACCTTCGTCTATGAGTTCGTCGCCCGCCGCCCCGGCACCTTCATGTACCACCCGCACGCCGACGAGATGGTGCAGATGGCGATGGGCATGATGGGCATGTGGGTCACGCATCCGCGCGCGCCGCACCCGCACATCGCGGGCGTGGACCGCGACTTCTGCTTCCTGCTCAACGCCTACGACATCGAGCCCGGCAGCTACGTGCCCAAGATCAACACGATGCTCGACTTCAACCTGTGGACCTGGAACAGCCGCGCCTTTCCGGGCATCGACTCGCTCAATGTCAGGAAGGGCGACCGGGTGCGGGTGCGCATCGGCAACCTGACCATGACCAACCACCCGATCCACATCCACGGCCACGAGTTCGAGGTTACCGGCACCGACGGCGGGCCGACGCGGCCGGAGTCGCGCTGGCCCGAGGTCACCACCGACGTCGCCGTCGGCCAGATGCGCCAGATCGAGTTCATCGCCGACGAGGAGGGCGACTGGGCGATGCACTGTCACAAGTCGCACCACACCATGAATGCGATGGGCCACGACGTGCCGACCATGATCGGCGTCGACCATCGCGGCCTGGTCGAGGGCATCCAGAAGCTGGTGCCCGATTACATGCTGATGGGCGAGCGCGGCATGGCCGACATGGGCGAGATGGAGATGCCCCTGCCCGACAACACCCTGCCGATGATGACCGGGCAGGGGCCGTTCGGCGCCGTCGAGATGGGCGGCATGTTCACCGTGCTCAAGGTGCGCCGCGAGCAGCAGCGGGGCGACTACCGCGACCCGGGCTGGTTCAAGCACCCGAAGGGGACGGTGGCCTACGAGTGGGCGGGCGCGGCGCTACCCGAACCGGCGCGCAGTGCTGCAGCCGGACCCTCGAGCATGCCGCGCACCGAGCCTGCGCGATCGGTCGAGATGACGGTTCGCAAGCCTGCCGGCCATCAGGGGCATTGAAGTCGATCGCCTCGTAATCAGCCCCCACGACAACACCAACAAGATTCAACCCACAGAGAAGGAGATTCCCATGAAAAGTCGTCGTCGATTTCTGGCCACCAGCCTTGCCGCCGGTGTGCTTGCCGTTCACCGCAGCACGTTCGCCCATGGCAATGCCGAACATGCCGACAAAGCAGCGTCCGATACCCCCAAGGAGCAGCAGCAATGGGGGATTGCGGGGGACGCGAAAGCCGTCTCGCGCGCGATCGCCATCGTGATGACCGATGAGATGCGCTTCGTTCCGGACCGCATCGAGGTGCGTCTGGGCGAGACGATCCGATTCACCCACGAAAATCGAGGCGCGGTGATGCACGAGATGGTGGTCGGTACGCCCAAGACGCTTGCCGAGCACGCGGAGATGATGCAGCGCTTCCCGGAGATGGAACATGACGAACCGTGGATGTCGCATGTCGCGCCAGGTGGGCGCGGAGAAATGATCTGGCACTTCAACCGTGCGGGGGACTTCCAGTTCGCCTGCCTGATTCCCGGCCACTTCCAGGCCGGCATGATCGGCACGATCAAGGTCGGCTGACAGAAATGTAATCCGTGCGTCAGCGTCCCGTTGGTGAGCGCTTCGCATAATCGTGCTCACTCTCGAACTCACACAGAATTTGAACCCTTGGAGAAGCCCATCATGAAAAAGACCCTCATCACCACTGCGCTCCTGGCCTTGCTCGGCGGCGGCGCCCCGCTTGCGTTCGCACAGGCCGATCACGATGCACATCACGGCGGGGCGAGTGCCCCGGCCGAAGCCAACGCCAAGCTGGCCGAGGGCACGGTCAAGAAGATCGACAAGTCGGCTGGCAAGCTGACCATTGCCCATGGCCCCCTGGAGTCGCTCGGCATGCCGGCGATGACCATGGTGTTCCGCGCGGCCGAGCCGGGCATGCTTGATCAGGTCAAGGCGGGCGACAAGATCCGGTTCGCGGTCGAGAAGGTCGGCGGTGCGCTGACCGTGACGTCTCTCGAGCCCGCCCAGTGACGCCTATCCCGCAGGTGCGTCGCGTTCCACTCTGACCGGCCAGCCGTGGGGATGCCCCACTGAGTGGCTGAACGACGAGGCGGGTGGCGAAGGGCCTGCGCATGCACTTAACCGCCTGCCGGAATCGTTTCTCGATGAAATCCCCGTTCGCAGTACCCTCATCTCACCTGCTACGTCCTGCAGCGCTTGCACTGGTGGTCGCGCTCACGCTGGGAAGTGGCAGTGCCTGGACACAGGGTTCGCCCGACACTCCAACGCTCGGCTCGAGCCCCCAGGCGCTGATTGAATATGCGCGCCACAGCAACCCCGGCTTTGCCGCTGCCCGCGCGGAAGCGTCCGCAGCGCAGGAGCGCGTGACGCCCGCCGGTGCGCTGCCCGACCCGACGTTCGAGGTCGAGCTGATGGACGCCACCAACACCATGAGCGGGCGCTCGGCGTCGTTGCTGCCCGGCCAGGTGGGCGAGACCCGCTACCGCATCACCCAGCCGCTACCCGGGTGGGGTAAGCGCGAGCTGGCGGTGAAGGCCGCCGAAGCCCAGGCGACCCAGGCTGATGCGATGCGCGATACCTCCTGGGCTGAGCTCGCGGCAAAGATCGAGACGCTGTGGTTGCGCTACTACGCCGCCGACCGCGAACTCGTCCTCAACCGCGAGGGCTTGACCCTGCTGCAAAGCCTGGAGGCGCTGAGCCTCACCCGTTACGAGCTGGGTCTGCTGCCGCAGCAGGCGGTGCTGCGCATGCAGCGCGAAATCACTGCCCAGCGCCTCGCGCTCGTGGAGGTCGAACAGCGGCGCAAGGGGCTGGCAGCGGGGCTCAACGGCCTGCTCGGCCGGGCGCATGATGCGCCGCTCGCCACACCCGCAGATCCCGCCCCCTTGCCCGAGCATCTGGACGCTGGCGCCCTTTTCGAGGCAGCGGCGAGCGCCAACCCGGAAGTGAATGCTGCCGCCTACGGCATCGATGTGGCGCGTGCCGAGCGCGAACGGACCTATCAGGACCGGCTGCCGGACTTCGCCGTCGGTGTGCGCAACAACCGCCCGGATGAAGGTAAGTCGTCCTGGGACGTGATGTTCGAGGTGATGATCCCGCTGCAACAGTCCAGCCGTCGCGCCAAGGAGCGCGAAGCCGAATACATGCTGATGGCGGCCGAGGCGCGGCGGGAGGATGCCAAGGCGCGCGCATCCGGCGAACTGGGTATCGCCTGGTCGATGTACGCGCAGGGCCGCGAGACCTTGCGCCTGCTCGAACATACGCTGCTGCCGCAGGCCCAGGCCACCCGGGATGCAAGTCAGGCCGCGCTCAGCAGCGGCAAGGTCGACTTCGACAGCGTGATCGAAGCCGAGCGCCAGCTCATCGACATCCGGACTCAACGCTTGAAGACCGAGCTCGACACGCGCCTGGCGCTGACAGAAATCAAGAAACTGACAGGGGATCTGAAGTGAGCTCAGCCATTCGAATGACGGCGATCGCTGCGGGCGTGGCGATTGCCATAGGTGCGGGGTACTGGATTGCGCACCTGCAAAATGCTGGAAATCCAGTTCCGCTGATCACCGAAAGCCAGGCGCAAAGCGATAGCGCAGCCCCGGCCGACGGCGAACGCAAGATCCTCTACTACCGCAACCCGATGGGCCTGCCCGACACCTCGCCCGTGCCGAAGAAGGATTCGATGGGCATGGACTACATCCCCGTCTATGCCGACGACAAGCCGGACGACAGTGGCGCGGTGGTGGTGAGCCCGGCGCGCATCCAGACCCTGGGGGTGAAGACCGCAGAGGCCGAACTGCGCGCCGTGGATGCGGCGGTGCGCGCGAGCGGCCGGATCGAGCTCGACGAGCGCAGGCAGGTGGTGGTGGCACCGCGCTTCGAGGGCTGGATCGAGCGCCTGCATGTGAATGCGGTCGGCGATCCGGTGAAAAAGGGCCAGCCACTTTTCACCGCCTACAGCCCCGAGCTGCAATCCACCGGCGAGGAACTGCGCATTGCCGAGCGCCTGGCGAGCCAGAGTGAGTCGCAAGATCCAGTCGCGAGCGAATCCGCCCGCCGCCTGGCCGAGGCGACGCGTGCGCGCCTTCGCAACCTGCAGGTCGCCGGCCAGGCGGGGGCGCGCCAGGTGTTCCACGCCCCGGCGAGCGGCGTGGTGCTGGAGAAGGAGGCAATCGAAGGCGGACGCTTCATGCCGGGAGACGCACTGTTCCGCATCGCCGACCTGTCGAAAGTGTGGATCATTGCTGATGTGTATGAACAGGACCTCGCTCGCGTGCAGGTTGGTCAGACTGCGCAGGTGGCGCTCGAGGCCTATCCTGGTCGCAGCTTCGCGGCGCGGGTCGATTATCTCTATCCGACGTTGGACGCCGCGACGCGCAGCACCCGCGTGCGGCTGGCAATGGACAACACGGAAGGCCTGTTGCGCCCGGGCATGTTCGCCCAGATCGCGCTGGCGACAGGTGATGCCACTCCAAAGGTTACCGTGCCGACCTCGGCGATCATCGATGATGGCGAGCGCCGGGTCGTTCTCCTCGCCCTCGCTGAAGGCCGCTTCAAGCCGCAGGCAGTGAAGCTCGGCCAGCGCGGACGTGATGTGGTCGAGGTGCTCGACGGCGTGGCGGCGGGCGATCGCGTGGTGGTTTCGGCCAACTTCCTGATCGACTCGGAGAGCCAGCTCAAGGCGGCACTCTCCAACCTCGTCGAGCCCGATGCCGGCGAGCAGCCCCAAGCGAGCCCGACGCGTTACGAAGCGCAAGGGACGTTCGATGCGCTCGACGCCGAAGGCGGCAGCGTGACGATGACTCATGGCGAGATCCCGGCCCTCCAGTGGCCGGCGATGACCATGGACTTCAAGATTGCCGATCCGGCGCTGGTGAAGAGCATCGCCCCAGGCTCGCCGGTGCGGTTCGTCTTCGAGGCGGGTGAGCCAGGCGAGTACATCATCACAGGCATCGAGCCGGTTGCAGGCACTGCGCCTGCACCGAGCGCCGGCGGTCACGGGGGGCACTGAGATGCATGCCCCTGTGACAGACTCTTCGAACGTCGTGCCAACCGACGCGGCAGCCAGACCGGCAGCACCCGGCCTGCTCGACCGCGTCATCGACTGGTCGGCACGCAACGTCTTCCTCGTCCTGCTGGCCACGCTGTTCCTGATTGGCGGTGGCCTCTACGCGGTCAAGCACACGCCGCTCGACGCGCTGCCCGACCTGTCCGACGTGCAGGTGATCGTCTACACCGATTACCCCGGCCAGGCGCCGCAGGTGGTGGAGGATCAGGTCACCTATCCGCTCACCACCTCGATGCTGGCGGTGCCGCGCGCGAAGGTGGTGCGCGGCTTCTCGATGTTCGGCGCGTCCTATGTGTATGTGATCTTCGAGGACGGCACCGACATCTACTGGGCGCGCTCGCGCGTGCTCGAGTACCTGAGCACCGCCGCCAGCCGCCTGCCGCAGGGCGTGGCGCCGCAGATTGGCCCGGACGCCACCGGCGTCGGCTGGGTCTATCAATATGCGGTGCTGGGCAAGGACATGAGCCTGGCCGACACCCGCAGCCTGCAGGACTGGTACGTGCGCTACCAGCTCACCAAGGCGCAGGGCGTGTCCGAGGTCGCGAGCCTGGGCGGCTTCGTGCGCGAGTACCAGGTCACCGTCGATCCGCTGCGCCTCGCGGGCTACGGCATCACCCTTGATCAGGTGACACAGGCGATCCGCGCCTCCAACCGCGACGTCGGCGGGCGGGTGGTGGAGCTCGCCGAGAAGGAATATATGGTGCGCGGTCGTGGCTACCTGCAAAGCGTGCAGGACATCGCCGATATCGTGCTCAAGGCCGAGCGCGGCACGCCGGTCCGCGTGGGCGACGTGGCCCGCGTCGAGCTGGTGCCGGCCGAGCGGCGCGGCATCGCCGAGCTGAACGGAGAAGGCGAGGTCGCCTCCGGCATCGTCATGGCGCGCTTCGGCCAGAACGCGCTCGACGTGATCGCCAACGTCAAGGCCAAGATCGCCGAGATCACCCCCGGGCTGCCGGCGGGCGCCGAGATCGTGCCGGTCTACGACCGCTCCGAACTAATCGAGCGCGCGATCGGCAACCTGCAATGGACGCTGCTCGAGGAAAGCCTGATCGTCGCTGCCGTGTGCGTGATCTTCCTGCTCCATGTGAGGAGCGCGCTGGTGGCGATCATCACGCTGCCGCTGGGCATCCTGTTTGCCTTCATTGCCATGCGTTCGCTCGGCCTGGGCTCCAACATCATGAGCCTGGGCGGGATCGCGATCGCGATCGGGGCGATGGTGGACGCGGCGATCGTGATGATCGAGAACGCGCACAAGCACATCGAGCGCCTGCCCGCAGGGGCGGACCAGAAGGCGCGCGGCGCCGCGATCGTGCTCGCGTGCAAGGAGGTGGGGCCGGCGCTGTTCTTCTCGCTGCTGATCATCACCGTGTCCTTCCTGCCGGTGTTCGCGCTCGAAGGCCAGGAGGGGCGGCTGTTCTCGCCGCTCGCCTTCACCAAAACCTTCGCCATGGCCGGCGCCGCGCTGCTGTCGGTGACCCTGGTGCCGGTGCTGATGCTGTTCTTCGTGCGCGGGCGTATCCTGCCCGAGGCGAAGAACCCGGTGAACCGGCTGCTGATCTGGTTGTACCGGCCGATCATCAAGGGCGTGCTGCGCTTCAAGGTCCTCACGCTCGTGCTCGCCGTGCTGGCGATGGCCGCCACCCTCGTGCCCGCGCGCCAGATCGGCTCGGAGTTCATGCCGACCCTCAACGAGGGCACGCTGTTCTACATGCCGGCGGCGCTGCCCGGCATGTCGGTCACCGAGGCCGGGCGCCTGCTCGCCACCACCAACCGCATCATCAAGACCTTCCCCGAGGTCGAATCGGTGTACGGCAAGGCCGGCCGCGCCAACACCGCGACCGACCCGGCGCCGCTCGAGATGTTCGAGACCGTCATCAACCTCAAGCCCCAGGACCAGTGGCGCCCGGGCATGACCACCGACAAGCTCATTGCCGAGATGGACGCCGCACTCAAGTTCCCCGGCCTGGCCAACTCGTGGACCATGCCGATCAAGGCCCGCATCGACATGCTCAGCACCGGCATCCGCACCCCGGTGGGGGTCAAGGTGTTCGGCACGGACCTGGAGACGCTGGAGAAGGTGGCGCAGGCGGTGGAGGCAGCGGTGCGCAAGGTGCCGGGCGCGAGCAGCGCCTACGCCGAGCGCGTGGCCGGCGGCTACTACGTGGACATCGTGCCGCGCCGCGACCAGCTCGCGCGCTACGGGCTCACCATCGACATGGTGCAGGACGTGATCGCCACCGCACTCGGCGGCGAGATGGTGACGACCACGGTCGAAGGCCTGGAGCGCTACGGCGTGGCGGTGCGTTACGCGCGCGGCCTGCGCGACGACCCGGCGCGGCTCGCGTCCGACGTCTATGTGCCGACCATGAACGGCCCGATCCCGCTCGGCCAGGTGGCCGAGGTCAAGCTGACGCGCGGCGCGCCCGGCATCCGCACCGAGAACGCGCTGCTTGCGGCCTATGTGTATGTCGACACCCGCGAGCCCGACCTCGGCGCCTTCGTCAAGCGCGCGCAGCAGGCGGTGGCCGAAGAGGTCGAATTCCCGCAGGGCTACTACGCGACCTGGAGCGGCCAGTTCGAGAACATGGAGCGCGCCAAGGAGAAGATGAAGATCGTGGTGCCGGTGACGCTCGCACTCATCTTCGTGCTGCTCTACCTCAACTTCCGCCGGCTCACCGAGACGCTGATCGTGATGCTGTCGGTGCCCTTTGCGCTGGTGGGCGGGGTGTGGCTGATGTGGTGGCTGGGCTACCAGATGAGCGTGGCGGTGGCGGTGGGCTTCATCGCGCTCGCCGGGGTGGCGGCGGAGACCGGCGTGATCATGCTGATCTACCTCGATCACGCCTGGCGCGAGGTGCAGGCGCGCTGCCAGGCCGAGGGCCGCGCGGCCGGCGTCGCCGAGCTCTACGCGGCGATCATGGAGGGCGCGGTCGAGCGCGTGCGGCCCAAGATGATGACCGTGGTGGCGATCATGGCCGGCCTGCTGCCGATCATGTGGAGCACCGGCACCGGCGCCGAGGTGATGAGCCGCATCGCCGCGCCGATGGTGGGCGGCATGGTGTCGTCGACCGTGCTGACGCTGGCGGTGATTCCGGCGCTGTATGCGCTGGTCAAGCAGTGGGAGTTGCGCCGCGGGGCCGAGGCTGCGCCGGCGCACGTTCCAGTGACGGTGTCCAACTTGTAATGCAGCGGTCAGCGGCGCGACAGCATCGGGGGCGTAGGCTTGTTTCCAGGGCCCCGTTCCCGAGGCTGCCGCTGAACGTGACGAGGAGCGTTGCGATGCTTGCCTGGCTGAAATCCCTCTGGCAATCCTTCAGGAATTGGTGTGGAGAGAACGAGCGGGCCCACCGGGATGCCCCGGTCTCGCCGTGCTGCTCGAAGCCGCCCGCAGCCGTTCACCGTTCGCCGACCCGCAAGGTATGAAGCCATGAACACGAAGCCTGCTCATGATCCTGGACACCCTCGATCTGTCGCCTGGTATCGCTCCCCCGGCGTCATCGCTGGCCTGATGCTGGCGGCGATCGCACTGTTCTTCCTGCTGCGCGAACACTGGGCGCATGTGTCGGGCAACTGGGTGTATCTGATCCTGTTGCTGTGTCCCCTGATGCACTTGTTTGGCCATGGCGGACATCACGGCGGGCACCACAGTAACGACACCGACTCGGAGAAGCGCTGAGATGCCGATGACAGAGGCGTGCCTAGGCCGTGGCGTCGTCATTGCGGCGCTTTCGGGCGTCTTGATTTCGAGCGCAGCGGCGCAAGGCTGGAAGATCCCGCAGCCCTCTCCGGGGCTGATGCCCAATCCGGCGCAAGGAAAGGGACTCTACGCACAGCACTGTGCCGCTTGCCATGGGACCGACCTCAAGGGCTCGGACAAGGGGCCGCCCATGCTCCATAAGGTCTACGAACCCAGTCATCACGCCGATATCGCCTTTCAGTTGGCGGTAGCGAACGGTGTGCGCGCCCACCACTGGCAGTTCGGCGACATGGCACCTGTTCCCGGCCTGACGTCGGACGAGGTCGCTCATGTCACGGCATTCATCCGTGGTGAACAGCGCAAGGTCGGCATTCGATAACAACAAACGCCGGGGAGAAGCATCATGACCCACGAACATTCGCAGGGTGGCCATTCCGGCCACACTCATCGCCACGATCATGCATCGACAGGCAATGACACCGATCCGGTCTGCGGCATGACGGTAAAGCCCGACTCTCCGTATCGGGTCATTCACGCCGGACACGAATACCGGTTCTGCAGTGCGAAGTGCCAAGGCAAGTTCGAGACTGATCCGGCGCGGTATCTGGCACCGGAGACAAGTCAGCCTTCAACGGAACCCGCACCGGTGCCCGGCACGGAGTACACCTGCCCGATGCATCCGGAGATCCGCCAGATTGGACCGGGCACCTGCCCGAAATGCGGTATGACACTCGAGCCGGTGATGCCGGGTCTTGAGGATGAGGACAATCCCGAGCTCGTCGATTTCCGCCGCCGCTTCTGGTGGACCCTGCCGCTGACGGTGATCGTCACCGCGATCGCCATGTCTGGTGGGTTCTTCGATGCGATGCTGGGTGCGGCGCGGCCCTGGGTCGAGCTGGCCCTGGCGACACCGGTCGTGCTCTGGTCCGGTTGGCCGTTCTTCGTGCGCTGCGCCCAATCGATCGGCAACCGCAGCCCGAACATGTGGACCTTGATCGGGCTGGGGACGGGGGCAGCCTATGTGTATAGCGTCGTCGCCACGGTTGCGCCGGAGGTGTTTCCGGCCTCTTTCCGCATGGGCGAACACGTCGCGGTGTACTTCGAGGCAGCAGCGGTGATCATCTCGCTGACGCTCTTGGGCCAGGTGCTGGAGCTCAAGGCGCGATCGGAGACGGGCGCCGCGATCAAGGCGCTGCTCGGCCTCGCGCCCAAGACCGCGCGGCGCATTCGCGCGGATGGCACTGAAGAGGATATCCCGCTGACCCACGTCCATCCTGGCGACCGGCTGCGCATTCGTCCGGGTGAAAAGGTGCCGGTCGACGGTTCCGTTGCCGAAGGCGAGAGCGCGGTCGATGAATCGATGCTGACCGGCGAGCCGATCCCGGTGACCAAGCGCCCCGGCGACAAGGTGATCGGCGCGACGCTCAACACCAGCGGGGCGCTGGTCATGATCGCCGAGAAAATCGGCTCACAGACCATGCTGTCGCAGATCGTGCAGATGGTCGCGCAGGCCCAGCGCTCGCGCGCGCCGATGCAACGCCTGGCGGATGTCGTCGCGGGCTGGTTCGTCATCGTCGTCGTGCTCATCGCCCTTACGACTTTCGTGGTGTGGGGGCTCTTCGGACCCCAGCCGAGCTGGGCCTACGGCCTCATCAACGCGGTGGCGGTGCTGATCATCGCCTGCCCCTGCGCACTGGGCCTAGCCACGCCGATGTCGGTGATGGTGGCGACTGGCAAGGCCGCCACCCAGGGCGTGCTGTTTCGCGATGCGGCGGCGATCGAGTCGCTGCGCAAGGTCGACACCCTGATCGTGGACAAGACCGGCACGCTGACCGAAGGGCGCCCCGCCTTCCACAGCGTGGTGTCGGCGCCGGGCGGGACGGAGGCCGACGTGCTTCGCATCGCAGCCAGCCTCGATCAGGGCAGCGAGCACCCACTCGCCCAGGCCATCGTGACCGAGGCCCGCGCGCGCGGTCTGGCGCTCAGCACACCGGACACCTTCGAATCCTCTTCCGGCATCGGCGTGCGCGGTACAGTCGATGGCCAACGTGTGGTTCTGGGGAACACCGCCCTGATGGACGATGAGCGCATCGATTGGCGCGGGCTCGCGGAGCGCGCCGAGGCTTTGCGCTTGGAGGGCGCAAGCGTGATGTACCTCGCCGCAGACGGCGTGCTCGTCGGCCTCATCGCCGTTGCCGACCCGATCAAGGCTTCGACCCCGGAAGCGCTCGATGCGCTGCGCGCGAGCGGGCTCAGGATCATCATGGCCACGGGCGATGGGCTCACCACGGCGCGTGCGGTCGGTGCCCGCCTGGGCATCGACGAGGTCTATGGCGAAGTGAAGCCCGCCGACAAGAATGAGCTCGTCGGCAAACTGCAGGCCGAGGGGCACATCGTCGCCATGGCCGGCGACGGCATCAACGACGCGCCGGCGCTCGCGCGCGCGAATGTGGGTATCGCGATGGGCACGGGGACCGACGTCGCGATGAACAGTGCCCATCTGACTTTGGTCAAGGGTGATCTCCGGGGCATCGCCACCGCACGCAGCATCTCCGTCGCCACCGTGCGCAACATGCACCAGAACCTCGTGTTCGCCTTCCTGTACAACGCAGCGGGTGTGCCGATCGCAGCCGGGGTGCTCTATCCAGCGTTCGGGCTGCTTCTTTCACCGCTGATTGCCGCCCTGGCGATGAGCTTCAGTTCGGCGTCCGTGGTCGGCAACGCGTTGCGCCTCGGACGGAAAAGGATCTGATCGACCTCAATCCGCCCGCACGGAAAGCTGGGCAGACGAACTGCGTGACGGGTACTTCGTTCGTTGGGAGGCATGCCGGCGTCAGCGTGTCGATGTTTGCGCACAAGGAGCTGTCTCATGAAAGCCGAGACGGAAGCCGAGCCCCGTCCATCCGGTCGGGCTGAATCGAACTTAAGGGTTCGCCGCGTATTTCCGGTCTTCGTCGTACTGGCGGCCGTTCTCCTTATCGCCGAGCACCGGCTCCATGTGCTCGGCTACCTACCGTGGCTCATCTTGCTTGCGTGCCCCCTGATGCACGTCTTCATGCATCGCGATCACGGCCACAAGAGAAAACGAACGCCGGCTGAAGACCAAGGTAACCATGATGCGTGATGCCACGGGAGATCGAGATGAGTGAGACGTCGAGTTACGGCTTGTGGTCACTGGTTATCATCAACTCGCTGTTCTTCATCGCCTTCGCATTCAGCTTCACGCGTCCCCGCACAAGCCAGGACTGGCGATCCTTGGGCGCTTACTCGGCCTTCATCCTCGCGCTCTTCACCGAGATGTACGGCTTTCCGTTGACGATCTACCTGCTCTCGGGGTGGCTGTCTTCGAAATTTCCGGGAATCGATTTTTTTGCCCACGACTCGGGGCACCTCTTGGAGGTGATGTTCGGATGGAGCAGTAACCCGCACTTCGGCCCGTTTCACCTCTTGAGCACGGTGTTCATCGTCGGTGGCTTCTGGCTCTTGGCAAAGGCCTGGCCCGTACTCCTCGAGGCTCAGCGCACCCGCCGCGTCGCCGACAGTGGCCCGTACGCACGCATTCGACACCCGCAATACGTCGCTTTCGTTCTGGTCATGTTCGGCTTTTTGCTGCAATGGCCGACCTTGATCACGCTGATCATGTTCCCGGTTCTGTTGATCGTGTACGCCAGGCTCGCCCGCCGGGAAGAACTCGATGCGATCGAGGCATTCGGTGATGCCTATCGCTCATACCGCGACCGCACGCCGGCGTTCATTCCTCGCCTGCGGTAGTTCGACGGATCGTTTGGTCCAGAGCGCCGCTTGCGAAGTAGAGGGAGATGCCGACGCGCAGATTCCTCATTGCCTGCAAGCAAGGCGCCTTTGAGTTTGGGGCACCATGCATGCGCGCGGGGCAGAGTGAGTTTGATCAATCAAACCCGCCGATCCTGAAAAAGGTCGACAGAAAAGCCCCCGGGATCGACACCGGGGGCAAGTTCATCCTGAAACGTGCGAATCAGTTACGGGTGTCGTGGCGAAGGATGCTGTCGAGACGCATGACCTCGTCGCCGTGCATCATGATCTTCTGTCCATCCTTGGTCTCCATCACTTCGCCGTGTTTCATCCTCACCGCACGGCCCATCTTGTCCTCCATGCCCATTTTCCCATCCTTGAAGATGTAGACCGTCGAGCCATCCTTCATGGGGATGGACTTTTCGACCCGCTCGACATCGACCGCGAAGGCCGATGTGGTGGCAATCCCAAGTGCCGCGACCATCAGTGCTTTCTTCAACATGCTCGTCTCCTTGAATCAACTACAAATAATTGCTGAACATTGCATCAGGCCTCTTCCATAGAAGATTGCCCGATGCCTTACCCGCCTTGGTTCCTGGGGAAGCTTGGTGCTATCAGGAGCCGCTGCGGTAAAGGGGGCTTTCTTCGAGATAGACAGTCACCTTGTCGCCCCCTTGGACCACCTTCGAAAGCGGAAAGCTGTTTGTGCCGAGGGTGTCGAAGGTCCAGTTGATCGTCTTGTCACCGACCTTCAGGGCAACCGTCTCGAGCCGCGTGACGTTGATGTAGCGCGTGTCCGCATTGACGATCACGGTGCGGGAGGGCGTGGCGTTGCTCGCGTAGCCATATGTGGCCAGCTCTCGCTCAGTCGGGCTCGAAGCGCGTGCCTGGACATGCTCGAGCCAGTGCAGCGCACCGCCCTCGGAATAGTCCTCGTGTGCGAACGCAGCGGAAGATCCAAGGGTGCTGATGGCCGAGACGGCGAGGACGGCGATGATCGACTTTTTCATGATGGCTCCTTGTCCGGTTGTCCAGATTGGCTGCTCGTGCTTGAGTAACCATGGACCCCATCATAGGAGCCGACTACTGACAGGTCGGTGACCCGGCAATTACAGCTCGGTCATGATGATGTAATCCGATTATCAGGGTTGGATGAGTCGGAATATCAACCCTCGACGGCGCCTCCTTCCGACCGGCCGACTTCAGTCGGCGGGCCACTGAGCGACCAGCATTCGCCCTTGAGCACCTTCACGACCCCATGCACGACCCGGCCGAGGATGCGCCCACGGCGGCTGCGTGGAGCTGCCGTGGGGCTGAACGATGCAGTCGCTGCGACGACCGCATCGTTCAGGCGAGGGAACTCAGAACATGTGGCTCACACCAAACTCGACGGTGGACACCGACTTACCGGCGGTGATGGCCAGATTCTCGCGGAAGTTGAACCGCGTCGTCGTATCACCGTTGAAGACGTGGACGTACCCCGCGTAGAGGTGGGTGCGCTTCGACAGGGAGTGCTCATAGGCGATGATATAGCCCTTGCCGTCGCCGCCCGACGTCCGCCTTCGCATATCCGATCGAGCTGTGGCTCGAGGGGCCAACGTCGATCTGGGCGCCGATGCTCCACAGCTTGTTGGTCTGGGCACTGCCGACGACCGGATCGACCTTTGCGTTCTGCCACGAGCCAAGAACCTTGATTATGCCGAAGCTGTAGCTTGCACCGACGAAATGTTCCTGCTGGTCGATGCAACACTCGTCAGGACAAGGCGGCCGAGTGCGGACCTCCATACCCCTCGCTCCGGCTCGGCAGGCCGAGCAACGGGATGGCGATGAATCCGCGGGCAGGCATGATCGACCTGTTAGCGTTTGCCGATGGACGCATCTGCTTGCACGACTTCAGCTGATTGGTTAGCTCGACTGATCTGCCCCGTTCAAACTGATAGCTTTCGTGACTCGTAGATTACGTCAATGTAATCGCACGGATATGCTCGCGTCAGCGTGACAATACTATACTTTTCCCATCGTAGCGTTCTGAAACTAGCTGAAGGACGCGGGCGACGCGAAAGAGGGAGAGGAAGATGCTCACAGCAGATCAAATGATAATCACTGGCCAACAGCAGTTTGACGCGATCATGCAACACTCCAATCTTGTCTTGGGGTGCTGTGAGCGGCTCACCGAAGAGAGCATGCGTTCTGCCCGTGCGCTTCTCGCGCAGGTCGAGTCCGACTTTGACGCCCTCCTGCGTGGCGAAACCATTGGATTCATCAACGCAGCTGGCCGAATCGGTCTGGACAGTTGGGCGTCGATGACTGCGTGCGTCATCGGATTCCAGCGTGAGGCGGTAAGAAAATCCTTCACCTTCAAGTAGCGTGCCCGGCCTACCGATCCCGGCCCGACGGTATCTGACAGATACGAAAGACCATGGTCGTGGTCTCGTTAAGACGGACATTCATCGAGAGAATTCTGTACGAATCCCCTCGCAACGTTCCTGCCGTCACTCTTTGCGGCTCATTGGAGAAATGCCATGAAATCGAAATCCCTTCTTGCGGTCCTGGCGGCGTTTGCCATGCTCTCGTTCAATTCCATCGCGGCGACTGCGGAGGAAGAGTCCCAAGCCAAATCCGAACAAGTCGAAAAGGCTGACTCGACGGACGCCAAGCGGCATTCCCACGTACAGGAGAAAGTCGGCGTGCGGCCGAAAGCTGCGGAGGCCAAGGGCGATGACGGCATGGCCGCGAAAGCCAAGCCCAAGCACTACCACCCGCGGGACGGGAAATGACCCCGTGCAAAGTGGCGTGGCACATTCGGGGGGGCGTTTGTTGCTGTGACTCCACGCATTTCTGATGTACACGGTGATCGTTGCACTTGCCGTCTGCTTACTGCGGCGGTTGGATGCGACATCAAGACGATACCGTTCAGCTATTGCCGGTCTGTATTGATGAAGCGATGGGCCATGACATGCAACCACGGTTGCCGCGGTGGCTCGGTGGAGGCCCGCGCGGGCCGGCATATGGCGGGAGGTGGACCTATCGACACCGTCAAGGCGATTCTGATCAAGAATGAGTAGCCATTTTTCGCGCATGTAACGGTGTTGTGGTTCCACGGTTCTGCCGAAATTTCATCTAACCCTCCTATATGGACTCCCCCGTAAATCAAGACAGACCGTGTTTTTGACTTTCCGGGGTGAATCACCTGCAGTCGTATATCCGGCATCTGTGGTGGGTTCTGAATGACCCGTGCCGACATTGAATCTGCCCGCGAAGCGCCAATCGGTACAAGCGGCTGCAGGAGAGCCGGAAGAGTTATCGGCGTTCTGTCGCGTGGGTGTGACCCGGTTTGCCATGATGAGCGATCAGTCTCGGCGCAAGGGTGAGGAGTAAGGGTGGATCGATCAGGCGGCGATGGCGAAGGCGGTGCGTTCGAGCTTCTTGTTGGGGCGCGGCTGCGGATTGCCGTAGGCCGCGTGGTCGCGCAGGACCGCGTAGCAGATGCGGGCAAGCTTGTTGGCGAGCGCGCAGGCGGCCTTGTTGTGATTGCTGCGGCGCTGCACCTCGGTCGCCCAGGTGCGCAGGCCGTCCAGGGGGCGGCTCGCGTCGCGGGCCAGCGCTGCGGCCCTCAGCACCGCGCGGGCGCCATGGGTGAGCAGCATCCTCAAATAGCGATCGCCCCGTTTCGAGATACGGCCGAGCTTGCGGGTGCTGCCCGAGGAATATTCCTTCGGGGTCAGTCCGAACCAACTCGCGAAATGGCGGGCATCCCTGAAGTGGGTCACGTCGCCGCCGGTAGCGGCCACCATCGCGGTGGCGGTCAGCAAGCCAATGCCCGGCACCGACATCAGTTGTGTGCACGCCGGACTCTGCCGCACCAGCGCGGTGAATTCGCGCTCCAGTTGCGCGATGCGCTGTTCGAGCAAACGGATCTCCTCGATCAGCAATCGCATGGTTTCGCGAATGAGCGCCGGCACTGGCGAACGCGGATCGGCCAGCACCCGGCTGATCGCCTCCACACCGGTGCGCGCACCTTGCGGGATGCTCAGGCCGAACTCCCGGCAGAAGCCGCGCAGCGCGTTGATGCGCGAAGTGCGGGTACTCATCCACAGCGAGCGAATCCGGTGCAGCCCCTGCAGCGCCTGCTGTTCGACCGACTTCACGCGCACCGGATCGATATCGGCCGTGCGGGCCGCTTCGAGCAAGGCGCGGGCATCGGCCGCATCGGTCTTGTTACGCCGGACATAGGCGCGGATATAGGCTGCGGGCAGCAGCCGCACCTCGATGCCGAGCGAATTGAGCCAGCGTGCCCAGTGATGCGCCGAACCGCAGGCCTCGATGATGACGAGCGAGACATTGCGGTTGGCGAACCAGCGCTCGAACTGGATTCGGGTGAGCCGATGATTCTCGATCACGCGCCAGGAAGAATCGGCGACGGCGAGTTGAAAGACGCTCTTGGCCAAGTCGACGGCAACGGTAGTAGCATCCATGACGGACTCCTCCTTCTGAAGACCGATCCCCATCCCCATGAGCACCGGTGGCGCCAATTGGGCGCCGAAAAGGAGGGGGAGTCCATCCCATCAACAAAGGCGCCCTTGAAGTGCGCGTGACGGACCCGCTACCCAATTCCGCACAACAGATGCGTTGGCTCCTCGCCCGCCGGCTCGGCGCAGCAGTGCTCGTCATCTGCTTGCTGGCGGGGGCTGCTGCCTTCATGTTCGAGGCACGCCGTGCGGAACAGGCGGCGCTGGAGACGGCTGAGGCGGCGGCCGCTCATTTTGTGTCACCGGCAATGCAGGCAATGTCGCCCGGAGAGTCCGGGCACAAGCACTTGCGGGACCTCCTCGACGGCAGTCACTTCATCGGCATTCGCGTGTTCGACCAAAGCGGAAATTGGGCTTACGAGGTCTGGGACGAGTCTTCGAACCGCATCGCGACGACGACCTTACCTTCCCGACCCACATGGCCGCCGATGGGGGAAAGTCGTCGGGTAATCCCCCCATTTTCAGGGGCAGCCAGAAGTAGAGCTATGCGGCGATGGCCAGCCGCTGCTTTGGGGTGATACCGCCCAAGGCCATGTTGGGGCGCTCGTGATTGTAGAGCCAGAGCCAGCGGGTGGCGTAATCCTGGACCTCATCGATCGACTCGAACAGGTAGTGACCGAGCCAGTCGTAGCGTACGGTGCGGTTAAAGCGCTCGACGTAGGCATTTTGCTGCGGCTTTCCGGGCTGGATGTGATTGAGCTGAACACCGTTCTTCTGTGCCCACTCGGTCAGCGTCTTGCCGACATATTCCGGTCCGTTGTCGCTGCGGATCGCCGTTGGCTTGCCTCGCCATTCGATCACCTGTTCGAGCGCGCGCACGACCCGCTCGGCGGGCAAGGACAGATCGATGTCCATGGCGAGCGCTTCGCGGTTGAAGTCATCGATGATGTTGAGCAGTCGGAAACTGCGCCCATCGGCCAGCTGATCGTGCATGAAGTCCATCGACCAGCACTGATTGATCGCCTTGGGTACCGCCAGCGGTTCGGGTTTCTCGCGCACGATCCGCTTTCGCGGCTTGATGCGCAGATTGAGCTCGAGCTCGCGATAGATCCGATACACCCGCTTGTGATTCCAGCGGTAGCCCTTCACGTTTCGCAGGTACAAGAAGCACAGGCCAAAGCCCCAGTTGCGCTGGTTGTGGGTCAGGCGGATCAAGTGATCGGCGATCTCGGCATTCTCGGCCGAGCACTTTGCCTGGTAGTGGTAGCAGGTTTCGCTGATCCCGAATGCCGCACACGCCACGCGTATGCTCGCGCCGCGCTGCTGCACGGCCTGGTAAGCCATCTCACGCCGGCGAGATGGCTTCACCACTTTTTTTCGAGGGCCTCCTTCACGATCTCCGCCTTGAGCCGTTCTTCTGCATACATCTTCTTGAGCCGAGCGTTCTCCACTTCGAGCTCCTTGAGCCGCGCCATCAGCGACGCATCCATGCCACCAAACCTGGCCCGCCACTTGTAGAACGTCGCCGAGCTGATGCCGTGCTCCCGGCACAGCTCCGGAACCGGCTTGCCAGCCTCCGCCTGCTTGAGCACAGCGATGATCTGGCTGTCTGAAAACCTCGATGTCTTCATCTTGTAGAACTCCCTCGATCCGAGAAAATTCTACTTCTGAGCGCCCCTATTTGCCGGGGGGATTACCGTCGCACCTGGATAAGCGTAGCGCAGGACGGCCTGATTCAGGTGGTTCTGCCACTGGCAGGCGGCGACGGCCGATTGGTCGGCTACATTGAGGGTTTCTATCGTCTCGCCCCGGAAGTCCTGTTGCATCAGCGGGAACAGATCCGCAATGGGGTCTTGATGGCAGCGGTATCGGCGCTTGCGACCGGGGTCGCCTTGTACCCACTTTTACTCTCAATGTTCGGGCATGCGACGGCCTTGTCCGACCGTCTCATGAATGCAAACTTCTCCCTCGTACATGCGTTGGGAAAGTCAATCGCCAAGCGCGACATCGACACGGACGCCCACAATTATCGGGTCACGCTCTACGCAGCGGCGCTTGCGGAGGAGATGGGGGTATCCCCGAACGAGATCCCGCATCTCGTCATCGGTGCCTTCTTGCACGACGTTGGAAAGATTGGCATTCCGGATCATATTCTCCAGAAGCCGGGGCGGCTTTCCGCTGAGGAGTTCGAAGTGATGAAGACCCATACCTTGATGGGTCTCGAGATCATTGCCGGGATTCATTGGCTTGAGGGCGCAGCGGAGGTCATTCGTCATCATCACGAGCGGATTGACGGGAAGGGGTATCCCGACCGCCTTGCTGGCGAGGAAATATCGCTCCATGCACGCATATTCGCGGTTGTGGACGTGTTTGACGCCCTGGTCTCGGCTCGGCCCTACAAGGCGGCGATTTCGCCCTCGGAGGCACTCGCAATTCTTGAGCGAGAGGCCATGCAGCATTTTGATGCGGATGTGGTCAACGCCTTCAATCGGATTGCTCTCTCATTGCATGGCGAGGTAGCCCGGGCAACCGAGGCCGACCTGCACCGCGCAATCCGCCCCTTGTGGCTTCGCTGCTTCAAAAAAGAAACGGCTCCGCAGGAGCCGTTTCGGAAATCGATCACCCGGTAGCTTTAGTTACGGTGATCCTTGTGGAGAACGCTGTCGAGGCGCATGACCTCGTCGCCGTGCATCATGATCTTCTGACCATCCTTGGTCTCCATGACCTCGCCTTGCTTCATCCTCACCGCACGTCCCAGCTTGTCCTCCATCCCCATTTTCCCGTCCTTGAATATGTAGACAGTCGAACCATCTTTCAGGGGAATGGACTTTTCGACCCGCTCGACATCGACCGCGAAGGCCGATGTGGTGGCAATCCCAAGTGCCGCGACCATCAGTGCTTTCTTCAACATGCTCGTCTCCTTGAATCAACTACAAATAATTGCTGAACATTGCATCAGGCCTCTTCCATAGAAGATTGCCCGATGCCTTACCCGCCTTGGTTCCTGGGGAAGCTTGGTGCTATCAGGAGCCGCTGCGGTAAAGGGGGCTTTCTTCGAGATAGACAGTCACCTTGTCGCCCCCTTGGACCACCTTCGAAAGCGGAAAGCTGTTTGTGCCGAGGGTGTCGAAGGTCCAGTTGATCGTCTTGTCACCGACCTTCAGGGCAACCGTCTCGAGCCGCGTGACGTTGATGTAGCGCGTGTCCGCATTGACGATCACGGTGCGGGAGGGCGTGGCGTTGCTCGCGTAGCCATATGTGGCCAGCTCTCGCTCAGTCGGGCTCGAAGCGCGTGCCTGGACATGCTCGAGCCAGTGCAGCGCACCGCCCTCGGAATAGTCCTCGTGTGCGAACGCAGCGGAAGATCCAAGGGTGCTGATGGCCGAGACGGCGAGAACGGCGATGATCGACTTTTTCATGATGGGCTCCTTGTCCAGATTGGCTGCTCATGCTTGAGCAACCATGGACTCGATCATAGGAGCCAGCGACTGACAGGGCAGTGACCCTGCAATTACGTTTAAGTCATAAGAATGAAAGGGTACGGTCAGGGTTGGCGGGCCGGGTTTCGTCAGTCCAAGGCCTTGACCGAACGGCAGACGCGTGAACGAAGCACCAATTTCACGTCCCCCAACATGTCATGCGAGGTGACGGCTTCACTCGGTTACTTGCCGTTCGCACCACGAAGAGCCCGACGGCTGGATTGGGTCGTTTTGAGACCGTGAGCCCACCCCGCAAATCGGCAAAGAAAACGAGCGGATCTTGCCGCGACGGGCACGATCCGCTTGGGGGTCAGGCTTTCAGCTTGCGCAGGCCTTCCGCGAGCAGCCAGAGTGCCCGGTTGAGCCGGACGTTCTGGTCGATGCCCTGGACATGCCGGGTGCGCTGCTGGCGCCCGTTGGCACTGCGGCCAGTCAGGCCGCCTTTGACGATGTTCTCCTGGACCCGGTTGAACGTGGACCACAGGTCCGCAAGGTTGTCGTCGAAGCGACGGGGGTGCAGGACCTGGCTTTCCGTGATCGGCAGGGTCTTGCCAGGTTCGTCGTACTTGAGGACCAGGGCCGATCTGGCGAAGATCTCGGCCTCGCCATCGTCGAGCGTGATGGCACGCATGGCGTCGCGAGAATCCTGCACCTGCTCGAATCCATGCAGCACCTCGTAGGCACCCTCGATCACGTGGTCGGTGACATTGCCCTTGTGGGGTACGCGCACGTCGGCGAAAGTGTCGCCGCACACCAGACCGTTCTGGCAGACGAAGCGGAACATGCCGGCCAGCATCTGGTAGCTGCTGGTGCCGTCGTGCGAGTTGAGCAGGATGATCTCGTTCACCTCGGCGCCGTTGATCTGACTTGCGTGGCGAAGGCGCAGCATGTGCTTGGTGTAGTCGCGGCGGTCCTCCTGGCGCACGCGGGGCTGGCACACCATGAATGGCTGGAAGCCCTCCTTGCGCAGTTCGGTCAGCACAGCCGCCGTTGGGATGTAGCTGTACCGCTCGGATCGGCTTTCGTGCGGGGTGTCCGCGAAGATGGAGGGTGCGACGGTGCGGATCTGGTCATCCGACAACGGGTGATTCGACCGCAGCACCGGGGAGCGATGGGCGAAGCGGGACGCGAGTTGCATTATGATCTCCTTGGATAAGAGACCGGAGCCCCGCCCCACCGGGGATGAGCCCCGGCGGGTGGTGGAACGCCGCTGACGCGGCGGTTGGAATCAGCCTTGGGCGAGATGCCAGTCCTGGGACAGCGGAGCGAACTCGTAGCCCAATGCACCAAGACGGTCGCGCTGCTGACGCAGGACGCGGCGATCGACGGTGGCGTCGAGCTTGACGATCTCGCCCAGCGGCCAGAGCGCACCGAACAGCGCCGCGTCGTCCGCCTCGGCCGAGGCCTCGGAGAATGCGGCGGCCGGCTCGCTGCCGAACGGCGTGGTGTCGACCAGGGGATCGCGCGGGTTGCGGGACTTCGGCTTGGCCGGCACCTTGGGCGCGGCCGGCGCGGGCGTCTGCGCTTCCTCGTCGATCGGATCGACTTCCTGCGGACTCAGCCGGCGGACTTCGTCGCGGCTCAGGGCGTCGATGTTGGACAGCGTCATCCCGCCCAGATGGGCGCGGATTTCGATGACCATGCGACCGTTGGCGTTGTACGTGGAGGGACGGATCTCGGCGATGACGAAATCACCGTCATACTTGCCCTCGCGGTACTGATCGAGTTCGGCGTTCTTCACGACGAACTCGCCGATCGAGGTCGCCAGGCGGCCGACGTTGAAGTCGCCGTTCCTGCCGTGGATGGTCTTGATGGCCAGTTGGCCGGGGATGGTGATCATGAAGGTCTCCTGCTGACGAAGAGAAGACAAGGCCCCGGGGATGGGGCCTTGCGGATCAGAACGACTCGGCAACGGCCAATGCGGGGGCATCGGCAGCGTCGTCGGCAGCATCGGCGACGGGCTTGGAAGGCTCCAGTGCCGAGGCTTGCTGCGCGGCGGGCGCGTCGGACGTCACAGGGACTTCCGGGTCCCGCTCGTCGGTCTCGGTCGGCTTGGGTTCGGCCTTGTAGACGAGCTTGCCGTCGACCTTGATCCAACTGACGAACAGCAGGCGGGCCTTGAGGCTCACACCCTGCTCGCCGGCACGCTTGCCCTTGGAGTAGGTGAAGGTGTCGGTCCACAGGTCGCCCAGGCGGAAGCCGATCATCACCTTCTTCTCGGCGTCGACCGCCTGAATGCAGCGGCGCACCAGGTGCTGCGCTTCCGATCCCGATACGCGCGTGTCGAAACGCACGTACGAGACGTCATCGCTGGGACCGTTCAGGGCCGCGATGTCGCAGGCCAGGAACGCATCGCCTTTCTTGGGCTTCACTTCGCGGATGCGATTGAGATACCCGAGGCCGGTGATGTGCAGATCGAAGTAGGATTTTTCGGTGGAAGTGGTCATGGTGAATCTCCTGGGAACAATGAGGCGGAGACACACCCGACCCAGGCGGGGAAGGTGTGGAACCCCCGCGTGGGTTGATGGAACAGCTTGGTGGCATCGCCATCGAGAACCAATGGCTGTTCGCGCATGGATGCCGGTGCGAACTGGTGTGATCAACGCGGTCGGAACCGCGTCGCAGCCTTGAAGATCGTGGCTGCCTGGGCATGTCGCTGACGGACGTCAGCGGAACATGGCCGGAAGCGTGGCGCCAGGACGGTGCGCATGCGAGCGGCAATCGGCACTCGCGGCTGTCCGCATTGCCGTGAAGAAAGAGGCCCCCGGGAGCGGGGGCCAGGGATGGGCGGTCAGTTACCGCTGGGCGTGGAAGGAACCGCCTGCAGCGACAGGTGTGTCGCGGTGGCGGACACGTCGAGGTCATCCTCGCTGTGCAGGATGCGCGCAAACACGCCCTCCTGCGGATCGAAGAACTCGCCAAAGTCATCGCCGCCGAACGCGGCGCGCGCCAACTCCCACCAGTCGTCGAAGGCATCGACATCCGGGTTGCAGCCGGCGGCATAGGCGATGGTCTTCTGGCGACCATCGAGCCGGCGCTCGCCGCGTTCGGCCAGGAAGTACACGCCCTGATCCTTGACCAGGATGACGCGGCATTGATTCGCCACCGCTTCGGCGAGCACGGGCCGCAGCTCCGTGCCTTTGAATCGAACAGTCATGGGTGTGATCTCCAGGGAGGCAGAAAGAGAGGCTTCCCGCCGCGAGGGCGGGAAGCTGCTGGGAGGTCAGTGCCGGACAGCCTTGCGACCCGACAGGCACTGCACGCGGATGCGTCTCCAGCTCCCGTCGTCGATCAGCCGTTCCAGCGTCTCGCCGAGGGTGTCGAAGAACACCTCATCGACCCGTTCGATCAACTCGCCGTCGCGGTGCAGCTCCACCGCGTAGAGGTCGAGGCCACGCTCATACAGCACGGTGACGCGACCCTGGAACTTCATCGTGGCGACGGTAAAGCCGATGGCCGGCGGCGTGCGGATGATGTCGGCGGGCGCCGGATCGACCCAGGTGATGTCCCGCGCACCGGCATCCACCAGCATGTGGGTGATGCGCCGGAAACCATCGGGAGCGGGCAACTGCTCAAGTTGGTCGACCAGCTCCTGCAGCTCGGGGCAGCGGGGCTCGGGGATCGGCAGCTTCGCCGGTGCGGAACCGAGCACGAACCGCTGCACCGTGTACGGCTTGCCGTCGGCAGTGAATGCGGTTTCTTCCTCGGGCGTGTCCGCGCGCAGGCCGTCGAAGCGGCGTCTGGCGTAGGGTTCGACCTGTACCTTGGCGCCTTCGTCGGGCACCTCGGTCACGAGCGCCCGGTCGAGCACCGCGAACTCAGCGCGCCCCGTCTTGACGACGATGGCCTCGTCGGTGGTGGCGATGACCTTGCCCTCGAAGGGCTTGGGATCGATGTGGAAGCCCAGCGTCGAAACCTTGGGCTGGCCGTCGAAGATGTTGAACTTGAAGGTGCGGACGTTGGAAGGCACATGGCCGCTAACGAGCGTCGGCATCTGTGCGCGGATGGCTTGGGTATCCATGGGAGACTCCTTGTGGCAACCAAGGGACTCCCGCCCGCAAGGGAGGTATGTCCCTTGAGGGTGAGGTGGATGGACGCGGCATGCGTCCGGCGAAAGAAACGACCAGCGCGGCGAACCGCACCGCAGTCTCGAAGGTCTCGACTGCCTGGGCATGCTGCGGGCAACGCCAGCGAACATGCGGGAAGCGTGCGACACGCGTGGACGTCCGTCGTCCGGAAATCGGCAACACGTCGTTACCGCCTTCCATGAAAGGAAGAGCCCCGGATGGGGCTCGAAGGTGCTACTCGTCGTCATACAAGGGCAATCCGTCCAGCACCGGCGCATCGGCATCGAACACCAGCATGCGAACGTCGGCGAGCGCAGCTAGGTGCAATACCTCCATGAGGGACTCCGGCATGCCCCTGGTCCAGTGCTCCTGCCGCAGCTCTTCAGCAGTAATGTCCTCGACAAGCTGCAGGTTCGCATCCGTCCAGGGGGTGGCGATCAGCTTCACACCGATCGCTGGGCTGTACGGGATGCGGAAGGCGACGAACAGAAAACCGCTAGGCGTGGCGATGTCCGCCAGGTTGGCCAGATAGCGGCCGGCCTCCTCGGTGATGTGCGCCGAACTGATTTCCCAAGCACGGCTGTAGAACCCGGTCTCGAAGCGCAGGCGGCGTACCACCTCGCGCGCGGCTTCCTCGGAGTAGGTATCGCTGACGTGCAGCGGCTGGCCGGCTTCTTCGGCCATGACGGCGTAGACGAGGTTTCGGGCGATGCCGTGGCTGGGGCACTGCGCGTCCAGCTCGGGCGGCACGTTCTGGCCCTCGGTGATCAGCGCGAAGTCGTCGCAGAAGACGCAGGCATGGCGCTCGACCTGGCTGTCCGGCAGGTGCGACTGCGAGACGTGCAGCGGCAGATAGCTCAGCGGGCAGTCGTCGTCGTAGGAAATCGCCAGCAGCCGCTGCACGGACAGGCCATCGTAGCCGCGGACGAAGGGGTTTTTGGAATGAGACATGGGATTCCTCCAGCAGAGGATGGCCGAGGCAATCCCCTGCCGGGGATTGAACCCCAGTAGGTGGATGAAGTGGCAGCCGGTCAGCCGGCCGCGGCATCGGGCCGCCCTGATGGCGGGCGGTGCAGTTCAGTGGAAGATGCTGATTCGGGACATGGCCGCTCCTGCGAAAGGAAGGAGGGACATAGCCCCGAACGGGGACGCATGTCCCTCGTGGGGTGGGATGAAAAGACGGTGGGTTGCCAGGCGCGGCTCACCAGCCGTTGTAGTGCAGCGTGAGGTCGGCGATGACCTGGCGCCGTTCCAGATCGAGGCCGCCGAAGTCGGACAGCCCCTCGAAGCCGCAACGCTTGAGCATCGCGCCGCCCTCGCGGGAGTTGTAGAAGCTCACCATCGCGGACAGGAACATGCGTTGACCGCTGCTCAGCACGCCCAAGGCGTCGTTGAGCATCAGCATGTTGGGCCGCAGGTCCCACTTAGTGGTGGCACGCTGCAGACCTTCGCGTGTGCCGTCGCCGAACCACTCGTGGCCGGCGATCTGCGCGCCGCGCTTCCAGGCCTCGAAGAAGGCCTGCGGTGCAGCGTCGAAGTGCGCCTGTTCCAGCGCCATCTGATCGAGCACGTCTTCGGGTAAAGACAGATTCATGAGAGAACTCCTTGAAGGGTGGGAATCAGGGGTGAGCGCGCTGTGTCCAGGCATGGGTATCCAGGGCGCGCTGTGCTGCGAGGTGGTTCGGGAAATACTCGACGGACTCCCGCGATACCGGGCCTTCGTCGTCTTGCGTGCCGATGTAGTGGCCGGCCGCGCTGCGCAGCACCTGTAGCGGCAAACGCTTGCCGGTCCAGGCCAGCGCCAGCGCACCACTGCGCACTGCGGTTGCAGAGGAAGATGCGGAAGGTTCAGACATGCCGTGCTCCTTGGTGGGTCGGGGAGCACGCATCCCGCAGGGGATGGGGTTCCCCTCGGGTGGTTGAGAAAAGTGCATCGTCGCCAGGCCGGCGAGCGTCCGCGGTGGGCGATGCGAAGCGGACTGGATCGGTCAACGCGGCGAACCGCGTTGCAGTCTTGAAGACCGAGACTGCCAGGGCATGCCGCTGACGACTGTCAGCAACGCATGGCGTGAGGATGGGCGCGAGGCATGGCTGCCGTCGCAGGGAAAACCGAATCGCGGACGGCCCGCTTTAGGGCAGGCCCGCGTCACGGGACAAGGCAAGGACCAGGGCGCCGAAGGCCACGCGGGCCTTCGGCTGGAGAGGAAGGAAAACCACCTGTGGGCTGCGTCAGCGCAGGCCGTCGTCAAAGCCGTTCGCTGCGTCAGCAATCGCACCCGGCCCGTTTCGTGGCTGGGGCCGGAAACCTCTGGCGTGCATCCACACACAAAGGGAGCCCGTTGTTCCGCCGGCGGGCACCGGCACGGAATACCCTCGGCCCAAGGGGCCTCCTCACGGCTCGCGCGGCGGCAAGGCGTCAGGAAGCCCCTCGTGGCCGAGGCAAGGCACACCGATCAAGGGAATGGCGGCGGGCGCGATTCGTGGAGCAATGACCTTCTCGCCCCGTCGCCCGATGGTGGGCAGACGGGGCGCGCACACCGTTGCAGAAGGAGACGCGCGCTTTGGAGTCCCGCGCGGTGCGGGACGTTTGCCTCGCCGCCAGTGAAGGGCCGGCGCGGCAGGGGGAAGCGAGGATCAGGACGCCTTGGAGGCAGCGCGCCGCTTGCGCGGTGCGCTGCGCCGGCCCGTCGGGGACTCGATCGGCAACGTGCCCTTGCAGTCCGGGTAGCGCGAGCAGGACCAGAACGCGCCGCTTTTGCCCGTGCGCTGCTGCATCGGTGCGCCGCACTGCGGGCAGGCCGGCGCCGGCGGCAGCTTGAGCGAGAGCGTTGCGCCGCGGTACTGCTGCACGAGCTGGCCGACCCACACGGACTGCTTCTCGATGAAGGTGTCCAGCGCCATCTGGCCGGCCTCGATCATGTCGAGCGCCTGCTCCCACACCGCCGTGGTGCCGGGGTCGGCGATGGCCGAGGGCACCGCGTCGATGAGCGTGAATGCCGCGTTGGAAGCGCGGACGGCGCGGCCTTTCTTGACCAGGTAGCCGCGACCGATCAGACCGTTGATGATGTTGGCGCGTGTCGCCTCGGTGCCAATGCCGGTGGTATCTCGCAGCTTCTGTTTCAGCCGCGGGTCGGTCACGAACTTGGCGACGGTCTTCATGGCCTTGATCAGCTCGCCCTGCGTGTAGGGCTTGGGCGGCAGCGTCTTCAGCGCCTTGAGATCCACCTTGCCGACCGGGCAGGACAAGCCCGCATGCAGGGCGGGCAGCACCTGGCTGCGCTGCGCATCCTCGCCATCGGCATCGTCCGGCCCTGGCGTCGCCAGCACCTCGCGCCAGCCGGTGACGGCGATCTGCTTGCCCACGGCCGCCAGCGACTGACTGCTGCACGAGAACTGCGCTACCGTCCGGTCGAACTCATGGTGCGGGAGGAACTGCGCGAGGTAATGGGCGCGGATCAGCCGGTAGACGGCGAGTTCCTTCTCGTTCATGGCCGATAGGTTGGTGGGCTCCAGCGTCGGGATGATGCCGTGGTGAGCCGACACCTTGCCGTCGTTCCATGCACGCGAACGCTGTTGGCGATCCAGGCGCTCGATCAGCGGCCGCAAGCTGGGGTCGGTCTTGACCAGGCCGTCGAGTACGGTCGGTACCTCAGCCAGCATGCTCTCGGGCAGGTAGCCCGAATCCGAGCGCGGATACGTTGTCGCCTTGTGCGTCTCGTACAGCGCCTGGGCAATGTCCAGCGTCTCCTGCACGTCGAGGCCCAACTGCTTGGAGCACACCTCCTGCAGCGTGCCCAGGTCGAACGGCAGCGGCGGTGCCTCGCGCACGCGCTCGGTGTCCACCGACACGACCTGCGCATCGCGTGCCGCGCGAATGCGATCCGCAGCCTGCTGCGCCACCGGCTGCTGAAGGCAGCGACCCGCTGCATCCGTACTGCCTTCGGGCGGTATCCAGCTCGCGGTGAAGGATTGGCCGGCATGGGATAGCAGCACATCCACGGCCCAATACGGCATGGAGACGAATCGCGCGATCTCGCGATCACGATCCACCACCAGCTTCAGCGTCGGCGTCTGCACGCGCCCCACCGACAGCACGCCGGTATAGCCGGCCTGGCGCCCCAGCAGTGTGAACAAGCGGCTCAGGTTCATCCCGATCAGCCAGTCGGCGCGCGATCGGGCGAGTGCGGAGAAGTACAGCGGCAGCGTCTCGGCGGACGGCTTGAGCGCACCCAGCGCTTTGCGGATCGACGCATCGTTGAGCGCCGACAGCCACAGGCGCTGAATCGGCCCGCGGTAGCCGCATAGGTCGATGATCTCGCGGGCGATCATCTCGCCCTCGCGGTCGGCGTCGGTCGCTATCACCAGCTCGCCCGCCTTGGCGACGAGCTGCTGCACGACCTTGAATTGCGCTGCGGTCGCCGCCTTGGGCTCGACACGCCAACGCTCAGGAAGAATGGGCAGTTGCTCGATGGCCCAGCGCTTGTATTGTTCGCCGTAGCCTTCGGGCGGAACCGCTTCCACCAGATGACCGATGCACCAGGTCACGACGACACCCGCGCCGCTGTAGCAGCCGTTGCCGCGTTGACCGGCACCCAGCACACGGGCGATGTCCTTGCCCTGGGACGGCTTCTCGCACAGGAACACGCGCATGAAGCCTCCTTGGAAATGTGCGGTTCATCGGATGGGCGTCAGCTTGGCGGGGCCACGAGATGCCGGCAGCAAGGAAGCCGATTGATGCAGACACCGCTTTGTGATCGGCAGGCGGTCCGTTGCCGCAGCGGTGTGCATAGATCGCAGGAGCTGGCGCAGCAAGAGCGTCGTTTCGGGAGGGCGGCTGGAACTCCGTGGACGACCTTGGAGCTATCCCCTGGGGATAGCTCGCTGGTGCATCGCGGGCGTATGACGGTTGCTACAGTCGCCCTCGGGGGAACGGCGATGGGCGAATTACTGTCCGCCGGCCGGCTTGGTGCTGAGCGCCACCGACTCGATGCGGTACGGCAGGATGCCCACGCGCCGCGCCTCGACCTTGAACGTCACGCGCTCGTTCTCGTCGGCGTCCTCCCATTCGTCGCGCACGGTGCGGCCCTCGACCAGCACCCGCATACCTTTCTGGTACAGCGTCTTCCAGTGCTCGGCGTCGCGGTGCCACAGCTCCACGGGCGCCCAGAAGCCGCCGCGATCTTCGTACTCGCCGTCCTTCTTCGGGATCGGGTTGTCGAAGTAGACGTTCAGGCGAAGCAGCCGGCGCGGCTCGTCGTTGCCGTTCGGAAATTCGCGGTAGTCCGGCGCAGAACCGATGTTGCCCTCGCCGACGAAGTGCGTGCTCATGGTGACTCCTTGGTGGTGGGTGGAACGGCCGCGGTATGCCCGTGGACACGCCGCAGGTAAGCCGCTTCGGCCTGGGCGGCCTTGCTGGCGCATTCCAGGGCTTGGCGAGCGATGCTGTGGATCAGGCTGATCTGCATGTTCAGCACGATGCGCTGCAGTTCGATCGCGTACAGCTCGTCGATCAGCGAGGCCGGCGTCGCGGGGTTGGCCAGCAGGGCCTCCCACAACGCCACACCCATGGAGGAACGGTCGAGGTTGCGCCAGCGCAGGAAGGTCGTCCCTGCGCCAGTGGCCTGCTGGGCCAGTTGCACGTCGAGCAGGCTGAAGGGGTAGGCGCGTGCCTGGGGCAGCACACGCCGCTGCGCCAGGCCAATCACGTCGTCGCGCAGCGCTGCGCACTGGCTGGCCCAGGTCTCCAGACTCCCCTTACCCTTAAAAGGCTGTAAAAGGCCTTTTAGGTAGCCTGCCTGTTCCAGCCGCTGGAAGTCCGCCTGTTCCAGCGCCACGAAGCGCGTGGAGTGACCGATGGGGGGCGATGCCGTCATGCGTCAGCACCCTCATTACCCGTCGCTGGATTGGCTGCGCCATCCGTGTGAGCCGGCGCATCGGGCTCGATGGCGGGCGCAGCAGGCGGCGTGCCGGGCTTGGTCGTCCGCCGCGCGATCGGTGGCGCGAAGCGCGAGCGGCGCGTGCCTTCCAGCACGTCTTGCGGCAGCTCGCCGAACTTCTCCAGCGCCGCTCGCGCCGCGGCGTTCTTCGCCGCGAAGTCGTCGCGCGTCGTGCCCGAGTAGCGGTACTGCTGGGCGAGCGAGAACAGGCTGCGCAGCGCGTGCGCGCCATCATTGAGCCAGCGCTCCAAGGTGCTGCGGTCGATCAGCGCCGTGTGGTGCGCCAGGATGAGTTTGCGCGCCAGGTCGTCGTAGTCAGCCAGCAGGTACACCGCCATGAAGCCGAGCTGTGCATTCACGAACAGCGGCAGCTTCACCGGCTGCACATTCATGTTCTCGCCCAGCGACAGCGCCGGTGGCACGTCGGCCAGGGCCTGGTCGACCTGTTCGCGCAGGGTCTGCAGGCGGGTCTTGGTGTCGGCGAGCTTGTCCTCGATCCGCAACATCCACCAATCCGAGTACGGGTCGTCCTGCTCGGCGCCGCGCTTCATCTTGTTCATGGCGCCGATGAAGCCGTTGAGACCGATGATGCCGGGGCGCCCCTCGGTCGGCGCGCGGCCGTGCCAGATGCGCGAAGCGTGGTGCGTGTGCAGCGTCAGCGACATCGCGCTGCGCAGCGATCCGAGATTCAGTTGCAGGGGTTCTGTGCGTTCGTTGGCCATGGGAGCGACTCGCGGTGAAGGGGCGAGTCGCCAGCATCGGCATCGGCCGGAAGGCTGTCAGTCAACAAACCGCAGCCCATGCGCGCCCGGTTTGTTCCGCACGGAAGGCTGTGTGTGCCGGCTATCCCCTGGGGATAGCTCGGCGGAGTTGTTCGCGGCTCGCGCGGAGGTGAGACCGCGTTGCGGGGCTATGCCTCGCGAGGTCTGTACCAGGCGGCCCGTTGCCCCTCCACCTCACGGTAGCGAAGCTCGAACAGGCGGCACTCGTGCACCACCTGCCGCCAACTGCTGCAGCCGTACTTGGCTGGAAGCTGCTCGGGATGCTGGTCCGCGATCCAGCGGCCAGCGGCGGCAATGGGTGTCCAGCCCTCGACGGCCAACTGCGCGGCGGCCTCGCGCAGCGCGCGAACGATGCCGGCGGCCGGCCAGTCCACCGTGCCGTCCGGCGCGATGCCATTGACCACCAGGTCTTGGAACACATCCGACTGGACGAACTCCGCTGCCAGGCGCCGCGCCTGATCCATGTGCTCGGCCCAGCCGCGCAGCTGCTCAAAGTGTTGATCGATGCGCGTGTAGGCGGAACCGAGTTCGTCCTGTGCAGCGCGACACCCGTCCACGGTCCATAGATCGTGCTGGTCGATGAAGTGGTGCACCAGGGTGTTGCGCAGCGATACCAGGTCTTTGAGGTCGGCCTGGGTTTTGGCGTAGTCCTGCGCAGACAGGCTCAGTTGCACGCGCGTGCGAAAGGAAATCACGTCGCCGGGAAGATCGTTGTCGCGTTCCTTGCCACCATTTCCATCGGTGACCACATACGAACCAAACAGTTGTCCGACCAACGTGCCCAGGGTCTTGGTCGCGGCATCTTCGATCCGCGCTGTGCGAATGGCCTCCAGCGAATGCGCCGGGCCTGAAATCTCGTGGTGCGCCACGATGGCTTTCATGAGGCGCTCGTATTGTTGAAGGCGCAACAGGCATCTGCCCAGCAAGCGCTGAACGTCTCGCTGCAGTGGTTGCAGTACGTTTGTGACGGGGGAAGTCGTCATGTCCATCATCGGCCGGGCTCGTGCGTGGCTGTCCTCGTCTGATTCACAGGCGACAGTTTCGCCTGTCGTTCGGCGGGCGACAATCGAGCGCGGCGGAAAGGTGTCTGTTCCAGCTATCCCCTGGGGATAGTCAACATCAGCGATCACGCAAGGCTTCTCGGAGCTGTGCCAGGTAGGCACGTGCCACCTCGGGGTCAGCCGCACGGGATGCCGGTGGTGACGATGGCGGGGACGCTGGCGCCGCCGATGCACTTTCTCCGGCCCAGGCCTTGAACTCCCCGCGGATCGCCTTCTGGATGATGCCAAACAGGTAGCCGGCCGGGTTGCGTACCGCGCTGTTGTGGCAGCGTGCCGCCCACTCGTCGAGAACGGCCTGCCTCTGCGCCTCGTCCACCTGCTGCAGCGCCACCAGCGCGCCGGCCTGCTGCTCGTCCTTCAAGCGCAGGAAACGCTCGGGCAGCCGCAGGTTCTGCAAGGCCCTCGCGCGCGGTACTGTACGTACTTCATTTATACGATCATTACGTACTGTACGGTCCTCCTTCGGAATCCGAAGAGAGCCGTCCGGCGCGGGTTTCGGCCCTGCTTCGGATTCCGAAGACGGGCGCGCGCCATTCCGAAGCAGGGCTTCCTGGCCTTCTTCGGATTCGTGGTCCGCACCCTTCTGTGGATAACCTGGCGTCGTCCAGCCATGCCGCGCCATGCGCTGCGCGAGCACCTGCAGGCGGGTCGGCAGCGTGCGCCCGCTGAGCAGCGGGTCTTCGGCGATCTCCCGCAGCGTGTTCATGCCCACGACCTGCACCGCCTTCGCCGCGTGCGTGAGCGCTTGGCTCACCAGGCCCAGATAGTCGGGGTCGAGCTGCATCGCCTCGAAGGGCGACAGCGGTTCGTCGTGCAGCACGTAGAGGTTCCCCTGGATGCGGCCGGTCTTGGGATCGCGCCGCCGCCGCACCAGGCTGAGCCAGCGCGTCAGCCGCAGCAGCGTCAAGGCGCGCGCCACGGTCTCGTGCGAGGCTTGCGCCGCACAGGGCATGGACGCCAGATAGGGGCGGAGTTGGTCGTAGGTGGGAAAGGCGGTCACGCCGTCGTCGTTGAGCTGCAGGCGGAACACCTGCCAGGCATTGCGCTCCAGCGGCGTCAGGCGTCGGTCGAGGAACAGCGCGCGCGGCACGCTCTCGTGCCGGTTGCCGCTGTAGAGAAAACCGTCCTGGCTCGGCGCCGTGCCCTGCGCCGGTTCCTTCGGCTCAAGGTGCCGCAGCGCCTCGTCGAACAACGCCGACAGCGCAACCGGGCCATCACGCCGTGGAGCGTCGCCCGTCGTCATGACCTACACCAGCCCCTGGTCGACCCAGTTCCGTATCGCCGACCAGATCACCGACATGGGCAGGGTCATGGCCTCGGCCAGGTCCATGGTCAGCGCCAGCATCGCCATGTCGTCGTTCAGTGCGATGTGCCGCTCCGTGATGCCGGCCTTCCAGCGTTCCCACAGGGCCACGTCCTGCGCCTCGTCGAGCACCGGATGCCGGCCCTTGCGCTTGGGCAGTCCGAGGATGTCGCGGCGCAGCGCCACTTCTTGATGCGTGAGGCCGTAGAACTTGCTGACCATCTCCGTGCTCGCCCCCAGGCGCAGCATGCGGTCCACCGTGGCGATCTCCCGCTCCACGTCGTGCACCTGGCTCAGCAGCCGCTTCAACACTTCCCGGTTCACCGACACCGAGCACCACGACACCGTGGCATTCACCAGCATGCTCACGAGTTCGGGGTGCTTCAGCGCATCCAGCTCCTCCTCGCCGAAGCCCATCGCCTTGCAGCGGCGCAACTGCCCGTTGCGCAGGTCATGCAGGGCCTGGGCGATCACGGCCTGGTTGAGCGGGTGCGGTGCCGACATACGGGAGCCTCCTGCGCTCAGGATTCCTGGCCCGGTTCGCCGGCTTGCAGGTCCAGCAGCCGGCGCGCCAGGCGCAGCAGACGGAACAGCTTCACCAGCGCAGCATCGCTCAGGCGTGTGGCCGCGCCGCCGTGGCCATGCAGCAACGCAGCCAGCTCGTCGGCCAGCCGCGCGCGGTCCAATCCGTTTGTGGAGGGCGGCGCCGCACTCAGCGCATGCAGCAGGGTCAGCACCGCCCGCGCGAACGCCGGCAGCGCTTTCGCCTGGCCCACGGCCGGCGCCACGCAGACGAAGCCGATGCCGCCATCGCTGGCCTCGATGTGATCGGATACCGCCGCTTCCCCGGCGATCTCGCGCGCGAACTGCACGATGTGCACACGCAGACGATCCGGCACGTCCAGCCCCGGCTCGATGTACCAGACGTCCGAGATGGGATAGAGCCCGCCGGCCTGCACGGGGATCGCACGCAGCGCATCGGCCTCGAAGTCGGGCAGCTTGTCGCCGAGCTGGTCCGCGACCATCCGCTGGATGGATTGCAGGCGCTCGGTGGTCGGGGCCGGTGACACGATGTGCCCCTGCAAGCGCTCGTCGTGTTGCCCGTGCTGTTCCTCCGGTGCTCCGGGCGATGCAGACGGTGTCGCTGCTGGCGCCGAAGGCGTGGCCGGCGTGGTGCCTCGCGGCACAGATGAGACGGGAGGCTGCTGAGACGCGGAGACCTGCGGGGGAGGAGCAGCAGGAACGACAGACGCTGCAGGTGGAGTCGGCGCCGCCGGTTCGCTGGTCAGCGCACGCTGGCGGCTTTCGCTGTCGTTGATCTCCAGCGCCAGCGTGTCGTAGTCCGCCTCCAGCAGCTCGGCCATCTGACCCACTAGCTCGTCCTGCACCCGCTGCGGCGAGAAGTCGTCTGGCTGTGTGTCGAACTGCGTCAGCACGTCCTGAAACAAGGTGGCGAAGTCCACGGCCACGGTGCGGCCCAGCGCACGCCGCTCCCAGGTGCGCTCGCACGCCTTGCGCAGCACCGCGAGCCGGTCCACCTGATGCCGGCCCAATCCGCCGTACAACAGCGTCGGGATCGCCGGAAGCAGATAGCGCACCGCATCGTTCATGCGGCTGATGTGTGACTGCGGCACTGGATAGCCGTCGGCCGTCAGCCGCCGCGCGAGTTCGCTCTGTGACAGCGCCTGGCCGCATTCCTGCTCGTAGAACTCGCGCGCCTTCTCGATGCCCAACGCCCGCTCGATGAAGGTCAGCCCGCCGCGCAGCTCGTTCTCGGCCAGATGCCCGGTCAGCGCCACGATTTCGCCGCGCGCCGGCCACGGGCGGAACAGGCACGCAATGCGGAAGAAGCGTTCCTCCTTGGTCTCGCTCCACAACTCGCGCAGGATCGCCAGCCGCGTGTTGCCGCCGTTGCGAATGATGTAGTGCGCCTCGCCCGGCCTGCGCGTGATCGCGGGGGGCGCGTCCAGCCCGCGTTCGCGGATGGACGCCTTGATCTCCGCATAGGCCGGGTTGCGCGTCACGCGCGGGTCGTGGTCGTAGGGCCGCAACTGGTCCAGCGTCACCACCATCGGCGTGTCGGCGATGGGGTCGCTCAAGGTCGCGGCCGAAGGGCCGCTGCGCTCGAAGCCGGTGGCCAGCAGCTTGGCAGCCATGTCCTGCGGCGTCAGCTCAGCCACGGCCGTTCTCCTGCGCCTGCCGGTCGGCGCGGCGAAGTTGCGCGCGGGCATTGCGGTCGGCACGGTGGTCGCTCGCAGTCGAGCTGGTGTAGATCGACGCGCAGCCTTGTTTCGTGAATTTCAGGTGCCCGCCGGAGGTGCGCACCACGCGCCAGCCTTCGCCCAGCGCGAACTCGATCAGCGCGCGTAGCCGTTCACGGCCGCGCGCCAGTTCATGTGCGCTCGCCATGGCTGGCCCCTCCCGCATCGGCCCGGCCGGTGACCAGCGCGAAGCGCTCCCGCCACGCGGGGAACAGCTCGCCGGCCAGCGTGCGCATGGTGTCGAGCGCCGCGGGCGCCGTGCGCCCAGCCGGCCGCCGGTACTCCACCCGATGCACCGGCAATCCTCGTGTCGCAGCGCGCGGATAGGCTTCGATAGCCGGCACGTCGATGTCCAGGACCTGCACGCCGGCCTGTTCTTGGAACACCTGTCGCAGCGCCTGCTGGACCAGCCGCGCGTTCGACGACACCGGATGCACACGGTTGATGAGCAGGCGCAGCGGCGGCGGTTCGATGCCCAGGTGCCGATACGGCGCGATGTCCTCGATCAGTTGCAGCGTGCCGCGCCGCAGCTCGCGCGCCGCGAGGATTTCCGGTGTCACCGGCGACAGCGCCAGGTCGGACGCCAGCACCGCCATCTCCAGCAACACGCTGCGCGCGCCCTGGGTGTCGATCAGCAGCAAGTCATATTGCGTGCGGAAGACGGGAAGCAAATGGCGCAGTCGCAGGCGCCCATCCGGTGCGTGCAGCAGCAGCGTGTTCAGTTCGCCGCGGTCGTCGTTGGAGAGCACCAGGTCCAGGCCCGCGATCGCGGTGCGCGACACCAGTTGCTCGATGCGCCGCTCGTTGAAGGCCAGCATCTCGTAGATGCCGCCGGGCGCGCGCACGTCCAGCGTGAAGTAGCTCGACAGCGTGGGCTGCACGTCCAGGTCCAGCAGCAGCACGCGCAGCCCGGCATCGGCGATGAAGCCGCCCAGGTTGGCCGCCGTCGTGGTCTTGCCCACGCCGCCCTTGGTCGAAATGATGGACACCACCTGCATGAGCTTCTCCTCGTCGAATGGCATGAACCGAGAAGAAGCGTCAGGCGCGTTCTTTGAGGCGATCAGCGATCCACTGTTCGATCTCCACCGAGTCCCAGCCCACCGCGCGCACGCCCAGGCGCAGCGCCTTGGGGAACTTGCCTTCCTTCATCAGGCTGTAGATGTGCGCGCGCTTGAAGCCGGTCTTGGCTTCGACCTCGGCGCGGCGCAGGATGCGGTGCTCGGTCGGTGCCGCCGTGGCGGTGGTCTGCGAAGGCATGAGGGTCACTCCTTAACGCTCAGTGGCGCTGATTGGCGTGACTCGAATTAAGAACGCCGCGTTGAAGAAAGACACCGCAAATGCGGTTTCCGCGACCGCAGATACGGTCTGGCATCGCTCAGGAAGTCGTGCTCTGCAGATTGCGCCGAGCCAGTGCGAACTTGGCCTGCAGGGTGCGCTCGGTGATGCCCATCGCGTTGCCGTGGTGCGCCACCATCGCGCTGATGATGGCCTCCTGCGTCAGGAAGCTGGAATACGGCATGCCGCTGGGCGACTTGCCCAGCAGCAGCGTCAGTAACCCGCCAACGATGTTCAGGTAGGTCGATTCGCTGCGCGGCCCCAGCCTGTTCGCACGCTCCGTGTCGGCCGCGCAGGTGGCGTGCGTTTTCAGCAGCGCCTCATGCTCGGCGCGCAGCGTCTCGTGCACGCCCAAGTGTTCCGCCAGCCGCGCCTTGATCGCTTCCCGCTCGACCAGCAATGCGCCCACTGTGTCCAGGCTGATCGCCGGGTGAAGCGCACGCTCGATCTCATCGAACAGAAACGCCGGTTTCTCGCCGGGGTAGTAGTGCGCCATCCAGGCTTTCAGATCGACGTGCCGCACCGTCAGCGACGGGTCGTCCATCGCCAGGCCCTGCGTGTCCCGCACCAAGCCCTCCTTGCCATACGGCATCTCGCCGTGAGCCAGCGCATCGAAGATTCTTTCGGCGTTCAACCGCAGCGTCGGCCAGCGCGGAAACTCCGTTGGCTGCGGCAGCGGCCGCTGTCCCAATGTCGCCAGGATGCGCCGCTCGAAGCGCAGCAATCCGCTCCAGCGGATTGCCGCCTCGATCGGGCGGTAGTAGGTCTTGGCGCCATCGGCCAGGCTGCTCGACTTCGGCATATCGCGCGCCTCCATTCGTCATCGCACCGAGTCCACACACGCGCACCCGCCGTACAGGCGGCGTGCGCGGATGTCCAGGAGCCTCCGGGCGAAACGAGCAGGTGGCGAGGCGGCGAAGACCGTGGCATCGGTGATGCCGCCTTTACCGTTGCGAGATGTGCGCCTTGTCGGGCATGGTCCCATCACTCACAATTCGTAAGTCGCGAAACATGCCGTCACCAACGTCATTCGCGGGCGCCACGCTTGCCCCGGAGAACTAGGCCAAAGTCTTTGCAAGGAAATGGGCCCAGTAAAGCGCGATCAACTCAATACACAAAAACCGATGCGCATACGGCAAGCACTGTTGCGCCGCGCGTCTTCGCTGTGACGCGCCACGCTGGTCATGCGATTTTCATCTTCAAATGCCAATCGCAAGCACAGTCAAGGCCTGACTGCAGCGCGCCAGGGCACCGCGGCAATGGAGTCCCGCTGTAGCAAAACAGGTCTGGCGCTTTGACCAAAATGGAATCGGCCAACCCGCCTGAAGCAGTCCTTATGCGAGTCATTGCGTATCCAATGGCATATGGCCGACACGCTGCGCACGGTCAATGAAGTGGCGCAGTGGCTCCGACATCGCGCCCTCGGGATGTAGCAGGTAGGTCGTCAGCGCCGCCGAGTCTTCATCCAGCGGCCGGACGATCACGTCCGCCTGCCGGCATGCCACCACGTGCGCCGCGGTGGAAAATCCCACGCCATAGCCGGCCGCCACCAGGGCCAGCATCAGCGAGTGGGTCGTCACGTACTCGGCCACGACCGGCGGTGTCTCCACCAGGCGCAGCAGGCGCTCGCATTGCCGGCTGCACTCCTGACCAACCTGCGGGTGACACAGCACCAGCGGGTAGCCCACCACCTCTTCCAGCGGTACCCGCTTGTGCGCCAGCAAGGGGTGCCGCGCGGGTACGGCCACCAGCAGCGGATCTTGCCACACCGGCTTGGCGACCATCCCGGCCTCCATCTCGCCGGTCATCGCAAAGGCCGCGTCGTACAGGTCGTTGCCCAGTCCGCCCACCACCTCCGACAGCCGCGCCTCGAACAGCCGGATGCCCACTTCCGGCGCCTCCTCCCGGCACAGCGCGAGCAGTGCCGACAGGCGGGTCCGCCCGACGCCGCCGGCCAAGGCGATGCGCAAGGTGCCCCGGTGTCCCGCCGCCACCGCCCGCGCCTTGGTCTGGGCTTGCTCAAGGGTCAGCAGCACGCGCCGGGCCTCCTCCAGGAACACCTGCCCGGGCGGGGTCAGGTGCACGCCGCGCGGCGTGCGCTCCAGCAGCGTCACGCCCAGGTCCGCCTCAAGTTGGCGAATCGTGCGCGACAGGGGCGACTGCTCCACATGCAGTCGCCGCGCCGCCCGGCCAAAGTGCAACTCCTCGGCCACGGCGATGAAACAGCGAAGATGGCGTAAGTTCATGTATTTCCCCAGAAGATGGAGTCCATTCCTCTGACCGTAGGGAACCGCATGAGTGCTTCCCGGTGACGATACCGGTCACAGAGGCTTACCAGTCGCCGCCATCCGGCCTTCCGCCGCCGGCACAAGGCGCCGAGTGTCCAAACAAGACCGGGTTATTCCATCGGTGTTGCCTTATCAGGCAAAACCACCGACAATTAATAATAATTCGCATTAACATCCGAGTCTAAATGGAGTCAAGCCGATCAAGCTCGAGGTGGCGAACCTGTCCCCCCCACGGCAGAGTGTTCTGGAACGACGAACGCATGAGCGACGAGCAGATCGCGCAGCGGCTGCAGGCCTCCGCGTCGCGCCAGCCCCAGCCCGAGGACTTCATCCGCGGCGACCGCCGGGTGGACCCACCAGCGCGTCGCCCAGGTGATGGCGGCTGCGCAGAAGTCCGGGGCGTTGGAACTGGGCTTCATGACCGACCCGGGCGGCGACCGGGGTGAGTCGAAAGACACCCCCATGAAACTGCGTCGGCACGCACGCCCTGACGCCGGCGCGTCGTCGTCGGCTGCACCGCTCGCGGATTTCAGCACGCGCGAGCACCTGCGCGCCGCGCCCAACGGAGACCCGAGGACCGCCTGTGCCACGTCGCCGGTCTGCCCGCCTTGGCACGGCAGCAGCAGGCACTGACCCTCAGCATTCAATGCCGGGGATGTGCGCCGGCCTGCTCCGCGGGTGTCGGCGACGGGCCTGTTCCGAACGGGCATGAGGCTTTGAAGAGATACCATCGAAGGATGTCGATTTCAGGAGACGACTGCACCAATTGATGGGGCGTAACACCAAGTGTGCAGGCGGCTCTTGACTTTTGCGGCGGCACGGACTCCCTTTCCAACCCGACGTGCGAATTGGTGCTATTTGCAATCCCGGTGACCGTCTGCTTGCATCGTGTTGCCCGTGTCCAGCGCGAGAAACGTATAGCCAGTTCGGTCAATCCGCTTACGAATCGAGTTCATCTGTCCGCTTGACGGTATGGTCGGTGCCATTGGTTCCATGCGCCCATCCAAATATCATTTTTCGGCATTGCGTGCCGGAGTGCCTCCATGCACACCATGCACGTGCCCACCCTCGATAGCCGTCCCCTGAGGCGGGCGCTGTGACAATTCGTTCAGAATGCCGCAGTGGGCTGCGTCCCGCGCCTCGTTACACCTTTCGCGCAAGCTCTTGAGCTGTCGCTCCAGCGCTCGAAGCTCGCTAATGCGGGCGGTAACGTGACCGATGTGCGCGTCGAGCAGCGTATTTACGTCTCCACAGTTCTCGGCGGGCGCGTCCTTGAAGCGCAGCAAGATGCGAACCTCGTCCAATGCCATGTCCAGCGATCGGCAATGGCGGATGAACGACAAGCGCTCCAAGTGACTCTCGTCGTAAATGCGGAAGTTCCCTTCAGTACGTGGAGGGGCAGCCAGCAACCCCTCGCGCTCGTAGTAGCGGATGGTCTCCACCGGGGTGCCTGTGACTCTCGCCAGCTCACCGATTTTCATCTTGCGTGCCCTCCAGGCCGGGACAACGATCGTGCCTGCATTTTAGGCGCTTGACTCTGTAGTGACTACAGATTGTTAAATGATGTTAGGTCCAGACAAGAGAATCGAGCATGAGTAAATGCAGTGTTGGCAGTTGCGGGTGTTCCGCCGTGCCCCAGCCGTCCGGTGAGTCCTCCCCCGACGCCCTCCACGCGAAGCTATACCGCATCGACAGCGCGGACTGCCCCACCGATGCCGCGCTGATCCGCAACAATCTGGAGCCCCTCGACGGCGTGACGGGACTCGACCCCGTTCAGACCGGGCGTACGTTGGACGTGAGCGATCGCCCCCACTCGCCGGCCTCGGTCGATGCAGTCTTGCCAGCCGCCGGCGGGTCGGCACAACGCATCGATGTGACCGGTGCCCCGCTGCGCACCACGCTCACGATCGCCGGCATGGACTGTCCGACCGAGGAGGCGTTGATCCGGAACGCGCTCGCCGGCATGCCCGGAGTGGCGGCGCTGGACTTCAACCTGATGCAGCGTCGCCTGAGCGTGACGCATCGTCCGGGGGCGTTGGACGCAGTCCTCGGCGCCCTGAGTGCCATTGGTCTCGAAGCGAAGGTCGAAACGGGGGATACGGAGAACGCTGTACCGCCGACCAAACCCGCACCGAAGACCCACTGGTGGCCGATGGCGCTGGCCGGAATCACTGCGACGCTGGCCGAGGGTGTGTATTGGCTCAACGGCGGCGACCACTGGACCGTCCTGGCGCTCGCGCTGGTGTCGATTCTCAGTGGCGGTCTGGCGACCTACAAGAAAGGCTGGATCGCGCTCAGGCATCGCAATCTCAACATCAACGCGCTCATGTCGATTGCCGTGACGGGCGCGATGCTCATCGGACACTGGCCGGAAGCGGCCATGGTGATGTTCCTCTTCACGCTGGCCGAGATGATCGAAGCGAAATCGCTCGATCGGGCCCGCAACGCGATTCGCGGCCTGCTGGAACTCGCGCCCGACACTGCGACCGTCCGTCAGGGCGATGGAAGCTGGGTAACCATGCCCGCCAAGGCGGTGCCTTTGAACGCAGTGGTGCGCGTGCGCCCTGGTGAGCGGATTGCGCTCGATGGCGTGGTGATCAACGGACGCTCGACGGTCAATCAGGCGCCCATCACTGGCGAGAGCCTCCCGGTGGACAAGTCCGAAGGCGAAAACGTGTTCGCGGGCACGGTGAACGAGGCGGGATCGTTCGAATACAAGGTGACGGCCGAGGCGAACCATTCCACCTTGGCCCGCATCATCCATGCAGTCGAATCGGCCCAGGGCAGCCGCGCGCCCACCCAGCGCTTCGTCGACCAGTTCGCCCGGATTTACACGCCGGCCGTGTTCGCCGTCGCGCTGCTGGTGGCCATCGCGCCACCGCTAGCATTCGACGGCGCGTGGATGGACTGGATCTACAAGGCGCTGGTGCTGCTGGTGATTGCCTGTCCGTGTGCCTTGGTGATCTCGACGCCGGTCACGATCGTCAGCGGTCTCGCCGCGGCCGCCCGCAAGGGCATTCTGGTGAAAGGCGGGGTGTATCTCGAAGAGGGGCGCAAGCTCGCCACGCTGGCGCTCGACAAGACCGGCACGATTACGCACGGCAAGCCCGCCCAGACGGACTTCATGGTGCTGAGCGGCGACGCGAACGAGGCCCATATCCTGGCGGGAAGTCTCGCCGCACGCTCGGATCATCCGGTCTCGCTGGCGATCGCCCGTGCCGCGGTTGAAATGGGATGGGTGTTGCGCGAGGTCGCCGATTTCGCCGCCATTCCGGGCCGTGGCGTGCGTGGCGGCATTGATGGTCATATCTATCAACTTGGCAACCATCGACTGGTCGAGGAACTCGGGCTGTGCTCGCCCGAGATCGAAAAGACGCTGGACGTACTCGAGCGCCAGGGCAAGACGGCGGTGTTGTTGGCGGACCAGACCGGAGTGCTGGCGATCTTCGCAGTCGCCGACACGCTGCGCGAGACGAGCCGTCAGGCGATCGCCGATCTGCATTCCCTGGGCGTCAAGACGCTGATGCTCACCGGCGATAACGTCCATACCGCCGAATCGATCGCGAGCGCTGTGGGTATCGACGAGGCGAGGGGCAACCTGCTGCCCGAAGACAAACTCAGCACTGTCGAATCGTTGCTGACGCACCGGAAGGGTGGCAAGGTCGGCATGGTCGGCGACGGCATCAACGATGCCCCTGCGTTGGCCCGTGCGGACATCGGATTCGCGATGGGGGCGGCCGGTACGGACACGGCTATCGAGACGGCCGACGTGGCGCTGATGGACGACGACCTGCGCAAGATCCCTACCTTCGTGCGCTTGTCGCGCGCCACTGCTGCAGTGTTGACGCAGAACATCGTTCTCGCACTCGGCGTCAAGGCGGTGTTTCTCATGATGACCTTCACGGGGGACGCCACGATGTGGATGGCCGTATTCGCCGACATGGGCGCAAGTCTGTTGGTGGTGTTCAACGGCTTAAGGTTACTGCGTAAATGAGTGCCAGGAAGTATTACGGAAGGCTCGCCGCTGCCTTCGGCGGCCCGCGGTGGGGCTGGCTTGCCCTTGCCACGGGCATTGTCCTTGCCGATCAGGGTGCCAAGGCATGGATCACCAGCTGGTTGCCCTACGGTGCAAGCGCGGCGGCCGCACCGTTCGTCAATCTCGTGCATCTCTTGAACGAAGGCGCCGCGTTCAGTCTGTTCGCCGATGCCGGTGGTGAGCAACGCTACTTCCTAACGGTCGTGGCCCTTGTTGTCTCGGCTGGCTTGGTCTTTCTACTGCTGCGGGGGGAAGACACTGGGCGCACTGCGCTCGGCTACAGCTTGATCCTCGGGGGGGCCATGGGGAATGCGGTCGACCGGATATTGCGCGGTGCAGTGGTCGATTATCTCGACCTTTACGTGGGCAGCTTGCACTGGCCAGCGTTCAACCTCGCCGACTCGGCGATTGTGATGGGCGTCCTGCTTATCCTGCTGGGAAATAGCGGCGCCACACGGTAATCCCCCCATTTTCAGGGGCAGCCAGAAGTAGAGCTATGCGGCGATGGCCAGCCGCTGCTTTGGGGTGATACCGCCCAAGGCCATGTTGGGGCGCTCGTGATTGTAGAGCCAGAGCCAGCGGGTGGCGTAATCCTGGACCTCATCGATCGACTCGAACAGGTAGTGACCGAGCCAGTCGTAGCGTACGGTGCGGTTAAAGCGCTCGACGTAGGCATTTTGCTGCGGCTTTCCGGGCTGGATGTGATTGAGCTGAACACCGTTCTTCTGTGCCCACTCGGTCAGCGTCTTGCCGACATATTCCGGTCCGTTGTCGCTGCGGATCGCCGTTGGCTTGCCTCGCCATTCGATCACCTGTTCGAGCGCGCGCACGACCCGCTCGGCGGGCAAGGACAGATCGATGTCCATGGCGAGCGCTTCGCGGTTGAAGTCATCGATGATGTTGAGCAGTCGGAAACTGCGCCCATCGGCCAGCTGATCGTGCATGAAGTCCATCGACCAGCACTGATTGATCGCCTTGGGTACCGCCAGCGGTTCGGGTTTCTCGCGCACGATCCGCTTTCGCGGCTTGATGCGCAGATTGAGCTCGAGCTCGCGATAGATCCGATACACCCGCTTGTGATTCCAGCGGTAGCCCTTCACGTTTCGCAGGTACAAGAAGCACAGGCCAAAGCCCCAGTTGCGCTGGTTGTGGGTCAGGCGGATCAAGTGATCGGCGATCTCGGCATTCTCGGCCGAGCACTTTGCCTGGTAGTGGTAGCAGGTTTCGCTGATCCCGAATGCCGCACACGCCACGCGTATGCTCGCGCCGCGCTGCTGCACGGCCTGGTAAGCCATCTCACGCCGGCGAGATGGCTTCACCACTTTTTTTCGAGGGCCTCCTTCACGATCTCCGCCTTGAGCCGTTCTTCTGCATACATCTTCTTGAGCCGAGCGTTCTCCACTTCGAGCTCCTTGAGCCGCGCCATCAGCGACGCATCCATGCCACCAAACCTGGCCCGCCACTTGTAGAACGTCGCCGAGCTGATGCCGTGCTCCCGGCACAGCTCCGGAACCGGCTTGCCAGCCTCCGCCTGCTTGAGCACAGCGATGATCTGGCTGTCTGAAAACCTCGATGTCTTCATCTTGTAGAACTCCCTCGATCCGAGAAAATTCTACTTCTGAGCGCCCCTATTTGCCGGGGGGATTACCCTGGGCGTTCGTGCAGAACGATTTCTCGGTGCAGTACGTGGCGATGCATTCGAATACGGCTACGCCGATGATCTATCGCATCACCGGCGTGTGGGGCAGCCACGAGGGCTCGCTTCTGCTGTGGGCGCTGACCCTGTCGTTGTGGACCGTCGCTGCGACCATCTTTAGCAGCAAGCTGCCGGAAGCGTTCATGGCGCGGGTCTTGAGCGTGCTGGGCTGGGTGAGCGTAGGTTTCCTTTCCTTTACCCTCATCACCTCGAACCCGTTCGACCGCCTGCTGCCGGCGGTGCCCGAGGGGCGCGACCTCAATCCGCTGCTGCAGGACCCGGGGATGATCATCCATCCGCCGCTCCTCTACATGGGCTACGTCGGCTTTTCGGTCGCCTTCGCCTTCGCCATCGCGGCGCTGCTGACCGGCCGCCTCGATGCCGCCTGGGCGGTCTGGTCGCGTCCTTGGACCACCGTTGCCTGGGTGTTCCTCACCGCCGGCATCGCGGTCGGTTCGGGCTGGGCCTACTATGAACTCGGCTGGGGCGGCTGGTGGTTCTGGGATCCGGTGGAGAACTCCTCCTTCATGCCGTGGCTGCTCGGCACCGCGCTGATGCATTCGTTGGCGGTGACCGAAAAGCGTGGCGCCTTCCGCAGCTGGACGGTGCTGTTGGCGATCGGAACCTTTACGCTGTCGCTGCTGGGTACCTTCCTGGTGCGCTCCGGGGTGCTGACCTCGGTGCATGCGTTCGCAACCGATCCGAAGCGCGGTCTTTTCATCCTCGCGCTTCTGGTGCTGGTGATCGGCATCTCGCTCACCCTTTATGCATGGCGGGCGCCGCGGCTTGCCGGCGGGGGCAGTTTCGCGTTCGTCTCGCGCGACACTTCGCTCCTGGGCAACAACGTTCTGTTGTCGGTGGTGTGCGCCTCGGTGCTGCTGGGTACGCTCTACCCGCTGTTCCTCGACGCGCTGAACCTGGGCAAGATCTCCGTCGGGCCGCCGTATTTCGAGGCCGTGTTCGTGCCGCTGATGGCGCCAGTCGTGATCCTGATGATGATCGGTCCCTTCATCCGCTGGAAGACCGACGAGGGCTCGCGCGTCGCGCACCAGGTCGTGCCGGGGCTCGTTGCGAGCGTGGTAGCTGGTGCGGTGGCCGCGTTCCTCATTGGCCCCGCCACCTGGCGCACCGTGCTCGGGCTGTCGTTGGCGGCGTGGGTGGTCATCGGCAGCGTTCAAATCCTTGTGCGCCGGCTGGCTGATCGCCCGGGTACAGCTACGTCCGTCCGTCTGCGCGGGATTCCTCGTGCGTGGTGGGGGATGTGGATGTCACACCTTGGGATTGGCGTATTCATTGTCGGTGTGACGATGGTGGGCGGTCTTCAGCAGAGTGCCGACCTCAAGATGCATCCGGGGCAGCACGCATTACTTGCCGGCTACACCTTCACTTTGCGCGAGGTGGTCGATGCGACAGGGCCAAACTATGCGGCTGCGCGTGCCACCGTCGAACTGACCCGCGGCGCATCTCCCGTCGCCACACTGCGCCCGGAAAAGCGTCTCTATCACGCGCAGCAGATGCCAATGAGCGAAGTGTCAATTGACGTTGGTCCGTTCCGGGATGTGTATATATCCCTCGGTGAGCGACTCGAGGACGGCGCTTGGATCGTCCATCTCTTCTACAAACCCTTCATCAGCTGGATCTGGCTCGGCTGCATTCTCATGGCAGTGGGGGGAGTCCTCGCCGCCAGTGATGGCCGCTATCGCCGCCTGGCCGAGAGAAGTGCGTCGTCCGCCGCCGTCGGTCAGACAGCCTGAATCGCGTCATGAAAGCCAAGTTTCTCGTTCCCCTGGTGCTGTTCCTAGTGCTAGCTGGCTTTCTCGGGTTAGGCCTCGCCCTGAACCCGCGTCTAGTCCCTTCGCCGCTCATCGACAAGCCGGCGCCCGAGTTTCGCCTGCCGCAACTTGAAAACCCTGACAGTTACATCAGCCTTGCCGACATGCGCGGAAAAGTTTGGCTCCTTAACGTCTGGGCGTCCTGGTGTGCAGCCTGTCTGCAAGAGCACCCGGTGCTGCTCGACCTGGCGCGCCAACAGGTCGTGCCGATCGTTGGGCTTAACTACAAGGACGGCCGCGACGACTCCACCGGCTGGTTGCGTAAGCACGGAGATCCGTACACGACGTCGGTAATGGATGCCGACGGGCGTGTGGGCATCGACTATGGCGTATATGGCGTGCCCGAAACCTTTCTCATCGACCAGGCGGGCATGATCCGTTACAAGCACATCGGCCCTGTGACGCCCGAGGCGGTGCGCGATCTGATCCTGCCCAAGATTGCGGAGTTGAAGCGTGCGGGTTGATCTGATGCATCGAGTGACGGTTTCTGCTGTGCCGGCGCTTTTTTTGTTTGACGATGACCCCAGCCCGACATTTCGCTGGACTGCGCTGAAGCCCGATACAGCAGGTTTATCAATAACTTACGCGCGTCCATCATATGCCGGTGCTTTCCGAAACCTGACCCGGCTTCCGCTCTCGCGGCCCCTATGTGGCTCTTGGAAACCGGGTCTTTCCGAGGAGTCATCGTGGCCAAGATCAAGCTCACCAAGACCGCCGTGGAGACGGCGCAACCCCAGGCGCAGGACATCGAACTGCGGGACACCGTGGTGCCCGGCTTCCTGTGCAAGATTACCCCGGCGGGCCGCCGGGTATTCATGCTCCAGTACCGCACGAACGCGGGCGAGCGTCGCAAACCTGCCTTGGGCCTGTTCGGGGAACTGACCGTCGAGCAGGCCCGCGTCATGGCGCAGGACTGGCTGGCTGAAGTTCGCCGGGGCGGCGATCCCGGCGGCGCCAAGGCCGAGGCGCGCAAGGCGCCCACGGTGGAGGCGCTGTGCCAGAAGTTCATGGAGGACTACTCCAAGAAGCGCAACAAGCCCAGCACGCGGCGCGGCTACCAGGCCGTTATTGATCGCTGCATTGTTCCGCTGCTCGGGCGCAAGAAGGTGCAGGACGTGAAGCGGCCTGACGTTGCCGGGCTGATGGAGAAGTTGGCCTACAAACCCGCCGAGGCGAACAACACATTCGGCGTGCTGCGCAAGATGTTCAACCTGGCCGAGGTGTGGGGCTACCGCCCCGACGGCACGAACCCGTGCCGCCACGTTCCGATGTTCCCGCCCGGCAAGGAAACCCGGCTCATCGTGGACGACGAACTGGCGCTGATCTTCCGCCATCTGGAGAAATTGGAGGCGGAAGGACTGGAGAACTACGTCATTCCGCTGGCGATTCGCCTGCAATTCGAGTTCGCGGGCCGCCGCTCCGAAATCTGCACCCTCGAATGGAAGTGGGTTGATTTGGAGAACCGGCGCGTGGTGTGGCCGGACAGCAAGACCGGTGGCCTCTCCAAGCCCATGAGCGCGGAAGCCTATCGGCTGCTTGCGACGGCACCACGCCGGGAAGGCTGCCCTTACGTCCTGCCGTCGCCCAACGACCCGGACAAGCATTTGACCTTTGGCGAGCACTACGGTGGCTGGTGCCGGGTGCTCAAGGCCACGGGCGTGGCTCATGTCGGCACACACGGTATCCGCCACCGATCGACGACCGACATTGCCAATTCGGGCGTGCCGACCAAGGTGGGCATGAAGCTGACAGGCCACAAGACCGTGGCGATGTTCATGCACTATGTCCACACCGAGGACAAGCCAGTGCGCGATGCGGCCGAGCTGGTGGCCAGCCGGCGGCAGGCCATCACGGGTGCGCGCCAGCCTGCGGAGGCGACAGCATGAACAGCACAAAATCGCCCGCAGTGGCGGCCAAGGCTGCCGCCTTGCCTGCCGGCTACGCCGGCATCCACGGCGGCATCGTAGAACTGCTTGACGCTGCACGCCGTGCAACAGCGCGCAGCGTCAATGCGCTGATGACGGCCAGCTATTGGGAAATCGGCCGCCGCATCGTGGAGGCCGAGCAGCAGGGCAAGCGCCGCGCAGGGTACGGCGAGCAGTTGATCGAACGGCTGTCTGCCGACTTGACTGCGCAGTTCGGGCGTGGGTTCAGCCGCCCGAACTTGCAGCAGATGCGGTCGTTCTTCCTGACCCGGCCAATTCGCCAGACAGTGTCTAGCGAATCTTCTCTAGCGCCGTCGCAAGGGCATTTCCTGCTGGCGCAGGGCCGCCCTGGGCGGCTGGACGAACTGGCCCATGTCTTCCCCTTGCCGTGGTCGGCCTATGTGCGGCTGCTGATGGTCAAGGACGACCACGCGCGCCAGTTCTACGAAGCCGAAGCCCTGCGCGGCGGCTGGAGCGTGCGCCAGCTCGACCGGCAGATCGGCAGCCAGTTCTACGAGCGCACGGCGCTGTCGAAGAACAAGGCGGCGATGCTGGTCAAGAGCGCCGTGCCGAAGCCGGATGATGCCGTGACGGTCGATGATGCGATCAAAGACCCGCTCGTGCTGGAGTTCCTTGATCTCAAGGACGAGTATTCGGAATCCGATCTCGAACAAGCCTTGATTCGACGGCTGGAAGATTTCCTGCTGGAGTTGGGCGACGGCTTCACCTTCGTCGGGCGGCAGCGCCGCTTGCGCATCGACCAGACGTGGTATCGCGTCGATCTGCTGTTTTTCCATCGGCGCTTGCGCTGCCTGGTCATCATCGACTTGAAGCTCGGTGCTTTGACCCATGCTGATGTGGGCCAGATGCACTTGTATTGCAACTATGCGAAGGAACACTGGACGTTCCCCGAGGAAAATCCGCCCGTGGGCCTGATTCTCTGCGCCGACAAGGGGCACGCCTTGGCGCGGTACGCGCTGGAAGGCTTGCCCAACAAGGTGATGGCGGCGAACTACAAGATGGTGCTGCCGGATGCCGAGGTGCTGCAAAAGGAACTGGAGAACACGCGGCGGCTGATCGAATCTCGCGTGACGGTGCCTCCCAAGAAGCGCAAGCAATAACCGGGCGTCCCGGCGTGCCGCCGTCGGGCTCGCGGGCTGCGCCCCGCGCTTCGTGCCGAATCGCGGCCATCCGGCTTTGATCCCTGACGCCTCCGGCCCTCTCGGGCCTGCGCGCTCCGCTTGCCGAAAGCCGGGTGCGTGGGTGGTTTGAGGGAGCGGTCTTGCTGTGTCCCTTCACCGTATCACGGCGTTCTCGCCGTCAATGACTGCGCGTGCAGGCACGCTTGCGGCCTGGCGGCCGTCTTCGATCTTTGACTGCTTGCGCTGCGCCGTGAGGGCGACGGTTCCGGGCAATTCCGCCCGTGCAACCGGAGACCGTCATGAACGACAAATCACACGTTTCACTCGAACAGCATGTTTGCCTCGTTTGCGGCACGGCGTTCGATACCGGCGCCATCCTGCTGGACAAGCGCCTGCGCGCGAGCATGGAGCGCCATACGGCGACCGGCTGGGGCCTGTGCCCCAAGCATCAGAAGCTGGCCGACGATGGCTTTGTGGCGCTGGTCGAATGCGATCCGCAGCGCAGCGGTTCGCAGGCCGGCGGGCGCATGAAGCCCGAGCAGGCGTATCGGACGGGCCGACTGGCCCATCTGCGGCGCACGGTGTTCGCGCGGATGTTCAACGTACCGATCGCGGACGAGCAGGCTTGCGTGTTCGTTGAGCCTGGCGTGATCGAGCAGTTGCAGTCGATGACGGCGCCGGCGGCGAGCTGATCGCGCCGCGCTGCCTTCGGTGCGTCGTTCCTTCGGGAGCGGCGCACCTTTCTTCTTGCTGCGCCCGGTGCCGATACCTTCGCGCCTGCGGCGCTGCGCGCTGCGCTTGCACTCCAGGGGAAAGCCCTGCGGGCTATCCCCGCCGCGCAGGCTTGGCGCCCCTCGAAGACCGCCGACCCGGCTGCGCCGGATCGGCCAGACCGCATTCGCAGCAGATCCACGATGCCTTGCGTGTGCTCGTCCTGATTCTGTTGTTTCTTCGGCTTTGAAGGCTGGGCGTCCCCGGCCACCTGGGAGAAGGCCGGGCGCGCTGTCGTGCTTCGCATCGAACCCCCTGCGGGGTTTCGCCCCTGTCGGGCTTCCATCGTTCCCTCGCTCCGCTCGGCTGACGCCTCCGGCCCGGCTTCCAGCTTCGGGCCTGCGCGCTTCGCTTGCGTGCGGTCGGCACACAGGGATGGCCGTTGCCATGTCCAGCCGTCTTCCCTGACTTCATCACCTTGTCCGCGACTGTAGCCCGCGGCCTGGTGCCGTCAAGGCGCGCAGGGCCGTGTCCTCGGCTGCGCCTGCGGGCCGCACCAACCCTGCGCTGGTTTCCTTGACGGCCCCCGTCCACGGGCTCCCTTCCGTCGCGGGCGATGAACTCAGGAAAGACGGTGGCAACAGGGCCAACCGGGTTCCTCGTGCCGACCGCACCGAACAGCCGAAAGGCTGGGCTCCGAATCTAGGAATCCGGTGTGCGGTTTTCTTCAACGGCCTTTTTGTTCAGGAGAAAGACATGCAACTCGCATCCCGTTTCGCTTCCCGTTCCCCTTCGCTGCGCAGCGACTGCCCGCTGTCCGATGACCAGATTCGCAGGGTAGCCCCGTCCATCTTCGCGGATGCCCCGCACCAAAGCCGCTCCGAGCGGTACGCCTATATCCCCACGGCGGCAGTTCTGACCGAGCTTCGCAAGGAGGGGTTTCAACCCTTCATGGTGACGCAGACCCGCGTGCGCGATGAAGGCAAGCGCGAGCACACCAAGCACATGCTGCGCCTGCGCCATGCCAGCCAGATCAACGGCGCGGAGGCTAACGAAATCGTGCTGCTGAACTCCCATGATGGCACCAGCAGCTATCAGATGCTGGCCGGAATGTTCCGGTTCGTGTGCAGCAATGGCCTTGTGTGCGGCGACACCGTGGCGGACGTGCGCGTACCCCATAAGGGCGACGTGGCCGGTTCCGTCATCGAAGGCGCTTTCGAGGTGTTGAGCGGCTTCGAGCGGGTGAAGGAATCCCGCGATGCCATGCGCGCTATCACGCTGGATGAAGGCGAAGCCGAAGTGTTCGCCCGTTCCGCGCTGGCCCTCAAGTACGACCCCACGGACAACAAGCCCGCGCCCATCACGGAGTCGCAAATCCTGATGCCGCGCCGGTTTGATGACCGACGCCCCGACCTGTGGAGCGTGTTCAACCGCACGCAGGAGAACTTGACCAAGGGCGGATTGCATGGCCGCAGCGCCAACGGACGCCGCCAGCAGACCCGACCCGTGCAGGGCATTGATTCCGATGTGCGCCTGAATCGCGCCCTCTGGATGTTGGCCGATGGCCTGCGCCAGTTGAAAGCCTGAACCGTTCCCCCGCCGGAGGGGCGGCTTCCCCTCCATTCCCTTGTTTCACTCGATTGGAGAGTCACCATGAACGCCATCACCCAAACCGAAGCCCGCGCCGTCAATACCGCCGCAGCTATTCCGCTGGAAGCTGCCGACCCGACCAAGAACCTGATTCTGGTTCCGCTGTCGCGGCTGGTGCTGCGCCCCGCTGGCCGCAACGTGCGCAAGACCCCGCGCATGTCCATTCCCGAACTGGCCGCATCCATCCAGCGTGTGGGTCTGCTGCAAAACCTGATCGTGATCGCATCCGCCGATGGCGAGCATTACGAAGTTGTGGCCGGTGGCCGTCGCCTCGCCGCGTTGAAGCTGCTGGCGAAGAAACACCGCATCGCCAAGGATTGGGAGGTGCCTTGCCTGCTGGTGGCCGATGGCACGGCCCGCACGGCCAGCCTCACCGAGAACGTGCAGCGCGAAGCCATGCACCCGGCAGACCAGTTTGAAGCCTTCGCGGCGCTGGTGGCCGAAGGCCGACCCATCGAGGACATTGCGGCGGATTTCTCCGTTACGCCGCTGGTGGTGCAGCGCCGTTTGAAGCTGGCGAATGTCTCGCCGCGCCTGATGGCCGACTACCGGGCCGATGCCGTCACGCTCGATCAGTTGATGGCCCTTGCCATCACCGATGACCACGCCGCGCAGGAAGCCGCGTTCTACGATGCACCGCAGTGGCAGCGCCACCCATCCCACTTGCGCGAACGCCTGACCGAAAGGGAAATCGACGCCTGCCGGCATCCGCTGGTGCGCTTTGTCGGGCTGGACAGCTACGAGGCCGCAGGCGGTGGCGTGCGCCGTGACCTGTTCGCGGAAGATGATGCGGGTGTGTATCTGACCGATGCCGCGCTGCTGGAACGGCTGGCGCAAGACAAGCTGGCGGGCATCGCCGCCACTGTCCGCGCCGAGGGTTGGGCCTGGGTGGATGCCACGCCGGGCGTGACCCATGCCGACCTGCACGCTTTCCAGCGTGCGCCGAGAGAGCGGCGCGAGCCGAACAAGCGCGAAGCCGCACGCATCGAGAAGCTGCAAGCCCGGATGCACCAACTGGCCGAAGCCGTGGATGCCGCGCTGGACGCCGACGACGAGGACAAGGCCGACGCCGACGCCTTGCAGGAGGAAGGCGAAGCCGTGGGCGAACAGTTGCAGGCGCTGGAAGATGGCTTGCAGGACTACGGCGCGAACGTGAAGGCCGCAGCCGGTGCCATCGTCACCATCGACCGCAACGGCGAGGCCGTGATTCATCGCGGCCTGATGCGCGAGGCCGAAGCCAAGGCGCTGCGCACGCTGGAAAAGCTGCGCCAGGGTTTCAGCGACCCGGACGCCGCGAACGATGACGAGGGCGAGGACGGAGACGACGACAGGCAGCCCAAGACCGCCGCCATGTCCGACCGGCTGGCGCAACGCTTGAGCGCCCACCGCACCGCCGCGCTGCAAATCGAAGTCGCACGGCATCCGCAAGCTGCGCTGGCAGCTGTGGTGCATGGCATGGTGCAGACCGCCTTGCAGGAAAGCCGCTACGGCCGCAGCCGTGATTCTCTGCCGCTGGGCGTCGGCCTGAAAGTGCAAGACCGGCTGGAAGGCATGGCCCCGGACTGGCCGGGATCGCCTGCCGCCGTGGCGCTGCGCGAACTGCAACAGGTAGCGGGCGAAGCCTTGCCGGACGACAGCGCCGAATTGTTCGCCGTGCTGCTGACGAAGCCGCAAGACGAGCTGGTCAAGCTGCTGGCCGTGTGCGTGGCTTCCACGGTGGACGTGGTGACGCCTCGCGCCACGCCGCACCAGCCCGGCGAAGAACTGGCGCAGGCCGTGGGCCTCGACATGGCCGCATGGTGGCAGCCGACCGCCGAAGGCTACTTCAAGCATGTTTCCAAGGCCGTGATTCTGGAGGCCGTGGGCGAGTTCGCGCCGGAATCCGTCACCCGGCTGGGTAAGCTCAAGAAGGCCGACATTGCCAGCGAAGCCGAGCGGCTGGCCGATGGCACGGGCTGGATGCCTGCCATCTTCAAGGCCGCAGGCCCGCAGCAGGCAGTGCAGGAAAGCGCGCAGGAGGAAGGCCCGGAGCAGGACGCCCCGGAGGATGCCGAGGCAATGGCGGATGAAACCGCCGAGGCGCTGGCCGCTTGACCCGCGCCGAAGGCAAGCGCCCCGGCTTCGACCGGGGCGCTTCGCCGAAAGGAGAAGCCCCCATGACCCGCATCACCAGCAGCCGCCAGCGCATGGCGGCGATCTACGCCCCCGGCACAACACGCGCCCGCCGCTGGCACGGCGATGGCGACGTGCGCGGCTACCGCCCGCCCTCGGGCTGGTCGGCCCGCGCTGACCTCACCGACATTCATCCCATCACGGGTCGCGCCTTGGCTCGCGCCGTGTGGTGGATCATCGAGACGAAGGAATAACCATCGTCAGCACCGCGCCCAGGCCGTTCCGTCCTGGGCGCGGTGTTGAAGCCGAACAGCCGGAACATCACGCCGCCGCCCTCGCTCTGGCTCGGGCGGCGGCGTTGCAGGCATCGCGGTGGTGCGCGATGCCAGTATGTGCCGATCGGGTCAATCGGCTATTTCTGCTATGCCACACTTTCCGGCATGAGTATCAGCACCACCATGAAGACTTGGGCCAAGCGCATCAAACGCGATGGCGTGACGCTGTGGTTTGCCGGCAAGCATCCCCGCACGCCTTGGTATGCCAAGGCGCTGGGGTTGTTCGTGGTGGCCTATGCCCTGAGTCCCATCGACCTAATTCCAGACTTCATCCCGGTGCTGGGCTATCTGGACGATGTGATTCTGTTGCCCGTGCTGATCTGGCTGACCGTGAAGCTGTTGCCGTCCGAGGTGCTGGCGGAGTGCCGTGTGCAGGCCGATGAATGGATGCGAACAGAAGGGGCCAAGCCAAGGAGCCGATTCGGGGCCGTGATGATCTTGATGCTGTGGCTGGCGATGGGGGTGGCGTTGTGGCTCTGGCTCAAGCCGCATCTGTAGGCTGTTCATGATGGCGTACTGAATGGGCTGGGCGTGTCGGCGCAATGCGCCGCCGGGCTTTCGGGCTGCGCCCCGTGCCGACTTCGCCGTCACGGCCATTCGGCGTCAATCCCTCACGCCTTCGCGCCTGCGGCGCTGCGCGCTGCGCTTGCCTCCAGGAGAAAGCCCAGCGGGCTATCCCCGCCGCGCGATGCTTGGCGCCCCTCAATGCTGCCGAACCGGCGAAGCCGGATCGGCTTGGCCAGCGCCCCGCCGCAGTGGACGGTACGTTGGCGAACACGCTGAGACTTGCTGCGGCAGGTTGTGCGAATGCGTGCCGTCCTCAACGCTGGCGGTTCGTGCCCATCACGTCATGAAGGACGGCTCACGGACATCCCGCCCGGCATCGCCATGGAACTTCCACGCCACGCCTCAAGACCAGCGCCGCAAAGTGCGGCAGGGGCGTTCTCGCCCGTCGTTGGGGTATTGACCTGGCCCGCGTCTGGGAGCGAGCCGGTGCAGCCTTCGTGCGGGAATGCCGAGCCGGCCCTGTCTCCTTTCGGTGCGGTTCGGCCCAAAGCGTCCTTGTGTTGTTGTGAATCCTGGCGGGGGCGCGGCTGCGCCTCGGGCTTCCTGGCTGCAACCGTCCAGCGAAAACAATTTCCCCTCTGCTGCGCAGATTCCTCGCGGGACAAATTCTTTTCGCCTCCCGGCTCTCCACTGCGTTGCGACCGCAAGCGGTGCAGCCCGCCCGTCCCCCGCCGGCCGGATCACAACAAGGACGCGATGGGCGCGAACCTTGTTCCACCAAAAGGAGATCCATCATGGCCAACATCGGCACCTTCACCGCAGACAAAGACGGCTTCACCGGCACGCTTCGCACCCTGACGCTCAACGTCAAGGTCAAGCTGGTGCCCAACGACAAGGGCGACAACGAGAAGGCCCCTGACTTCCGCCTGCAGGCCGCCAGCCACGACATCGGCGCGGCGTGGAAGAAGACCAGCGAGGCCGGGCGGGAGTACATCTCCGTGACCCTCGACGATCCTTCGTTCCCGGCCACGGTCTACGCCCGCCTGATCGAAGACGAGGACGGCACGCACGACCTGATCTGGTCGCGCAGCAAGCCCCAGGCGGCCTGACGGCCGCCAGCGCCCCGCCCACGCGGCGGGGCGCTGTGTTGCGAATGCTGCGCTGTATCGGCAAGCAGAATGGCTTGGCAGTGTGCGGGATGTGTCTTGCCTGGCTACCAAGCAATGGCTTGAATTGGTAGAGGTACATGCGGGGCGGGTCGGTGCTGCGCACCACCGGGCTTTGCGGGCTCCGCCCCGTGCCGACTACGCCGTCACGGCCATTCGGCTCCAATCCCTGCCGCCTTCGCGCCTGCGGCGCTGCGCGCTTCGCTTGCCTCCAAGGGATCGGCGCCAGGCCCATCCCCGCCGCGCGGTGCTTGGCGCCCCTCGATACCGCCGAACCGGCTGGCACCGGATCGGCCTGGCACGCCCCGCCATGATGGCGGGGCTTCGGCGGCTATGCCTGGGCTACCGCCAGCAGTTCTTCGGCCTTGCTCATCAGCACTGCCGTGCTGCATTCGAGTGCGCTGGCGATCTTGAAGATGATCGCCAGCGTGGGCATGTGCTCGCCACGCTCGACCTTGCCCATGTGCGAACGCTCGATGCCCGCGAGGTGCGCCAGCGACTCCTGCGCGATGCCGCGCTCCGTCCGCAACGCGCGCACCGCCGCGCCGAAGGCTTGCGCCAGTTCGGCATCGAAGGTGGTGGCGCCCGCTGGCCGGCCGCGCTGGATGGATCGCTTCTGCATGGACAGAAGCGTCAAGTCGCAGCACAATTAAAACCACGTTATCTTTAACTCTTTCACGGCTCTGGCCTTATTCGTGCTTTTACGGAAATCCGCTTTTGCGGATTCCGACAGAACCGGAGAACCGCCTACGTGCCTTTCCAGATTTCTACAATTCTGTTTTTGCGCTTTCGTGTTTCCAAGGCTTTGGTGGAACACGCATCCGTGCTTCGGCGCGGAAGCGCAAAACCGGCAATCCATGTTGGAACAGGAGCACCACGATGAACGCTCCCCTCGTCACCGATGCGCAGCGCGCCGCGCTGCTGGAGAACGGGCGGCGGGCCGCCGCCGGTGAACCGCACGACCCGTTGCCGGTCGTGCGGCTGTTCACCCCCGACGCGCACGCCATCTGGCTGCTGGCCTCGCTCGATCCTGCCGATGACGATACGGCGACCGGCATCATGGACGTGGGCATTGGTATGCCAGAGCTGGGCCGCATCAAGCTGTCCGACCTGGCCTCCATCGTCGGCCCGAACAAACAGCCCGTGATGCGGGATTTGTATTTCCAGGCAGTGCGCCCGTTGTCGGAATACCTGCGGCTGGCCCAGGAGAACGGTTCCATCGTTGATTGAACCGTTCGCGCTCCGGCCAAGCCGGGCGCATTCAGACTATTTCGGTCTTGCTCCAGACCTTTTCGATCTGAATTCGCACTCTGCTTCAAACCCGAATATCTGTGACTGAAACAGTCACGATCTTTCGCGCGGCTTGCGGCACGGTGTTTTATGCCGCGTGACATTTTTGGGTCAGGCGGCCGTCGCATTCAGACGGATTTCGCAACTCGCCGGAGCCTATCGGTCTTGACACCAGAAGTTACAGCTTAACCGGATTTCCACCTTGATTTGAGGCTCCCGCATGTTCGCCGCCGTGGCGACGTTCCTGCTGTTCGACAGGAGCTTTCGTCATGGTCAGCCCTCACCATTTCGCGCACTGGTATCCCACGGCCGCTTACCTCTACGTCCTGGGGCTGGACACGCTCGCACTGGCCTGGGAGTACCTGCGCCGCCATCCTGATTACCGGCTCGACTGGCTGCGCCGTGCGCGTCGCTCTGATGCTGGGCATCGCTGGGGCTTGCGCCTGCTGGAAGACCCGGCGCTGGATGCGCGTGACGCGCACCCGGCCTGGCTGCCCGGCCACACTGGTGTGGTGCAGCTCTACCCTGATGCTGATCCGCCGCCCGACGCCGCCGCATTCGACTTCTGGAACATCCCCGGCCACAAACACCTGCTCCACGACGGCAAGCGACTGGCGCTGATCGCGCGCAGCCCCGGCCAGTGCCTGCGCTTCGCGCTGGCGCCCGGCCTGGAGGACGGCATGGCTGTCGCCTATGCCCATCACGGCGGTGCTGCCGCACCTGCACGCGGCCATGCGCCCGGTGCGGCGCTGGCCGATGCGCGGCCCCGGCCATCGCATTCGGCCTTGCTGGAACTGCACACCTTGCAGGCGCTCGACGCGGCCCTGACGGGCGCGTCCTTGCGCGACGTGGCCGAAGGTTTGTTCGGCGTGGATGCCGCGGCTGGTTGGTACAGCGACGGCGGCCTGCGCTCCAAGGTGCGCCGCCTGACGCGGCGCGGCGATGCGCTGATGCGCGGCGGCTATCGCCGCCTAGCACAGCTTGCTCCGCTTGAGAAGGGTCGTTTTGAAGGCCACGCAAAACGACCCTGAGCAGGAGAGCTTCGTTTTCTGAGACTGCCTCCATCCGGTTGCGCTGTGTGGCCGGAGCTTTGAAAGCTATGGAGGTTCTCACCATGCGTCCCGCTCCCTTGCGGCCTGCCGCCGCTCCCGCAACCACCTCGACCGCTACCGCGCAACCGCAGCGTTATCTCACCAACGACGAAGCTGCCGACTACCTGCGGCTGTCGCCGCGCACACTGGAAAAGCAGCGCGTGCTGGGTGGCGGCCCCAAGTTCCGCAAGTTCGGCCGCCGCGTCATGTACGCCGTGGCCGACCTCGATGCCTGGGCCGCCGAGCGCAGCTACGAAACTACGTCCGATCCCGAATACGCCGAGCAGCACTCGGCGGACAGCCGTGCGCGCTGATCGTTGGCGAGCGGGTGGCCTTCGCCATGTCCAGCCCTGCGCTGCCGTCCCGGCAGCGGCCCGTGCCAGAGCGCGAACAGCTCGACCTGTTCCGCGCCCTGCCGGGCGACATGGCACCGCGCGACAGCCAGGACTTGATGGCCTTTCCGTTCTTCTCGCTGGCGAAGTCGCGGCGCGTAGCGCCTATCGACTTCCAAGCCAGTGGGGTGACGATCCGCGTGGAGGGTACACAGGAGCACGGCATCGCCACGATCTGGGATGCGGACATCCTGATCTGGGCTGCGAGCCAGATTGTGGAAGCGCGCGACGCGGGCCTGCGCCCGTCGCGGCTGATGCAGGCCACACCCTACGAGATCCTGCGCTTCATCGGGCGCGGTACGTCGCTGCGCGATTACCAGCGTCTCAAGGCCGCGCTGGATCGGCTGCAGTCGACCACGGTGGCCACATCCATTCGGGAGACCACAGGAAGGCGGCTGCACCGCTTCTCGTGGATCAACGAGTGGAAGGAACTGGCCGATGCCAAGGGCACGCCCTTGGGGCTGGAGCTGATCCTGCCAGACTGGTTCTATGCCGGCGTGATGGATGCCGCCCTGGTGCTGACCATCGACCCAGCGTATTTCCGGCTCACGGGCGGCATCGAGCGGTGGCTGTACCGGCTGGTGCGAAAGCACGGTGGGCGACAGCCGGGGGGCTGGCAATTCGACTTCCAGCACCTGTACCGCAAATCGGGCAGCGTGGCGCGGTACTACGACTTCGCCGCCGACCTGCGGGCGCTGGTGGCTCGGCAAGCCTTGCCCGGCTATCGCCTGGGCATCGAATACCTCAGCACTGCTGCCGCGCCGCTGCTGACGTTTCGGCCCGTGCCGCCCACGGCACGGGGATAACTGCGGCAAAGCCTGTGGACGGGCTCGTGCTATCAGGCAACAGAAGTATCGTGCTATCAGGCAACGAATCCTCGTGCTATCAGGCAACAAAATCGGCCGCAAACCCAATGCTGGCGCGGGTTTCGGCCTCTCTTAACTTATCTAACTTAATTCCTAACATTAGTAGTAGCAGTGCGGCGTTTCGGTGGACAACCACCAAACGGCACGCGCGGGCCAGTGATTTTTGCCACCGGCAAGCCGGTTTTGCAGGCCGATCAAAGGCAGGTTTTCCAGCAAGGAGGGCTGCGCCATGATCGTCGCGCTGCTCAATCAGAAAGGCGGCGTGGGCAAGACCACGCTCGCCACCCACATCGCCGGCGAGCTGGCGATGCGCGGCCAGCATGTCGTGCTGCTGGACGCCGACCCCCAAAGCTCCGCGCTGGACTGGACGCAGCGCCGCAGCCAGCAAGGTTTGCCAAGGCTGTTCAGCGCCGTGGGCCTCGCACGCGAAACCCTGCACCAGGAGGCACCAGAACTCGCCAGGCGGGCCGATCACGTCGTCATCGACGGCCCGCCGCGCATCGCCGCCTTGGCACGCTCCGCGCTGCTGGCGGCCGAGCGCGTGCTGATCCCGGTGCAGCCCAGCCCCTACGACCTGTGGGCCAGCGCTGAGATGGTGGCGCTGATCCGCGAGGCGCAAGTCTTTCGGCCTACGCTGCGCGCGGCCTTCGTCATCAACCGGCGCGTCAGTACCACCGTCATCGGACGCGAAGCACGCGGCGCGCTGGCTGAGCAGCCGCTTCCTGCGCTGCGCGCGGAAGTACATCAACGCATCGTGTTCGCCGACAGCGTGGCCGCTGGCCGGCTGGCACGCGAGACGGCACCGGACAGCGCCGCCGCGCGCGAAATCACTGCGCTGGTGGACGAACTGCTGCGGTGGCCGACATGACTGCGAAGCCGCCACCGAACAGCAAACGCACGGTAAAGCGCGTCGGCATCGGCGCGCGTCCGCCCGCGAATCCGCACGCCGAGGCGTGGATTCGCCAGGGCGACGCCGATGCGCTGGGCAAGGGCGACCTCTATACGGCCCGCCTCACGCTCGACATCACGCCCGCCATGCGGGCGCGCATCAAGGTGTCGGCCTTCACGCAGGGCGTGACCGTGGCCGACCTGCTGCGCGGCCTGCTGGAGCGGGAGTTTCCAGAACACCGCAGGGAGAACACGCCATGACTGCATCCGCTTCGTCTGCCCCCGCGCCTGTTGCCTTCGCGGCCACGGCTGCGCTCGCAGCACCTTCCGGCCAGCCTGCCAGCGCGCCGCTGACGCGCGTGGCGCTGGCCTACATCGAACCGCGCTTCAAGCTCTACCTGCGCTTCGGCGAACCTGCGCGCACGCACCAGCTCGACCGCTGGCGGCGCTGCGCCGTGTTCCTGCCGGGCGCCATGTTCTGCCGCATTCGCTGGCAGGCCAACGACTACGGCACGATCCGCTGGCAGCTCATGGTGATGCAGGCTTGCACGCCGCTCGATGCGGCGCAGCGCATCCCCGGCGTTCAGCCGAGTGCACGCCTGCTGCTGCACGTCGAGGGCGACAACCAGGTGCGCGCCGTGCTGGAACGCATCGCCGCTATCGAGGCGCTGGGCATCGCGCCCGCTACCGCCTCGCCCGCGTACTGGCGCACGCTGGGCAACCGGCTCGCTGCGCGCTTGCCGTTGCCCGAATACAGCGCCGAGCGGCACGCCGCCTGGCTGGTCGGGAGGGCGCTGCCATGACCGCTGTTTCCACCGCCGGCACAACGCCGCGTTCTCGCTCGCGCCTGCGCGCTCGCCTCGTGCTGGCGGGCCTGTCCGCCTGCGGCCTCGCTGCGCTGGCCTGGGCGTCTTTCGTGCATCCACTGCCGCGCCTGACCTACAACCCGTCCGACAGCGTGGCGGTCGGTTGGTATCGCGTCGATCCACTTGACCATCGCACCAGCTCGCTGCCACGTCCGTTGTCCGTGGGCAGCATCGTGCTGGTGCCGCTGCCCGCAGAGGCCGCCGCGCTCGCTGCGCAGCGCGGCTACCTACCGACGCGCATCCCGTTGCTCAAGCGCGTGGGCGCGGTCGCGCCGCAGGAGGTGTGCATCGCTGACGGCAAAGTCCGCATCGACGGCGTGCCTTCGGCCGCCGTGCTGTCTGCCGATCGCTGGGGCCGGCCGCTGCCATCCTGGCCGCAGTGCCGCCGCCTTCGGCCTGGCGAGCTGTTTTTGCTCAGTGCGACTAACCCGGCGTCATTCGACAGCCGGTATTTCGGGCCGGTCAGCGCCGCCGCCGTGATCGGCGTTGCACGTCCGGTCTGGCTGGAGTCACGCCCATGATCGCCGCCGATTCGCTGCGCATCATCGTGCCATCGGGCGTGTCGTTCTGCTGTTCGTCCCCGTGTCGTCGCGCGTGCAGTGCGGGTGCATTCGCACCGCACTTCGCGCTGCCTCCGGTGCGGCAGTCCAACGTGCAGGCGTCTTGCCTCGAACGCGCCCGGCCTGCGGCCGTGTCTGCGTTCGCCGGCGCGCAGGCTGCTCGCGCAGCAGCGCCGCCGGGCCGCCGCTGCCCTGAGCGCCAGCGAGGGGCAAAGGCGGAAGGCAAGACAAAAGGACGCGGCACGGGGCCGCGTCGAAAGCCTGTCTGCACGTGGGGGTGGCGCGGCACGGAGCGGCTTCGCCGCCGTGCCGCGTGGGGCGCGAGGCCCGCGCCGATGCAGGCGTGCCCGCGTGCTTCGCACGCCCGGACACGCCAGAGCTTGCAGGGAGCGCAGCCATGACCGACCGCCGCGATGACGATTTCCGCATCCGACCCAGTGCCCCGAAGAACCGGGGCCAGGGCTTCGTCTCCAGGGTGCTCAAGCAGGCAGGCAAGGCCAGCAGTGGCAAGTCGTCGATGCGCCGTCCCGCAGCCGGCGGCAGCAGCGCACGCGCTGGCCAGCGGCCCGGCTCTCGACTAGGGCGCGGGCATACGGCGGCACGCTTCGCAGGCGCGAAGCTCACGCCTATGTCGCGGCGCGTGACCATCAAGACGTTGCTGGTCAACCAGCAACGGGCCAGCCCGCAATCACTCGCCAAGCACCTGCGCTACATCGAGCGCGACGGCGTGGGCCGCGATGGCGAGCCGGGCCAAGCCTACGGGCCGCTGACCGATGCCGCCGACCTCGACGCCTTCAAGGAACGCTGCGCCGACGATCGGCACCATTTCCGCTTCATCCTCTCGCCGGAGGACGGCGCGGAGCTGGAAGACCTGCGCACCTACACGCGGCACCTGATGGGCCGCATGGAAGCCGACCTGGGCACGGGCCTCGATTGGGTAGCCGTCAACCACTGGAACACCGACAACCCGCATACGCACATCGTCGTGCGCGGGCGCGACGACACCGGCAAAGACCTCATCATCGCGGGCGACTACATCGCCGACGGGTTCCGCCATCGTGCCGCCGAACTGGCGACCGAACGGCTGGGGCCGCGCACCGAACTGGAGATCCAGCAGACCTTGCGACGCGAGGTGGATCAGGAGCGGTGGACGAGCCTGGATCGCACCTTGAAGCGCGAGGCCGGCGATGATGGCCTGGTGCATGTCGAACGGCTCAATGAACCCCGACTGCAACGCCAGCGCTTGCTGCTGATCGGCCGCCTGCAACGCTTGCAGCTCCTGGGCCTGGCTGACGAGATGCAGCCGGGCACCTGGGCTGTCCATGCCGATGCCGAAAAGACCCTGCGCGCCCTGGGCGAGCGTGGCGACATCATCCGCACCATGCAGCGGGCCATGCGCGGCGAGCCGCGCGAGCTGGCGGTGTTCGAGCCGGGCCAAGATGCTGATGGAGGTGGCCGAACCATTCTCGGCCGCGTGGCAGCGAAGGGGCTGGCCGACGAGCTGCGCGACCGGGGCTATCTGGTCATCGACGGCGTGGACGGCAAGGCCCACTACGTCGCGCTCAACGCACACGATGAACTGGCGAACTATCCGGCCGGCGCCGTAGTGGAGGTGAAGGGATCGGCCGACGTGCGCGCAGCCGACAAGAACATCACCGCACTGGCGAGCGGCGGCCTATACCGCACCGACCATCACCTGGCCGTCGCGCAGGGTCAGGCCGTGCCGGGCCGTGATCCGCAGGAAGTCGTCGCGGCCCACATCCGCCGACTCGAAGCCCTGCGCCGCGCCGGCATCGTGGAGCGCGTGGCCGAAGGGCTATGGAAGGTGCCGGACGATCTGCCCGAGCGTGGCCATCAGTACGACGCGCAGCGCCTGGGCGGCGTGGCCGTGGAACTGAAATCGCACCTGCCCATCGAGCGGCAGGCCCGCGTCATCGGGGCTACCTGGCTCGACCAGCAACTGATCGGCGGCGGCTCGGGCCTGGGCGACCTCGGCTTTGGCGGCGAGGCCAAGCAGGCGATGCAGCAGCGCGCCGACTTCCTGGCCGAACAGGGACTGGCCGAGCGGCGCGGGCAGCGCGTGATCCTCGCCCGAAACCTGCTGGGCACGCTGCGCAGCCGCGAGCTGGCGCAGGCCGCCAAGGACATCGCCGCCGAAACCGGCCTGGAGCACCGCCCGGTGGCCGACGGCCAGCGCGTGGCCGGCATCTACCGCCGCAGCCTCATGCTCGCCAGCGGTCGGTATGCGATGCTGGACGACGGCATGGGCTTCAGCCTGGTACCGTGGAGGCCAGTGATCGAGCAGCGGTTGGGGCAGCCGCTTGCGGCGACAGTGCGTGGCGGAACGACCTCATGGGAAATCGGGCGTCGGCTTGGGGTTTCTTTGGGCTAGTCACTTGAGGCTATGTGCCCCATGAACATGGCCCCTGCGCGTCGCCGGTTCGTGCAGATGGCGCGATGCTGAGGACAGCTCGGTCAAGATGCCGCACTGGCTGGCCTGCTGGGATTCACGGCAGCGTTCCCGCAAGGTCTTGAGCTGTCGTTCCAACGCTTTCAATTCCTTGATGCGGGTAGCCACATGGTCGATGTGCTCGTCGAGCAGGTCGTTCACCTGGGCGCAGTTCTCGTGCGGTGCATCCTTGAAGCGCAACAGAACCCGGATTTCATCCAGCGTCATGTCCAACCCCCGGCAGTGCCGGATGAAGGACAGCCGGTCAACGTGTTCTTCTGCGTACATGCGGTAGTTGCCATCCGTACGGGCCGTTTCGGGTAGCAAGCCTTCACGCTCGTAGTACCGGATCGTCTCTACCTGGGTATGTGCGGCCTTAGCCAGTTCGCCGATTTTCATGAGTTCATCTTCAGCGGTCGCGGGTTTTTCTCCAAGGCTCATTGTAGGCGCTTGACTCTGTAGTGGGTACAGGGTTTCCAATCTGACTGAAAAGGAGAATTTCATGAACTCTGCCCACCAACGCCAACACGCCGACGCTGCCTGCTGCGGGAGTGGCTGTGCAACAGTGCCTGTGGCGCCCGAGCCAACAGCGTCTGATGCAACGACTATTGGGCCGCAACGCTTTCGCATAGAAAACATGGACTGTGCCTCAGAGGAGTCGGAAATCCGCCGGGCGCTGGAAGGCATGGCGGGGATTCGCAGCCTGCGATTCAACCTGGGGGATCGAGAGCTTGCCATTGCCGCCGATGACCACGCGCTGCCCGAGGCCCTAGAAGCGATCCGCAAAGCGGGTTTCAAGCCAGAACCCCTCGGCGCGAAGAATGTCCAGCGCTTCCGCATTGCGAATATGGACTGTGCCTCGGAGGAGTCGGAAATCCGCCGGGCGTTGGACGGCATGGCGGGAATTCGTAGCCTGCAATTCAATCTGGGCGAACGCGAGTTGGCCATTGCCGCCGATGATCCTGTCTTGCAGCAGGCGCTAGACGCAATCCGCAAGGCAGGCTTCAAGCCGGAACCTCTTGGCGACACAGGCTCGTCGGCTGCTGCGGTTGCCTCGCCAACGGGCTTCTGGACGACATGGGGCAAGTCGCTGGGCGCCCTGGGGTTGGCTGTGGCGGCCGAGGGCTTGGCATTCGCCTTTCCAGACAGCGTACCTGTCAAGGCGCTGGGAATGGCGCTGGCCGCGGCGGCCATCGCGCTGTCGGGTTTCTCGGTTTACGGCAAGGGGCTGGCTGCACTGCGGCAGGGCCGCTTGAACATCAATGCCCTGATGACCGTGGCCGTGACCGGCGCTTTCCTGATCGGCCAGTGGCCCGAAGCGGCGATGGTGATGGCCCTATATGCGATTGCGGAAGCCATCGAGGCCCGCGCCGTGGATCGGGCGCGCGGCGCCATCAAGAGCCTGCTGGCGCTCGCGCCGGAGCAAGCTGAAGTGCGTCAAGACGATGGCAATTGGGTGCGCATGGGAGTCAAGGAAGTCACTGTGGGCATGACCGTGCGTATTCGCCCTGGCGAGCGCGTTCCGCTGGATGGCATCGTGAGCCTAGGTCAGAGCGCTATTGACCAGTCCCCCGTGACCGGCGAAAGCTTGCCGGTGGACAAGAGCCCCGGCGATGAAGTCTTCGCCGGCACCATCAATCAGGCTGCGGCGTTGGAAATCCGTGTCACGGCCCCCGCGTCCGACAGCACGCTGGCGCGCATCATCCACGCCGTTGAGCAGGCCCAGTCTTCCCGTGCGCCCACGCAGCGTTTCGTGGATCGCTTTGCCGCCGTCTACACGCCTGCGGTGTTCGTCCTGGCCGTTGCCGTTGCGTTGTTGGCGCCCTGGCTCATGGGGCTGACCTGGATGCAGGCCGCCTACAAGGCCCTGGTGCTGCTGGTCATCGCCTGCCCTTGCGCCTTGGTGATTTCCACGCCCGTCACCGTCGTCAGCGGTTTGGCCGCTGGGGCGCGGCGAGGCATCCTGATCAAAGGTGGTGTGTACCTGGAAGAGGCGCGCAAGATCAAGGCCGTGGCGCTGGACAAGACCGGCACCATCACCGAAGGCAAGCCCAAGCTGGTGGCCTTCGAGCCCGTGGACACAGGACTCGGCCAACAAGCCCTGGAGGGGCTGGCCAAGAGCCTCGCAGCGCGGTCGGATCATCCAGTGTCCAAGGCCATCGCAGATGGCGTGTCGTCCGCCACGCAAGAAGTGGATGAGTTTCAGGCTGTTGCCGGGCGCGGCGTGCAGGGGGTGATCGACGGCCATACCTATGTGCTGGCTAACCACCGCTGGATTGAAGAGCGCGGGCAGTGTTCGGCTGACCTCGAAGCCCGCCTTGCAGTGCATGAGCAAGCTGGCCGCACCGTCACGTTGTTGGCCAGCAGCGAACGGGTCATGGCCATCTGTGCAGTAGCCGACACCATCAAATCCTCATCCGCGCAGGCCGTGGCCGACCTGAAGGCATTGGGCGTGACGCCGGTGATGTTGACGGGCGATAACCTGGCGACGGCGCAAACCGTCGGCACCCAGGCGGGCATCGCCGAGGTGCGTGGCAACCTGCTGCCCGAGGACAAGTTGCAGGCCATCGGCGAGCTTCAGCAGCGCATGGGCGTCACGGCGATGACCGGCGACGGCATCAACGACGCCCCCGCGCTGGCGAAGGCTGACATCGGCTTCGCTATGGGCGGCGCGGGCACCCACACCGCGATGGAGGCCGCCGACGTGGTGGTCATGAACGACGACCTACGCCGCCTGCCCGAAACGATCCGGCTGTCCAGGCGCACCCACGCCGTGCTATGGCAGAACATCGCGCTCGCGCTGGGCATCAAGCTAGTGTTCCTGCTGCTGGCGATCTTCGACGATGCCTCCATGTGGATGGCCGTGTTCGCCGACATGGGGGCGAGCTTGCTGGTGGTCTTCAACGGGCTGAGGCTGCTCAGGCAGCAGGCGGGTCAGTAAAACCGAATATGGAGTGTTGAAAATGGGAATCCTGGATCGAATTTTTGGTGGGCATGGCGGCGGCCACGGCGGGGGGCATGGCGGCTCCCACGGGCATGGCAGTAGCCATGGCCACGGTGGCCCCAGCAGTCACGACTGGGGGCGCAATCCGGCGCCTTCGGCCAGCGGCATCACTTGCCCGCAATGCAAAGCGATCAATCCGAACGGCGCTCGCTTTTGCGGCCAGTGCGGGACATCGCTGGTGCCAGCGTCGTGCACGAAGTGCAGTAGCGTCATTCCGATCGGCGCGAAATTCTGTGCTCAGTGCGGCAACGCGGTAACTTAAGTCATGGTGATCTCGGCCTGGATCTACACCTTGATCCCGGCAGCGGCCGCCATCATCGGAGCTGCGGTCGCGGTGAACGTGCGGCCGGGGCCAACACTGGTCAGCGCGATTCAGCATTTCGCCGCTGGCGTCGTGTTCGCGGCGGCGGCCGGCGAAATCTTGCCCGACATCATGCACCGGGCCTCGCCTTGGGCGACGATGATCGGCGGCGGAATCGGCGTCGCCACCATGCTGCTGGTGAAGCATCTGGAAGCGTTGGCGAAGGGGCCGGCCGGTCTCCTGACCGTGATCGGCATCGACATCCTGATTGATGGCTTGGTGCTTGGTATCGGGTTTGCGGCTGGCCCAAAGGTCGGCTTGCTTCTGACCATCGCCCTGACCATCGAGGTTCTGTTCCTGGGATTGACAGTGGCCACGGAACTCGGCGAGAGCGTTCGCTCCCGTGCCAGGGTCGTCTGGATCACGGCCGCGCTCGTGCTCTTGCTGCCGATCGGGGCCTTGCTTGGAGCGCCGGTGGCGCTGTTGCCCAACCCTCTTCTGACTGGCTTCTTCGCGTTTGGTCTGATTGCGTTGCTCTACCTCGTGACCGAAGAACTGCTGATCGAAGCACACGAAACGCCAGATCGCCCCTGGGTGACGGCGATGTTCTTTGTCGGCTTTCTGGCGCTTCTCCTGCTGGAAGAAGTAATTGGCGAGTGGAGCCAGTCTGTTGGTGGTGCCCGATCCGTTGACTATTGCGCGCGCGGGGTGGGCACCATGAGCCCGATAGACGTGATGCCGTTGCTCGAATCGACCATCGTCCGCCCTCCGTGCATGCGGGCGATGGCAGCCACGATGGCCAAGCCCAGTCCATGATTGCGGGCGGCATCCGACCGCGCCGCATCTGCCCGGTAGAAGCGGTTGAACAGATTGGGCAAATGCTCGGCTGAAATCGTCTGCCCCTCGTTCACCACCCGCAGGGCGATCTCGCCGTCCAGCCGGTCGATTTGCACGACAACGGTGCTGTGCGGATGCGCGTGTCGGGTTGCGTTGCCGATCAGGTTGGATAGCGCGCGCTGCAACAGGCGCACATCGGCCAAGCCGGTGGCATCGCCGTCGATACGAACCTTCAGCCCGGCCTCTTCAATGGCCGCCTCGTGCAATTCCACCACCGCGCGCGCAACGCCGGCCAGACTGGCGACATGCTCGCGGCGGGCCTCAGCCCCACGGTCGGCTTGCGACAGAAAGAGCATGTCCTGCACGATCATCGACATGCGCTGGAGATCTTCGAGGTGCGAGCCCAACACATCTCGCAACGTGTCGGCATCGCGTGCTTTGCGCAAAGCAACTTCAGTGCCCCCCATCAACGTCGCCAACGGCGTGAACAGTTCATGCGCAACATCAGCATTGAAGGCTTCCAGTTGCCCGTACCCTGCGCTGTGGCGCCCCCTCGTGTCGCCTCAGTCGTCAAAGCGGCCACAACTCGCCGAATATCGAAGCGGCTCTGATTTGATGCAGGATGAACCTGAGAGGAGGCACGCTACGCGCACGGGGCTCTGAGAAAACCCAAGCAGCGAGGAGTGGCAAAGTAAAGCATGTAGCTGCTACACTGTTACGCCTATGCGCAAATGGCTGGCCATCGTCTTGCTGGTGTTCTTGCCGCTTCAATTCAGTTGGGCGGCAGTGGCCAGTTATTGCCAGCATGAAACCGGAGCTGCGGCCAAGCACTTCGGCCACCATGCGCATCAGCACAAGGCGGCCGACGGCCAGGATGCCAGCCCTGATCCGGCCAAGACCCTGGGTGGCGATCCTGATTGCGCGTCCTGTCATGCCGGGTGCTTCTCGGTCTTGTCAGGGGATGTCAAGCTGGCGTCGCCGGTCAGCCCGTCCCTGGATACGGGGTATCCCCCGGAGCACCTTGCTGCGCCTCCACCTGAACGTTTAGAGCGCCCTCAGTGGCGTGTCCTCGCCTGATCGGCGGGGAGCGCGTTCCTTTCCCTTCGTCCTCACCCCTGCCGTCGCGCATGGCGCGCTACGGTATCCAGCCGGCTTCGCGCGGCTGATGTGATGACGTTGCTGGCGATCATCTGGATCGCCCCCCCGCCGATTCCCTTGTGTATTTCAAATCACTGGAGAATCGGATGCTGAAGGATATTCACAATTACAACGCGAGGGCGGTTGCGGCAGGCTTGCTCCTTGCGCTCATGACGGGGACGGCTTTCGCTCAGTTATTGCCGACGGCACCAGCTCTTGGGCAGAGCGCCAACGGCGTAGAGCAGATTGAAGCAGCAACGCCCCTGACTCTGCAAAAGGCCGTCGCGCTGGCTTTGGAGGCGAATCTTGACCTAACTGTCGCCCAACGGGAAATCGAGGCGGTGGAGGGCCAGGTAATTCAGGGACGAGTACGTCCTAATCCCGAGCTGGCGTACTCGCTCGAAGACCAACGCACGCCAACCCGCACGCAAAGCGTCCAGATCAATCTGCCCATCGAGCTGGGGGGCAAGCGCGCTGCCCGCATTGCCGCGGCAGAGCGAGGGCGTGACGTCGCAGTTGAAGAACTGAACACGCGGCGCGTTGAAATTCGCGCCGCTGTGGTTGCCGCCTTCTTTGAGGCGCTGGCCGCCCAGGATCGCACGGCCTTGGCCCAGGACAGCGTTGACCTGGCCAGGCAAGCGACGGATGCCGTTGCCAAGCGCGTGACGGCGGGCAAGGTGTCCCCGGTCGAAGAAACCAAGGCTCGGGTGGCCGAGGCCGGCGTGCGGGTTGAACTGGCACAGGCGCAGAGCGAACAACGCAGTGCCCGCGCGCGGCTGGCCAGTTTGCTCGGGGCCAACCCGCCGCGTTTCACCCAGGTAGCGGGCAGCGTGGACGATCTTCCCAACGTCCCTTCGCTGGATGACATCCAGCAGCGCTTGTCGGCCTCATCGGCATTGCGCCGGGCGCAGTTGGAGATCGAACGCCGTCGGTCGCTGGCCGACGTGGAGCGCAGCAAGCAGACGCCCGATGTCACGGTCAGCCTGGGCGTGAAGCGTCCGAACGAGTTAGCGCGCAATCAGTTAATGCTCGGCATTTCCGTGCCGCTGCCTTTGTTCGACCGCAATCAGGGCAATCTGTTGGAAGCGTTGAAGCGTGAAGACAAGGCGAGGGATGAACTCCAGGCGTTGAATCTGCGCCTCAACACAGAGCTGTTGCAAGCCCGCGAGCGGCTGGCGTCGGTTCGCGGCGAGATCGACATATTGCAGCGAGAGGTGCTGCCAGGGGCCAAGAGCGCCTATGACGCGGCCACCGTGGGCTTTGGTTACGGCAAGTTCAACTACCTGGAAGTGCTGGACGCGCAACGCACCTACTTTGCCGCCAAGTCCCAGTACCTCAAGGCGCTCGCCGATGCGCACCGCGCGGCGGCGGACATGGATCGCGTGATCGGCGCATCCGAATCCACGACCACCCTGCCTGCAAACAAGGAATGAACATGAAACCCGAAACGAACAAACTGAACGTCGGCAAGAAGCAGTGGTTTGCCATCGCCGTGATCGCCGCAGTGGGCATAGGACTGGGCAGCGCCATTCTCGGCGGCAAGACGGATAAGAGCGCCGAGGGCGAGGGTCACGGCAGCCACGTTGAAGCCAAGGCCCACAGTGATGGTGAGCATCATGGCAAGACGGGCGCAGACTCCCACGAGGACGACAAAGGCCATGCGGACGGCGAGCACCACGAGGGGTCAAGCAAGGGGCCGCATGGCGGCAAGCTGTTCAAAGAAGGGGATTTCGGATTGGAAGCCTTACTCGCTGAGGACGGCGGCGAACCACGCCTGCGAATCTGGCTCTACGAAAAGGAAAAGGCGCTAGCCAGCAGCGCCGCCAAGGTCAGCGCTACCGTTACACGCCTGACTGGGGAGAAGCAGGCGCTCAACTTCACGCCCGACAAGGACAGCCTGTTGAGTCGAGAGATTGTCCCGGAACCTCATGCGTTCGAGATCAGCATCGTGGCTCAGACGGCCAACGCGCCTTTCACGTTCAGCTTCAGCCAGGAGGAAGGAAAAGTCGAACTCAGCGATGCGCAAATCAAGGCTGCATCCATCGGCATTGACACCGCAGGGGCTGCAAGCATCAAGTCTGCCCTGCAATTGCCGGGTGAGATTAGGCTGAATGAAGACCGCACCTCGCACGTTGTTCCGCGCATTGCGGGTGTTGTCGAAAGTGTGCAGGCCAGTTTGGGGCAAACGGTCAAGAAGGGACAGGTGCTCGCCGTTATCGCCAGCCCTGCCGCATCCGAGCAGCGCAGCGAGTTGCAGACGGCGCAAAAGCGGCGGGCATTGGCCCAGACAACTTTTGAACGCGAGAAGCGGCTGTGGGAACAGAAGATTTCCGCCGAGCAGGACTACCTGCAAGCCGGCCAGGCGCTGAACGAGGCGCAGGTCGCCGTGGCCAACGCGCAGCAGAAGCTGTCGGCCGTGGGCTTGGCCCCAGGTTCCTCGGGCGGGCTGAACCGCTTCGAGCTGCGTGCGCCCTTCGATGGCGTGGTGATTGAAAAGCACCTCAGCCTGGGCGAGGCCGTCAAGGAAGACGCCGCCGTGTTCACGGTGTCCGACCTGGGCCAGGTCTGGGCAGAGATCAACGTGCCCGCCAAGGATTTGCCGCTGGTCAGAGTGGGTGAAAAGGTCAGCATCAAAGCCACGGCATTCGATGCCAGCGCGCAAGGGACCATCACTTTCGTGGGTGCGCTGATCGGCGAACAAACCCGCATGGCCAAGGCTCGTGTGGTCTTGGCCAATCCCCAGGGCGCGTGGCGTCCCGGCCTGTTCGTCAATGTGGAAGTGATCGCGTCCGAAACCGCCGTGCCAGTCAGCGTGGCTAGCGACGCTATTCAGAGCGTGAGGGACAAGCCGGTCGTTTTCGTCAAGGTGAAGGACGGCTTTGTGGCCCAGCCTGTGCAGTTGGGTCGCAGCGATGGCAAGCGGGTCGAGGTACTGCAAGGTCTTCAAGCAGGGGCGGCATATGCGGCCGCAGGCAGTTTCGTCGTGAAGTCTGAACTCGGCAAAGCCTCTGCCGAGCACACCCATTGATGCCGGAGCTATGCCCATGTTTGAAAAACTTATTCGCGCGGCCATCGAGCACCGATGGCTAGTGTTGTTAGCCGCCATTGGCATGGCCGCCGTCGGCGTGTTCAGCTACCAGAAGTTGCCCATCGACGCCGTACCCGACATCACCAACGTCCAAGTGCAGATCAATACCCAGGCGCCGGGCTATTCACCGTTGGAGACCGAGCAACGGGTGACTTATCCCATTGAAACCGTGATGGCGGGCCTGCCCAACCTGGAGCAAACCCGCTCTCTTTCGCGCTACGGCCTCTCGCAAGTGACCGTGATCTTCAAGGACGGCACCGACATTTACTTTGCGCGCCAGTTGGTCAACGAGCGCATCCAGGAAGCACGGGATAAATTGCCGGTCGGCATCACGCCTGCGCTGGGGCCGATCTCCACCGGCCTGGGGGAGATTTACCTGTGGACGGTCGAGGCGAAGGACGGTGCGAAGAAACCCGACGGGATGCCCTACACGGCAACAGACCTGCGCGAGATTCAGGATTGGATCATCAAGCCGCAGTTGCGCAACGTGCCCGGTGTGACTGAAATCAACTCGATTGGCGGTTATGCCAAGGAGTATCAGATCGCACCTATACCCGCTCGCCTGGCTTCGCTCGGCGTTACCCTGCAAGACATCGTGACGGCACTGGATCGCAATAACGGCAACGTGGGTGCGGGCTATATCGAGAAGCGCGGCGAACAGTACCTGATCCGTGCGCCCGGACAAGTCAAGACCCTGGAAGACATTGGCAACGTTATCCTCAGCAGTGCGGGCGGCGTGCCGATACGGGTGCGTGACGTGGCGGACGTGGGGCTGGGGCGTGAACTGCGCACCGGCGCGGCCACGGATAACGGTCGCGAGGTGGTGCTGGGCACTGTGTTCATGCTCATCGGTCAGAACAGCCGTACGGTTTCGCAGGCCGTGGACAAGAAGATGGTGGAGATCAACCGCAGCTTGCCCGAGGGCGTGCATGCGGTGACGGTCTACGACCGCACCGTGCTGGTGGACAAGGCTATCGCCACGGTGAAGAAGAATCTGCTGGAAGGCGCGATCCTGGTGATCGTGATCCTGTTTCTGTTCCTGGGCAACATCCGCGCGGCCATCATCACGGCGACGGTGATTCCTTTGTCGATGCTGTTCACCTTCACTGGCATGGTGCATTACAAGGTGAGCGCCAACCTGATGAGCCTCGGGGCGCTGGACTTCGGCATCATCATCGACGGAGCGGTGGTGATCGTCGAGAACTGCGTGCGACGCCTGGCCCATGCACAGGCGCACTACGGCAGGCCGTTGACGCGGGCGGAACGCTTTCACGAGGTGTTCCTGGCATCGAAGGAATCACGCCGCGCGCTGCTGTTCGGGCAACTCATCATCATGGTGGTCTACCTGCCCATCTTCGCCCTGACGGGGGTGGAAGGGAAGATGTTCCACCCGATGGCGTTCACGGTGGTGGCTGCACTCGTGGGGGCCATGATCCTGTCGGTGACTTTCATCCCGGCAGCGGTCGCCCTGTTCATCGGCCATCGGGTCAGCGAGACGGAAAACTTCCTGGTCGTGCAGGCCAAGCGCTGGTATGGCCCGCTGCTGGATCGCGTGATGGCGGCCAAAGCAGTGATGCTGGCGGCAGCCGCCGTGGCAGTGGTGCTGTGCGGCCTGATCGCCACCCGAATGGGCAGCGAGTTCGTGCCCAGCCTGAACGAAGGCGATTTCGCCATCCAGGCGCTGCGCATTCCGGGCACCAGCCTTTCGCAATCGGTTGCGATGCAGCAGCAACTGGAAGCCACGCTGAAGGCCAAGTTCCCCGAGATCGACCGCGTTTTCGCGCGCACCGGCACGGCGGAAATCGCGTCCGACCCCATGCCGCCGAACATTTCCGACGGCTACATCATGCTCAAGCCGGTGTCCGAGTGGCCGGAGCCGCGCAAGTCGCGCGACGAATTGCTGGCGGCCATTCAGGAGGTCGTGGGCAAGGTGCCGGGCAACAACTACGAGTTCTCGCAGCCTATCCAATTGCGCTTCAACGAACTCATTTCAGGGGTCCGTAGCGATGTGGCGGTGAAGATTTTTGGCGACGACATGGATGTCCTGAATAAGACGGGTGAAGAGATCTCGTCCATGTTGCAGAAGATTCCCGGCGCGTCCGAGGTCAAGGTGGAGCAAACCACCGGTTTGCCCATGCTGACCGTGAATATCGACCGCCAAAAAGCCTCGCGCTATGGGCTGAACGTGGCCGACATCCAAGATGCCGTGGCCACCGCCATCGGCGGGCGTGAGGCTGGCACACTGTTCGAGGGCGACCGCCGCTTCGACATCCTGGTTCGCCTGCCAGAGTCCTTGCGCAACGACGTGGAAAGCATGAAGCGCCTGCCGATTCCGCTGCCGCGCGGAACGGGTGGCACCGGCAGTGCCGAAGGACGGACGAACTTCATCCAATTGGCCGAGGTGGCGAGCTTCGAGCTGGCACCCGGCCCCAACCAGGTCAGCCGCGAAAACGGCAAGCGCCGCATCGTGGTGAGCGCCAACGTGCGTGGCCGTGACGTGGGCTCGTTCGTGGCCGACGCCGAGGCGGCGCTGGCACAGGTCAAGATTCCCACGGGCTACTGGACGAGTTGGGGCGGCACTTTCGAGAATCTGCAATCAGCCACGCAGCGTTTGCAGATCGTCGTGCCGGTGTCGCTGCTGCTGGTCTTCCTGCTGTTGTTCGCCATGTTCGGCAACGTCAAGGACGGCTTGCTGGTCTTTACTGGCATTCCGTTCGCGCTGACCGGCGGCATCTTGGCGCTGTGGCTGCGCGACATTCCTCTGTCGATTTCCGCTGCCGTGGGCTTCATCGCGCTGTCAGGTGTGGCCGTGCTCAATGGCCTAGTGATGATTTCCTACATCCGCAGCTTGCGCGAGGACGGAACGCCGCTGGATGAAGCCATCCGCGAGGGCGCGCTGACACGCTTGCGGCCGGTGCTGATGACGGCCCTAGTGGCGTCGCTGGGTTTCATCCCGATGGCGATTGCCACGGGAACAGGCGCGGAAGTGCAACGCCCGCTGGCTACCGTAGTGATCGGAGGCATCTTGTCTTCCACCGTGCTGACGCTGCTGGTGCTACCGATTCTGTATCGGCTGGCCCATCGCCCGGACGAGCAAGAAGAGGATGTCACGGCAGAGCCCGCACATGAGGGCGTAACCGCTTGAAAGGAACAACGATGAACGCCGTTACGGCACCACGACAGACTCCTTCGAGCTTTACAGGGACATCGACTCATGGAATTTCGTCACCTTCGGTACTTTCTGGCCGTTGCCGAGGAGCTGCACTTCGCCCGCGCTGCGGAGCGGCTGCATATCGAACAGTCACCACTGTCGCGCGCCATCAGGGAATTGGAAGAAGAGTTGGGCGCACAACTGTTCGTGCGTACCAGCCGCAGCACGCGCCTGACGCTTGCGGGCAAGCTGCTGATGGAGAACGCGCCTCGCGTGCTGTTGGCGCTGGACCAGGCGCGTGAGAGCGTGAAGGCAGCGGCCAATGGCTTTCACGGCCGGTTGCGCGTGGCGCTGTCCGACGGCATCACCCCCTCGCGCTTGCCGGCGCTGCTGGCGCGCTGCCGCGAGGAAGACCCGGAGATCGAGATCCGCCTGTTCGAGGTGCCGCTGGCCCAGCAGCTCAGCGGCCTGCGTGACGATCTATACGACGTGGGCTTCTCGATGGCCGACGAGGTGGGCGACGGCATCATCATCGAACCCGCCTGGGAGGATGAGCTGATGGTCGCCATGCCCGCGCGCCATGAACTACTGGCCCACAAGCGGGTACCGCTGGATGAAGTGCTGCAACATCCCCTGGTGCTGGGCGACCCGGCAGTTTGCGAAGGCCATGCCAAGCAGATCGACCGCATCCTGCGCAAGCAGGACCGGGAGCCCTTGATCGAACAGTACGTCGCCACGTTCGACGTGATGATGACTTTCGTGTCGGCCGGCTTGGCGCTAGGGCTCGCAGGCGCCGCGCACATCGCTTCCAGCCGCGAGCCGGGCGTGGTGGGCCGACCGCTCGCGGGAAAGTCGCCCATGCTCACTACCTATCTGCTGCGCCGCGACGCCGAGCCGTCGCAGGCGCTAGCCCGCTTTATCGAGCGGGTCGAAGCCCTGGGACCGGGAGACGCTTAGCCATTGGCCCCGTTTCACTTCGGAGGATTCAAGCCATGAACCTATCCAAGATCATCGCTATGTCGTCGCTAGCAGTTCTGCTGGTCGCCTGCGGCAAGTCTGAGCCGTCCAAGCCCGCTGCCGTGCCCAGCGTGGAGGAACTGGCTGCTGACCCCGTGCGTTTGCGAGAACTGCGCCAGCAGTGCAAGACGGATCGTCCGACGATGGGCGACGTGCTGTGCAACCGAGTGGCCGAGGCGACGAACCGACGTTTCCTGGGCGACGGCAAGGTGCCTTATACGCCACCGAAGGAACCGCCGAAGTTCTGATGGTCGGCTTGCCGCAACGCACCTGCGCGTGCCTGCGCCTTTTTGCGCGCTGCGCAGCAGCGCGCTCATTGTGGCGGTCTTTCGCCCCAGTTCTTCCCTGCCGGAAACCATGTTTTTTGCGGCATCAACCTGCCGATAACGGTCTTTGACCGGCACGCCCAGCGGCACTGATCCTCACGAGGGCGGCACATGCCTGTGCTGCGATCGGAGGCTGGATGATGCAGGGAACGAACGTGCTGTTCGGTCAGATTGCCGTGGTGTTCGGCATCGTGATCGCTGGGGTGTGGAGCGCCACGCAATGGACAGCGGCGGCCCTGGGCTACCAACTACGCCTGGGCTCGCCGTGGTTCGATTTCCTGGACACACCGGTCTATCACCCGTGGCGGTTGTTCGAGTGGTGGTTCTTCTTCGATGCCTACGCGCCGCGCGTGTTCGATACCGGCGGCGCCATCGCGGGCGGCAGTGGCCTACTGGCGGTTGTGGTCGCCATCGGCATGTCGATCTGGCGCTCGCGCCAGTCGCGCCTGGTCACGACCTATGGCTCGGCCCGCTGGGCCAATGTGGAGGACATTCACAAGGCGGGCCTTGACCACCCTGCGGGCGTGTTCCTCGGCCTGCATCGCCAACAGTACCTGCGGCATGAAGGCCCGGAACACGTCCTGACCTTCGCGCCTACGCGCTCGGGCAAGGGCGTGGGCCTCGTGGTGCCGACGCTGCTTTCCTGGCCTGCATCCGCCGTCATCCACGACATCAAAGGCGAGAACTGGCAGATCACCGCCGGTTGGCGCTCGCGCTTCTCGCATTGCCTGCTGTTCAACCCCACCGATGCGAAGTCAGCGGCCTACAACCCGCTGCTGGAGGTACGACACGGCGCGCATGAGGTGCGCGACGTGCAGAACATCGCGGACATTCTGGTTGATCCCGAAGGTGCGCTGGAGAAGCGCAATCACTGGGAAAAGACTTCGCACGCGCTGCTGGTCGGGGCCATCCTGCATGTGCTCTACGCGGGCGAAGACAAGACGCTGCGCGGCGTCGCCAACTTCCTCTCCGACCCGGCCAGCCCCTTCGAGTTGACGCTGCACCGGATGATGACCACGCCGCACCTCGGCGATGGGCCTCATCCGGTGGTGGCCTCGGCTGCGCGCGAAGTGCTCAACAAATCGGACAACGAGCGTTCCGGCGTGTTGAGCACCGCCATGTCGTTCCTCGGCCTGTACCGCGATCCCACGGTGGCCCAAGTCACGTCGCGGTGCGATTGGCGCATCGCCGACCTGATCGCGGCCGAGCATCCGGTATCGCTGTATCGTAAGCGTCCGTTCTGTACCGTCTTCCCCTGCTGACTGAGGTCGCCCAAAGTGGTGCCCACCAAAGAAGTGGTGGGGACCAAAGTGGCTACGAACGGCAGAGTCCGGGTGACCCGTAAGGGATGTCCGAATCATCCGGTTGATTTCAAGCGGCGGCTCGCGGGCCTGGCGTGTGAGCCGGGCATCTCGGTGGCCAAACTCGCGCTGGAGCACGGCGTCAATGCCAATCTGCTGTTCAAATGGCGTCGCCACTACCGGGCTGGCAAGTTTGGCACGCCGCTGCACGAACACGCTGTGACCGAACTGCCCCTGCTGTTGCCGGTACTCACCACCGCCCCGGCGCTACCGCAGGAGGCAACATCCGGCGCCAGCGGCCTGACGACGGAGATCGAGATCGTCCTGAACGGCGCCACGGTGCGCGTGCGCGGCGCGGTCCGCCGTAGCACGCTGGCGATGGTGCTCGACTGTCTGGCCGCGCGGGCATGATCGGACTGCCGGCCGGCACCCGGATCTGGCTGGTGGCCGGCGTCACCGACATGCGCCGCGGCATGGACGGCTTGGCCGCGCTGGTGCAAGGCGCGCTGGGTGAGAATCCGTTCTCGGGGCACGTGTTCATCTTCCGAGGCCAGCGTGGCCACCTGGTGAAGCTCTTGTGGTGGAGCGGCGACGGGGTGTGCCTGTTCGCCAAGCGGCTCGAACACGGCCGCTTCGTGTGGCCGCAGGCCACCGAAGGCGCAGTCCATCTCACCGCGGCGCAATTGTCGATGCTGCTCGAAGGCATCGACTGGCGTCGCCCCCGGCGAAGCTGGCAACCCGAATGCGCGGCATAGGAGGGGCGCCAAGAGGGCTGTTCACACGGGGCGGACTCGCGTAGACTCGCGTCATGAACTCGACCTCGCCCCTGCCCGATGATGCCACGCTGCTCAAGGCGATGGTCGCGGCGCAGCAGGCCGAGATCGAGCGCCTGAACTTCATCATCGCGAAGCTGCGCCGGGCGCAGTTCGGCCGCCGCTCGGAGCAGCTCGACGAGACCATCGGCCAGCTGGAACTCTCGCTCGAAGAGCTCGAGGCGGTGCGCGCCGAGCGCGCCGTCGCCGTTTCCCCGATTACCCCCGACACCGAATCCGAACGCGCCGCGCGCGAGCCGCTGCCGGCGCGCCTGCCGCGCGAGCAGCTCGAGCATGCGCCGCAGGCGACCTGCTGCCCGGACTGCGGCGGCGTGTTGAAGCGGCTCGGCGAGGACGTGAGCGAAATGCTCGAGTACGTGCCTGACTACTTCCGGGTGGTTCGCCACGTTCGACCCAAGCTTGCCTGCGCTCACTGCGACGCGATCGTCCAGGCGCCGGCACCGAGCCGCCCGATTGCCCGCGGCCGGGCCGGGGCGGGACTGCTCGCCCATGTCCTCACCGCCAAGTACTGCGACCACCTGCCGCTCTACCGCCAGAGCGACATCTACGCCCGGGCGGGCGTCACGCTCGAACGCTCGACGCTCGCCGACTGGGTTGGCCAGTGCAGCGCGCTGCTACGCCCGCTGGTCGAAGCGCTCAACCGTTACGTGCTCGCGGCCGCCAAGGTCCACGCCGACGACACCCCGGTGCCGGTGCTCGCCCCCGGCGAGGGCAAGACCCGCAACGGGCGGCTATGGACCTACGTGCGCGACGATCGCCCGGCCGGTGATCGAGCGGCACCCGCCGTGTGGTTCGCCTACTCGCCGAACCGGCGGGGCGAACATCCCCAGGCGCACCTGAAAGCGTTCCGCGGCATCCTGCAAGCCGACGCCTTCGCAGGCTACGGGCCGCTGTATGCCCACGGAGACATCGCCGAGGCCGCGTGCTGGGCGCATGCCCGTCGCAAGTTCTACGAGCTCGCCAAGGCGCATGCCTCGCCGATCGCCACCGAGGCGCTCACGCGCATCGGCGCGCTCTACGAGGTCGAGGCCGCCATCCGCGGCCAGCCGCCCGACGTGCGACGCGAGGTGCGCCAGGCGCGCACCGCACCGCTACTCGCGTCACTCAAGGAGTGGCTCGAGGAGACGCTGACCAAGATCTCGAAGCGCTCGGCGCTCGCCGAGGCGATCCGCTATGCGCTCACGCGCTGGCCGGCGCTTACCCGCTACGCCGACGACGGGCGCATCGAGATCGACAACAATGCCGCCGAACGGGCCTTGCGTACCGTGGCGATCGGCCGCAAGAACTACCTCTTTGCCGGCTCGGACGCCGGGGGCAAGCGCGCGGCTACGATCTACAGCCTGATCGGCACGGCCAAGCTCAACGACCTGGATCCGGAGGCCTACCTGCGCCACGTGCTCGCGCGCATCGCCGAGCACCCGGTCAACCGCATCGAGGAATTGCTGCCATGGAACGTCGAACTCGCCCCGGTCGAAGCAAACCGGGAAGCCGCATAGCACCGGTCCCGGCGGACGATCCGCTGGCCGGCCTCCCCAACGTCACCACACTGATCGAGACCGAAGGGCAAATCACCCTCGGGCAGTTGTACCCCGTCGGCTGCGTCGCCATCGCCAACGACGACCACAACTGCCTGGCCATGCTCCAGCGCCGCGACGGCGAAACCCTCTACGAACTCCTGACCCGGCTCGATGCCGCCATCGTCCGCGCATTGCGCGACGGCGAGGTCACCGACGAGATCAACGCATCGGACTGAGCGCTGCGCAAGACGGTTGGCACCGGACGCTTACGCTGTATCTGGTGGTGCCGCCTTCGGACATATCGCGGACGAAGCCGCTCATTCGCCTGATCCTCAACCAGATCGGGCGGCGCCTCACCGAGTCGCTCGATGGCTCCGATGGCATCGAGCGCCGCCACAAGCTGCTGCTGATGCTCGATGAGTTCCCTGCGCTGGGGCGCCTGGACTTCTTCGAGACGGCGCTGGCCTTCATGGCGGGCTATGGCATCCGCAGCTTCCTCATCGCGCAGTCGCTCAACCAGATCGACAAGGCGTATGGGCAAAACCACTCCATCCTCGACAACTGCCATGTGCGCGTGACGTTCGCCACGAACGACGAGCGCACCGCCAAACGGATCTCCGAGACGCTGGGCACCGCCACCGAGCTGCGCGCGCAGCGCAACTACGCGGGCCACCGGCTCGCGCCGTGGCTGGGCCACCTCATGGTGTCGCGCCAGGAAACCGCGCGTCCGCTGCTGACGCCGGGCGAAGTCATGCAGCTTCCGCCTGATGAGGCCGTGGTAATGGTGTCCAGCGTGGCGCCCATCAAGGCGAAGAAGCTGCGCTACTACGCGGACGCCAATTTCAAGCGCCGCGTGCTGCCGCCGCCCACGCTGGCGGACGGGCAGTACGCCGACGCGCCGCCGGCCCGCGCCGATGACTGGAGCGGGCTGGCAATTCCTGCGGTGCCGGCACCTCTCGTCGCGGAGACCGTTGGCGACCTTGGCAGCGCCGATGACGGCGGCCCGCGTCGCCAGCCCGAACTCTCCGAAATCGCCGCCTACGACCCCGAGCTGGCCGCGCCTGCGGCCGACCTTGGGTTGCTCGATGACGACGACCTGCCGCTTCCCCTTCCTCGCCAGCTCGACCCTGCCCTGCAACGCACGGCCCGGCTGGCATCCCTCGACCCTGATGACGGAATCGACCTATGACCCAACACCGCCTCAACGTGTTCATCCAGCCGGAGCACGCCAAGCGGCTCGATGAGCTGGCCGCCAAGAAGGGCGTGTCCAAGTCGTCCATCGTCGCGGCGGCGCTCGCATCGTGGCTGTCGCCCGATGCCGCCGACCAGCGCGAGGCGGCCATTGCCAAGCGGCTTGATCGCCTGTCGCGGCAGGCCGAACGCATGGAGCGCGACCAGAACATCCAGATCGAGACGCTGGCACTGTTCATCCGCTACTTCCTCACGGTGAGCACGCCCGTGCCCGAAGCGCATCAGGACGCAGCGCGCGCCCAGGGCAAGGCGCGCTTCGAGCAGTTCGTCGAACAACTCGGGCGGCATTTGCTGCGCGGTCGCAGTCTGGTGCGAGACGTGGTGGAAGAACTGCATCCAGACCCGGCACGCATGGACGACGCGCAGGAGCGCGCGTCATGAGCGCCGTTCCTTCCTTCACCGCCGTTTCACTGGATCGCCGCATCCAGATGCTGCGCACGGCGATGGGGCCACTGATCGCCGCCGCGCTGGAAGACCCCGACGTAGTGGAAGTCATGCTGAACCCGGATCGCACCTTGTGGATCGACCGGCTTTCGTCGGGCCGCGCGCCGATGGGTGTGGAGCTGTCCGAGGCCGACGGCGAACGAATCATCCGGCTGGTCGCGGCCCACGTCGGCGCCGAGGTGCATCGCGGCCAGCCGCTCCTGACGGCGGAGCTGCCCGAGACGGGCGAGCGCTTCGAGGGCATCCTGCCGCCCGCTGCGCCGGGGCCGGCCTTCGCTTTGCGCAAGCGCGCCTTTGGCGTGATCCCGCTGTCGCGCTACATCGAGGACGAAATGATGACCGCCGCGCAGGCGGGCTTGCTGGTGCGCGCCGTGCGCGAGCGCCAGAACATCCTGATTGCCGGTGGCACCAGCACGGGCAAGACCACGCTCGCCAATGCCTTGCTCGCCGAGATCGCCGCCACTGGCGACCGCGTGCTGGTGCTTGAAGACACGGTGGAGCTGCAATGCGCGGCCTGCGACCACGTACCGCTGCGCACGCGCGCAGGCGTGGTGTCGATGACCGAGCTGGTGCGCTCGTCCATGCGCCTGCGCCCGGATCGCGTCGTCGTCGGCGAGGTACGCGGCGCCGAAGCGCTGGATCTCATCAAGGTGTGGGGTACAGGCCATCCGGGCGGCATTGCCACGATCCATGCCGGCTCCGCGCTGGGCGCGCTGCTGCGTTTGGAGCAACTGATCCTCGAAGTGGCGGTGAACCCGCCCCGTGCGCTGATCGCGGAAGCGGTCAATGTGGTCATCCACATCGCTGGGCGCGGGCGCAAGCGCCGCATCGAGAGCATCGTCCGCGTCATCGGCTTCGATGGCGTGGGCTACCACCTGGCGGATGCGCTGGAGGCTCCATTCCCGGAGCTGCTGTCGCAGTCCGACCTTTCCTCCCCGTCCCCTGACCACTCTGGAGAACTTCCATGACGCACGCTGATGCTTTCCGTATTTCCGCAAATCCGCTTCCTCGGCCCGCACGGCTGGATGGCCTGGCTCGCCCGGCCATGCAGGGCTTGATGCTCGCTGCCTTCATGCTGCTGCTCGCAGGTACTGCGCAGGCCGCCGGTTCCTCGATGCCCTGGGAAGGGCCGCTGCAATCCATCCTCGAATCCATCCAGGGGCCGGTGGCGCGCATCGTCGCGGTCATCATCATCATCGCTACGGGCTTGGCGCTGGCCTTCGGTGATACCTCGGGCGGGTTCCGCAAGCTGATCCAGATCGTGTTTGGCCTGTCCATCGCGTTCGCCGCTTCGAGCTTCTTCCTGTCGTTCTTCAGCTTCTCCGGTGGGGCCGTCGTATGAACGGCCCACACGATGGAATACCCGGCTTCGAGGTGCCGCTGCATCGGTCGTTGACCGAGCCGATCCTGATGGGCGGTGCGCCGCGCACCGTGGCCATCACTAACGGCACCTTGGCCGCTGCTGTCGGGCTGGGCTTACAGATGTGGATTCCAGGCGTGGTGCTCTGGATCGTCGGCCATTCGCTGGCGGTCTGGGGTGCGCGTGTCGATCCGCAGTTCATGGCCGTGTTCGCGCGCCATATCAAGCACCGGCCGCTGCTGGACGTGTGAGGGGAATGCCATGCTGAACCTTGCCGAATATCGCCAGCGCCCGGCCTTGCTGGCTGACTGGTTGCCCTGGGCCGGGCTGATCGCACCGGGCGTCGTCTTGAACAAGGACGGCAGTTTCCAGCGCACGGCCCGGTTTCGCGGGCCTGACCTCGACAGCGCGACGCAAGGCGAGTTGATCGCCACGTCGGCGCGCTTGAACAACGCGCTGCGCCGCCTGGGTTCGGGCTGGGCACTGTTCATCGAGGCCGAGCGCCGCGCCGCCGCCGACTATCCGCACTCGGCGTTCCCCGAGCCGCTGTCGTGGCTGGTGGACGAGGAACGCCGGGCCACATTCGAGGACTCGGGCAATCACTTCGAGAGCGGCTATCACCTGACGCTGGTGTACCTGCCGCCCGAGGAATCGCACGCCCGCGCGGCGGGGATGCTGTACGAGAACCGGCCTACCGACGGCGTGGACTGGCGCGAGCGGCTGCAAGCTTTCGCCGCAGAAACGGATCGCATCTTTGACCTGCTCGACGGCGTGATGCCGGAAATCGCCTGGCTGGATGACAGCCAGACGCTGACCTACCTGCACGCCACCATTTCGACGCGGCGCTACCGCGTCGGCGTGCCCGAAGTGCCGTTCCACATCGACGCGCTGCTGACCGACTCCGCACTTGTCGGTGGCTTGGCGCCCATGCTGGGCGACCGGCACCTGCGCGTGGTGTCGGTGCGGGGATTTCCGCCCTCGACCTGGCCGGGGATTCTGGACGACCTCAACCGGCTTGGATTTGCCTATCGCTGGTCAACCCGGTTCCTGTGCCTCGACAAAGCCGAAGCGGAAAAGGAACTCGTCCGCCTGCGTCGCCAGTGGTTTGCGAAAAGGAAGAACGTCATCGCGCTGCTGCGCGAAACGATCTTCCAGCAAGAAAGCCCGCTGGTCGATACCGACGCGAGCAACAAGGCCACCGACGCCGATGCCGCCTTGCAGGAGCTGGGCAGCGATCAAGTCGCCTTCGGCTATCTCACCGCCACGGTTACAGTGCTCGATGCCGACCCGGCCGTGGCCGACGAGAAGTTGCGGATGGTGGAGCGGGCCATCCAAGGGCGCGGGTTCGTGACGATCCCTGAAACCTTGAACGCCGTGGATGCGTGGCTGTCCTCGCTCCCCGGCAATGCCTACGCCAATGTGCGCCAGCCCATCGTCTCGACGCTGAACCTGGCGCACATGATGCCGGTGTCGGCGGTATGGGCCGGCCCCGAACGCAATGCCCATCTTGACGGCCCGCCGCTGATCGTCACGCGCACCGATGGCGCCACGCCGTTCCGGCTGGTGACGCACATCGGCGACGTGGGCCACACGTTGGTCGCAGGCCCGACCGGCATGGGCAAGTCGGTCTTGCTCGCCACCCTGGCGATGCAATTCCGTCGCTATCGCGGCTCGCGCATCTTCGCCTTCGACATGGGCCGCTCGATGCGCGCCACCATCCTGGGCCTGGGCGGCGAGCACTACGACCTCGGGATGGATGGCGAAATCGCTTTCCAGCCCTTGGCTCGTATCGACCGCGAGGGCTACCGCACCTGGGTGGCAGAGTGGATCGAAGGCCGCTTGCGGCATGAGGGCGTGGTCGTCGGCCCCGAAGAGAAGGCCGCCATCTGGTCGGCGCTCGGCAGCCTCGCCGGTGCGCCGGTGGAGCAGCGCACGATGACGGGGCTGTCCGTGCTGCTGCAATCGAACACGCTGCGGCAGGCGTTGTCGCCTTATGTGCTGGGCGGTGCCCACGGCAAGCTGCTGGACGCCGACCATGACCGGCTCGGCATGGCCGACGTGCAGTGCTTCGAGATGGAGGAGCTGATGCACAGCAAGGCCGCCGTCATGGCGGTGCTGCATTACCTCTTTGCGCGCTTCGATGAACGCTTCGACGGGGCGCCCACGCTGCTGATCCTCGATGAAGCGTGGCTGTTCCTCGATGACCCGGTGTTTGCCGCGCGTATCCGCCAGTGGCTCAAGACGCTCAGGAAAAAGAACGTCAGCGTCATCTTCGCCACGCAGAGCCTTGCCGACATCAAGGATTCGAGCATCGCGCCCGCGATCATCGAGAGCTGCGCGAGTCGCATCTTCCTGCCGAACCCGCAGGCCACCGAGCCGCAGATTCGCACGATCTACGAGGGCTTCGGCCTCAACAGGCGGCAGATCGAGATCGTCGCCACCGCGCAGCCCAAGCGCGACTACTACTACCAATCGCGCCTCGGCAATCGCCTGTTCGACCTCGACCTGGGGCCGGCGGCGCTGGCCTTCGCGGGCGCGTCCACGCCGCAAGACCAGCGCGACATGGACGCGGTGCTGGCCGACGCCGGCGTGCCCGGCTTCGCGGGCGCCTGGCTGCGCCATCGCGGCCTCGATTGGGCGGCCGACCTGCTGCCCTCGTTCCCCGGCCTCGCGCCGGGTTCCCTCGCTGACCAACCCCTGGAGAACCAGCCATGAAGAAACGTCTCATCGCCGCCGCCATCGCGGCCATGCTTTGCACCGCCACCGCCCATGCGCAATGGGTCGTGATCGACCCCACGAACCTCGTGCAGAACACGCTGACCGCGATCCGCACGCTGGAGCAGATCAACAACCAGATCCAGCAGCTCCAGAACGAAGCGCAGATGCTGATGAACCAGGCGCGCAACCTCGCCAGCCTGCCGTCCAGCGTGGTCGGCCAGTTGCGCGCCAATCTGGCGACCACACAGCGGCTGATCGCCCAGGCCAGAGGACTGGCCTACGACGTGACGAATCTGGATCGGGAGTTCCAGCGCCTGTATCCCGAGCAATATGCCGCCACCGTCAGCGGCAACCAGATGTACCGCGACGCGCAGGAGCGCTGGAAGAACACGCTCAACGGCTTGCAGACCACCATGCAGATGCAGGCCCAGGCGTCGCAGAACCTGAGCGACGACGAAGGCGTGCTGGCCGACCTCGTGGGCAAGAGCCAATCGGCCGTGGGCGCCTTGCAGGCCATGCAAGCCACCAATCAGCTTCTGGCTTTGCAGGCCAAGCAGTCCATCCAAACGCAACGCCTGAGCATCACCCAGGATCGCGCCGCGTCGCTGGAGTTGGCGCGGCAGGCTGCCGCCGTGGAGCGAGGCCGCGAGGTGAACCGGCGTTTCCTGGGTGAAGGTACGCCGTACACGCCGCAGACCGTCGATTTCTACGGCCGGTGACAGGTGTTGCCATGACCCGCGCGCCTGCTTTCTGCGGTCTCGTGCTCTTGCTGGCCGGTTGCGGCCAGCAGGAGGTGCCTTCGGTCGATGCACTCTCGGCCCATCCGGCGCGGCTGCGCTTGCTCAAGGAGCAATGCCGCGCGGGTCAGCTCGACGGCGCGTTATGCGCGCAGGTGGTCAAGGCCGACCTGCGCCGCTTTTTCTCCGGCAAGGCCGGGCCTGATGAGTACCGGACGCTGGCCGAATTGCCGCCGATTCCGGCCAGCTTCGATGAACCCACCGAAGACGGCGAGGCGGTGGCAGCGGCCTTGCCGGGGCAGGAGGACTCGCCATGAATGACATTTCGATCATTGATCGCTTCCTCGATGTGTTCTCGCGCTACATCGACTCGGGCTTCGGCCTGCTGCACGGGGAGGTGGCGTTCCTCACAGCCACGCTGATCGTCATCGACATGACGCTCGCCGGGCTGTTCTGGGCCATGAGCCATGCCAGCGGCCAGGGCGAGGACGTGATCGCCAAGCTGATCCGCAAGGTGCTGTACGTCGGTGCCTTCGCCTACATCATCGGCAACTTCAACACCTTGGCGAGCATCGTGTTCCGCTCGTTCGCCGGGCTGGGCCTGACGGCCAGCGGCTCGACCCTGAGCATGGGTAACTTCTTGCAGCCGGGACGGCTCGCCAAAGTGGGCATCGACGCCGGGGCGCCCATTCTTGAGCAGATCAAGGAGATGGCGGGCTTCCCCGAGGTGTTCATTCACATCATGCCCATCGTCGTGCTGTTCTTCGCATGGATGGTGGTCATCGTCAGCTTCTTCGTGCTGGCGGTGCAGCTTTTCGTGACGCTGATCGAGTTCAAGCTGACCACGCTGGCGGGCTTCGTGCTGGTGCCGTTCGCCCTCTGGAACAAGACGGCATTCCTGGCCGAGAAGGTCTTGGGCAACGTGGTGTCGTCGGGCATCAAGGTGCTGGTACTGGCCGTCATCGTCGGTATCGGCTCGGGGCTGTTCTCCGAGTTCAACATCCCGGCAGGTTCGGAGCCTTCGATCGACCGGGCGCTGGTCATCATGCTGGTCTCGCTGTCCATGCTGGCCCTGGGCATCTTCGGGCCGGGCATTGCGACCGGGCTGGTGTCCGGCGGCCCGCAGCTTGGCGCGGGCGCGATGGCCGGTGCTGCCATCGGCGCAGCCGGAACCGCCGTTGCGGTCGGCGCTGCTGCTACGGGTGTCGGCGGCGCCGTGGCGGCCGGAGCGCGTATGGCGCCCGCAGCCGCCAAAGCAGGGGTCAGTGGCGCCCGTTCGATGGCATCGACCGCCAGCAGCGCCAAGTCGGCCTATCAGGCGGGCTCCGCTTCGGCCGGTGGCGGCCTCCAGGGCGCCGCCGCCGGTGTGGGCAATGTCGCCAAGACTGGCGCGCAGGCAGCCGGGCAGAAGGTGGCCCAAGGCGCACGCTCGATGAAGGAGCGCGTCGCCGCCGCCTTCCGGCCTGATGACGCCGGATCGGCGTCGGGGGACAGTGCCGCACGGGCTGCGAGCGAATCTCCCGTCACAGCCCCATCCACCGCACAACCCGCTTGGGCCAAGCGCCTGCACCGCAGGCAGCAGCTCACCCATGCCGCCACGACCGCCGCCCACACGCTGCGCGGCGGCGACGGCGGCAGCTCCAGCCAGGGGCCAAGCCTGCGTGATTCCGATTCCTGATCTTCAAGGAGAACCCTCATGCGATTCAAAAGACCGCAGGTGCGCTACGCCGATACGCCGCAGCCTGCCACCCCCTACCAATCCGCCGCGCAGGTCTGGGACGACCGTATCGGCTCGGCCCGCGTGCAGGCCAAGAACTGGCGCTTCATGGCCTTTGGCTGCCTCACGTTGGCCGTGCTGATGGCGGGCGGGCTGGTCTGGCGCTCGGCGCAGTCCATCGTCACGCCCTACGTTATCGAGGTGGACAACGCGGGCCAGGTGCGCGCGGTCGGTGAAGCCGCTACGCCGTATCGGCCCAGCGATGCCCAGGTGGCCTATCACCTGGGCCGCTTCATCGGCCTGGTGCGCTCGCTGTCCATCGACCCCATCGTGGTGCGGCAGAACTGGCTGGATGCCTACGACTACACCACTGACAAGGGCGCCGTGGTGCTCAACGAGTACGCCCGCGTGAACGATCCGTTCGCGCGCATCGGCAAGGAGTCGGTGACGGTGCAGATCACCAGCGTGACCCGCGCCAGCGACACGTCTTTCAACGTGCGCTGGACGGAGACGCGCTTTGTCAATGGCGCGCTGGATCGCACCGAACGCTGGAACGCCGTGGTTTCCATCGTGCAGCAGACGCCGCGCACCGAGCAGCGCGTGCGCAAGAACCCTCTGGGTATCTACGTCAACGGGCTGTCGTGGAGCCGCGAACTGGAAGGAAACGAAGGAGCAAAGCCATGAATGATCTTTTCCGTAAATCCGCCTTGCCGATCATGTTGCTTGCCCTCGCGGGCTGCGCCACGCAGGGCAAGCCGCCGCCGTCCATTTCGCTCGATGAGCCGGCGCAGGCGCAGCCGCTGCCGGAGCCGCCTGCGCCTGTGGAAGTGGTGGCCGTGCCGCAGGTGCTGCCGATGCCGGCGCAGATGAAACCTGTGCCGGATGCCAAGCCCACGCCGGAACCCGCCGATGAAACCGTGCGTGTGTCCCGCGCCAACGCCGAGGCGCGCATTGCGCCCACGCGCGAGGGCTACGTCAACGCGATCCAGGTCTGGCCCTTCACCGATGGCGCGCTGTATCAGGTCTATGCGGCCGTGGGCCGCGTGACGGTGATCGCGCTCCAGCCCGGCGAGGAACTGGTGACGGTGGCCGCTGGCGATACCGTGCGCTGGATCGTCGGGGACACATCGAGCGGCAGCGCTGACGCGCTGCGCGTCAATGTGATGGTCAAACCGATCCGCTCGGGCCTGAAGACCAATCTCGTCATCACGACCAGCCGGCGCACCTATCTGCTGGAGCTGACGTCTACCGAAAAGACGTGGATGGCGTCGGTGTCCTGGGAGTACCCGAAGGACAAGATGCTGGCCTTGCAGCGCCAGGCGCAGGCGGCCAGCGCCGCCGCGCCGGTCGATGCCGGGCTGTCGTTGGAGAAGATCCGGTTCCGCTATGCGGTCAGCGGCAGCAATCCGCCTTGGAAGCCGCTGCGCGCCTTCGATGACGGCGAGAAGGTCTATATCCAGTTTCCGCCGGGCATCGCCCAAGGCGAACTGCCGCCGCTGTTCGTCATCGGCGCCCAGGGCGATGGGCAACTCGTCAATTACCGCTTCCGGCCGCCGTACTACATCGTGGATCGCCTGTTCGGCGCCGCCGAACTACGCCTGGGCGGGGACAAGGGCGATGTGGTGCGGATCGAACGTACCGATGGCACGCGGAGGAACTGAGCATGAGCCAGGACGATTCCCCTGACTTTGCGCCGCAGGCGGGCAAGGTCGCGCCCGAGGCGGTGGCGCTGCGCGCCCAGCCGCGCCCGGTCACACGCCTGAACCGGCGCACGCTGGCCATGCTCACCGGTGGCCTGTCGGTCGCCGTGCTCGGGGCCACGATCTGGTCATTGCAGCCGCACCGGCGCGGCGCAGGCGAGCAGACCGAGCTTTACAACGTCGATCGCGTCTCGAAGTCCGAGGGGCTGGATGGCCTGCCTTCGGATTACTCCAAGCTGCCGCGAAAGGTGCCCGAGCTGGGGCCGCCGCTGCCGGGCGACCTTGGCCCGGCCATCGTGAAGGCGCAGCAGCCGGTGACGCCCACCTACGCGCCGCCGGGCCACGACCCGGAGGATGCACGGCGCAAGGAAGCTGAAGCGGCAGCAGCTTCCTCGGTGTTCTTCCGCTCGGGCACGCCTGGCAAGACCGCCGCGCCAGCGGCTGCGCAAGTCGCTGCGGCTGGCCAAGCATCGGCCTTGGCGGGCTTCGACCCGCTCGCCGCCGGGCCGGCCTCGACGGCGGCCCAGCCCGCCGACCCGACCGCTGTGCAGAATCGACAAGACCAGAAAGAGGCGTTCCTGAAAGGCGGCTCTACGGAAACCCGCAATTCCGGGAATCTGAAAATGCCGTCCTCGCCGTATCAGGTGATGGCCGGGACGGTGATCGCTGGCGCGCTGGTGACAGGCATCAAGTCCGATCTTCCGGGCGACGTGATCGCCACGGTGACGGAGCCGGTCTACGACACGGCCACGGGCAAGTTCCTGCTGATTCCGCAGGGCTCGCGCATCCTGGGCCGCTACAACAGCCAGGTCAGCTATGGACAGAGCCGGGTGCAGGTGGTTTGGAACCGCATCATCCTGCCGGACACGTCCTCGCTGACGCTGGACAACCTCGTCGGCACCGATCCGGCCGGCTATTCGGGCCTGGAAGACGGTGTGGACTACCACTGGAGCCGCATCGTCGCCGGTGCGGCGCTGACGACGCTGCTGGGCATCGGCGCCGAGTTGGCCGCGCCGGAGAACCGGCAGGACGGCAACCGCATCGTGATCGCCGGGCGCGACAGCGCACAGGACAGCATCAACCAGGTCGGGCAGGAGATGACCCGGCGCAACATGAACATCCAGCCGACGCTGACCGAGCGGCCCGGCCTGCCGGTGCGGATCATCGCCAACCGCGATCTGGTGCTGCGTCCGTACCAGCCAATGTTCTTCCAGCGGGGAGCGATGCAATGAGCACGACCAAGAAACTGCGGCTCGGGCCACTGCCCAAGACCGAGAGCGTCAAGCTGACCTTCGCTTGCCCGGCCAGCCTGAGGGCCACCCTCGACCGCTATGCCGCGCTGCACGCGCAGGCATATGGCGAGACCGTCGATGCAACGACGCTTATCCCGCACATGCTGGAGGCGTTCATGGCGGGGGATCGGGGATTCAGGAAGGGCACGGCGACACGGAGCGCGCCAACGAAGCCGACATGATGGCGTCGCGTACCAATGGCATCCGTCGAACGCGCAGCCCCAGGCTGCGCGTTCTTCATTCTCTGGATGCCGCACGCAAAGCCTCTTGGGCTATGATGGTGCGACAGGCCCGCCGTTCCTCGGCAATCCCGCACGCTCCAGCGCGATCCGGCTTTCCCTCCCGACGCTCCTATGTGGCTCCTAGCCCACAAGGCCGCACTTCCGCAAAGTGGCCTGAAAACGAGCTAACCTACTGTCCCATATACGGTTTCAAGCTCTGCGTGATTTGCACGAAGGACTTGACACCAGAACTTTTTTGTCCCTTGCCCTTCTGGTCGCTGCGGCGCCGGGCGTGCTCGCCCAAGCGCCGCAGCGCGGCGGAGCGGCGGAACTCCTCGCAGCCGACCCCGTGCTTGAGGAGAGGGTGACCGAGTTGTCGCACAAGCTTCGCTGCCTGGTGTGTCAGAACCAGTCCATCGCCGAATCGAATGCGCCGCTGGCGGTGGACCTGCGCAACCAGGTGCGTGAACAGCTCGCGGCTGGGAAAAACGAAGATCAGGTGATCGATTACCTGGTGGCTCGCTACGGCGATTTCGTTCTTTATCTTCCTCCCGTAAACGGCATCACCCTGCTGCTATGGGTAGGCCCCGGCCTGCTGCTGTTCAGCGGTGCCGGCTGGCTCGCGCTGCGCCTGCGCAGGCGCGCCGACGAGCCTGCAGCCGCCGCGCTCAACAACGACCAACGCAACCGCGCCCGCGCTTTGCTCGACGGCGCACCATTGCCTCCCGAGGAGCCCCGCTCGTGACTGTCTTCCTGATTCTGGCCGCCGCGCTGGTCGCTGGTGCCCTGCTGCTCGTCCTGCCGCCTATGCTCGGGGCAGGTCGTATCCATGCGCATGCGCAACAAGCGCAACGCCAGGCCGAAACCGTACTGGTAGTGTTGCGTGAACAACTCGTCGAGATCGAGAACGCATTCGCCGCGGGTGATATCGACGAAGCCGAATACAACCGGGCACGCAGCGAGCTGGAGCAGCGTGCGCTTGAGGAGGGCGAGGCTGCGGAAGCGCATACGGACCTACGTCCATCGCGGGTTTGGGCGCTGCTATCGGCACTTGCCGTGCCAGTGCTGGCGACCGGTATCTACCTGACACTCGGGGAGCCGAACGGACTGGATCCGGTTCAGACTGCTGCGCCGGAAGGCGGTCACGAGATCACGCCCGCGCAGATCGCGCAAATGGTTTCGCAGCTCGCGATCCGGCTGGAGCGTGAACCGAACAACCCCGAGGGCTGGGTGATGCTCGCGCGGTCCTACGCGATGATGCAGGACTTCCGGACGGCCACGGCGACCTATCAGAAGATCGGCCATAACATGCCTGAGCATCCGGACGTGTTCGCCGAGTGGGGTGACCTGATCGCAGGGGCTCAGGGCCGCAAGGTGTCGGGCGAGGCCGAGCGGCTTGTGAAGCGGGCGCTGGCGCTCGATCCGAACCACATGAAGGCGCTGGCGCTTGCTGGCACTGCTGCTTTCCAGCAACAGGATTTCGTCAAGGCGTCCGCTTACTGGGAGCAGGTCCTGGCGCAGGTGCCACCGGCCGAGGAGTTCGCCCGTTCGATCCGGGCGAGCATCAACGAGGCGCGGATCAAGGGCGGTATGCCTGCGCTCGACCACGAGGCCCTGCCGCAGGCCGGCGCGGGCAAAGAGGCCGCCGCCGGCACTCCCCTACCCGGACTCACGGTCAAGGGACGCGTCACTCTGGCGCCCGAGATTGCCTCGCGCGCTGCCGCCGATGATGCCGTCTTTGTTCTCGTGCGTCCGGCGCAGGGCGGGAAACCGCTCGCGGCGTTGCGCTACCGCGTGGCGGATCTTCCTGCGGAATTCAGCTTCGAGAAAGCGGAGCGGATGTCGGACGGGCCGGTGCCCGATCGGGTTTCGATTGGTGCTCGCGTCTCCAAGCTAAGCGAGGCTGCGCCCCGATCGGGCGACCTGGAAGGCCGCACTGTCGCTGTGGCGCCCAACGCCACAGCGGTTGCGGTCGTGATTGACCGGATACGCGAGTAATCCTGTTCTCATCGCTGGCATCCTGATCTCACTCGCCGACGATGAAAACTTCCTCCGATGGGTTTTACGCTCGATCGACCTTGCCTCTTCAATCAGGGTAGATCTGTCTTGGGGCACCCTTTGGGGGTATGCACTGACAGCGCGCATACCGCGCTACCAGGCTGATCGAGATATCAGGCCGACGTTTACTTGCGCGGCACTCTCGCCACTGCTTTTACACCGAGTCACCAATCAATGGCTACAACCGAAATCAACTCGACGAGCACTGAAACCACAACAGGTTGGACGATCATTTTCGTCGCGTGGCTAATCGCGAGTGCATCGACGCTTGGAGCCTTGTTTTTCGGTGAAATCATGAAGCTTCCGACTTGCTCGCTGTGCTGGTACCAACGCATTTTCATGTTTCCGCTCGCACTGATTCTTCCAATGGGGCTGTTTCCGTTCGACTGGAAAGTTATTCGCTATTCCCTGCCGCTGGCCGTCATTGGCGGATTGGTCGCGGTGTTCCATCAACTTCTCGTCGCCGGTGTGATCCCTGAGGATGTCCGTCCCTGCGCGCAGGGTGTCCCGTGCTCGCAGACGGTCATCGAATGGTTCGGCTTCCTGACGATCCCGCTGCTGTCGGTCATCGCCTTCTCGATCATCATCACTTTGCTAATCTGGGCCTATCTTCGGAGTTCTAAATGAAGCAAAAGACCGTGTTTCTTGGCGCCGTCGTACTACTGCTGCTTGTGTTCGCCGTCGCAACGATGAACCACAAGGCTGAAACGGCCGAGCAAACGGAGCAAGTGGTCGATCGCAATCGAGACCGCCTGATTCGGATGCATTCGCCGACGCTTGGCAACATGCAGGCGAAGGTCGTCATCGTTGAATTTCTCGATCCCGCGTGCGAAACCTGTCGTAGTTTCTATCCGTTGGTGAAGCAAATGATGGCGGCGAACCCGAACGACATTCGCCTTGTCCTGCGTTACGCGCCGTTCCATGAGGGATCGGAAGACGTTGTTGCCGTGCTCGAGGCTGCGCGCAAGCAGGGCAAACTCTGGCCGGCACTCGAGGCACTGCTCGCGTCGCAGGCAGAGTGGGCACCCCATCATACGGCGCAGGTGGATCTCGTTTGGAAGCATCTCGAAGGGTTGGGGCTCGATCTTGCGCGAATGCGCGCGGATATGGCCGCGCCAGAAATCGCACGCGTCATCGAGCAGGATCTTGCTGACGCGCAGGCGCTTAACGTCACGAAGACACCTGAGTTCTTCGTGAATGGGCAGCCGTTGCCGCGCTTTGGATACGAACCGCTCAAGCAGTTGGTAAACAGTGCGCTGACGGAAGCCTCACGAACCCGGCAAGACGGACGATGAGGCGGGCTTGGAAAGCCTCCTGCATCAGATCTGGAATGATTACGCAAGAAAGCTTCGAAGTTCGGCTTCGTGCCGATACCGGGCATGGCAAATGGGCTCCGCGTGTTGCGGCGATCGGAGCGAAGACGTGCGAAGGTGTTCTTTCTGTCGACGAGGAGGATGCGAAATGAAAAAGACGATCTTGATTGCAGCCATAATGGCCGCCGTGCTTCCGGCCGCGCCGGGCATGGCGCAGCCGACAGCGGCCCCGCCCGCGAAAGACGCTCAAATGCAGCAGCAGGCGCCTGAAGTCGCCGAGTTCGACAAGCAGATGGCGCAGATGCAGCAGACCATGCAGCGGATGCAGGAGCAGATGGAGATGATCCGCCAGACCCAGGATCCGCAGGAGCGACAGAAGCTGCTTCAGGAGCACTGGGAAACGATGCGCAACGGCATGGGAACAATGCACGGCATGTGGGGGCCGGGCATGTTGGGTTGCTGTGCGGGCGGTCCGATGATGGGCGGCGCAATGAGGGGCGGTCACATGATGGGATGGCGCGGGATGGGGGACTACTATTCGAAGCTCACCCCGGATCAGATGAAGCAGCGCCAGTACATGATGGATCGGTACATGGGCATGCAGCAGCAGATGATGGACCATATGATGCAGCATCAGAACTACATGTGGATGCAGCCGACTCGGTGAGGATGCGAGAGTGGCGGGAAGTCTGCCGGCCGCGTCTTCAACCCGATCGTTTCCGGTCGGGCCTATTTCCCCGGAGCCGACGAACTCTGCTGGGGCCGACGCGCGTGGTCTCAACATCCGCAGCAGACAACTTGACGTTGGCTGTAGTCGAACCGCGTGACAGACAGCCCAACGATCGCAGGCTCGGCGAAGAGAGCACTAGGCAGCATACTCCCGGGAAGTTGCGCGGCTGAAGTGTGCCGCGATCAGGAGCACATTGATGACCGAAAAGACGGCCACCCACAGCAGCGGAACCGCAACGAAACCCATCCACATGATCTGCGTCTCGCTACACGGCATGATCGGCGAGCAAGAGGCCGCCTCGACCGGCGTCGTTACTGAGGTCTGCAGCAGATGGATAACGGAGATGAGCCATCCGGCGCTCGCCAGAGGCAGTGCATAGAACACGACGTGCCGGTCGAAGAGGAACAGCCCCACCATGAGGACCGGAGTTAGCGGAAACATGAAGAGGCGCAGATACCAGCAAATGACGCAGGGCTCAATTCGTAGGTATTCACTCAGGTAAAGCGCGCGGATCATCGACAGGGCGGCGATCGACCAACCCACCAAAACCAGCATCCAGCTGATGCCGAAAAGGTCATCCGCCGATGGGCGCTCGTGGATGTTCATCGACTTGGATCTCCCAAGAGTAGAGCAGGTATCAGGGGCTGACTCGCGAGGTATCGGCGATGCCGCTCGCGCGGATGGACTCGTCCCCTGCGGGCGCCACGCACACCATCGGCGTAGCCACGATCCAACTTGCCCACGCTACCCGCCACGTGGGGACGGGTCAATGCCTTTCGCCCGAAACGGAAATACTGAAACCGACGGTCGTCGTGCCACCGGTGGAGCGGACAAACGGGGTGCCGCCATGCATGCGCGCGATTGCTGCGACGATCGACAATCCAAGTCCGTGATTGGTGCTCCCGTGTTCGCGTGCCCCATCCGCCCGATAGAAGCGGTCGAACAGGCGTGGAAGATGTTCCGCAGGAATCTCCGGGCCGACGTTGCTGACGGACACGCGGACGAGGCGCGACGGGTCCGCTCCGATGTCCAGATCGATCATTGACCCGCGCTCTGCAAACCGCGTTGCGTTGGCGAGGAGGTTCGATATCGCCCGCCGCAACAAACCCGCATCGAAGTCGCCGCCGCTGTCCCCGGAAACGCGAACGCTCACGCCAGCCTCCTGCAGTGCCGCATCGTGGAACTCGATGACCTCGACCGCAAGCGCAGCGAGGCTGCCGACCGGGCTTCGGCGCGCTCGCTCGCCGCGATCGGCCTTCGACAGGAACAGCATGTCATTGACGAGACCCGCCAGGCGGTGCAGGTCCTCGAGATTGGATCCCAGCACGTCCCGTAGCTCGGGAATGCTGCGCTCGCGGCTCAGGGCGAGTTCGGTCTCGCCGATCAGTGTCGCCAGCGGCGTGCGCAGTTCATGGGCGACGTCCGCATTGAAGCCTTCCAGTTGCCGGTATGCGTTATCCAGCCGTACGAGCAGCGCGTTGAACTGCGCGACCAGCGGCTGCAGCTCCTGTGCCTGCGCGGAACCATCTAGCGGCTGTCCGACGTTTTCCGGACTGAGTGCCGCGGCTTGTCGAACCAGGTCGCGAACGGGCAACAGTGCGCGTCGCACGAGCCACGCACCGCCCGCGGAGACGACCACCGCGCCGGCCAACGCACTCGCCAGTAGCGTCCACGCCAGTTGCCTCAGCAGCCGGGCATCGGAACTGCTGTCGAGCGCCAATTCGGCACGCAGCACGGTCGTGCCCGACCACGGCGAAGGGATCTCGAATTCAACCCGACGCAGGTTCGCGGCGGGCTCGGGGGCCGGTGGCGTCATGTAGAGGAGCGCCTCGGCATCCACGGTCAGCCGCAGTTTGAGATCGGCATGGCCGATGAAGAAATCGTCGAGTTTGTGACGCAGGCTCGGCAGTTCCTCCGGCGTCGTGATCTCGCGGACAAGGTGGCGGATCACGTCCTGCTTGTGCCGCAGCTCCTCGGTCTGCTTCGCCGAGAAGTTGAGGCTGGTGGCCACGTACACGACGACGCAGACGACCCCGAGCCCGATGAAAGTCTGCACTGCGAGCCACCACGACAGCCAGCGGCCGAGCGAACGCGGATTGCGCATCCTCAGGGTTCCCGGTCTTCCAGGACGTAGCCCATGCCGCGCACGGTATGGAGCAACTTCTTCGCGAAGGGGTCGTCGAGCTTGCTGCGCAAGCGGCGTACCGCAACCTCCACGACGTTCGTGTTGCTCTCGAAGTTCATGTCCCACACCTGCTCGGCCAGCGCGGTGCGCGACAGCACCTGCCCGTGCCGGCGCAACAGCAAGGTCAGGAGTGTGAATTCCTTGGCCGTCAGATCGAGCCGCTGCCCGGAGCGCGACGCCTTGCGCCGCACCAGATCGAGTTCGAGGTCGGCCAGCCTGAGGACCGTGCGGTCCTGACCGGCCGTCGGAATGGCGCCGCGCCGTAACAGCGCCTGTACCCGTGCGAGCAGCTCGGACAGAGCGAAAGGTTTTACCAGATAGTCGTCCGCACCCGCCTGCAGCCCCTGCACGCGATCCTCCACCTTGTCCCGCGCGGTGAGCATCAGCACAGGTACGTGCTTGTCGCGTCGCAGTTCGCGCAGGACGGCGAAGCCGTCCAGGCCCGGCAGCATGACATCGAGCAGGACGAGGTCGTAATGCCCCTCGATCGCCAGGTAGCGTCCCTCGGTGCCACTGTGGGCGACATCGACAACGTAGCTGTTTTCGGTCAGCGCCTTGCGCAGGTATTCGGCGAGCTTCGGCTCGTCTTCGACGACCAGGATCTTCATGCGCGAATTATCGCGAAGAGCGCAGTGCGGCGACATTACGAATTCGTAATCGGGCTGTTCGCGATTCGACGTGGACGGTTTTCTACAGTACGCCCCGTGTCCGGCCGGACTGCAACGGCCGTTGCCCGAGCCGGACCGTCCCTTGCATCGACGAAAGGAAGCTCATCATGCCCAAGATCCGTACTGCCACCCTCGTGCCCTTGCTCGCCGCCGTCCTCGCCGCGCCGACCGCGGCCCTGGCCGGTTCGCTGTGGCACCCCGCCAACAACGAAGCCGGTTTCACCTTTCATCCCGACCACTCCACAAGTACCAAGACGCGCGCCGAAGTGCTGAAGGAACTGGAGAAGGCGAAAGCGGATGGAAGCTACGACTATCTACAGCGCGGCCTACCGGTTCCCGCCCGGGACACCGGCCCGGGCAAGACGCGTGAGGAGGTGATCAACGAACTCGTGAATATGACGCCCGAGGAGCGGGCGCGCATGGACGAACTCTATGGGGACAATTGACACGCTGGAGATATGCGCGCGGGCCGGATGTCATGCAACACATGACATGGCAAGGCCCCGCACCGTCTCGACATGAGGCCTCTGCAGTCCAGCCCCATTTTCTATTTCGACCTTCTTGCCGCTACAATTCGCCGCATGCGCCGCTGGCTTGCGATTCTCTTCATGGTATTCCTGCCGCTCCAACTGGGTTGGGCCGCGGTGAGCGCCTATTGCCAGCACGAGTCGGGCGCGGCGGCGAACCACCTGGGGCATCATGACCACCAGCACCAGGCCGCGGCTGGCGACGAGCCCGGATCGAAGGCAGCGGGAACCGATTTCGATTGCAGCTTCTGTCAGGCAGCGAGTTGCACCGCACTGCCGAGCGACGCTGGATCGTCCTCGGACGGCATTCTGACGCCCCCCGCCATCGCCTCCACTCCGATGGGGCTTCTCGCAGGACATCCCTCCGAGCCCGAACGCCCGAAATGGGGCCTCCCTGCCTGATCGGCAGGGTGGTCGCTTTCACTTTCTTTCCGGCAAGTTCACCGTTCTGAACGGTATTGCCGTGCGTCCATTGCGATCGAGCTGATCGCGCCTTGCCGATTTTCCGTGTCTCGTCATCAACGGAGAATTGGATGTTTCGAAGAATTTGCATCACCTGGCTGCCGGGGCTGCTGCTCGGACTCGCGGCCGGCGGGGCGTGGGCACAGGTCACGCCCCCTGCATCACCGGTCGTAGCGACGCTCAGGCAGGCGTTCGACGCCGCGTGGGCGCGTCAGCCTGAAGCCCGGTCGCTCGACATGCGCCAGACGGCGGCGCTGGCGCGACGCGAGAGCGCGGACAGCTGGTCGGCCGAACCGCCGGCACTCGAAGTGTCGGGCAAGACCGACCAACTCCACCGCAACGACGGCAGCCGCGAATACGAGATCGGCCTCGCGGTGCCGCTGTGGTTGCCCGGCGAACGCGCATCGACCGCAGCCCTTGCCGATGCCGAAGTGCGCGCGAGTACGAGCCGCGCGCTTGCGGCACAACTGCGCACGGCCGCCGGGGTGCGGACCGCGTACTGGGATTGGCAGCGTGCGCGGATCGACGTCCTGGTCGCCCGCGAGCGGCTTGCCAGCGCCCGCGAACTCGCTGCGGATGTGTCGAAACGGGTTCGGGCCGGCGATCTCGCACGGGCCGACCAGCATCAGGCGGACGGAGCGTTCGCGACCGCCGAAGCGTCGCTCGCCGAAGCCAGCGGTGCGCTCGCGGGTGCGGAGCAGCAGTTGCGCGCCCTGACAGGCGTGACTCCTGCGCTTGCCGCTGAAGGGCTCGCCGTCGCGGAACCGGAACCCGCCCCTTCCGGCGCCCCCGCCACCGTGGAAGCGGGGCATCCGGCGGTCGCCGAACTGCGTGATCGGGCCGAGGTTGCACAACGCAGCATGAGGCTCGCCGGCATTCAGGGACGGGCCAATCCCGAGCTGAACCTGGCGACGACACGCGAGCGCGGCGCATCCGGCGAATCCTGGCAACAGACGGTGACGCTCGGCCTGCGTATTCCGTTCGGGTCCGATTCCCGCAACCGCGCCCGCGTCGCCAGTGCCAGTGCCGAAGCGATCGAAGCCGAAGCCCAGCTTCGGCTGGAACGCGAACGCCTGACGAGCGACGTGGATACGGCGCGCGTCCGGGTGGAATCGGCGCGCACCCTGGTCGCCTCAGCCGAACAGCGCGCACAGTTGGCCCGCGAGGCGCGCGGCTTCTTCGAGAAGGCGTTCCGCCTCGGCGAAACCGATCTGCCGACCCGCCTGCGCATCGAACTCGAAGCCGCCGAAGCCGAGCGTCAGGTGGCGCGCACCCGCATCGAACTGGCCGCGGCCGTGTCCGCGCTGCGCCAGGCCATGGGCCTTCTTCCCGAATGAACACCAGGATCCCGAATATGAATGCTTCCCCTACCTTGGCGGCGTGGAGCCTTGCCGCCGTCCTTGCGGGCTTCACGCCCCTGGCCTTGGCCGGCGAAGGCCACGACCACGGTGACGCCCCGGCACCCGTGGCAGGCCCGGCGCTGCCGCGATTCACCGCCGTCTCGGATCTCTTCGAACTGGTCGGCGTCGTCGACGGCAAGAACATCACGCTCTATCTCGACCGCTTCACCGACAACAGCCCGGTCAAGGACGCGACGCTGGAGCTGCAACTCGACGGCAAGGCGATCCCCCTCGAAGCCCATGCCGACGGCGAATTTGAAGCCACGCTGCAGGAAGCACTCCAGCCGGGCGTCGTGTCCGTGACGGCCACGGTCATGGCCGGACAGGACACCGACCTCCTTGCCGGCGAGCTGGATCTGCATGACGAAGGCGCCGATGCGCACGACCAAACGGCCGGGCCCGGTTTGCCACCCTACGCAGGGTGGCTGGGCGCCGGCGTCCTCGCGCTCGGACTCGTCGGCTTCTTCGTGCTGCGCAAGGGAAGTGCTCGTAATCGTTCGGCCGGAGGTGTCGCATGAAGCCGAGAGTTCTGCTGGTCATGCTGTGCCTCGTCACTGCGGGTGCATCGTGGAACGCATTCGCCGGCGACGGGCACGACCACGGCGACGAGGGCCCGGCGCCCGTTGGAGGCAACGGTCCGCGACGCTTGCCCGATGGCAGCGTATTCCTGCCCAAGCCGGCACAACGCCAGATCGGCGTGCGCACGCTGGTCACCGAAGCGGGGGAGCTCCCGCGCACAATAGCGCTCGCCGGCAAAGTGGTCATGGACCCCAATGCGGGCGGAAAAGTGCAGGCGCTGGTCGCCGGCCGTCTCGAAGCCGGACCGCGCGGCTTGCCCGGGATCGGACAGGCGGTGAAGAAGGGCGAGGTGCTCGCGTACGTCGTGCCGTCGGCGGGACAGATCGAGCGCTCGAACCAGATGGCGCAGCTCGCCGAGTTGCAGGCCGCCAAGGCGCTTGCGGAGAAGCGCGTGACGCGGCTCAAGGAGCTCGCCGATACGGTTCCGCGCAAGGAAATCGAAGCGGCCGAGAGCGAACTCGCGAGTCTCGCAGCCCGCGTGACGGTGGTGGGAGGGGGGCTCAGCAATCGCGATGCGCTCGTGGCGCCTGTCGCGGGCGTGATCGCGTCGAGCAACGCGGTCGCCGGCCAGGTCGTCGACGCGCGCGAACTGGTGTTCGAGATCGTTGACCCCAAGCGGCTGCGCGTCGAGGCGCTGGCCTACGATGCCGACACCGCCGTCGATGTCGCCGGTGCGAGCCTCGCGGTGGGCGAGCAACGTGTGACGCTCGACTTCCTCGGCGCCGCGCGCAGTCTGCGCGAGCAGGCGCTGCCGCTCGCTTTCGGCGCCGCGGGCGATTCCCTGGCGCGTTTCGCTGTCGGGCAACCGGTCGAGGTGTTCGTGCAAACGCGCAGCACACTGCAGGGCGTCAGCGTGCCTGCAGGATCGGTGCTGAAGAATCCGGCGAACCAGACCATCGTGTGGGTCAAGACCGCGCCCGAGCGCTTCGAGCCGCGCACCGTCACGACCGCGCCGCTCGATGGGGCGAATGTGGCCGTGACGTCGGGTCTCGCGGCCGGGGAGCGCGTCGCCACAAACGCGGCCACCCTGATCAACCAGATCCGCTGACGGGGAGCCCGACCGATGTTCAAGTGGCTCCTCGACAATAGTCTCGGCAACCGGCTGCTGGTGATCATCGCCAGCTTGGTTCTGATGGCCTACGGCGCGTTCACGCTCACGCGCACGCCCGTGGATGTGTTCCCGGACCTCAACAAGCCGACGGTCACGATCATGACCGAATCCGGCGGCATGGCGGCGGAGGAAGTCGAACAGCTCATCACCTTCCCGCTCGAAACGACGATGAACGGCCTGCCCGGCGTGGAGTCGGTGCGCTCGATCTCCAGCGCTGGGCTGTCCTTCGTCTATGTGACCTTCGACTGGAGTACGGAGATTTTCCGGGCCCGCCAGATGGTCTCGGAGCGCCTGTCGGCGATGGAAGAAGGACTGCCGGCGGACGTGATTCCACGCATGGGGCCGATCAGCTCCGTGATGGGCGAGATCATGCAGATCGCGATCCCGATCGACACCGCGAAAATCTCGCCGATGCAGGTGCGCGAATACGCCGACTGGGTGCTGCGCCCGCGCCTGATGGCCATCCCCGGCATCGCGCAGGTCATCCCGATCGGCGGTGAAGTGAGGCAGTTCCAAGTCCAGCCGGATACGCGTCGCATGGCGGAGCTGGAGATCTCGCTGGAACAGCTGGAGGCGGCGATCCGCGGGTTCTCGTCGAACACCTCGGGGGGCTTCCTCGAACTCACCGGGCGCGAATACCTGATCCGCAACCTCGGACGCACCTCGAACCTGGAGGATCTGAAGAATCTCGCGATTACCGCGCGCGACGGTCAGCCGATCCTGCTGCGCCAGATCGCGGCCGTGACCTTCGCGCCGGCGCTGCGACGCGGCGACGCGGGTTTCGAGGGCAAACCGGCAGTGATCCTCGGCATCCAGAAGCAGCCGACCGCGGACACCATCCACCTCACCCGCTCGATCGAGGCCGCGCTCGACGAGATGAAGAAATCGCTGCCTGCCGGCATGGAGGCGCCGCAGGTGACTTTCCGGCAGGCGAGCTTCATCGAGGCGTCGATCGGCACGCTGCAGGGCAAACTGATCGGCGCCTCGGTGTTCGTCGCGGCGATCCTGTTCTTCTTCCTCGGGACGCTGCGCCCGACGGTGATCGCGCTCACTGCGATCCCGGTGTCGATCTTCATGACGGCGCTGGTGTTCAAGTATTTCGGCCTGTCGATCAACACGATGACGCTGGGCGGCCTCGCCATCGCGATCGGTGGTCTGGTCGACGACGCGGTGGTGGGCGTCGAGAATGTGTTGCGCCGGTTGAAGGAGGATCGCACGAAACATCACGATCACCGCCTGCACCCGATCGAGCTCGTCGCGCATGCGACGATGGAAGTGCGCTCGGCCATCCTCTACGCGACGATCATCATCGTGCTGGTGTTCCTGCCGTTGTTCGCGCTGCCCGGGATGGAGGGGCGGCTGTTCGTGCCGCTCGGCGTGGCATTCATCGTCTCGACGTTGGCGTCGCTGGTCGTGTCGGTGACGGTCACGCCGGTGCTGTCGTTCTATCTGCTGCCGCGCATGAAGTCCCTCGACCATGGCGACACGCGCGTACTTGCCTGGCTCAAGGCGCGCTATCGCAACGGTCTGCAGGCTGTCCTCGAGCGGCCCAGGGCTGCCGTGTTCGCCGGCACAGTCGCGGTGATCGTCGCGGCCGCCGCCGTGCCCTTCTTTCCGACCACGTTTCTGCCGCCCTTCAACGAAGGCACCCTGCTGATCGGCATGCGGCTCAACCCGGGGGTGACGCTCGCCGAGTCCACCGCGCTTGCACAACAGGCGGAGGTGCTGGTGAAACAGGTGCCCGAGGTCACGCACGTTGGTCGCCGCAGCGGACGTGCGGAACTCGATGAACATGCTGAAGGCGTGCATGTCAGCGAACTCGATGTCGGGCTCAAGCCGGCGTCAGAACTCACCCGTTCGATGGGGGAGATCGCCGCCGACATCCGCGCCCGGCTCGTTAACCTGCCCGCTGCGATCGCGATCGGCCAGCCGATCTCGCACCGCATCGATCACATGCTCTCGGGCGTGCGCTCGCAGATCGCGATCAAGATTTTCGGCGAGGATCTCGACACACTGCGCGGTCAGGCCGATGCGCTGCGGGCGCGGCTGGCCGGTATTCCCGGTCTCGCGGACCTGGAAATCGAGAAGCAGGTGCTCGCGCCGCAGATCAAGGTGCGCGTCGACTATGCGGCGGCGGCCCGCTATGGGGTGCCAGCGCCGCAGATCTTGGCCGCGCTGCAGAACCTCGTCGAAGGCGAGAAAGTCACGCAGATCGTCGAAGGTGGGCGGCGCTTCGCGCTGGTCGTGCGGCTGCCCGAATCGGCGCGTTCGGTCGACGGGCTCGCGCAGATCCTCATCGAAACGCCGACCGGGCACATCCCGCTGTCGAAGGTCGCCGCCATCGAGGACGGCGACGGGCCGAACCAGGTGAGCCGCGACGACGGCAAGCGCCGCATCGTGCTGTCGGCCAACGCCCAGCAGCGTCCGCTCTCGGAGATCGTCGAGGACATCCGCGCCGTGGTGGCCGACATGAAGCTGCCGGAGGGCTACTTCATCACGCTCGGTGGCCAGTTCCAGGCGCAGGAAGAGGCGTCGCGCCTCGTGGGACTGCTCTCAATCGTGTCGCTCGTGCTGATGTTCGTCGTGCTCTACAGCCGCTACAAGTCGGTACGGCTCTCGGCGCTGATCATGGCCAACATTCCGCTCGCGCTGGTCGGGGCGGTCATCGGCCTATGGATCTCAGGCCAGCCGCTGTCGGTCGCGGCGCTCATTGGCTTCATCACGCTCGCGGGCATTTCGGTGCGCAACGGCATCCTGAAAGTCAGCCACTACATCAACCTGATGCGCATCGAAGGCGAAGACTTCGATCACAAGATGATCCTGCGCGGCTCACTCGAACGCCTATCGCCGGTGCTGATGACCGCGCTGGTGACCGCCTTTGCGCTGGCGCCGTTGCTGTTCGAGGCCGAGCGCCCCGGTACCGAGATCCTGCATCCGGTCGCCGTGGTGATCTTCTCGGGGCTCATCAGCTCGACGCTCCTCGATACCTTCCTCACCCCCGCGATGTTCTGGCTCTTCGGCCGCCGCGACGTCGAGCGCCTGCTCAACGACCGCAATGCCGAAGCGTTCTAACGCTGATCCGCTTACACAATCGAATCCTGAAAGGAGAAAACATGAAACTCTCGAAGCTCATCGCCCTGGCTGCCCTGGTGGCCGTCGGTCCTGCCTTCGCGGCGGACAAGCACGATCATGCCCACGGACATGAATCCCTGCACGGTGGTCTGGTGGTCGAGGTCAAGGATATCGACCTCGAGCTCGTCGCCAAGCCTGACGTCATCCAACTGCACCTGCGCGATCACGGCAAGCCGGTCGATGTGGCCAACGGCAGCGCGAAGCTCACGCTCCTGACCGGCACCGAAAAGCAGGAAGTCGAACTCAAGCCTGCCGGCGACCGGTTGGAGTCCAAGGGGAGCTTCAAGGTGGGCGCCGGCACCAAGCTGGTGGCCGTCGTCACGCTGCCGGGCAAACCCTCCACCACCGCGCGCTTCACGCTGAAGTGACGCCGTCCGGCTGCCCGCAGCACGTCGCTGCGGGTGGCCATCCCATGCGATCTAAAGGTGACTCAATGAAAACTCTTGCTGCAGGAATGGTCGTCGTGGCCCTCGGTGGACTGGCTGGATGTGCGAGCCCCACCGTGCTGGAAGGGAAATACTCCGAGGCGGACGGGTGGCGCAAAGGAACTGTTGTCGAAATCGGGCTGGCGACTAGCTTGAAGCGGCCTTCGTTCTATGACTGCAGGGCCGAGGCGTCCGACGCGGAAGGCGACACGCCGTACGTGATGGTTGCGTTTCTGCGCAATGGCCACCCGTACGCGCGCGCCGCAAAGTTGCCTGCAGATGCGCAATTGCAGGTCGGTGACAAAGTGTATGTGAACTTCAAGGACTGCAACGCACCGATCCCGAAGCGCAACTCATGAACATTCGACCGGATGGAATTCAATTGATGCGCTTGTCTCGAAGGGCGCAGGCGGGCGTTGCGATGGATCAACGGCCGGGGAGCCTTGGTTCGTCTCGTCAGGGCCGATACGATGCATGACGACATCCATCACGAAGCCTGGCGCGACCGAGTCGTCCCTGCACTGCTCGACGCCGTTCGAGAAGGCGACGTCGCGGAAGTGCGGAGGTGGCTGGCTGACGGATTGCCCGCCAACTGGCAGGACGTCGAGGGGTGCAGCCTGATCTTCCTGGCGGCATATCATCGCCAATGGGCGGTCGTCGACTGCCTACTGGCAGGTGGTGCATCGGTCGACCTGCCCGATCGTCGGGGATGGACCCCCTTCTTCTGGGCCGCCTTCAACGGTCATGCCGACATCGTGTCGTTCCTGATCGGCCGCGGCGCCAGTCCCGATGCGCGAAACGAGGACGGGGAGTGGCCCTTGTTTTGGGCCGTCTACAAGGGCCACACGTCGGTGGTCCGGCATCTCCTCGTCGGCGGTGCGAAGCGGAACCAGCTCGATGCGGAGGGACATGACGAACTCTGGCTCGCGCAGACTTTGGGGCGGCAGGACATCGTCGCCATCCTGGAGGGGCCTCGAGCCCGGCACACGAATCGCCACGTCCGGAACAGTCCGAACGAGACAATGTGATTCCAACCCTCGACGCCCGTCACACCCCCCCTTACCCCGGCTCCAACTGGTCCCGTGAAGTCCACTCCGCAACTTCCGTGCATTTGCCTTCTGAAAACGACAAACGAGGTGCTGACGGGATGTGGATGGAGGTGCTGGCGCCGGAGCGGCCGAACCAGAACAAGACAGGCAGGAGGCGGCCTTGGATTTCAGATTGCTGCGTTACTTCGTCGCGGTTGCGGAAGAACTGCATCTGGCCCGTGCAGCCGAGCGTCTGGGCATCGAGCAATCGGCTGTGTCGCGTGCGATGCGCGACCTGGAAAACCAGCTTGGCGTACAGTTGTTCGACCGCAGCACACGTCTGACGCGGCTGACCTGGGCCGGCCAAGTGTTCCTCGGCGAATGCCGGCGCGTGCAGGCTACCGTGGAGCAGGCAGTCAAGAGCGCCAAGGCGGCGGCACAGGGCTACCAGGGCAGTCTGCGCATCGCCATCTGCGACAGCCTGGCGCAGCCCCGCATTGCCACCTTGCTGGCACGCAGCCGCGAGGATGAGCCCGAGCTGGAGATTCGCGTCTTCGAGCTGCCGTTCGCGCAGCAGATCAAGATGCTGCACAACGATCTGCTGGACATCGGCTTTGCGTTGTCAAACGCGGTGCATGATGGCCTCGTCGCCGAGCCGGTGTGGACCGATCCGCTGTCGGTGATCGTGCCCGCACGCCATCCCTTGCTGGCACACGTGCAGGTGCCACTGGCCGAAGCCTTGAAATTCCCGCTGGTTCTGTGCCATCCCGAATCGGGATCGGGCTGCCGCCATCAGATTCAAACGATGCTGCAGGACGCGAGCACGCCGCTCAAGCTGGTCGATGAAGTGACCAGCCTGGGCGTGATGCTGACCCTGGTCGGCGCCGGCTACGGCATCGGCTTCGCCATCGCCTCGCAAGTGCAGACGCTACAGCGCCCGGACATCTCCATTCGTCCCCTGGCCGGCATTCCACCGACGCTCTCCACCTACCTGCTGCGCCGCCAGGGCGAACCCTCGGAGCCCATGAAGCGGTTCATCGAGCGGGTGAAAGACGAGGCCGCGCCGGTCGATGATGAGCCAGTCCTTTGAGGACGCAGCTCACCTGTCCGTTGCGACCTGTGGCGCGGTGTGCCAGTAGACAGATAGACTTCGGAATGAAATCCGATGCTCTGGCTGTTGGTGGATGTGCTTGGCTCGCTTTGGATCACCCGCAACGGCCTGCGTTGACCAGGCCGAAGACTTGAGTCCACAATCGAGTCCATTCCGTGACGCTTGGATCGGAAAAGACGTTCGTAATAAGCGAGTTAGCGACCGGGTGCTGTTCCCTTCGCCCGCTCCATCCAGACCGCATTCCCCGCACTTTCCAGCTGCATTTTCGGGCAGATCCGGCCTCCGGCAGGGGCTTTACAAGGCGGATTCGCCCTGTAGAATCCGGCACATAGCCGTTGAGCACCGCAGCCGGACGCGTATTCCACCGCCTGGCCACCCGGGTTGCCATCCATGGCTCGACAACCCTCGGCGGAGTACCGGCACATGCGGCCAAACCCCTCGATCCCCGGCAGCCTGGCTGCTGCGTACCTGGTGTGCCGGCGCGGCGTGTTGCGGCTGTTCTATCTGCTCGTTCTGCTGACATTCATCCTCGTGGCCAAGCCGGCCCGCGCCCATCCCGATCAGGGGCAGCCTCACGGCGCTCATCCGCCGATACGCATCGCGCCCCACGGCTGGGGCAATACCACGCTGGCCGATCTGCAGCAGGTACTGGATGCCGTGGCGGAGGTCATCGCGTCGCACTTTCCCGAACGTCAGCTCGGTGCAATACGGGTGGTGCCCGGTGAAGGCGGGCCGATGGCCTTCTACGACAAGGGTTCCGACGGCGAATACGTCATCCAGCTAAGCGCACGCCATTCGCGCTGGCACCAGTTCGTCTATCAGTTCTCGCACGAACTCTGCCACGTCTACTCCAACTTCGATGAAAAGCCGCCCACGCACGACGGCCAAGTCGAGAACCGCAACCAGTGGTTCGAGGAAAGCGTCTGTGAGGCAGCCGCGCTCTACACCCTGAACGAACTCGCCACGCGATGGGAGCGGCAACCGCCCGCGCCGCAGTTCGCCGGCTACGACGCCACGCTCAAGGCCTTGCTCGCCTACCTGGTGAATGAACCCCATCGCCAACTGACGTCATCGACCTCGCTGGCAAGCTGGTTCAGGACCAACCACGCGATGCTGGAGACGGATCCCTACCTGCGCGACAAGAACGAGGTGATCGCCAACCGGCTGCTGCCGCTGTTCGAGCAGACGCCCGACGCGCTCGGTGCAATCGGATTCCTCAACGCCCACGCCGACGACGCCGGCAAGCGTTTCGGCGACTATCTCGCAGCCTGGCTGGACGCCTGCCCGGAGCGGCACCGGAAGGTGGTCCTGGACATCATGGCGATGTTCGGTCAGCCCTGGCCGAACACGGCGCTGGCGCTGGCCTCCCCTGCCGCGCCGCCGGTCGCGATCGCGGGACGCGACTGAACGGCACGCGGCGGGGTCGCCACATCACTTACCAGGACGCGCTCTGCGGCTGGTCGTAGATGCTGAAGCGGATATCGCCCGCATTCGCAGCGTGCGTCTTGCCCATCGGCACCTGCTCGGGACCGGCGCGTCCGGCCTGGCCCATGCGGCTTTCGCCCGACATCGCCATCGTCCGGTCGGCCTCATGGTCGCGTGCCAGCTGATACACGCTGTCGCGCAGGTCCTGCGACAGACCCGGTGCCGTGCTCGTCGCACCGCCCATCGCGGCGTCGCCCGCCGCAGCGCCGAAAGACATGCCGAGCAGGACGCTGGCTGCAACCGTCGACATCAGGGTGTGGTTGAGGTGTTTCATGGTCGTTCTCCTGAGAGAGTCTGCTGGGGCGACAGGCGGTTTGCCTGTACAGCCTTCGTCGGAGAACGCGCCTGATTCTTACAGCCGGACTACTGAAACCACACTGCCGACACAGGTTAAGGGGCAGCCCTCCGATCGCTTGCCTGCACCCGGAACGTCTGACGAGGAGCAGTGCTTCCGGCCGGTGAGGATGCGGCGACACGCCATGGTCCGCCCATCCCTGCCTTGGAAAGCCGCCATGCCGACGCACGGCGGTCCGCGCCAACGCGCTGACGTGCCCGGTATTGGCGGCGCAGGCGAGGCAGTTCCATTCTAGTTCACACCCGCCTGCCTGCCGGAAAGCTCAGCGCTCGCCCTGCGTCTCCGCGTTCGGATCGGGATCGGGATCGCGCATCAGCGCCACCGCCAGGCGGATACCGATGAACGCATTGGCCAGCGCGAATCCGGCCACCACCAGCGTTACCGAAGGCAACAGCGGGTAGCTGCGCAGCACCCAGGCCAGCAGGGACGACAACAGGTTCAGCGTCACCATCAACCAGAAACGGGGATTGCGAGGCTGGTAGATCCGGGAGAGCTTCATGCACGGGCCACGGCGGCAGCGCCGTTGTTGTCAGGGGGCCCGACAGCCTACACTGCCCGCGCCCGCCGCCAACAGGAGATTCGCATGCAGGCCACCACGCCCTTCACCGCCGCACTCGGCATCGAGCACCCGATCATCCAGGCACCGATGGCCGGCGGGGCCACCACGCCGGAGCTGGTCGCCGCGGTGTCCAATGCCGGCGCGCTCGGTTCGTTCGCTGCCGCCATCCTTGCACCCTCGGCCATCGCGGATGCCGTCGGGCGCATCCGCGCGCTCACCGACCGTCCTTTCAACGTAAACCTCTTCGTGCTCGACACCCCGGCCGTCAGCGCCGCCCAGCTCGCCCGCGCCCACGCCCTGCTCGATCCGCTGCGCGCCGAACTCGGCCTGCCGCCGGGCAACACACCGGCACGCTTCTGCGAAGACCCGCAGACCCAGCTCGAAGCGACGCTCCAACTCGCCCCGCCGGTGGTGAGCTTCACCTTCGGCATCCTCGATACCGCCACCGTGGCCCGCTTCCATCGTGCCGGCAGCAAGGTGATCGGCACCGCCACCACCGTTGCCGAGGCGCTCGCCTGGGAAGCGGCCGGCGCCGACTACGTGTGCGCGCAGGGCTACGAAGCCGGCGGCCATCGCGGCACCTTCCTCGGCGACATGGAGCAGTCCGGCATCGGCCTGATGGCACTGCTGCCGCAGATCGCGCGCGCGGTTCGCATCCCGGTGATCGCCGCCGGCGGCATCATGGACGGCCGCGCCATCGCCGCGTCGCTGCTGCTCGGCGCCCAGGCTGCGCAGTTGGGCACCGCTTTCCTGTGCTGCCCGGAATCCGGCATTCCAGAGGTCTGGAAAGACGCGGTACGCACCGCGCACGACGACGGCACCCGGTTGACCCGAGCCTTCTCCGGCCGCCACGCCCGTGGCGTGGTCAATGCCTATATGGAGAAGCTGCGCGGCGTGGAAAGCGAGCTGCCGCCCTACCCGGTGCAGAACGCCCTGACCGGCGAACTGCGTCAGGCCGCCGCCCGCCAGGGCAGGGCCGACTACATGTCGCTGTGGGCCGGCCAGGGCGCCGGGATGGCGCGCACCCTGCCAGCGGCCGAGCTGGTGCGCGTGCTGGCTGCCGAACTGACCGCGGCCTGAGCCCTGCGGGCGGCTTGCCGCCTTCCAGCCGGCAAGCAGGCCGGTAAGCCGCTTATCACCCCGCATCTCGACCCTATGCGATAAGTCATAAAAAACATCGCTTTAAGAGCAGACCGCACGGTGGCACGGAACTTGTTGTGACCCTCACCACGCCCGCCGCAACGAAGCGGCGGACGCACGAAAGCAGGGGGGTACAACAATGACCGAAACCTTTTACGACGTACTACGCCGCCAGGGTATCACCCGGCGCAGCTTCCTCAAGTTCTGCAGCCTCACCGCCACCTCGCTCGGCCTGGGTTCGGCCGCTGCGCCGCAGATCGCCCATGCGCTGGAAACCAAGCCGCGCACCCCGGTGCTGTGGCTGCACGGGCTGGAATGCACCTGTTGCTCGGAATCCTTCATCCGCTCGGCGCACCCGCTGACCAAGGACGTGGTGCTGTCGATGCTGTCGCTCGACTACGACGACACCCTGATGGCCGCCGCCGGCCACCAGGCTGAGGCGATCCTCGACGAGATCCGCAAGAAGTACAAAGGCAACTACATCCTCGCGGTGGAAGGCAACCCGCCGCTGAACGAAGACGGCATGTTCGCCATCCAGGGCGGCCGCCCCTTCGTCGAGAAGCTGCGCGAGACCGCTGCCGACTGCAAGGCGATCATTTCCTGGGGCTCCTGTGCCTCGTGGGGCTGCGTGCAGGCCGCCAAGCCCAACCCGACCCGCGCCACGCCGGTGCACAAGGTCATCACCGACAAACCCATCGTCAAAGTGCCGGGCTGCCCGCCGATCGCGGAGGTGATGACGGCGGTGGTCACCTACATGCTGACCTTCGACAAGCTGCCGGAGCTGGACCGCATGGGCCGGCCGAAGATGTTCTACGGCCAGCGCATCCACGACAAATGCTACCGCCGCCCCCACTTCGACGCCGGCCAGTTCGCCGAGGCCTGGGACGACGAAGGCTCGCGCAAGGGCTACTGCCTCTACAAGATGGGCTGCAAGGGTCCGACCACCTATAACGCCTGCTCCACCGTGCGCTGGAACGAGGGCGTGTCCTTCCCGATCCAGTCGGGCCACGGCTGCATCGGCTGCTCGGAAGATGGTTTCTGGGACAAGGGCGGTTTCTACGACCGCGTCACCGACATCAAGCAATTCGGCATCGAAGCCAACGCCGACAAGGTCGGCGCCACCGCCGCCGGGGTGGTCGGCGCGAGCGTGGCCGCGCATGCGGCCGTCACCGCGCTGGCGCGCGCGCGCAGCAAGACCGGCATCGACGTGAAGCAAGGGGAACAGTAATCATGGGCGTGTACGAGACTCAGGGCTTCAAGCTCGACAACACCGGCAAGCGCGTCGTCGTCGATCCGGTCACACGGATCGAGGGCCACATGCGCGTCGAGGTGAACCTCGACAGCAACAACGTGATCCGCAACGCGGTGTCCACCGGCACCATGTGGCGCGGCCTCGAAGTCATCCTCAAGGGCCGCGACCCGCGCGACGCCTGGGCCTTCACCGAGCGCATCTGCGGCGTGTGCACCGGCACCCACGCGCTGACCAGCGTGCGCGCGGTGGAAGACGCGCTCGGCATCGACATCCCGGAAAACGCCAACTCCATCCGCAACCTGATGCAGCTCACGCTGCAGGTGCACGACCACCTGGTGCACTTCTACCACCTGCATGCGCTCGACTGGGTGGACGTGGTCAGCGCGCTGAAGGCCGACCCCAAGAAGACCTCCGAACTCGCGCAGAGCATCTCGAGCTGGCCGAACTCCTCGCCCGGTTACTTCCGCGACATCCAGAACCGGCTGAAGAAGTTCGTCGAATCCGGCCAGCTCGGCCCCTTCATGAACGGCTACTGGGGCAACCCGGCCTACAAGCTGCCGCCGGAAGCCAACCTGATGGCGGTGACCCACTACCTGGAAGCGCTCGACTTCCAGAAGGACATCGTCAAGATCCACACCATCTTCGGCGGCAAGAACCCGCACCCGAACTGGCTGGTGGGCGGCATGCCGTGCGCGATCAACCTCGACGGCGTCGGCGCCGTGGGTGCGATCAACATGGAGCGGCTCAACCTGGTCAAGAGCATCATCGACCGCTCGATCGAGTTCATCGACCAGGTCTACCTGCCCGACCTCGTTGCCATCGCATCCTTCTACAAGGACTGGACCTACGGCGGCGGCATCTCCTCGCTGTCACTGCTGTCCTACGGCGACATCCCGGACCGCGCCAACGACTACGGCGCCTCCAACCTGCTGCTGCCGCGCGGCGCGATCATCAACGGCGACCTGAGCAAGATCCACGAGGTGGACCTGCGCGATCCGGAGGAGATCCAGGAATTCGTCTCCCACTCCTGGTACAAGTACGCCGACGAGACCCGCGGCCTGCACCCCTGGGACGGCGTCACCGAACCCAACTTCGTGCTCGGCAAGAACACCAAGGGTACCAAGACCAACGTCCAGTCCTTCGACGAGGAAGGCAAGTATTCCTGGATCAAGTCGCCGCGCTGGCGCGGCCACGCCATGGAAGTCGGCCCGCTGGCGCGCTACGTCATCGGCTACGTGCAGGGCAATCCGGAATTCAAGGAGCCGGTCGACAAGCTGCTCAAGGACCTCGGCCTGCCGCTGCAGGCGATCTTCTCCACGCTGGGCCGCACCGCGGCGCGCGGCCTGGAAGCCTCGTGGGCGGCGCACAAGATGTCCTACTTCTACGACAAGCTGATCGCCAACATCAAGGCTGGCGACAGCGCCACCGCCAACATCGACAAGTGGGAACCCTCCACCTGGCCGAAGGAGGTCAAGGGCGTGGGCTTCACCGAAGCGCCGCGCGGTGCGCTCGGCCACTGGATCAAGATCAAGGACGGCAAGATCGACAACTACCAGGCGGTGGTACCGACCACCTGGAACGGCAGCCCGCGCGACCACAAGGGCCAGATCGGCGCCTTCGAGGCCAGCCTGATGAACACCCCGGTGGCCAAGGCCGACGAACCGCTGGAGATCCTGCGCACCCTGCACTCCTTCGATCCCTGCCTGGCCTGCTCCACCCACGTGATGAGCCCCGACGGACAGGAGATGGCCCAGGTGAAAGTGCGCTGATTGACGGGGCGAGGACAGGCAGGGCGGCACCCCCTACGACAGGCGGAGCGTCCTCCCTCCCCACTCCTCATGGGCCGCCGTCGGCCCCCTGCCACCTCGCCTCCTTTTTCAGCCGCTCTTCATCCGCACACATCCTTCCGCCACCTCGGAGGTAATACAAATGCTTGCTCAACAAGACGCATTCGAAGCCGAGCGCAGCGCGCGCATGGTGAAGGCGGTGTACGTGTACGAAGCGCCGCTGCGCCTGTGGCACTGGGTGAACGCGCTCGCCATCACCGTACTCGCCATCACCGGCTACTTCATCGGCAAACCCCTGCCGGCGCTGTCGGGCGACACCAGCGCGCAATACCTGATGGGCTGGATCCGCTTCCTGCACTTCAGTGCCGCCTACGTGTTCGCGATCGGCTTCCTCGGCCGCATCTACTGGGCCATCGTCGGCAACCACCACGCCCGCCAGATCTTCCTGCTGCCCATCTTCGACGGCAAATGGTGGAGCGAGGTGTTCTACGAACTGCGCTGGTACCTGTTCCTGGTCAAGGAGCCCAACAAGTACGTCGGCCACAACCCGCTGGCGCAACTGATGATGTTCCTGTTCTTCACCATCGGCGCGGTGTACATGATCCTCACCGGCTTCGCGCTGTACGGCGAAGGCCTGGGTGTCGGCAGCTGGGCCGACACGATGTTCGGCTGGGTGATCGGCGTGCTCGGCGGCAACAGCATGCAGGTGCACAGCCTGCACCGGCTGGGCATGTGGGTGACGCTGTGCTTCGTGATCGTGCATGTGTATGCGGCGATCCGCGAAGACATCATGAGCCGCCAGAGCCTGATCAGCACCATGGTCAGCGGCTGGCGGATGTTCAAGGACTGACGCCTCATGGCCCTGCCCCGGCCGCAGGCTGCGCCGCCCGCCCCGGCGGGCGAAGTGCCGGGGCGGGCGCGCTGGCGCGCAACGGCACCGCCCGCCGGCACCCGCCACCCCATCCATCCCGGCCGCTTCCTCGAAACCCGCTTCCTGATTCCCGCCGCCATCTCGCAGGACGCACTGGCGCGCGCCCTCGGCATCTCGCGCCGCCGCGTCAATGAACTGGTGCGCGGGCGCCGCGCGATCTCGCCCGACACCGCGGTCCGCCTCGGCCGCTTCTTCGGCACCGACCCCCGCTTCTGGACCGCCCTGCAGGCCGAGTGGGACACTTTCGAGGCGATGCGCAGCGCCGGCTGAAGCATACCCCCGCGCGAACTTTCGCCACGTCCGGCCTGTCTCCGCCACATCCCGCCGCTTGCGCGGCACTGCCGGAGATTCGACGTGCACACGCCCACCCTGCTTGCCCTCGGCCTGATCGCTCTGGGCGCCGCCCTGCCCGCCGGCGCGGCGAACGATGCCGCCGCGGCGGCGGCCACGCAAGCCGCGCCATCGGCCGGTCCGCTGCTCGACCACAGCTTCCGCCGCCTGCACGCCGCCGAAACGCTCAATCTGCGCGAACGCTACGCCGGCCAGCCCCTGCTCATCGTCAACACCGCCAGCCACTGCGGCTACACCGGCCAGTTCAAGGAGCTGGAGGCGATGCACCAGCGCTACCGCGGCAAGGGGCTGAAAGTGCTCGGATTCTCGTCGGACGACTTCAACCAGGAGGCCGACAACGAAGCCAAGGCGGCGAACGTCTGCTTCGTTAACTTCGGTGTCAGCTTCGACATGTTCGCGCCCATCCATGTGCGCGGCGGCGAAGCCCACCCGCTGTTCCGCGAGCTCGCCCGCCAGTCGCAGGCGCCGCGCTGGAACTTCTTCAAGTACGTGGTCGACCGCAGGGGCCAGGTGATCGCGAGCTTCGAGAGCTCGGTCAAGCCGGACGCACCCGAGGTCGTCGCCGCGATCGAGCAGGCGATCGCGAGCGGCCGCTGAGCGCCGGCGCACCTCGCGGCACACCGGCGCCACCGCCGACTCAGGACTCGACCGGCGTCAGCGCACGGAACATCGCACAGCGGTCGAAGGCGGCCATGTCGGGCGGCACCGCCTTGCGGCTGCAGTACTTCGCCACCAGCTTGGCCAGGCCCTTGATGTCGCGCCCGGAAGCCTGCGGGTAGCGCGCCACCAGCCGGGCGATGATGCCGTCGTCGAGCGCGAGCGCGAACTGCCCCGCCATCACCTTCCAGATGCGCGCGCGCGCCTCGGCGTCCGGCTGCTCGTAGCGGATCAGCGCGATGCAGCGCGAGACGATGGCCTCGTCGATGTCGTCCACCCGGTTGGTGGTGAGGAAGAGCAGGCCGTTGAAGTACTCCAGCACGCGCAGGAACACGCCCACCACCGCATTCATCGAGATGTTGTCGTCGCGGCGCTTGATATACACGTCGGCCTCGTCGATCAGCATGATCGCGCCCCAGCGCTGGGCGCGCGTCAGCACTTCCTTCAGCGCGGTTTCCATCGCCGCGACGTTGAGGCCGAGCTGGCCGGAATGCACCCGGTACAGCGGCCGCCGGATGATCTCGGAATAGACCTCGGCGGTCAGCGTCTTGCCCACCCCCGGAGGCCCGGCGCACAGCACCGTGGTGCCGCCCGACTTGCCGGCGACGATGTCGTCCATCAGCACGTCCATCTCGGCGGTGAGGATGTCGATCAGGTCGGTCTGCTCCTCCGGCAGGATCAGCTTCTGTTTCAGCGCCGGGCTGTACTCGTAGGGTTCGAGATCATCGACGTGCACCCACACGTAGTGATGCAGGTCGAGGTGGAACATCAGGATGTAGAAGTGCACCGGCAGCTGGGTGAACATGCCCTTGGGCAGCTTCTCCTGGATGGCCTGCACCTCGGCCTCGACCTTGAAGTCGCCGTTCTTGGACGCGCGCCGCAGGTAGCGTTCGAGGATGTCGCCCGGGGTGTCCAGCGTCAGCACGCGGTCGGCGAGGATGCTCTCGTCGTTCACCAGGCGGGCCTTGCCGCCACCCGAGGACAGCACGATCACGTCCTTGCGCGACCAGTCGGTGTCGCGGTGGGTCGCGGTGGGGTTCTCGGCGTAGTAGCCAACGCCGCTGCCGGAGAACTGCTCGCCGCAGCGCGCACGCCAGTCGAAGTAGCGGGCGGCGGCTTCATCGTAGGCGGCGATCAGCGCCGGCGTCTCGCGCACGAAGCCCTTGGTGGCGAAGATCTCCGAGATCGTGCGCCCCGGGATGTCGCTCGGGTTGATGCGGATGTTGGCGGTGGCGAGCTTGGCCTTGGCGTTGGACTTCAGTTCCACCAGCACCTTGGCGCTTTCCTCGCCGCCCGGCGGCGTGTAGTCGATGCGCGTCACCGCCCAGGCCAGCGGCTTGCCGGTGAGCGCCGCGGTGAACAGCCAGCCTCGGATGGCACCGGCGGCGAGGTAGCGGATCACCTCCGGCACCACCCTTTCGAGATCGTCGTCCTCGAAGCGGTAGCCCTCGTCGTTGAAGGCCTGCTGCAGGGTTTCCAGCTGGGCGGCGCGGGCGCGCTGGGTGGGGCCGCCGGCGCCGTAGAGATCGCCGAGGAAGCGCACCTCGGCATGCTCGAGCTGGGCGAAAGGCACCTCGGCCCGGCTGCCCAGGCGCAACTGATCCTGCAGCCAGGCCAGGCGCGGAAAGGCCTTGACCATGGCCTCGACGTGATTGCGTTCGATTTGCAGCTTCACCGCTTCCTCCACATCGTCGGGGAACGCCGGAACGGCGCGATTTCCGCAATGCAGCAGATTTGGTGCCAGGCTGCGCAGGGTCGAACGCGGTCAATGAATCCTGTGCTTTATCAGATCCTTAGTAATTTTCGATGGCGAACCCGGGGCGGACTTGTCGCAAGCCGTACAGCCGGCTTGCGCGATTCACGCCAATGTCCTGCCACCCGCGCCTCCGGGACGAACGCCGCGGCACCACAGCGCCGCAGCGCAGCCCCACGGCCGCGGTGGAAATCAACTTTCCAGCGGCAAACGGAAATCATCCGCTGCCCAGCCACCTCTATTGCTTTCGGCAAAGCGCATCCAGCGCCAAAGCACTGATACGACACAGCCCGGGAAAGACCGCCGGCGACTGGCACGCTATCTGCTGCTGTTACGCGGTCCGTAACACCTTTCCCGCCACGCCATGACCTCCTCCTCCGACTCCGCACTCGTCCTCGGCATCGGCAACCTGCTCTGGGCCGACGAGGGTTTCGGCGTGCGCTGCGTCGAGGCCTTCGATGCCGCCTGGGCGGTCCCGCCGCAGGTCACCGTGATGGACGGCGGCACCCAGGGCCTCTACCTGCTGCCCTATGTCACCGCCGCACGCCGGCTGATCGTGTTCGACGCGGTCGATTACGGCCTCGAACCGGGCAGCCTGCGCCTGGTGGAAGACGACGAGGTGCCCCGCTTCATGGGCGCCAAGAAGATGAGCCTGCACCAGACCGGCTTCCAGGAAGTGATCGCCTCCGCCGCCCTGCTCGGCCAGTGCCCGCAATCCATGCTGCTGATCGGCGTGCAGCCGGTCGAACTGGAAGATTTCGGCGGCAGCCTGCGTCCGGTAGTGCGCGCGCGGGTGGGCGAAGCAGTGGCAATCGCCGCCGAACGCCTGCGCCAATGGGGCTTTGCGCTGGCGCCGCGCAGCGCCAGCGGCGGCGGCCTCACCGACGCCGCGCTGGAACTCGCCCGTTACGAAGACGGCCGTCCGTCCGAGGAACTCGCCTGCCGCATCGGCGACGTCCGCTTCATGCCGGAGCGCTAGCCATGTGCGTCGGCATCCCCGTTCAGGTCGTGCGCAGCGAAGACAGCCGTGCGCTGTGCCGCGACCGCAACGGTAGCGAGGTCTGGATCGACCTGCTGCTGGTCGGCGCGCAGCCGCCGGGCACCTGGCTGATGAGCTTTCTCGGCGCCGCCCGCGAGGTGATCGACGCCGACAGCGCGCGCCAGTCGCTGGCTGCGCTGGCTGCGCTCGATGCGCTGATGGCGGGAGAAACGCCCGATCTCGACGCCGCCTTCGCCGACCTGGTGAACCGCGAACCCGAACTCCCCGATTTCCTCAAGGCGCAAAAAACATGACGACCGCCACGGCCCTGGAGCAGGGCATGCAACGCCTGGTGGAGCGCGACGGCTTCCGCCGCGTTACCACCGACACCCTGGTCGACTTCGCCAGGGCCGCCGACATCGGCGTGCTGCTGCTCACCGACGACCCGGTGCGCTGCCCCGAAGCCTGGGACATGCTGGTGGTGCTGCCGGAAGTGCTGAAGTCGGTGCCCGGCCTGCGCGCCGGCGTCGCCGCGCCGGACGCGAGCCGCGACATCGCCGCGACCTTCGGCATCAGCCGCTACCCGGCACTGCTCTTCCTGCGCGGCGACGACAATGCCGGCGGCAACCACGACTACGTCGGTGCCATCGAGGGCATGCGCGACTGGCAACCGCTGGTCGAAGCCGTTGCCGCCATGCGCCATGCGCCCGCCGGCCGCCGGCCCGGCATCGGCATCCCGGTGCGCGGCACCGGCGCCTCCTCCACCTGCCACTGACCCGGAGCCGCGCATGAAAGCCTGGTCCGCCAACGCCTTCCCCATTCCCGTCGTCGCCGTCGGCGCCGGCTCGCAGCCCGCCGAGGACGAGGATTTCGACTACCTGCCCATGCCCAGCGGCATGGACACCTTCGCGCCGCCGCGCCTGCCCGACCAGATCGACCCCGCCGCCCGCGCCACCGCGGTCGCCACGCTCGAAGGCCTGCTGGCCGCGATGCGGGCCTGGTCCTTCGGCAGCGCCGGTCATCCGGTCGTCGACCTCGGCGGGCTCGACAGCACCAGCCTGGCCCTGATCAACGACGCGCTCGGCCAGGGCGAGGTCAGCGCGCGGGTGGACGGCAGTCCCGCCCTGCGCATCCAGGAAACCGTGTTCGCCGGCATCTGGCGGGTGATCGAAACCGACGCCGCCGGTCGCCGCCTGGCCGACCGCATCGAGGCCTGTGCGATGCCGGCCGAAGTCGCCGCCCGCAGCCGCGCCGCCGCCCGCGCCGCGCTGACGCCCCCGCCGCCGCCCGTCGGCGTGATGAACGCGCCGGCGGTGCTGGCCGAGCTGCTGCACGCGGTGGACAAGCACCGCGCCGGCAGCGCCGCCCACATCGTCAACCTCACCCTGCTGCCGATGAACCCGGCCGACCTCACCTGGCTGGTCGAGGTGCTCGGCGTCGGCCCCACGGTGATCCTGTCGCGCGGTTACGGCAATTGCCGCATCACCGCCACCGCGCTCGCCAACACCTGGTGGGTGCAGTATTTCAACAGCGCCGACACGCTCATCCTCAACACCATCGAAGTCACCGCCCTGCCCGACGTGGCCCCGGCAGCGGCCGACGACTTCGCCGACAGCATCGCGCGGCTGGCCGAATGGACCGCGGCACTGTGCGAGGCGTGAGCCCCGCGCTATCCTTTAAGACATAAACCGACCGAGGCAGCCCGTCATGTTCGAAGGCTCCTACCTGGGCAACGACGCCCAGCTCGATCCCGCCGCACGGCTGGAGTGCGGCATCTGCTGGTGGGTCTACGATCCCGCCGCGGGTGACGAGTTCGGCCAGGTGCCGCCAGCCACGCCCTTCGCGGCGCTGCCGGCGCACTGGCACTGCCCCAACTGCGACGCGCCCCGCCACAAGTTCATGGTGCTCGCCGACGACCGATGAACCACGCCACGGCCACCGCGCCCCGCCCCTTCGCCCCCGCCCTGCCGCCCGCCGACCGGGTCGCGGCCTTGCACGACTGCTTCGCCGCCATCGCCGCCACCCGCATGGCCGGCCTGCCGCTGTGCAATCCGGCGCTGGCGGTGGCAGTGCCGGCGATGCAGGTCTGGGAAGGCGAATGGCTGGGCGTACTGGTGACGCCGTGGGCGATCAGCCTGGTCTTGCTGCCCGGCCCCGGCGGACGCTTCCGCGAGATCGGCGTGGGCGAGTCGCAGGAATGGGCCTTCCCGTCCGGCACCTATGAATTCCTCGGCAACCGGGAAGAAGGGCTCGGCGCCTACCAGAGCTGTTCGCTGGCCTCGCCGGTGTTCGAGTTCGCCAGTCAGGACGAGGCCGACGCCTTTGCGCGCGCCGCACTCGCCGCCCTGCTGGAAGCGGACGCCGGGCGCCTCGCCGCCCAGGGCCGCGAGGATCGCGAGGCAGCCCGTCTCGAAGGCCGGCCCACCCCGGCGCCCGCCCCGCAACCGCTGTCCCGCCGCGCCTTCCTGCGCGGTGCGCTGTTCGGCGCGCGCTGATGGGTGCCGCCGCCGATCCCGCCCTGCTGCTGCACGCCACCCTCGACGGTGGCCAGGTCGGCCGCGTAGTCGCCGACAACCGCCGCCCGCAGGCGGCTCAACTGCTGGTAGGCCGCAGCCCGGCCGAAGCGGTGGCGCTGGTGCCGCGCCTGTTCGCCCTGTGCGGCTGCGCGCAAGGCACTGCCGCCCGGCTCGCCTGTGCGGCGGCGCTCGGCGAACCGGGCGCAGCGGACGCTGCCGCGACCGAACGCGAACTCGCCGCGGAGGCCGCCCACGAGCACTTGTGGCGCCTGCTGCTCGACTGGCCGCCGCTGTTCGGCCTGCAGCCGCGCCGCAACCGCTACGCCGAACTGCACCGCCGCCTGGTCCGGCCGCTCGATGCCGACAGCGCCTACGCGCTCGGCGGCGACCTGCTCGACCTGGTTGCGCGCGAACTGCTGGCCGGCTTCTTCCGCGCCCTGCGCGAACCGCGCAACCTGGCCGAATTCGTCGACCATGCGGCGGCCGGCGGCGACCTCGGCTCCATCCTCGCCGAGATGATAGGCATCGGCGCCGCGGAAGCGCCGGCCGGCGGCGTCTGCCCGCTGCTGCCCGCGCTCACCGCCGCACAGTGGATCGAACACCTCGGCGGTCTGCCCGACGCCGCATTCTGCCGCCAGCCGATGCTGGACGACGCCCCCGCCGAAACCGGCCCGCTGGCCCGCCACGCCGCCTCGCCGCTGGTCGCGCTGCTGCTCGGCCAAGGCCACCGCATCTCGGCCCGGCTGTTCGCCAAGGTGCTCGACGTCGCCGACTGCGGCAGCCGGCTGCGGCGCCCGCTCGCTGCCGAAGTGCCGGCGCTGGCCGATGCGGTCTCGCCGGCACCCGGCCTCGGCCTGGCCTGCGTCGAGACCGCCCGCGGCGTGCTGCTGCACGCGGTGCGTATCGAGAACGACCGCATCGCCGATTACGCGATCTGCGCCCCCACCGAATGGAATTTCCATCCCGGTGGTGCCTTCGTGCGCGAAGGCGGCGGCTGGCGCACGGCCTCGGCCGACACCGCCCGGCTGCGCCTGCAGGCACTGGCCCTGGCGCTCGACCCCTGCGTCGGCTTCCGCGTCGAGCTGGAGGAAAGCACCCATGCATGAGATGTCGCTCGCCGAAGGCATACGCAGCATCGTCGAGGACGCCGCGCGCGAACACCGCGCCGGCCGGGTCGACAAGGTGGTGCTGGAAATCGGCGAGCTGGCCGCGGTGGAGGTCGAAGCGCTGCGCTTCTGCCTCGACGTGGTCCTGAAGGACAGCGTGGCCGACGGCGCCGGCATCGACATCGAGACGGTGCCCGGCACCGGCTGGTGCATGCAGTGCGCCGCCACCGTGCCGATCGCGCAGCGCTACGACGCCTGCCCGCAGTGCGGCAGCTACCAGGTGCAGCCGACCGGCGGCACCGAGATGCGCGTGAAGGAACTGGCGCTGGCCGACGACCGGCCCGCGCCCTGACGAGGAGAAGGAACGAGATGTGCACGGTCTGCGGCTGCGGCAGCGGCGAATTGCGATACAACGGCCAGCCGGCCCGACGCGCCGGCACGGGCAAGCCCGCCGACGCCGCGGCCACCCGCGCCTTCCGCCCGCTGGACGCGGCCACGCCACCGCACGATCACCCGCAACACGACCACCACGCCCACCAGCCGGCCGCGAACGCCGGCGCGCTCGACTACGGCCAGGGCCCGGCCCACGCCCATGCTCCCGGCCTGTCGCAGCAGCAGATGGTGAAGATAGAACGCGACATCCTCGGCAAGAACGACGCGCTCGCCGCCGCCAACCGCCGCTGGCTGGCCGCGCGCGGCGTGTTCGCGCTCAACCTCGTCTCCAGCCCCGGCTCGGGCAAGACCACGCTGCTGGTGAAGACCATAGAGCGCCTGGCCGGCCGCGTGCCAGTGGCGGTGATCGAGGGCGACCAGCAGACCGAGTTCGACGCCGAACGCATCCGCGCCACCGGCGCCCCGGCGCTGCAGATCAACACCGGCAAGGGCTGCCACCTCGACGCCCACATGGTGGGCGAGGCCTTCGCGCGCCTGCCCATCGCCGAACGCAGCCTGCTGCTGATCGAAAACGTCGGCAACCTCGTCTGCCCGGCCGCCTTCGACCTCGGCGAAGCGCACAAGGTGGTCATCCTCTCGGTCACCGAGGGCGAGGACAAGCCGCTCAAGTACCCCGACATGTTCGCCGCCGCCGACCTGATGCTGCTCTCCAAGGTCGACCTGCTGCCCTACCTCAGTTTCGATGTCGACCGCGCCATCGCCTACGCCCGCCGCGTCAATCCGCGGCTGCAGGTGCTGCAGGTGTCGTCCACCACCGAACACGGATTCGAAGACTGGCTGGGCTGGATACAGACCGGTCTCAACCACCAGGCCGGCGCGCCGGCCAGCCCCGCGGAGAGCCCATCATGAGCGACGACACCGGCACTTCCCCCCGCCAGCATTCCCGCCACGAACGGCGCCGCCTCCGTGTGCGCGGCGTGGTCCAGGGCGTGGGTTTCCGCCCCTTCGTCTATCGGCTGGCGCAGGAACTCGACCTCTCCGGCTGGGTGCGCAACGACGGCGGCGGCGTCGAGATCGAAGTCCAGGGCTCGCCCGGCAACCTGTCCGCGCTCGCCGCCCGCCTGCGCGGCGAAGCACCGCCGCTCGCCCGCATCGACCACCTCGAATCCGAACTGCGCGAGTTCGACCCGGCCGACCGCGGCTTCACCATCACCGCCTCGCGCAGCGGCGAGGTCACCACCGCCATCGGCCACGACAGCACGGTATGCCCGGCCTGTCTCGACGAGATGTTCGACCCCGCCGGACGGCGCTGGCGCTACCCCTTCATCAACTGTACGCACTGCGGCCCGCGCTATACGCTGACGCGCGGCCTGCCCTACGACAGGGTGAACACCAGCATGGCGGCGTTCGCGCTGTGCGACGACTGCGCCGACGAGTACAGCGCGCCGACCGACCGCCGCTTCCATGCCGAACCCAACGCCTGTCCGGTGTGCGGCCCGCGGCTGACCCTGCTGGAAGGCTTCGGCATCACCGTCGCCACCCGCGACCCGGTGGCCGACACCCTGCTGCGCCTGCTGTGCGGCGAGATCGTCGCGGTCAAGGGCCTGGGCGGCTTCCACCTGATGTGCGACGCGCGCAACCCGGAGGCGGTGTCGCGCCTGCGCGAGCGCAAGTCGCGCGAGAACAAGCCCTTCGCGCTGATGGTCGCCAACCTGGAATCCGCTCGCCACTGGGCCAAGCTCAGCGGCGCCGACGAGCAGCTGCTCGCCAGCGCCGAACGCCCGGTGGTGCTGTGCGACAAGCGCGCCAGCGTCGACAGCGAACTGTGGGGCGTGGCGCCGGCGCTGTCCTCGGTCGGGCTGATGCTGCCCTACGCGCCGCTGCACTACCTGCTGTTCCACGACTACGCCGGCCGCCCGGCGGGCACCGGCTGGCTGGACAAGGCGCTCGATCTGGCGCTGGTGTGCACCTCGGCCAACCCCGGCGGCGAGCCGCTCGTCACCGGCAACCGCGAGGCCACCCGCCGGCTCATGGGCATCGCCGACGCCTACCTCATCCACGACCGCGACATCGTCGTGCGCTGCGATGACTCGGTGATGCGCAGCCTGCCCGCCACCCGTTACGACGACAGCGGCGTGCAGTTCATCCGCCGCTCGCGCGGCTACACGCCGCGCGCACTCAAGCTCAGCTGCAAGGGGCCGGCGGTGCTGGCTTTCGGCGGCCTGCTCAAGAACACGCTCTGTCTCACCCGTGGCGACGAGGCTTTCCTGTCGCAGCACATCGGCGACCTCGAATCGGCGAGCGCCTGTCAGGCGCTGGACGAAGTGGCCGAGCACATGCAGCGCATCCTCGCCCTGTCGCCGCAAGCCGTTGCCCACGACCTGCACCCGGATTTCCCGTCCACCCGCGCCGCCGAAGCGCTGGCCGAACGGCTCGGCATCCCCGCCTTCGCCATCCAGCACCACCACGCCCACGTCGCCGCGGTGGAGGCCGAACACCACCACCACGGTCCGGTGCTCGGCCTGGCGCTGGACGGTGTCGGCCTCGGCACCGACGGCAATGCCTGGGGCGGCGAACTGCTGCGGGTGGAAGGTCCGCGCTTCCAGCGTCTCGGCCACCTCGCCGCGCTGCCGCTGCCCGGCGCCGACAAGGCCGCGCGCGAACCCTGGCGCATGGCCGCGGCGGTGCTCCACCGCCTCGGCCGCGGCGACGAGATCGCCAGCCGCTTCCACGACGAGTCGGCCGCCTGGCGCATGGCTGATCTGCTCGCCGCCGGCACCCGCTGCCCACCGACCACCAGCCTCGGCCGCTGGTTCGACGCCGCCGCCGGCCTGCTCGGCGTCTGCCGCCGGATGGGCTACGAAGGCGAGGCGGCGATGCGGCTGGAAAGCCTCGCCGCCGGGTTCGGCCCGGTGCTGCCGCTGCCCGGCGGCTGGCGCATCGCCGAAGGCGGGACCGACGGCGGCACGCTGGACCTGCTGCCGCTGCTCGCCACCCTGGCCGACGAGACCGACGCCGCACGCGGCGCGGCGCTGTTCCACGCCACGCTGGCGGCCGCGCTCGAAGCCTGGACCCTGCGCGCGGCCGACATTGCCGGCGTGCACACCGTGGCGCTGTCCGGCGGCTGTTTCCTCAACCGCCTGATGTCGCGCGACCTGTCGCGCCGCCTGGCCGCGCGCGGCCTGACGGTGCTGGAAGCGCGCCAGGCACCGCCCAACGACGGCGGCCTGGCGCTGGGTCAGGCCCGCATCGCCCGCCACCTGCTGAACGAAGGAATCTGAACGCATGTGCCTCGCCGTCCCCGCCCGCGTGGCGGAACTGCTGCCCAACGACACCGCCCGCGTCGAACTCGGCGGCGTCACCAAGGAAATCTCGCTGGCCCTGGTCGATGAGGTCGCCGTCGGCGACTACGTCATCGTCCATGTCGGCTACGCGCTCTCCAAGCTCGACCGCGAGGAAGCCGAAGCCACCCTGGCGCTGTTCGCCGAGGCCGGCCTGACGCCCTCGCTGGAGGGCACGGCATGAAATACGTGGACGAATTCCGCGACGGCGAACTCGCCCGCGGCATCGGCAAGGCGATCCGGCGCGAGGCCAACCCGGCGCGCGACTACGCCTTCATGGAGTTCTGCGGCGGCCACACCCACGCCATCTCGCGCTACGGCGTGATCGACCTGCTGCCGCAGAACGTGCGCATGATCCACGGCCCCGGCTGCCCGGTCTGCGTGCTGCCGGTGGGCCGCATCGACATGGCGATCGGGCTGGCGATGAAGCAGTCGGTGACGATCTGCACCTACGGCGACTGCCTGCGCGTGCCCGCCTCCGACGGCCTGTCGCTGCTGAAGGCGCGCGCCCGGCTGGACAAATCCCGTGCCGACATCCGCATGGTGTATTCCGCCGCCGACGCGCTGGCGCTGGCCCAGCGCGAACCGCAGCGCGAGGTGGTATTCCTCGCCATCGGCTTCGAGACCACCACGCCGCCCACCGCGCTGGTGCTCAAGCAGGCGCAGGCGCTCGGGCTGAAGAACTTCAGCGTGCTGTGCAACCACGTGCTGACCCCGGCCGCGATCGTCGCCATCCTCGAACATCCTGAGGGCAACGGCGTGCAGCTCGACGGCTTCGTCGGCCCGGCGCACGTGTCCACCGTGATCGGCAGCCGGCCCTACGACTTCGTCGCCGCGCAATACAAGAAGCCGGTGGTGATCGCCGGCTTCGAGCCGCTGGACGTGATGCAGTCCATCCTGATGCTGGTGCGCCAGGTAAACGACGGCCGCTTCGAGATCGAGAACGAATTCACCCGCGCCGTCACCCGCGACGGCAACCGCAAGGCGCAGGCCCTGGTGGCCGAGGTGTTCGGCCTGCGCGACAGCTACGAATGGCGCGGGCTGGGCAGCCTGCCGCAATCCGCGCTGCAGATCCGTCCGGAATTTGCTGCCTGGGATGCCGAAGCGAAGTTCGGCCTCAGCTACGCCCCGGTGGCCGACCACAAGGCCTGCGAGTGCGGCACCATCCTGCGCGGCGAGAAGCGCCCGGCCGACTGCAAGCTGTTCGGCACGGTGTGCACGCCGGAAACGCCGATGGGTTCGTGCATGGTGTCCTCGGAAGGCGCCTGCGCCGCCCACTACAATTACGGCCGCTTCCGCGACGTCGCGGTCGTTGCTGCCTGACGCACTCCACACGCATCCGATGAAAGCCAACTACACCCGCCCGCTCGACCTCAAGAGCGGCCGCGTCGACATGAACCACGGCGCCGGCGGCCGCGCCACCGCGCAGCTCGTGTCCGAACTCTTCGCCCGCGCCTTCGACAATCCCTGGCTCGCCCAGGGCGACGACGGCGCGGTACTGCCCGCGCCGGCGCCGGGCGAACGCTTGGTGATGGCGGCCGACGGCCACGTCGTCTCGCCGCTGTTTTTCCCCGGCGGCGACATCGGCAGCCTGGCGGTGCACGGCACGGTGAACGACCTCGCGGTGATGGGCGCGCGTCCGCTCTATCTCTCGGCCAGTTTCATCCTGGAAGAAGGCTATCCGCTCGCCGAGCTCAAGCGCATCGTCGACTCCATGGCCGCGGCCAGCCGCGCCGTGGGCGTGCCCGTGGTCACCGGCGACACCAAGGTGGTCGAGCAGGGCAAGGGCGACGGCGTCTTCATCGCCACCACCGGCGTCGGCGCGCTGCCGGCCGGCCGGGCTCCCGGCGGCGCCCGCGCGCGGCCGGGCGACGTGGTGCTGGTGTCGGGCAGCATGGGCGACCACGGCATGGCCATCCTGGCTGTGCGCGAATCGCTCGCCTTCGACAGCGAGATCCGTTCCGACAGCGCCCCGCTCGCCTGCCTGGTCGAAAGCCTGTTCGGCGCGGTGCCGGCCGAGGCGGTCCGGGTGCTGCGCGACCCGACCCGCGGCGGGCTGGCCACCACGCTCAACGAGATCGCCCGCCAGTCCGGCGCCGGCATGCTGATCGAGGAAGCCGCCATCCCGGTACATCCGCAGGTCGAGGCGGCCTGCGAACTGCTCGGCCTGGACCCGCTCTACCTCGCCAACGAAGGCAAGCTCATCGTGGTATGCGACCCGGAACACGCCGGCGCCGCACTCGCCGCGCTGCGCGCCCATCCGCTCGGTGCCGGCGCTGCCCGTATCGGCACGGTGACGGCCGACGAGCACCACTTCGTCCAGCTGCGCACCGCGCTCGGCGGCATGCGCATGCTCGACTGGCTGTCGGGCGAACCGCTGCCGCGCATCTGCTGAGCCGCGCCGACCGATGACGCCACCGCTGCCGCCCGAACTGCCGTCCATCCTCGTCGTCGACGACGAGATCCGCTCGCAGGAAGCCCTGCGCCGCACGCTGGAGGAAGACTTCGAAGTCTTCACCGCGTCCAGCGCCGACGACGCGCTCGCCATCCTCGAGCGCGAGTGGATACAGATCGTGCTGTGCGACCAGCGCATGCCGGGCAGCTCCGGCGTCGCCCTGCTGCGCCAGGTGCGCGAGCGCTGGCCGGACGCGGTGCGCATCATCATCTCCGGCTACACCGATTCCGAAGACATCATCGCCGGCATCAACGAAGCCGGCATCTACCAATACCTGCTCAAGCCCTGGCAGCCGGAACAGCTGCTGTTGACACTGAAATCCGCAGCCGAGATGGCCCGGCTGCATGCCGAGAACCAGCGCCTGGCGGTGGAGTTGCGCACCGCCGCGCCGGTGCTCGAAAAACAGGTCAGCCACCGGCGCGCCAGCGTGCGCCAGCAGTTCGCGCTCGACGCCGTGCTGCGCGCGCCCGGCTCGCCGATGAACGCGGTGTGCGCGCTGGTGAAAAAGCTCGCCGCGCTCGACATCCCGGTGCTGCTCACCGGCGAATCCGGCACCGGCAAGGAACTGCTCGCGCGCGCACTGCACTACGACAGCCCGCGTGCCGGCGAGGCCTTCGTGGTGGAGAACTGCGGCGCGCTGCCCGACCAGCTGCTGGAATCCGAACTCTTCGGCCACAAGCGCGGCGCCTTCACGGGTGCCTTCGAAGACCGCGTCGGCCTCTTCAAGCAGGCCGACGGCGGCACCATGCTGCTCGACGAGATCGGCGAAACCTCCGCTGCCTTCCAGGTGAAGCTGCTGCGCGTGCTGCAGGAAGGCGAACTGCGGCCGGTGGGCGCGGCGCGGCCGATACCGGTGGACGCGCGGGTGATCGCCGCCACCAACCGCGACCTCGAAGCAGAAGTGCGCAACGGCCGTTTCCGCGAGGATCTGTACTACCGGCTAGCGGCGCTTACCATCGCGGTGCCGCCGCTGCGCGAGCGCCCCATGGACATCCCGCTGATCGCGCAAACCCTGCTGGACGAAACCCAGGCCGCGCTCGGCCGCCGCTTCGAGCCCTTGTCGGCCGAGGTCATCGCCTGCCTGCAGACCTGGCGCTGGCCGGGCAACGTGCGCGAATTGCGCAACGAAGTGCTGCGCATGATCGCGCTCGCCGACGACGACCGCCTGTCCGCCGCCCACCTCAGCCCGCGGGTACTGCGCGCCGCCGACGCCGGCGACGAACCGGCCCTGTCCATGCTGTCCGGCCTGGATGGCGACCTCAAGACCCGGCTGGAGGCGCTGGAAGCCCGCATCGTCAAGGAAAGCCTGATCCGCCACCGCTGGAACAAGACCCATGCTGCCAAGGAGCTCGGCCTGTCACGTGTCGGCCTGCGCAGCAAGCTGGCACGCTACGGGCTGGAACGGGATTGAAGCCCCGGTTCAACCGCCGAGCCGATCGCGCCGCTCGTCGATCTCGGCCAGCGCGCGGCGGACGAACTCCGCCGTCAGGTGAATGCCTTCGGTGGCAGCGGAACGTTCCACCGTGCTGAAGGCCAGCACCAGCAGGCCGCGCATTTTGTCGAAGGCGACCTCGTTCTGGTGCCGCATCAGCGCATCGTTCTGCAGCACCGCGTCCATCACGCCGGGATCGCGCAGTCGGACACCGCACAGCTCGGCCATGGCGGCGAGCTCGTGGATGATGTCGCCGAGATCCTGCTCGAAATGCGGTAGGCCGGTCATGTCGAATCTCCGGTGGGCACAAGCAAACGTGCATCACTGTGCAGGATCGGGTATTGCAGCGCAACATCGCTCGACCATATCGAGGGATCGCCCCAGCCACGCTTCCGTGCTTCAATCTCGCCCATGAACCTGATCTGGCTCCAGTCCGGCGGCTGCGGCGGCTGCACCATGTCGCTGCTGTGTTCCGACGCGCGCGACCTGCTCGGCCTGCTGCGCGACGCCGGCATCCACATCCTGTGGCACCCCTCGCTGTCGGAGGAGACCGGCGGCGAGGCGCTGGCGGTGCTCGACGCCTGCGCGCGCGGCGACATCCCGCTCGACCTGCTGTGCATCGAAGGCGCGATGCTGCGCGGCCCCAATGGCAGCGGCCGTTTCCACGTGCTGGCCGGCAGCGGCAAGCCGATGATCCACTGGGTGGATGCGCTTGCCGCGCGCGCCCGCCACACCCTGGCGATAGGCTCGTGCGCAGCCTGGGGCGGGATCAGCGCCGGTGGCATCAACCCGACCGAGGCCTGCGGCCTGCAGTACGAAGGCGACACGCCCGGCGGTCTGCTCGGCCGCGACTACCGCTCCGCCGCCGGCCTGCCGGTGATCAACGTCGCCGGCTGCCCGACCCACCCCGGCTGGGTAGTCGACACCCTGCTCGCACTGGCACTGGGCGAATTCGGCGCGGCCGAACTCGACGCCCTCGGCCGGCCGCGCTTCTACGCCGACCAGCTGGTGCACCACGGCTGCAGCCGCAACGAGTTCTACGAGTTCAAGGCCAGCGCCGAGAAGGCCTCGGACCTCGGCTGCATGATGGAACACCTGGGCTGCAAGGGCACCCAGGCCCACGCCGACTGCAATATCCGGCCGTGGAACGGCAGCGGCTCGTGCACCAGCGGCGGCTACGCCTGCATCTCCTGCACCGAGCCGGGCTTCGAGTCGCCCGGCCATCCCTTTGCGCAGACGCCCAAGGTCGCCGGCATCCCGATCGGACTGCCGTCGGACATGCCCAAGGCCTGGTTCGTGGCGCTCGCCGCGCTGTCCAAGTCGGCGACGCCGCGCCGGGTGCGCGAGAACGCCACCGCCGACCATCCGCAGATCACCCCGGCGATCCGCCGCACCGGGCTGAAATGACAGCCCCCACGCTCACTGCGTTCGCTGCCCCCCAAGGGGGCTTCGCCATACTTGGGACGGCCCGGCGCATGGCGACGACAGCCCCCACGCTCACCGCGTTCGCGAAGGGTCGGCTTTGCACTGCCGACCCGCTCTACCGGCACGGCGCAGTGCGCCGCGAAACCCCGGTCTCGCCCCCCCAAGGGGGCTTCGCCATGCTTGGGACGGCCCGGCGCATGGCGACGACAGCCCCCACGCTCACCGCGTTCGCGAAGGGTCGGCTTTGCACTGCCGACCCGCTCTACCGGCACGGCGCAGTGCGCCGCGAAACCCCGGTCTCGCCCCCCCAAGGGGGCTTCGCCATGCTTGGGGCGGCCCGGCGCATGGCGACGACAGCCCCCACGCTCACCGCGTTCGCGAAGGGTCGGCTTTGCACTGCCGACCCGCTCTACCGGCACGGCGCAGTGCGCCGCGAAACCCCGGTCTCGCCCCCCCAAGGGGGCTTCGCCATGCTTGGGACGGCCCGGCGCATGGCGACGACAGCCCCCACGCTCACCGCGTTCGCGGAGGGTCGGCTTTGCACTGCCGACCCGCTCTACCGGCACGGCGCAGTGCGCCGCGAAACCCCGGTCTCGCCCCCCCAAGGGGGCTTCGCCATACTTGGGACGGCCCGGCGCATGGCGACGACGAGGTGGTCATGACGCGCGTTGTCGTCGGCCCCTTCAATCGCGTCGAGGGCGATCTCGAGGTAACGCTCGACGTCGCTGACGGACGCGTGGCCGCGGCACGGGTGAATTCGCCGCTGTTCCGCGGCTTCGAGCAGATCCTTGGCGGCAAGGATCCGCGCGACGCGCTGGTGTTCGTGCCGCGCATCTGCGGCATCTGCTCGGTATCGCAATCGGCCGCGGCTGCGGCCGCGCTGCGCGAGGTGATGGGGCTGACGGTGCCGGCCAACGGCGAGCGCGCCGCCAACGTGGTGCTGGCGGCCGAGAACCTGGCCGACCACTTCACCCATTTCTACCTGTTTTTCATGCCGGACTTCGCCCGCGACGCCTACCGCGGCCGGCCCTGGTTCGACACCGCACATGCCCGCTTCAAGGCGGTAGAGGGCAGCGCCGCGGCCGACGCGCTGCCGGCGCGCGCCGCCTTCCTGCAGCTGATGGGCGTGCTCGCCGGCAAATGGCCGCACACGCTGTCGCTGCAACCGGGCGGCTCGGCCAAGGCGGTATCGGCAGCGGAGAAGATCCGCCTGTTCGCGCTGCTGCGCGAGTTCCGCGGCTGGCTGGAGCGCCGGCTGTTCGGTGACAGTCTGGAGGCCGTCGCTGCGCTCGACTCGGTTGCCGCGCTCGATGCCTGGGCCGACGCACGCGCCCCACAGCACTCGGACTTCCGCCTCTTCATCGAGATCGCGCGCGACCTCGGACTGCAGCGGATCGGGCGCGCCACCGATGTCTTCCTCAGTTACGGTGCCTATGGCGAAGGCGATAAGGCACTGTTCGCCCGCGGCGTCTGGCGGCCCGGTGCCGAGCCCGCTGCGTTCGACCCGGCGCTGATCGTCGAGGACGTCAGCCACGCCTGGCTGCGCGCCGACGCCGCCCGTCACCCCTGGCAGGGCCATACCTGGCCGGACGCCGACAAGACCGACGCCTACAGCTGGTGCAAGGCGCCGCGGCTGGGCGGCGAAGTGGTGGAATGCGGCGCGCTGGCCCGCCAGCTGGTGGACGGCCAGCCGCTGCTGCGCGAGCTCGTGGTGCGCGACGGCGGCAGTGTCTACGCCCGCGTACTCGGCCGCCTGCTGGAGTTCGCCCGCGTGCTGCCGGCGATGGAAGCCTGGGTGCGGGCGTTCGAGCCGGGCGCCCCGTTCTGCGCCCAGGGCGAACTGCCGGACGAGGCGCAGGGCGTCGGTCTGGTGGAAGCTGCGCGCGGCGCACTTGGCCACTGGCTGGTGGTGCGCCATGGCCGCATCGCCAACTATCAGATCATCGCCCCCACCACCTGGAACTTTTCGCCGCGTGACGCGGCCGGAACGCCAGGTGCGCTGGAACAGGCGCTGGTCGGCCTGCCGGCCGGGGGCGACGAGGAGCCGCTCGCAGTGCAGCATGTGGTGCGTTCATTCGACCCGTGCATGGTATGCACCGTGCATTAAGAGTATGTCTTACGCAATAGTCGTCCGTGTCAAACTGCCTTGGCCCCGTACCGGTGATTGGCTAAGGTTCACCGTTTTTCGCGCATGGACAGGAGTGGGGGGCGGGTGGAGAAGACGGCTTCGAACTGGGGACTGAGTGCAGTGCGTTGGGCGGTGGCCGGCGCCTTTCTGCTCTTCGTCACCGACCTCCTGCTCGCCTGGGTGCTGTGGAACGAACGCGAACGCACCCTGGAGCGTGGCCGCGAAACTGCCGCCCAGGCCGCCACGGTGGCGCTGCGCCGTGCCGACAACCTGTTCGAACTGCTCGATCGCACCCTGTCCGGCGTCAGCGAGGTGGTCGCCGCCCGCGAGCGGCCGCCGAGCCGCGAAGACCTCTACCTGCATCGCCTGCTGCTGCGCCGCCAGGCGATCACGCCCACCCTGGTCTGGCTCAGCATCCTCAACCCGGAAGGCCAGCTGATGACGAGTTCGCGCCTGTATCCGCCGCCGCGACTGGAACTGGGCGACCGCGACTACGTCATCGCCCAGACCGAGCACTGGGACCACGAACTCTTCATCGGCAGCCCGGTCGCCACCCGCACGACCGGCGAAGCGGTGGTGCCGATCAGCCGGCGCATCGTCAATGACGGCGGCCGCTTCATCGGTGTCATCGCCGGCGGACTGGACATCGGCTTCCTGCAGGAGCTGGTGACCGACACCGCACCGCAGGACGGCCTCGTCCTCGGCATCTTCCGCAATGACGGCCACGCGCTCGCCTGCCTGCCTTCGCGTGCGGCGTGCCCGGATGCGCCCTTGCCGGTCATGGAGCTGATCGATCACGACCATCACGATGCCAGGGCCACCGTCACCGATCGCCGCCTGCTCGGCCCCGGCAAGGGCATCGCCGCCTACGCCGCCTCCAAGGACGGCCAGTTCTTCGTCGTCGCCGACCTGCCGACCAAGCCGCTGCTCGCGGCCTGGCACACCAATCTGCCGATCTTCATGGTCATCGCCTTCGGCGGCAACATCGCGCTGGCGGTGCTCGGCCTGTTCGCCTATCGGCAGGCGCAGCGCCGGCGCCAGGCGCTCGAAGCGCTCGCCAGCGCCAACCGCAACCTTGAAAACCGCGTGCGCGAGCGTACCCGGGAACTGCACCAGCTGGCCCACACCGATGTGCTCACCGGGGCGCGCAACCGGCGCGCCTTCATGAGCGAGGGCGACGCGCTGTTCGCGCTGGCCCATCGCCACCAGCGCGACCTCGCGGTGATGGTGCTCGACGTGGACCGTTTCAAGGCGATCAACGACCGCTACGGCCATGCCGGCGGCGATGCCGTGTTGCGTGCGCTGGCCACCGTGCCACAGGCGGTGCTGCGCGGCTCCGACCTCTTTGCCCGTCTCGGCGGCGAGGAATTCGCCATCGTGCTGCCGGAGACGAGCCGCGACGGTGCGATCGAGGTCGGCAACCGGCTGCTCGCTGCCTTCCGCGACTGCGCGGTCGAGCACGACGGACAGACGCTGCACTTCACCGTTTCCATCGGCTTGAGCGTGCGCGAGTCGACCGACCGCGACCTCGAAGCGCTCCTGCACCGTGCCGACGCCGCGCTCTACCGCGCCAAGGAAGGCGGTCGCGACCGCCTCGAGTGGTCGCCCGCGAGCGCCCGCCTGTGCTAGGTTGACGCCAGCTCAGCACCGCTCCGCGGCCATGCCCGACCAGCCCAAGTCTCACGATCCGCTCCCTCCGCTGCAGCACACCGGCCATCCCGGCGAGCTCGTCGGCGTCGGCGAGGACGTGTGGATGGACGTCATCCACAAGATGGACGAGGTCTATTCCGATTTGCTGCAGTACGAGGTGGCGCTGGAGGAGAAAAACGCCAAACTGGAGGAATCCCAGCAGTTCATCCTGTCGGTGCTGACCTCGATCTCCGACATACTGGTGGTGTGCGACCGTAACGGCGCGATCGAGGAGGTCAACCGCTCGCTGGAGGACTTCACCGGCCGCGACCTGGCCGCGCTGCGCGGCACCTCGGTATTCGAACTGCTCGCCGACGACCAGGCGCGTGCCCAGCTGCGCCACCTGTTCGCGGTCTTCGGCGATCAGGCCCTGCACGACTGCGAGCTGCCGCTGCGCGCGCGCGACGGCAGCGCGGTGCCGGTGTCGCTCAACTGCACGCCGCGCTTCAACGCCGTCGGCAAGTCGATGGGCATGGTGGTCACTGGCCGCCCGGTGGGCGAACTCAGGCGCGCCTACCAGGCGCTGCGCCAGGCCCACGACGACCTCAAGCGCACCCAGCAGCAACTGCTGCATTCCGAGAAGATGGCCTCGCTCGGCCGCCTGGTGGCGGGCGTCGCCCACGAGCTGAACAACCCGATCAGCTTCATCCTCGGCAACGTCCATGCCCTGAAGCGCTACGCCGGCCGGCTGGAAAGCTACCTGGGCGCCATCCACGGCGGCGACAGCGCCGACCACATCGCGCAATTGCGCGCGCGGCTACGCATCGACCGCCTGCTCGGCGACCTCCCTGCGCTGATCGACGGCACCATCGAGGGCGCCGAGCGCACCCGCGACATCGTCGACGGCCTCAAGCGTTTCTCGGCGATAGACCGCGAGGTGAACGAGTCCTTCGACCTCGCCGCGGTGATCGAGCGCGCGGTGAGCTGGGTGAAGCGCGGTGCGCGCGACAGCTTCCACGTGCGCTTCAGCATGCCGCGCAAGATCCCGATGACGGGCTCGGCCGGCCAGATGCAGCAGGTGATGATGAACCTGGTGCAGAACGCCTGGGATGCCACCGCCGACCAGCCCGAACAGTGGCTGGATATCGTCGCCGAGCCGGACGGCAACGCCGGCCTGCTGCGGGTGAGCTTCCACGACAACGGCCCCGGCATCGACGACAAGCATCTCGCCCACGTCTTCGACCCCTTCTTCTCCACCAAGCAGGTGGGCAAGGGTACCGGGCTGGGGCTGTCGATCAGCTACGGCATCATCGAACGCCACGGCGGACGCATCACCGCCGGCAACCATCCGGCGGGCGGCGCGATCTTCATCGTCGAGCTGCCGCTGCCGGGCAGCGCGGATCAGGCCAGGCGGCGGTAGGCGCCACCGTGGTAGATCAGCGGCGGCAGCGACTGACGGTCGAAATTCAGCACTTCGCTCAGGAACACCACGTGGTCGCCGCCCGGATGGCGCACCGTGTTGCGGCATTCGAAGCGGGCGCAGCAGCCCTTCAGCAGCGGAATCCCGCCCACGCCGGTATCGACGTCGAGACTGCCGAACTTGTCGTCCGAACGGGTCGAGAACAGGCGCGACAAGGGTTCCTGGTCTTCGGCGAGCACGTTGATCGCGTAGTATTCGCAGTTTTCGAAGATTGCCCGGCTGGGCAGCTGGTTGGCCAGGCTCCAGACGATCAGCGGCGGCTCGAGCGACACCGAGTTGAAGGAGTTGATCGTCAGCCCGATCGGATCGCCCTCGGGCGTGCGCGTCGTCACCACCGCGATGCCGGTGGCGAACATGCCGAGCGCGTTGCGGAAGTTGCGGCTGAAGTCCGCGGGGGACGATTTCTGGTGGGACATGGGATCGTTCTGCCAGGTACGCAGCCGGATGCTGCAGCCGCACATTGCCGAGAATCGGGATAGCGCCGGATTATCGCTGCGAAGGCGGCGAACGTCGAGCCTGAATTGCCGCCCCCAAACATGAACACGCCCAAGCCCGACACCACCCCCGACACCGGCCCGCAGGACTTCGCCCACCGCCTGATCCGCTGGCAGCGCGCCCACGGCCGCCACGACCTGCCCTGGCAGGGCGGCTCCGACCCCTATCGCATCTGGCTGTCGGAGATCATGCTGCAGCAGACCCAGGTCGACACCGTCATCCCCTACTACCAGCGCTTTCTCGAGCGCTTCCCGGCGCTCGCCGACCTGGCCGCCGCGCCGGTGGAAGACGTGATGGCGCTGTGGAGCGGGCTGGGCTACTACGCCCGTGCCCGCAACCTGCACCGCGCCGCCGTCGAGATCGCCAGCCGCCACGGCGGCAGCTTCCCGCGCAGCGCGGCGGCCATTGCCGAGCTGCCCGGCATCGGCCGCTCCACCGCCGCCGCGATCGCCGCCTTCGCCTACGGCGAGCGTGCCGCCATTCTCGACGGCAACGTCAAGCGGGTGCTGTGCCGCGCCTTCGGCATCGATGGCTTTCCCGGCGAGAAGGCGGTGGAGAACCGCCTATGGGCGCTGGCCGAATCCCTGCTGCCGGCCACCGGAGTCGGCCGCTACATCCAGGCCCAGATGGACCTCGGCGCCACCGTGTGCACCCGCGGCAAACCAGCCTGCGTGCGCTGTCCTTTCGAGGCCGACTGCGTCGCGCGCAGCACCGGCCGGATCGCCGAGCTGCCGGTGGCACGGCCGAAGAAGGCGGTGCCGCGGCGGCAGAGCCGCATGGCGGTGGTGGTGAGCAACGGCAGGGTGCTGCTGGAACGCCGCCCGCCCAGCGGCATCTGGGGCGGCCTGCTGGCGCTGCCGGAGATTCCGCAGGACGCCACCAACATCGGCAGCTGGATGCACGGCACACTGGGCCTGCGGGCCGCCACGATGGCGCCGCTGCCGCCGCTCACCCATGTGTTCACCCACTTCGTGCTGGAGATCGCGCCGCTGCGCATCGACATCGAAGACGACACGGCGCTCGCGCGGGACGACGGCGCGCAATGCTGGCTGGCCCTGGCCGACATCGCCGGCGCGGCCCTGCCCACGCCGGTGCGGCGCATCCTCGAGGGCCTCGTCGCGCCGGACCTGTTTGGCGGCTGAGCGCCGCGCCGGCCGCTTCAGTTGATGGTTTTGAGCAGGCCCCGCTGCTGCAGGAACTGCTGGATGATCTCCAGCCGGCTCACCACGTCGTCCAGCTCCAGCAGCTTCTGCCGCGCCACCATGGGGATGGGCAGCAGCTCGGCGTAACGCGCGCCGACCCAGGCGGCATCGTCGAAATGGTGGGGTTCGGGCAGGCGGTCGCCGAGGTCGCCGACGATGGCCCGCAGCAGCGGCAGCAGTTCGGCCTGATCGGCCGGCACCGGCTCGCTCGGCAACGCCGCCAACCAACGCACCGTGCCGTTGAGCAGACCGTCGCGCTCGACCTCGTGGTCTTCGACGCGGAAGCGGCGGCCGCCGCGCACCATGATGGACAGCACGCCCGGTTCGGTCATGTCCCACTGCTCGATGCGCGCCTCGGTGCCCACCGGGTGGGGGATGGCGGCGTCACCCACTTCCGGGCCGGCAGCGATCAGGCATACGCCGAAGCTCGCGCCCTCGCGCAGACAGCGCGTCACCATGTCCATGTAACGCGCCTCGAACACCCGCAGCGGCAGCAGGCCATCGGGAAAAAGCACGGTATTGAGCGGGAAGAGCGGCAGGCGGACGGCGTCGGTCATGTCGGCGGGTCGGGGCGGGATTGTTCGGTGCGCAGTCGGCGCGGTTTCAGTCTATGCCATCGGCCGGCGCTTCGCCCCAGCGCGCCATCAGGCTGTGCGCCACGCCGAGCTGGTCGAGAATGCGGGCGACGACGAAATCGACCAGGTCTTCCACCTTCTGCGGGTGATGATAGAAACCCGGATTGGGCGGCAGGATGCAGACCCCGAGGCGGGCCAGCTTGAGCATGTTCTCGAGGTGGATGGCCGAGTACGGCGTCTCGCGCGGCACCAGCACCAGCTTGCGGCCTTCCTTGATGACGACGTCGGCGGCGCGCTCGATCAGGCTCTGGCTCAGCCCGGCGGCCACCGCCGCGAGCGTCGCCATGGTGCAGGGACAGACCACCATCGCGTCCGGCGGATTGGAGCCGGAAGCCGGCGGTGCGAACCATTCCTCGCGCCCGAACACCCGCAGCTGGCCGGGCGTGGCGCTGAAGCGGACGGCCAGTTCGGCCTCGACCTCGGCCGGGCGGCCCGGCAGGGTCCAGCCCATCTCCTGGCGCGCGACGATCTGCGCCACCTGCGAGTACAGCAGCCAGACCCGGCAGCCGGCGGCGAGCAGGCATTCCACCAGGCGCACGCCGTAGGGCAGGCCGGAAGCGCCGGTGAAGGCAACGGTGATGGTCTTGGGAGCGCTCATCGGCGAAGAAACACCAGGAAGCTGTCGAAGCCGCAAGGGTAACCGATAGTGCCGGGCGCGTTGGCGCAGCGCATTTCCGGCCTTCGTCGATGCCAGCTTGCGCCATCTTATGCTGCACTGCACAAAATCATTGACAACGATCAGCTGCCCGGTACAATCGCCCTTAATGCTGCATTGCAACAAACCCCGAAACCCCTTCCGCTTCCATCACCGCATCGCCTACCCCGGACAAAGATCATGAACCAATACTTCACCGCCGAATCCTTCGCCGCCACCACCAAGGCCAACCTCGAGCTCTTCTCCAAGCTGGCCACCAGCGCCCTGGTGCGCGCCGAACGTCTGGTCGCGCTCAACATCGGCACCAGCCGCGCCATCTTCGAAGACAGCATCGCCAGCACCCGCGCGCTGCTCGCCGCCAAGACCCCGCAGGAACTGGCCGACGCCCAGGCCACCCTGCTGCAGCCCGCCGTCGAAGCCGGCGTGGCGCTGGCCCGCAATGCCTACGAGATCGCCCTCGAAGGCCAGAAGGAAGTCGCCACCCTGGCCGAAGGCCAGATCGTCGAACTGCAGAAGGCCGTTGCCAGCTCGCTGGAACAGGCCGCCAAGTCGGCGCCGGCCGGCACCGAAGGCGTGTTCGCAACGATCAAGTCGGTGCTGGCCGCCAACAGCAGCGCCTATGACAAGCTCAGCGAGGCTGCCAAGCAGGCCGCCGTGCTGGCCCAGGCCAACGTCAGCGCGGCGACCGACGCCGCCGCCAAGGTCATCCGTCTGAACAAGCAGGCGGCCTGATTCGCCTCACAGGGCGGCGCCGGGCCCAGGCCCTGCGTCCGCCCGCCGACAACGGGGTCGCCATGTGCGGCCCCGTTGCCGTTTACGGCCGCCACATCAGACGCGGGGCGCCGCCTGCAGGGCCTGGCGCATGCCGCCGAAGCGGCGGCGGTAGGCCGCCGGCGTCAGGCCGACGCTGCGGCGGAACAGCCGGTTGAAGAAGCTGGCGTCTTCGTAGCCGAGTTCCAGCGCCACCGCCTCCACCGCCAGCGCACTCGCCTCCAGCATCTGCTTGGCTTCCTCCAGCCGCAGGGTGTGCACGTATTCGATCGGCGACATGCCGGTGGCGAGCTGGAAGCGGCGCTTGAACGAACGCTCCGGCAGGCCGCTGCGCGCCACCATCGCCGCGACCGGCGAGGGGCGCTGGTAGTTGTCCGCGATCCAGGCCTGGCAGTCGGCGATCAGCGCGTCCTCGGCCTGGCGCGAACGCGCCAGCCGGGCGAAGGGTTGCTGGCCGCTGTGATGCCAGTCGATCAGGTTGAGGCGCGCCACATGCATCGCCTCGTCCACGCTCGCCAGCCGCGCGATCAGGTAGAGCGCGAGATCCAGCCAGGACGTGCCGCCGCCGGCCATCACCAGGCGCTGGCCCGCGCCCGCCGCGACCAGCGCACGCTGCGGATGCACCTTCACCGCCGGGTAGTGGCGGGCGAGATGTTCGCAGAAGCCCCAGTGGGTGGTCGCATTCTCGCCGTCCAGCAACCCCGCCTCGGCCAGCATCACCGCGCCCGAGCAGGCGGTGGCAAGCAGGCTGCCGTGCGCATGGCAGGCGCGCAGCCAGGCCAGCTCCACGGTGAAGCGGCCGGCAATGGGCTCGCCCGGCGCCACCGCGAGTTCCGGCACGCACACCAGCGCCGGCGCCGCGCAGTCGGCAAAGGCGAGATCGGGCACGATCGTCACGCCATTGGCGGCGCGTATCGGCCGGCCGTCCTGCGACACCACCACCGGCACGAACAGCGGCGTTCCGGCACGCCCCGTCGTCACCAGCGGCCAGTCGCGCCCGGCCGACATGAAGAGGTCGAACATGCCGTAGACCGTAGACGCGGTGGTCTCGGCCATGGCCAGGATCGCGATGCGGATCGGTTCGACGGGTGTCATGGCAGATTCGTCCACCTTGTTGCCGGAACGGCTTTGGTCGCCCCGCGCGACAAGGCCTATCTTCGTGGCCATGCGCGGCGGAAAGCAAAGGCCCCTGGCACCCATCTTAGACGACGCCGGCACCGGCCTCGCCGCGCATTTCACCCCGACCGAGGAGACATCATGAGCCGCTACCGCAACGCCTTGCCCCAACTCGCCGGCGCCGCCTTCATCAGCGACGGCGGGCTGGAGACGACCCTGATCTACCACCGCGGTGTCGAACTGCCGCTGTTCGCCGCCTTCGTGCTGATCGACGACGAAGAAGGCCGCCGCGAGCTGTTCGACTACTACCGCGGCTACGCCGAGATGGCCGGTCGCCACCGGCGCGGCCTCGTCCTGGAAAGCCCGACCTGGCGGGCCAATGCCGACTGGGGCGCGCGGCTGGGCTACGACGCCGCCGCGCTGGCGGCGATCAACCGCGACGGCGTGGGCCTGATGGAAGAGATCCGCGCCCGCTACGAGACACCGCACTCGCCGATGGTGATCAGCGCCTGCGTCGGCCCGCGCGGCGACGGCTACATCGCCGACAGCCGCATGAGCGCGGCCGAAGCCGCCGACTACCACGCAGCCCAGATCGCCACCTTCGCCGGCACCGCCGCCGACATGGTGTCGGCATTCACGCTCAACTACGTGGAAGAGGCGATCGGTGTGGTGCGCGCCGCCCAGGCCCACGCCATGCCGGTGGTGATCTCCTTCACGCTGGAGACCGACGGCCATCTGCCCTCCGGCCAGCCGCTGGCCGAGGCCATCCGCGAGACCGATGCCGCCACCGCCGGCGGGCCGCACTACTACATGATCAACTGCGCCCACCCGACGCATTTCGAGCATGTGCTCGACACCCAGGGCGCCGACGACGCGCGCTGGACGACGCGCATCCGCGGCCTGCGCGCCAACGCCTCATGTCGCAGCCATGCCGAGCTGGACGCCGCCACCGAGTTGGACGAAGGCGATCCGCAGGATCTCGGCGCGCGCTACCGCGGCCTGCGCGCACGCTTACCGGCGCTGGCGGTGGTGGGCGGCTGCTGCGGCACCGACCACCGCCACGTCGAGGCGATCTGCACCGCCTTCGGCCACTGAGCGGAAACGGCGTCGGGTCGGCCGCCCCTGCCAATCACTTCAGGTAGTCGGACAGGATCACCCAGCGACCGTCGCGGATCTGCGCCAGCCGGCCGTGACGGTTGCCGAGGTGGTCGGTGGCGCTGAAGCGGTATTCCGGGCTGCCGAAGAAATCGCGCGTGGTGTTGAGCTTTTCCATGGCGGCGACGAAGCGCTCGGTGGTGAGCTCGCGACCGGCCGCCTGCGCCGCCTGGATGAAGAGATCGGCGATGGAATAGCCCATCGCGCTCCACACGTTGGGCTCGGCGCCGTAGCGCTGGCGGTAGCGGGCGATCCAGTCCCCGAGCACGCGACCGGCGCCGTCGGCGTAGGGGTGCGGCAGCACGCTGACGCCGTACAGACCCTCGACCGCGGCGCCGCCGAGTTCGTGGGTCTGCGCCGAGTAGCCCGAGGCGGTGACCAGCATGTCCACCTTCCAGCCGGTCTTGCGCGCCTCGCTCATCGCCGCGATCGTCTCGCGCACCACGGTGGCGAGCACCACGAGGTCGCAGTCGGCCGCACGCAGCCGCGCCACCTGGCTGGAAAGGTCGCTGGCGCCGCGCTTGTAGCTGGTTTTCTCGACCAGCTTGCGGCCAAGCTTTGCCAGCCCGGCATCGACACCCTTCAACACTTCCAGGCCGTAGTCGTCGTCCTGGTAGAGCAGGCAGGCGCGCTGGTAGCCGCGTTCCTTCACCATGTGGCGCACCGCCGCCTCCATGTAGTCCTGGTAGGGCGCGAAGAGCTGGAACTTGAGCGGATGGAGCGGGCTGTAGGTGGATTCGTGCGGCGAGAAGGGGAAAAGGTGCAGCCGGCCGGCATCGACGATCAGCGGCATGGTCGCCATCACCACCGGCGTGCCCATGTCGGCGAGGAAGGCGAAGGCGCGGTCGCGCTGGATCAGCTTGCGCGCCGCCAGCACGCCGCGCTTGGGATCGTAGCCGGCATCCTCCACCACCAGGCGCAGCTTGCGGCCATGCACGCCGCCCGCCGCATTGACCTCGTCGATGCGCATCAGCATGCCGTCGCGCACCGGCGTGCCGAGCAGCGCGATCGGGCCGGACAGGTCCTGGATGCTGCCGAGCACGATCTCGCGCTCGCTCACGCCTGGCGTGGCGGCAGCCGCCAGGCCGACGAAACCCGACAGGGCAAGGCTGAACAGGTGGCGGAACAGGCGCATGGAAACCTCCGGCAAGGACGACAACATCGAAGGCGCGGAATTATCCGCCAAATCGCCGGCAGGCCGCAGCGGATCGCTCGTGGCGCGGCTCAGGTGCTGCGACCGCCGCCGGCCAGTCCGTTCGGTCGCAGCAGCACCACCGCGACGATCACCGCGCCGAACAGCACGGTCTCGGCGCCGGCGCTGCGCCCCCATTCGCCCGGCAGCGTGTCGCGCGCCACCGCGATCGCCTGCGGCAGCGCCACGATCACGAGCGCACCCCAGGCGGCGCCGGCGAGCCGCCGCGCGCCGCCGATGAAGGCCAGCATCAGCAGCTCGAACGAGAACAGCAGGCCGAACTGCTCCGGGCTGATGTAGCCGATCCAGTGCGCGTAGAGCCCGCCGGCCAGGCCGGACAGCCCGCCGCCGACGGCAAAGGCCAGCATCTTGGCCGGTGCCGGGTCGATGCCGCAGGCCGCCGCCGCCTCCTCGTCCTCGCGCAGCGCCCGCCACGCCCGGCCGATGCGCCCGTGCAGCCAGCGCGCGCAGGCCAGCCAGGCGAGCGCAAGCGCGGCCAGGCTGACGCCCAGCTGCGCCGCCGTATCGTCGGCCGACCAACCGCCCCAGGCCAGCGCCGGCACCGCCAGCCCGGCACTGCCGCGGGTGAGCGCCTCCCAGCGCACCAGCACTTCCTCGACGATCAGGGCGAAAGCCAGCGTGCTCATGCCGAGGTAAAGCCCGCCAAGACGCCGCGCCGGCAGGCCGGCGAGCGCGCCGCCGGCCACGCCCGCCGCCACCGCCAGCGGCAGCGAGGCCCACGGCGGCAGGCCATGCATCGCGAGCAGGGTCTCGGCATAGGCGCCGAGTGCCACCAGCGCGCCCTGGCCCAGCGTTATCTGCCCCGCCTGACCGACGACGATCACCACGCCCAGCCCCGCGATCGCATAGGTCGCCACCAGCGTGGCCTGGCCCAAAGCGTAGTCGGCACCCAGGATCGCCAGCGCCGCGCCGCCGAGCGCCAGCCACAGGCCGGTGGCAGCCAGCGGCTTCATCGCCGCCGCCCCGCGGCCAAGCCCTCGGGAAAGAACAGCAGCGCCAGCATCAGCAGCACGTAGGGCACCACGTCCTTGGCCCCCTCCGGCAGCACCAGCCCGGCCCATGCCTCGACCACGCCGAGGAAGACGCCGCCCGCGAGCGCGCCCGGCAGGCTCACCAGCCCGCCCAGTACCGCCGCCGGAAAGGCCTTGAGCGCGACCAGGCCCATGTTGAGATGAACGAAGGTGATCGGCGCCAGCAGCAGGCCGGCCACCGCCGCGAGAGCGGCACCCAGCGCCCACGCCAGCGTGTGCATGCCCGCCACCGGCACGCCCATCAGCGCGGCGATGCGGGCATCCTCGGCGCAGGCGCGCAGCGCCAGGCCGGCACGGCTGTAACGGAAGAAGACGGCGAGCAGGCCGGCGAGCAGCACGGTGGCGGCGATCACCAGCAGATGGCTCGCCGCCAGCGCCAGCGGACCGATGTCGATCACCGCATCCGCCCACGGCAGGCGGTACATGTCGTGGGTCGCCGCCGGCACGGTGGCGACGGCGCCGCGCATCATCAGGCCGAGGCCGAAGGTCAGCAGCACCGCCACAAGGTGGGGCTGGCCGAGCGCACGCCGCAGCGCGACGCGTTCCAGCCCGGCGCCGAGCAGGGCGACGGCGCACACCGCCAGCACCGCGGCCGGCGCCAGCGGCAAGCCCAGCGCATGCAGCGCCACCGCGGCGAAGGCGCCCACCATGAGCAATTCACCCTGCATGAAGCTCACCGTCGCGGTGGCCTTGTAGATCAGGACGAAGGACAGGGCCACCAGGCCGTAGACGCAGCCGGTGGCGACGCCGCTGGTGAACACCTGGAGAAAGGCGAGCATGGCCCGGAAGTTCAGCCCGCCAGCGCGGCGCTCGGCGGCAAGGCGCAAGCCGCGCGGTACTCGGCGGCGAGGCGGTCCACCAAGTCTGCCACCGCCGGTACGTCGTGGATGCTCGCCACGCCGTGGCCGGCGCTCCACACGTCGCGCCAGGCGCGGGCCTCGTCCGACATGTCGTGGATCTTGCCCTTGCCGTGACCGGCGGCCAGCTGGGCGCGCTCGAAGCCCGCCTTCTCCAGGCTGGGCCACATGAAGTTGGCGTTGGTGCCGGAGATGGCGTCGGTATAGACGATGTCGGCCGCGCCGCAATCGACCAGCATCTGCTTGTATTCCGGCTGCGCCAGCGCCTCGCGGGTGGCGATGAAGCGGGTGCCCATGTAGGCGAAGTCCGCCCCCAGCACCTCGGCAGCACGGATGGCGGCACCGTCGGAGATGCTGCCGGCGGCGATCAGCACGCCATCCCAGAAGCTGCGGATCTCGCGGATCAGGCTGACCATGCTCTGGGTGCCGGCATGGCCGCCGGCGCCGCCGCACACCGCGATGATGCCGTCTACGCCGGCGGCGGCCGCCTTCTTGGCGTGGTAGGCGTGGACCACGTCGGAGAACACCAGGCCGCCGTAGCCGTGCACCGCCTTCACCACCTCGCCCGGATGGCCGAGGCTGGTGATGACGAAGGGCACGCGGTGCTTTACCAGCAGCGCAAGGTCTTCGTCCAGGCGCTTGTTGGTCGGGTGCAGGATGAGGTTCACGCCGTAGGGCGCGCAGGCGGCGTCGGGGTGCTCCGCGCGATGCGCGGCGAGCGCGGCGTCGATCTCGCCCAGCCACTGGTCGAGTTGCGCGGCGGGACGCGCGTTGAGCGCCGGAAAGCTGCCGGCCACACCGGCCTTGCAGGTGGCGATCACCAGCTCGGGGCCGGAGACGAGGAACATCGGCGCGGCAATGGCGGGCACCCGCAGGCGGCCGCGGAAGGCGGTGGGGATGGGCATGCTGTCTCCTGGCGGATTCTGTCGTGATGATAGGCACCGGGCGGGTACCGACCGCCGGAAATCTAGCACGTCACCGACACGATTCAAACGGTCGTTTTAATTCTGCGCAAAGCCGCGCTTTGCGGGTGACAGCGCCCGATGCATCCCGATACCATGGCGAGCACGACGAAGGCCTAGGCGGCTGTCCTGCGGCGATGCCGGCCCACCCCTCAAAACAAGGAGAATGCGATGAGCTTCATCAAGGAATTCAAGGAATTCGCCATGCGTGGCAATGTCATCGACCTCGCGGTCGGTGTCATCATCGGCGGCGCCTTCGGCAAGATCGTCGATTCGCTGGTCAAAGACATCGTGATGCCAGTCGTCGGCCGGCTGGTCGGCGGCGTCGATTTCCGCCACCTCTACCTCAATCTCGGCAGCCAGAGTTACGACACGCTGGAAGCGGCCGAGAAGGCCGGTGCCCCGCTGGTGAAATACGGCGCCTTCATCAACACCACCATCGACTTCCTGATCATCGCCCTGGCGATCTTCGTGGCCATCAAGGCCATCAACAAGCTCAAGCGCGACGAACCGCCGGCGCCGGCGCCCGAACCCGCGCCCGAACCGGAAGACGTCAAGCTGCTGCGCGAAATCCGCGACGCGCTCAAGCAGCGCTGAGCGCGGCCGCCCGGGGCGTATCGGCGCCCCGGTCAGGCGTGGTCGCCGACGTAGGGATTGGTGGCGCGCTCGTCGCCGAAGGTCGAAGTCGGGCCGTGGCCGGGGATGAAGGTGACGTCGTCGCCGAGCGGGAAGAGCTTGTCGCGGATCGACGAAATCAGCTCGGCGTGGTTGCCGCGCGGGAAATCGGTGCGGCCGATGGAGCCAGCGAAGAGCACGTCGCCGACGATGGCCAGGCGCGCATCCGGCTGGAAGAACACCACATGGCCGGGGGTGTGGCCGGGCGCATGGATGACCTGCAGGCTTTCCCCGCCCACCGTCACGACATCGCCGTCGGCCAGCCAGCGGTCGGGCTCGAAGGCCTCGACGTCGGGGAAGCCGAACATCTTGCTCTGCTGCGGCATGCCGACGATCCAGAAGCGGTCCTCCTGCTGCGGCCCTTCCACCGGCACGCCGAGCTCGCGCGCCAGCCTGGCGGTGCCGCCGGCGTGATCGATGTGGCCGTGGGTGATCAGGATCTTCTCGATGGTGACGCCGAGCTTCTCGGCGGCCGCGTGGATACGCTCGAGATTGCCGCCGGGATCGACCACCGCGGCCTTCATCGTCTGGTCGCACCAGACGATGCTGCAGTTCTGTTCGAAAGGGGTGACAGGAACGATGTGGATCTGAAGCATGGCGGAAACGCTCGGATTTGATGGGCAGTCGCCAGTTTAACCGAGCCCAACCGGACGCTTCCGCCCGCCACGCCGACTCACTCGTTGGCGTTGGGGAAGAACAGCTGCTCGCCACCGATCTTGTAGGCGGCGATCGCGCTCTGGCCTGCCGGCGAGATGACCCAGTCCACGAACTTCTGCGCATCCGCAGCCTTCACGTGCGGGTGCTTGGCCGGATTCACCACCATCACGCCGTACTGGTTGAAAAGGCGGCGGTCGCCCTCGACCAGGATCTTGAGGTCGGCGCGGTTCTTGAAGCTGAGCCAGGTGCCACGGTCGGCCAGCACATAGGCGCCGTTGGACGATGCGGCGATGTTGAGCGCCGGCCCCATGCCGCAGCCGCATTCCTTGTAGCCGCTGCCTTTGTCGCCCTCCAGGCCAGCCGCCTTCCAGTAGCGCAGTTCGGCGGCGTGGGTGCCGCTCTTGTCGCCACGGGAGATGAAGAGCGCGTTGCCCGCCGCCAGTTTCCTGAGGCCGGCGACGATGTCCTTGCCGGCCACGCCGGCCGGGTCGCTGGCCGGGCCGACCAGCACGAAATCGTTGTACATCACCGGAAAGCGCTTCACGCCGTAGCCTTCGGCAACGAACTTCTCCTCGGCGGCGACATCGTGTACGAACAGCACGTCGGCATCGCCGCGACGGCCAACATCGAGCGCCTGGCCGGTGCCGAGCGCCACCACCTTCACGTCGACGCCGGTGGCCTTGGTGAAGGCCGGCAGCAGATGCGAGAACAGGCCGGACTGCTCGGTCGAGGTGGTCGAGGCCATCACGATGGACTGCGCGGCGGCACCGAGCGAAGCGCAGGACAGCGCGGCGGCAAGCAGCCAGCCGCGAATGGAACGGGTGGGGACGACGGCGGTGAGTTTCATGCGGACTCCTGGCGGTAAGTGCGCGCCGCGGCTGCTGCGGCACATGAGGAAGCGTCCGGGCGGGCCGCCCCGGCAGAGTTCGGCCGCCGCACCGGAAGTGCGGTAACGTACGGACCCGACCGACATCCATCAATATGAAGCACCGTGCATAGGGTCCATTTCCACTACACGCTGGGGCGCGACGGCGGCCAGGCGCTGATCCGCAACCCCCTGCTCGATCTGCTGCACGCACTCGCCCACCAGGGCTCGATCTCGGCGGCAGCGCGCGAACTCGGCTTGTCCTACCGCCATGTGTGGGGGGAGCTCAAGCGCTGGGAGGGCGAACTCGGCCATACCCTGGTGGTGTGGGAAAAGGGCCAGGCCGCCCGCCTGACCGAGTTCGGCACCAAGCTTTTGTGGGCAGAGCGCCAGGCCCAGGCACGGCTGCAGCCGCAGATCGAAGCCTTGCGCGCCGAACTCGATCGCGCCTTCGCCGTCGCCTTCGACGACAGCGCCCATGTGCTCACCTTCTACGCCAGCCACGACGACGCGCTGGCCGCGCTGCGCGAACATGCCCGCGCGCAGCCGCAGCCGCTGCACCTGGACATCCGCTTCACCGGCAGCGTCGATGCGATCCGCGCGCTCAACGAGGGCCGCTGCCAGATGGCCGGCTTCCACACCCTGGAGGACGCCGCCCCCGGCACGCTGATCCAGCGCGCCTACAAGCCGCTGCTGCAGCCCGGCCTGCACAAGCTGATCGGCTTCGCGCGGCGCAGCCAGGGCCTCATCCTCGCGCGCGGCAATCCATTGCATCTGTACAGTCTGGAAGACGTTTGCAAGCGACGCGCACGCTACGCCAACCGCGCGCTCGGCACCGGCACACGGGTACTGCTCGACGAATTGCTGCGCCGCGCAGGCTTGGCGCCGGCCGATCTGGCCGGCTACGACCGCGACGAACCTTCCCACGCCGCGGTCGCGCAGGCGGTGGCGGCGGGCGAGGCCGATGCCGGCCTCGGCATCCAGGCCACCGCGCTCGCCCACGGCCTCGACTTCGTCCCGCTGGTGGAAGAGCGCTACCACCTCGCCTGCCTCAAGTCCGCGCTCGACGAGCCGGCGGTGGCCGCATTGCTGCAGGTGCTGCGGAGCGCGGAATGGCAGCAGCGCCTCGCCGCCCTGCCCGGCTACCGGCCGGCCCAGAGCGGCGAAGTACAGGCGATGCGCCAGTTGCTGCCGTGGTGGACCTTCCGCAAACCCAAGCATTGAGCTGTGCTCTTGTCCCTGTTCGAGCCTGCCGCAGGCCGGGCGCGACGCTGGCCATGAAACGGAAAGGGCCGGCACATCGGACCGGCCCTGCGGGCTCGCCGTGCAGCGCCCGCTTCAGGCGGCGCGGCACTCGTTGGCGAGCGGTTTGTGCGTTCTGCCGTCCAGCAGCAAGCCCTTCCACGGCAGGTCTATCCACACCAGGCCGCTCGCGCTGTCCTCGAAACGGGGCAGGCCCGAGTGCGAGGGATCGCGTTCGAGCTGGTAGCGCCCGCCCTTCCAGCCCAATTGGATGCGGCTATTCACACGGTCGCGCACTTCCCGCTCGAGGTGGACGCTCAAACCGTGCTCGCAGTTGTACTTGCCGCTTGCAAGGGTGAAATCGAACTGCCCGTTGCGGGACACGCTCGGCACCTCGGATTTCTGGACGATACCCGGCTCGTTTACGGTCGAACAGGCGGACAGTACGGCAGCGGACGCGAACAGCGCCAGCAGGGAAGAACGGGACATGGCGGCGAGCCTCACGACGATTTCGCTTCAATTGTAGATCTCCACCGCGCGATTCCACGCGCTCGGCCCGGTGTCGACATGTGTCACAGCGAACGCAGGAAGGCCAGCACAGCCTCGCGCCCGGCCCGAGGCAGGCGCGCATAACGATCGCGCGCCGTCTGCGCCTCGCCGCCGTGCCACAGGATGGCCTCGGCGAGATTGCGGGCGCGGCCGTCGTGCAGGAAGTGGCTGTGTTCGTTGATCGACTCCACCAGGCCGATGCCCCACAGCGGCGGCGTACGCCAGTCGCGTCCGCCGGCGGCGTAGTCGGGGCGGCCGTCGGCCAGGCCCGCGCCCATGTCGTGCACCAGCAGGTCGGTATAGGGCGCGATGGTCCGTCCCGACAGCCGCGGAAAACGGGGATGGACGCCGGTTTCCAGCGTCGGCCGATGGCAGTTGCCGCAACCGAGACGGCCGAACAGCGCCTCGCCCTGCTGCACGGCGGGGTCGGCGATGTCACGCCGGGCCGGCACCGCGAGATGGGCGAAATAGAACTCCAGTTCATCGAGTTGCACATCGCTCAGTTCCGGCCGGCCGCCGTCCGGCGCCTGGCTGCACGCACTCTGCGCCGGCATGCAGTTCGGCTGAGGAAACAGGCTGGAGGTGATGCCCAGGTCGCCTATCATGGCACCGGCGACCTGCTGGCGCAGGTCGGGCTGGTTGGCCTTGAGGCCGAAGCGGCCGGCCTCCAGTCGCCGGCGCTCGACGCTCCACGCCCGGTTCACCCTGCCCTTGACCCCGTCCGGCTTGGCCTGCCGCGCCAGTCCTTCCAGCGTCTGCGCCGGCACCGCTTCGAGCAGGCCAAGGCCGAACACCGGCGGACCGACGCGCAGCGAGCTCAGCACCTCGCCCCCCACCTTGCCGATCTCGCCGTAAGCGAGTTCGCGCAGCGCAACGCGCGGGCTGCGCAGGCTCACCTTCTCGCCCCCGGCCAGCACCACCTCGCGTTCGCGCCAGCTCACCGCGGCGCGGCCCTCGCCCGGCACGCCGGGCACGCCTTCCTCGTTGAGCTGTTCGCCATACAGCGGGTGTGGCCGCGGCCCGCCGTGGGCGTCCTTGCCCGGCACCGAGAGCCGCAGCAGCATCGACTGCATGCGCTCGTCCGGGCCGTCGGGCGCGCGCCCGCGGCCGTTGCGGGCGTGGCAGGAGACGCAGGTGATGCGGTTGTAGAGCGGACCGAGGCCATCGACCGCCTCGTCGCGCGAGGGCGCGATCACCCAGGCCTGGCGGAACAGGGCACGACCGCGGGCAAAGCGCTCCAGCTCTGCGGCGCCGAGGCCGGGCAGAGGCTGCGAGAAGGCGTCCCGGCTGCGGTCGGCCACGGTGACCTCGGCCTGTACGCCTGCGCCCGCCATCAACAGCGCCGCTACGGCCCACATCCGCCTCATGCGCCAGCCTCGTCGAGCAGGCGTGCCGCTGCGCCCTGCGCCCTGGCGGCGGCGAACTGCCAGCCGATCTCCACCTGACGCGGTGCTTCGTCGGCGCCTTCGAGTCGTTCGCGGAACCGGGCCAGCAGCGCGGGCGACGCCGCTTCGGCTTCGCTCAACGCCGGTGCGCACAGCTGCCGCCGCACCACGCCGAGTTCCCTGCCCGCACCCTCGGCGGCATGCAGCCGCCGCCACAGCGCAGCGCGCGTCTCGTGACCGATCACGAACTGCTGCTCGAACAGCGAAGCCACCAGCGCCAGCAGGTCGCGGCCGGCACTGTTGTCGTAGTCGTAGGCGCCGCGCGCCGCCGCCTCGAACGGCCGGTGGTAGTCGGCCGGCAGGCCGGCGTAGGCCTCGGGCCGCACCGGCAGCTTGCGGATGTCGGGATGGGTGAGGATGCGCTGACCTTGGCCGGACAGCACGAAGGCCGCGAAGGCGCGCGCGCCCTCGGGGTTGGCGGACGAAGCGGTGATCGCAACGTGCGCCGGATTGATACCGCCGTGCGCCGGGTAGATGAAGCGCAGCGGCGCGCCATTGGCCATCGCCGACGCGACGAAGAAGTCGATCGACACGCCGACTGCGGCGCGCCCGCTCACCACCTCGTCGCTCACCGATGTGCCGCCGCGGCCCACCCAGTTCGACAGGCCGGCGATCTCGCTCCACAGCGCCCAGCCGCGCTCCCAGCCGTACGCCTGCAGCACGATGTCGACCAGAACCGGAGCGAAGCCGACGCGCGCCGGATTGGGCAGGGCGATGCGGCCGGCCAGGCGCGGATCGGCCAGCGCTGGCCAATCGTCCGGCGGCGCGACGCCCAGCGCCGCGAGCGCGTCCGGGTTGGCGACGAAGCCGAAGCCGGCCATCTCGGTCGCGCGGTAGTAGCCGTCGGGGTCGGCCAGCAGGCTGCCGCCGATGCGGTCCGGCAGGCCGGCGGTAGTGATGCCGAGCGGCTGGAAGGCGCCTGCGGCCTTCAGCTGGTCGAAGGTGCGCGGCGACGCCGACCAGTACACATCCACCCCGCCCTGCCCCGGCTGGCGCAGATAGGGGAGCGCGTCGTGCGGCATGCGCCACAGCAGGTGCAGCCGGTACTGCGGATGGGCGCGCTCGAAGGCCGCCTCGACCCGCGCCATCACTTCTTCCGGATAGGCGGTCATCACCGTCACCCGGGCCGGGGCGGCCGCCAGCGCCTGCCGCCCGACCGCGAGCAGGGCGGTGCCCCGCGCGATACCCCGCAGCAAACGGCGGCGTCCGTAGCCCTTGTCATCCAGCTCGGCAGTCATGGCGCACTCCTCAAAGCGGCAGGTTGAAATTCACGAAATAGCTGCGGCCCGGCTCCGGGAAGCCTTCGCTGTACTCGTAGAGACGGTCGAAGAGGTTGTGCACGCCGGCTTCGATCAGCGGACCGCTGGCCAGCCGGTAGCCCGCCTTGGCATTGACCACCGCATAGCCGGCCGCTTCCTGCTTGCCGTCGCTCGAGGTGTAGCGGCGCGAGGCGGCCTCCAGGCTGGCGCCGAACTGCCAGGCGCCCTGCGTCCAGCTGGCGGCGGCGAAGAACTTGTGGCGCGGCGTGTCGGTGAGCTTGACCGTCGCATCCTCCAGGTTCTCGCGGTGGAGCCAGGTGTAGTTGGCATCGAGCTTGAGTGCGCCGACGCGGCCATCGACCGCGAACTCCAGCCCGGTGGCGCGGGCGCGCGCCACGTTCTGCATCTGCGAGCACGGCGGGCTGCTGCACAGGCCGGCATCGACCCGCACCGACTGGATCAGGTCGGTGATGTTGCTGCGGAACAGCGCCGCGTCGAACTTCCAGTCCGGCGCCAATGCCGCCGAGTAGCCGAGTTCGTAGTGGGTGGCGCGCTCGGTCTTGAGGTCCGGATTGGGCAGCGCGGTGCCGAAGCGGAAGGAATAGCGGTCCTTGATGGTGGCGAAGCGGCTCTTGCGCGCCACCGTAGCGCGCAGCCTGGCGCCGTCGTCCAGGGTGTAGAAGGCGCCGAACAGCGCGTTCACCGCATCGTTGTCGCCTTCCGGCTGGCGTACCAGGCCGGTCGAGCTGTCGTAACTTTCGGCACGGGTGGCCTCGCGGTAATCGTAGGAGAGGCCGCCGACCAGGGTCAGCTGCCGGGTCAGCGCGAAGCTGTCTTCCAGCGCGAACGACTGCGTGACGTCGCGATTGCTTTGCTCCGGTTCGCCGGCGTCGTGCTCGCGATGCACGTCTTCCTTGTAGTGGTAGGCCAGGCGCAAACGGTTGGCGGTGCCGAGCGCGAGATCGCCCTCGACCGACAGGCCGTTGGTGTAGTCGTCGTACCGGCTGCGGAAGGCGGATTTCTTCTTCTGCGTGGTGTAGCTGGCGTCGTCGTAGGCGAACAGCGAGTTCTCGTAGGTGTCGTGGTAGGCGCGCAGCTTGAGCGCGTGGTCGCCGAACTGGGTGTGGGTGGCGACGAAGAGGCTGGTCTTGTCCCAGTACGGCCATTGCCAGTAACGCGCGGTGGACAGCGTGCCGGCATAGGGCGGATTGCCCTTCTTGCCGTCCTGCCGGACGTAGCCGAGCACATACTCGTCGGTGGCGTTGGGGGTGAGGCCGAGCTTGAAGCTGAACTTGCTGTCGCGCCGGTAGCTGTTGTCGCGCTTGCCGCCGTCCTCGGTCGATACCGGATCGAAACCGTCCGGCAGACGGAACCAGTCCTCGTCGAGCAGCGAGGCGCCAGCCTGCAGGTACCAGGTCTCGCGCAGCAGGCCGACGTTGCCGTAGAGGCGATAGCTGTTGCGCGCACCGTCCGGGTCCAGCCCGATGCCGCCGCCGATCTCGCCTTCGAAAGCTCTGGACGGCCGCCGGCTGATCAGGTTGATCGCCCCGCCCAGGGTGTTGGGCCCGTAGATCAGCGAGCTGAAGCCCTTGGCCACCTCGATGCGGGCGAGATCGAAGGTGGTGAAGCGGCCGAGGTCCACATAGCCGTCGTAGGGCACGTACACCGGGATGCCGTCGACGAAGACCGGCACCTGACGCAGGTCGAAGCCGCGCACCTGGACCATCTGTTCGTTGCGCGCGCCGACGCGGCTGAGATTGACGCCGGGCGCCATCTCCAGCGCGGCTCCGACGGTTTCGCGGTCGTTGGCGCGCATCGCTGCGCTGTCGATGACGCTGGTGCCGGGCAGCTTGTCGTCCTCGGCCGGCGCGACCACGTTGATCTCGCCCAGCGTGAAGGAAGCGGTTTCGGCGGCACCGGCGGCACCGCCCCAGGCCAGCAGCAGGCCCGCGAGGATGGGGGTAGGCTTCATGTTGTCTTCTTTTCTATTCCACTTTTATTTACTTGTTTATATAACGATAGACGGCCGAACACCCCGGAGATGCTTCCCGGGTGAAAACCTGCCGCGCTTTACCGATGCATCCCGGCCCGGACGACCGGGTTCAGCGGCCTAACCCAATAGCGCCACCGCCTTGATCTGGGCCCACATCCGGCGCCCCGGCACCACCCCGATCTGGTCGCTCGAACGCCGGGTGATGCGCGCGATCAGCGGGGTGCCGTCGGCATCCAGCCGCACCAGCACGTGGGCGGGCGTGTCGGCGTCCGCCACCTCCTGCACCGTGGCGAGCAGGGCATTGGTGATGCTGCTGCCCTCGACCCGGGTGGTGGCCAGGCTGACGTCGCGGGCGTGCACCCGGAAGCGCAGCCGGTGGCCGGGCGGCTCGGGCCGCCGCGCCACCAGCACGTCGCCGCCGGGGAAATCGAGCCGGGTGAGGTGGTAGGCGTCGTCGTGCTCGGCGACCACCGACTCGATGACCACGCCGGCGTCCTCGGTGAAGGCGGTCGGCAGGTCCAGCCGCGCCAGGGTCTGTTGCAGGCCGCCCTGGGCGACCACCCTGCCCTGGTCGAGCAGCACGACATGATCGGCCAGCCGCGCAACTTCGTCCGGCGCGTGGCTGACGTAGAGCACCGGGATGTCGAGCTCGTCGTGCAGGCGTTCGAGGTAGGGCAGGATCTCGTTCTTGCGCTTGAGATCGAGCGCGGCCAGCGGCTCGTCCATCAGCAGCAGGCGCGGGCTGGTGAGCAGCGCGCGGGCGATGCCGACGCGCTGGCGCTCGCCGCCCGACAAGCGATCCGGCATGCGGTCTAGCAGATGGCAGATGCCGAGCAGCTCCACCGCCTGATCCCAGGCCACCCGCCGGCTGGCGGCGGCGATGCGTTTCTGGCCGAATTCCAGGTTGCGCCGCACCGACAGGTGCGGGAACAGGCTGGCCTCCTGGAAGACGTAACCGAGCGCGCGCTTGTGGGTGGGCACGAACACATCGTGCGCGGAGTCCTGCCAGACCTCGCCGTTGATCGCCAGCAGGCCCTTGCCGGCGCGCTCCAGCCCGGCGACGCAGCGCAGGCAGGTGGTCTTGCCCGAGCCGGAGTGGCCGAACAGCGCGGTCACGCCGCGCCCGGGCAGTGACAGGTCGACGTCCAGCGTGAAGCCCGGGTAGGCCAGCCGGAAGCAGGCCCGGATCCCGCCGCTCGCCGCCGCTTCCGCGGTGGCTGGTGCAAGAGGTTCGCTCATCGCATTCATCAAGTCGATCTCGCCGCTCGTCGTCATCCGCGCCAGCCCTGCTTGAGCCGGCTGGTATAGAGCGCCAGCAACACCAGGAAGGAGAACACCAGCATGCCGCCGGCCAGCCAGTGTGCCTGCGCGTACTCCAGCGCTTCGACGTGATCGTAGATCTGCACCGACACCACCCGCGTCTTCTCGGGGATGTTGCCGCCTATCATCAGCACCACGCCGAATTCGCCCACGGTGTGGGCGAACCCGAGGATGCCGGCGGTGACGAAACCCGGCCGCGCCAGCGGCAGCACCACGCTGAAGAAGCTGTCCCACGGCCCCGCGCGCAACGTGGCGGCGGCCTCCAGCGGACGCTCGCCGATCGCCTCGAAGGCGTTCTGCAGCGGCTGGACGACGAAGGGCATCGAGTAGAACACCGAAGCCACCACCAGGCCGGCGAAGGTGAAGGGCAGCGTACCGAGGCCGAGGCTCTGGGTGAGCTGGCCGACGAAGCCGTTGGGCCCCATCGCCACCAGCAGGTAGAAACCGAGCACGGTGGGCGGCAGCACCAGGGGCAGCGCCACCAACGCGCCGATCGGCCCTTTCAGCCGCGACCGGGTGCGCGCCAGCCACCACGCGATCGGCGTACCGATCAGCAGCAGCAACACCGTCGTCACCGTGGCAAGCTTGAGCGTGAGCCAGATCGCCGCGAGGTCGACGCTATCGAGTCCGACACCATCGAGTTGCATGCGCGCCCCCTGTGGAAGCTCAGAGCCCGTAACCGTAGGACTTGATCACCGCCGCCGCCTTCGGCCCCTTCAGGTAGGCCACCAGCGCCGCCGCCGCCGGGTTGTCCTTGCCCTTGGCGAGAATCACCGCGTCCTGGCGGATCGGCTCGTAGTATTCGCCGGGCACGATCCAGGCCGAACCGCTGCTGACCTTGCCGTCCTTGTAGACCTGCGACAAGGCGACGAAGCCGAGCTCGGCGTTGCCGGTGGCAACGAACTGATGGGCCTGGGTGATGTTCTCGCCCTGCACGATGCGGCCCTGCAGACCGTCGCCGAGGCCGAGCCTGGCCAGCGTGCTCATCGCCGCCGCGCCGTAGGGTGCGGTCTTGGGATTGGCGAGCGACAGATGCTTGAACCCGCCATTTTTCAGCACCTCTCCGCCGGCATCGACATAGCCCTCCTTCGCCGACCACAGCACCAGCTTGCCGATCGCATAGGTGAAGCGGCTGCCCGCCACCGTGCCGCCCTCGCCTTCGAGCTTGGCGGGCGTGTTGTCGTCCGCGGCGAGGAAGACCTCGAACGGTGCGCCATTGACGATCTGGGCGTAGAACTTGCCGGTGGCGCCGAAGGCCACCACCGCCTTGTGCCCGGTGTCCTTTTCGAACGCTGCAGCAATGGCCTGCATCGGTGCGGTGAAGTTGGCGGCAACGGCGACCTGTACTTCGGCAGCCTGCGCGGTGCAGGCAACGAAGCCGGCGCCGAGGACAAGGAACAGACGGGACAGCGAACAGCGCATGGCGACACTCCAGCAAAGTGAGGTGGAAAAGTGCTTGCTCAGTCGTAGGCGGCCAGGATCACGCTCGACGACTTGAAGAAGGCGCAGGCCTCGACGCCCGGCGCTATGCCGAGCGCGGCGCAGCTGTCGCCGGTGACCACGCAGGTGACGCTGCGCCCCGAGGGCAGCGCCAGCGTGACTTCGTTGTTCACCGGCCCCTCGTGAATGACGGCAACTTCACCCCACAACTGGTTGCGTGCGGTGAGCTTCATGGAGCGGTCCACCGCCAGCATCACCGATGACGACTTCACCAGCGCGAACACCTCCTTGCCGATGGTGAGGTCGAGGTTCTCCGCGCTGGCCTTGGTGATGATGGCGACGATTTCGGTCTGCGCGTCGAGCCGGATGCGCACCTCGTAATCGACGCCGCCGTCGCGCAGGCCGGTGATCGGGCCGGAAAACTGGTTGCGCGCGCTGGTCTTCATGCTCATGCGGTGCATCAGTTTCTGGAAACTGTGGATGTCGCCGGCGCCGACGTCGTTGAGCCGCTCGGACAGGCGGTCGAGCGCGGCCTGGTATTCGATTTCCAACGCGCGGTACATCGCCACGATGCGGCGGCCGTACTCGGTGAGCTGGGTGCCGCCGCCCTGGCGGCCACCGGTGACCCGCATCACCAGCGGCTCCGGCGCCAGGTTGTTCATGGTGTCGACCGCGTCCCACGCCGCCTTGTACGAAAGCGGTACCGCCTTGGCCGCCTGGTTGATCGAGCCCTTGCGCTCGATCTCTTCCAGCAGGCGGATGCGTGTGTCGGAAAGCGCCGTGCCGACGTCGGTTTCGAGCGACATGCGGGCGAGGAAACGGGTGGCAGTCATGGTTCGGGTCGGCATTATGTTCTCTCGTTTATATAAAGCCAGTTCTATGCCAGAAGCGAGTTTCTTGTGGTTGTAGCAATAGAAGTACGGCGGATATAGTTTCCACCGGAGACGATTGTAGGTCTTCTCACAAATATATGTAGTCAACAACACAGCGTGTACCAATCCCTGCATTCAACTCTCTGGAGAACCCCGATGAAAGTCAGCGCCCGCAACGTCTTCAAAGGCACCATCAGCAAGCTGCAGGCCGGCGCAGTCAATGCCGAGGTCGACATCGCCCTCGGCGGCGGCGACAAACTGGTGGCGATCGTCACCATGGAAAGCGTGAAGACGCTCGAGCTCACCGCCGGCAAGGACGTGGTCGCACTGGTCAAGGCCCCCTGGGTGATGCTGATGACCGACAGCCACGACATCCGCCTGTCGGCGCGCAACTGCCTGTCGGGAACGGTGAAGTCGGTCGAGCCCGGCGCGGTGAACGCCGAGGTCACCCTCGTCCTGCCGGGCGGCACCGAGATCTCGTCGGTGGTCACCAAGGAAGCGGTTGCCGAACTCGGCCTGAAGCCGGGCGTCGCCGCCACCGCCGTGATCAAGTCGTCCAACGTCATCCTGGGCGTGTCGGCCTGACCTGATCCCGGCCCCGGCGTCTGCCGGGATGGCACAGGCCCTGCATGAGGGCGGGACGCGCAACCCCCTCCCCGCCCCATGCCGATCCGCAACAGCCTTCCGCTCCCGCTGCAGCAGTCCGCCCTGGCCTTACGCCGCCTGCTCGGCCGCGCGCCGGACCATCGCGGCACGGCCGATGCCGCGTCCGACTGCCTGCAGCTGCACCTCACCAAGGCGCTCGCCAGCGCCGACGGCAAGCTGACGCTGGACGTCTCCCTGCGCATCGCCAGGGGCGAAAGCGTGGCGCTGCTCGGCCCTTCCGGCAGTGGCAAGACCACCCTGCTGCGCATGCTCGCCGGCCTGGCTCCGGCCGACAGCGGCCATATCCAGGCCTTCGGCACCGTCTGGCTGGACAGCGCCCGCGGCATCGCGCTGCCGCCGCGCAAGCGCCGCGCCGGGCTGGTGTTCCAGGATTACGCGCTATTTCCCAACATGAGCGCGCGCGGCAATCTCCGCTTTGCGCTGCCGCGCGGCAGGCCACCCGCCCGCGCCGACGACCTGCTCGATCTCGTCGGCCTCGCCGGCCTCGCCGACCGCCACCCCGCACAACTGTCGGGCGGACAGCAGCAACGCCTGGCGCTTGCCCGTGCGCTCGCTGCCGAACCGGAACTGCTGTTGCTCGACGAACCGCTGTCGGCGCTGGACACCCGCTTGCGGCGGGAACTGCAGGACGCCCTGCTGGCGCTGCGCGCCCGCCACGGCACCACCACCCTGCTCGTCACCCACGACCCGGCCGAGGCGCAGAAGCTCGCCGACCGCGCCGTCGTGCTGGAAGGCGGCCGCATCGTTGCTGACACACTGCCGGCCGGCCTGTCCGGCAGCAGCGGCGAGTCCGCCGCCACCGGCGATGGGCGCGGCCCCGCCCTCAGCGCGCGCGTGCTCGCCCGCGTCACTGGCACCGACGGCGAGGCGCGCTACCGGGTGGACTGCGGCGGGCAGCCCTTACTGGTGCGCACCGAAGGCGGTCGGCCGCTGACCCCGGGCGAGACCGTACGACTGCGGCCAGGCGAATGGATCGCAACGCCCGCGGACGCAGACCCCACGCTCATTCGGCAGGCAGGCTGAGCGCAGCCGGCGCACCGGCAAGACCGTAGATCCACGGCCCGCCGGCCTGCGCATCGGCCGCCGCCAGCGCGGCCTGGCCGGCAGGCGACACCAGGAAATCCGCCAGCCTGCGGGCGCGCTTGCGCGCCGCGGCCGAAGCCGGGTGCGCCGACCCCGGCTCCAGCGCCACGTAGGCCCGACGCATGCGCGGATCGCCACGCAGCAGGATCTCCATGCCCTCGCCCCGCATCTTGCCGAAGGCCACCGGGATCGCACCGACCACCACGTAGGCCCGCTGCCGCCCCGCCAGTTCGACCACCTGCTGCGGCCGCAGGCTGTCGTCCAGCCGAACCCACATCGCATCGGCACGGATGCCGGCCTCCTTCCACAGGCGCTGCACGATCTCGTGACTGCCCGGATCGCGCGAGGCGACGAAAGGCACCCGCGCCGCGGCAATGCGGCGGAAGGCGGCGACCGCATCCGGCGCCTCGCGCACGCCGGCCGGATCCTCCGCCGGCCCGACGACGGCATGCTCGTTATAGCCCCACACCCGCATCGCACCGCCGATGCCGGCCGCCTGCAGCGCGAAGGTCTGGCTGCCGCCGTGCACCAGCAGCAGTTCGGCGTCGCCGCGCTCGAAAGCGGGGATGATGCCTTCCTTGTTGGCAGCGCCGACCAGCTCGATCTTCAGGCCGGTGCCGGCCTCCAGCCGGGGCTGCAGGGCGTCCCACACCCCGCTCATGTGGATGCCGCCGACCACGACCACCTTCACCGCCCCGGCCGCCTGCGCTGCTGCGGCCGCGCACAGCAGCACCAGCGCGGGCAGCAGCCGGGCCAGACACCTCGTCATCACCTTGTCCATGAGCTGCGGCCTCAGAAGTCGACGCTCAGCTTGCCCATCAGCGTGCGCGGCGCGCCGGGGTAGAAGCTGCTGCCGTCCGAGGTTTCGTTGGCGTTGTTGTAGCCGATGTAGCGCACGTCGAAGAGATTGACCACCGCCAGCGTCGCCTTCAGCGCCCCCCACGGCGTGGTGTCGCGCCAGGACAGGTCGACGTTGGTCACGGTGTAGGCCGACATGGTCTGGGTGTGCTCGACGTTGGCATAGCGCGTACCCATGTGATGCACCACCGGCGACAGGGTGAACTTGCCCCAGCTCCAGGCCGCACCGAGGCTGGCTGTCAGCGTCGGCACATCGGGTAGCTGCTTGCCCTGGGTGTTGCGGTAGGTGGTCGCCGCGGTGCGCAGGTCTTCGGTGAACTCGGAGCGCAGCCAGCTCAGGCTGCCGAAGAGATTGAAGCCGCGCTGCACTTCCCAACCCCCCGCCAGCAGCAGGCCGTACTGCCGCGCCTTGCCGACGTTCTGGATGTAAGACGCCTTCAGCAGCGGGTCGTAGATGGCCACGCCCTTGTTGTCATAGCGGGTGTAGTAGAGCACCGGCTCGACGTAGCCGCGCCCGAAGCGCACCCGTGCGCCGAGGTCGACGGTGTCGGCGATCTCCAGTTCGTTGTTGTCCCACACCTGCTGCTTGGACAGCCCGGCGACCGGCGCCGACTGGAAGGCATCGAAAGCGGGCGTGCCGAGATTGCTGCCGATCGAGGCCTTAATATCCACATGGGGCGACAGCGCGTAGCGCAGGCCGAGATAGGGCGCCCATTCCTCGATGGCTGCACTCTTCACGCTGCGCGCGGCGATCACGCCCGACGACTGGTCGCGCGCAGCGCCGGGCGACACGTCGCCGACGCCGGTGGTGTTGTAGTACTCGATCGAGGGCAGGATGTCCTTCACGTAGCGCAGCCCGACCTTCACATGCAGCGGGCCGAAGTCGCGGTCGGCGACGGCGAAGAGGTTGTGCAGATCGTGGCGGCGGGTGACGTCGGTGAGCATCGCCCAGCCGGCGAAGTTCAACCCGCCGCTCGCGGTCGGGGTGTATTGCTTCCACAGCGTCGGCGGCCCCGGCGGCGCCATCGACACGAAGCCATAGCCGAACTTCAGCGCGGTATCGGCTGCCCTGGTCTGCAGCTCGGTGGTCAGCCCATAGGTGCTGTGGTCGATCATCCATTTGCGCACCACGTTGCCGCTGGCGTACCAGTAGCTGCCCTCCTCTTCCGCATAGAAGGGTTTGGCGACGAGACGGGAGTCCTCGCCCAGCGGGTAGCCGATCTCGGCAAGAAAGGCGGTGGTCTTGAAGGACTGGCGGTTGTATCCCTGCCAGTTGGTGCGGGCGGCGGCGCTGCTGCCGGTGGGCACCGGATCGTAGTCGATGTCGTCGAACAGCGATTCGTCCTTGGACTGCGCGTAAGTCAGGCCCTTGTAGTTGTCCGCCGCCATCTCGTTGTGGGCGAGGAGGAGCTTGACGTCGAGTGCGCCCAGCTGCCGGGTGAGGCCGGCGGCGAAGGTTTCGCGCCGTTCCGGCGACTCGCCGCTGCCGCGCCACTTGTCGGCCGAGGTGGTCGACGCCGACAGGAAGAAGGCGGTGCCGCCCGGCAGCGCGCCGCTGTCGACGCGGGCAAAGAGCCGGCGGTAATTGTCCTGGCCGACGCCGACCGACACCGTGCCGCCGAACTGCGCCCTGGGCCACAGGATGCGGGTGTCGAGCTGGCCGACGGCGTCGTAGAGGCTGAAGCGGTCGGGCGGCACCGCGCCCTGCATCAACGACACGCTGGCGATGTTCTCGGCGTCGAGCAGGAAAAGATAGCCCGGCCCCGGTCCGGGACCGTTGAGCGGCACGCCTTCCACCGTACCGTTGGCACCGTGCGAAGCCGTTTCGCCGCGTACCCGCAGGCCCTTGTTGCCGCCTTGCTGGTTGACCAGCCCCCAGGCGTCGATGCTCTGCATCTGCACGCCGGGCAGCGCCTGGATCATCGAGTAGGGATTGCTCGCCCCCTTGCCGCCGAACAGTGCAATGCCCTCCTCACCCACCACGTACTCGGTGGCCGGCGTGCCGGACCCGGGTGCGAACCAGGCCGACTGCGGCGATTCGGCGGTGTCGCTGACCACCACCGGGGTCAGCGTCTGCTCCGCCAGGGCGCCGCCGCAAAGCGTGACCAGCAGCACGGCGAGCACGGCCGGTGCAGGATGACGGCGGGCGGGGACGGACGGATACGTCGAAAGGCAGGACTGCAACTGCGCGGCGCGCGTCGGCGCTTGAATCATGGACAGGATCTCCTGGGTTGAAAGGACGGGGCTGCATGCCCCGCCGGAAGACGCCACCAGGCGCTGCGCTGCTATCGCAATATATATACCTACATTAATAAAAAGAGGATGCTTCCAGATAACCCTGATTTAACGAGGCAATCAAGTTCAGTTCAATACGACATTTTGTTTACTTAACTACATAATAAATGTCAGCTTGGACACAAATCCGCCATCCCGCCCGGTCCGGACCCAGCGGCGGCAAGCGCCGGGACGCAGCCGGCCGAATGGCATTCCCCTTGCATTTCAGGGCCCCCCTTCGACACTTCGGGAGTCATGCATGTGTGAGTACCACGGCCCCCTGCCCGGCCGCCGCGCGGCCGACGACAGCGCCCTGCCGCGCCTGCCCGCGCTCTCGCTCGACCGGGTCGACCACGCGCGGCTCATCCTGCTGGCGCGTCACCTGCACCTGCGCCTGGCCGCCGGGCCGCTCGCCGCCGGCCTGCCAGACAGCGCGGCCGGTCGCCTGACCAGAGTGCGCGACTGCGCCGCCAGCCTGATCCGGCTCGCCAACGGCTCGGCAGCCAACCCCGCCCTGCTGCGGCCGCTGCTCGACGGCTACGCCCGGCGCTGCGGCGAGAAGGAACGCAAGGCTTGGCTGGATTGCGCCGGCGCGGCGCTGAATCACGCCAGGCTGGGCACCACCGAACACATGGCGTTGTGGCGCTGGTTCGAAATCCTCAGCCTGCGGCTGCTGCATGGCCGGGCGGCCGCGGCCCCCGCACTGCGCTACCTGTACCCGCCACGACCGACGGCCCCGGCCGGCCCGCCGGCGCACACGGGCCGTGACAGCGCGCATGAGGCGTGAACCCGCGGCCCCCTACAGCGCCCCCAGCCGCTTCAACAGCCCGAACAGGCCGAGCGACACCAGCCCGAGCAGCAGCGACAGCACCGCGGCGCGCTCGAACTCGCCGCCGCTCACCGCGTTGAAGATCTCCAACGACACCGTGGTGGTCCGCCCGCCGACATTGCCGCCCAGCATCAGGGTGATGCCGACCTCGCCGAGCGAGCGCCCCAGCCCCAGCACCAGTCCGGCGGCGAGCGCACCGCGGATGTTGGGCAGCAGCACCCGCAGGAAGATCTCGACTTCGCCCTTGCCCAACACCCGCGCCGCCTCGGCCAGCCGCGCGGACACCGCCTCCAGCGCCGACTGCACCGGCTTCACCACCAACGGCAGGCCCGCCAGCACGGAGGCGATCAACACGCCCCAGAACGAGAACACCACCTCCACCGCCCAGCGCTCGGCCAGCCAGGCACCGACCGGGCCGCGGCGGCCGAGCAGCATCAACAGCACGAAGCCGGTGGCCACCGGCGGAAACACCAGCGGCAGCGTCACCAGCGCATCGACCGCGCCGCGGCCGAACCAGCGCGGCCGCGACAGCGCGTAACCGAGCGCCAGCCCGGCCACCAGGTGCAGCGCCAGCGTGGCCAGCGCCACCTCGGCAGTCAGGCGCAGCGCATGGGCCACGACCGGCTCGGCCAGCACCGCGGCGAAGTCGGCGGACGACAGCATCACAGGCCGTGCTTCGCCAGGATGGCGCGCGCCTCCGCGGTCTGCAGGAAGGCGGCCAGTTCGCCCACCCCGGGCAGTGACTCACGCCCCGCCACCACCCCGCCGACGATGCGGATTTCGCCGTACAGCGCCGGATCGATCTCGATGTAGCCGCCGATGCGATCGCGCACTCCGAGCGCATCGGTGAGGTTGATGAAGCCGGCGTCGACCTCGCCGCTCACCAGGTAGGCCGACACCTGCGGCACGGTGGCGACGGTCACCAGACGCTCCTTCAGCCTGTCGGCCAGCCCGCTGTGCTGCAGGAATTCGCTGCCGGCCTTGCCATACACCGCGTGGCGCACGTCCGGCAGCGCAATGCGGGCGAAGGAGGGATCGGCGATCGCTGCCGCGCTGGCGACCTGCCGGCCGGTGGGCCAGGCCAGCACCAGCTTGCCGGTGCCTGCCGGCAGGAAGCGGGCGAAGCCAACCTGAGTTGCGCCTTCGAGGAAGGCGAGGTCGCCGAACACCACCGCCACCTTGTCGCTCTGCGCCGCCTGGCTCAACACCTGGCCCATGTTGCCGAAGAAGGGCTCGACCTTGCGGCCGGACGCACGCTCGAAGGCAGCGGCGAGTTCGCCGACCGGACGCTTGTAGCCGGCACCGGCGGCGATCATCAGGCTGTCGGCTGCGATCGCCTGGACGACGCAGCCGGCGCACAGCAGCAGCGCAGCCAGCCACAGCCGCCAGGCCGGCGGCCGCGGCAGGAACGGACGGGGAGCGAGTCGGAAAGTCAGGGCTTGGAACATGGCAAAGGACTCCATCACGGTTGAAGGGCGCGCTCAGCGCGGCATGGTTTCGCTGAAGCCATAGAAGGCGCGGCCGTCGCCGTGCTCGTCGGTGCGGACGATGCGGTGGATCAGCCAGCGGCCGTCGCGCAGCAGCCAGGCAGCGACCGATTCGTCGTGCAGGGTGCTGGCGTAGAACTCCTCGCCATCGTCGGAGCGCGGCTCGTCGATGCGGTAGCGATGGGCGTAATAGCAAGGCTGGCGGTCGGCGTCGTAGCCGAAGCAGCGCTCGGCGGCGAGCTCGGCATCGCGGAACACCTCGAAGGCGATCGGCACCGTCACCATCTCGCGCCAGTCCGCGGGCAGGCGATCGCGCCAGGGCGGCTCGTCGGCCTGGCGCCGGGCACGCCCTGCCTGGATTGTTTTATGTCTGTTTGTATACAACACGTCGCGAACCTCCGGACAAACGGACGCAGGCCCGTTCGTTCAATCTGTTTATGAAAGCCGGCATTGGCATCGATGCGGAGCGCTCGGCGACGAAGCGGCGAAGCACACCGTTATATATTCAAAGCAACAATAATGCCGGCACCCTGGCCACATCCGCTTACCTCCCGGCGGGAATCATTGACGGCAGGGCCAGTCGATTGAAAACGCATGGGCGCGCCGACCAGCGGGCGCCCGCGGGCGCCGCAAGGCGGCGAAGGGAGCGTGCCGATTTGAACCGGACAACGAAATGGCTGGCCGCTGCGCTGCTGGCCCCGCTGATGCTGATGGGCGGCGCCGCGACCGTGGTGGCGACCCTGGACTGGAACCGGCTGCGCCCCGCGCTCGGCGAACAGATCTCCGCGGCGTTGGGCCGCCCCGTTTCCATCGACGGCGCGCTGGCAGTGAACTGGGGCCGCGATGCCGGCCTGGCCGGTTGGCGCGGGTGGCTGCCCGGCCTGCAGGTGGACGCGGCGCAACTGCGCATCGGCAACCCGGCCTGGGCCGCCGACCCGGAACTGGCCCGCTTCGGCCAGGTGAGCTTCCGCCTCGACCTGCTGCCGTTGCTGCAGCGGCAGGTCCGCATCGCCCGCATCACCGTGAACCGGCCGGAGGCCTGGCTGGAGCGGCGCGCCGACGGCCGTGCCACCTGGCAGCTGGACCAGGACGACGAGCCGGAAGCCCGCCGCTGGACGCTGGACATCGGCGAGATCGCCTTCGACCAGGGCCGCCTGCGGCTGAACGACGCCATGCATGCGCTGACGCTGGACGCCACCATCACCCCGCTCACCACCGCGTTTTCCTTCGACGACATCATCGGGCCGCGCGAGGGCGAAGCGGATGCGGGCAGCGCGGCGGCGCCCTATGCCTTCGGCTGGCAGGCCAGCGGCCGCCTGCGCGACCAGGCCTTTGCCGGCGAGGGCAAGCTGGGCGGGCTGCTCGCGCTGCACGACCGCGACCAAGCCTTTCCGCTGCAGGCCGACATACGCGCCGGGCGCACCCGCATCGCAGTGGCCGGCACCCTGGTCGATCCGCGCAAGCTCGCCGCGCTCGACCTGCACCTGAACCTGAGCGGCGCCAACCTGGCCGACCTCCACGCACTCACCGGCCTGCCGCTACCCGACACGCCCCCCTACAGCACCCGCGGCCAGTTGCTCGCGCAACTGCACGAAGCGGGCGGCGCCCACTTCCACTACCGCGACTTCCGCGGACGCATCGGCCGCAGCGACCTCCGCGGCACGCTGAGCTACACCGCCACCTCGCCCCGACCGCTGCTGAGCGGCGAGCTGCACTCGCGCCTGCTGCGCCTGGCCGACCTCGGGCCGCTGATCGGCGCCAACGGCCCCGCTGCGGTGAAGCCTCCCGCCGGCCGGGTGCTGCCGGCCACGCCCTTCCGCACCGAACGCTGGCGCCGGATGGACGCCGACCTGCGACTGATCGGCGAACAGATCGAACGGCCGGACGCCCTGCCGCTCAGCGGCCTGCAGACCCACCTGCAACTCAGCGACGGCCAGCTCAGCCTGGCACCGCTGCAGCTCGGCATGGCCGGCGGAGCGCTGCAAGGCGAGCTGCGGCTGGACGGGCGCAGCTCGCCGCTGCGGGGCGAGGTGAAGATGAAGGCGCAGCGGCTCGACCTCAAGCAGCTCCTGCCCGGCGTCGAACCGATGCAGACCAGCCTGGGCGAACTGCACGGCGAGATCGCCCTGGCCGGCCACGGCAGCTCGGTCGCCGCCCTGCTCGGCAGCGCCGACGGCGACCTGCGCCTCGTCCTCGGCCGGGGCCAGATCAGCCGCGGCCTGATGGAGATCGCCGGCCTCAACCTCGGCAACTACATCATCGGCAAGCTGTTCGGCGACGAAACGGTGAAGATCAACTGCGCGCTGGCGGATTTCGGCGTGCGCGACGGCCTGGCGCGCTCGCGCCTGGCCCTGTTCGACACCGAAAACGCGCGGGTGGACATCACCGGCACCGCCAACTTCGCCAGCGAGCGGCTGGATCTCGAGATCCAGCCGCAGTCCAGGGGCATACGGCTGTTGTCGCTGCGCTCGCCGCTCTACGTGCGCGGCAGCTTCGCCCGGCCCGACGCCGGCGTGCAGCCCGGCCCGCTGATCGCGCGCAGCGCCGGCGTGCTCGCGCTGGGTGCCGCGGTGGCGCCGGTGGCCGGCCTGCTCGCGCTGGTCGTGCCGAGCGGCGACGACGCCAGCCCCTGCGCGGCCCTGCTGCGCCAGGCCCAGGGCCGCGCACGGCGCTGATGCGGAACCGGCCTCAGAGCGCCGGCGCCACCTGTCCGTCCCTCAGCAGGCGTTCGAAAGCGCGCGCCGCCACCGGCCTGCTGTAGAGGAAGCCCTGCGCCTGATCGCATCCCCAGTCCTGCAGCAGCATCAGCTGGGCCTCGTTCTCCACGCCTTCGGCAATCACCTCCAGCTCCAGCGAGCGGGCCAGATCGAGGATGGTGCGGGCAACGCTGCGGGCGCTGGTATCGGAAGGGATATTGCGGATGAAAGAGCGGTCGATCTTGAGCTTGGCGAGCGGCAGCCGGGTGAGATAGGCGAGGCTGGAATAGCCGGTGCCGAAATCGTCCACCGACAGGCGCACGCCACGCGCGGCCAGATCCACCATCGCCGCGACCGCGCGCTCGGCATCCTGCATCAGCACGCTCTCGGTCAGCTCCAGTTCGAGCGCCGCGCCCGGCAGGCCGTGGCGGTCGAGCAGATCGAGCACGGTGCCGCTGATGTCAAGGCGCTCGAACTGCAGCGCCGACAGGTTCACCGCCATCACCAGGTTGTGGTGGCCTTCGTCGCGCCAGCGCCGGGCCTGCGCCACCGCCTGCTCCAGCACCCATTCGCCGATCGGCACGATGAGGCCGGACTCTTCCGCCACCGGGATGAAGCGGGCTGGCGAGATTTCGCCGTGCTGCGGATGCTGCCAGCGCAGCAGCGCCTCGGCGCCGACGATGCGGCCGCTGGCGATGTCCACCATAGGCTGGAAGGCGAGCGACAGCTGGCCGTATTCGAGCGCGCGCCGCAACTGGGTTTCGAGCAGCAGCGTCTCGAGGATGGGCGCGTTCATCTCGATCGAGAACAGGCGGAAGGCGTTGCGGCCCTCGCGCTTGGCCTGGTACATCGCAATGTCCGCGCTCTGCAGCAGGCCGGGGAAATCCTTGCCGTCCTCCGGGTAGCGGGCGATGCCTATGCTGGGCGAGATGGTGATCTCGCGCTCGTCGAGGTCGAAGGCGGCGGCAAAGACCTCGAGGATCTTCTCGGCCAGCCGCACCGCGCCCTCGGCCCCGGTATCGGGTGCCAGCACGATGAACTCGTCGCCGCCCAGCCGCGCCACCGTGTCGGACTGGCGCACGCTGTCGCGCAGGCGCTGGCCGGCCTGGCGCAGCAGGGCGTCGCCCATCAGGTGGCCGAGCGAATCGTTCACCGTCTTGAAGCGGTCGAGATCGATGAACATCAGGGTCGCCGGCCGGCGGTCGCGCCCGGCGCGCAGCAGCACCTGGCCGGCGCGGTCTTCCAGCAGGCTGCGGTTGGGCAGGCCGGTGAGCGGATCGAAATAGGCCAGCTGGCGGATGCGGTCCTCGGCCGCCTTGATCTCGCTGAGATCGAACACCGTGCCCACCGAGGCCGGCTCACCATGCCAGGTGGACGGCGCGCCGAAGATCATCAGCGGAAAACGCGAGCCGTCGCGGCGCAGGCCGGTCAGCTCGTAGGGCTCGCCGGGTTCGCCCGCGGCGCGGCGGCGCATCTGGTCACGCAGGAAGTCGTGCTCTTCCGGCACCACCAGGTCGAGCGGCCCGAGGTAGCCGACCAGCTCTTCCGCGCTGTAGCCGAAGTAGCGGCACAGCGCCGGATTCACGTAGCGGAAGCGGAAATCCTGCAGCACGAACACGCCCACCAGCGCGGCGCCCATGGTGGCGCGGTACTGCTGCTCGCTCTCCTGCAGCGCGCGCAGATGCCGGCGCGGCTCGGAAATATCCTCCAGCACCGCCAGGCGCAGCGGCTCGCCGTTCCACAGCACGCTACGGCTGAAGGAGCGGGCCTCGAAACTGGAACCGTCGGCGCGCAGCACCACCCATTCGCCCGAAGTCCACGCCTGCGCGGCGAAGCGGGCAGCGTAGGACAACATACGTTCGACGTAGTCCGGCCGAAGCAGGTCGAGAATGCTTCGCTCCAGCAGTGCCGCACGATCATGACCCAGCCAGCTCAGGGCGACGTCGTTGACTTCGCGTATCCGCAAGCCCTGCGGCTCGAAGAGCAACACCGGCAAGGGGAACAGCGACAGCTGCTGTGCGCTCAGGCGCGAGTCGTCCGACGCCGGGATGTGCATGCCACGAATAGTCCTTTCGTTATAAGTGAAAGGATTCTAGCGGCAGCGCTCCGGCTGCGCCCGACGGATTTCACGGTGAGGCGACGACGGCCCCGGCGCATTCGCGCAGACGCGCGCCCAGCCCGGAAAAACGCCGTGTCGGCCGGGCGCAGGCCGCGGCAAACACCGCGCCGTCGCCGGCCAGCATGACGCGGCCGGCCGCGCGGGTGACGCCGGTGTAGAGCAGCTCGCGGCTCAGCACCCGGGAAGACTGCGCCGGCAGCACCACCAGCACCGCGTCGAATTCCGAGCCCTGGCTCTTGTGCACCGTCAGCGCGAAGGCGCTGTCGTGGGCCGGCAGGCGCTGCGGCGGCAAGGCGCGGAAACCGCCGCCCTGCAGCGGAAACCACACCGCCAGCGCGCCCTCGGCGTCGGGCAGGCACAGCCCGATGTCGCCGTTGTAGAGGCCGAGCAGGTAATCGTTGCGCAGCACGATCACCGGCCGCCCCGGATACCACTTCGAGGCGGCGCCGCGGTCGAGCGGATGGGCCAGTTCGGCGCGCAGCCAGCGCGCCAGATGGGCGTTGAGCGCAGCGAGGCCGCGCGGCCCCTCGTGCACCGCCGCCAGCACGCGGAAGCGGTCGAAGGCGGCGAAGGCCGCGGCGACGCGCGCCTCGGCACGGACCTCGGCGCGGCCGCCGGGCCTCGGCTCGGGCGCGCGCAGCACCGCGAGATAGTCGGCATAGCCGGCCTCCATCGCCTGCCACAGGGCCGGCCCCGGCTTCGCCCCGGCGTCCTCCAGCCAGCAGGCGGAAGCATCGTCGCCGGCACGCAGCCAGGCCAGCGCTGCCTCGCCGCGGCCGGCGTTGATGTCGGCGGCGAGGCGGCCGATGCCGGAGTCGGCGGCAAAACGGTGGCTTTCGGTCAGCCACACCACGCTGCCGGCGAGCGGATTGGCCTCGCCGGCATGGTCGGCGTCGCCGGCCAGGCTGGCCGCCATCGCATCGGCCGCGCAGCCGGTGAGCGCGGCGAGACGCTCGATGTCGGCGCGCACCAACCGCCGCGAGGCCGACAGTTCGGCGAACACCGCGCCCGCCTCCACCGCGGCGAGCTGGTCCTTGTCGCCCAGCAACACCAGCCGGGCCTCGGGCGGCAGGGCGTCGACCAGACGCGCGGCGAGCGCGAGATCCAGCATCGAAGCCTCGTCCACCACCAGCACATCGACCGGCAGCGGGTTGCCGGCGTGATGGCGGAAGCGGCCGGCCTCGCCGGTGACGCCGAGCAGGCGGTGCACCGTGTGGGCCTGGTCGGGCAGGCCGGCACGCAGGGCCGGCGGCAGCCCGGCGGCGCGGCCGCGCAGCGCTTCCAGCATGCGCGCCGCCGCCTTGCCGGTAGGCGCGGCGAGCGCGATGCGCAGCCCCGGCTGGAGGCCGAGCAGGGCGCCGAGCAGCGCGGCCACGGTGGTGGTCTTGCCGGTGCCGGGGCCGCCGCTGATCACCGTCAGCCGGCGTTGCAGGGCCAGGGCCACGGCGATGCGCTGCCAGTCGGGGCGGCCCGCCGCGGGCGGCGCGGGAAAGAGCGGGCCGAGCACCGCGGCGAGGCGGGCGTCGTCCGCCACCGCCGGCAGCGGCGCCGCGCGGTCATGCAGCGCACGGGCCAGCCTGGCTTCGAGATCGTAATGGCGGCGCAGGTAGAGCCGGTCGGCCGCGTCCAGCACCAGCGGATGCGCAACCCGCGCAGACGCGGCCAGCGCCGCGGCTTCCACCACCACGCCGCTGGCCAGCAGGCGTGCGCGCAAGCCGCCGGGTGCGGGCATCGCGTCGTCGGCCCAGTCGGGCAGCAGGTCTTCGGCCGGTGCCATGGGCCCGTCGTCGGATTCCAGCATCGCCAGCGGCAGGCAGACGTGCCCGGCCGAGGTGGCGAGCGCGAGCTGGCGCCCGGCGTGGCGCAGGGCGGCCAGCGCCTCGGCCGGCGCCGCGAGCCCTTGCGCCCAGGCTTGCAGGTGCTCGGCGAAACCAAGCGCAAGATCGAGCTGCGGCGGCAGTTCGGCCGCGCCCCCGCGCGGCGTGCGCATCGGTTCCTTCATTGCGCGCCCTCCCCGGCGAGCAGGCGGTCCAGCGCCGTCACCACTTCACGGCCGGCGCGATGGTGGAAGACGCCGGCCGGTATGCCCTCGGCCTGCCAGTCCGGCCGCACGCCGCGCACGAAGAGGTAGAGCACGCCGCCGAAATGGCGCTCGTAGTCGTAATCGGGCAGGCAGCGCGCCAGGTAGCGGTGTAGCGCCACGGTGTAGAGCAGGTGCTGCAGGTGGTAACCATGCGCCTGCATCGCCGCCTCGAGCCGGTCCGGCGCGTAGTCGGCCGGCGACTCGCCGAGGTGGTTGGACTTCCAGTCCAGCACCCAGTAGCGGCCGTCGTGTTCGAACACCAGGTCGACGTAACCCTTGAGATAGCCGCCGAGTTCGGCGAAGGCCAGCCGCGGCACGTGATAGCCCTGGGCGGCGAGCCAGGCGTTGAGCGCATCGGCGCCGAGCTGCGGGGCCGGCAGGTGGAAGCCGAGTTCGGTGAGCCGGCGCGCCAGCGGCAGCCCGGCCAGCGCCACCGGCGTGCTGCCGCCGGTGAGCGGGGTGTTGAGCACGTCGGCCAGCATGCGGCGCAGCATCGCCTTCAGCCGCGGGCCGTCGCGTTCGATGCTGGTGCCGCGCTGCGGATGGTCGGCGAGCGCGGCATCGATGGCGGCGTCCCAGCCGGCGGGGTCGGTGAAGTCGATGCGCTCGAACACCGCGTGCAGGCAGTCGCCCGCCACCGGACCGCGCGGAAAGCGCAGGATGTCGTCGGCCGCCGGCGGCTGCACCGGCTCGGTGGCAAGGTCGGCCTCGACCGGCAACTGGCGGGCGTCGTGGTCGCGCGCCGCCTGCTCGTGGCTGGCGCCGAAGATCAGCGCCGAAAAGCTCCCGATGCGCCAGCCCGCCGGGATCTGCGGCGGACGGGCGACGCGCGGCGCAAGCTCGCCGCTGTCGGCCGATGGCAGCGGCACACCGCTGCCATCGGGCAGGTCGGACAGGACCATGTTGCCGCCGCTCGCCGCCACCAGGGTGCGCCAGCGCGCGTCGATCTCGGCCGGCTTCATCTTGTGCTCGCGCCAGGCCGCCGCGTCCATGCCAGCGCCGGCCACCATCCAGTTGAGCAGGCTGCGGCCGCTTTCGCTGTAGCCCGGCTTGCCGAAGGCGAGCTTGGCGTAACAGCCCACCACCAGGTAGCAGCGATAGACGGCGCGGGTCAGCGCAACGTAGGCCAGCCGCAGATCCTCGGCCATGCGCTCGGCGCGGATACGGGCGCCGATGGCGGCGTCGCCGGCGGCCGCGGGCCGGTAGTCCAGCACCAGCGTGCCGTGGTCGTCGTGCCAGGCGCGCATCGGGCCGCCGGCCTCGCGCGGCGGATGGCCGTCGAACAGGAAGGGGCAGAAAACGATGCCGTATTCCAGGCCCTTGGCGCGGTGGATGGTGACGATCTGCACCAGGTTGCGGTCGGATTCCAGCCGCAGCTGCGCCGCCTCGCCGCCGCCCTCCCCGGCGCGGCGGGTGGCGAGGAGGCGCAGCAGGACCTCGGGCGAGGCGGTGCCGGCGGCCTGCTGCAGCAGTTCGGCCAGATGCATCAGATTGGTCAGCCGGCGCTCGCCGTCGGCCCGGGCGAGCAGGCGCGCAGCCACGCCCTCGTCGTTCATCCAGCGCCGCAGCATCACGCCGAAGCCGCGTGCCAGCCAGGTTTCGCGCCAGTGGGCGAAGCGGTCGAGCACGCCGAGCAAGGCCGCCTCGTCGGCGGCCAGCGCGGCGAGATCGGCGGCGCTGCGGCCCATCGCCGCGGTGGCCAGCGCCGCCATCACCCGGCGTTCGCGCGCCGGCTCGGCGATGGCGATCAGCACCCGCTCCAGCTCTTCGGCGTCCTCGGTATGGAACACGCTGGCCTGCGACAGCTCGACGCTGCCGACGCCGAAGGCCGCCAGCGCGCGGCGCATGCGTGCGCCCTGGCCGTGGCTGCGCACCAGCACCGCGATGTCGGCCGGCGCCAGCGCGCGCTCGCCGATGCGGATCTCGCCCGCCGCCCCGGCGGCGAGCAGACGGGCGATCTCGGCCGCGCTCGCCAGCGCCGCGCGCTGCAGCGCCTGGGCGCGCGGCAGGCGGTGGCCGCCGCCTTCGCCGCTTTCCTCGGCGGCGGCTTCCAGCGCCTCGTCCTTGGGAATGCGCCACAGCCGCAGCGCCGCCGCGCTGGCGTCGGTGGCGTCGGCAAGCGGCGCGCGCACCCGTTCGCCGGCGCCGACCTTCTGGTAGTCGAGCCCGTCCAGCATGAACACCGCCGGATTGGCGCCGAACAGGCGGTTGCAGGCCTCGATCAGCGCCGGCGACGAGCGCTGGTTCCTGGCCAGGGTGTAGCGCGCATCGGCGCGGCCACGCGCCATCAGGTAGGTGTGCAGGTCGGCGCTGCGGAAGCTGTAGATGGCCTGCTTCGGGTCGCCCACCAGGAAGAGGCGGCCGTGGCGGCCCTCGGCGTTGTAGACGCGGTCGAAGATGGCGAACTGCAGCGGGTCGGTATCCTGGAACTCGTCGATCAGCGCCGCCGGGTAGCGCTGGTGCAGGGCCGCGGCGAGCCAGGGCTGCTCGCCGGCGGTCAGCGCCGCGTAGGCGTTCCACAGGATGTCGTCGAAGGCGATCTGGCGGCGCTCGCGCTTCCTGCGCCGCAGCTCGTCCGCGCCTTCCTCCAGGAAGCGGCGCAGCAGCTGCAGGCGGGCGGCATCGAGCGCGCCGTCCACCGCCGCGCGCGCGGCGAGCAGCGCGTCGGCAGCGGCGAAGAAGGGGTCGGCCGGCGGCGTGCTGCCCTTCCTGGTCCGGCCGGCGAGGTTTTCCGCCGCGAGCAGCCTGAGCTTGCTGTCCTTGTCGCCCGGCAGCGGCCGGCGCGGGTCGGCGCAGCCCAGCCAATCCTGCCACTGGCGGCGGGCCTTGCTCACCGCGTCCGGCTTGTAGCTGGTCTTGTTGAGGACATCGAGCGCATCCATCACCGCGCCGCAAGCCCGTTCGCCGCCCTGCCAGTGGCGCACCGCTTCGGCATAGGCCGCCGCCAGTGCCGCCTGCAGCGCGGCGAGGTCGGCCGCATCGGCCTCGTCCCAGCGCCGCTCGGCGAGCGGCCTGCCCATGTCGCGGCCGAGGTGCTCCGCCCAGGCGTCGGGGCTGTCGCCGTATTCGATCAACAGCTCGGCAAGCAGCGGCGACACCGCGCCGCCGACGATCTCGCGCCGCCAGAAGTCCTGCGCCACCTCACGCCGCAGCGCGCTGTCGTCCTCGGCCAGCTCCAGCGCATAGGGCAGGCCGGCGGCGAAGGGCGTGTCGGCGAGTGCGCGCTGGCAGAAGCCGTGGATGGTGAAGATCGCCGCCTCGTCGAAGGTCTGCAGCGCGCGGCGCAGACGCTCGGCCATGACATCCGCGCCGACGCCGGCCGCCTCGACGCAGGCGATCAGGCCGGGCACGAAGGGATCGCCGCCGGGATCGGCGCCGTCGAGCACCCGCAGGCAATCGACGATGCGGTCGCGGATGCGGGTGGACAGCTCGGCGGTGGCGGCCTTGGTGAAGGTGACCACCAGCACCGATTCCACCGCCAGATCGTGCTCCAGCAGCAGCCGCAGGTAGAGCCCGCAGATGTTCCAGGTCTTGCCGGTGCCGGCCGAGGCCTCGACCAAGCGCACGCCATCGAGCGGGCAGGCGAAGACGTCCAGCGGTTCGATGGCGACGGCAGGCGTGGCGGACATGGCGCGGATCTTAGCGGGGCGGCGCGCTACGCACCATCGCCGGCGCCATCGGGGCGCTTGCCCCGGGGCATGTCGTGCTGCCGGGCGTGCCCGGCTTCCAGCGCCGCGGCGATGGATTCCGCCGCCCGCTCCGGCCGGGTGCCGCCGCACATGAAGATGTCCACCGCGGCGAAGCCGTGTTCCGGCCAGGTGTGGATGCTGATGTGGGATTCGCTCAGCAGCAGCACGCCGGTGACGCCGCCGCCCTCGCCGAAATGGTGGAAGTGGGCGGAAAGGACGGTGGCGCCGGCCAGGCGCGCCGCGTCGCGCAAAGCCGCCTCCAGCTGCGCCGGATCGGTCAGGCGCGCCGGGACGATGCCGGCGAGGTCCAGCAGCAGATGACGGCCGTGCGGATGACGGGGCGGCGTGCTCATTTGTGCGAACCGCCGGACGACCAGCCGGACGAACCGCTGCCGCCGCTCCAGGCGCGCGCCGAGCTGCCGCCGGTATCGTCCGCTGTGCCCAGGTTGATCAGGGTGGTGACGATAAGCACCACGGTGCCGTAGATGAAGTAGTGCCAGGGCTTCATTCAGTCGTTCCCGCTGGCGTTGGAGATGACCGGCCACCACAGCAGCGCGAGGCCGATGAGCGTGAGAATCCAGCTGCCATCGGCGAAGAGGGTGATCGGCAGGTTGAAGAACAGGTAGGCGCCGCTGAAGTACTTGGCCATGACGCCCAGGCCACCGCCACTTTCGCCCTTGGGCCCGGCCTTGGCGGCGCCGGTGGCGGATTTCGACGTGCGGCCGAACCAGCCGTCGATCTCGCCCTGGCTGACCGGCACCGCGCGCGACCACACCAGTTCGGCGTCGCTGAACTCCTGGGTGAGCTTGTCGCGGCCGGCCTGCCAATCCGTGATGCCGACGGTGTCGCCGGCCTTGACCTGCCAGTTGAAGGCGCCGGCCGCATAGCGCACCACCGAGCGGTAAGAGACCTTCTTCTGGAAGTTCTGACCGCCCAGCCGCACCGCGCTGTTGGAGCTGGGCGCGGGCACCGGCCAGTCGTCCAGCACCTGCACGCGTTCCCAGCCGTCCTCGCTTTCCACCAGCCACAGGAAGCCCTTGCGCGGGCTGTACAGCAGGTACTCGGTCCAGAACCCGGTTTCGCCCGCCTCCTGGCAGCGCATCATGCCGATCAGGGTGTAGGACTGGCCGCCGATGCGCGCCTGGGCGCCGAGTTCCAGCGAGACGGTGTGGGACTTGAGTTCGCGCTGCTTGCCGAGCACCACCGCCTGGTCGCCGGTGAGATCGCTGCGGGTGCCGCAGGCGGGGCACACCAGCTGGGTGGCGACCCCCGCCGGATAGGCCAGCGGGCCGCCACAGCCCGGGCATTCCAGGCTGGCGATCCGGCCGCGCAGGCGGCCGGCGCGATGCACGATTTCCTCGTCGCTGCGCAGCAGCTGGCATTTGAGGCTGTCGAGATCCACCGCCGTGCCGAGGTAGCGCAGCGGCGTGAGGCCGTCGGAGTAGTCGAGGGTGAGGAAGCGGCGGCGCTGGCGGAAGTCGGCCACCCGCGCCTCCCAGCCTTCGCCGACGCGGAAGGGCAGCTCGCCCTCGCCGCCGGTGCACTGCGCACTGCGGATATCGGCGGCGGTGAAGACCTCGCCGTCGTGGAGGTAGGGCTGGCCGGGCTTGAGCACTTCGAAGACCGGCGCATCGGACGCCGGCCCGATATCCACGGTGAGGGTGTACTGGCCGCTGGCGTCCGACAGCCAGCCGCCCTGACCGTCGTCGAACAGCACGTACCATTCGTTCCAGTAGCCGGCCTCGTAGCGCAGCTGGATGCGGCCGACGACGGCGAAACTGCGCCCTTCGAACACGCCCTGGGTGGTGATGCGTATCGGCGAATAGTCTTCCAGCACCGCCGACATCTTGCCGATGTCGCGCACTGCGTCGGCCTCGCGGACCAGGGTGGCGCGGCAGTACTCGCACACCGCCATCACCGAGGCGGCGGACTTGAAGCTGACGGGGGCGCCGCAACTCGGGCAGGCGGTGGAATACATGGGCGTGTCAGTCGGCGCGCGGCCGGTGGTGGCGCGCGCGCGGCGCGAACGGGTTCAGGGCAGCGCGCCCGCGGGCGCGCGTCGGCAGGTGCATGGGCGGAAAGTAGCGCGCAATCAGCCGATCAGTTTCTTGAGGATCTCGGCCTTGGCGCTGTCGTAGTCGGCGGCGGAGATCAGCCCCTTGTCGAGCAGGCCCTTGAGCTTCTCCAGGCGGGCGGCGGGATCGTCCGCCACCGGCGCGGCGGCGGCAGGCGGCTGGGCGGGAGCGGGCGCGGCGGCCGCGTCGGGCTGCATCGCCTGGCGCATGGCGTCGCTCATCATCTGCCCCACGCCGACGCCGGCCGCCAGCCCGGCGCCGATGCCGGCCAGCCCGCCCTCGTTCTGCGCCGCCAGCGGGATGGAACTCGCCGCCTGGTACTGGGTGTATTTGCCGAGGTCGCCCATCATGCCCATCGAGATGCGGGTGTCGATGGCCTTCTGCAGCTCTTCCGGCAGCGAGATGTTCTCCACCGCGAAGTTGTCCAGCGCCAGGCCGTAGCGTTCGAAGGTGGGCAGCATCTGCGCCTTCATGCTGTCGGCCAGCAGCACCTGGTTGGCCGCCATGTCGAGGAAGGGCAGGTCCGAACCGCCCAGCGTGGCGCTCATCGAGGCCACCACCAGGTTGCGCAGCTGCTGCTCCAGCTCGTCGACGGTATAGCTTTCGCGGGTGCCGGAGATCTCGCTGTAGAACTTCTTCGGATCGGCCAGCTTGTAGGAATACATGCCGAAGGCGCGCAGCCGCACCATGCCGAAATCCTGGTCGCGGATGGTGATCGGCTGCGGCGTGCCCCACTTGCGGCCGAGCTGCAGGCGGGTGCTGAAGAAATACACGTCGGACTTGAAGGGCGACTCGAACAGCTTGTCCCAGTTCTTCAGGTAGGTCAGCACCGGCAGCGTCTGGGTGGTGAGCTTGTACATGCCGGGGCCGAACACGTCGGCGATCTGGCCTTCGTTCACGAACACCGCCATCTGCGATTCGCGCACCGTCAGGCTGGCGCCGTACTGGATCTCGAAATCCTGCATCGGAAAGCGCCATGCCAGCACGCCGTCGGATTCCTCGGTCCAGTGCAGGATGTCGATGAACTGCTTCTTGATGAAGGACGAGAGACTCATGGCTCGGTTTCCTCTGCGGACAAGCGCGCCCGGCGGGGCGCGGCGGTAAAGGGGGGACGGCTCAGGACAGGCAGGCGGCGTTGATCAGGCCCACGACCAGCGACACGCAGCCCATCAGCGCGCCCATGGCGACGTTGTCGTCGGCCAGGCATTCGGCCATGCGCGGGATGGCGCGGGCCAGCAGGGCGTAGGCCAGCGCCTGCACCACCATGGCGCTGGCCGCCCACACCGCGAACATCAGCAGCGTGTCGTTGTGCTGGATGCTGGAGGCGAGCGTCAGCGAAAAGCCGATCAGCGCGCCCCCCAGGCTGATCGCCGGCGCCAGCTTGCCCGCACGGATCAGGCCGATCTCGTCGTAGGGCGTGAGCCGCGTATAGGCCACGGCGAAAACGCCGAGCAGCGCGAAGGCCGAAAGTAGGTAAGCGGCGTAGTTGAGGAACGGTAACATGGGCGGCCTTTTCCGTCTGGGCGGGAAAGGCGGTATTTAGCCAGCATTCGCGCCCGCGCCTCAAGCAGATCCGCCGCCGGCGGGGCGGATTTCCAGCGCAGTTGCCAATTCATGCACGATCGCATCCTCATCCTGTCGGTCTTCGTGGTCGCCTCCTGCGGGCTGGCCTACGAACTGGTGGCCGGCGCGCTTGCCAGCTACCTGCTCGGCGACAGCGTGCTGCAGTTCTCCTCCATCATCGGCTGCTACCTGTTCGCCATGGGCGTAGGCGCCCACCTGTCGCGCTATGTGAAGGACGAGGCGGTGCTGGCGCGCTTCATCGACATCGAGCTGGCGGTGGGCCTGCTCGGCGGGGTGTCGGCGACCCTGCTGTTCCTGGTATTCACCTGGATGAGCGCGCCCTTCCGCGGCGTGCTCTACGTGGTGGTGTTCCTGGTCGGCGTCTTCGTCGGCATGGAGATCCCGCTGGTGATGCGGGTGCTCAACGCCCGCCGCGCCAGCTTCGCCGAACTGGTCAGCCGGGTGCTGACCTTCGACTACCTCGGCGCGCTCGCGGTGTCGCTGCTGTTCCCGCTGGTGCTGGCGCCGCGCCTGGGGCTGGCGCGCACCGCCTTCCTGTTCGGCCTGCTCAACGTCGCGGTGGCCTTGTGGACCACCTGGCACTTCCGCCGCGAACTGGCGGATGGTTCGCCGCGCGCGGTGTCGGGGCGGGTGCTGCGCGGCGGCGTGCTGATGATCCTGCTGGCCGGCGGGCTGGCGCTGTCCGACCGCATCACCCGCTTCGCCGAGCAGGGCCTGTACGGCGACACCGTGGTCTATGCCCACAGCAGCGACTACCAGCGCATGGTGGTGACGCGCTGGAAGGACGACATCCGCCTCTACCTCAACGGCAACCTGCAGTTTTCCTCGCAGGACGAGCACCGCTACCACGAAGCCCTGGTACATCCGGCGCTGGCCAGCCTGCCGGGCGCGCGCCGGGTGCTGGTGCTGGGCGGCGGCGACGGCTTGGCGGTGCGCGAGATCCTGAAGTATCCGCAGGTGGAAGCGGTCACCCTGGTGGACCTCGACCCGGACATGACCCGGCTGTTCTCCAGCGCCGAGCCGCTGGCGGCGCTCAACCGCGGCGCCCTGCGCGATGCCCGCGTCAGCGTGGTCAATGCCGACGCCGGGCAGTGGCTGGAAGGCGATGTCGGCGTCTTCGACCTGATCGTCGCCGACTTTCCCGACCCGTCCAATTTCGCCCTCGGCAAGCTGTACTCGGTGCCGGTGTACCGGCTGATGTCGCGCCATCTCGCTGAAGGCGGGCTGCTGGTGGTGCAGTCGACCTCGCCCTACTTCGCGCCGCACGCCTTCTGGTGCGTGGACGCCACCCTGCGCGAGGCCGGCTTCAACACCTGGCCCTATCACGCCTACGTGCCCTCCTTCGGCGAATGGGGCTTCATCCTCGCCGGCAAGCGGCCGGCCTTCAACCCGCCGCGCCGGCTGCCAGTGCCTACCCGTTACCTGAATGCCGACACCATGGCCGACCTGTTCCGCTTCCCGCCCGACATGGACGCGCCGCCGGTGGAGCCCAACCGGCTCAACTCGCAGTCGCTGGTGCATTACTTCGAGCAGGACTGGGGACGGGTGATCCGCTGATGCGTCGACGCAGCTTCCTGCGGCTGGGCAGCGCGGCGCTCGCCCTGCCCGCGCTGGCCGCCTGCCAGCCGCCGACGCGCCTGCGCACGCTGGGGCTGGACATCCGCGTGCTGCGCCCGGGCATGGATTTCGGCCATGCGCTGCGCGACCGGGCAGCGCTGCCCGAACCGACGGACGTGCGCCACACCGAGGTGGCCATCCTCGGTGGCGGCATCGCCGGCCTGACCGCCGCCTGGCGGCTGGCGCGCGAGGGCTGGCACGATTTCCTGCTGCTCTCCGGCCCCGAACCCGACGGCAACGCCGCCAGCACCCACTTCGAGGCCGGCGGCGAGATCCTGCGCGCGCCGCGCGGCGCCCACTACCTGCCACTGCCCTCGCGCGAATCCATGCACGTGCGCGAGATCCTCGCCGACCTCGGGTTCCTGCGCGGCGATCCCGCGGCCGAACGGCCGGAGTACGACGAGGCCGCGCTGGTGCACGCGCCGGCCGAGCGGGTGTGGTTCGACGGCGCCTGGCACGAGGAACTGCTGCCGAGCAGCGCCGCCCCCGCCGCCGAAGTCGTCCAGCACCACCGCTTCGAGGCGACCATCGCGCGGTTGCGCGCCGCCCGCGGCGCCGACGGCCGGCGCCTGTTCGCGATGCCGATGGCGCTGTCCTCGGCCGACCCCGCCACCCGCGCGCTCGACCGCCACACCTTCGCCGCCTGGCTGGCGGCCGAGGGCTACACCGCGCCCAGCCTGCTGACCTACCTCGACTACGTCTGCCGCGACGATTTCGGCGCCGGTATCGACACCGTGTCGGCCTGGATAGGCCTGCACTACTTCGCCGCCCGCGACGGCCATGCCGCCAACGGCGAGGACGGCGCGGTACTGACCTGGCCGGAGGGTCTGGGGCGCCTGGCGGCCGGCCTGCGCGGGCGACTGCCTGCCGGGCGGACGCTGGCTGCTTCCGCCCTGCGGGTGCGGCAGCATGCCAAGGGCGTGGAAGTGCTGTGCCGGGATGCGCAGGGCCATGCCTTCCTGCTGCGCGCCCGGCGCGCGATCTGCGCCATGCCGCTGCACGTGGCGGCACGGGTGCTGCCCGACCTCGACACGCCGGGCCTCGATCCCGCCCTGCTGCCGGAGCAGGCCCCTTGGCTGGTGGGCAACCTGCTGCTGAAGGGTTTCCCGCGCGAGCAGGGCAGCGTGCCGCTGGCCTGGGACAACGTGGTGCACGGCGGCCGGGGGCTGGGCTGGGTGGTATCCACCCATCAGGATCTGCGCGCGGCACGGCCGGTGCACACGGTGTTCACGCTCTACCGGGCCCTGGCCGACCAGCCGGCGGTCGAAGCGCGCCGCTGGCTGCAGGCTGCCGATGCGAGCAGCCTGTTCGAAGCCGTCATGACCGACCTCGACCGGGTATACGACCCGGTCGAGCTGTGGCGCCGCGCGGTGGCGCTGGAGATCACCGTGCGCGGCCACGGCATGGCGGTGCCGCGGCCGGGTTTCCTGTCCGATCCCGGCCTCGCCCGCCTGCGCGAGGCCGACGGCGCCATCCTGTTCGCCCATTCCGACCTTTCCGGCTACTCGGTGTTCGAGGAGGCCGCCTGGTGGGGCGACCTGGCCGCCAGGCGCATCCTCGGCGCCTGACGGACGGCCTTGCCGCCACGCTTCGACACCTCGTCCGCGATCGCATCGACGTCCCGGACTGACCGTGTTGCGGCCGCACAAAAGCGTCGGGCGGGACCGGTCCTGCTCCGCAAAATGACAATTGACGACCGTCCGCGCGCCACCGATACTTCCGTGCGGGCCGGCCCTCACGGCTTTTACTTTAGTCATAAGAACAAGCAGGTATCCCATGCAGCCAGTGGCCGCACGCCGTCGCCGCCCGAAAATCGGGCATGGTCTGTCCAAACATGCTGCGCCGGCAGGCTTGCTGCTGGCATCGCTCGGTGCCTTGCCGGGGGCCGCAGCGGCCGCCGGCAGCGACGACATCTTCTTCAGCGAACTGCCCATCGTCGCCACCGTCAGCCGCCTGCCGCAGCGCCTGGCCGACGCCTCCGCCTCGGTCACCGTGATCGACCGCGACATGATCAAGGCCAGCGGCGCGCGCGACCTCAACGACGTGTTCCGCCTGGTGCCCGGCTTCCAGACCTATCCGAACAACACCGACGCCGCCCGCGTCACCTACCACGGTCTCACCGACGAGGACTTCTCGCCGCGGGTGCAGGTGCTGATCGACGGCCGCTCGCAGTATTCGCCGCTGTTCCGTAACGGGGTGAACTGGGCGACGCTGCCGGTGGCGCTGGAAGACATCGAACGCATCGAGGTAGTACGCGGCAGCAACGCGGTGTCCTACGGCTCCAACGCCTTTCTCGGCGTCATCAACATCATCACCGTCGATCCGGCGCTGGTGCGCGGCACCTCGATCAGCACCAACATCGGCAACCAGGGCGTGCGCGACCTCACCCTGCGCCGCGGCGGCCGCCTGGGCGAGGCCGGCGACTACCGGCTGACCTACCAGTCGAAGAAGGACGACGGCCTGCGCGACCAGTTCGACTGGAAGGACTCCTTCCAGTCCAGGCTCCTGGACCTGCGCACCGACCTCTGGCTGACCAACCGCGACCAGCTGCAGCTGAGCCTGGGCCATGTCGATGCGGTAGTCGAGCGCGGCCGGCTGGCGCGCGAGGACGACGTGCTCACCGGCGGCGACGACCCCGAGAATCCGCTGCGCGACTTCACCCAGTCCGACACCTACCTGCAGGCGCTGTGGCGCCATGCGCTCGAGGAAGGCGCCGATTTCCAGCTGCGCTACTCCTATACCGAAAGCCGTGGCTCGGATGCGCATACCGAACGCTACGACACCCTGCTGTTCGACATCGACGAGATGGGCGATCTCGGCACCCGCCACGAACTCGAAGCCCAGCACAGCTTCGCCCCGGGCGCGTCGACCCGCCTGGTATGGGGCGGCAGCTACCGGCTCGACAGCCTGAGCTCCGACCACTACCTGGCCGACCGCGACACGGTGTACCGCCGGGTGGCGCGCATCTTCGGCAACCTGGAATGGAAGCCGGCGACCTGGCTTACCACCAACCTCGGCGCCGCGACCGAATACGATTCGATGGCCGGGCGCAATTTCTCGCCCCGGATCAGCACCAGCTTCCACCTCAATCCGGAAAACACCATCCGCATCGGTGCCTCGCGCGCCTACCGCAGCGGCGCCACGGTGGATTACGTCGGCAAGACCCAGGCCTCGCCCTACGCCACCAGCGACGGCAGCCCGCTGCCGAGCTTCCGCTACCTCGACCTGTACGGCGACGCCGACATGCCGCAGGAGAAGATCACCACGGTCGAACTCGGCTACCTCGGCGAGTGGGCCGCGCTGCGCAGCAGCCTCGACGTGCGTCTGTTCCGCGAGCGCATTCCCAACCGCATGCAGGCCATCCGCCGCACGCTGGACGACCCGGCGCTGTGCGACATCCCGACGCCGGACCATTGCACCTTCCCCTACTACACCACGCCCATCCAGCGGGTGAAGATCGAAGGCGTGGAATACCAGTGGCGCTGGCAGCCCTTCAACACCACGCGCATCCTGCTCGGCCAGTCGTGGATACGGATCAAGGCCGACTACCTGGCCGACGCGCTCAACTATCCCGGCATCACCACGCTCGACGACCCCAGGCAGGCCGGCCGCATCGACGCCCACACCGAACAGTCGGCGCCGGAGCGCTCGACTTCGCTGCTGCTGATGCAGAAGCTGCCCGGCAATCTCGACTTCTCGCTGGCCGGCTACTGGGTCGACCACATGAAATGGACGCGCAATTCTGCGGTCGACTTCTACCGCCGCTTCGACATGCGCCTCGGCTACCCTTTCGACATCGGCGGCCAGCGCGGCGAGATCGCCTACACCGCGCAGTCGATCAACGGCAAGCACGGCGAATTCAAGGCCAGCGGCGACCCCGCCGACCGCGTGGTCGAACTGCGCCACTGGGTGTCGCTGCGCATCGACCTGTAAGCGCAGACGGCGTGGGCTTTCACCGGCCCGCGCCGTAGAATCCGCACTCGATCCCGCTACGCCGCTCCGGCGCCCCACCTTCATGTCGCTTACCGCCTGCCCCGGCACGGCCACGCCGCCGTCCGCCCGCCCCCTGCTGCACTGGACCGAGGACGGCGAAGCGCGCAGTGCGCCCTGGCAATCGGAAAACGGCGCGCCGCCGCCCCGGCGGGTGGTGATTGCCGACGACACCATTTCCGCCGACGCCGCCTGGCGGCTGGCCTGCGAGGGCACCGCGCTGCTGTGGCGCGGCGATTTCAACAACGCCCGCCAGCTGCTTCAGGCGATGGGCCGGCGCGTCGTGCGCAAGCCGGGCAAGGCCAAACCGGCCAAGGCCGCGAAGCCGGCGCCCCCGATCACCGAGGCCTTCCACCTGCATCGCCTCGCCCAGGCCCAGCGCGCCCGCAGCCTGGGCATGCTGCTGATCCCGGTGGACGACGGCTACCGCATCCCGCTGCGGCGCGCACCCGATCTCGCCGCCGCCTGCAGCGAGGCCTACGGCGCGGCCGCCGGGCCCTTCGTGGTGTCGCTGCGCGAGCTGCTGGGGCTGGTCGGCGCGCACGAATGGCGCAAGAAGGGCGTGCCGATTCCCGCCCTCGACGCCACCATCCATCCGCACTACGGCGTGTTCTCGCCGGTGCGCGGCGAATACCTCGATCTGGTCGCGCAGGCGCCGCTGCCGGCGAAGACGCTGGCCTTCGACATCGGCACCGGCACCGGCGTGATCGCGGCCCTGCTCGCCCGCCGCGGCGTCGCCCGGGTGATCGCCACCGACCAGGATCCGCGCGCGCTCGCCTGCGCCGCCGACAACCTCGGCCGCCTCGGGCTGGCCCACCGCGTCGAACTGCTGCAGGCCGACCTCTTCCCGCCGGGGCGCGCGCCGCTCGTGGTGTGCAACCCGCCCTGGTTGCCGGGCAAGCCGTCGGCCGCGGTGGAGTACGCGATCTACGATCCGGACAGCCGCATGCTGCGCGGTTTCCTCGCCGGGCTGGCGGCCCACCTGGAGCCCGGCGGCGAGGGCTGGCTCATCCTCTCCGACTTCGCCGAACACCTCGGCCTGCGTTCCCGCGCCGAACTGCTGGCGCTGTTCGAGGCCGCCGGTCTGACGGTGATCGACCGCCTCGACATCCGGCCGCGCCATCCGCGCGCCGCCGACGCCGACGACCCGCTGCACGCGGCGCGCGCCGCCGAGCTGACTTCGCTATGGCGACTGGCGCCACGGTGAACGCCGCCGCTCAGGCGCGGCTCTTCCTTGCACTGTGGCCGGACGCCGGCGTGCGCCGCCTGCTCGCCCGCCACCGCGACGGCTGGCAGTGGCATGGTGGCGCGGGCGGGCGGCCCACCGCCGTGGTCCGCACCGACAAGCTGCACCTCACCCTGCACTTCATCGGCAACGTCGCGCGCGAGCGCCTGCCCCAACTGCAGGCCGGGCTGGCGGTGCCCTGTACCGGCTTCGAACTCGCCTTCGGCCAGCCGGCGCTGTGGCCGCGCGGCATCGCGGTGATCGAACCGCTTGCCGTGCCGGGCGCCTTGCCGGCATTGCACGCCGCGCTGGCCGACGCGTTGCACCGCCTCGGCCTGCCCACCGAAGCGCGCCCCTTCCGCCCGCACGTCACGCTGGCCCGCCACGCACAGCAGGCCGGCGTCCCGACGCAGGCACCGGCAATCGCCTGGCGCATCGACGGCTATGCACTGGTGGAAAGCCGGACGGATGGCGCCTACCAGGTGCTGGCGCACTATCCCTGTCGCTGTCTTCCCGAACCCGCTACGCCTCCAGCACCCGCCTGAGACTGTCGAGGTCGCGCCGCACCCAATCGCTGTCGGCCGCGAAGCGGGCGTCGTCCATGCCGGGCAGGCGGAACAGCGTCAGCGTGACCTCGCTGCCGTCGCCGTTGGCCACCACGCGCAGCGGAACGTAGACGATGCCGCCATCCGGCCGCTGCACCCAGTGGTCGGCCACACCATAGGGATTGGGCGGACTGAAGCGGATGCGCAGCTCGCCGTCCGGCGTGTTCATCCGCCAGTCGCCGTCGGCACTGGCGGATGGCGGCTGCAGGCCGCCCGCGAGGCCGCTGGCCCATTGCGTGAAATTGCGCGGCTCGGCGAGAAAGGCGGCGACTTCGGCCAGCGGGCGTGCGATCGCGACGCTGAGGCTGCGGGCGGGATGGATCATGGCGGCAGACCGATGAGCTTGGGATGGTTTGAGCATAGTCGCCTGCCCACCGGCAACAAAAGCATCATCGTGCCGTCATGCGCACAGGGCACCCTTGCAGGCTGCACCACTGCTCATGTAACGCCATCCGCCTCAGGGAGAACACATACCATGCAACCCAAGATCCTCGCCGCCAGCATCGCGCTGGCCCTGTGCACCGCCCAGGCGCACGCCGCCGAAACCAATGCCGTTCCGACCAGCGCCGACGAGTGGTTCGCCGCCGGCCGCGCCGCGGTGGAAAGCTCCAAGCGCGTCGTGCCCAACCGCGCCCGCGCCAAGAACGTGATCCTCTTCGTCGGCGACGGCATGGGCGTGTCCACCGTCACCGCCGCCCGCATCCTCGACGGCCAGATGCGCAACACCGACGGCGAATTCAACCGCCTCAGCTTCGAGAAGCTGGATCACATGGGCAGCTCGGTCACCGCCAGCGCCAACCAGCAGACCTCGGATTCCGCGCCGACCGCCACCGCGATGGTTGCCGGCATCAAGACGAACGACGGCGCGATCTCGGTCGACCAATCCATAGACCGCAACGAGCCGAGCGCCGCGGTGACCCGCGCCAAGAGCGTCAAGACCATCCTCGAGCAGGCCGAGGAACGCGGCATGTCCACCGGCATCGTCAGCACCGCCCGCATCACCCACGCCACCCCGGCGGTGAACTACGCCCACGTCGGCAACCGCGACTGGGAAGCCGACAGCAACCTGCCGGCCGGCGCCACCGTCGCCGACATCGCCCGTCAGCTGCTCGAATTCCCCTACGGCGACGGCCTGGAAGTGGCGCTCGGCGGCGGCCGCAGCTACTTCATGCCGAACACCGCGACCGACCCGGAATACCCCAGCCAGAAGGGCCGCCGCAAGGACGGCCGCGACCTGACCGCCGAATGGACGAAGAAGTACGCGCAATCCGCCTACGTCTGGGACAAGGCCGCCTTCGACGCAGTCAATCCGCAGCAGACCAAGCACCTGCTCGGCCTCTTCGAACGCTCGCACATGCGCTATGAAGCCGACCGCAAGGATGACGTCGCCGGCGAACCCTCGCTCGCCGAGATGACCGAGAAGGCGATCAAGGTGCTGCGCAACAACAACAAGGGTTTCTACCTGATGGTCGAAGCCGGCCGCATCGACCACGCCCACCACGCCGGCAACGCCTATCGCGCGCTGACCGACACCGTGGCGCTGTCCGACGCCGTCGAAGTCGCCAAGCGCCTGACCAACGACCAGGACACCCTGATCGTCGTCACCGCCGACCACAGCCATGTGTTCACCATCGCCGGCTACCCGTCGCGCGGCAACCCCATCCTGGGCAAGAGCGCGGTCGATGGCGTCGCCTCCAAGGATGCGCTGGGCCTGAGCTACACCACCCTGTCCTACGCCAACGGCCCGGGCTGGACCGGCGGCTTCCAGCGCAAGGAGTTCGTCGCGGCGACCGAAGGCACGGTGGCGGCGCACTACGACGGCAGCGCGCTGCGGCCCGACCTGTCGATGGTGGACACCACCAACCCGAACTACCTGCAGGAAGCCACCGTGCCGATGGGCTCGGAAACCCATGCCGGCGAAGACGTCGCGATCTACGCCAGCGGCCCGAATGCCTACCTGTTCCGCGGCCCGCAGGAACAGAACGTGATCTACCACGTGATGGCCGACGCGCTGGGCCTCGACAAGGAACGCGGTCGCGGCCACGGTCACGGCCACGGCCACGACCGTCGCTAAACGCAGACCACGGCAGGAAGGGTGGCCCCGGCAGCCGGGGTCGCCCGCCGCCACGGGGAGGGGCACGGCGTGCCCCTCCCTTTTCCGCTTCTACCCCTAACCCATTCCTCGCATCCCATCCGCCCATGAATCCGAAATCCCCGCTCCTCCTTCTGCTCGCCGGTTCGGCGCTGCTCCCGCTCGCGGGCCATGCGCATGAGCGCGCGACGCCCGCCGCCAGCGCTGCGGCCATCGCCGCCGCCATCGGCCGCGAAGTGCCGCCGCTGAACCTGTCGGCGCCGCTGCCGGACGTCGCCGCCAGCTATGTGACCAGCCGCGTCGTCGAGGAAGGCGGCCACGCCCACGAGCATCCGCCGGCGGGCGAAGCCGAATGGCGTTTCTTCCGCGAAGCCGACCGCATCGAGATCGAGAACCTGCAGGCGCGCACCGGCGAACGCTGGCAGCGCGACGGCAGGACGCAGTTCTTCTTCAAGGTCTTCCACGCCGACCGCCGCAGCATCGAATACCGCAGCGACGACCTCAAGGTGATCAACGCCGCGCTGTCCTGGCAGCAGCATGCGCTGCTGATCGACCCCGCGGTGCTGCAGTCGCTGACGCTGGAGGAGACCGGCTGGCGCGACGGCTATCCCTACCGCCGTTACCGCGGCGTCGCCAATGGCGAAAAGCTGGACGTGGTCTGGCGGGTGGATCTGAACCTGCCGGCGGTGCTGGAACGCGAACGCGCCGACTACCGCGAGCGGACGGTGCTGAAGGCGGCGCACGCCCTCGCGGCCTCGCCGTGGGCGCGGCAAGACCAGTCGGACTACGAAGTGATCGATTTCGCCGACCTCGGCGACCGCGAGCGCGATCCTTTCGTGCTGCGCGTCCAGGCTCAGATTCCGGGCGGCGACCTGCACCACCACTGAGGCAGGCGCGGGCGGCGGACTCAGCGCGCGGGGCGCTCGCCCTGCCCCAGCAGCACCGCGTCGAAGTCGCCAGCCTCCACCGCCCGTGTCTGGCCGCCGAGTTCGAGGAAGCGCGCCGCGCGCTGCTTCGCCTCGTCGCCCGTCAGCAGCCGGCGGAACAGGTATTCCTCCTCCACCAGGCCGGCGTCCAGCGGCAGCCCGGCGGCATCCACCGCGGCCTTGGCCAGCGCCAGCGCCTCGGGCGGGAAGGACGCGATGCGCCGGGCCAGCGCGTCGACGAAGGGACCGAGTTCGGCCGGCGGCAGCGCGCGATTCACATAGCCCCAGCGTTCGGCCAGCTCGGCCGGGAAGTCCGCGCAGCCGAGGATGACCTCCAGCGCACGGCCGCGGCCGATCAGCCGCGGCAGGCGCTGGGTGCCGCCGCCACCCGGCAGCAGCCCTGCGGCCACTTCCGGTTGCGCCAGCACCGCCTTGCCGAGCGCGGCGAAACGCATGTCGAGCGCGAGCAGGAATTCGCTGCCGCCGCCGCGCGCGATGCCTTCGAGCTTGCCTATCGTCACCTTGGGCATGCTGCGGAAGCGGTCGACGATGCGGTGGAAGGGCCCGGGCGCCGCAGCGCGTTCCGGCGGCGCAGGGGTATCGGGCGCACGCAGCTCGGTGACGTCGGAGTGGGCGATGAAGAAATCCGGATCGGCGCTGTCGAACACGATCACCCGTACCGCGTCGTCGGCGGCGAGCTGCTTACCCAGCCGGCCGAGTTCGCGGGTGAGCGCGGCGTCCAGCAGGTTGAGCGGCGGGTGGTCTAAGGTGACGAAGGCCACGCCCTGCTCGATGCGCAAACGCAGGCAGCAGTAATCGGTGTCGGTGCGGCTGTCGCTCATTGGGCTAAGCTCCTGGCGCTGCGCTCATACGGGCTCCGGGCTCACACTGTCGGCGGCGGCGTGCTCGAGACGGTCGTCGTCGAGGTGCTCTAGCAGCGGCCGCAGCACGCGCTCGGCCAGCTCGACGAAGCCCTCGGCCAGCGGATCGGCCACGCTGCGCAAGGCCAGCCGGTAGGCCGGGTCGGCGCCTTCGCCGAAGGTAGGGCGGTTGCCGCCGGTCCACCTGGCGTAAGCCTTGCCGAGGCTCTCGCCATTGACGGCATAGGCCCAGGCCGATTTCGGGAAGAAGTGCAGCGGCCTGCACAGGCCGTCGCGGTAGAGCCGCAGGCAGTCGGCCAGCAGCGCACGGGCGCGGTCGGCCGGCACGGAGACGTAACGGCAGCGGCCGTCGCGCGCCAGCAGGGTGGTCTCGCAGGCCACGCCCGCGGCCGGTGCGGCGCACAGCGCGAGGTGGGCCAGCCAGCCGGCGAGGTAATCGACCGGGCGGCTGTCGTCGTAGCGGTGGCGCAGCAGGCCCTGCGGGCGCAGGTCGCCGAAGGCGGCGGTGAGCGTCCACGCTTCGCCGTCCAGGTCGAATGCCAGGCGCGGTACATGCGGCGGCAGCGGTTCGGCCGGGATCTCGCTGCGCACGGCGGCGGCAAAGCCGGCCAGCTGTCCGAGCTCGCGCTGCAGCGCGCCCTCGCCGAGCGCCCCGGCCGGGTATTCGCCGCCGGCGCGGGCAAGGACCAGCAGCCCGGGCGCATCCGCGGTCAGGCCGTCGTCCGCCAGCAGGGCCGGCAGCAGCCGCCCGGCCAAAGCCTGGCGGGTGAGGAAATCCGGCACGAAGGCTTCGACGTCTTCCAGTTCCTCCTCGCCTTCCGGCAGGTCGAGGCCGAGGCGTTCGCGCAGCAGGTAGCGGCACGGATTGCGGAAAAAGCGGATCAGCTGGGCCAGGCCGACGTCGCGCCACTCCTCGCCCGGCCGCGGCAGCGGTGCATCGAAGAAGGGCGTGTGGCTGGCCTCGGCGGCGTCATCGCCATCGCCGGCTTCGTCGTCCGGCGGCGCCAGCGGCGCTTCGTCCTCGGTGCCGAGCAGGGGCGCGCCCAGCCGGGCGGCGAGCGCGCTGGCGTATTCCTCGTGGTAGCTGACCAGCCGCGGATCGCGGCCCGGTGTCGGCAGGAAGTAGTCGGCGGAGAAGGCCTGCAGCGGATGCTGCACCGTCAGCCGGCGCCGCGCGGCGGCCAGCGCGTCCGGCTGGCCGGGGTCTGCGGCGCAGGCCGCGGCCAGCACGTCGAAGAGTTCGTCCACCAGCACCGAAGGCGGCAGCGCCGAGCCGTCGCGCACGCTGCGCCCGACGTGGGACAGGTGCAGCACCTCGCGCGCCGACAGCAGCACGTCGAGGAAGAGGTTGCGGTCGTCGTGGCGGCGCTGGCGGTCGCCGCGCTGCGGCCGCGCGGCCATCAGGTCGAACTCGGCCGGACGTTCGCTGCCGGGGAAGAGGCCCTGGTCCAGCCCGATGACGCACACCACCCGGTAAGGCAGGCCGCGCAGCGAGGACAGCGCCGAGAAGGTGACGGTGCCGCCGGGCACGCCACCGCGCGCCGGATCGTCGAGCAGGCCAGCGAGCGCCGGGTGCACCACCGCCAGCGGAATCGCCAGCGCCTCGCCCCCGGTTGCAGCGGTGGCGGGTTCGGCGGCCGCCATCGCCGCGGTGAGCGCGGCCACCGCCTCGCGCACCTCGCGCAGGTCTTCCGTCCAGGCGGGATCGTCGCCGACCAGGCGATCGAGCGCGTCGTCGAGATTGCGCCGCCAGCCGGCGGCATCCTGGGGCCGCAACAGGCCGTCGCGCAGGCTGCGCAGGGTGTCGACATAGCGCCAGAAGCGGCCGAGCGCGAACGCGCCGTTGCCCTCCGGCGCGCCGGCACCGATGCGGCCGGCGAAAGGCGCGGCATCGGCGGCCTCGCCCGCCGCCCAGGCAAGGAAGAGACGGTCGAGGCCGGCTTCGAGCGTGTGCACCGGCTCGACCTCCGCCGCCACCCCGCTTTCGTCCTCCACCTGCGCCGCATCCAGCCCCCAGCGCATGCCGGCCGCGCGCATCCATTCATGCACCGTTTCCAGCTCGCTGTCGCCCAGCCCGAAGCGCGCCGCCACCACCGGCTGCTGCAGCAGGTCGAACACCCGGCTGGCGGGAAAGCGGCCGGCGACCAGAGTTAGCAGACGGTCGAGCGCCGCCGCCACCGGGTTCTCGCGGGTGCCGCCCAGCCCGGTGATGCGCCAGGGAATGCGGCGCGCGGGGGCGGCGGTGCCGAACACCGCCTCGATCAGCGGCGCGGTGGCTTCGAGGTCGGGCGTGAGCACGACGATTTCGTCCGGCCGCAGCGGTTCGCCGCGCCGGGCGGCCGCCTTCATCAGGTCGAGCAGGCGGTCGTGCAGCACTTCGAGCTCGCGTGTGCGCGAATGGCAGACGTGCAGCTCGATGCTGCGGTCGTTGGCGGCGAGTTCGACGCTGCCCGGCTCCAGCTCGACCATGTCGAGGATGGCGTTGTGCAGGCGGGCGAGCAGGTGACGACCGGGGTCGGGCGCGAACACCGCCTCCTCCACCACCTCGCGCTCGCCCTCGAACAGCAGGCCGATGTGGGCCTGGGTCTGCTGGCCCCAGGCGGCGAGCAGGCGGTTGCCGGTCTCATGGAACATGTCGGCCTGGCGCGCGGCCAGCCACGACAGCCGGCGCGGATCGACGATCTCGAACCAGAACTCGCGGCAGGGATTGAGGCAGTACAGCCGCACATCCACCACCCGCGCCAGCTCGCGCAGGATCTCGAGATAGAGCGGCGGCAGCGCCGGCAGGCCGAACACGTGCACCGTCTTCGGCAGCCCGGTGGCGGCGAGTTCGGCCTCGCTCATCGACGCCACCCGGCGCAGGAACAACGCCGCCGGATGTTCCTGGCGGATGTCCAGCCCGGCGCGGATACGCCGCCACAGCTCGGCCTGCCAGGCTTCGTCGGCACCTTCCGCCTCGCTGACCTGGCCCGACAGCGCGCGCTCGCCCGCCGCCCAGCTTTCCAGCCAGCGCGGCCGGTAGGTCAGGTAGTGGTCGAAGACGCGGGCGATGCGCTCGGCCAGCTCGAAGCGCATGCGCGCATCCGCCCCGGCGAGATAGTTGGCCAGCCGCGGATGCATCGCCAGCCAGTCGGCGGCCGGGTCGATCAAGGCATGGATCCGCCAGGCCAGCAGCGCCGGCGCGAAGGGCGAGCGCGCCGGCACCTCGACCACATGGCCGATCTGGGTCCACAGCCATTGCGCGAGGTAGGCGAAATCGACGTTGGCGCAGACGCCTTCATGATCGGCCACCGCCAGCTCCACCTGGCGCCGCAGCGCGCTGCTCGGCACCACCACCTGGCGCCTGCCGAACGGCCCGGGGCGCTCGGCGGCAAGCCGGTCGAGCAGCATGGCCTGCAGGATTTCGTAGCGGTTGGAGAAGACGATGGAGAACATGGACGGCGCGCGGAAGAAGGCCGGTGAATGATGGCGGAGCGGGGCGCGGATGTCATCCGCCGCGGCCGCCACCGCTGCAGCGCCTACATCGAAAGACCGAGTGTGAAATATTCGACCACACGGCCGAACAAGCGCTTTACGCGGTCCGGTGCGGATGACACCCTCAGCTTCGAAATTGCCTGCGTCATCCAACATTACCTGTTTCGAATTACCGAGCACCCGATGAACTCTTCCGTCCCGCTGTCCCGTATCGCCTCCGCCGGCCTAGCGCTCGGCGGGCTCGCCCTTCCCCAACTCGCCACCGCCGGGCTGATCACCGGCAACGACGCCGCCGGCTTCCGCACCGGCAGCTTCCTGCTCGAGATCGGCTACGCCGATCTCGGTTTCAACGGCACTTCCTACACCAACTACCCCGCCTACGACTACCAGACCGCGGTGAGCACCGGTGCCGGGACCGAGCTGATCTTCGGCGCGGCGCTTGCCGCCGGTACCCTGATCGACGCCAGCGAAAGCTACGGCAGCGGCACCGAGACGCTCTACCAGCGCTGGCAGAGCGGCTACATGGGCTACACGCCCGGCTACACCAGTTGCGGGCGCTACAGTTGCTGGACCTATCCCGGCTATTCCTACCCGGTGGTGACCGGCTCGGGCAGCGGCGGCGCCTGGCTCGGCGATACCTCCGGCTATCTCGGTTTCCGCTTCCTCGACGACGGCTGGCACTACGGCTGGGCCGAGCTCACGGTGTCGGACGGCAGCTTCGACATCGGCGACTGGGCCTACGAGTCGGTCGCCGGCGTGGGCGTGGAAGCGGGCAGCCGGCTGTCGCTGGCGAGCGCGCAGGATGTGCAGGGCGTACCCGAACCGGGCAGCCTGGCGCTGCTGGCGCTCGGCGCCACCGGCCTCGCCAGCCTGCGCAAGCGCCGCGCCGCCCGCCTCCACTGACCGAGCCGGCAGCGCCGCGCTGCCGCCCGCCCGATGACGGTCGAGATCCTGGCCGAACCGGATATTCCGGAAGGCATACTGCGCCTGCTCGCCTCGCCGGTGTCGCGCAGCCGCCAGACCTGGTATCTCGGCGCCCACAGCGCCGAAGCCAGCCCGCGCTGGCTGATCGCCACGCTGTGGCCGGAGCCGACGCGAGCGCAGGCGGCGCTGCCCGCCTGCTGGGGTCTGCGGCTGCGCGGCGAAGCCGACGCCACCTTGGTCGGGCCGCTGGTCGACGCGCTCGCGGCGCGCGCCGCCGCGCTCGACTGCCCGGCGCTGCTGACCGACGCGATCGCCCTGGAAGCGCCCTTCGACTTCGCTCTTCGCGCCCGCGGCTTCACGCCGCTGCGCAGCTACCGCACGGTACATACCAGCACGCTCGCCGCGCTGCGCGGCCTCGGCCTCGGCGTACGGGGTGCGGCGCTGGAAGCCGGCGGCTGGCAGGTCGGTCCGCCGCGCGACGGCGAACTGCCGCTGCTGGCGGCCATCTTCCTCAAGGAGCTCGGCCACATCCCGCCGCAGCTGACGCACCTCGGCGACGCGCCGGCAGAAGCCCGCGCCTGGGACGAATCGAGCGTGCTGCGGCGCGACGGCCACCCGGTCGGCGCCCTCATCGCCCGCCGCATCGACCGCCATATCGACATCCAGGGGCTGGTCTGCCATCCGCGCTGGCGCGCCCATCGCGCGCTGTCCTGGCTGCTGGCCGAATGCACCGCGCGCTGGCCGCTGCACGCCGACACCATGACTTTTAGCTATCCGGAAGACAACCACGGCATCGTCGACATCGCCCGCCGGATCGACGCCCGGCCGCTGGTCCGCCGCCACGACCTGCTGCTGCGGACGGCGCCATGAGCACACGATTGCTGCTGATCCTGGATCTGCCCGCGGAGGTCATCCCGACGACCGGCGCACTGCAGCCGCGCGGCGCCTGGCAGGAGCCGTCGGCGCTGGCCGACGCCATGCTCGCCAGCCTGCTCACCGCCACCGCGACCGACCGCCACGGTGCGATCAACAGCATGGAACCGACGCCGGACGGCCAGGCGCTGCGCCCGGCGCCACGCCACCGCCTGCTGCAGCCGCCGCTGTGGGAAAGCGTGGCCGGCGCGATCGCGGTCGGCCTGCCATGGAGCCGCGGCAGCCGCGGCGCCTGCGTGGTCACGCCGGAATTCGTCCAGTGCGATGGCACTGCACCCGGCGCACCGCTGCCCGACCGGGTGTGGCCGGACCACTGGTGCCGGCCGCTCGCCGCGCTGCGCCTGCAGCCGGACGAACTCGATCCGGCCGCGCTGGCCGGGCTGGGCTATGCCGCCACCCCGCAGGCGCATGCGGCGCTGGCCGCACTGATCTCGCTGCATGCGATCGCCACCGCCCTGCTCGAACAGCAGCGCCCGCCGCTGCTGATCGCCCGCTTCCAGCTCACCGCCGCGCCCACGCAACCCGCCGCCACCGCGCGCTTTCTCGACGCGATGCTGGCGCGCTACCTCGCCCTGCAGGCGGGTGCCTCCCTGCAACTGCTGATGCGCCGCCACGGCAGGGACACGGTGGACTGCAGCGTCCACGACAGCATGCCGGGCGCGGCGCTGGACTCCGCACTGGCGCTCGGCCGCGAGCTCGCTGCGCACTTCGGCCTGCACCCGGCTGGCGCCGTACTGCCCGCCCGTCACTGGGACACCGTGCACGCCCGCTACCAGACGGCTGCACGCGGCATGCCCGGCATGGCCGGCGATCTCGCCGCGCTGGCAGCCCGCGCACAAGCCGCACTCACGGCGCTGGCGCCGGACCGCTGACCGTCCCCAGCCACGCCTCCAGAAATTCCACGCACACCCTGACCTTGGCCGAACTCGACAACCGCGACGGATACACCGCCCAGACGTCGGCTTCCTGCCGGTAGGCGGGCAGCACCTGCGCCAGCTCGCCGCGCGCCAGCGCCGGGCCGACGTCCCACCGCGACCGCAGGATGATGCCGTGGCCGGCCAGCGCCCACTGGCGCACCACCTCGCCGTTGTTGGCCGACAGCGGGCCGCCGACCTTGACCGTCTCCGGCCCGTCCGGCCCGCTCAGCGTCCACCGGCCGAAGTCCTGGTCGCGTTCGCGGATGACGATGCAGCGATGCTGCGCGAGTTCGGCCAGGCGGGCCGGCGTGCCGTGGCGGGCGAGATAGGCCGGCGCCGCGCACAGCACGCGTTCGTTGCAGGCGATGCGGCGCGAGATCAGATCCGGCTCGCGCACCGCGCCGACGCGGATGTCGAGCTGGAAGCCCTCGCCCACCAGGTCCACCGGCCGGTCCAGCAGTTCAAGCTGAATCTCCAGCGCCGGATAGCGCTCGGCCAGCGCCGCCAGCGCCGGCCCGACCCGGTTGCGGCCGAAGCCGGAGCTCGTGCACACCCGCAGCAAGCCGGCGGGCGCCATCTTCTCGGCCGACACCGCCTCGGCCAGCCGGTCGACGTCGTCGACGATGCGCTGCGCCCACTGCAGCACCACCTCGCCCTGCTCGGTGAGGCTGACGCTGCGGGTTGTCCGGTGCAGCAGCTTCGCCCCGAGTGCGTCTTCGAGCAGCGCGATGCGCTTGCTGACGTAGGCATTGGAGACGCCGAGTTCGCGCGCGCTGGCAGCAAAGCCGCGACGGCGGACGACGGTGCAGTAGAGGCGCAGGTCTTCGAGCAGCGGCTTATTGTTCACGAATCATGGTTTATTGATGCATGGATAGACTGATTATAGGTTTTAACGGTCCGCTATCCTGACGGCTCGTCAATCGCTCCCTCCAGGAGAACGCCCCATGACCACCCCCCATCGCATCGCAGTCATCGCCGGCGACGGCATCGGCCAGGAAGTGATGCCGGAAGGCCTGCGCGCCGTGCAGGCGGCCGCCGCGAAATTCGACATCGCGCTGGAATTCACCGCCTTCGACTGGGCCCACTGCGACTACTACCTGCAGCACGGCAAGATGATGCCGGACGACTGGTTCGAGCAGCTGAAAGGCTTCGACGCCATCTTCTTCGGCGCGGTCGGCTGGCCCGAACTGGTGCCGGATCACGTCTCGCTGTGGGGCTCGCTGCTGAAGTTCCGCCGCGACTTCGACCAGTATGTAAACCTGCGCCCGGTGCGGCTGATGCCCGGCGTGCCCTGCCCGCTGGCCAACAAGAAGGTGGGCGACATCGACTTCTACGTGGTGCGCGAGAACACCGAGGGCGAGTATTCCGCGGTGGGCGGCAAGATGTACGAAGGCACCGAGCGCGAGACCGTGCTGCAGGAATCCATCTTCACCCGCAAGGGCGTGGACCGCATCCTCAAGTACGCCTTCGAGCTGGCGCAGAGCCGGCCGAAGAAGCACCTGACCTCGGCCACCAAGTCCAACGGCATCGCCATCAGCATGCCCTACTGGGACGAGCGGGTTAAGCAGATGGGCGCGGCCTACCCGGATGTGAAGTGGGACCAGTACCACATCGACATCCTCACCGCGCGCTTCGTGCTCAGCCCGGAACGCTTCGACGTGGTGGTGGCCTCCAACCTGTTCGGCGACATCCTCTCCGACCTCGGCCCGGCCTGCGCCGGCACCATCGGCATCGCCCCCTCGGCCAACCTCAATCCGGACCGGACCTTCCCCTCGCTGTTCGAGCCGGTGCATGGTTCCGCGCCGGACATCTATGGCCGCAACATCGCCAACCCGGTGGCGATGATCTGGTCGGGCGCGATGATGCTGGACTTCCTCGGCAACGGCGACGCGCGCTACACCGCTGCCCACGACGCCATGGTCAAGGCGATCGAGACGGTGTTGGTGGAAGGCCCGCGCACGCCCGACATGGGCGGCACGGCGAACACCACCGAAGTCGGCAAGGCGGTCGCCGCGGCGATCTGAGCCTGCGCCCGGCGGGCGGCTTCCGCTACACTCGCCGGCGCCCCGCCGCCAGAGGAAACCGCCCGCCATGAACCCGCCCCGCCGCAGTAAGCCGGCATGACCGGCACCGCCACGCCGCGAGCGCTTGGCGGCTATCTTGCGCTGATGCAGTTCGTGTTCGCGTCGAGCTGGACGATCTATGCGATCTACCTGCCCGGCCTGCTGGAAACCGCCGGCATCGGCAAGGCGGCGGTGCCCTGGGTGCTGATCGCCGATCAGGCGCTGTTCGCGGTGTTCGACCTCGTCTTCGGCGCCGCCGCGGCGCGCGGGCTTGCCGCCTACGGGCGCATCGCGCCGGCGCTGTCGGGCGTGGCGCTGCTGTCCTGCGCGGCCTTCGTCGCCCTGCCGTGGGGCGCGGCCCATGCCGGTCTGCTGCTCGCGCTCACCGCCCTGTGGGTGGTGAGTTCGGCCGCGCTGCGCGCACCACTGTTCGCGATGCTGTCGCGCCATGCGACCCAGTCGCAGGTCGGCTGGATCGCCGCCGCGACGACGGTGGGCATGGCCCTGGCAGGCGCCATCGCGCCCTGGCTGGGCAGCATCCTGAAGAGCGTGACGCCGGCACTGCCCTTCGCGCTCTCCAGCCTGGTGCTGGCGGCGCTGGTGCTCCCACTGGCCTGGGCGGAACGGCTGCGGCCCGCCACCACCGCGACCGCCGACGCGCCGGCACCAGCCTTCGGCGCACCGCGCTTCTTCGCCCTGCTGCTGTTCGCCGCGCTGGCGGCGCAGCTCCATTTCCACCTCGCCGCCGCGCCGCGCTACCTCGCCGACCATCCCGCCGCCGATCTGGTCTGGCTGATGCCGCTGTTCTGGATCGGGGTTGCCGTCGGCTGCGTGCTCGCCGCGCCGCTACGCCGGGCGCTCGGCCCACGCCGGGCGTGGCTGGCTGGCTGCGCCGTGGCGGCCGCCGCCGCGATGATCCACGCCATGCTGCCCGGCAGTGCCAGCGCGATGTTCGGCCAGGCCACCGGCGGCATCGGCTGGGGCGTGGCGCTGACGCTGGCCTTCGGCATCGCCGACAGCCTCGGCCGCAGCCCGGGGCACGGCGGCCAGGATCGTCGCGCGCTGATGGCCGGCGGCCTCTACGCGATGCTTGCCGTCGCCACCCTGACCCGCATCGGCATCAACGCCGCCGGCCTGCCCCAACAGCCCGACTGGGCGGTGCTGCTGCCGCTGCTGCCGGCGCTGCTGTGGGGCGGCGCCGCCAGTGCGAGCCTCGCCGGACGGGCGCACTCGCCGCACTGACTCAGCCCCGCCCGCGACCTCCGGCACGCAACGGCACCAGCAGCGCCGACAGGCCGTTGTGGTCGATCTCGTGCATCAGCGCCAGCAGGCGGCCGAGTTCGCCGCGCGGAAAACCCTCGCGTGCGAACCAGTTGAGGTAGTGGCCCGGCAGATCGGCGAGCAGCCGGCCCTTGTACTTGCCGTAGGGCATCTCCATGCGCACCAGCTTTTCGAGGTCGTCGGGGTTCATGCCGCCACCAGCGTGCGCACGCCCACCGCGATGAACTCCACCGCCAGCGCCGCCAGCAACAGGCCCATCACCCGGGTCATGATGTTGATGCCGGTCTTGCCGGCGAGACGGCTGATCGGCCCGGCCAGGTTCAGCGTCACCCACACGACCGCACCGATTACCGCGCCGATCGCCAGCAGCGCCACGACCTCCCACCACTCGCGCGCGCGTTCGGCGTAGATGATGACGGTGCTCACCGTGCCCGGCCCCGCCAGCATCGGGATGGTCAGCGGCACCACTGCGATGCTGTTGCGCTCTGCGGCCTCGTCGGCCTCCTCCGGCGTGCTGCGGGCGCCGCCGAGTTCGGCGTTGAACATCTTGAGCGCGATGCCGAACAGCAGGATGCCGCCGCCCACCTGCAGCGAGGCGATCGAGATGCCGAGGATGCGCAGCAGGATCTCGCCGAACAGCGCCGCGATCGCGATCACCACCGCGGTGGCGATGGAGGCGGTCTTCACCGTGCGCTTCACCTGGCCCGGGCTCTGGCTGGCGGTGAGGCTGAGGAAGAGCGGAATCGCCCCGGCCGGGTTGATCAGCGCGAGCAGGGTGACGAAGGCCTTCAGGGTTTCCATGCGAAGGGTTCCGGACCGCAGGACGGCCGGCCCTCCGGCGCGCTCCTGGGCTGGCGAGCATAGCGCATCGAGGCAGGCGGTCGCAGCCTGCTCATGCGCCAGGATGTGCGCATGAATTGCGAATTGCGCCACTTTGCCGTAGAACTGCGGCGCATCTCCCGACAGCCGCAGTGCAACATTCCCATGGCCCGCATCCACCCCGAAGGCTGGCGACAACTGCAGGCGAGCGGCGCGCAGCAGCGCGAACTCGCCACGCTGGCGCGCCTGGCCGAAGGCCTGCCCGACGACTACGCGGTCTATCACGGCCTGCACTGGACGCGCGCCGAAGGCAACCGCACCGTGTTCGGCGAGATCGGCTTCGCGGTGCTCGGCCCCGGCGGACGGGTGCTGCTGATTGAGCAGCATTCCGGCTTTCTCGACGAGACCCCCGCCGGCCTGCTGCGGCCGGGCAAGCGCCGCAATCGCGAGGTGGCGGTGGCGCTGGCGCACGATGCCGAGGCGCTGCGCGCCCGCCTGCGGCCGCTGCTCGACGGCGGTGAGCCGCAACTCGACACCCTCTTTTACTGCCCCGACTACACGGTGCGCCAGCCCGGCACCGCCGGCCTCGATCCGGCGCGCATCGTGGACGCCGGCCGCCGCAGCGAACTGGTCGACATCGTGCGCGCACTCGCCGGCCCGGCCGACGACGCGCCGGCGCCGCCCGCGCGGCTGGCGGCGCTGCAGCGCTTCTTCGCCGACCTGCTGGAACTGGTGCCCGACGTGCAGGCGCTGGCGGGCCAAGCCGACGACCTCACCACCCGACTGTCGGGCGGGCTGGCGGAATGGGCGCGGCGCATCACGGTCACGCCGCACCGCTTGCGCATCACCGCCACCGCCGGCAGCGGCAAGACCCAGCTCGCGCTCGCCGCCTTCGTCGATGCGCTCGAGGCCGGGCGGCGGCCGCTCTACGTCTGCTACAACCGGCCGCTGGCCGACCATATCGCCCGCATCGTGCCGGCCGGCGGCGAGGTCGCCACCTACCACCAGCTGTGCGACCGCAGCCTGCGCGCCGCCGGACGGCCGCCGGATTTCTCCGCGTCCGACCGCTTCCGCCGCATGGAGACCGACTTCGCCGCGCTGGTGGCAGGCGGCGGTGCCCCCGCTGCCGGCTTCGACGAATTGATCGTGGACGAGGGCCAGGACTTCTTCGAGAGCTGGCGCGACACCCTGCTCGCGTTGCTCAAGCCGGACGGCCGCGCCTGGTGGCTGGAAGACCCACTGCAGAACCTCTACGGCCGCGAGCCGGTGGCGCTGCCCGGCTGGGTCGGGCTCACTGCCGACACCAACTACCGTACCCCCGCCGACGTACTCGCGCTGCTCAACGCCCGGCTGCCGCTGCCGGCACCGGTGCGCGCCGGCAGCCCGCTGACCGACAGCGAGCCCGAGCTGCTCAGCTGGGACGACGAGGCTGGCGATGCCGGCCTGCTCGACGCCACCCGCCGCGCGATCACCCGCGCCATCGGCCTCGGTTTTCGCCGCGACATGATCGTGCTGCTGACCTTCCGCGGCCGCGAGCATTCGCGCTTCAGCAACCTCGGCCACCTCGGCCCGCACCGGCTGCGCGCCTTCCACGGCCGCTACGACCTGTTCGGCGAGGCCGAGTACAGCGAGGGCGACCTGCTGCTCGACTCGGTCTACCGCTTCAAGGGCCAGGCTGCGCCCTGCGTGATCTTCACCGAGATCGACTTCGACACCCTCGACGAACTGACGATGCGCAAGCTCTTCGTCGGCGCGACGCGGGCGACGATGAAGCTGATCCTGGTGACGTCGAACCGCGCGGCGGCCCTGCTCGGCCCGCCAGCCTGAACGCTGTCACGGCTGCTGCCGCCCCAGGTGCATCAGGTAGGCGACCAGCTCCCAGATCTGCTCGGCGCTGAAAGCCTCGCCCCACGGCGGCATCACCTCGGCGCCTTCGCGGCCCTGGCTGATGGTCTCGAACACCTGCGCCGGCACCAGGTCGTCACGGCCCTTGAAGTCGGGCGCGCGGCCGCCGACGCCCTCGAAGCCATGGCAGTAGCCGGCGCAGGTCTTGTTGAAGCGCTTGCCGCCGGCGGTGATGCGGGCCGCGTCGGCCAGATCGAAGGGTGCGGCGGCAGCGGCGGTCGCTGCGCCGGCCGGCTTGGGCGGCGGCGCCACCGCGTGGCAGAGGCCGGCGGCGAACAACAGCGCGGCCGGCAGGATATGAGCGATCTTCATGATGGAACTCCAGTGCGCCGCCGCCGCGCCACCTCCCCGCAGCGCGGCGGCGGTCAGGATCAATCGACGGAGAAGGCGATCAGCGCCGCGCCGCCGGGCAGGTCCTTGATCTCGGGGAAGGCGCCGGCGAGGAAGCCCGGCGCGTGCGAGCCCAGCCCGGTCGGCACGACGATGTACTGGCGGCCGCCGGCGGCGTAGCTCACCGGCCCGCCACGCAGGCCGGAACCGGCGTTGAAGCGCCACAGCTCCTTGCCGTCGTCGGCGTCGTAGGCGTAGATGTGGCCGTGCAGGTCGCCGGTGAACACCAGCCCGCCGGCGGTGGTCAGTACGCTGGACAGCGGCGGTATGTCGTAACGCAGGCTCCACTTCACCTTGCCGGTCAGCGGGTCGCGCGCATCGAGCCGGCCGTGCGGCTTGTCAGCCGGCGGCGGCACCAGCTTGATCTCCTCGATGCCGAGCGACAACGCGGACATCGCCACCAGGTTGGCGGGGTCGTCCTTGCCCGCTACCACCTCGTTGCACACCTCCATCGCATGCGAGTACCACAGCCCGGTCTCCGGGTTGTAGGCGCCGTGGTTCCAGCTGCGCGCGCCGAGCAGGTTGGGGCAGAACAGCTTGCGCTTGCCGGCCTCCGGGTAGACCGGGTCGATCAGCTTGCCGCTCTTGGGGTCGATGCCCTTGACCCAATTCACGTTCTGGGCGAACTGCCAGACGTTGTGCAGGTTGCCGTCGTCCTTGTCCATGACGAAGACGAAGCCGCCCTTGTTGAGGTGCACGATCACGTCCTTGCCGTCCTTCTTCACCATCAGCGCCTCGTAGGCGGAATCGAAATCCCACGAGTCGTGCGGCACTTCCTGGCGTGCCCACTTCAGCTTGCCGCTCTTGGGGTCGAGCGCGAGCAGGCTGGCGGTGTACTTGTTGTCGCCCTTGCGCTCGGCGTTGAAGTAGTCGGGCGCAGCGTTGGAGGTGCCGATGTAGATGGTGTCGCTGCGCGGATCGTAGGTGCCCGGCATCCAGGCGCTGCCGCCGCCGGCCTTGCGGCTGTCGCCCGGCCAGCTCGCGGGGTCGTCCTTGAGGATGTCGAAGGTCCACACCGGCTTGCCGCTGTCGGCATCCACCGCGTAGATCTTGCCCATGATCGGCTGGTCGCCGCCGGTGGTGCCGCCGAACAGCACGTTGCCGGCGAGCTGCGGCGGCGCCGAGAACAGCGCGCCGTACTGGGTCTTGAGGTCGGACAGCTGGGTGGACCACAGTTCCTTGCCGGTCTTCTGGTCGAGTGCGACGAAGCGGCCGTCGAGCGTGCCGAGGTAGACCTTGCCGCGGCCGACGGTGACGCCGCGGCTCGCGGCCGCGTAGAAGCTCTGCTTGGCGAGCGGGCTGAGCTTGGGCTCGTAGTGCCACAGCGTGGCCCCGGTCGCGGCATCCACCGCCCACACGTTGTTGTTGGCCGACACGTAGTACAGCACGCCGTCGATGACGATGGGCGTGGCCTGCAGGCCGTGGGTGATGTTGCCCGGCTGGTGCACCCAGGCCACCTTGAGGCGCTTGACGTTGTCCTTGTTGATGGCGCTGAGCGGGCTGAAGCGCCAGGCGTTGTAGCTGCGGTGGTACTGCGGCCAGTTGTCCGGGTCTTCGTAGCCGGGGCCGCTCTGGGCCTGGGCGGGGACAGCCTGCAGCAGGGCCGCGGCGAACGTGGCCAGCAGCGCGCTGGCGGTCGACATCTTGTTCATGGTGTTTTCCTGATGACGGTTCGGGAGGGCGCGCATCACCACGCGTAGGCGTACTTCAGGTTGAAGCTGTCGGTGGCGCCGTGGTCCTCGCCGCTGATGCCGCGCGAGTAGCGCAGGGTGAGCGACTGGTTGCCGAAGTAGCTGAACATCACGCCGATGCCGGCGGTGGTCTCGCGGCTGGCGGCCACCTTCACGCCGGTGGCGCGGTTGGTCCACGAACCCTGGCGCTCGTAGTCGAGCGCGATGAAGGGCTCGATGCTGTCGTTGAGCTTGTAGCCGAGGCGCTGGTTGGTGTGGAACAGCGTCGCCGGGCGGGCATCGGCCGCATTCGATTCGCCGAAGAACACGAAGCCGGCATCCGCGGTGTAGCTGAAGCGCTCGAACTGGATGTCCCAGAACAGGCTGGAGAGGTTCTTCCACACGTCGCCGCCGCCGACATCCTTGTTGCCCACCGGGATCTGGAAGAAGGTCTGGAAACCGAGGGTGGAATTGGGCGTCGGCTTGTACCAGATCGCCGGGCCGGTGAGCGGGTCGCCGAGGCCGCTGTTGGAGCTGTTGGTGGCGTCGTTGCGGATGCCGACCTCGGGCAGGATCACCTCGTAGGCAAGACCGATGTCCGGCCGCGATTCCGGCGACCAGAAGCGCACGTACTTCGACAGGCCGACGATGGTCTGCGTCTTGGCCGCCGCGCTGCGCTTGTCGCCGCTACCGTCCCAGGCCTTGCGGCCGTCCTGGAAGGTGGCGTACTGCACGAACACGTTGAAGGGCTTGAAGCCGACCGGCAGGTCGTACTCGTGCGGGCCGATCACGTCGAGCGTGACCTGGGCCAGTGCCGGCTGCGCCAGCGCCAGCCCGGCACACAGCGCGGCCAGCGGAAGGACGCGCGGTGCGGCACCACGCGGACGAGGGGTGTTGTTGTGCATGGAATGTCTCCTCTTGTCCCTGCATTTGTTTGAGATCGAGGGGGCCGCGCGCCGGTCCGGTCGGAATCTGCCCGCGGCTCCTCGAGGCAGCTCCATTGCACTTTCGGTGCCACCACGGGGCACCGTTCCAAATCAATGACTTATGACTTTCGTCGTGTCGCGGCCGGCGCGCAGCTGTTGCGCGCGCCCTGCGACAGCTGTCGCTCGCGCTGCGACAGTCGCAGCGGCCGCTGCAACGCCCGCCGGCACCGTCCCTCACCCCCGGGCATATCGCCAAGCTACTGTTCCGAAACATTATTTTCCCGATCCGCGGCATTTCGCCGCACATGGCACCGCTCTTGCGATGAGGACTGCGAGCACCGCCGCCGCGTAAGACCGGGCAACAGCCGCCGGCGGGCGGCAGGTGCCACCCCATGAACGAGGAGGAATCCAGCGATGGAAGCGACAGCCGAACAGCTGCTGTGGATGTACGAAAAGATGGTCGAGATCCGGGAGTACGAGGAAACCATGGCCAAGGTCTATCTCGAGGCCAAGCTCCCGCCCAAGGTCCAGAAGGGGCTGGCCTTCGACATCGGCGCCGGGCCGGTGCCGGGCGAGATGCACCTGGCCGCCGGCCAGGAACCGGTGGCGGTCGGCGTGTGCGCTCACCTGCGCCGCGACGACACCGTGGTCGGCGCCCACCGCCCGCACCACTTCGCCATCGCCAAGGATGTCGACCTGAACGCGATGACCGCCGAGATGTACGGCAAGGCCACCGGCCTGGGCCGCGGCAAGGGCGGCCACATGCACCTGTTCGACCCCGCGGTGAAGTTCTCCTGCAGCGGCATCGTCGGCGCCGGCGCGCCGCAGGCCTGCGGCGCCGCGCTGGCGGCGAAGAAGCTGGGCACCGACGCGGTGGCGATCGCCTTCTTCGGCGAGGGCGCGGCCAACCAGGGCGCCTTCCACGAGGCGCTCAACCTCGCCGCGTTGTGGAAGCTGCCGGTGGTGTTCGTGGTCGAGGACAACAAGTACGGCATTTCGGTGGAGAAGTCCGCCTCGACCGCCATCGCGTCGAACGCCGACCGTGCCGTCGCCTACGGCATGCCCGGCGTGCTGGTGGAAAAGAACGACGCGGTGGCGGTGTTCGAAGCCGCGGGCGTGGCAGTGGCGCGCGCCCGCCGCGGCGAGGGCCCGACCCTGATCGAGGTCAAGACCGACCGCTACTTCGGCCACTTCCAGGGCGACCCGGAAACCTACCGCCCCAAGGGCGAGGCCAAGGAGCTGCGCCAGCACGATCCCATCCCGGCGCTCGGCGCGCTGCTGCGCAGCCGCGACCTGCTCGACGACGAAGCCGACGCCGCGCTGCGCGCCCGGGTTTCGGCGCGCGTCCAGGCCGCCTACGACTTCGGCCGCAACAGCCCCTATCCGGAACCGCAGGACGCGCTGCTGCACGTCTTCGCCGAATGAGAACAAGGAGACACGCATGAGCACGACAACGACCACCCGCCGCCTGACCATGGCGCAGGCGATCTCGGAAGCGACCGCGCAGGAGATGGAGCGCGACCCGCGCGTCTTCGTCATGGGCGAGGACGTCGGCAAGTACGGCGGCATCTTCAGCGCCACCACCGGGCTGCTCGACAAGTTCGGCCCGGAGCGGGTGATGGACACGCCGATCTCGGAAACCGGCTTCATGGGCGCCGCACTGGGTGCCGCCGCCGAGGGCCTGCGGCCGATCTCGGAGCTGATGTTCGTCGATTTCTTCGGCGTCTGCTTCGACCAGATCTACAACCACATCGCCAAGAACCACTACATGTCGGGCGGCGCCTGCAAGTACCCGCTGGTCATCACCACCGGCATCGGCGGCGGCTACAACGACGCCGCCCAGCACTCGCAGTGCCTGTACTCGATCTTCGCCCACGTCCCCGGCCTCAAGGTGGTGGTGCCGTCCAACGCCTATGACGCCAAGGGCCTGATGACGAGCGCGATCCGCGACGACAACCCGGTGGTCTTCCTGTACCACAAGGGCATCATGGGCTTGAGCTGGATGTCCTACTTCGAGGGCAGCACCAACGAGGTGCCGGAGGAGCAATACACCATCCCCTTCGGCCAGGCGCGGGTGGTGCGCGAAGGCAGCGACGTCACCATCGTGACCCTGTCGCAGATGGTGCAGAAGTCGGTGCTGGCAGCCGACAAGCTGGCCGAGGAGGGCATCTCCGCCGAGGTGCTCGACCTGCGCACCCTGGTTCCGCTCGACCGCGCCGCGGTGCTGAAGTCCGTCAAGCGCACCGGCCGCCTGCTGGTCGCTGACGAGGACTACCTGAGCTACGGCCTCTCCGGCGAGATCGCCGCGCTGGTGGCCGAGAACATCGACACCGTCCGCCTCAAGGCCCCGGTCCGCCGCCTCGCGGTGCCCGACGTGCCGATCCCCTTCAGCCGCCCGCTGGAGAACTTCGCGATCCCGCAGGTGGAGAACATCGTGGCCAGCGTGCGCGGGCTGATGACTTTCAAGCTCGACCAGTAGGCGCAGGCCGCGTTTTGTTCCTCCCCCTTCAAGGGGGGCGGAGCAAGACAGGCCAGCCCGGGAGCCTCCGCTTCGCTCCGTCGTTCCGCAGGCGGCAAGCGACGCTTGCCGAAACCCCTGCTTCACCCCCTTGAAGGGGAGGGAGCACAAACCAGCGCGCCCCCAACCGAATTACCCCAAATCCATCACTCCCCAGGAGACACAACATGACCGAAATCATCCTCGACGACGCGGTGTGGGCCGATGTCGATGAAGGCACCGAAGCCCTGCTGCAGGAATGGCAGGTGAAGGAAGGCGACAGCGTGGCCGCGGGCCAGGTGCTGGCGGTGGCCGAGCTGGTGAAGACCAGCCACGAGATCTTCGCGCCGTCCGCCGGCCGCATCGCCAAGCTCAACGTGGCCGAGCAGGACACCTTCGGCCGCGGCGCGGTGATCGCGCTGCTGGAGGCCTGAGCCATGGCTGCGAGCGTGGCGGCCGCAGCCGCCTCCGCCGCGGCGGCGCCGGAACGCCGCACCGTGCTGCTCACCGGCCTGCGCGGCGCCATCGCCCGCAACATGGGCCAGGGCTGGCAGGTGCCGCGGGTGGCGCACTCGGTGGACGTGGATCTGAGCCGCGTCGAAGCGCTGCGCGCCGAGCGCGCCGCCGCCGGCGACAAGCTCAGCGTCAATGCCTTCGTGCTGCATGCGGTGGCGCAGGCGCTGCGCGCCCATCCGCGGCTGAACGCACTGATGCGCGAGAAGGAAGTCGAGCTGGTCGACGACATCAATATCGGCGTCGCGGTGGCGCTCGACGACGGCCTGATGGTGCCGGTGATCCGCCAGGCGGATACCAAACCGGTGGCGGCGCTGGCGGCGGAAACCCGCCAGCTCGCCGAGGGCGCCCGCGCCGGCGCGCTTACCGGCGGCGCCTACCAGCGCGGCACCTTCACCGTGACCAATCTCGGCAGCACGCCGGTGGACCGCTTCAGCCCCATCATCAACCCGCCGCAGGTGGCCATCCTCGGCGTCGGCCGCACCCGCCAGCAGGCGGTGGTGAAGGACGGCGCCATCGTCGCCGCGCCGGTGGTCAACCTGACGCTGGTGTTCGACCACCGCGCGGTGGACGGCTACCCGGCGGCGCTCTTCCTCGGCGAGATCGCACGCCGGCTGGAACAGGCGGAGTTCGACTGATGCCCGCCGCCGCCCTCGCCCCTTCGATCCATGGCCGCCGCCCAGTGGCCGGCGGCAGCGCGCTGACGCTGGCGCGCGCCGCCGCCGAGCAGGACTGGAACACCCGCCAGCTCGCCGCGCCGGTGACGGCGCCGCGGGTACGGGTGTGGACCTACCCGGCGCCGGGCGTGGTGTTCGGCTGCGCGCAGGCGGCGCTGCACGAGGAAGCGGCGCGGGCGGCGCGCACCGACTGCGAGCTGGTCCAGCGCCGCGCCGGCGGCGGCGCGGTGCTGACCGGGCCGTGGATGCTGTCGTCCTCGGTGGTGCTGCCGCCGGACCACCGCCTGCTCGCCGGCGGCACCGTCAGCAGCTACCGCTGGCTGGGCGTGCTGCACGCCGGCCTGCTGCGCGACTGCGGCGTACCGGCGCACGCGCTGGCGCCGGACGAACTCGCCCGCCGCACCAGCGACCCGGCGCTCGGCTGGGCCTGCTTCGGCGGCCTGTCGCCGTGGGAGGTGATCGCCGACGGCCGCAAGCTGGTCGGGCTGGCCCAGCTGCGGCGCCAGCACGGCGTGCTGCTCACCACCGGCACCCTGCTCTACCGCCCGGAATGGTCGCTGCTGTGCGATGCGCTGGGCCGCCCGACGGACGACATCGCCCGGCTGGACGCCGCCACCACATCGTGCGCCGAACTGCTCGGCACCGCGATGCACATCGAAACCCTGGCCGACGGCCTGCAGCAGATGCTGGCCGACGTGCTCGGCGAGCTGGAGGAGGACGACCGCGCCTGAACACCGCATTCCCGATCCCGCACAGAGAAAGGCCGCACGGCCGCCATAACAGCAAGGAGACAACCATGAGCAACGAAACCCCGCGCGCGCCGATGCGCGTCGTCGAGAAGCGCATCACGCTGAGCCGCCGCGGCTTCCTCAAGGGCGGCGGCATGGCCGCCCTCGGCGTCGGCGCACTGTCCACCGCCACCCTGATGACCCCGGCGCGCGAGGCGCTGGCCGCCAGCTTCAAGGTGCTCGGTGCCGCCACCGGCAAGACCCTGCTGGTGCTGGCGCGCGACATCTTCCCGCACGACCGCATCTCCGACCGCTACTACCTGCAGGCGCTCGAACCGCTGGAGGCGCAGGCCGCCCAGGACGACAAACTGAAGGCCCTACTGACCGAGGGCACGGCCGCGCTCGACCGCCTGGCGAAGCTGCGCTTCAAGAAGGCCTACGCCGATCTCGACAAGGAAAGCGACCGCCTCAGCCTGCTCTACGTGATCGAGCACGGCGCCTTCTTCCAGAAGGTGAAGGGCCACCTGGTGACCGGCTTCTACGACAACAAGGCGGTGTGGCCGCTGTTCGGCTACGAGGGCTCGTCCTGGGAGAAGGGTGGCTACATCAACCGCGGCTTCGACGACATCGACTGGCTGGAAGGCGCCTGAGCCGCCTCGCCAACGCACAAGAACATCTAGGAGACAAACATGAGCGCGAAATTCTCGCTGGACGACGACAGCGTGGTGGTGATCGTCGGCTCCGGCGCCGGTGGCGGCACGCTGGCCGACGAACTGACCAAACGCGGCGTGAACGTGGTCATCCTCGAAGCCGGCAAGCACTACACCCAGGCCGATTTCGAGAACGACGAATGGGCGATGTTCAAGAAGATCTCGTGGCTGGACAAGCGGATTTCCGCCGGCGGCTGGCACCACACCGAGACCTATCCCAACCTGCCGGCCTGGATCGTCAAGGGCGTGGGCGGCTCGACCATGCACTTCTCGGGGCTGGCGCTGCGCTTCCTGCCGCACGACTTCCGCATCAAGAGCACCTACGGCGAGGTCAAGGGCGCCAACGTGCTCGACTGGCCGATCAGCTACGAGGAACTGGCGCCTTATTACGACATCGCCGAACGCAAGATGGGCGTGGCCGGCACCAAGGCCAGCGGCCTGCCGGAGATGCCGCCCAACAACCACTACAAGGTGATCGCCGCCGGCGCGAAGAAGGTGGGCTACACCGACATCAGCCGCCCGGTCGCCTCCAACACCCGCGTCAATGACGGCCGCCCGGCCTGTCAGCAGATCGGTTTCTGCATGCAGGGCTGCAAGATCGGCGCCAAGTGGTCGACGCTGTACTCGGAGATTCCGCGCGCCATCGAGACCGGCCGCGCCGAGCTGCGGCCGCAGAGCATGGTGCTGAAGATCGAGCACGACAAGTCGGGCAAGGTCAGCGGCGTGCTGTATGCCGACAAGGACGGCCGCCAGCACCTGCAGAAGGCGCGGGTGGTGTGCGTCGCCGGCAACTCAATCGAGTCGCCGCGGCTGCTGCTCAACTCCGCCTCCAGCATGTTCCCCAACGGCCTGGCGAACTCCTCCGGCCAGGTCGGCAAGAACTACATGAACCACACCACCGCCGCCGCGATCGCGATCCACAAGGGGCCGGTGTACATGTACCGCGGCTTCGACATCGCCGCGGTGATCTCCGACGAGGCGCAATTGAACCCGGACCGCGGCTTCCTCGGCGGCTACCACCTCGAAGGCCTGGCGCTGCACCTGCCCTTCACCGCCGCCTTCATGAAGCCCGGCGGCTGGGGCCGCGAGGTGACCTCGGCGCTGGAGCAGTACGACCACATGAGCTGCGTGTGGGTGTGCGGCGAGGACATGCCGCAGGAAGAGAACGGCATCACCCTGCACCCGACCGAGAAGGACCAGTACGGCCTGCCCATCCCCATCGTCACCAAGACCGACCACACCAACGACGCGGCGATGCGCCGCCACGGCCTGGCGCAGTGGCGCAAGGTTTCGGAAGCAGTAGGCGCGACCCGGGTGATCGACATGCCGCCCTACCCGGCCAGCCACAACATGGGCACCAACCGCATGAGCGCCAACGCCCGCGACGGAGTGCTCAACAAGTGGGGCCAGGCGCACGACATCAAGAACCTGTTCGTGTCCGACGGCAGCCAGTTCACGTCCAGCTCGGCCGCCAACCCGACGCTGACCATCGTCGCGCTGGCGGTGCGCCAGGCCGAATACATCGCCGGCGCAATGCAGCGCCGCGAACTCTGATCCGCCACACACGACAACAAAGGAGACACCCATGACGCTACGCCCCCTGCTCCACCGCCTGCTCGCCACCACCGTCTGCGCCGCCACCCTGGCGACGGCCGCGGCGCCCGCCCAGGCCGCCCCGATTCCCGGCATGCGCGGCATGCAGCACATCGGCATCACCGTGCCGAACATGAAGGAGGCGGTGGCCTTCTTCAAGGACGTGCTGGCCTGCGAACCGTCCTTCACCTTCGGTGCCTTCAAGTTCGAGGACGACTGGATGGCGCGCCATCTCAACGTCCATCCGCGCGCCGCCATCAGCGACTTCCAGATGGTCCGCTGCGGCAACGGCACCAACCTGGAAGTGTTCGAATACACCGCACCCGACCAGAACCGCCGCGGCCCGCGCAACAGCGACATCGGCGGCCACCACCTCGCCTTCTACGTGGACGACATGGACGCCGCGGTGGCCTACCTCAAGGCCAAGGGCGTGCAGGTGCTGGATAAGCCCAGCACCTTCACCGAAGGCCCCGCCGCCGGCCTCACCTGGGTGTACTTCCTCGCGCCCTGGGGCATGCAGCTGGAACTCGTGAGCGCGCCCAAGGGCATGGCGCACGAGAAGGACCTGAAGCGCAAGCTGTGGGACCCGCGCTTTCCCGACAAATAAGCTGAAAGTATCGGACGGCGCTCACCCGCCGTCCCGCCTTGCCTGACTCCCTCCTCCAGGCGCTTTGCGGGGTGTGCCGAAGGGCCACCCCGCCCTTTTCGATTGAGCCGGCGGCCAGGGTGGATTAACCTTCGACCAAGACATGCAGAGACCGACACACGGTCCGCGTCCGCGCGGCATCGCTACATCGACATCCGGCGATGGCGGCCAACCGGCAGGAGGAGACGAGATGCTGGCGCAATCCCAGCGGGAACACATCGACCATGTGCTCGCCGTATCGCAGGCGGGCGCTCCCGCCACCGACCGAATCCAGAGTTCCTGGGTGCGCTGCATCCGCGACTACGGGCTCGACCCCTGCCGTCCGACGCGCGCCCACATCGTCGAGCATGCACGCCTGCGCGAGCACCAGGACCAGATCGAGGAATTCCTCGGCGTCGCCCGCACCGGCATGGAACAGCTCTACAAGCGCATGGCCGGCATCGGCTACGTGCTGCTGCTGACCGATGCGCACGGCATCGCCGTGGACTTCATCGGCAACGACGCCTGGGCGCGCGAACTCAAGCAGTCCGGGCTCTATCTCGGCGCCGACTGGAGCGAGGCCCGTGCCGGCACCTGCGCGGTCGGCACCTGCATCGTCGAGAAGGCGCCCATCACCGTACACCACGCCGACCACTTCGACGCCACCCACATCAGCCTGACCTGCAACGCCGCACCGCTGTTCGACCCGACCGGCGGCTTCCTCGGCGTGCTCGACGTCTCGGCGCTGACCTCGCCCTCGCCGCGCGACAGCCAGCACCTGGCGCTGCAGCTGACCACGATGTTTGCGCAGATGGTCGAAGACGCCAACTTCCTGCGCTACTTCCGCGACCGCTGGGTGCTGCGGCTGGGTTCGGCCTGGTCCATGGTGGACGTGTCGGGCGAGATCATGCTCGCCTTCGATGCCGACGGCCTCATCGTCGGCACCAACAGCGGCGCCCGCCGCGCACTGCGGCCGCTCGACGGCGCCGCCGCCGACACCCTGATCGGCCGGCCGCTGGGCGAGGTCTTCCGCGAGGGCATGGACGCCATCTGGCGCATCGCCCGCGCCGGTTTTTCCGCCGACCGCACCGCGCTGTCCACCAGCAGCGGCGAGGTCTATTACGGCGCGGTGCTGCCGCCGCGGGTGACACCGCAGCACGCCATGCCCGCCGCGGTCGCCACCCCGGCGGCGCCGGCGCTCGAACGCCTGGCCGGCGACGATCCGCAGATGCAGCGCCTGATCGGCCAGGCCGCACGCCTGGTGAACCGGCCGGTGAACATCCTGGTGCACGGCGAAACCGGCACCGGCAAGGAGGTGCTGGCCAAGGCGCTGCACGAATCGAGCAGCCGCGCCGCCCGACCCTTCGTCGCGGTCAATTGCGCGGCGATTCCGGAGTCGCTGATCGAGAGCGAACTCTTCGGCTACACCGCCGGCACCTTCACCGGCGGCCGCAGCAAGGGCATGCGCGGGCTGATCCAGCAGGCCGACGGCGGCACGCTGTTCCTCGACGAGATCGGCGACATGCCGCTGCACCTGCAGACCCGGCTGCTGCGCGTGCTGGCCGAGCGCGAGGTGCTGCCGCTGGGCGCCGAGAAACCGGTGCCGGTGAACCTCACCGTGGTCGCCGCCTCGCACCGCGACCTGCGCAAGCTGATTGCCGAAGGCAGCTTCCGCGAAGATCTCTACTACCGCCTGTGCGGCGCCATCCTCTACCTGCCGCCGCTGCGCGAACGGCGCGATCGCGACTACCTGATCGCCCGCCTGCTCGCCGCCGAAGGTGCCGAGATGGGCACCACCGCCGCGCTCGACCCCGCCGCGCGCGGCTTGCTGCTCGCCTACGACTGGCCGGGCAACGTGCGCCAGCTGCGCAACGTGCTGCGCTTCGCGCTGGCGGTGTGCGACGGCGAACGCATCCTGCCGCAGGATCTGCCCGCCGAGCTGATGGCGGCGACACCGGCCGCCGAACCGCCGTCGCGTCCGGCGACCGCCCAAGAGCCCGTCGCAGCCCCCGCCGCGCCAGCCAGGGACGCCGCCCGCAGCGAACTGGAAAGCGCACTGCGCCGCCATCACTGGAACATCACCGCGGCAGCCGCCGAGCTCGGCATCTGCCGCGCCACCGTCTATCGCCAGATGAAGCGCCACGGCATCGTCCCGCCACACCTGCTCTGAGCATGCGTCGCCGGCTGCTGCCGGCGCCGCGCGTGGGCACCCGCGCCGGGCAGCCGCAATCCGCATGCCCCCGGCCTTGCCGATCTGCCATAAAATGCAACGTCATTTCGGCCGCGGCGGCGCGGCCCACCCTATCAGGCGACGACCGTGGCAGATCAAACCCAATTCGAGCTGATCACCCCGCTGGGCGACAACGTGCTGGTATTCCATGCGCTGGAAGCCGCCGAAGCCCTGTCGCGCGTCAGTGAATACGAGATCGACTGCCTGTCGGACAAGACCGACATCGACCTCGACGCCATCCTGGGCAAGCAGGTCAGCCTGCGCCTGATGCTGCCCACCGGCGGCAAGCGCTTCTTCAGCGGCTACGTCATCCGCTTCGCCCACACCGGCACGCTGGGCCGCTTCCAGACCTACCGCGCCAGCCTGCGCCCATGGCCGTGGTTCCTCAGCCGCACCGCCGACTGCCGCATCTTCCAGGCGATGACGGTGCCCGACATCGTCAAGCAGGTCTTCGCCGACCACGGCGTCGCCGACTTCCGCATCGCCCTGAGCGGCCAGTACCGCAAGCGCGACTACTGCGTGCAGTACCGCGAGACCGACCTCGACTTCGTCAGCCGACTGCTGGAAGAAGAAGGCATCTACTACTTCTTCGAGCACGACGAGAACAAGAACACGCTGGTGCTGGCCGACGCCTACGCCGCCCACAGCAGCGTCGCCGACTACGCTGAAATCGAATTCGTCGAGAACCGCCAGGGCGGCGCCGACGAGCTGGGCTTCGTCAGCAGCTGGGCCTTCGAGCGTCAGGTGATGCCCGGCAAGGTCATGCTGCGCGACTACGACTTCACCAAGCCCTCGGTGCGGCTGGAAGCCTCGGCGGTGGTGCCGCGCGAACACGACGAAGGCAAGCACGAGGTGTTCGATTACCCCGGCGAATTCGACCAGGCCGGCGACGGCCGCCACTACGCGCAGGTGCGTATCGACGAACAGCACGCCCAGTTCGAGCTGGCCCAGGCGCAGACCAGCGCACGCGGGTTGGCGGTCGGCCACCTGTTCAAGCTCGCCGGCCACGTGCGGCGTGACCAGAACCGCGAATACCTCATCACCGCCGCCCAGTTGCGCGTCGTCGCCGAAGGCCACGAATCCACCGCCGCCGCCGGCAGCCTGTTCGACTGCCGCTTCACCGCGCTCAGCAGCCGTCAGGACTACCGCCCGCCACGGCTCACCCCGCGGCCGCGGGTCAAGGGGCCGCAGACCGCGGTGGTAGTCGGCCCAGCCGGCGACGAGATCCACACCGACCAGTACGGCCGGGTGAAGGTGCAGTTCCACTGGGACCGCTACGGCAAGAAGGACGAACACAGCTCGTGCTGGATCCGCGTGTCGCACCCGTGGGCCGGCAAGAACTGGGGCTTCATCGCCATCCCGCGCATCGGCCAGGAAGTGATCGTCGAATTCCTCGAAGGCGACCCCGACCAGCCCATCATCACCGGCCGGGTGTACAACGCCGAGCAGATGCCGCCCTACGAGCTGCCGGCCAACATGACCCAGACCGGCATCAAGACGCGCTCCACGCTCGCCGGCGGCACCGAGAACTTCAACGAGATCCGCTTCGAGGACAAGAAGGGCGATGAACAGCTCTTCATCCACGCCGAGAAGAACCAGGACATCGAGGTCGAGAACGACGAGACCCACTGGGTGGGCAACGATCGCACCAAGAACATCGACCACAACGAGACGGTCACCGTCGGCAACGACCGCAAGGAATCGGTCGGCAACAACGAAACCATCAGCATCGGCAACAACCGCACCGAATCGGTGGGCGCCAACGAAACCGTCTCGGTGGGTGGCAACCGCGCCGAGAGCGTGGGCCAGAACGAATCGGTATCGGTTGGTGCAGACCGCGACATGGCGGTGGGTGGCAACGAGGTCTACGACATCGGCAAGGACCACACCGTCACCGTCGGCGCCAACCAGCAGCTCGATGTGGGCAAGGGGCGCAATACCAGTATCGGCACCGACGACAAGCTGCAGATCGGCAAGACCCTGGTGATCGAGGCCGGCGACGAGATCACCATCAAGACCGGCAACGCCAGCATCACGATGAAGAAGAACGGCACGATCACCATCAAGGGCAAGGACATCACCATCGACGGCAGCGGCAAGATCGGCATCAAGGCTGCCGCCGACGTGGTGATCAAGGGCGCCAAGATCGCCCAGAACTGATCGCCGCCATGCTGCAGGTCGTCAACCCCACACCCCTTCCCGCCGTGCTCTCGGTCTTCGCCGACCCGGATGGCGTGGAGTGCGCCTATGCCGCCGTCAAGGCCAGCTTCGACCTTTCGTCGGGCGTGCCGCGGCTGGCCGGGCGCCAGGCCAACTTCCTCGCCGCGGATGTCTATTGGGGCGACCCGGACACCAGCAGCGTGCGCGCCGCCGCCGACCTCACCCTCGCCAAGCCGGGCACCGACGTGCTGCTGCTCGGCCGTGCCGTCGCGCCGTCGGGGCCGGTGCGCAGCATGGCGGTGGATATCCGCGTCGGTCCGCTGCGGCGCCAGCTGCAGGTGTTCGGCGACCGTCGCTGGGTGCGCACCGAACAGGGCTGGGCGATCTCCGCCGCGGAGCCCTTCGAGCGCATGCCGCTGCGCTGGGAACTGGCGTTCGGCGGCTGCGCCGCGGCGGCCGACGGCGCGGCGCCGGAATACGACCCGCGCAACCCCGTCGGCCGCGGTTTCGTCGGTAGCGCCGAGACCGACATCGCCGGCCGGGCGCTGCCCAACATCGAAGACCCGGACGCACTGATCGTCACCCCGGCGGACCGTCCGCCGCCCGCCGGCTGCGCGCCGGTTGCGGCTGGCTGGCAGCCGCGCCTCGGCTGGGCGGGCACCTATGACGCAGCCTGGCAGGCCGGGCGCGCGCCCTACCTGCCGCAGGACTTCGACCCCCGCTTCTTCAACGTCGCCGCGCCCGGCCTGGTCGCGCCGGAACACCTCGTCGGCGGCGAAGCGGTGGACATCACCGGCTGCACCGCCGGCGCGCCGCTGCGCTTCACGCTGCCGCGGCTGGTGATCGCGCTGCAGTGGGATTTCGACGGCCGCCAGATCCCCGCGCGACCGCTGCTCGACACCGTGCTGATCGAGCCCGACCAAGGCCGCCTGCAGATGGTATGGCGGGCCCGACTGGCGGTGGACAAGAAACTCCCGCGGCTGCGCCAGGTTACGGTGGCTGCCAGACTCGACAAGGAGCAGGCCGATGACCCAGGTCGGTGAGGCCGTGCTGGTCGCCATGCTGTCGGCCGACGAGAAGGACGGCAAGTGCGAATTCCAGCCCGACCAGAAGCAGTGGAAGGCCAATCTCGACGGCGACGCCGCGACGCTCGGTCGTAACATGGGCAACCAGCCGAAGAACGCCGCCCGGGAAGCGGATCTTTCCGCCTCCTGCTGGCCCTCGCAAGCCCACCACCTGATCCCGCACCTCACGCTGAAGAGCCACCGCGTGGCGCAGTGGCTCAAGGAAGGTAGCGTGATCTACGGCGACACCCGCTACGACGTCGACCACCGCAACAACGGCAAGTGGATGCCCTACGCCTCCAGCCTGGCCGAATGGCATACCGCCGCCGCCACGCCAGCGCAGATCGGCCACAACCGCTCGCTGATGTTCAAGGTCATGCAGCTCGCGCAAATCCAGATGCACCAGGGCAAGCACAGCAGCTCGAACACCTATGGCATCGGCGAATGCGCCTACAAGGAATGCGTCAAGAAGTACCTGGACAAGATCGCGAACCACGCCGTTTCGCACTACAAGAAGCAGCCACCCTGCGAGGACTGCAAGGGTAAGAAGCAGGCCGACAAGCTGCCCCCGCGCGACAACATGGTGCGCTACGTCGACAAGGCCTCGGCCTTGCTGGAACAGGACATCAACTGCTGCCGGATCTTCGTGTCGCGCATCGCGGCCGAATTCGCCCAGGCCGGCGGCTTTACCGCGTGAGCATACGAGGACCCGACGTGACGTACTTCAGAATGAGCCGCCTCATCGACCCCAACGGGGCGGGGCTCTACGCGGTCAGCCACTTCATGACCGAGTTCAAGACCGGCCACCGCTTCGACGCCGACTTCGTGCCGCCGCTGGTGGTCCAGCTCGACCCCGAGCTGCCGAACGGCAAGCTGCCCACCTTTTTCGAGTCGCCCGCCTGGATCGGCACCCGCTCCTTCCACGCCACCCTGCTTGCCGCCGGCGTCGCCAACGTCGAGGCCAGTCCGGTCGAGATGCACGACGATGTGAACAACCGGGTCATCCACGATTACCTGCTGCTCAACATCGTCGGCCGCGTCGCCTGCGTGGACATGGCGAGGTCGGAGATCCGCTCGCTCGGCGACGGCATGAACATCATAGACAGGCTGGTCATCGACCCCGCCCGCGTGCCCGACCTCGACCTCTTCGTCGCCGATGAGGACACCGACTGCATGATCGTCAGCGAACGTCTGCAGCGCCACATCGCCGCCGCCGGCTACGGCGACATCCGTTTCGAATCGCTCGACTAGCGCCATACCGGCACCATGACGATCGTGATCCTCGGCGCCGGCTGCATCACCCCGATCGGACTCGGCCTGGCCGAGACCGCCGCGGCGGCACGGGCGCGCGTCGCCCGCCTGCGCGAAATCGCCATGCGCGACCGCCGCGGCGAGGCCTTCGTCGCCGGCAGCGTGCCCGACGACGGCCTGCCCGCGCTCGCACCGGCGCTGGCCGCGGCCGGTCTGCAGCCGCGCGAGGCACGCATGCTGCGGCTCGCCCACGCCGCACTGGCGGAGACGCTGGCCGTCCTGCCGGACGATACCGGCCCGGTGCCGCTGCTGCTGGGCCTGCCCGAGCACCACGCGCTGCAAGCCATCGCACCCGCCGACTTCCTCCGCCGCCTGGCGCTGCAAAGCGCGGCTCCGCTGGACCTCGCGCACAGCGTCGCCGTCACCCGCGGCCGCGCCGCCGGGCTGATGGCGCTGCGACAGGCAGCCGCACGGCTGGCAGCAGGCGAAACCCGCTACATCCTGGTGGGCGGCGTGGACAGCCTGCTCGACCTCTACGTGCTCGACACCCTGGCCATGGACGGCCGCATCGGCAGCACCGCCAACGGCGACGGATTCCGCCCGGGCGAAGGCGCGGCCTTCCTGCTGCTCGCCGCGCCCGGCTGCGGTGGAAAGGCGCTGGCTACGGTCGCCGGTGCGGCAAACGGTTTCGAGCCGGGCCACCTCTACGCCGAAGCGCCCTACCTCGGCGAAGGGCTGGCGGCAACAGTCGGCGGCCTGTTCGCGCAGATCACGCCCCCGGCGCCGGTGGCATGTACCTATTCGTCCTTCAACGGCGAGCGCTACTGGGCGCGTGAATTCAGCGTCGCGCGCCTGCGCAATGCGGCGCACTTCGCCGACGCCATGCTGATGGAGCACCCGGCCGAATGCTGCGGCGATCTCGGCGCCGCCCACGGCCCGCTGCTGGCGGCGCTTGCCGCCCACGGACTGGCCGGCGGCTACCGACCGGGCCCCTGCCTGGTCTATGCTTCGTCCGACCGCGGCGACCGCGCCGCGGCCCTGCTCGCCGCCGTCGCCGGCTGACCCCACCGGAGCCCGCCATGCCCTGCACCGTCCACAACATCAAGGGATTCGCGCACAAGACCAGCAACGGCGTGAGCATGGTCTTCCCCGACGTCTGCAACACGCCCTCGCCCGGCGGCCCCATTCCCATCCCCTACCCCAACATCGGCAAGTCGTCGGACACCACCGCCGGCACCACCACCGTCAAGGCCGACGGCAGCATGGTGATGGTGAAGGGCGCCAAGTACATGATGAGCGCGGGCGACGAGCCGGGCACCGCAGGTGGCGTGATCTCCGGCACCTTCAAGCAGGAGTGCGAGTTCCTGATGTACTCCTTCGACGTCATGCTGGACGGCAAGAACGTCTGCCGCATGGGCGACCCGCTGTGGCACAACAAGAAGAACATCTGCGGGTGACACGATGACTCAGCTGGGCGAACTGGTTGCAATCGGCCTGATCAAGGAACTCGACAACGGCGTGTGGCTGCCGGGCAAGCTCCCGGTGGACGGCAACGGTCTCAACCTGTGGGGCTCGGCATCGACCAGCCTGCCCGACAAGGACGACGTCGGCCGCAAGAAGGTGGTACGCGGCAGGGGCAGCGACCGGTGGTCCTACACACCGCTGTCCGGCCCGCGCGCCGGCAATCCCGGCGCCAACGCCGGCGGCTCGGTGATGACAGCCACGCTCGGCACCACGCTCATGGCCGCCAACATCGACACCTTGCGCTTCGTCCCCGCCGACGAATGGACATTCTGATCACGCCCCCGGGAGACCCGCGATGAGCACGCACCGAGTTGCCCTGCTGGCCGACAACCAGCCCACCGCCGGCGCCGACCCGGCCGCCGGCCCCGTGCGCGGGCAACTGCTCGCCATCGAAAGCGACGGCTGGCTGCTGGTCGCGGTCGCCGGCCGCGACCCCTGGCGCTGCCTGTGCCTGGAAGGCAAGCCGCTCGACGTCGGCGACAGCGTGCTGGTGCTGCCGCCGGGCGGCGCCGGGCCGGGCGTGGTGCTCGGCCGCATCGGCCCCTATCGCGACGCGCAACCGCAGGCGCGCCTGACGCTGGAAGCCACCGAGGTGCTGACACTCAAGTGCGGCGATGTCTCCATCGACCTGCGCGCCGCCGACGGCAAACTGATGCTGCGCGGCGACGACGTGCTGCTGCGCGCCAGGGGCACCCAGCGTATCCGCGCCGGCAACGTCGCCATCAACTGACGCCCATGGTCGCAATCGCTCCACTGCACCGCCACCGGCACTTCATGCCGGAACTCGCGCTCACCCACGCCGAAGAACTCGCCTACCTGTGGAGCCGACGCCGTGCCGCGGTGCATTCCGAGACGCTGACGCTGCGCGACCTCCAGCACCTGCACGAACGCATCGACGCCCACCTGCAGGGCATGCTGGTCGCCGGCCGCGAACTGCCGGCGCTGCTCGGCGAGTGGCTCGCATCCGACGACCGCGACGAGGTCTTCGCCATCGCCTGCGCCCTGCTGCGCGGCGGCGAACCGGCACAGGCCGCCATGGTGGTCGACAGCTTCCGCAGCGCCACCGGCAGCCGGCTCGACGGCCTGCGCGACGCGCTCGGTGCGGCCCCCCAGACCCACACCGAAGCCGCCCTGCGCAGCGCCCTGACCGGTGACGATCCGGCGCGTGCGGCCGCCGCGGCCGCCGCGCTCGCGACCCAGCGCCGTCTCGCCGCCGACGACGCCGCGCTGGCCCGGCTGCTGCAGGCCGAAGCACCGGCCGTCGCCGGCCTCGCCTGGCGCGCACTGACACTGATCGACTCCGCCACCAGCTCGCCGCCACCCTATCGCGAAGCCCTGCGCCGACCGCAGGCCGAGCTGCGCGGCGCCGTCCTCGCCGCCGCCAGCTGGCGCGGCGAAGCCTGGGTCGCGCAGGCGGCACGCCAGCTGGCCGAAGCCGGCGATCCGGTCGGGCTCGATTTCTGGGCGGCGGTCGGCGACACCGCTGCGACAGCGCCCTGGACCGCGCTGCTGGCCGCCCAGACCGCGCCGCGCCGCTGCGCCCTGCTCGGCCGCGCCGGCCATCCGGACGGGATAGAGCCGCTGATCACAATGATGGCCGCCGCCGAACCGCTCACCGCCGCCGCGGCCGGCACCGCCTTCAGCCGCCTCACCGGGCTGGAGGTCGACGCGCAACGCCAGACGCTGCCGATCAGCGCCGACGCCGACGATTTCGAACGCGAGTTCGCCGACGACGTCTGGCTGCCCGATGCCGAACGCGCCCGCCAGCTGTGGAGCCGGCACCGCGAACAGTGGTCGGCCGGACGCCGCTGGTGCCGGGGCCATGAAGTGTCGGCCACGCTGTCCTCGGCCGCACAGGCCACCATGGATCTGGCCGCGCGCTGGGATTTCGGCATGCGCGCCGCCCTCGCCGGCGCACGCCTGATGGCCCCGCCGCCGGTCATCTGAACGAATGGAGAAAGCAGTGTTACGCATCAGTGTGATCCAGGTGAACGGCTTTCCGCCGGCCAGCCCCCTCGCCCAAGATTTCGACGAGCGCGGCGGCACCATAGGCCGCGACGACAGCAACGCACTGACCCTGCCCGACCCCGGCCGCCACATTTCGCGGATGCAGGCGCAGGTGCAATACGACGGTACCCGCTACGTACTCGTCGACCATGGCGGCAATCCCACCCAGCTCAACGGCCGGCCGCTCGGCAAGGGTGCCAGCGCCACCCTGCGCGACGGCGACGAGATCGGCATTGCCGACTACACCCTGCGCGTGGAAGTGCTGCGCGAAACCTCGCGCTTCGGCAACGAAACCCATCCCAACCTCCCGCCGCAGGGCGATCCGCTCGGCCTCGGCCTGGAACTCGACCTGTCGCTGCCAGCCGGCGCACCGCCCGCCGAGTTCGGCACGCCTCCCGCCCCGGCACCCTTCAGCCCCGCGCCGGCAGCACGCGACGACGACCCCTTCGCCGTCTTTGTGCCGGCCGCGCCGGTGACGGCGCCGACACCGGCACCCGCGACGCCGCCTGCCGCGGCGCATGACGACCCCTTCGCCGCCTTCGCGCCGCCACCGCCTGCCCGCCCTGCTCCCCGGGCGCCGGACAACAATCCGGCCGATCCGCTTGGCATCGGCGGCCTCGCCCAGCCAGCCGAGGCCAGCTCGCTCGACGCGCTGTTCGGTCTCGATCAGGCCGGCGCCGGACACGACCCCTTTGCCGGTTCGCCGCTGGCCGACCCGGCCCATGCCCCGGCACCGATCGCCGGCGGCAGCGAAGATCCGCTCGCCCTACTCGGCGGCGTGGCACCCGCCCCCGGCCAGGATGCGGTGCGCAACGACTCGCCCTTGCTGCGCGACGCCTTCACGCCACCGCGCCTGATCGACGATGGCCCGCCGACGACGGTGAATCCGGCCGCCGCACCGCTGCCGCCGAAGACGCCCGCGGCACCGCAGGGCGGCGTCGTGTCGTGGGCAACACCCGCAGCGCCGGTGCAGTCGGCGCCGGCCCCCAGCCCAGCCGCGCCCGAAGTACGCGAGGCGCTGACCCAGCTTGTGCCGCCCCCGGCACCACGCGCCAGCGTCAGCATCAATCCACCGGCGGCCGCGGCGACGCCAACGCCCCCGCCTGCACCATCGCCGACCCCACCCGCCTACGCGCCGTCGGCCGACGGCGACGCGCTGCTCGCCGCCTTCGCCCGCGGCATCGGCCTGCCCCGGCTCAGCCCGGCCGGCGGACTGACGCCGGAACTGATGGAGCACATCGGCCGCATGCTGCGCGAGGCAGTGCAGGGCACGGTGGAGCTGCTGATCGCGCGCGCCGCCACCAAGCGCGAGGTGCGTGCCGACGTCACCATGATCGTCAGCAAGAACAACAATCCGCTGAAGTTCTCCCCCGACGTCGATTTCGCCCTGATGCAGCTGCTGCTGCCGCAGGGCAGCGGCTTCATGCAGCCGGACGAGGCCATGCGCGATGCCTACGACGACCTGCGCGCGCACCAGATCGGCTTCATCGCCGGCATGCGCGCCGCACTCGCCAGCGTGCTCGGCCGCTTCACCCCGGCCGAACTCGAAGCCCGCCTCACCAGCAAGAGCCTGCTCGACAGCGTGCTGCCGGCCAACCGCAAGGCCAAGCTGTGGGATCTCTACGAGCAGCGCTACAGCGACATCTCGCGCGAGGCGGAGGACGACTTCCACTCCCTGTTCGGCCGCGAGTTCCTCAAGGCCTACGAGGCCCAGATCGACCAACTGCAGCGCGACCGCGGCTGATCGGCCGCCCCCAGCGAGCCCACAACGAGAACACCATGCTCGACCTCCACACCGCCTACATTTCCCGCATCGGCCGCCGCAAGCGCAATGAGGACGCCTGCGGCTACTGGACTTCCGAGGAGGGCTGCTGCTGGGTCGTCTCGGACGGCGCCGGCGGCCACGGCAGCGGCGACCGTGCCGCCCAGATCGTGGTCAGCACCGTGCTGGAGCGCTTCTCCAGCCATCCCGCGGTCGGCGAGACCGAAGCCGTCGCCCTGCTCGAGACCGCCCAGGCCGCGGTCATGGCCGAGAAGAACGCCAACCCGGAAGGCGACAACATGCACGCCACCGCCGCCGTGCTGCTGATCGACGCCACGCGCGGCGAAGCGGTGTGGTCGCACGTGGGCGACACCCGCATCTACCTCTTCCGCAACCGCGAGCTGGTGCACCAGACGCGCGATCACAGCCTGGTGCAGAGCATGATCGACGCCGGCTACGGCAGCGTGGACATGATCCGCAGCCATCCGCAGCGCAGCCTGCTGACCTCGGCCATCGGCAATGCCGACGACCTCGCCCTCAGCGTTTCGGGCGCGCCGGTCGCGATCGGCCCGGGCGACGCCTTCCTGATCTGCAGCGACGGCTGGTGGGAGTACGTGGACGAGCCGCGCATGGCCGCCGAGCTCGGCACCGCGAGCTCGTGCTCCGACTGGCTGGAGCGGATGGCCGCGATAGTCGAAGCGCATGACAATCAACACAGCGACAACTACACTGCGATCGCGGTGCAGGTGCACAAGGCGGAACACGAAGTCACCGTATTGCTGCCCTGAATCACCCTTGAGCACGACAGGACAAACACCATGAATACCCGGATTGCATTGCTTCCCCTGTGCGCAGCACTGATGCTGAACGGCTGCGCCACCCTGGACGACAAGACCCAGAGCGCCGGCATCGGCGCCGCGATCGGCTGCGCCGCCGGCGCCGCGCTGGCGTCCCTCACCAACAACGATGCCGGCAGTGGCTGCGCCGCCGGCGCGCTGGTGGGCGGCATCGTCGGCTACATGAAGGCGCGCAACGCCGAAATCGAGGAGGCCAAGCGCGCCACCGAAGCCACCACCATGGTCAAGGGCGCCACGGTGTCGCCGGTCGAGACCCAGCAGGTGAAGGTGGTCGACACCAAGGCCAACAAGACCGACACGGTGGCCGCGTTCAAGTCGGTTTCGGTCGATATCCCCCTCAGTCAGGTCGACACGCCGGAAGGGCGCGAGGCGGTGCGCAAGCTGGAGGAATACGCCCGCAAGACGGCCAGCGAGCGCGGCGAGACCATAGACATGACGGTGGCCACCGCGCCCGGCAAGGGCGACGCCAGCGCCGCCAAGGTGACGCTGATGGAAACCATGGAAAGCTCCGGCAAGGGCAAGGTGCGCCACAGCCGCGTGGCCGATCCGCGTGTGCCGGCCAACGTCCAGCGCATCACCATCGAAGCCAAGAACCAGAGCCGCGTCGAAGTCTGACCGGTTCCGCCCCCCAAACCGCCCGGTCCCCCGCAGACCGGGCTTTTTTTCGCCAGCCACGAAGGCCCGCCATGACACCTCCGACCCGCCTGCTCGTCGCCTCCGCCCTGGCCGCCGCGGCCATTCTGCCCGCCGCCGGCCACGCCGCCTGCTCGGACAAGAACTTCGGCCTGTCCCTGAATGTGATTTCCACCAGTGGCACCGATACCGGCCAGCGCTGCGAAGACACGGCCGAGGATTTCTTCGACCTGCTCAACGACGCCACCTTCCAGCAACTGGTGCCGAGCTACACGGACATCGCCTTCGCCGAGGCGAATATCGACTTCAACGGCGTCCCGGTCACGCTGCAGTTCGATTTCGAGAGTACCGTGCTGAACTTCAGCATTCCGGCACTGGGCATCAGCGAGGCCTTTGCCGGCACCACCCGCGACGAGTCGGCCGACCTGCTGGTGGAGTACCTGAAGAAGAGCGGAGTCATGTCGGAGATCATCAAGTACCAGGCCGAGCATTCCGCCACCAGTCCGATCGCCGGCCCCGGCGGCCTGATCCCGAGCGCGGCGGCGGCCGACTTCGACGCGGCGATGTCCGACACCCTGCGCGAAATCGGCGGCAGCAACGCCGACAGCCCGACCTTCTCGATCGGGGCCTCCTACGGCAGCATGACGGTGGACGGCCGGGACGGCGAGGTGACCAACCTGCCGTTCTCGCGGGTGTGGCGATCCGATTCGACGCCGGGCCAGATGTTCACGCTGTCCGGATCGCTCACACTGGTGAAGATAGGCGGCGCAGAGGCCTATCACGGCGGGGTCGGCGCGGCCTTCCGCATGCCGGTCACCAGCCGCTGGGCCCTGACCCCCAGCCTGCGCTACGCGGTGACGGGTTCGGCCGACCTCGCCTCGGTCGCCGGCATGTATTCGGTAGGCGTATCCAGCACCTATCACATCCCGCTCGACGGCCTCGATCTGGTGATCGGCAACATGGCCGGCTACTACAAGACCACCAAGCTCTCGGTCGGCGATTACTCCTTCGACCCCAAGATCAAGACCTGGTCGCTGCGCAACGGCGTGATGCTGGCGCAGCCGGTCAAGCTCATGGGCCTGCCGCTATCCCTGGAGTACTCGCTGGTCGATACGCGCTACACCGGCGGCACCGAGTTCTTCGTCGACAACACCCAGGAGATCGGCATCTCGATCGGCACCAACCGCGGCGGCGACGTGGCCAAGAGCTACGCCCGCTTCGGCCTGCGCTACCTGCACGGGCGCGAAACCAACAGCATCACCCTGTCCGGCAGCTACTGGTTCTGACGCCCGGACGCGGCGGCCGGCCCCGGCTGCCGCAGCGACCACCTCAGTTGGCAGGCTGCCCCTGCAGCAGGCGGTCCAGGTCCTTGTTGAGCTGCTGCATGTATTCGCGCTCTGCCTTGAGCGTGTCGCTGTCCTTGGGCGCGGGCTTGGCCGCAGGCGCCGAGGGGCGCTGCGGCACCGGTTCGGCGCGACCGGCATCGGCCGCCTGGGCAGGCGCCGGTGCACGGGGCGCCGGTTTGGCGACTTCGGGCTTGGGTGCGGGCGGCAGCAACTCGCGGATGGTTGCGAGCTTGGCGCCGTAGCGACCGGAGCAGGGCTCCCCTGCCACGCAACGCGGCGTGCCGAGCAAGGCGCCGATATCACCGCCACCCGCCAGCACTGCCTCGAACTCCGCCCGGCTGGACGACAGCAGGTCGCCGTCGCGCTTGAGCGCGGCACGGTCGAAATCCCGCAACTGCTCCGACACTACCGCCAGCACCCGCCATTCGCCCGCCGGCTCCTGTGCCGGAAAGACCCACGGCATGCGCAGATGCGGCCGCGGCACATGGAAGGTGCTGCCCACGCCCAGCGTGCTGTCGGCGTCGGCATCGTTGGGGAAGAGGCGATACACCATGTCGTCGCCGCTGTCCCACAGGAACAGATAGAGATGGCCGGCGATCTTGCTGTCGAGCGAGAGCTTGAGCTGATCCTGGCCGACAGTGACGGTGGCGGGCGCCTCCAGGCGCGGCGTCATACCGGGGTCGGCATGGGCCAGCACCGCCTGGAAGGTTTCCGCCAGCGTCGGCGCGGCCGGCCGCGGCAGCGTCGGCGCGGTCGCCTGCACGGGCGGCGGTGGGGACGGGGCCGCCGCCACCGGCGCCTGGGGCGCGACTACCGGCGTCGGCTCCGGTGCCGGCGCACTGCCGCGCAGCAGCCAGTAAGCGCCGCCGACGGTTGCCGCCAGGGCCACCGCGGCACCGCCGATCACCAGATTGCGGGTACCGCTGCCGGGTTTGCCGACCGCCGGTGAAGCGGCGGCGGCCGGACGCGCGGTGCCGGCGACGACGGTCGACGCCGCCGCGGTGGTCGCGCCGGGCGGTGCGAACAGGGGCGAATCCAGGCCCCAGCCCAGCGCCTCCCGCATCTCCGCCATGCTCTGCGGCCTATCCTCCGCCTTGACCGCGAGACAACGATCGACGCCGCGCAGGAAGCGGTCGCTGTAGCGGCCTGCGGCCAGGGTGGCGAGCGGCTGGTAGCTGTCCTGCATCATGCGGCCGACCGAGGGCGGCGGCGTCTTGCCGGTGATCATGAAGTAGATCACCGCTGCCAGCGCATAGACGTCGGTCCACGGCCCCTGCTGCATACCGGGCATCTCTGCGTACTGCTCGATCGGCGCGTAGCCCGGCTTGAGGATGACCGTGAGCGCCTGGGTCATGTCGCCGATCACCCGCCGCGCCGCGCCGAAGTCGAGCAGCACCGGGCGGTCGTCGCGCAGCAGCATGATGTTGTCGGGGGCAACGTCGCGATGGAAGCAGCTTTCGCGGTGGATCAGTTCGAGCGCGTCGATCACCGGCGCCAGGATCTTGCGTATCCAGCTCTCGTCGGGCACCTCGCCGCGCGCCTTGAGCGCATCGCGCAGGGTGCGGCCGTCGTAGTAGGGCATGGCCATGTAGGCGGTGCCGTTGGCCTCCCAGAAGCGGTAGACCTTGACCAGCGCGGGGTGGTCGAACTGGGCGAGCAGGCGGGCCTCGTTCACGAAGCTGCGGCGGCCGATCTCGAAGGTCTCGCGGTGACGCTCGGAGCGCACCGACACGGTGGCGCTGGCGGTGCGCGCCGCCAGCGAGGCCGGCATGTATTCCTTGAGCGCGACCTTGCGTTCCAGCGAGTGGTCCTGGGCGAGGTAGACGATGCCGAAACCGCCCTCGCCCACCAGACCGATGATCTCGAATTCGCCCAGGCGCGCGCCCACCGGCAGCGCGTTATGCGGGTTTTCCTGGGCCTGGGGCGCCGCTGCGGCGGCACTCGCGCCGCCCAGCACCACCGTCTTGTCATCGTCTTTCGTGTCGGACACCGGTCTTGGATTCCTGTCGTTGGGTCACACCTGGCCAGGTGCGTACTGCAGCATGCGGGCGAACACCGCGGCGCTCGGCATGCCGTGGCAGGCAAAACCGCCCGCAGTGCCGTCGCCGCCCCGGCACCACCACAGGGTATAGGGTGCAAACAGCATGTCCATGGTACGCGCCGCGGCATCGCCGCCGAGATCGCGCAGGCCGCGCGCACCGGGCCGCTCCAGGCGAACGAAGGCGTCGCCGCGCAGCAGAGCCTCGCCGAGGCCGCAAGCCTGCGGCGCCGGAAAGAGCGGTGGCGGACAAGCTACCAGCCCGGCCTCGAAGCCGTCGACCGTCGCCTGCGGATCGAGGCCGCCGCGCGCTGCCTCCTCGAGCGAATCCATCCAGCGCTCCAGCGCGGTCAGCGCATCGCTGCCGAAGCTGAAACCAGGCAGCGGGGCGCACAGGGTCAGGGGGAAATAGCGGCCGACGCGATCCACCGAGGGCAACACAATACCGGCCCAGGTCTGGGTCTCCAGTGTGCGCTCGCCAAGCACGAACCCCCACACCGGGGCGGTGAGGAAAGCATCCAGCCAGGCGCTGCCGAGATGTTCCTGGCTGTAGGCCATGCCGCGCTGCAGCCAGGCATCCCAGGCGGCGACGAAAGCCTGAGGCAAACGCCGGCTGGCGAAATCGCCGAGCGCCGGCAGCTTGCCATACCAGCCTGGAGCGCTATCGCCGGGCAGCACGATCAGAGCCCGCCCGGGCAGCGGAAGTCCACCAGCTCGCGCAGGCGGAAGGGGTTCTGCACGCTGTTGGTGGTCACCTCGAACACCGCCGCCCGGCCGTCGATGACGAAGGTGGCGCGGAACTTCTCGGGCAGCGCGGTGGGTGTGATGTTGGCCTTGTCGAGCATGCGGAACAGCGCCCAGGGGCCGTCGGTGGCGATGCCGGAGGTGCCGCTCTGCCCCGGCGGGGTGATCTGCACCCGCACCTGCAGGCCACCCTTGGGCCCCGGCCACTGCACCGACTGCGGCACCTGCGGGCCGTGGGCGTAGTTCACCAGCTGGCCGTCGACATCGAGGGTGAAGTGAGTGATCGCCGGGTCCATCTCGACCGCCTTGAACTCCAGCCGCAGGTTGCTGCCGCTGCGGAAGAAGACGTCGCGGATCACCGCGGCGCGCTGGAACTGAGCCAGGTTGCCGGGCGCGCCGAGCGACTGTTCCTGGACCTTGCGGAAGCTCCACGGCGACGTGCCGGTATCGACGTACTGCGCCAGGTTCTGGTTGAAGAAGGCGTCGAACTTGCCGCCGGGCGCGAACAACGCAGCGAAGTCGTCGCGGGTGACGTCGCGTGCGCTGCTACGCACGAAGGGGTAGCGGCCGTCGGTCGCCTGGCTGCAGAACTGGCCGACCTGGGTCGCCACCGCCGAGGACAAGGACTCGCGCAGCGAACTCAGCGCCTGACCGGTACCCGCGGCGGAAAGCTGCTGCAGCATGGAACGCACCGGCTCCGGCATGCGCGCGCTTTCCGCCTTGACCCGCGCCGAGGCGTCGGACGGCGGCGGAGCCACCTTGTCGCGCAGCGCGGTCTCGGTGGCCGAAAGGTTCACATAGACGTCGTTCAGCAACTGCACCACCGCGTTGATCGGCGCCGCACTGCCGTCGCCGGTGACGAGCTGGCGCAAGGGCACGAAGCGGTCGTCCACGATGCGCTCGATGCCGCCTGCCGGCACCACCGCCTGGCCGGGCTGGTTGGCGCCGAAGATCATGCGGCCAAGTTCCGTCCTGGCCTCGGCAACACGCTGTTGGGCCTTGTCGATCACCGACTTGTCGTCGGTGGCGACGATCAGCGTGGTCTCGCGCGACATCGCCTTCATCAGCTTGGGCAGCGGCGAATCGGCCGCCGACAGCACCCGCGCCACCTGGATGCTCTGCTGCAGGCTGCCCGCACGCTGCACCGCAACGTCGTCGATGAAGGCTTCCCACACCCGGGCGTAGTCGGTGAGATAGAGCCGGCGCACCTCGTCCGCCACCTGCTTGGCGCCGGCGGCGTCCGCCTTGGCCGACGTGGTGCCGAGCACCCAGGGTTCTTCCTCGGCGAGATGGCGCGAGACGCGCTCGACCTGCGGATCGAAGCCCTTGTGATAACCGTCGAAGCTGTAGAGACCGGGCACGCCGCGGGTCAGCGGCTGGCCGCTCTTCCTGACGAAGACCAGCGTCGCCGACGGACCGACCGCGCGCTCGATGGTGAACTCGGGGAACTCGCTGCCCACGCCCTGGCGCTTCAGGCGGCTGTAGATGCGGTCGGGCAGGGTGTAGCGCAGCAGCTGGTTGCGCACGCGTGCGATCAGCTCGGCATCGGCAGGCAGTGGCGACACCACGGCGCCGTCCTTGAACAGGGCGTCGAGGTAGCCCGCGAGCGCGGCACGCTGCTCGGTCGTGGTGTCGCGCGGCAGGTTGAGTTCCCAGTCCAGGCTGATCCAGGCCTTGAGCGCCTCGGCGTCGAAGTGCGCGGCCTCGTGCAGCATGATGTAGCTCTTGAGCGCCTCGTAGGCGAATTCGAGATTGCTGGCATCGAGGTTGCGCAGCTGCTTCTCCACCCGCAGTGCGATGCGCGGCAGCAGCACGTCGCGCAGCATGCCACGGTAGGCCTGCTGCGCAGCGGCGTCGAGCTTGTCGCCCTGGTAGAGGCCGAAGGTCATGGCCAGCGGCGCCTCGCCCTGCGGTCGCGCGTCGGTATGCGATACGGTGCGCACCGCGTCCAGCACCGGCAGGATGCCGACCACGTCGTCCGAGGCGGCGACGCGGGCATCGGCCACCATGGGCTGGACCACCTTGACGCGCTCGCCGACGGCGTCGATGTAGGCGTCGTTGTTGTGATAGCTCAACGCCCACGCCACCGCCAGGCCGACGGTCAGCACGCCGATGCCGGCGAAGGCCGCCAACCGCACCAGGCCACGGCGCCGCTCCCACTTGAGGTTGGTACCGCCCAGGCGCTGCTCGGCGAACACCACCTCGCGCAGCAGCCGGGTGATGAAGTAGCTCTTGCCGCTGCCGGTCTGCGGCGGGATCAGCCGGCGCTCCAAGCCAAAGGCGGCGCCGAGCGAGGACATCACGCGGTCGATCGGGCTGCCTTCCTGGGTTCCGCTGGTGAAATACACGCCGCGCAGCATCAGCGCGTGGTCGAAACCGGAAGGCGCGAACACCTTGCCGAGGAAGGCGCCGAGCAGGCGGTTGGCGGCGGCAAGCTGCTGGTCGAAAGCAGCAATCGCGCCACGGCGGGCGAGATCGCGCTCATCGCGCAGGCGCACCGGCAACAGGTTGAGCACCCGCTCGCGCAGGCGGCCGAGTTCGCCCGGCAGCGCCTGCAGCGCGCCGGCGGAATCGCCCTGCTGCGGGAAGGTGACGCCCCATACCTGGTCACGCGCCTCCTTGCCGAAATCGTTGAAGAACTCGTTGAAGCCGGCGATCAGGTCGGCCTTGGTGACCAGCACGTAGATCGGCAGGCGCACGTTGAGCTGCTCGTACAGCTCCTGCACGCGGGCGCGCAGCGCGGCGGCATGACGTTCGGCGGCATCGGCATCCTGCGACAGCAGATCGCCCAGGCTGACGGTGAGCAGCACGCCGTTGAGCGGCTGGCGCGGGCGGTGGCGCTTCAACAGGCCGAGGAAGCCCTGCCAGGCGCCGCGGTCGCTGCTCTGGTCGGAATCCTGGGTGGTATAGCGGCCGGCGGTATCGATCAACACCGCGTCGTCGGTGAACCACCAGTCGCAGTTGCGCGTGCCGCCCACACCCTTGAGCTGGTGGATGCCAAGCTTCTCGGCGAGCGGGAAATGCAGGCCGGAGTTGATCAGCGCGGTGGTCTTGCCCGAACCGGGCGCACCGATGAAGACGTACCAGGGCAGCTCGTACAGGTAGCGCCCGGAGCCGGCCGACAGCAGCCGCGCCAGCCCGCCCTGTTTCGCATGCGCCGCGGCCTGGCTGTCCTTCAGCACCCGCAGCGCCTCTTCGAAGCGCTTGCGCAGGGTGTCCACCTCGTCCGGCGTGGCCGATTTGCCGGCACCGCCGTCGTCGGCCTTGACCAGGCCTTCGACCAGCTGGGCGTTCTGCTTCTTCGCCTTGAGCTTGCCCCACACCAGGCGGAACACCACGAAGGCGAGCACCAGGCCGATCAGGATCAGGCGCGCCAGCGCGGATTCCAGCGGCGCCCAGCCGGCCACCGCGATCAACGGCCCGACGAACCAGATCACCAGCGCCAGCGCGATCAGCCCGAGGAGGCCGAGCAGCACCGGGTGGAAGAGGAACTTGAAGACGGCTTTCATGCGTAGCCCTGTATCGATGGCGCCGCGGCGCTCAGTTGCCCGCGGCCGGGAACACGATGATCTCGACGCGGCGGTTGCGCGCGCGCCCTTCCGGGGTGTCGTTCGGCGCCACCGGTTCGCTCTCGGCGCGGCCCTCGGTCTCGACACGCGCGCCGCCCAGCCTGGGCGCCAGCACCGCGGCGACCGAATCCGCCCGCGCCTGCGACAGATGCCAGTTGGACGGGAAGCGCGCCGAGCGGATCGGGCGGTCGTCCGAATGGCCGCGCACCAGCACCGAGCCCTTGACCCGCGCCACCGCCTCGCCGATGCGCCCCATCAGCGGCAGCACCCGTGGCGCCAGCGTCGCGCTGGCCGGTTCGAACAGGCCGTCGCCCTGGATCAGCACCACGCTGCGGTCAGGCAGATCCCGCACCACCACGAGGCCTTCGCGGATCTCGGCGGCAAGGAAACCCTGCAACCGGTCGGGCACCCGGGCCGGCGCGGCGGCGACGGCGGGCTGGGCAAGTGGCGCCGGCGGCGGCACCTTGAGGCCGAGGATCTGCGCGAAGGCCGGATCGGAATGGCGGTTGAGCGCATACGACGCGCCGAGGTAGACCAGCGCCAGCAGCAGCGCGGCGATCGCCGCCACCGCCCAGATCGGCACCGAATCGCGCAAGGGCCGCGCAGTGGTCGCGGTGGTCTGCCATTGCGGCGACAGCTCGCGCACCGGCTCGCCGCGTTCCTTGACGATCATCTGGGCAAGCCGCTCGCGCACCGCGTCGAGCTGGGCGCGGCCGTTCTGCAGCACGCGGTAGCGGCCTTCGAAGCCGAGCGCGAGGATGATGTAGAAGAGTTCGAGCAGATTGCGGTGGCTGCCCGGCTGCTCGGCCAGCTTGCCCAGCAACTGGAAGAACTTCTCGCCGCCCCAGGCCTCGTTGTGGAACTGGACCAGCAGGCTCTTCTGGGCCCAGATCTTCTCACCCCAGGGCGTATTGGCGGCGGTCTCGTCGAGGAAGGTGCACAAGGCGTAACGGGCGCCGACGACGTGTTCGTTGAGCACGCCCACCTCGCGCGCCTTGGCCTCGAAAGCCTGCACCGCCCGCGCCAGGGTTTCGCGCAGGCCGGCAGGATCGGGGTGGTGGGCCTGGCGCAGCTGCGGCACCAGGTTGAGCAGCGGATTGGCCGCTGCCACCAGCGGGTTGAGGCCGGCCGTCCAGTCCAGCGCCGACAGTTCGACCCGCTCGAAGCTGAAACCCTGGGCGGGCGCCGCCGGCGCCGGCCTTGCGGCGCGCGCGCCCGGGTTGGGAATCACCAGCGTGCGGTCGCCCGGCGGCTGGCCGAAAGGATCGTCATTCGTCATCGTTCATTCCGCCTTCAAAGCAGGCACGGGCAGCGGCCCGGCGTCGCACACAAGGGCGCACGGTCGGTTCGCGGGCTCATGCGCGGATCGCCCACAGCGACACTTCCAGCCCGGGGAAATCGCCAGTCACGTACATGCCCAGGCCGCCGGAACTGTCGAGCTGTTTCCACAGGTCGCCGCTGTTGTCGAGTTCGAAGTAGGTGAAGCCGGCGTGGAAGGGAATCTGCCGCGGCGCCACCGGTAGCGGCCGCAGCGCGATGCCCGGCAGCTGCAGGTTGACCAGTTCGCGGATCTTTTCCACCGGGCCGAGCTTGGCCTGGGTCGGGAAGCGGGTGCGCACCGCCTCGGCCGGCATCTGCGCGCCCACCGCGAGCACGAAACCGGCCTGCCGCAGCAGGCCGCGGTCGGCGACGATGCCGACGTAGCGCCCCTGCTTGTGGTCCTGCAGCGGGATCTGCACCGCATTCTGTTCGAGGATGGCCGACAGGCTGCGGCGGATCTCGCGCATCAGCGGATCGAAACTGTCCTGCAGCGCATCGTGGCGGTAGGCCGGCAAGGCCGGCGGCCTGCGGCCGGACGCCGTGAGACTGGCCAGTTCGCCCATCAGCGTGAGCAACTGGCTGTAGAGGCGCTCGGGGTGCAACGGGCGCAGCTGCTCGAGGTGCGCCACCACCGGCAGGTGGCGATTGACCGCCAGCAGGAAGAGGAAATCGGCGATCTCCGCGACGCCGCCGGTGCCGGCCTGGCTCATGCGGCCGGCGAGCGCCTCGCCGCGCTGACCGAGCAGGCCGAGCACTTCGCGCAGCATGGACGTGAGCTGCGGCGCGGCAGCGCAGGCCAGCACTGGCGGAATGTAGCCGCGGTCGATCAGCAGGCTGCCGTCGGGGCGCCGTTCGGTGACCCGCAGCACGCCGACCCGCACGAAGGCGTCGGAAAATTCGTTGGCCAGCCCGAGTGCCAGCCGCGGCCGGCCGACCTGCACGATCTCGGCCGCACCGCCGCCCCCCGCCGCATCCGGCAGCGCGGCGTCGGTCACGCCATAGCGCGCCAGCGCGTCGTCGTCGCCGTTGATGTCGTACTCGGGCATCAGCGGACGCTGCAGCGGCAAGGTCAGCACCACCAGCGCATCCTTGGCGTCGGCCGGGAAGTCGAACGCGAGCGGCCCTTCGTGGGCCGTGGGGAAGTCGAAGGGCGTGCCGTCCGGCAGGATGCCGCTGGCCGCACGCAGCACCACCTTGCCGATGGCCAGCGCGGCGTCGTCGATTTCGAGGCTGGAGAAACCCCAGCCATTGGGCTGGAGCTGGCGGCGATGCGCTTCGGCACGCCATTCGGCATGCCTGTCCTGCTGCTGGAAATGCTGCGGGCGCAGGAACAGCCCCTCGGACCAGACTACCTTGCTGAACCAGGACATGGACGGTGTATTCCTCGGCTGCGCGGCGATGCGCGTCTATTCGGTATTAGTCGGCTTTCTTGGCGGGCGTCGCGGGCGGCGCGAGCGTGGCGGCGACGGTCACGCGGTTGTCCTGCAGGCTGACGGCGATCCGGTTGGTCCGGTTGGCGACGATGGGCGCGCTCGCACGCCACACCGCGCGGTCGACCTCGCGGAAGGCAGCGAGCACGGCCACCACCTTGCCGCCTTCGGCTTCGCGGATATCCAGTGTGCGCGTCTCGCCCGGTTTGAGCACCACTTCCTCGCGCGAGATCACGGCATCGCCCAGCACCTGCTGGTCGCGCTCGTAGAGCGAGAAGAAATCGGCCGCCTCGAAGGCGGAAGCGTTCTTCAGCACGTAGGTGCGCACCACCACCGGGGTGGCGCGGCCGCGCGCATCGACGTTGACCCGCGCCGCCGCGCTCAGGCCGACGCCCACCAGGGTGGGGTCCGGCTTGGGCGGCGCCACCGCGGCCTTGGAACAGGCGGCAAGCAGGCACGCCGACACGAGCGCAACGGCGCTCGCGCGCAACAGGGGGGCGTGGACATTCAAGTTGGATCTCCTTGCCGACTTTCTATTCGGTGCAGGATTGTCAATCAAGCCGGCATTTCCGGGCAACCGCTTTGCAGTATCGCCGGATGCACCGTTGCGGGGCGCGGGGAATACCCGATACCGCGCCCCGCCCGCCATCCGCTAGATTTTTTGGCGCGACCGGATGAAGCATCGGTTTATTCATTTACTATATCGATCCATTTCGGACAGCCGCCCCTCCGGCCGCTGCGCTGCCCGCAACCCCGGAACCTCGAACATGTCGCTGGATATCGATCTCGACACGCTGCTGACCCCGCTGGGCGACGACCAGCCCTGCGGCCCCAACCTCGAATACGACGCCGACTTCCTGCAGCTCGAAGAAGCGGCGCGCCAGCAAGCCGGACAGGAATTCACCGGCGACAGCGGCAACCGCGTCACGATCGAAGGCCAGGGGCCCGACTGGCCCGAGGTACGCCGCCTCGCCGAAGGCCTGCTCGAACGCAGCCGCGACGTCCGCGTGGCGGTCTACTACACCCGTGCACTGTTGCGCACCGAGGGTTTCGGCGGCATCCACCTCGGCCTGCGGCTCATCGTCGGCCTGCTGGAACAGCACTGGGCGCACGTCCATCCCGAACTCGACGCCGACGACAACGACGATCCGACGATGCGGGTCAATGCCCTCGCGCCGCTGGTCGCCAACGAGGCGCTCGTTGCCGACCTGCGCGCCAGCTGGCTGCTGCGCTCGCGCCAGTCGGGCGTGCTGACGGTGCGCGACATCGAGGTCGCCCAGGGCAAGCTCGGCGCCCGCGACGGCGAACAGGTGTATTCCGAATCGCAGGTCAGCGGCATGCTGGCCGAAGCGATCGGCGCCGACCCCGGCCTCGCCCTTGCCATCACCGAAAGCCTCGCCCTGGTGCGCCAGCTGTCCGGCTACCTGCAGGACCAGGTCGGCGCGAGCGCCAGCATCGACTTCAAGCCGCTGCAGAACATCCTGTACGCGGTGCAGCAGGCCCTCGCCACCGTCGCGCCGGCCGAAGCCGCGGCGGATGCGGGCGGCGAGTCCGCCGAAGACGGCAGCCCGGCCGCCGCGGCCACGGCTGCGGGACCGTCGGCGCCCGGCGAAATCCGCTCGCGCGCCGACGTGATTGCAACAATCGACCGACTTGTCGCCTATCTTGAACGTACCGAGCCGACCAATCCGGCGCAGTGGCTGCTGCGTCGCGCCCAGCGAGTGATGAACATGAACTTCCTCGAAGCCATCGTCGAACTCGCGCCGGACGCCCTCGATCAGGCCGAACGCATGGTCGGCGGCCAGCTCCACCCCGAGCAGGAACAATAAGACCCCGGGCAATCCGCCCTTCCAACACGACCCGCCACACGCAGTCACGGACTCCACCCTTTCCTGACGGAGGATCACCATGTCGAGCAGCAGTCAGAAATTCATTGCGCGCAACCGCGCCCCGCGCGTCCAGATCGAGTACGACGTCGAACTCTACGGCGCCGAAAAGAAGGTTCAGCTTCCCTTCGTCATGGGTGTGCTGTCCGACCTTTCCGGCAAGCCGGCCGAGCCGCTGGCCCCGGTCGCCGACCGCAAGTTTCTCGAGATCGACGTCGACAACTTCGACAGCCGCATGAAGTCGATGAAGCCGCGCGCCGCATTCCAGGTGCCGAACACGCTGACCGGCGAAGGCAACCTCAGCGTCGAACTCACCTTCGAGAGCATGGACGACTTCTCGCCGGCCGCCGTCGCGCGCAAGGTCGATGCGCTCAACAAGCTGCTCACCGCCCGCCAGCAGCTCTCCAACCTGATCACCTACATGGACGGCAAGACCGGCGCCGAGGAACTGATCGCCAAGGTGCTGCAGGACCCGGCCCTGCTGCAGACCCTGGCCGCCGCGCCCAAGCCCGAGGACAAGGCGGCCGAATAAGCCGTCCGCCCTCACCCCAACCTGCCCCATCACCAGCCCACACTCGAAGTCGAGGAGTCCAGCATGGCTGACACGCAAGCCCAGAACGAAGCCCAGGCCGCCGGCCTGGCAATTGAAGGCGGCGAATTCGAATCGCTGCTGCGCCAGGAATTCAAGCCCAAGACCGACGAAGCCCGCAGTGCCGTCGAGAGCGCGGTGCGCACGCTGGCCGAACAGGCCCTGGCGCAGACCACGCTGATCGGCGCGGACGTGGTCAAGTCGATCGAGGCCATCATCGCTGCGCTCGACCAGAAGCTCACCGAGCAGATCAACCAGATCATGCACCACGAAGACTTTCAGAAGCTGGAAGGTGCCTGGCGCGGCCTGCACTACCTGGTGAACAACACCGAAACCGACGAGATGCTGAAGATCCGCGTCTTCAACATCACCAAGAGCGAACTCGGCAAGACGCTGAAGCGCTACAAGGGCACCGCCTGGGATCAGTCGCCGCTGTTCAAGCGCGTCTATGAAGAAGAATACGGCCAGTTCGGCGGCGAACCCTATGGCTGCCTGGTGGGCGACTACCACTTCGACCAGAGCCCGCCCGATGTCGAGCTGCTGGGCGAAATGGCCAAGGTCAGCGCCGCCGCGCACACCCCCTTCATCACCGGCGCCTCGCCCACCATCATGCAGATGGATTCGTGGCAGGAACTCGCCAACCCGCGCGACCTGACCAAGATCTTCACCACGCCGGAATACGCCGCGTGGCGCTCGCTGCGCGAGTCCGACGATTCCAAGTACATCGGTCTGGCGATGCCGCGCTTCCTCAGCCGCGTGCCCTACGGCGCCAAGACCAACCCGGTCGAGGAGTTCGACTTCGAGGAAGACACCGGCGCCGCCGACCACAGCAAGTACACCTGGGCCAACGCCGCCTATGCGATGGCGGTGAACATCAACCGCTCGTTCAAGGAATACGGCTGGTGTTCGCGCATCCGCGGCATCGAGTCCGGCGGCGCGGTCGAAGGCCTGCCGGTGCACAGCTTCCCGACCGACGACGGCGGCGTGGACATGAAGTGCCCGACCGAGATCGCCATCTCCGACCGCCGCGAGGCCGAACTCGCCAAGAACGGCTTCATGCCGCTGGTGCACAAGAAGAATTCCGACTTCGCCGCCTTCATCGGTGCCCAGTCGCTGCACAAGCCGGCCGAGTATGACGATCCCGACGCCACTGCCAACGCCAACCTCGGCGCCCGCCTGCCCTACCTGTTCGCCACCTGCCGCTTCGCCCATTACCTGAAGTGCATCGTCCGCGACAAGATCGGCTCCTTCAAGGAGCGCGACGACATGCAGCGCTGGCTGCAGGACTGGATCATGAACTACGTCGACGGCGATCCGGCCCACTCCTCCGAAGCCACCAAGGCCCGCCGTCCACTGGCCGCGGCCGAGGTCGTGGTCGAGGAAGTCGAAGGCAACCCGGGCTTCTACTCGTCGAAGTTCTTCCTGCGTCCGCACTACCAGCTCGAAGGCCTCACCGTGTCGCTGCGTCTGGTATCCAAGCTGCCCTCCACCAAGGGCGCATGATCCGCCACCAAGAACGTACCAACCCGCCGGGCCCCGCCCGGCGTTACCCGCACCATCCAAGACAGATAGGAGATCACCATGGCAGTCGATATGTTTCTGAAGCTCGGCAGCATCAAGGGCGAGTCCGTTGACAAGACCCACAAGGAGTCTGTCGACGTCCTCGCCTGGAGCTGGGGCCTGAGCCAGTCCGGTACTACCCACATCGGCGGCGGCGGCGGCTCGGGCAAGGTGAGCGTGCAGGACATTTCCTTCACCAAGTACATCGATGCCTCCAGCCACGCCATGATCCAGGCCTGCTGCAGCGGCGAACATTTCGACCAGGCCGTGCTGACCGTGCGCAAGGCCGGCAAGACCCCGCTCGAGTACATCAAGATCACGATGAAGGAAGTCATCATCACTTCCGTCAGCACCGGCGGCAGCGGCGGCGAGGATCGCCTGACCGAGAACGTCACGCTGAACTTCGCCGAGTTCAAGTACGAGTACACCGAGCAGTCCCCGACCGGCGGCAAGGGCACCACCAAGACCGCCAGCTGGAACATCGCCGAGAACCACGGCGAAGTCGGCTGATGCCGACCGGCGGCGCGGCCCGCAAGGCGCCGCGCCGCGGCTTCATCCGGTTTTTCCGCATTCCCGCTTTCCCGCTGACCATCCCCGCGACAGGAATCCGTCATGGCCTCCGGCGACATGTTTCTGAAAATCGAAGGTGCGCGCATGGGCCCGATCAAGGGCGAGGCCCAGGACACGCAGCACAAGGACGAGATCGACATCCATTCCTGGACCTGGGGCATGCAGGGCAACGCCAGCGCCACCGCCACCGCGGGCGGGCGCACCGGCGGCGCCAGCCAGGTTTCCGTCAGCGAACTCATCGTCTCCAAGAGCTTCGACCGCGCCAGCACCGCGCTGCTGGTGGCCCTGCGGTCCAACGAACAGATCAAGCGCGCGGTACTCACCGCGCGCAAGGCCGGCGGCGCCAAGGCCGTCGAATTCCTCGTCATCACCATGGAAAACGCCCGTATCCGCTCGGTCGAGCTGTCCGGCACCGGCGGCGGTGACGATCCGGTGCGCGAACAGGTAGCCATCTCCTTCCAGAAGATCGCCATCGAATACCGCGGCCAGGAAAGCAGCGGCGGCGGTAATGCAGTGTCGCGCTTCGAGACCGACGTCACCCCCAATAGCTGAACCCACGACCAGGAGACCGCCGGCATGTCCGTCACCGCCAAGAACGTCGCCGACGCCGAAGCCAGCCTGCGCGCCGGCGACCCGGATACCGCGCTCAGCCAGCTGCAGGCTGCCATCCGCGCCCAGCCGGCCGACGCCAAGCTGCGCGTGTTCCTGTTCCAGCTGCTGGCCGTGCTCGGCCAGTGGGAACGCGCGCTCAACCAGCTCAACGTCGCCACCGAACTCGACGCCTCGACCCTGGCGATGGCCCAGATGTACCGCGAAACCCTGCGCTGCGAGTTGCTGCGTGCCGAGGTCTTCGCCGGCAAACGGGTGCCGCTGCTGTTCGGCGAGCCGGAGCAATGGCTGGCGCTGCTGCTCGAATCGCTGCTCACCGCCGGCCGCGGCGACCACGCCGCCGCGCTGCGCCTGCGCGAACAGGCCTTCGAACTGGCGCCGGCCAGTGCCGGCCGCCTCGACGGTGCCCCCTTCGAGTGGCTGGCCGATGCCGACGCCCGCCTCGGACCGGTGTGCGAGGCGGTCATCAACGGCCGCTACTACTGGATCCCGTTCTCGCGCCTCGCCAGCGTCGACATCGAGGCGCCGGCCGACCTGCGCGACTTCGTGTGGGCACCCGCGCACTTCCTGTTCACCAACGGCGGCGAGGCCGTCGGCGTGATTCCGACGCGCTATCCGGGCTCCGAGAGCGTGGCCGACGGCGCCATCAAGCTCGCCCGCCGGACCGAATGGCTGGAGCACGACGGCGACTACCGCGGTATCGGCCAGCGCCTGCTCACCACCGACGCCGGCGAGTTCGCGCTGCTCGACATCCGCCGCATCGAGTTCAACGCTGGCGACAACGCCGATACGATGCCGGCCGCACTCGATGGCTGACCTGCTGCCACTCGACCGCCTGCAGCCAGCGCTGCTCGACCGCCTGCGCGACGACGCCCCCGACCAGCGCACCGAAGCGAAGGAGGCCCGCGTACTCAACCGCCACCAGCTGCGCGAGGCGGTGCTGCGCGACCTCAGCTGGCTGCTCAACGCAATGCGCCCGCCGGCGCGCGACGGCATCGCTGCCTGGCCGGAAGTCGAGAACTCGGTGGTGAACTACGGCATGCCCTGCTTTTCGGGCGAAACCGCGTCCTCGCTCGACATCACCGACCTCGAGCGCGCCATCCGCGACTCGCTGATCCGGTTCGAGCCGCGCATCATCCCCGGCACCCTGCAGGTGAGCACCGAGCAGCTGGAGAACGTGCTCGACTGGCACAACGTCATCAGCGTGCGCATCTCGGCGCAGATCTGGGCGCAGCCGGTGCCGCTGGAGCTGCTGCTGCGGACAGAACTCGACCTCGAAAGCGGCCTGGTCGAAGTGCGCGACCTCGGCGGCTACTGAGGCCATATGAAACAAGCCCCACGCTCACTACGTTCGCTCCTGCCCAAGGGGGCGTCGGTACGCTTGGGGCGGCACGGCGCTTACTGACATGGACCCGCGGCTGCTGCGCTACTACAACCTCGAACTCCAGCACCTGCGCGAGATGGGTGCGGAGTTCGCACGCCAGTTCCCCAAGATCGCCGCCCGCCTCGGCATGGACGGCATCGAGGTGGCCGACCCCTACGTCGAGCGCCTGCTCGAAGGCGCCGGTTTCCTGGCCGCACGCGTCCAGCTCAAGCTCGATGCCGAATTCCCTCGCTTCACCCAGCGCCTGCTGGAGATGCTGCACCCGCACTACCTGGCACCGACGCCAGCCATGCTGGTGGCGCAATTCCGACCTGTGCCGGGCGAAACCAACCTCGCACGCGGCTTCACCCTGCCGCGGGGCGCCCCCTTCCGCAGCCCGCTCGGCAAGGGCGACAGCGCCGCCTGCGAATTCCGCACCGCGCACGAAATCCAGCTGTGGCCGATCGAACTCACCCAGGCGCGCTACTTCAGCTTCGCCGCCGACCTGCCGCTGGCTAAGCTGCCGCTGGCCGGCCGGGTGCGTGGCGGCGTGCGGTTCACCTTGCGGACCACCGGCGGGCTGAAATTCAGCCAGCTCTCGCTCGACACCCTCAACCTGCACCTCGGCGGTGCCCAGGAGGTCGCCTACCGGCTGTGCGAGCTGATCGGCACCGCTATGCTCGGCGCACTGGTGCAGCCCACCGGCGGCAAGGCGCCCTGGCAGCACTTCATCCCACCCGACCAGGTCCGCCTCACCGGCTACGACGACAATCAGGCGCTGCTGCCCACCGGCAACCGCGGCTTCGGCGGCTACCGGCTGGTACAGGAGTATTTCTCCTTCCCCGAGCGCTTCCTGTTCTTCGATGTCGGCGGGCTCGCCCCGGCGCTCGCCCAGGCCGACGAGGAAATCGAACTGATCCTGCTGTTCGGACAGGGCGACGCGGTGCTGGAGAGCGTGGTCGATGCCGCCAATTTCCTGCTCCACTGCACGCCGGCGATCAACCTCTTCCCCAAGCGTGCCGACCGCATCCACATCAACGACAGCAGCCACGAGTTCCACGTCGTCGCCGACCGCACCCGGCCGATGGACTACGAGATCTACGAACTGACCGAGGTGCTCGGCCACTTCCACGGCTCGCGCGAGGAGCAGCGCTTCCTGCCCTTCTACGCCGATTTCCACTCCGACGTTGGCAACGGCCAGGCCTACTACAGCTGCCGGCGCGAGCCGCGCCTGCTGTCGGAAAAACAGAAGCGCAACGGTCCGCGCACCGGCTACATCGGCAGCGAGGTCTTCCTGTCGCTGGTCGACCCGCGCGAAGCACCCTACCGCGCCGACCTGCGACAGCTGTCGATACAGGCCATGTGCACCAACCGCGACCTGCCCATCCTGATGCCCCTGGGCGGCGGCCAGACCGACTTCTCGCTCGACATCGCCGCGCCGGTCGAGGCCATCCGTTGCGTGCGCGGCCCGTCGCGGCCTTACGGCATGCTGGCCGAAGGCTCGACCGCCTGGCGGCTGATCAGCCACCTCGCGCTCAACCATTTCTCGCTGGTCGATGCCGACGCGCACGAGGGCGCCGGCGCGCTGCGCGAGATGCTGGAGCTCTATGCCACCAGCGCCGACGCCGGCATGCGCCGCCAGGTCGAGGGCCTGAAGTCGGTCCGGGTGCTGCCGGTGGTGGCCCGCCTGCCCTTCCCCGGCCCGATCTGCTTCGGCCGCGGCCTGGAGATCGCGCTGGAGGTGGATGAGACCGCCTTCGAGGGCGGCGGCGCCTTCGTGTTCGGCAGCGTCATGGAACACTTCCTGGCGCGCCACGCCTCGCTCAACAGCTTCACCCAGACCGCGCTGCGCTCGCTGACGCGCGGCCTCATCATGCGTTGGGAACCGCGATGCGGCAAACGCGCGATCCTGTAGCCCTGTTCGACGCGCTCGCACGCGAGCCCTGGGCCTTCGACTTCCTGCAGGCGATGCGCCGCATCGAATGCGCCTTTCCGGACAAACCGCGCTGGGCGGGCGCACTGCGGCCGCAGGACGAACCGGTGCGGCTCGGCCAGGACCCCTCGCTGTCGTTCGCACCGGCCAGCCTGTCGGCCTTCAAGACCGGCAGGGAAGGCGCGCCGCCCCGGCTGGAAGTGCGCTTCTTCGGCCTGCTCGGCCCCAACGGCCCGCTGCCGCTACACCTCACCGAGTACGCCCGCCACCGCCAGCTGCACCACGGCGACGAGACCTTCGCCCGCTTCCTCGACCTCATCCACCACCGTTTCCTGGCGCTGTTCTACCGTGCCTGGGCGCAGGCCCAGCCCACGGTCAGCCTCGACCGCCCGCAGCAGGACCGCTTCGCCGCCTACGTCGGCTCGCTGATCGGCATCGGCCAGCCCGGCCTGCAGCAGCGCGACCACGTGCCGGACAACGCCAAGCGCTTCCATGCCGGCCTGCTCGCCCGCCAGGTGCGCAACGCCGAGGGCCTGCATGCGGTGCTGGGGAGCTATTTCGAGTTGCCGGTGGAGGTCGAGCAGTATGTCGGTCACTGGATGCCGCTGCGCGAACGCGATCACTCGCGCCTCGGCCGCAACCGGCTCGGCACCGACACCGTGCTCGGCCGCCGGGTGTGGGACAGGCAGAGCAAGTTCCGCCTGCACATCGGCCCGATGACCCTGCTGCAGTACGAGGCCTTCCTGCCCGGCGGCGATGCACTGCCGCGGCTGGCCGACTGGGTGCGCTTCTACACCAACGGCGAGCTCGGCTGGGACGTCCGCCTCAAGCTGAAACACGACGACGTGCCAGCCCTGCGGCTCGCCCGCGGCGCCCGCCTGGGCTGGACCAGCTGGCTGGGCACGCGCAAGACCGACCGCGATGCCGACGACCTGGTGCTCGATGCCGAACGCCTGGTTGCCGGCCGCGCAAGCGATACCCGTGCGGGAGCACACCCGCATGCCTGAGAACGTGTGAAGGAATCGTAGCGAGCAGGGTCGAGTGCAAGGCGCGAGTTCGCGAACGACGAGACATATCAGACAGATAGGCGAGGAGTGAGCGAATGAGCAACGCAGCAATCGACCCGCGCAGTAGATTTATTCACACGTCCTGACACCACCCGCGGCCGACAACGGCCACCTACGAAGAGAGAGACACGCATGAGCGAAATCAGTCGGGTAGCCTCGTTCGGCAAACTCAACAGCCTGGCCTACAAGGCGATGGAAGGCGCCACGGTGTTCTGCAAGCTGCGCGGCAATCCCTATGTGGAGCTGGAGCACTGGCTGCAGCAGCTGCTGCAGAATGAAGACACCGACCTGCATCGCATCGTGCGCCATTTCGAGATCGACGCCGCACGACTCGCCGCAGACATGACCACGGCGCTCGACCGCCTGCCGCGCGGCTCGACCTCGATCTCCGACCTGTCCGCCAATCTCGACACCGCGGTCGAGCGCGGCTGGGTATATGGCTCGCTGATGTTCGGCGACCGCCAGATCCGCAGCGGCTACCTGCTGGTCGGCATGCTCAAGACGCCCTCGCTGCGCAATGCGCTGATGGCGATCTCGCGCCAGTTCGAACGCGTGCGCCCCGACGTGCTCACCGACGAGTTTCCCAAGATCGTCGCCGGCTCGCCGGAAGACCAGCTCGCCGCGCGCGACGGCTCCGGCAGCCAGCCCGGCGAAGAAAGCGGCGCGATCGCACCGGCGCAGATGGGCAAGCAGGAGGCGCTGAAGAAGTTCACCGTGGACCTCACCGAGCAGGCCCGCTCCGGCAAGATGGACCCCATCGTCGGCCGCGACGAGGAGATCCGCCAGGTCATCGACATCCTGATGCGCCGCCGCCAGAACAACCCCATCCTCACCGGCGAGGCCGGCGTCGGCAAGACCGCGGTGGTGGAGGGCTTCGCCCAGCGCATCGTCAAGGGCGACGTGCCGCCGGCGCTCAAGGACGTCAGCCTGCTGACGCTGGACATCGGCCTGCTGCAGGCCGGCGCCAGCATGAAGGGCGAATTCGAACAGCGCCTGCGCTCGGTGATCGAGGAAGTCCAGGCCTCGCCCAAGCCCATCATCCTGTTCATCGACGAAGCCCACACCCTGGTTGGCGCCGGCGGCGCGGCCGGCACCGGCGATGCCGCCAACCTGCTCAAGCCGGCGCTGGCACGCGGCACCCTGCGCACCGTGGCCGCCACCACCTTCGCCGAGTACAAGAAGTACTTCGAAAAGGACCCGGCACTCACCCGCCGCTTCCAGGTGGTGCAGGTCGACGAGCCGTCCGAGGAAAAGGGCGTGCTGATGCTGCGCGGCGTCGCCACCATGATGGAGAAGCACCACAAGGTGCAGATCCTCGACGAGGCGCTGGAAGCCGCGGTCAAGCTGTCGCACCGATACATCCCGGCGCGCCAGCTGCCGGACAAGGCGGTGAGCCTGCTCGACACCGCCTGCGCACGGGTGGCGATCAGCCTGCACGCGACCCCGGCCGAGGTGGACGACAGTCAGCGCCGCATCGAATCGCTGGAAACCGAGCTGGCGATCATAGACCGCGAGAAAGCAATCGGTTTCGACACCGCCGAGCGCGAGGCGCACTGCAACAGCCTGCTCGCGGCCGAACGCGAACGCCTGGCCGCGCTCGAACAGCGCTGGCAGGAAGAAAAGGCCCTGGTCGACCGCCTGCTGGCGCTGCGCGGCAAGCTGCGCGCCGGCAACAAGCCGGTGGAAGGCACCGGCAGCAAGCTGGAGGCCGCCGCGGACGCCGCCGCGCCGGCCGGCGGCGAAGCGGTCGCTGCCCAGCCGGAGGAAAGCCGCGAGCAGCTGCTGGCCGAGCTGGTCGATGTGCAAGGCCGGCTCGCCGCGCTGCAGGGTGAAGACCCGCTGATCCTGCCCACGGTGGATTACCAGGCCGTGGCCTCGGTGGTAGCCGACTGGACCGGCATCCCGGTCGGACGCATGGCCCGCAACGAGGTCGAGACCATCCTCAAGCTCGCCGACAACCTCGGCAAGCGCGTCATCGGCCAGGACCACGCCATGGAGATGATCGCCAAGCGCATCCAGACCTCGCGCGCCGGGCTGGACAACCCCAACAAGCCGATCGGGGTGTTCATGCTGGCCGGCACATCCGGCGTCGGCAAGACCGAAACCGCGCTGGCGCTGGCCGAAGCGCTCTACGGCGGCGAGCAGAACCTCATCACCATCAACATGAGCGAGTTCCAGGAAGCACACACGGTGTCTACGCTCAAGGGGGCGCCGCCGGGCTACGTCGGCTACGGCGAAGGCGGCGTGCTGACCGAAGCGGTGCGGCGCAAGCCCTACAGCGTGGTACTGCTCGACGAGGTCGAGAAGGCCCACCCGGACGTGCACGAGATCTTCTTCCAGGTCTTCGACAAGGGCTTCATGGAAGACGGCGAAGGCCGCTACATCAACTTCAAGAACACCCTGATCCTGCTCACCACCAACGCCGGCACCGACCTGATCGCCGGCATGTGCAAGGACCCGGACCTGCTGCCCGAACCGGACGGTCTGGCCAAGGCCCTGCGCGAACCGCTGCTGAAGATCTTCCCGCCGGCGCTGCTCGGCCGCCTCGTCACGATCCCCTACTACCCGCTGTCCGACGAGATGCTGGGCAAGATCGTGCAGCTGCAGCTGGGCCGCATCAAGAAGCGCATCGAGGAGCACCACAAGGTGCCCTTCGAGTACAGCGACGAAGTGGTCAAGCTGGTGGTCAGCCGCTGCACCGAGACCGAATCCGGTGGCCGCATGATCGACGCCATCCTCACCAACACCATGCTGCCCGACCTGTCGCGCGCCTTCCTCGAGCGGATGATAGGCGGCGAGCCGATCGCGCGCGTCAGCGTCGGCGTCGACAACGCCGACTTCCACTACGTGTTCGGCTGAGCCGGGCTCCAGGAGACAACCGGTGGGCAAGTTCACCGAGATCTATACCAAGGCGAAGGACGTTCTCGCCAACCAGGACTTCGACAAGGACTGGCAAGCCTTCCTCAACTCGGAATGCAAGGTGAAGGCCTTGTTCGGCGCCGACGGCTTCGACGTGGCCCGCGCGCAGGATCCGGAACGGGTCCGCAAGCGGCTGCGCGAGCTGTCGAAGTGGAACAAGCGGATCGGCGCGGTGATCGTCGAAGCGGCCACCAACCCGGCCTCGGCCGGCACGCTGGCCGAGCGCGCCGCCGCGCTGAAGATGGTCCGCCACGTCTATCGCATCAGCAAGAAGGGTGCGCAGAGCGTGTGGGTCTATTCGCCGCCCAAGGCCTACACCAAGGGCATCTTCGACGAGATCGCAGGCGACGCCAAGGCGGTCGAGGCCAAGCTCAACAACGAGCGCAAGATCTTCTCCTCCACCGAGATGCAGTGGATGGCCTCCGCGCTGGCGGTGGCGCTGAAGATCTCCGAGGACGCCAAGGCCAAGCTGAGCGGCACCACCGGCAAGGCCGCCGACACCGATGCCATGGTGAAGCGCTGGTTCCTCGACGAGGACAGCGGCGACGCCGAACTGGCCAGCGCGCGAGCCAAGCTGCTCGCCGGTTTCCAGAAGATCGCGGTGGCCTGCGCGTCGGACAAGCTGGTCTTCACCGACTACGTAGACTGGATCAAGACCCGCAACAAGTACTTCGGCGCGGCCTTCCGCGGTGGCGAGGGCGGCGGCTTCCCGGTCATCTACCTGGAGGGCGCCTTCACCCGCCTCACCGGCAACACCGGCAAGATGTGGCTGTGCGCGGAAACCATCATCCACGAATTCTCCCACCACGAGGTCAGCACCCGCGACCACCGCTACGACAGCAGCGGCCTCAAACCGTCCAAGACGACCCTGCCCTACGCCAAGGCGATAGAGAATGCCGACAGCTGGGGCTACTTCGCGCTCGACCTCGCCGGCTACCTGTCGACGTCCGACCGCAGCAAGGTGCTGAAGTAGGCAAAGGTAAGGAGACCGCAACATGATCGACGACGAATCCGGCCTGCCCGCCCCCAAGCGGGTCGGCCCTCCCGAGGTGGAACCGGTCACGTTGGGCGGCCTGCGCTTCGAGGCCGTGCACTGGGGACGGGAGCGCGGCCTCGGCCAGAACGGCGGCTACATCGAGGCCTTCGACGCCGCTACCGGTGCGGCACTGTGGCTGCTGCGCATCTACGCCATCGACTACCGCGACGACCTCGAAGAGGACGTGCAGGATCTCTTCATCGAGGAACTCAAGGCCGGGCCGCGCGGCAAGCTGACGGTGCTCGACGAGCAGGGCCGCCGCTTCGCCGTAGACCCGGCCACCCGCAGCGTGACGCAACGCTGAGCCCCCATGCACCCTACCCGCCCAGCCCTCGGCCTTGCCCTGCTGCTGTGCCTGCTGGCCGGCGTCGGCGCCAGTCCGCTCGCGGCCGCCGACGCACCGGCTGCCAAGCGCGTCGCGCCGGCCCCGGTGCGGCCGGTGACGGTGGCCGGCATCCGCTACGAAGCGGTGCTCGCCACCCGCGCCCGCGGTCTGCCGCAGGAAGGCGGCTACGTCGCCGCCATCGACATCAGGACCGGCAGCGAGCTGTGGCTGCAGCGCATCTACGAAACGCAGTACGAACCCCGTCTGGAAGAGGACGTCCAGGACATCTTCATCCTCCGCATGAAGGCCGGCGCGGGTGGCAGGACGCTGGAGATCGTCGACGAACTCGACCGCCGCTACAGCCTGGACCTTGCCACCCGCCAGGTCCGGCGCCGCTGACCTCCTCCGCCGCACAGAACACACCATGACAGACACCTCCGACCAGCAGCCCATGCCCACCGAGATGACGATAGACGACGCCGTCGCCTACGCCACCCGCCTGCACCGCATCGGCGAGCTCGACGCCGCCGAGACCCTGTACCGCCGCGTGCTCGAAGTTGCGCCCGACCACCCCGATGCGCTCAACTTCCTCGGCATCGCCCGCCACCAGCGTGGCCACATCGAGGAATCGATCGCGCTGATGCGGCGCAGCCTGGCGCTGCGACCGGATGCGCCGGGCGTGTGGAACAACCTCGGCAACATCCTGCTCGACCTCGGCTACTTCGACGACGCCGGCGAAGCCTACGAGCAATGCATCCGCCTCGCGCCGGACGAACCGCTGGTGCGCAACAACCTCGGCGTGCTGCGCCGTTCGCAGGGCCGCGTGGCGGAGGCGGAAGCCGCCTACCGCCAGGTGCTGGCGCGCGACCCGAAGAACATCGACGCCCACAACAACCTCGGCAACCTGCTCGCCGGCCTCGGCCGCGTCGAGGAAGCGGTGCGCCACTACTGCGAGACCATCGCGCTGATGCCGGCCAACCCGGCGGCGCGCAAGATGCTCGGCTACGCCTACTACATGCTCGGCCGCTACGAGGAGGCGGCCGACTTCTACCGCGCCTGGCTGGCCGAGGAACCGGACAACCCCACCGCGCGTCACCACCTCGCCGCCTGCACCGGCCAGGACGTGCCCGAGCGCGCCGCCGACATCTACGTGGAAAGCGTGTTCGACGGTTTTGCCGACAGTTTCGACGCCAAGCTCGCGGCGCTCACCTACCGCGCTCCGCAACTGGTGGCGGACGCGGTCGCCGCCCTGTACGGCGAAGGCGGCCGCCAGCTCGACGTACTCGACGCCGGCTGCGGCACCGGCCTGTGCGGACCGCTGCTCGCGTCCCACGCGCGCAGCCTGATCGGCATCGACCTGTCGCAGCCCATGCTGTTCAAGGCCGAAGGCCGCGGCGTCTACGACCAGTTACTGAAAGCCGAACTGACCGCCTTCCTGCAGCAGGCCCCCGCCGGCAGCTACGACCTGATCGTGTCGGCCGACACCCTGTGCTACTTCGGTGCGCTCGAAGCTGTCTTCGCCGGCGCCCTGCAGGCCTTGAGGGCCGGCGGCGCACTGGTCTTCACCGTCGAGATGGCGGCCGACGCCAGCGCTGACGACGGCCGCGGCTACCTGCTCGCGCCCCACGGGCGCTACGTCCACCGCCCGGCCTACGTCACCCGCGCGCTCGCCGAGGCGGGCTTCGGCGAGATCGCCGGCGCCGAGGTGGAGTTGCGCACCGAAGGCGGCAAGCCCGTCCCCGGTTTGCTGTGTACTGCGGTCAAGGCGCGCGGCCACTGAGGCCGGCGCTTCCGAAGACGCCCCCGGCAGAGAAGCCCCGGCGGTGCGATCGAGCCGGCCCCGCCGTCCTTGGCCCACACCCCGGAGCGATTGAGCTCCGTCGCTAGCGCTTGGCGAGATCGGCGAGAAAACGGCTGCGCGCCGCCGCGTCGTCTATGTGGCCGGCCAGCGTCGCGTGCAGCGCGGCAAGGTCTGCGGCGTCGCGCGCCGCCTTCTTGACCAGCACGCCGGCGATAGGGCCGAGCTGGCGGGCGAGGGCCCGCGTGGCCTGCTCGATGTCCCCGGCGGTGACGCCGACACGCGTGGCAGGCGCCGGGCTGGCGCTGGTTGCCGGGCTGCTTGCCGCGGTCGTCGGGCTGGCGGCCGGCGACCTGAGCCCGAGGCGCGTCAGGCCGTCGCGGAAACCGCGGCGCGCCTCGTCGGTGTCGAGCTTGTCGGCGATCTGGCTGTAGAGCTCGCCGAGGTCGGCGGCGGTATTGGCCGCCTTGCGCACGATCACCCGCGCCAGCGGACCGATATAGGCCGCAAGCTGACGTTCCACCGTCTTCAGCGTGTCTTCCTGCCACTGCGTCGGACTGCCGACTGCAGCGGTGGCCGGCACCGGGGTCGCAGCCGGCCCGGCCGCCTGCCCCTGCTGCATGGCCGCCAGGCTGGCCCGCAGCGCCTCGGCGGTCATCACCACGGTCTCCTCGGACACCACCGGGCTGGGCGGGGTGCGGAAGGTCTGCTCATAGGCCTCGCTCAGCGCGGCCCGGAAGGCCGCGGCATCGGCGTAGCGGTCGTCGGCACGCTTGGCCAGCGCCCGTGCGCAAATGACGTCGAACAAGGTGGACAGGCCCGCCACATGCGAGGATGGCGGCGGCTGCAGCACGTTGCACACCTGATAGGCCATCGCGTCCATGCTGCCGCTGAAGGGGCGCTTGCCGGTGAGCAGTTCGTAGAACACCACGCCGGCGGCGAACAGATCGGCGCGGTGGTCCACCGCCAGGCCGAGGAACTGCTCCGGCGCCATGGCATTCGGGGTGCCGATGATGGAGCCGACCTGGGTCAGGTTGGTGGTGTCGATGCGGGCGATGCCGAAGTCGGTGATCTTAAGCTTGCCGCTGCCGGTGATCAGCAGGTTTGCGGCCTTGATGTCGCGATGGATCACGCCGCGCTGGTGCACGTAGTCCAGCGCCTCGAGCAGCTGCACCATGATGCTGACCACGTCGCCGATGGGCATGCGCGCGTCGTGCTTCATGAACTGGCCGAGGCCGCAGCCGTCGACATATTCCATGGCGATGTAGGCGACGTCGGCGTCCTCGCCGAAATCGTAGATCGCCACGATGCCGGGATGATTGAGCCGGCCGGCGGCGCGCGCCTCGTTGCGGAAGCGTTCGACCATGCCGGCACTGCCGCCCTCCATCAGTTCGCGGCGTATGGTCTTCAGCGCCACGCTGCGGTCGATGGAAGGATCGTGCGCCTTGTAGACCGTGCCCATGCCGCCCCTGCCGAGGACGCCAAGGATTTCGTACTTGCCGAGGCGGCGCGGTGCGTTCATCGAAGAGGCCTCAGGATTCCAGCATCTTCAGCGCATGCACCAGGCTCTTGCGCATGCGCCCGAAGGATTCGGCCAGGGTGGAAATCTCGTCGCGGCCCCTGACCGGGAATTCCTCGACATCCATCTCGCCCAGGCTGACACGGTCGGCGATGCTGGCCAGACGCTTGACCGGTCGCACCACCAGGGTGATCAGCAGGATGTTGAGCAGCACGAAGATGAAGGCCACCAGCGCCACCAGCAGGGTCATGAAGACGCGGAAGGTGGCGTCGGCACGCTGGATGGGCAGGGCCATCGGCACGGACACCACCTGCGCGCCGACGATCTCGTTGTGCTGCCAGCCGAAGCCATTGGCGGTGCCGTAGCGGGAGATCATCGAAGCCGGCGCGGCATCGGGCACGCTGTGGCAGCGCAGGCAGGCAGGGTCCTTGATCTGGATCGGCCGCGCGAGAAAGAGTGTGCGCCCGGAAGGCGTATCGCGCTCGCCCATGATCTCGGTCTGGCTGCTGTTGTTGCGGAAGGTGTTCACGATGTCGGCCTCCCAGTCCGCGGCACGGTCGCGCGGATTGGTCGGGTTGAGCGTGGCTTCCTTGTAGGTGTAGTCGGGGTACTCCTTGCGCAGCTCGTTGAAGTACTCGGTGGCCGCGTAGGCTGCCACCGTTTGCGGCAGGAACTCGTAATTGAGCTGGTTCTGCAGCAGCGGGTTGATCTGGCTGATGGTGTAGCCGCGCGCCGCCAGCGAACCCTGCATCATGATGCGGGCGTTCTGCAGGATCTCCTCGCGCGCATTGCGCTGCAGCAGCTCGTGCGATACGTAGCCGGCGGCGGCGAGGCCGATCAGGATGACCAGGCTCAGCGCCAGATTGAACTTGACGATCAGTTTCATGCAGGAACCTCGAAGTGTCGTTGTGCGGTGGCGGCGCGCGGCATGGGCCGGCGAGCCGGTCTAGGGACGGGCGGGCGGCGCATGCTGAGCACGTGGCAGGAAGCGCTCGGGAAACAGCACCCGCTCCCACTCGGGATGCGCTTTCAGATTGTCGATCAAGCCCTGGCGGAAGGCCGGATCGCGGACGCGCGGGGTGAAACGCGCCACCAGGCCGCTGCGCCAGGTCTGCGGCCCCTGCAGCCAGGGCGCCACCATGGCGTAATCGGCTTCGCCCAGATTGCGGCCATCGATCTGGCGATCGCCGAACCGGGCCAGCAAGGGCGGCAGCGGATCGCGAAAGGGGCGCGGCATTGCCTCGACGAAGGCGGCACCCGGTCGCTCACGGCTCGCCAGGCTGCGATCGCTGCCCAGGGCGATGAAGCGGCCGCCGCCGACTTCGGTGGGCGCCGCGGCGCGCCCACGGGCGTCGAACGCCGTCGCCCGCAGCCTACCGGTCTCGACGAAGGCGGCGCTCTCGCTGGCGCCCACCTGCAGGATGAAGCTCGCCTCGCGCCACTGCAGCGCCAAGGCCGGGCCGGCCACACGGTAGTCGCGCGCCCCGGCGGGCAACGTGGACTGCGCCTTGATCCAGCCGCCCAGCAGCGCCAGCTCGCGCACGCCGTCCTTGCCGCGCGGCGTCAGGGTACGCAACATCAGGCGGGAGCCGGCACCGACGCCTAGCCGCAGTCCGTCGGGAAACTCCAGCAGCGCATAGGCGCCGGGCGCCGTCTCCACCATGTCCGCTTCGGCCACCGCCAGCCCTGGCGCAGCTGCCAGCACGCGCGTGTCGCGGATCACGTGCACCTGGCCTTCCAGATAGGTAAGCCGGGCGGTCGACTGGGCATGGACCGGAGCCAGCGGGATCAGGGCAGCAAGCAGGATGCAGGCGCGGAGGAGCATGACCGGTGGCGTGAAGGTGGCGTGGGAAGGGCTTGCTGGAGAGGCAGGACAGGGCGCCGGAAACACGGCCGCAAGGACAATGGCAAAAAACCCCGTCGAACGCGCAGGATACTAGGGTGCCCGCCGGAAAACTGTCAAACCGCATAGCCGGGGCGCCGTGCCAAGTTTGTTAGAATCCGGTGAAATTTCACTGGATACGTGCGTTTGAAGCCTCGTCTGCAGCCTCTCCTGATCTCCCGCTACACCGCGACCAGCTGCATCGGCACCGGCCTCGCCGCCACGCGCGAAGCGCTCGCTGCCGGCCGCAGCGGACTGACGCCGTGCGACTTCGAAACGGTGGCGCTGGACACCTGGATCGGTCGCGTCCCCCATCTCGAAGAGGTGGTGCTGTCGCCGGTGCTGGCCGACTACGATTGCCGCAACAACCGGCTGGCCCTGCTCGGCCTGCTGCAGGACGGCTTCGTCGATGCCGCGCTCGACGCCGTGGCACGCTACGGCGCCCACCGGGTGGCAGTGCTGCTGGGCACCAGCACCTCCGGCATCCTCGAAACCGAACTCGCCTACCGCGCGCGCGACCCGCACACCGGCGCGCTGCCTGCCGCCTTCCACTATCGCGGCAGCCACAACATCTTCTCGGTCGCCGAGTTCGTGCGCCATGTGGTCGGCGCCAATGGCCCGGCCTGGGTGACTTCCACCGCCTGCTCGTCGAGCGCCAAGGTCTTTGCCAGCGCGGCGCGGCTGATCGAAACCGGCGTGATCGACGCCGCCGTGGTCGGCGGGGTCGACTCGCTCTGCCTCACCACCCTGTACGGTTTCAACTCGCTCGAACTGGTGTCGAAGACGCCCTGTCGCCCCTACGATGCTGCGCGCAGCGGGATCTCGGTCGGCGAGGCGGCAGCCTTCGCCCTGCTCGAACGCGCCCCGGCCAGCCTCGATGCGGACGCGGTACTGCTGACCGGCAGCGGCGAATCGAGCGACGCCCACCATATGTCCTCACCGCATCCGCAAGGTCTGGGGGCGCGCATGGCGATGGAGCAGGCGCTTGCCGGTGCCGGGCTGCAGGCTGCCGACATCGACTACATCAACCTGCACGGCACCGCCACGCCGAGCAACGATGCCGCCGAGGGCCAGGCGGTGCAGGAGCTGTTCGGCAGTGCCACGCCGGCCAGTTCCACCAAGGGTGCCACCGGCCACACGCTGGGCGCCGCCGGCGGTCTGGAGGCGGTGTTCTGTGCGATCGCCCTCGCCGACGGACTGATGCCGGGCAGCCCCGGCACCGAGGCGCTCGACCCCGCCATCGGCCTCGCCTACCAAGTGCGCCCGCGGCCGGCGCCACTGCGCCATGTGCTGAGCAACGCGCTCGGCTTCGGCGGTACCAACTGCAGCCTGGTGCTGTCGCGCGCCGGATGAACCCCATGACCGCTTCCTCTTCCCTGCCCCCGCTCGCCGCCCGCATTGCCGGCATCGGCCTGATCGGCCCCGGTTTCGACGACTGGGCCGGCGCCCGCACCGTGCTCGCCGGCGAGGCCGCCTGGACCAGCGCGCCCACCCGCATTCCCAGCCCGTCCCTGCTGCCGCCGGCAGAACGCCGCCGTGTCGGCAACGTGGTCAAGCTCGCCATCGGCGTCGGCCTGCAGGCGGTCGAAGCCGCAGGTGCGGACGCCGCCACGCTCGCCACGGTGTTCGCGTCGTCCGGTGGCGACGGCGCCAACTGCCATGCGATCTGCGAAGTGCTGGCGTCCGACGACCGCGCGATCTCGCCAACCCGCTTCCACAACTCGGTGAACAACGCCGCCTCCGGCTACTGGGGCATCGCCACCGGCGCGATGGCGGCCTCGACCATCGTCTCCGCCTACGACGGCAGCTTTGCCGCCGGCCTGCTCGAAGCGCTCGCCCAGCTTGCCTGCGGCGCCGGGCCGGTGCTGCTCATCGTCTACGATCACCCCTATCCGGCGCCACTCGATGCCGCACGCCCCATGGTCGACGCCTTCGGCCTGGCCCTGCTGCTGGTGCCGGATACCGCCGCCGGCAAGGGCCCGCGCGTCGCCCTGGGCGGCTTCACCGATGCCCCCGCCGACCGGCTCGCCGACCCCGGCCTGGAGGCGCTGCGCACCGGCGTGCCCGGCGCCCGCGCGCTGCCCCTGCTCGAACGCATCGCCCGCGCCGGCCCGGGCCGCTGCACCCTGGAATACCTCGACGCGCTGCAGCTGGCGCTCGACGTCACGCCATGAGCACTCCGCAAGGCCGCCCCAAGGAGGGCTCGCTCCCGCCTGGCGGGACAGCGCGTAGCGCGAAGAGTGCGCAGTGAGCGCGGCGGCGCTCGACCACGCCTGGATCGCCGCGCGCATCCCGCACCAGGGCAGCATGTGCCTGCTCGACGCGGTCGCCAGCTGGGATGCCGAGCGCATCCGCTGCATCGCCAAGAGCCATCGAGCTGCCGACAACCCGCTGCGCAGCGGCGGCCGGCTGGGCGCACTCACCGGCATCGAGTACGCCGCGCAGGCGGTTGCCGTGCACGGCGCGCTGCTGGCGGATGCCGATAGCGCACCCGCACCCGGCTTCCTCGGCAGTGCCCGCGGCGTGGCCTGCCAGGTGGGCCGGCTCGACGACATCGCCGCCGATCTCGTCGTGGACGCCGAGCGCCTGTCCGGCGACGACCGCACCCTGCTCTACGCCTTCACCCTGTCCGCCGGCGACTGCCGCCTGCTGTCCGGCCGCGTCTCGGTGGTGCTCGGCGCCGCCCCTACCGAATCTCCCTGAAGGATCTTCCGACGATGAACAAACGCGCTCTGGTTACCGGCGGCAGCGGCGGGATCGGCCGTGCCATCTGCCAGCGCCTGGCTGCCGACGGCTACGACATGCTGGTGCACGCCAACCGCCACCTCGACACCGCCGCAGCGGTCGCCGCCGAGATCTGCAGCGCCGGCGGCAAGGCGACTGCGATCGCCTTCGACATCACTGACGCCGCCGCTACCTCAACCGCGCTGGATGCCATCCTCGCCGCCGGCCCGCTGCAGGTGCTGGTCAACAATGCCGGCGTCCATGACGACGCGGTCTTTCCCGGCATGACCGCGCTGCAATGGCAGCGGGTGATCGACGTGAACCTCAACGGTTTCTTCAACGTCACCCAGCCACTGACGCTGCCGATGATCCGCAGCCGCTGGGGGCGCATCATCAACATCAGCTCGGTGGCGGCGCTGGCCGGTAACCGTGGCCAGGTAAACTACGCGGCGGCCAAGGGCGCGCTGCACTCGGCCACCAAGGCGCTGGCGCTGGAACTCGCCAGCCGCGGCATCACGGTAAACGCGGTGGCGCCCGGCCTGATCGACACCGCGATGAGCGACGGCGTGTTCGACAAGGAGGCGATCGCCCGGCTGGTGCCGATGAAGCGTGCCGGGCGGCCGCAGGAAGTGGCCGACCTGGTCGGCTTCCTCGCCTCGGAACAGGCCGGCTACATCACTGGCCAGGTGATCTCGATCAATGGCGGCATGATCTGATGAGCACTTCGGCCAATGCCCTGCACGCGGTCAGCGTGCACAAGACCGAGGCGCTGCTCTTTTTCACCCTGCTGCAGCTCGCCATCATCATCCTCGCCGCGCGTGCCGGCGGTGAGATCGCCACCCGCATGGGGCAATCCTCGGCAGTCGGTGAGATCGTAACCGGCATCCTGCTCGGACCCTCGCTGTTCGGTTGGCTCGCGCCCGACCTCTTTGGCCAGGTGTTCCGCAGCGCCCCACCCGAGCCGATGCAGATCCTGTCGCAGATCGGTCTGTTGCTGCTGATGTTCCAGATCGGCCTCGAATTCGACTTCGGCCACCTCACCGACCGCAAGCACCGCCGCACCGTGGCCTGGGTGGCGAGCGCCGGGCTCGCTCTGCCCTTCGCCTTCGGTTTCGGCCTCGGCTGGTACGCCACACCGCTGATGCCGGCCGGCATCGAACCGCTCGCCAGCGGGTTGTTCGTCGCCACCGCGTTCTCCATCACCGCACTGCCCATCCTCGGCCGCATCATGATCGAGTTCCAGCTCACCCGGACGGCGATCGGCGTGATCGCGATCAGCGCCGCGGCGATCAACGACGTGGTCGGCTGGCTGCTGCTGGCGCTGGTATCGACGTTGGCGGTGGCGCACTTCGAGCCGATGGCCTTCGCCGGCAAGGTGGTGCTGGTGATCGCCTTCTTCATCTTCAGCTGGCTGGTCGTGCGCCCGCTCGCCAAGCGCATGGTCCGCCTCACTCAGCCGGGGCGCGGACGGCTGTCGCCCAACCTGATGGGCGCAGTGCTGGCACTCATCTTCGCCGCCGGCATGACCACCTACCAGCTCGGCATCTTCGCCATCTTCGGCGGCTTCATGATGGGCGTGATCCTGCACGACGAGCACGGCCTGCGTGAAGCCTGGAATACCCGCGTCGGCCATTTCGTCACGGTGTTCTTCCTGCCCATCTTCTTCACCTACACCGGCCTGCGCACCGATGTCGGCAGCCTCGACAGCCTCGCCGACTGGGCTTGGTGCGCGCTGGTGATCGCGCTCGCCACCGTCGGCAAGTTCGGCGGCTCCTACCTCGCGGCGCGGCGCTGCGGGCTGGGCCACCACGAAGCGGGCATCCTCGGCGTGATGATGAACACCCGCGCGCTGATGGAACTGGTGGTAATCAACGTCGGCTACGACCTCGGCGTGATTTCCAGGGAGATGTTCACCATGCTGGTGATCATGGCGATCTTCAGCACGGTGGTCACGACGCCCTGCCTGCGCTGGTGGCTGCCGAAGATCGGCCACCAGCTACCCGGCGTGGTGCGGGAGTGAAGCTCGGGCCGGCCCCGCAGCGGCTAGAATGATAGATCCCGACGACCCACAACATACGGCTTGAACGACGCCCGGCCCACGGGCGTCGGCCGGCCCCTTCTTTCAGGAACAGACATGCCCAAGGTCTTCATCGACGGAGAAGCCGGTACCACCGGTCTGCAGATCCGCGAACGGCTGCAGCAGATGCCGCAGGTCGAACTCGTGTCCATCGCACCCGAGCTGCGCAAGGACATCGCCGCCAAGCGCGAACTGATGGCCGGCGTCGATCTGGTCATTCTCTGCCTGCACGACGACGCCGCGCGCGCATCGGTGGCGCTGATCGACGCGCTGCCGGGCAAACGGCCGCGCATCATCGACGCTTCCACCGCGCACCGGGTGGTGCCGGGCTGGGTGTACGGCTTTCCCGAACTCGCTGCCGGCCAGGCCGAAGCCGTGGCCCGTGCCGAGCGCGTCGCCAACCCCGGCTGCTACGCCACCGGTGCCATCGCGCTGATCCGCCCGCTGATCGACGCCGGTCTGCTGCCGGCGGATTTCGCGCTATCGCTGCCTTCGGTCAGCGGCTACTCCGGCGGCGGGCGCAGCATGATCGAGGCCTACGAGGCCGGCACCGCGCCGCTGCACGAGGCCTATGCGCTCGGCCTCGAGCACAAGCACGTCCCCGAGATCATGAAGTACACCGGCCTCGACTGCCGCCCGCTGTTCATGCCCGCGGTCGGCAACTTCAAGCAAGGCATGCTGGTGAACCTGCCCCTGCACCTCGACGCCCTGCCCGGCAAGCCGCGCGCCGCTGACCTGCAGGCGGCCTACGAAGCGCACTACGCGAAGAGCAACACGCCGGAACGCTTCGTGCAGGTCCTGCCCGCCACCGCGGACGGCAAACTCGACGCGCTCGCGCTCAACGACACCAACAAGCTCGAGATCCGCGTCTTCGCCAACGAGAAATACCGCCACGCGGTGCTGATCGCGCGGCTGGACAACCTCGGCAAGGGCGCGAGCGGGGCCGCGGTGCAGAACCTCAAGCTGATGCTGGGGCTTTGAGCCGGCGCTGAAACAGGCGCCACGGTCCTCGGCTCACTTCCGCCGCGGACCTGGCGCCGACGTCTTCAGCAGCCCGGTCGATGACCGCGCGTCAGTCGCCGCCACATCAGCAGCGGCAGGCGCAGCACGAAGCCGGCGAACAGCCGGCTGTGCATCCAGGTCAGCAAGACGTTGTCGCGCCAGTAGTTGAAGTGCGACACGCCGCCCTCGTCGGCACGGAAGTACTTCACCGGCGCATCGAGATTGACCGGCCGCACGCCGCGCCAGGCCAGCCGCACCACCGCCTCCGGGTCGAAGTCGAAGCGGCGCATCCAGCGCTGGCCGCGCATTACCCGGCGCAGGGGCGCCACCGGATAGACCCGGAAGCCGTAGAGCGAATCGCCGATGCCCATCCACAGCGTCTCGAGATTGGCCCAGGCGTTGGACACCTTGCGGCCGCGCACCCGCAGCAACGGTGCGCTGGCGTCGAACACCGGCTTGCCGAGGATCATCGCCGCCGGTTCGGCAGCCGATGCCTGCATGAAGCGCGGAATGAGTTCGGCCGGGTGTTGGCCGTCGGAGTCCATCGTCAGCACGTGGGTGTAGCCGGCGCGCGCGGCTTCGTCGAGGCCGAACAGCACCGCCGCGCCCTTGCCGCGGTTCTCCGGCAGCACGAAAACGCGCAGGCCGGCATCGGTCTTCGCCTGGTCGAGCAGTTGCGCGGCGGTGCCGTCGGTGCTGCCGTCGACCACCACCCACACCGGATTCCACTGCGCGCGCGCGGCACGCACCGTGTCGAAGACCTTGGGCCCGGGGTTGTAGCTCGGGATCAGCACCGCGTGGGTGGCGGAAGGCGCGGAAGACAGCGAAGAGGGCATGCGGCAGCGGTCGGTCGGAATCAGGCCGCGGAAGCGTCGGCGGCAGCCGCCGGGAACGGCGGGGGGACGAATTGTGCCCGTGCGAGCTCTTCGGCGAAATAGCTTTCGAGCTCGGCGCTGAACACGCTCGCGTCCTTGGGTGGATCGAACCGGCGGCCGAGGCGGATGCGGTAGTGGATGGGCATTGCCGGGCGGCGGAACAGCGGCCAGCCCTTGGCGAGATAGGCCGAATCGGTCTCGATGATGATGGTCTGCACCGGCACCTTGGCGCGGCGCGCGATCAGCGCCACGCTGGGCAGGATGGGATTGACCGGCGCCCGCACCGTGCGCGTGCCTTCCGGGAAAATCAGCAGCTGGCTGCCGCGGGCGAGGTCGTCGCAGGCGGCATAGACCATCTGCAGCGGTTTTTCGTTGGGAATGTAGCGCGCCAGCCGCGCCCCGCCTCCGAGGAAGATGTTCTTCAGCAGCGCGGCCTTCATGATGCAGGCGACGTTGGGCAGACGCGAGATCACCATCACCGCGTCGAGCAGGCAGGGGTGGTTGGGCGCCAGGATCATCGGCCCCTGGTCGCGTAGCGCATCAAGCTCGCGGATGTCGAAACGGCAGGCGCCGAGCGCCGACAGCTGCCAGATGTAGCTGCGGAATACCAGGGTGATCGCGAGGCGGCCGACACGACGCCCGGTCGCCTCCGGCAGCAGCAGGTAAAGCAACGCGGCGAAGGGCGACCAGGCGAGACACATCAGCCCCAGGCTGCCGAGTCCGGCATAGAGACAGAAATACTCGTAGACGACAGGAAGCCTGCGACGCATCGGCAACGCTCCGGGACTCAGTCCTTCACCTCGACCTTCTGCGACGACTCACCGAGCACCCAGGCAATCGCCAGGCCGGCCGCCCAGGCGCGTTCGCGCTCGACCAGCGGGCTGTCGGCGAAGGCTGCGCCGCGCAGGGTGTCGTAACGCACGAAGCTGCCCACCCAGTAGCCGTTGAAGCGCTTGGACAGCGCCGCGATGAACTGGGTGCCGGAGTAGCCGCCCGAAGCCTTGTAGGCCGGGCGATCGGGCAGGGCGTACTCGGGATCGACGTCGTAGAAATAGCGGTGCTGGCGGGCATTGGCGTAGATCGGCCCGGCCATCATGCCGAGGTTCCAGCCGGAGTTGCCGAAGGGGTCGACGTCGAGGTTGATGAAGGGCGAGAAGGTGACGCCCACCGGCTTCACCGAGCCCTTCACCGCGTAGCCGACGCGCAGCGGCATGCGCAGGTCAACTCGGGCGTTGTGGTCGGCCGCGCGCCACAGGTTGATCTCGAGCGACGGGCCGATCTCCACCGTCGGCTGGAGGTCGGGCATGCCGCGGCGGGCACTGTTGCCGCTGCTGTCCACCGGCAGCGAGGCCGCCAGGCTGAGGTTGAGTTCGACCCGGTCGGTATCGAAGAACACACCGCGGATGCCGTCGCGGTCGGCGCGCAGGAATTCGCCACGGTAGATGAAGTACGGCACCGCGATCGCGTGCATGCGCTGGCGATCGGAACCGCGGTAGTCGGGGAAGGACAGCGCACCGACGCCGACGCCGAGCTCCCACAGCGGTTTCTCCTCGGCCCGGGCGGCGCTTGCACCGCACAGGCCGGTGACGACAGCGGCAAGAACGGCAAGGCGCCGCAGCGGATCACGGAAAATCATCAATCGCATCCTTGGATGGGGTGGCCGCCACTCGCCTCGATCTCGACGAGCAGGTCGGCGCGACAAACATCGGCCTGCACGTAAACGACGCGGGCCTGCTCACCCAGATGTGTGTCGACCTCGGCGCGCACCGCCGGCAGGTCGGCCGTATGGCGCACATACGCGATGTAGCCAAGCGCGGCCGCCGGCAGGCGCGGACCGCCGCCGACGCGGGCGGCCTCGTCGAGTACCGCTTCGATGTTGGCGAGCGTTTCGCGCGTCTGCGCGCGCACGTCGCCCAGGTGCACCGTGCGGTGGCCGACGATGCTGGCGGTGCCCGACACGAACAGCAGTGTAGCGCCGCCGTGTTGCAGGAGTGCGGCGCGCGAGAAGGTCGGGCTGCGGGGGCCGTAGTCGACAGGGTAGTCGTAGGCGCTGACCTGGCGCGGATTTTCCACCGCGCGCGGCCGCCCGGTGCTGGCCAGGAAGGCGAGGACGAGATCGCCGCCGGCGCTGCCGAGCGCACAGGCCGCCGGCACCTCGCCGCTGAGCGCGCGACCGCAAGCGGCGAAGGCATCCTGGCGACCGGCGTTGAACTGGCGATAGCGCTCGCTGCCGTGCTCGATCGCGTTGATGCGCGGCAGGTAGTTCCACACCCGCAGCAGACCCGGATGGCCCAGCGCATCGACCGCGGCGAAAAGCTGGCGATAGGCGTGGGCCGCCGCGCGCTGCAGCGCACCGGCGACATCCTCGCCGGCGAATTCCGCTTCCCGCACCCGCAGCACGCCGAACAGCAGGCCGCCGCCCCGGCGGTAACGCACCTCGCCGTGAATGCCCGATTCGAGCGCGGCATCGGTGGTCCACGCCGCCTGCCAGCACGGCACCGGCTGCAGGGTCGGCGTGTCGACCTGCAGGCAGGGCAGATTGGCGGGCAGCACGGCGCCGGCACCGCCGAAGCGCATCACCCCCAGGCATTGCGCGCCGGCCATCGCATCCGCGGGCGCCTGCCAGTAAAGCTCCAGCCCTGCAGCAAGCGTCATGCGTGGGGCGCCATTTCCTGGTCGTCGACCGGACGGATATTCTGCTTGCGGCGGCGCAGGGCGGCCAGCGTGCGCGGCAGGTGGCGCAGTGCCGAAGCGTAGTAGATCACCTTGAACGCGGCGAGCGAAGCCCAGATCGGTGTCTTGCCGTAGATGTCGCCAGCCAGCAGCGAGATCAGCGCGTCCTTGACCCGCAGCGGGTTGCGCGGCCCCATGAAGAGATCGCGCATGGTCGGGTTGGTCATGCGGTAGATGAACCACGAGAACTCGCGCGGGCCGTGCCGCACGCCCTTGTCGAAGCGGGCGAGCGCGGCGCGCTTCTGCGCCGGCTGGCGCAGGCAGGTATCGACCGCATCGGCACCGAAAAAGGCGCTCTGCATGGCCAGCATCACGCCGGAGGAGAACACCGGGTCGATGAAGGCGTAGGCGTCGCCGAGCAGGATGTAGTGGTCGCCGTGGGTGTGATCGGTGGTGTAGGAGAAGTTGCCGGTGGCGTGCACTTCGGCTACCAGACTGGAATCCTTCAGCCGCTCGGCGAGCGGCGGGCACAGCGCGATGGTGTCCTGCAGGAAGGCCTCGAGGCTGCGCCCCTTGCGCTGCTTCATGTAGTAGGGCCAGGTCACGGCGCCGACGCTGGTGGTACCGTCGGCCAGCGGGATGAACCAGAACCAGCCGTGCTCGAACCAGTAGATGCTGATGTTGCCCTCGGCGGTGCCGCAGTGGCGCCGGGCACCGGCGAAATGGCCGTACAGCGCCGAACTGTTGTGATGCGGGTTGCGCTGCTTGGCGCGCATGCGGTTGGCGAGGAAGGTGTCACGGCCGGAGGCATCGACCACGAAGCGCGCCTGCCAGCGCTCCAGGCCGCCGTCCTCGCCTTCGGCGAGCACACTGGCGCCGTCGGCGTGGAACTCCACCTCCTTGACCTTGCAGCCCTCGATCACCTCGGCCCCCTTCCTGGCCGCGTTGCGGATCAAGATATGATCGAACTCCGAGCGCCGCACCTGGTAGGCGTAGGGCATGGACTTGTCCCAGGCTTCGGCGAAGCTGAAGCGCTGCGTGCCTTCGTGGTGGGGCGAAACGAATTCGGCAGCGTGCTTCTCGATGCCGATCGCCCGCATCTCGTCGGCCACGCCGAGCTGCTCGAACAGGCGGAGGTTGGCCGGCAGCAGCGATTCGCCGATGTGGAAGCGGGGATGGTGATCCTTCTCCAGCAGGGTGACGCGGTGGCCACGCTCGGCCAGCAGGGTGGCCACGGTGGAGCCCGCCGGACCGCCGCCGATCACCAGCACGTCGCAGTTGCGCTCGGCCACTACGGCGGATGCGTCGCCGGCAACGCGGGAAAACGGCTTATCGATTGCTTCGTGCGCGGTATTCACGGCTTGTACACCATCATCTTCAAGGTTTCAGGATGGCCGGTGATGTCCTTCACCCGGCCCTGCTTGTCCCACTCGACCTGGTACTCGCCGAAGCTGGACCACCACAGGCGCCACACCGGGGCATCGAGACTGCGGTTCTCGCTCGTCAGCGGATAGCCCACCGACATGATGACCTGCTCGCGCGTCATGCCCTTCATCACCTGCCCGGCGCGGATGGCCGCCTGGATCTGCCGCGGATAGGCCGCCAGCTGCAGCTTCGGATCGGCAGTGACGACGAGCTTCGACACCCAGCGCTCGGTGCTCTCCTCCGCCCGGCCGTAGTCGTGACCGAGGCGGAAAGGTTTGCCGCCGAGATCGACGTGGGCGCGGTCGCGGCCATAGCTCAGCACCTTGATCGGCGTGCCGGCGGGAATCATCGGCAGGTTGGCGTAGTTGGAGTCGCTGATCCAATCGCCGTCGTAGCGCAGGTTGCAGCAGGTATAGCCCTGCTGCAACGGGCTGGCGAGCGTCGTCTCGGTAGTCTTGCAGGCGCCCAGCGCAAGAACGGCCGCAACCGCTATCAGGCTGGCGCGCAGCGTCCCGGCAAGGGAGGGCTGGATTGCGGTGATCGGCTTCATCATGCCCCCTCCGGCAGCAGTGTGTTCAAGCCGCGGAACTATACCGCAGGGCTCAATACAGCGGAATGTTGTGCCCCCGCCCGCTGCGCGAGCAGCCCCCCGAGGGGGCCAGTCCCCGCCTTGGGACGGCCCGGCGCCGGGGACTGCTTGTGCCCCCACCCGCTGCGCGAGCAGCCCCCCGAGGGGGCCAGTCCCCGCCTTGGGACGGCCCGGCGCCGGGGACTGCTTGTGCCCCCACCCGCTACGCGAGCAGCCCCCCGAGGGGGCCAGTCCCCGCCTTGGGACGGCCCGGCGCCGGGGACTGCTTGTGCCCCCACCCGCCACGCGAGCAGCCCCCCGAGGGGGCCAGTCCCCGCCTTGGGACGGCCCGGCACCGGGGACTGCTTGTGCCCCCACCCGCCACGCGAGCAGCCCCCCGAGGGGGCCAGTCCCCGCCTTGGGACGGCCCGGCGCCGGGGACTGCTTGTGCCCCCGCCCGCTATGCGAACAGCCGCCAGAGGGGGCCAGTCCGGTCAGCCGTCCACGGGGATGTAGAGACTTTCCTTGACCTCCTCCATCACCACGTAGCTGCGGGACTCGGCCGCGGAGGGCAGCTTGAGCAGGATGTCGCCGAGCAGGCGGCGGTATTCGGCCATCTCACCGATGCGGGCCTTGATCAGGTAGTCGAAGTCGCCCGACACCAGATGGCACTCCATCACCTCCGGCACGAACAGCATCTCCTTCTTCACCCGGTCGAAGACATCGCCCGACTTGGCCGACAGCTTGATCTCGACGAACACCAGCAGGCTCTTGCCGAGGGCGTGGGGATTGACCCGTGCGTGATAGCCGGTGATGACGCCGCTGCGTTCCAGCCGGCGCACGCGCTCGGTGCAGGGCGTGGCCGACAGCCCGACGCGCTGGGCGAGTTCCGTCATCGGCAGGCGGCCTTCCTTCTGCAGGATGTCGAGAATGCGGTAGTCGAGGCGGTCGAGCACGGGGGTAAGGTCAGTACCGGATTTCATGACCGCCCTCCGCCCGCCGGGCGATGCTCAGCAGGCTTACGGCAACGATATCGGCGATTTCGCCGGGAAACCCGCTCGTCAGCACTCACTTCAAAGTTTTTCACCATTACTACGATCTCATTAAGTGAAAAATACTACTTATTGCAGGCTAGAGTTCACCTAATCACTACGATTCAGCTCGGAGCCCGTCATGCACATCATCGTACTCGGTAGCGGCGTCATCGGCACCACCACGGCCTGGTACCTCGCCCGCAACGGCGCCCAGGTCACGGTGCTCGACCGCCAGCCTGCGCCGGCGCTCGAAACCAGCTACGCCAACGCCGGTCAGGTCTCGCCGGGCTACTCCACACCGTGGGCGGCGCCGGGCATTCCGCTGAAGGCGCTGAAATGGCTGTTCCAGCGCCATGCGCCGCTGGCCATCCGGCCCGACGGCACGCTGTTCCAGCTGCGCTGGATGCTGGCGATGCTGTCGCACTGCCGTGCCGACCGCTACGCCGAGAACAAGGGCCGCATGATGCGGCTGGCCGAGTACAGCCGCGACTGTCTGCGCCAGCTGCGCGCCGACACCGGTATCGCCTATGAGGAGCGCAGCCGCGGCACCCTGCAGCTGTTCCGCAGCCAGGCCCAGTTCGACGCTGCCGCGCGCGACATTGCGGTATTGGACGAGTGCGGTGTGCCCTTCGAGCTGCTCGACCGTGCCCGTCTGGCCGAGGCGGAACCCGCGCTCGCAGGCCGCCGCGACACGCTCGCTGGCGGTCTGCGCCTGCCCAACGACGAAACCGGCGACTGCCACCTGTTCACCAACCGGCTGGCCGAGCAGGCGCGCGCCCTCGGCGTCGATTTCCGCTTCGGCGTGGATGTGCGCGAAATCCTGGCCGGCAACGGCCGCGTCAGCGGCATCCGGGTCGGCGACGGAGCCGGGGCGCAGGTGCTGACGGCGGACCGCTACGTGCTCGCCTTCGGCAGCTATTCGCGCCGGATGGCGGGCGCGCTCGGTCTCGACCTCCCGGTCTATCCGCTCAAGGGTTACTCGCTCACGGTGCCGCTGGTCGATGCCGCCGCGGCACCGGTGTCCACCGTGCTCGACGAAACCTACAAGATTGCCGTCACCCGCTTCGACGACCGCATCCGCGTCGGCGGCATGGCGGAGATCGGCGGTTTCGACCTGCGCCTCGATCCGCGCCGCCGCGCCACCCTGGAAATGGTTACCAATGATCTCTTCCCCGGCAGCGGCGACCTCGCCCGCGCCGAGTTCTGGACCGGGCTGCGGCCGATGACGCCGGACGGCACGCCCATCGTCGGCGCCACGCCCTACCCGGAACTCTTCATCAACACCGGCCACGGCACGCTGGGCTGGACCATGGCCTGCGGCACCGGCCAGCTGCTCGCCGATCTCGTCACCGGCAAGCAGCCGGCCATCCGCCACGACGACCTCGCGCTGGCGCGTTATGGCAAAGTGGCATCCGGCCGCGCCGCCGGGCTGGACCTGTCGCCGGCCGCCTGACCCGGACGGCTGGCATTCATCGCCCGCCGCCACCTTACTTCGCCCCACCCGACCGAATCCGCATGCGTCCCGCCACCGCCCTGATCGACCTCCAAGCCCTCCGCCACAACTATCGTCTCGCCCGCAGCCGCCACGGCGGCCGCGCCCTCGCCGTGGTCAAGGCCAATGCCTACGGTCACGGCGCGGTGCGTTGCGCCCACGCGCTGGCGGCCGAGGCCGACGGCTTCGCGGTGGCCTTCCTCGACGAAGCGCTGGAGCTGCGCGCGGCCGGCATCACCCAACCCATCGTGCTGCTCGAGGGCGTGTTCGACGCCGCCGAGCTGGCGCAGGCGGAGCAATACGCGCTGTGGCCGGTGGTGCATCATGCCGCCCAGGTCGAGATGATCGAGCAGGCGCAGCTCACGCGTCCGCTCGACGTCTGGCTGAAGGTGAACAGCGGCATGAACCGCGCCGGTTTCGTCGGCGACGCGGTCGGCGCCGCCTGGCAGCGCCTGCGCGACAGCGGCAAGGTCGGCGAAATCACGCTGATGACGCACTTCGCCCGCGCCGACGAGCCCCAGGTCATCGCTACCGCCGACCAGCTGGCCGACTTCGACGCCGCCACCCGCGATCTGCCCGGCCCACGCAGCCTGGCCAACTCCGCCGCTGTGCTGGGCTGGCCCGATGCCCACCGCGACTGGGCACGGCCCGGCATCCTGCTCTACGGCGCCGACCCGATGCCGGACGAAGGCAACGGCCTGCAGCCGGTCATGACACTGGAAAGCGCGGTGATCGCGGTACGCGAACTCGCCGCAGGCGCGCCGCTCGGCTACGGCGCCCGCTTCATGGCGCAGCGGCCGAGCCGCATCGGCCTGGTGGCGATGGGTTATGCCGACGGCTACCCGCGCAGCGCGCCGGACGGCACGCCGGTCGCGGTGGATGGCCGGCCCAGCCGCCTGGTGGGACGGGTGTCGATGGACATGCTGACCGTCGACCTCACCGACCTGCCCGAAGCCGGCATCGGCAGCCGGGTCGAACTGTGGGGCAGGCAGGTGCCGGTCAACCGCGTCGCCGCCGCGGCCGGCACCATCGCCTACGAGCTGCTGTGCAACGTCAAGCGGGTGAAGGTCGACTACCTCGGCTGAACACCCGCCGCCCTGGGCCGGTAGTAGCGGCAGGCGACGCCCGAGGCCGCCAGCACCTCGCGGCAGGGCAGACGGCGGCTGCTGAAACCCATCGCCCGGCAACCGTAGGGAAAGGCCGGGTCGTGGGTGATGAAGTAGGCGGCGCAGCGATTGCAGTCCGGCACCGCCGCATTCCGGCCTTCGGACTCCGCGTTCATGGCGCCAGACGGCAGCCCCGCTTACTCGCGCACCTTGTCTATCACCAGCGCCACGCCGTTGGCGCCCGGCGCCAGGCCGTCGACGCGGCCTTCCAGGTCGCCCGCGCGGGCGTTCACCTCGCCGCTCTTCGATACCCGCGCCGCCAGCGTCACCTGGGACGGCAGCGGACCGTCGCCGCCCATGCGCGGCACACCGTCGAAGCTGAATTCGCGCGGCAGCTCGCTACCCTTGAAACGCAGTGCGGCCAGCGGCGGACCGCCGGCGCCGCCGCGCACGAAGACGAACACGGTGTCGTCGGCGCCCAGGCGTTCGCGCAGCGCGGGCGCGAGTTCGAGCCGACCGCTCAGCGTCAGGCCACCGTCGGCCGCTGCGACCGCCTGTGACATCGGCGGGGCCGCCGGGGCTTCGGCCAGCGGCGGCAGACCGCCCTTGGCACGCGCCTCGTTGATGCCGGCGCGCAGTGCGCTCGCCGCTTCTTCCTGCGGCGGAATGCGAACGAGGATGCGCTCCCATTGCGCCGACGCGGCGGCGTAGTCCTTGCGCTCGAAGGCGGCGCTGCCGGCCAGCAGCAGACCCTTCACATGTTCGGGATCAACCGCCAGCACCTTGGCGACGATGAGCTCGGCCGGACCGGACACGCTGCCGTGCTGGGCAGCGACCGCGTCGGCCCAGTCGGCGAGGATGTCGGCGTCGTCGGGGCGCAGTGCGGAAAGTCGCTCGTAAGCGGCCGCGGCCTTGGGGAAATCCTCCAGCACCAGGTAGGACCGCGCCAGCATCATCCAGCCTTCGGCATTGTCCGGTTCCTTCTCCAGGCGGTCGGCGAGCCCGCCGACCATCTCGGCCACCTGTTCGCGGCTGAAGCCCTGCTGGCCGGCCACCTTCTGCGGATCCAGCCCGTCAGGATTGCCGAGCACCAGGTAGATGCCGAGCGCCAGCAGCGGTACCGAGACCGCGACCGCCACCGCCCAGCTGCGCGCCGGGTGCGCTTCGACGCGCTCGCTGGCCGCCTCGCCCTCGTCCAACGCGCGTCGCTCGAGCTCGTCGCGGCTGCGCGCATAGGTGTCGGCATCGATACGGCCGGCAGCATGGTCGGCGTCGAGATCGGCGAGCTGCTCGCGCAGCACCGTCAGCGCGGTCGCCGCCTGACCGGCATCGGCGCTCACGTCGATGGCGCGGCGGCGGCGCTGCAGGCCGGCGCCGAACAGGGGCGGCAGCACCAGCAGCAGGGCGGCGGCGACCAATAGCCCGGCCAGCACCACGAAAGGCAGATAGACACTCACGAACGGTTTTCCTCGGATGATGACGGTGCGCCGCCTTCGAGCAGCGCGCGGGCACGGGCGTGCTCCGCCTCGGACAAGGTGGTGACGGCTTCGGCGGCACGGCGGCGCAGGCGGAAGGCGAGCCAGCCGGCGCCGGCGACCAGCAGCAGCAGCGGCCCCAGCCACAGCACCAGGGTGGTGAGCTTGAAGGGTGGCTCGTAGAGCACGAAATCGCCGTAGCGGGCGACGAGGTAATCGACAATCTGGTTCTCGTCGCGGCCGGCGACGAACTGCTCGCGCACCTGGTTGCGCAGGTCCACCGCCAGCGGCGCGTGCGATTCGGCGATCGACTGGTTCTGGCACACCAGACAGCGCAGCTTGTGCGACAGCTCCAGCACGCGCGCTTCCAGCACCGGGTCTTCGACCACCGGACGGGCGGCGGGCGCCTCGGCCTCGGCCTGCGCCGGCACGCCGCCGGCAACGCCGAGAACGGTGGCGCAGATCGTCAGCGCGCGGCGGGCGCGCAGCGGCAACACCAGGAAATCAGCCGGCACGCTTCAGCTCCTCGATGCGCGGCGCGAAGATCTTCTCCACGCTTTCCGGGGTGATCGGACCGATGTGCTTGTAGCGGATGTTGCCGCGCTGATCGATCAGGAAGGTCTCGGGCACGCCATAGACGCCGAAGTCGATGCCGACGCGCCCGTCGATGTCGAGCACCGACAGGGTGTAGGGATCGCCGTGGGCCGCGAGCCAGCCGCGCGCGCGCTCGATCGCCATGCCGGTCTCGGTGTCGAGCGGCATGTCGCGCGCATCGATCTCGCCGTCGCCGCGCACCTCCTTGTAGTTGAGGCCGACGATGGGGGCGATGTTGCGTTTGGCGAGATCGACCAGCACCGGGTGCTCCTGGCGACAGGCTACGCACCACGACGCCCACACATTGAGCAGCCACACCTGGCCGCGCATCTCCTCCAGTGCGAAGCTCTGCGCCGGCTGGTCGAGGCGGGCAAGGCGGAAGGCAGGCGCCGGCTTGTCGAGCAGCGGCGACGGCACTTCACGCGGATTGAGGGTGAGGCCGAAGGCGAGGAAGCCGGCCAGTACCAGGAACAGGATCAGGGGAACGAGGAACTTCGCTTTCATCGGGATTCCAGCAGGGGGTTCTTCAAGCCGGCTGACCGGCAGCGGCCGCTGCGGCGTGGCGTTCGGCCAGCTTGCGGTAGCGGCGGTCGGCCGCGGCGCAGATGCCGCCCAGCACCATCAGCACGCAGCCCGCCCAGATCCAGCTGATGAAAGGCTTGTAATGCAGGCTGACGATCCAGCTGCCATCCTTCAGCTGCTCGCCGAGCGAGACGTAGATGTCGCGGAACAGGCCGACGTCTAGCGCGGCCTCGGTCATCGGCATCTGCTGGGCGAGGTAGAGCCGCTTCTCCGGCTCCAGCGTGGACAGCGGCACGCCGCCGCGCGACAGCTCAATGGTGGCGCGAGAGGCATCGTAATTGGGGCCGGGCGCATCCTGCACGCCGCGGAAGGCCAGCGTGTAGCCGACGAATTCGGCCTTCTCGCCCGCCTTCATCTTGAGGTCGAGATTCTGCTCGAGGCTGCCGACCAGGGTGACGCCAATGATGAACACGCCAACGCCGAGGTGGGCCAGCCACATCCCCCACCAGGCCGTCGGGATGGTCGCCAGGCGCGAGGTCATCGCCGCCCCGGCCCGCTCCCTGAGGCGCGCCGCCAACAGCTGCAGGCTGGCGAGCACCACCCAGGCGGCCAGCGCCAGGCCCAGCACGGTCCGCCAGGTAACATGGCCGAGCGCGAAGGCGCTGCCCAGCCCGATCGCCGCGCTGGCGACGAAAGCCGGCGCCACCTTGCGCACCGCCGCGCCGAGGTCGTCGTTCTTCCAGCGCAGGAAGGGGCCGAACATCATCAGCACCACCACCGGTGTCATCAGCGGTACGAACACCGCCTCGAAGTACGGCGGGCCGACCGAGATCTTGCCGAGACCGAGCGCGTCGAGGAAGAGCGGATAGAGCGTGCCGAGCAGCACCGAGGCGGACACCACCGAGAGCAGCACGTTGTTGCCGAGCAGCGAGGTGTCGCGCGACACCAGGCCGAAGCGGCCACCGCCCGCCAGCTTGGGCGCGCGCCAGGCATAGAGCAGCAGCGACACGCCGATCACGGTGACGAGGAAGGCGAGCACGAAGAGGCCGCGGCGCGGATCGGTGGCGAAGGCATGCACGCTGGTGAGCACGCCGGAGCGGACCAGGAAGGTGCCCAGCAGCGACAGCGAGAAGGCGCCGATCGCCAGCAGCACCGTCCAGCTGCGGAAGGCGCCGCGCTTTTCGGTGACCGCGAGCGAGTGGATCAGCGCAGTGCCGAGCAGCCAGGGCATGAAGGAGGCGTTTTCCACCGGATCCCAGAACCACCAGCCGCCCCAGCCGAGCTCGTAATAGGCCCAGCCCGAACCCACGGCGATGCCGGCGGTGAGGAAGACCCACGCCACCGTGGTCCACGGCCGCGACCAGCGCGCCCAGGCGGCATCGAGCCGGCCGGTAAGCAGCGCGGCGATGGCGAAGGCGAAGGCCACCGAGAAGCCGACATAGCCCATGTAGAGCAACGGCGGGTGGATGATCATGCCCGGATCCTGCAGCAGCGGATTGAGGTCGCGGCCTTCCGGCGCGCCCGGCAGCAGGCGTTCGAACGGGTTGGAAGTAATCAGCGTGAACGCGAGAAAGCCGACGCTGATGCAGCCCAGCACGCCGAGCACGCGGGCGACGAAGGCTTCCGGCAGATGGCGCGAGAACACGGTGACCGCCACCGTCCACAAAGCGAGTGTCAGCCCCCACAGCAGCAGCGAACCCTCATGGCTGCCCCACACCGCGGTGATGCGGTAGGCGAGCGGCGTCGCCGAATTGGAATGCATCGCCACGTACTGGACGGAGAAGTCGTTGACCACGAAGGCCCAGGTCAGCAGGGCGAACGACAGGGCGACGAAGAAGAACTGGCCCTGCGCCGCCGGCCGCGCCACCGCCATCAGCGCCAGCCGGTTGCGGTGGGCGCCGACCAGCGGCACCACCGCCTGGACCAGAGCCAGCACCAGGGCCAGCACCAGGGAAAAGTGACCGAGTTCGGGAATCATTGCTGCACCGTCTGCGCTGCCTTGTGGGCCTGTTCGAGCGCGTGCGCAGCCTCGGGCGGCATGTAGTTCTCGTCGTGCTTGGCCAGCACCTCGGTGGCGCGGAACTGACCGTCGGCGCCGAGCGTGCCCTGCACCACCGCGCCCTTGCCCTCCTTGAAGAGGTCGGGCAGCGAACCCTTGTAGCTCACCGGAATGACCTTGGCGGTGTCGGTGATGACGAAGCGCACCGTGACACCGTCGGCGTCGCGCTGGATGGAGCCGCCCTCCACCATGCCGCCGACGCGGAAGGTCTTGCCCACCGGCGCCTTGCCTTCGGCAACCTCGGTCGGGGTGTGGAAGAACACCAGGTTCTGCTGGAAGGCGGACAGCACCAGGGCCGCCGCCGCGGCCAGCAGGGCCACGCCGCCGCCGACCAGCATCAGACGTTTGCTACGGGGTTTCATCGTTCCATCTCCATCGCGGCCGGAATGCGGCCGCCTGCTTCCTTGTCCTTGCCGACCGCGCGCCGCCAGCGCAGCAGTCGCTTGAGGGTGTCCTTCCGACGCTGTGCGAGCAGCACGAGTTCCAGCGCCACCAGCGCGAAGGTCACCGCGTAGCTCCACCACACGTAGCCGCCCTTGCCGCCCATTTCCCAGAACGCCGCCCACGACTCCCACTGCATCACGCCCGCCCTCCTTCCGTGCCGGCTTCGCGCGCCAGCACCGTGCCCACCCATTCGGTGTGGCGCTCGCGCTCCAGGATCATCGGCCGCACCCGCCACAGCACCACCGCCAGGGTGTAGGCCCACGAGGCGAAGGCCATTACCAGCATGCCCGCGAGCATGGTGGAGGCCATGGTCGGCGCCTTGGTGAGACTGACCGAAGCGCCCTGGTGCAGGGTGTTCCACCACTTCACCGAGAAATAGATGACCGGCACGTTCACCGCGCCGACGATGGCGATCAGCGCACCGGCACGGTCGGCGCGGCGCGGATCCTCGATCGCGCGGGTGAGCGCGATGAAACCGAAGTAGAGGAAGAGCAGCAGCAGCTGCGAGGTCAGGCGCGCATCCCACACCCAGTAGGCGCCCCAGGTCGGCTTGCCCCAGAGTGCGCCGGTCCACAACGCCACGAAACAGAACATCGCCCCGGTGGGCGCCAGTGCCTGGCTCATGATGAAGGACAACCGGGTGTTCATCACCAGCCCGACCGCCGACCAGAAAGCCATCACCAGGTAGATGAACATCGACATCCAGGCCGCCGGCACGTGGATGAAGATCACCCGGTAGACCTCGCCCTGCACCGCGTCGGTGGGCGCGACGAAGAAGGCCAGCCACAGCCCGGCCACGGTGAGCAGCACCGCGGCGGCGGCAAACCACGGTGCGAGGCGGCCGGCAAGCGGATAGAAGACCTGGGGTGCGGCAAATCGGAACAGGCTGGAACCGCGTTCGGGAGTGCTCATGGGTGTCGCTTCGCTAGGCGGCGCCGGTTCGCCGCTGTGTCGCCGGAGTGGTCCGTGCGCGCCGCGCGGGCCGGGTAAAGGTTGATCGTCATTCGCTCGAAATCCGCAGCGCCGCGGCGCAGGCCAGCGGCGCCAGCGCCAAAGCCCCGGCCAGGCCGCCGCCGAGCAACAGCAAGTGGGCGGCGGCGCCGGTGCCGGACAGCTCCGCCTCGACCGCGCCGGCACCGAAGATCAGCACCGGCACGAACAATGGCAGCACCAGCAGTGCAAGCAGCATGCCACCGCCGCGCAGGCCCAGCGTCAGCGCCGCCCCGACCGCGCCGAGCAGGGCGAGGATGGGCGTGCCGAGCGCCAAACTTAAGACAAGCACCGGCAGCGCGCCTTGTTCGAGGTCAAGCAGCAGCGCCAGGCCCGGGGCCACCACCATCACCGGCAGCCCGGTGCTGAGCCAGAAGGCCAGCACCTTGGCGGTCACCCACAGCACGGCAGGCTCACTAGACAGGAGAAGTTGCTCCAGGGTTCCGTCGACATGGTCCTGGGCGAACAGGCGGTGCAGCGACAGCAGGCAGGCAAGCAGCGCGGCGACCCACAGCACGCCGGGCGCGATCGCGCGCAGCAGATTGGGCTCGGCACCGACACCGAAGGGGAAGAGACAGACCACGATGACGAAGAAGGCCAGCGTCACCAGCACGTCGGCGCGGCCGCGCCAGGCCAGCAGCAGGTCGCGCCGCAACACCGCGAGAAAGGCGCTCAGCATGCCCAGGCTCCGACGTCGAGCACCCGCGGCGCACGTGCAAAGGGCGCATCCTGGTGGGTGGTGAGCATCACCATGCCGCCGGCAGCGCAGTGGTCGGACAGCGTGGTCGCCAATTCGGCCACCGCCGCCACGTCGAGCGCAGTGAAAGGCTCGTCGAGTATCCACAGGGGCCGGCGCGAGCCGAGGAACAGGCGGGCAAGGCCAACGCGGCGGCGCTGGCCCTGCGACAGCACCCGCGCCGGCAGGTCGAGCTGGTCGGCCAGGCCAATGCGCACCAGCGCCTGCATGCAGCGCTCCTCGTCGGCGTCGTCACCGGCGGCGGCACAGGCGAAGCGCAGGTTTTCCAGCGGCGTGAGCAAGTCGTTGAGAGCGGCGGCGTGGCCGAGATAGAGCAGCGCGCGGTGGAAGGCGTCGCGTTCGCGCGCGATCGACCGCCCCTGCCAGCGCACCTCGCCGGCTTCCGGCAGGGCCAGGCCGGTGAGCAGACGCAGCAGGCTGGTCTTGCCGACGCCATTGGGTCCGGCGACGCGCAGCAGCTCGCCCGCCTCCAGACGGAGGGCGAGGCCGCGGAACAGCAGGCGGTCGCCCTTCAGGCAGGCGAGATCTTCGGCTTCGAGCATGGGGACGGATTGAACCACAGGGCGGCAGCGGCGGGAATGGATTTTGCCCTGCCGACGTCAGCCGCAGTGCCGGATTGTCGGCTTTGCAACAGCGCTATCGATGCGCGCCGATGGTGCGCAGCAACATCGGCCGCACGCCGGCAAGGCCCGTTTCTCGCAATAAACCATGTTCACAGAATGGTTTTATGCAGGCACACTGCGCGCCGCTGCAATGGGGCGCCGACCAGCGCATCGGCATACGCGGCGAGCGTCGCCACGTCGAAGAACCGCACGGGCAGGCATTTCCGACGTATTACCTAGGTAATACAAGTTGCCACTACGGAGTCACTCAGAAAGCCTTTTGGCGAAAAGGATTGATGGCCATTGGGCGATCGTCGTCACCACTTTCGTCGTGGGCATGGAAAGTGCTGCGTACGGATTGCATACCCACCTTAATCAGCGCCCGGGCTGCACCGCAGACCGCCTGGCTTCCGGGGAGAACAGCATGCGTGCAAGCAGGTACAACACCGAGATCGAAACCGTCATCCCGGACGGCGAGTTCATCTACTCCCGCACCGACCTCAAAGGCCTGATCGAGGAAGCCAACGAGGCTTTCGCAGAAATCAGCGCCTATACCCGCGAGGAAATGATAGGCAAACCGCACGGCATGGTGCGCCACCCCGACATGCCGGCCGAGGCCTTCGCCGACATGTGGGCCGACCTCAAGGCCGGGCGGCCGTGGCGCGGCCTGGTGAAGAACCGGCGCAAGGACGGTGGCTACTACTGGGTGGTCGCCAATGCCTCGCCGGTGCGCGAGAACGGGCGTATCGTCGGCTACCAGTCGGTGCGCGCCCGTCCCACCCGCGACGAGATCGCTGCGGCCGAAGCCGCCTACAAGCGCATCCGCGACGGCGACCGCTCGATCAAGGTCTATCACGGCCGCGTCGTGCAGCGCCGGCCGGAATGGCTCAACGGTCTGATGTCGCTGCCGGCGCAACTCGCCTTCGTCGGCGTCGCCGCGCTGTTACCAGCGCTGCTGATGCTGGTCGGCACGATCGCCGACATCGCCCTGCCCGCCGCCCTGACGCTGGCTGTTGCCGCCCTGTCCGGCCTCTACGCCCTCTACTTTCTCGTCTTCTTCGCTCCCCACGTGAACCGCGACCTCGCGGCGACCGCGGCCTGGCTGGAGGCCATCCTCACCACCGGCGACCTGCGCCATCGCTTCGATCTCGGCCGCCGCGACGTCATCGGCGCGGTGGCGCGTCGCGCCGACAAGGTCGTGTCCTCGGTACAGGCCACGCTGCAGGGGATGAGCGAGGTGTCGGTGCAGGTGGAGCGCGCCGCCGGCAAGGTCGGCAGCAGCGTTCACGACGTGCGCGTGTCGGCCCAGACGCAGAGCGAGGCGGCCAGCTCGGCCGCGGCCTCGATCGAGGAAGTGAGCGTGTCGATCAGCGAGGTTGCAGCGCATGCGCTATCGACCCGTAGCGTGGCCGAGGAGACCAGCCGGGTGTCGGACGATGGCGCCCGCATCACCCGCGACGCCAGCCGCAACATCCAGTCGCTCGCCGACCGCGTGCGCACCTCGGCCGAGCAGCTCGAAACCCTGGGCAAGCGCTCTGACGAGATCGGCCGCATCACCGGGGTGATCCGCGAGATCGCCGATCAGACCAACCTGCTCGCGCTCAACGCCGCGATCGAAGCCGCCCGCGCCGGCGAACAGGGCCGCGGCTTCGCGGTGGTGGCCGACGAAGTGCGCAAGCTGGCCGAGCGCACCGGCGAGGCCACCCGCGAGATCGGCACGATGATAGACACCATCCGCGACGAGACGCGTCAGGCGGTCGATACCATGCGGGCCGGTGCCACCCAGGTCGGCGAGGGCGTGGAGCGCGTCGGTGCCGCCGAAGCCTCGCTCAACCGCATCAACGCCGAAATGGTGAACACGATGCAGCGGGTGTCTGAAATCTCCCACGCCTCCGGCGAGCAGCAGGGCGCCATGCAGGATCTGGCCCGCCACATCGAACAGGTGGCGTCGATGACCGAACAGAACGTAGCGGTCGTGTCCGACACCGAGGACATGGTGCGCCACCTCGATACCGTGGTGGACCGCATGCGCAAGGCCATGGGCCAGTACGCCGTGTAGAAAGGAGCCCCCACGCTTGCCACTGCGTGGCGGCGCTGCCCCCCAAGGGGGCTGTTTTGCCTTGGGGCGGCCCGACGGCAAAACGGCAAGCCCCCACGCTTGCCACTGCGTGGCGGCGCTGCCCCCCAAGGAGGCTGTCTTGCCTTGGGGCGGCCCGGCTGCAAAACGGCGAGCCCCCACGCTTGCCACTGCGTGGCGGCGCTGCCCCCAAGGGGGCTGTCTTGCCTTGGGGCGGCCCGACCGCAAAACGGCAAGCCCCCACGCTTGCCACTGCGTGGCGGCGGGCGTGCCGACCCGCCGCCACCGACTTTATTGCGATTGCGCCGGCTGCTGCGGTGCAGCCTGTTGCGGCGCCGCCGGATGGAAGACCTCGGGAGCCACCGAGTCGCGCCCGGCGCCGATTTCCTGCTCGATCGGCGGCAGCGAGTGGGCGATGCCCTTGTGGCAATCGATGCAGGTCTGCCCGGCCGACAGCCCGGCCTGGTGCATCTTGTTGGAGCGCCGGCCCTGCACCGAGTAGTCGAAGTACTCGTAGTTGTGGCAGTTGCGGCATTCCTGCGAGTTGTTGGCCTTCATCCGCCGCCATTCGTTCTGCGCCAGCTGCAGGCGCTTGGCGTTGAACTTCTCCGGCGTGTCGATCGAACCCAGCATCTTGTGCCAGACCTCGTTCGACGCCTTGATCTTGCGGACGATCTTCGGCCCCCACTCCTTGGGCACATGGCAGTCCGGGCAAGTCGCCCGCACGCCGGTACGGTTCTGGTAGTGGATGGTGTTGCGGTACTCGCGATAGACGTTTTCCTCCATCTCGTGGCAGGAGATGCAGAACTGCTCCTTGTTGGTCATCTCCAGGGCCCAGTTGAAGCCGCCCCAGAAGATGATGCCGCCGACGAAGGCCACCCCGAGCAGACCCCAGCCTGCCCGGCGCAGCTTGGCCCACAGACCGCTGTTGTTGTTATCCGTCATGACAGTCCCCGTTCTGTTGGCTCTAGCGCAGGCCTTCGGCGCGCTGGAACTTGTTGGTCACCAGCGGCTGGGCATCGGTCTGCGGCACATGGCACTGCATGCAGAAGTAGCGCCGCGGCGAGATGTTGGAAAGCTCGCCACCGTCGCGGTCCTTGAAGTGGGTCAGGCTGACCTTGGTCGCACCGGTCTCCTGATAGCGGCTCCAGGCGTGACAGTCCATGCAGCGGTTGAAGTTCTTGGTGACCTCGTAGCCTTCGGTCTTGTGCGGAATCAGCGGCGGCTGCTGCACGTAGTCGCGCGGGATCGGCGCGCGGTCGGGAATCGGCTTGTAGCTGCCGGGCGCCACTTCCGGCGCCGACACGTCGTTGCCGCGTATGCTCTTGACGCCTTCCGCGATCGCGGCGGGCGGGACGGCAGCGCCGATGCCGAGGGCGGCAATGAGCGCAATCACGAGTTGGCGGGTGGGTTTGTTCATGACTCGCTCCTGTTGAATCGGGTCGTAATACGGAAAACGTCCTTGCCGCAGACATCGACGCAGCGCCCGCAGGTGGTGCAGTCGCCGTCGAGGATCAGCGGGTGGTCCTGCCCCACGCCCTTGAGCGCGGGACGGATGACCTGGGGTTCGGGGCAGACTGCGAAGCAGTCCATGCAGTCGTTGCAGGCGCTGCGCCGCGCCGCCGACACGCGCACGGTGGCAGCCCGGCCGAGCAGGCCGTAGAAGGCCCCCTGCGGGCACAGGTGGCCGCACCAGCCGCGCGGGGCGATCAGGAAGTCGTAGAAGAAGATGCCGCCGACGATGCCCCAGGCCAGGCCGAAACCGAAGATCAGGCCGCGGTGGAACATCGACACCGGATTCACCCACTCCCACGCCAGGCTGCCGGTCACCGCCGCGGCGATCATGACGAAGGCCAGTAGCCAGTAGCGCGTGTTGCCGGCCGGCGCCTTGCCGCCCTTGAGGCCGAGCCGGCGCCGCAGCCAGGCCGCGGCGTCGGTGACGAGGTTCACCGGACACACCCAGGAACAGAACAGGCGGCCGCCGAACAGCAGGTAGAAGGCGAGCACGATGCCGCCGCCGATCAGCGCCTCGCGGTAGGGCAACTGGCCGGCGAAGAGGGATTGCGCCAGGACGAAGGGATCGGTGAGCGGCAGCACGCCGAGCGTGAGGCTGGACGTCAGGTTGCCCTTGACGATCCACCAGCCGAACCAGGGGCCGAGCAGGAACAGCGCGAGGATGCCGAGCTGGCTCGACCGACGCAGCAGCAGCCATTTGTGCGCCCGCAGCCAGCCCTTGGTCGCGACCGCCTCCGCGCCGGGACGCGCCATGACCCCGCGCAGGGCGGCGCCACGCACGCTGGTCGGCGGCACCGGGTGGGCGCTGTCGGTAACGCTTTCGGTGGGCGTGTTCGCGGCGGCGTTCATGGCTTCCACCCCGAATCGAGGCCGCCACCCGGCGCGGCAGGAGCCGGCGCCGGCGTTGGCGTTTCGCCCGGCCGCAGGCGGGTGTCGCCATAGGCCTTGTCTTCCATGCCGCGCACCGGCAGTTCCACCTGCTCGCCGATCAGCGAACCACCGGCGGCTTCCTTTTCCTCCCAGCCACGACGGTAGTGCTCGGCGCGCGAACCCTGCGCCAGCTTGACCGGCAGCACCTTGATCGCCGCCTCGCCCGGCAGCACGCAGGCCTTCTCGCACTTGCCGCAACCGGTGCAGTGATCCGAATGCACCGTCGGCAACAGCATGGCGTGACGGTCGGAGCGCGGGTTGTGCATCTTCTCCAGCGTGATCGCCTTGTCGATCACCGGGCACACCCGGTAGCAGACGTCGCAGCGCAAGCCGAGAAAGTTGAGGCAGGTTTCATGGTCGATCAGCACCGCCAGGCCCATGCGCGCCTTGCCGATCTCGGTCAGCCCGCGGTCGAGCGCGCCGGTGGGACAGGCCGCCACGCAGGGGATGTCCTCGCACATCTCGCACGGCACCTTGCGCGCCTCGAAGTACGGCGTGCCGCTGGCAACCGCGTCGCCGAGGCGGGCGAGTTCGAGGGTGTCGTAGGGACAATCACGCACACACAGGCCGCAGCGCACGCAGGCGGCGAGGAAATCGCCTTCCGCGAGCGCGCCCGGCGGCCGCAGCGCGGTCGCCGGCAATGCCGACGCCTGGCGCGCATAGAGCCCCGCGCCCAGCGCCAGCAGGCCGGCACCGCCCGCCACGCCGGCCGCATCCTTGAGGAAGCGGCGGCGCGCACTCGGTTGCGGCGTGTCCTTGGTGGTGTCGTCTTTCATGATCCTGCAACGCGCTCGCAACCGGCAGCCGCCGTCCGGCCGTGCCGGGCGGCGTGCGGGCCGCGCACGCATCGTTCTCGCTGACTGGTATGTGCCGCCGCCCACCGCGCGGCCACCCCGGGGGGCGTGACCGCATGCTGCGGGGCGGGCCGGCAACGCTTGCTCAGGCCTTCAGCACCTTCACCGCGCACTTCTTGAAATCGGTTTCCTTCGAGATCGGGCAAGTGGCGTCCAGCGTGAGCTTGTTGATCAAGCGGCCTTCGTCGAAGAAGGGCACGAAGATCAGGCCCTTGGGCGGCTTGTTGCGGCCGCGCGTCTCCAGCCGGGCGACGACTTCGCCGCGCCGCGACACCAGCTTGACCGCCATGCCGCGCTGCAGGCCGCGCTGCGTGGCATCGTCCGGATGCATGAAGACCTGGGCCTCGGGCACGGAGCGGTGCAGTTCCGGCACGCGGCGGGTCATCGAGCCGGTGTGCCAGTGCTCCAGCACGCGGCCGGTGCACAACCACATGTCGAACTCCTTGTCCGGCATCTCCGGCGGATCCTGGTAAGGCAGCGCGAACACCACCGCCTTGCCGTCCTTGTGGCCGTAGAACTTCACGCCCTCGCCCTGCTTGACGTAGGGGTCGTAGCCTTCGCGGAAGCGCCACAGGGTTTCCTTGCCCTCCACCACCGGCCAGCGCAGGCCGCGCGCCTTGTGATAGACGTCGAAGTCGGCGAGATCGTGACCGTGGCCGCGGCCGAACTGGGCGTATTCCTCGAACAGGCCTTTCTGCAGGTAGAAGCCGAGCGCCTTCGACTCGTCATTCATGTAGGCGGGAATGGCGTGGGCGTTGGCCTTGTCGACGTCGGCGAGCGGGAACTTGTTCACCGTGCCGTTGGCGTAGAGCACGTCGAACAGGGTCTTGCCCTTGAATTCCGGCTTCTTGGCGATGAGTTCGGCCGGCCACACTTCCTCGACCTTGAAGCGCTTGGAGAACTCGATGTACTGCCACAGGTCGCTCTTGGCTTCGCCCGGCGCATTGACCTGCTGGCGCCAGAACTGGGTGCGGCGCTCGGCGTTGCCGAAGGCGCCTTCCTTCTCGGTCCACATCGCCGAGGGCAGGATGAGGTCGGCAGACAGCGCCGACACCGTCGGATAGACGTCGGACACCACCACGAAGGCGTTCGGGTTGCGCCAGCCGGGGTAGATCTCCTCGTTGACGTTGGGCCCGGCCTGCATGTTGTTGGTGGTGCTGGTCCAGTAGCACTTGAGCTTGCCGTCCTTCAGCGCACGGCTCTGCGCCACCGCGTGCAGGCCGATCTTGGCCGGGATGGTGCCCTCCGGCAGCTTCCAGATCTGCTCGGCGATGGCGCGATGCATCGGGTTGGCGACCACCATGTCGGCCGGCAGGCGGTGGGCGAAGGTGCCGACCTCGCGCGCGGTGCCGCAGGCCGACGGCTGGCCGGTGAGCGAGAAGGGGCTGTTGCCCGGCTCGCTGATCTTGCCCACCAGCAGGTGGACGTTGTAGATCATGTTGTTCACCCAGGTGCCGCGGGTGTGCTGGTTGAAGCCCATGGTCCAGAAGGACATCACCTTCTTGTTCGGATCGGCATAGACCTCGGCCAGCCGCTTCAGCCGCTCGGCGGGCACGCCGGTCAGCTTGGCCGTCTTTTCCAGCGTGTATTCGGAGACGAACCTGGCGAATTCCTCGAAGCTGATGTCCTTGGCCGCATTGGCGTCGCCCTTGGGCTTGCCGTCGGCACCGGGGTAGCCGTTGCTGGTCGCCTTCTGCTCCAGCGCGTGGGTGGGGCGCAGGCCGAAGCCGATGTCGGTCTCGCCGGCCTTGAACTTCACGTTCGCATTGACGAAGGCGGTGTTCACCCGCTTGGTCTGGATGATGTAGTTGCAGATGTAGTTGAGGATGGCGAGGTCGGTCTGCGGCGTGAAGATCATGCCGTTGTCGGCCAGCTCGAAGGAACGGTGCTCGAAGGTGGACAGCACGTGCACCTCGCTGCCTTCCTTGGACAGGCGACGGTCGGTGATGCGCGTCCACAGGATGGGGTGCATCTCCGCCATGTTCGAACCCCACAGCACGAAGGCGTCGGCGTTCTCGATGTCGTCATAGCAGCCCATCGGCTCGTCGATGCCGAAGGTACGCATGAAGCCGGTTACCGCCGAGGCCATGCAGTGGCGGGCGTTGGGGTCGATGTTGTTGGTGCGGAAGCCGGCCTTGAACAGCTTGGAGGCGGCATAGCCTTCCCAGATGGTCCACTGGCCCGAGCCGAACATGCAGATCGAATCCGGCCCCTGCTCCTTGATCGCGGCCTTCCACTTCTCGGCCATGATGTCGAAGGCCTGATCCCACGAGATCGGCGTGAATTCGCCGTTCTTGTCGTACTTGCCGTTCTTCATCCGCAGCAGTGGCTTGGTCAGGCGGTCGTCGCCGTACATGATCTTGGACAGGAAGTAGCCCTTGATGCAATTCAGGCCGCGGTTCACCGGTGCGTCCGGATCGCCCTGGGTCGCCACTACGCGGCCGTTCTGCACGCCCACCAGCACCGAACAGCCGACGCCGCAGAAGCGGCAGGCCGCCTTGTCCCAGCGCACCTTGGTGGCGTTGGCGCCATTGGGCTGCGCCTGCGCCACCACCGGGATGCCGATGCCGGCGCTCGCCGCTGCCGCGGCGACCGCATTGGCCTTGATGAAATCGCGTCGATCCATGCTCATCTCACGCCTCCAGTAATTCCAGACCTTCGTCGGTGTATTCATAGGCGAGCGTGGCGCCGAGCACATGCTCGGCCAGGCTCACCGCCAGTATCGAATCGGTCATCGAGTAGCCCTCACCGTCCTCGATGGTGAGGACCATGCGGCCGTTCTCCGTCGATGTGCCGTGCAGCTCCACGCCCGGGATCTCGCCCAGGGTTTCGCCCAGTTCGGCAAAGTGCTCGGGCTTGGCCCGCACGACCAGGCTTGCGATCCTCATGCGCCTTCCTCCATCGCCAGCTTCGTATTCATGTCCAGGGAAATCGCCCGCACCGGGCAGGGCGCATGGCAGGCGCCGCAACCGGTGCAGCGCGAGGCATCGAGTTCGGCCAGCGCGACACCACCGATGCGTGGCCGGAAGCGGATCGCACCCTCGCCGCAGGCTTCGCCGCAGACACGGCATTCCACCCCCTTCAGGGCCAGACAGCCGTCGCCGATGCGCGCCGTCAGCGACCACGGCGGCGCATCGGCCGCCGGGCGCGACAGGGCTCTGGGGGTACAGGGCGGCACGCAATCGCCACAGAAAGTGCATTCGCCGCGGGAAAAATCGACCGTCGGAAAGCCGCCCTCGCCCGTCACCACGATGCCTGTGGGACAGGCGGCGACGCAGGCGTCGCAGCGGCTGCAACGGGCGAGGAAGTCCGCTTCGGCCAGCGCCCAGGGCGGGCGCAGGGCCGGTGCAACGGCGCGGACACGACCGCGCAACAAGCCCCGGCGCAACATCGAAACGGATTCCACAACTTTTCCCCGCATTGGTAACGGGGTCTATTGGGCGCCCTCACCGCCAGGGCCGTCATTGACCTCAGTCAAGACGAGAATGGCTCTCATCGAAGGCAGGGCACGCGACTCAGGCCGGGGCGCGCAGATGCTCCACCGCCCACACCGCGGCCTCCACCCGCGAGCGCACCGCCAGCTTGCGCAGGATGTGCTTGACGTGGACCTTGACGGTGCCTTCGGCAATATCGAGCTCGCGACCGATGAGCTTGTTCGACAGACCGCCCGCGATGTGCTCGAGGATGCGCAGCTCCTGCTCGGTTAGGCCGGCCGCTTCCACCGAACGCGGCCGGCTCTCGCCCCGCAGTGCAACCGCCATCAGGTGGGTGAGTTGCTCGGAGATCACGATGCGACCGGCAGCCGCCTCGCGCAGCGCAGCGACCATCGCTTCCGGCTCCATGTCCTTGAGCAGGTAGCCGTCGGCGCCGGCGCGCAGTGCGGCAACGAGGTCTTCGCCATGATCGGACACGGTGACCATGACCACCCGGGTGTCGAGCTGGGCCGCACGCACGCCGCGCAGCACATCCAGGCCACTCATGTCCTTCATGTTGAGGTCAAGCAGCAGCAGGTCGGGCGCCAGCCGCAGCGCCAGCGCCAGCCCCTCGACGCCACCGGCCGCCTCGCCGACCAGCCGGAAGGACGGGATGGTCGCCAACAGCTGGGCCAGCCCTTTGCGGAACAGCGGGTGGTCGTCGACCAGGACAACGCGCTGGATCTCCTCGCTCACTTGACGACCCTCCTGTCGCTACGCGCCGCAGGGCTGGCTTTGCACAGCCAGCCCGTTGCGCAGGCGTGGAGCAGTGCTCCACGAAACCCCTGCTCCACCCCCGCGGGAGTGCGCGCGCCGCCTTCGGGCGGCCGGGCGGCGGCGCTCATGCGCCTCCCCCGGCAAGACTCGCAACGGCGTCGGCCGCCAGCGCGTGGGCCGGCCGCGGCTGGGCCTGGAAGCTCAGCGCGACGCGGGTGCCGCCAGCGCTGCCGGCACCGATCTCGAGTTCGCCGCCGAGGCTGCGCGCACGCTCGCGCATGATGGTCATGCCGTGGTGGTTGCGCGCATCGCCCGGTACCGCAGCAAGACCGACGCCGTTATCCTCGATCACAACGCTGACGCGGTGGCCGGGATCGCAGCTGAGGCTGACGGTGGCCTGGGTGGCGGCGGCATGGCGCACCATGTTCGACAGGGCTTCGCGGACAATGTGCAGCACATGCACCTCCTGGTTGGGGCCGAGCGGACAGTCGGCCAGTCGGGTTTCGAGCCGGACGGCGACCCCGCCCTTGCCGGCGTATTCGTCCACCGCCGCACGCAGCAGGTCGGGGAAGTCGCCGCTCATCTGCAGACGGAAGGACACCAGCAGTTCGCGCAGCTGGCGGTAGGCAGCGTTGATGCCGGCGCGCAGATCGGCGAGGATGGTGTCGGCCTCGCCGCGCCGCGACGGATCGCCCAGCACCGGCTGCAGCAGTGCGACCTGGATCTTCATGTAGGACAGGGCCTGGGCGAGCGAATCGTGCAGTTCGCGGGCGATCACCGAGCGCTCCTCCTGCAGCGCCAGCAGGCGCTCCTGCTCGGTGCGGCGGGCGGTGCCGAGCGCCATCGCGATGTGACGCGACAACGCTTCCACCAGCTGGCGCTGCCAGTCCTCCAGCCGGCGCCCCACCGGCAGCGCGAAACGCAACATGCCGTAGTGGTTGTCGCTGTCGCGTAGGGGTACCCGCAGCACTTCGTGATCGCCCTCGCGCTGGTAACTCCAGGGCACGGCGTGGGCCCGGCAGTGCTCGCAGGCGAGCGCGCCGGCGCCGCCGGCCAGCCGTTCCGGGCAGGGGCCGAGGCTGGAGGCGAGCACCGTGGCCGGCCCGTCGTGACGCGGCTCGATGCAGGCCAGACTGCCGCTCAAGCCCATCACCTGTTCGATGTCGCGCAGCGTCTCGGTATAGGCTTCGGTGGCCGCCGGTGCGTTGTAGAGCCGCGCGATCGCGTGGTAGAGCACTTCCAGCGAGCGGTTGCTGCGCTGCAGTTCGGCCGTCTTGGCCTCGACCCGCGCTTCGAGATCGCGATAGAGCTTGGAGAGCTCGCTCGCCATCAGGTTGAAGGCAGCGCCGACGCGGCCCAGTTCGTTGCGCCCGGTATGCGCCAGACGCACTGCGAAGTCGCCGCTGCCGATACGGCTGGCGGCGTCGAGCAGATTGCCGAGCGGCCGGTGCACCAGCCGGTGCAGCAGCACCAGCGCGACGCCGACCACGATCAGGGTGACGACGATGGCCACCGCCAGGATACGGCGCAGCTCGCCGATGCGCGTTTCGGTATCGTGCTCCAGCACCGCCACCAGCGTGTTGAGCTGCTCGACGAAGTTGTCCACGTCGGTCAGCAACTGCTCCACCTGCTCCGCCGTCGGCGGCACGCCGGCCTCGCCCAGCGCCTGCAGGCCGGGCTTGAGACTGAGCTTCCAGCTGGCCTCGACGCCGCGGTAGGTTGCCGCGAACACGCCGTCGGGTTCGCGTTCCAGCACCCGCTGCAGCTCGGTGTGGGTGAAATGGCTGTCGAACTGCGCGATCGCGTCGCGCACCCGGGGCCCCGGCACGCGGCCATTGATCGCCTCCGCCGCCGCCAGGCTGGCGACGCGGTGAGTCAGCCGGCGCAGGCTGCCGGCAACGTTGATCGCGCTCGCGCTGCCCTGTACCGTTTCCGCCACCACCACCGACAGGCTCATGCCAGCCAGTCCGATCGCCGTCACCGCCAGCATCGCCAGGCCCACCAACAGCAGGATGGAGCGCCGGGCGAGCGCATCCGTAAGTCGCTTGCGCATGTGCGCTCTCCGTCGCCGACCGGCGCTGGACGCCACGGTCGGAATGTAGACATACCTCGTTCGGGCGGCGGCGCCCCGTCAGGCGACCACCGTCCAGATCTCTGACTATAGTAAACAGCGATTTAACCCGTTCCGCTTATACCTCCAAGGAGGTATCCGGGTGCAAACCGGCCGGATTTCCGCTTATTCATTCCGATTGCAACGCGATCTACACTGAGTTCGTCACCACGCAACCGCGCGTGCATCGGGAGACGGATGATGACCGACGAGACAAGCACCTTGCTGCAGGACAGCCTCAAGACGATCGCCCCCTTCGACCTGCTCGACGATGCCCAGCGCCGTCAGTTGCTGGAGCACGGCCGTTGCCTGCGCATGGCGCGCGGCGAGATCCTGCGGCAACCGGGACAGCAGCCCGACTGCGCGTTCGTGGTCCTCGACGGCGAGGTCAAGCGTTTCCTGCTGTCGGCCTCCGGTACCGAAATGGTCATCCAGCTGGTCGGCGCGGGCGACAGCTTCGGCGAGGACGTCGCCCTGCTGGAGCGCGAGCCGCTGGTCACGACGCAGGCGATCCGCGACAGCCGGCTGCTGCAGCTGCGCGGCGTCGACCTGCGCGGCGCGATGGCGAGCTGTCCGGCCTTTGCCGCCGCGCTCGGCACGCGGCTGGCGGCGACGATGTACGCGCTGCTCGAGAACCTGCAGCAGTGCTTTCAGCGCAACAGCGTGCAGCGCGTCGCACACTATCTCACCCGGCTCGCACCGGCCAGCGCCGAACACTGCGAAATCCGCCTGGAAACCGACAAGCAGACCATCGCCGCCCAGCTCAACCTGACGCCCGAGACCCTGTCGCGGGTTCTGTCGCGCCTCACCCGCGACGGCATGATAAGGCCGCAGGGGCGCCGCGGTCTGGTGCTGGACAAGCTGTCCCAGCTGCGCAGCTGCGCCGCCGGCTGAGGCCTTCAAGCCGCCAGCGGGCGCACCGCGGCGGCATGCGCCGGCGTCGTCAGCCAGCGCGCGAACATGCGGTAGGTATCGAGATCGAAACTGCGCGGCGCGGCAGCAATCTCCGCCAGCGCCGCCTCGTCGTCGGTGCTGCCGAGATAGCACCAGCGATCGAACAGGTGGTGGGCGGTCAGTCCGCTCGCACCGTGGCGCTCGACGGCCACCGCCGGGCCGGGCCACGGCCAGGGTTTGAGGCGGGCCGCCGCCAGCGCGCCAAGCAGGCGCGCATCGTGCTGGGCAGGGGTCTCGCGGCCATCGCACACGCCGGCGCAACGCTTGGCGCGATGGGCGGAACAGGCCCCCTGGGTGCCCGATTCCAGGCCCAGGCGACGCGGACACAGCTGGTACAGCAGGGCGAATTCGCGCAGCAGGTTTTCCTGCTCCTTGCGGCTGCGGAAAATGCCGTACAGGGCATCCCAGTCCTGTGGATCGGTGCCCTGCACGATCACCCGCTCGAGGATGGGCGGCCGCTTGCGGTTGGGGATGTAACGCAGCGCGAAGGCGGCCTCGCCTGCATGCTGGATGCGGTTGTGGCTCGGCCGCCGCGTCCGCAGCAGCTCGGCTTCGAGCAGTTGCGCGCCGAGCTCGCCAGCGGTTTCCAGCCATTCGACCCGCTTCACCTGGCGCACGAGATCCGCCTCCTTGCCGCCGCGCGCCGCCGCGGCGAACTGCTCCATCACCCGGGCGCGCAGGCTGGCGGCACGGGCGACGTAGAGCGGCCGTTCGCTGCCGCCGGCCGGCGCTTCACCCTCGGCGAAATACAGATAGACACCGGGCGCGTCCGGCAGGCCTTCGATCGCCCCCTCCGGCAAACCGGGCGGGCGCGACGGCGCCTTCATCGCCCGCTCGACCGCACGCGTCAGCGTGGCCGCCGGAAAGGCATCGGCGACGAGGCGGGCAAACTGCCACAGCACCTCGGTGTCGCCCATCGCGCGGTGGCGGGCGCTGCAGACCAGGCCGTGGCGTTCGATCAGCGCATCGAGGCCGTGGCGGTGGTGATCCGGATAGAGTGCGCGCGACAGCTTCACCGTGCATAGCACCGGGGCGTCGAATTCGCGCCCGAGCGCCGCATAGGCATTCTTCATGAAGCCGTAGTCGAAGCGGGCGTTGTGGGCGACGAACACGCAGTCGTCGAGCAGGGCCGCCACGGTGTCGGCCAGCGCAGCGAAATCCGGCGCGGCGGCCACCATCTCGTCGGTGATGCCGGTCACGGTCTGGATGGTAGGTGGAATCGGCACGCCGGGATTGACCAGGCTCTCCCAACGCTGCACCAGTTCGCCGCCTTCGACCCGCAGGATGGCGATCTCGGTGATGCGGTCGCGCAACGGATGCGCACCGGTGGTCTCGAGATCGATGAGGGCGAAACGCGCCGGCAGCGACATCTTCAGGCCGGCTGCGGTTTGCGCCCGACGTACTCGCGGAACACGCCCAGCGTCACCATGCAGCGCACGTCCTCGAAACCGGCGCGGCGCATCGCGTCCATCACGCGCTCCGGCTCGACCGAGGCCTGGATGGTGTCCCAGTAATATTCCCATAGCATGGAAATGTCGGGCGTGCAGCGCGCCAGGCGGGCCAGCACCGGCACCACCGCGCGGATGTAGCAGCGCATCGCCATCCGGCCGAGGGCGCTGCGCGGCCGGGTGATTTCCATGATGCAGGCAGTGCCGCCCGCACGGAGCACCCTCAGATACTCGCCGAAGGCGAGATCGAGGTCGGCGACGTGACGCAGCGCATAGCCCATCGACACGAAGTCGACATGCGCGGCCGGCAGCGGAATGGACTCTGCATAGGCCTCTATCGTTTCCACGTCCAGCTTCTTGCGTAGTTCCTCCAGCATGCCGGGCGACGGATCCAGCGCGACCAGCCGGCCGCGCGCGCCGACGATGCGGTGCGCCTCGCGCGCCACCAGCCCTGTGCCGGCGGCGACGTCCAGCACCGTCATGCCGGTGGCCAGTCCGCTGCGCTGCAGGGCATAGCGCCGGTACCACGGACCGGTGCCAAAGGCGGTGATCTGCTCGGCGCGGTCATAGCCGGAGGCGGCGCGGTCGAACAGCGCACGGGTGGTGCTGCGACGCTCGTCCTCGCTGGAAAAGTAGCGGCGCAACTGCGGGTCGGTCTGCAGCGGACTGGCGCTGGAAGCAGGTTCGGTCATCTTGATGTTGGCCAGGAGGGGCAGCGAAAGCCGGCGGACATCCGGTGCTGCATTGAAAACCGGCGCCGGGCCTTGAGCGTGCCCGGCGCCGGTGGTGGCGGCAACTGCGCGGCGCGATGCCGCCCAGCCGGCTCAGTGGGTGTTGATGTCGTAGTAGTAAGGCTTGACCGGCACGCGCGAAGCCTGCTTCTGTTGCTGGTCTTCCAGCGTCTGCGGCTTGTCCCACCACAGGGCGCGACCCTTCTTCTGTTCCACGGCTTCCTGCGGATGCTTCTCCATCCACTCGCGCATGAACTTGGTGTGTTCGGATTCGTACATGGCCATGCTTGGATTCTCCCTCGAAAACGTGTGGATTCTACCAGCCCGCGGACGCGTCGATGCGCGCGGCGCTGCATATGACGTCATTGCATGAAATTACATTGGCATTACGCGACAAGATAGGCGTCAGCCGACGCGGCCGTCGCCCTTGACGCGGCCGATGCGCACCACTTCCTGCACCCGGCGCACGCCGCGCATGACGCGTGCGAGGTGCATGCGGTCGCGCACCTGCAACGTGAAGCTGAGCGCGATGTACGCGCCCTGCTCGTTGTCCATGCTGACGTTCTGGATGTTGCACTCTTCCTCGGAGATCACGCTCGCCACCTTGGCGAGCACGCCGCGGGCGTTCTTGGTAAGCACCCGGATGGTGACGTCGAACATGCGGTCGTCGCCCGGCTCCCATTCGACATCCACCCAGCGGCCGCGGTCGCCACGCAGCTTGGCCACCACCGGACAATCGTGCAGGTGCACCTCCAGCCCCTGGCCCTTGCGGATGGTGCCGATGATGGGATCGCCCGGAATCGGGTGGCAGCAGCGTGCCAGCTGCACCGCGATGCCCTCGCTGCCGCGGATCATGATGGCGCCGGCGGGCTTGGGCTTGATCACGTCCGGTCGGCCGGATTCCTGGTCCTGCGCCTGCGACAGCCGGCGCGCGACGATCACCGGCAGGCGCTTGCCCAGACCGATGTCGGAGAAGATCTCCTTCTTGCTGCGCACGCCGCGGTCGCGCAGGAAGCGGTCCCAGGCGAAGGTGGAGATCTGCCCCAGCGTGAGCCCGTGCGGACGCAGCGCCTGGTTGAGCAGGCGCTCGCCGAGCGCGACCGACTCTTCCTGCTGCGCGCTCTTGAGGAAGTGGCGGATCTGCGCGCGCGCCTTGCCGGTGCGCACATAGGACAGCCAGGCCGGATTGGGGTTGGCGTGGGCGGCAGTGATGATCTCGACCTGGTCGCCGTTGCGCAGCTCGGAGCGCAGCGGCATCAGGTCGCCATTGATCCGGCAGGCGACGCAGCGGTTGCCGATGTCGGTATGCACCGCGTAGGCGAAATCGACCGGCGTCGAGCCCTTGGGCATGGAGAAGATCTTGCCCTTGGGCGAGAACACATAGACCTCGCCCGGGAAGAGGTCGATCTTGACGTGTTCGAGGAACTCGGTGGCCTCGCCCGAGGTGGATTGGAGTTCGAGCAGCGACTGCAGCCAGGAGTGCGTCTTCTGCTGCAGCTCGGTGAGCGTCTTCTCGTCTTCCTTGTACAGCCAGTGCGAAGCCACGCCGGTTTCGGCGATGTGGTGCATCTCGCGGGTGCGGATCTGCACTTCCACCGGGGTGCCGAAGGGACCGATCAGCGTGGTGTGCAGCGACTGGTAGCCATTGGCCTTGGGGATGGCCAGGTAGTCCTTGAACTTGCCCGGCACCGGCTTGTACATCGAGTGCAGCGCGCCGAGCGCGAGGTAACAGGCCGGCACATCGCGGACGATGACGCGGAAGCCATAGATGTCGAGCACCTGCGAGAAGGACAGGTGCTTTTCCACCATCTTGCGGTAGATGCCGTAGAGGTGTTTCTCGCGGCCCTGCACCTCGGCCGAAATCCCCCACTGCGGCAGCCGCTCCTCGATGCCCGCGAGCACCTTGCCCACCACTTCGCGGCGGTTGCCGCGCGCCGCCTTGATGGCCTTGGACAGCACCCGGTAACGCAGGGGATAGCGATGCTGGAAGGACAGTTCCTGCAGCTCGCGGTAGAGGTTGTTGAGCCCCAGCCGGTTGGCGATGGGCGCGTAGATCTCCAGCGTCTCGACCGCGATGCGGCGGCGCTTGGCCGGGCGCATGTAGTCCAGCGTGCGCATGTTGTGCAGCCGGTCGGCGAGCTTGACCAGGATGACGCGCAGGTCGCTGGCCATCGCCAGCAGCATCTTGCGGAAGTTCTCGGCCTGGGCCTCTTCCTGCGAGCGGAACTCTATCCTGTCGAGCTTGGACAGGCCGTCAACCAGCTCGGCCGAGGTCTTGCCGAAACGCTCGGCGATCTCCGCCTTGGAGATGTGGGTGTCCTCCATCACATCGTGGAGGAGCGCGGCGGTGAGCGCCTGGACGTCGAGATTCCAGTCGGCGACGATGGAAGCGACCGCGACCGGATGCGAGATGTAGGGTTCGCCGCTGATGCGGAACTGACCCTCGTGGGCTGCCGCAGCGAAATGGTAGGCGGCGTCGATGCGGCCGAGATCGTCGGCCTTCAGGTAACTGGCGAGCTTGTCGCGCAGCGCCGCAAAGTCGGGAGAGACATCGGCGGCGTGCGGCGACGGAGGCTGCAGGGGGGCAGATACGGCGGTGCTTTCCATCGCACGAGTCCCCCCGGGGGCCGGGGTCAGGCCTGACCGCGGTTGAGCATCTCGAGCCCGACCTTGCCGGCAGCCACTTCGCGCAGGGCGATGACCGTGGGCTTGTCCTTGTCGTGCGGGTCGAGTTCGATCTGCGGCGTGCCGCCGGCGGTCAGCTGACGCGCACGGTAGGTGGCGGCCAGCGTGAGCTGGAAGCGGTTCGGAATCCTTTTCAGGCAGTCTTCAACGGTGATGCGGGCCATGGTTCAGTCCTGTTCGAGAAACGCAAAATACTGCGGATGGCGCAGATGCTGGTTGGCGTAGCGTAGCCGGGCGGCGCGCACGACTGCAACCAGATCGTCGAGCGCTTCATGCAACTCGTTGTTAACGATAACATAATCGAATTCACCGACGTGTCGCATCTCGCCCCGCGCGCCCAGCAGACGGCGGCTGATGACCTCGTCGCTGTCGGTACCGCGGCCGCGCAGGCGGTTTTCCAGCTCTTCTGCCGAGGGCGGCAGGATGAATACGCCGACCGCGTCCGGGAAGGCCTTGCGCACCTGCTGCGCCCCTTGCCAGTCGATTTCGAGCAGGGTGTCGCGGCCGGCGGCGAGCTGCTCCTTCAGCCAGACCTTGGAGGTGGCGTAATAGTTTCCGTGCACCTCGGCCCATTCGAGGAACTCGCCGCGGTCGCGCAGCGCGCGAAAGGTGGGTACGTCGACGAAATGGTATTCCCGCCCGTCCTGCTCGCCCGGACGCGGCGCACGGGTCGTGTAGGAGATCGACAGCTGCACCTGGCGGTCGCGTTCGAGCAGGCCGCGCACCAGCGTGGTCTTGCCGGCACCGGAAGGCGCGGTGACGATGAAGAGGGTTCCGGGCATTGTTGCCGTCCTTGGTCGATTCGGGATGGACATCGTGACCCGGCCGCGGCGACAGCAAAAACGGCGGCACGGGTGCGCATACGACACCCGGCGGGCATCGAGCCCTCGCCACGGCACTGGGAAGGTCTCGATTGTAACGCCGGGATCAGCGGCCTGGCGCGCGTTCTCGTCGCCGGGGACCGCGGTCGCGGCGACGACGCAATGGCCCCTGCGCCGGATGGACTCCGGCCGGCTTGAAGCATGGCGCGTTGACTGTATAAACTTACAGTCAATTCAATCTTCGCACGACGCCCGCCTCTGTGGCCGGCGTCGTCCGCTCCATGGCCACTCGCGCTCCCGCCCTTGCCGAACTGCTGCAACGCGCCGACCTCTGGCGCGGCGGGCGGCTGGCCGGCGCTGCCGTGTCGGTGGTGGCGAGCGGCCATGCCGCGCTCGACGCGGCGCTGCCAGGCGGTGGCTGGCCCTGCGGCGAACTCACCGAACTGCTGTGCCGGGATGCCGGTATCGGCGAACTGTCGCTGTTGTTGCCCATACTCACCGCGCTCGACCGGGAAGCCGGCCCGATCGCGCTGGTGGCGCCGCCCTGGCGGGCCCACGCACCCGCCTGGCAAAGCGCCGGCGTGCCGCTCGACCGCCTGCTGGTGGTGGAAGCCGCAGCCGCCGATGCCGCCTGGGCCTGCGAACACCTGCTCGCCAGCGGCGCCCTCGCCGCACTGCTCGCCTGGCTGCCGGACAGCGATGCCCGCAGCCTGCGCCGCCTGCAGCTGGCGGCCCACGGCCGGCGCAGCCTGGCCTTCGTGTTCCGCCCGCACAGCGCAGTCGGCAATGCCTCGCCAGCGCCATTGCGGCTGCTGCTGAGCACCGGCGAAGAGAGCCTTGCGGTCGAGCTGATCAAGCGCCGCGGCCCGCCGCTGGCCCGGCCCTTGCAGTTGCAGGTGGCGCGGCCGCTGGCCTGGAACCGGCAACGCCCGCATCAGGCCGGCCCGGCCACCGCCGGGCTCCCGGTCGCCGAGCGGCGCCCCTCGGCGCCCGAAGCCCGTCAGCTGGTACGGCCCTGAGCGGATGGATGCATCATGCTGTGGCTCGCCCTGCATTTTCCCCGTCTCGCGGTGGAGGTCTTCGCCGCCGATCCGCCCGTCGCGGTGGTCGCCAGACAGCGCGTGGTGGTGGCCGACGAGCATGCCGAGGCGGCCGGCATCCTGCCCGGCATGCGGCTGTCCAGCGCCCTCGGCCTGGCCCCCGGACTCACGGTGCGTGACCTCGAACCAACACGCCAGCGCGCCGCGCTCGAAACCCTGGCCTGCTGGGCGGGCCAGTTCAGTCCGCAGCTGAGCCTCGCCTCGACCACCGAACTGGTACTGGAAATCCAAGGCAGCCTGCGGCTGTTCGGCGGCTTGCCCCGCCTGCTCGCGCAGGTGCGCGGCGAAGGCGCCGCACAGGGCTTTTCGCTGCGCCTCGGCCTCGCACCCACACCGCTCGCTGCCCAGTGGCTGGCACGCGCCGGAGTGGCACCGGAGGCGTCGACGGCAATGGGCGGCATCGACGACGCAGCGCTCGCCGCGCTGCCGGTCGCCGTCCTCGACCTTGCCGCCGCCGACCAGCGCCGTCTTGCCACCCTCGGCCTGCAGCGCATCGGCCAGTTGCTGGCCTTGCCGGCATCCGCCCTGGCACGCCGCTTCGGCCCCGAGCTGGCGCAGCAGCTTGCCCGCGCGACCGGTGCGCTGCCCGATCTGCGGCCGCCCTTCGCCTTTCCCGAACATTTCGCCCAGCGCCTGGAGCTGCCCGCCCGCGTCGATCATGCAGCGATGTTGTTGTTCGCCGCGCGCCGGCTGGTGATGGCACTCGCCGGCTGGCTGCAGGCGCGCGCCGCGGGGATGCGCGAATGCCAGCTCGAACTCATCCACGAGGACGCCGAGCCCAGCCGCCTGCTGCTCGCCTTCGCCACCGCCACGCGCGACCCGGAACGCCTGCTGCGGGTGCTGCGCGAACGCCTCGATCGCCTCAGCCTGACCGCCCCGGTGGTGGAATTGCAGCTCTCCGCCACCACCGTCGAGACCCTTCCCGGCCACAGCGCCGGGCTGTTCGGCGAACGCGGCGGCGAGGGCATCGCCCCGGTGGTCGAACGCCTGCGGGCACGGCTTGGTCGCGAGGCGGTGCACGGGCTGGCGGTGATCGCGGAGCACCGCCCCGAATGCGCTACCCGCGCCACCGACTGGCCGCAGCCGGGCAGCGGTGCCGCGCCCGTCACCGGCGGCGCCCGCCCGCTGTGGCTGCTGCCCGCACCGCGCGCACTCGCCGAACAGCGCGGCCGCCCCCAGCACGACGGCCCGCTGCGCCTGCTGACCCGCGCCGAACGCATCGAAAGCGGCTGGTGGGACGGCGGCGAAGGCAGCGGCGACCAGCGCCGCGACTACTTCGTCGCACTCAGCAGCCGCGGCGCCTGGCTGTGGGTGTTCCGCGACAGCCGCGGCTGGTGGCTGCACGGCCACTTCGCCTGAATGCCGGTCATGACCATACCGCCGTACGCCGAGCTCCACTGCCTGTCGAACTACAGCTTCCTGCGCGGCGCCTCGCACCCGGAAGAGCTGGTGGAACGCGCCTGGGCGCTCGGTTACCGGGGCCTGGCGATCACCGACGAATGTTCGCTGGCGGGCGTGGTACGTGCGCACGTCGGGCTTGCCGAATTGCGCAAACAGCTGCGCGCCGCCGCCGACGCGCCCAGCGCCAGCGCGAACGACCGCCTGATCGCCGAACGCGCCGAGCAGTTCCGCCTCGTCTTCGGCGCCGAATTACGCCTCGTCTGCGGCCTCAGGCTGGTGCTGCTGGCGAAGGGCCGGGCCGGCTACGGCAATCTCTCGGCGCTGATCACCCTCGCCCGCCAGCGCAGCGAGAAGGGCAGCTACCGCCTGGTGCGCGCCGACCTCGACGCGATCTCGCCCGCCGGCGCGGTACCCGACTGCTACGCGCTGTGGCTGCCCGACGCCGCGTCCACCGCCGACGACGCGCGCTGGTTCGCCCAGCGTTTCGGCGAGCGCGCCTGGCTGGCGGTGGAGCTGCACAGCGGCGCCGACGATGCCGCCTGGCTCGCTCGCACTGCCGAACTCGCCGCCGCAGCCGGCCTGCCGCGGCTGGCGACGGGCGACGTACACATGCATCTGCGCGCCCGCCGTCCGCTGCAGGACACGCTCACCGCGATCCGCCTCGGCACCACGGTGTTCGAGGCCGGCACCGCGCTCCATCCCAATGGCGAGCGCCACCTGCGCCATCCGCTGCGGCTCGCCCGCCTGTACCCGGCGGAACTGCTCGAAGCCAGCGCCGGCCTCGCCGCGCAGTGCGACTTCCAGCTCGACACACTGCGCTACGAGTACCCGCAGGAGATCGTCCCCACCGGCGAGACGCCCGCCAGCTACCTGCGCAGCGAGACCCTGGCCGGACTGGCGCGGCGCTATCCGCAAGGCGTGCCGCCGGCGATCGCGGCCAGCGTCGAGCAGGAACTCGCGCTGGTCATCGAACTGGGCTACGAGCCTTTCTTCCTCACCGTCTACGACATCGTCTGCTTCGCCCGCCGCGAGGGCATCCTGTGCCAGGGCCGCGGCTCGGCGGCCAACTCCATCGTGTGCTACGCGCTCGGCATCACCGAGGTGGATCCGGCGCGCGCCTCCTTGCTGTTCGGACGCTTCGTCTCTCGCGAGCGCGACGAACCGCCCGACATCGACGTCGATTTCGAGCACGAGCGGCGCGAGACCGTCATCCAGTACATCTATGGCAAGTACGGCCGCGACCGCGCCGCGCTCGCCGCCACCGTGATCCGCTACCGCACCCGCGGCGCGCTGCGCGACGCCGGCCGCGCGCTCGGCTTCGGCCAGGCCCAGATCGACGCGCTCGCGCGTTCGCTGGCGTGGTGGGACAAACGCGACCAGCTGCCGGCGCGGCTCATCGAACTCGGCCTCGATCCCGCCAGCCCGCGGGTGGCGAAATGGCTGGACCTCACCGAAATGCTGGTCGGCTTTCCGCGCCATCTGTCGCAGCACGTCGGCGGCTTCGTCATCTCGCGCGGCCCGCTCGGCCGCCTGGTGCCGATCGAGAACGCGGCAATGCCCGAGCGTTCGGTGATCCAGTGGGACAAGGAGGATCTCGAAGCGCTCGGCCTGCTCAAGGTGGATGTGCTCGCGCTCGGCATGCTGTCGGTGATCCGCCGCAGCCTGGAACTGGTCGGCCGACGCCGCGGCGCGCCCTTCGCGCTCCCCCACATCCCGCCCAAGGACGCCGCCACCTTCGACATGCTGTGCGCGGCCGATTCGGTCGGCGTGTTCCAGGTCGAATCGCGCGCGCAGATGGCCATGCTGCCGCGGCTGCGGCCACGCCAGTTCTACGACCTGGTGGTGCAGGTGGCGATCGTCCGCCCTGGACCGATCCAGGGCGACATGGTCCATCCCTACCTCACCAACCGCGCCGACCCCGCCGCCACCGCGCGCACCCTCGCCCGCCTGCCCACCGACGTGCGCGCGGTACTGGAACGCACGCTGGGCGTGCCGATCTTCCAGGAGCAGGTGATGAAGCTCGCCGAGGTCGCCGCCGGCTTCACCCCGGGCGAAGCCGACCAGCTGCGGCGGGCGATGGCGTCGTGGCGGCAGAAAGGCCACATCGAGCGCTTCAAGCAGAAGCTGCGCGACGGCATGAAGGCACGCGGCCACGACAGCGACTTCGCCGACGCGCTGTGCCGCCAGATCGAGGGCTTCGGCGAATACGGCTTCCCGGAATCCCACGCCGCCAGCTTCGCGCTGCTCGCCTACGCCTCGGCCTGGCTCAAGCGTCACGAGCCGGAGGCCTTCCTGTGCGGCCTGCTCAACAGCCAGCCGATGGGCTTCTACGCACCCGCCCAGCTGCTGCAGGACGCCCGCCGCCACGGCGTGGCCCTGCGGCCGGTGGACGTCACCGCCAGCGCCTGGGATGCAGCGCTGGAAGACCTGCCCGCCGACCCCGACGCTGGCCGGCGGCCGGCGGTGCGGCTGGGCCTGCGCGAAATCTCCGGCTTCAGCGAAGCCGCCGCGCTGCGCGTGACCGAAGCGCGTGCGGCGGCGCCCTTCGCCGACACCAACGACCTCGCCCGCCGCGCCGCACTGGAGCGCCGCGAACTCGACCTGCTCGCCGCCGCCGGCGCGCTGCAGGCGCTCGCCGGCCATCGCCGCCAGGCCGCCTGGCAGGTCGCCGGGGTCTGCCTGCAGGGCGACCTGTTCGATGCCGCGCCGCCGCCCGAAGCCGCGGTGGCACTCGCGGCGCCCAAGGAGGCGGAGGAGCTGCTCGCCGACTACGCCGCCACCGGCTTCAGCCTCGGCCGCCATCCGCTGGCGCTGCTGCGCGCCCGCCTCGCCCGCGGACGCTTCCTTCAGGCCGCCGCGCTGGCGCGCACGCCCGACCGCGCGCTGGTGCGCGTCGCCGGCATCGTCACCGGCCGCCAGCGGCCCGGCACCGCGCAGGGCGTGATCTTCGTCACCCTGGAAGACGAAACCGGATCGGCCAACGTGGTGGTCTATGCCGGGCTCGCCGAGCGCCAGCGCCGTGAACTGCTCGGCGCCCGGCTACTGGGCGTGTTCGGCCAGCTGCAGCGCGAAGGCGAGGTGGTGCATCTGCTCGCCAAGCGCCTGGTCGACCTCAGCCCCTGGGTGGGTGGGCTGGATGCGCGCAGCCGGGACTTCCACTGAACGGCGGGCGCCGCCTCACGACGCCGCCGCGGCATCCTCGCCGAACACCTCGCGCGCGGCGAACAGGCCGTTGAGCGCGGCCGGAAAACCGGCATACACCGCCATCTGCATGATGGTCTCGACGATCTCGTCGCGGCTGACGCCGACGTTGAGCGCACCGCGGATATGCACCTTGAGCTGCGGCACGGCATTGCCCAGCGCGGTGAGCGCGGCGACCACCGCGATCTCGCGGCTGCGCAGGTCCAGCCCGGGGCGCGAGTAGATGTCGCCGAACGGAAACTCGATCAGGTAGCGGGCAAAGTCGGGGGCGATGTCGGCAAGGCTGGCGACGACGCGCTCGCCGGCTTCACCGTCGATCTCGCGCAGCCGCGCGAGGCCTGTTGCGTAACGGTCCTGTTGCATGGGATTCCCTCTCATCGGTGGCGGACGACGGCAGGGAACGCTCGATGTCGCGGTAATGGCCGATCTTGGCCTGCAGCGCCGTGGCGGCCTGCTGCATCGCTTCGATGACGGCCAGCACCTCGGCCAGATGCGCTTCGAGCAGCGCACGGCGCGCACCCGCGGTGGCGTTCCCCTCGCTGCGCAGCCGCGCGAACGCCTGCATCTGCCCGATGGGCATGCGGGTGGCGCGCAGTCGCAGCAGGAATCCGATCCATTCGAGGTCGGCCGCGGCATAGCGCCGCTGCCCGCCCGGCGCCCGGGCCACCGGCGCGATCAGGCCGATGCGCTCGTAGTAGCGCAGGGTGTGGGCGGACAGGCCGGTGCGGCGCGCGACCTCGTCGATACTCAGATGGGATTCCATGGGAACGATGCTAGAAGTTCGAGTGCGCTCGAAGTCAAGCACCGCGCACCGGCCGCGGTCAAATGCCGGCTACATCGCAGGCGGGCAGCGCGATGCGCCGCCGCGGGAAAAACGCTGCTGGGCCTCACTCGATGTTCTGCACCTGCTCGCGCATCTGCTCGATCAGCACCTTGAGCTCCATCGCGATGCCGGTGATGTCGGTAGCGGCAGACTTGGAAGCCAGGGTGTTGGCTTCGCGGTTGAGTTCCTGCATCAGGAAGTCCAGCCGCTTGCCGGCCGCACCGCCGGCCTTGAGGATGCGCTCGACCTCGTCGAGGTGGGTGGCGAGCCGCGACAGTTCCTCGGCGACGTCGATCCGCTGGGCGAACAGCGCCACTTCCTGGCGCACGCGGTCCTCGTCGAGCGAGGCCACCGCATCGCGCAGGCGGGCGGTGAGCTTGTCCTGGTATTCGGCGACGATGGCCGGCATGCGGGGCGTCGCCACCGCCACCAGTTCGCGCATGCGCACCACGCGCTCACGGATCATGGCGGCGAGCTTGTCGCCCTCGCGGCGACGGGTGGCGACCAGTTCGTCGAGCGCGGCCCCGGCCAGTTCGGCGATCGCCGGCTGCATCTGCTCGAAGGCGAGGCTGTCGTCGGCCAGCATGCCGGGCCAGCGCAGCACCTCGCCCACCGACATCGGCGCGGCATCCGGGAACTGGCGGCGCACCGCGGCCTGCGCTTCGGTGAGCTGGCCGAGCAGGGTGTTGTTGAGTGCCAGGCTGCGCGGCGCGGCGTCGTTGGCATGCAGGTTGAGCCGGCATTCGACCTTGCCGCGGGTCAGGCGCGCGGCGATCTGCTCGCGGATCGCCGGTTCGGCCTGGCGCAGGTCCTCGACGATGCGGAAGGACAAATCCAGGTAGCGGGAATTGACGCTGCGCAGCTCGAGATGAAGGCTAACGGGCCCAAGATCGCGGGTCTGAACCGCGAAACCGGTCATGCTGTGGATCATGGATGGGGGTCTCCGGGAAGCTGCCGTGATCGATTACACTGCAGGCCCATACAAGAAAATGCCGCGGGAAGCCGAATCTTAGCGCTCCACCAGATGCCGCCTCAAGCAAACTGCGCCCTCCCCGCCGGCTTCCAGCTCGATCGTTACCGTATCGAGCGCCAGCTGTCACTGGGCGGCTTCTCCATCGTCTACCTGGCGTATGACGAAGACGACGGCAATGCGGTGGCGATCAAGGAATACCTGCCGAACTCGCTGGCACTGCGCAAGGAAGGCCAGATCGAGCCCGTCGTACCTGAAGAAAACCAGCCCGCCTTCCGCTACGGCATGAAGTGCTTCTTCGAGGAAGGCCGTTCGCTCGCCAAGCTGATGCATCCCAACGTCGTGCGGGTGCTCAATTTCTTCCGCGCCAACAACACCGTGTACATGGTGATGCAGTTCGAGCGCGGCCGCACGCTGCACGACTACATCCAGAAGCACCGGGGCGATGTCGGCGAGCGCTTCATCCGCGCGGTGTTCACCCGCATGCTCAACGGCCTGCGCGAAGTCCATGCGCACAAGCTGCTGCACCTGGACATCAAGCCGTCCAACATCTACCTGCGCACCGACGGCACGCCGGTGCTGCTCGACTTCGGCGCCGCCCGCCAGACCCTGGCGCTCGAGCAGCCCATGCTCAAGCCGATGTACACGCCGGGCTTCGCCTCGCCGGAGCAGCTCGGCCACCGCGAGGCGCTGGGCCCGTGGAGCGACATCTACAGCGTGGGCGCCAGCATCTATGCCTGCATCGTCGGCTGTGCGCCGCCGCGCTCGGACGAGCGGGTCAAGCAGGACACGCTCCAGCAGATATCCAGATCACATGCCGGGCGCTATTCTGCCCAGCTGCTCGAACTGATCGAGTGGAGCCTGAAGCTCGACCCGCTCGAACGGCCGCAGAGCGTCTACACCCTGCAAAAGGCACTGATGCAGAAAGAGGCGGGCGAACCGATGCCGGCCTCGTGGTTCACCGACCTGGGCGCACGGCTCAAATCCTTCATCGGCCGCGGCTGACGGGAGCTCAAATGCGATTCACCATCTACCAGGAAAGCCGGATCGGCCGGCGCAAGACCAACCAGGACCGCATCGCCTACTGCTATTCGCGCGATTCACTGCTGATGCTGATCGCCGACGGCATGGGCGGTCATCTGCACGGCGAGGTCGCCGCCCATATCGCGGTGCAGTTCATCACCCAGGCCTTTCAGCGCGAAGCCCAGCCGCTGCTGCAGGATCCCGGCCTGTTCCTGTCGCGCGCGCTGGTCAATGCCCATCACGCCATCCTCGACTACGCGCTCGACAAGAACCTGCCGGAGGCGCCGCGTACCACGGTGGTGGCCTGCATCGTCCAGGAAGGCTTCGCCTACTGGGCGCATGCCGGCGACTCGCGGCTCTATCTCATGCGCCAGGGCAAGATCGTCGCCCAGACGCGCGACCACTCGCGCGTGCAACTGATGCTGGAGCAGGGCCTGCTCGACGCCGAAGGTGCCGCCCGCCATCCCGGCCGCAACCGCATCTATTCCTGCCTGGGCGGCAACCATGCGCCGCAGATCGAGTTCTCTCGCCGCACCCCGCTGCACGACGGCGACGTCTTCCTGCTGTGCACCGACGGCCTGTGGGGCCCGCTCAACAACGACGCTCTGGTGCTCGGGCTGGCCGACACCAACCTGATGACCGCCATTCCGCGCCTGCTCACCCGCGCCGAGACAAGCGCCGGCAGCAGCTGCGACAATCTGTCGGCGGTGGCGATGTGCTGGCACGACGACCAGGCGCAGGCCCTGCCGGACGCCGTGTCCACCCAGACCATGGCGCTCAACAACTTCACCACCCAGCTCGACGCCTTCCAGCCCAGCCGCACGCCGGCCGCCGGCGTCGAACTGTCGGACGACGACATCGAAAACGCGATCGCCGAGATCAATGCGGCAATCCACAAATTCTCCAAACCCTGAGCCTTACCAGCACATGCGACCCAGCCAGCGCCAAGCCGACGAACTCCGCCCCGTCACCCTCACCCGCCGCTTCACCCGCCACGCCGAAGGATCGGTGCTCGTGGAATTCGGCGACACCCGCGTGCTGTGCACCGCCAGCGTCGAAGAGGCCGTGCCCGGCTTCCTCAAGGGCAAGGGACGCGGCTGGGTGACCGCCGAGTACGGCATGCTGCCGCGCGCCACCCATACCCGCAGCGCACGCGAGGCAGCCAAGGGCAAGCAGACCGGCCGCACCCAGGAGATCCAGCGCCTGATCGGCCGCAGCCTGCGCGCGGTGGTCGATCTCGCGGCGCTCGGCGAACGCCAGGTGGTGATCGACTGCGACGTACTGCAGGCCGACGGCGGCACCCGCACCGCGTCCATCACCGGTGCCTGCGTCGCCCTGCACGACGCACTCGAAGGCCTGGTGGCCGCCGGCAAGCTCGCCGCCAACCCGATGACCGACTTCGTTGCCGCGATCTCGGTGGGCATCGTCGATGGCGTACCGGTGCTGGACCTCGACTATGCTGAAGACTCCGGCTGCGACACCGACATGAACGTCGTCATGACCGGCAGCGGCGGCATGATCGAGGTCCAGGGCACGGCGGAAGGCACGCCCTTCTCGCGCGCCGAGCTCAACGCCCTGCTCGATCTCGCCGATGCCGGCATCGGCCAGCTGATCGGCATGCAGAAGGCCGCCATCGCAGGAGCCTGACCATGAGCAAACGACTCGTCCTCGCCAGCAACAACGCCAAGAAGGCCGCCGAGATGCAGGCCCTGCTCGCACCGCTCGGCATCGAGGTCGTGCCTCAGTCGGCGCTCGGCGTCGCCGAAGCCGAAGAACCGCACGCCACCTTCGTCGAGAACGCCCTCGCCAAGGCCCGCCACGCCGCGGCCGCCACCGGCCTGCCGGCGGTGGCCGACGACTCCGGCCTGTGCGTGGCCGCGCTCGGCGGCGCGCCCGGCGTGATCTCCGCCCGTTACGCCGGCGAACCCAAGTCCGACGCCCGCAACAACGCCCTGCTGCTGGAAAGGCTGGCCGGCGCCGCCGACCGCAGCGCCTACTTCTATTCGGCGGTGGTGCTGGTGCGCCATGCCGACGACCCGCGCCCGCTGATCGCCGACGGCGAATGGCACGGCACCATCCTCGAGGCCGCACGCGGCGAAGGCGGCTTCGGCTACGACCCGCTGTTCTGGCTGCCCGAACTCGGCCAGACCGCCGCCGAACTCGACGCCGCGCTCAAGAACACCCTCAGCCACCGCGGTGCCGCGATGCGCCACCTGCTCGACCGCCTCAAGACCCATCCGCTGTGAGCGAACGCCGCATCATCCCGCTGACGCCGGCGCCGGCCCCAAGCGCGGCCGCCTCGGCGTTCTCCCTTCCAGAACGCCCGCAGCTCGGCGCGCCGCCGCCGCTCGCGCTCTACGTGCATTTCCCGTGGTGCGTGAAGAAGTGCCCCTACTGCGACTTCAACTCGCATGCGCCACGCGGCAGCGACGCCGGCATTCCCGAAGACGCCTGGGTGGATGCGGTGGTGGCCGACCTCGAAGCCGCGCTGCCGCAGGTGTGGGGCCGCCGGGTGCACAGCATCTTCATCGGCGGCGGCACCCCCAGCCTGATGTCGGCCGCGGCGCTCGACCGCCTGCTCACCGCGATCCGCATGCGCCTGCCGCTCGACCCGATGGCCGAAATCACGCTGGAAGCCAATCCCGGCACGGTGGAAGCCGGCCGCTTCCGCGACTTTCGCGCCACCGGCGTCAACCGGCTGTCGCTCGGCATCCAGAGCTTCGACGACGCCATGCTCGGCCGCCTCGGCCGCATCCACGGCGGCGACGAGGCCCGGCGCGCGATCGAAGGTGCGCTCACCCATTTCGAGCGGGTCAACCTCGACCTGATGTACGCGCTGCCCCAGCAGACGCTGGACGCCGCGCTCGCCGATGTCGACACCGCAGTGGCTTTCGGCGTCAGCCACCTGTCCTGCTACCATCTGACGCTGGAACCGAACACGCCCTTCGCCCACAGCCCGCCGCCGCTGCCCGACGACGACCTCGCCGCCGACATGCAGGACGCGATAGAGGCGCGACTGGCCGACGCCGGTTTCCGCCACTACGAGACCTCGGCCTTCGCCCGTCCCGGCCAGGAAAGCCGCCACAACCTCAACTACTGGACCTTCGGCGACTACCTCGGCATCGGCCCCGGCGCCCACGGCAAGCTCTCCAGCCATGAAGGCATCGTCCGCGAGATGCGCCACAAGCATCCGCAGCGCTACCTCGAAGGCGCGGCCCGCGGCGATTTCGTGCAGGAAAGACGCGAGGTGACGGTAACCGAACTGCCCTTCGAGTTCATGATGAACGCGCTGCGGCTCACCGGGGGCTTTCCGCGCACCTTGTTCGCCGCCCGCACCGGCCTGCCGCTGACGGCCATCGAGGCCGAGCTGCGCGACGCGCTCGAACGCGGCCTGCTGGCCATCGACGCCGAAACCATACGGCCCACCGAACACGGCCGCCGCTTCCTCAACGACCTGCTGCAGACCTTCCTGCGCGACTGAAACGCACCCCACACCGCCGCGCCTGCCCGAGGGCTCAGATCACCTGCAGCAGCTTGGTGCGCAACGCCTCGGCCTCGCGCCGCCCTTCGCGCGAGCCGACCAGGGCGTGGTACCACTCGTCGAACAGGCTGCGCAGCGCGGCGTGGTCCGCGGCGCGCTCGATGCGTTCCAGCAACGAGCTCGCCCCCAGGCCGCCGACGAAGGCGTTGATGGTGTTGCTCATGAAATTGCGGGCCTGCTGCAGCCTCAGGGTATCGCCGTCCGCCGGCAGCCCGGCGAAGGCGGTGATGGAAGGTAGCGCGCCGGCCGGGGCGGCGAACGCCCCGCTGTCGTCGCTCACGACCGCCACCTCGATATAGCCTTCCTCTTCCAGCATGCCCAGCGTGTGCTGGAGATCGTCCGACTGCAGCATGCCGCGCAACTCGTCCACCGTGCGCCGGCCATCGACGAAGATCAGTACCCGCCGCTGTCGCGGCGTCAGGCCGCCGGCCTTGCCGGCAATCTCTTCATGTCCCTTCGCTGTCTTGGCGAATACCACGGCCATGCTTCGTCTCCCCGCTGTTATTGTGCGGGGATTCTTGCATGACAGACAGCAGATTGGGAGCCGTCTACTCCGGTGCGGCGCACAGGCAGTGTACGTAGAAATGCTGCGGGTCGTTCCACTGCAGCAACGCGGCCGCCTCTGCCTCCAGCCCGGCCAGCAGGCGGCCGAGCGGCGAAGCCGGGACACCCGACGGCACGGCGTCGATGCCGGCGAAGGCCAGCAGACGATGCAGCAGGAGCCGGCCGGCCGACACCTCGGCCGCCGGCCACACCACGGTGTAGTGTTCCAGGCCGGCGCGCTGCGCCGCCGCCGCCACCGCGGCCTCGACGCCCCCCAGCCGGTCCACCAGGCGGAGGCGGGCGGCGGCCTCGCCGGTCCAGACCCGGCCGCGCGCCACCTCGTCCACCTCGGTGGCCTGCATGCCGCGCGCCTGCGCCACGACATCGAGGAAGCGCCGATAACCGTGTTCGATGCCGAGCTGCAGGGCATCCGCCACGGCAGGATCGAGCGGCCGCCGCGGATCGGGCAGGCCGGCCAGCGGTCCGGTGGTGACGCCATCCACGGTGACACCGAGCCGCTTGAGCGGCTGCGACAGTTCAGGAATCAGGGCGAAGATGCCGATCGAGCCGGTGAGCGTGCTCGGCGCCGCCCAGATCTCGTCCGCCCCGGCGGCAATCCAGTAGCCGCCGGACGCCGCGACCGAACTCATCGAAGCGATCACCGGTTTGCCGGCGCGACGGGTGAGCTCCAGCTCGCGGCGGATCAGTTCGGACGCCCACGCGCTGCCGCCCGGACTGTCGATGCGCAGCACCACCGCCTTCACCGCGGCGTCCTCGCGCGCTTCGCGTATCTGCCGTGCCAGGGTGTCGCCGCCGACCACGCCGGCCGGTTGCTCGCCGTCGGCGATCGCGCCCTGCGCCACCACCACCGCGACGCGGTCGGCATGCTGCGGCTTGGTCGCGCGCAGCGCGAACAGGTAGGCGGCGGCGTCGACCTGACGGAAATCCTTGCCGGAATTGTCGGCGCCGACCCGCTCGATCAGGCGGGCGCGCCATTCGTCACGGGTCGACAGCCGGTCGACCAGACCGGCGGCACGCGCGGCCTGCGCGGCATCGCCACCGGCCGCGGCCAGGGCGTCGCGGTAGCGCAGCACATAGGCGTCGAGCGCCTCCGGCGTCAGCTTGCGGGCGCCGGCAACGTCGCCGCGGAACACCTGCCACAATTCGTCGACCAGCGCCTGGGTGGATTCGCGATCCTCCGCCGACATGTCGCTGCGGGTGAAGGGTTCGGAGAAGGACTTGTACTCGCCGACGCGGAAGACGTGCAGCTTCACGCCCAATGCATCGAGTGCGCCCTTGAAGTAGGTGACATAGCGCGACAGGCCCTGCAGCAGCAGGAAACCGTCCGGCGACAGGTGCACCTCGTCAGCCAGCGCGGCCAGGTAGTACTGCGCCTGGGTATAGCGTTCGCCGCGGGCGAGCACTGGCTTGCCGGTGGCCTTGAAGGCGAGGATGGCCTCACGCAGCTCGGTCAGCTTGGAGAGGCCGCCGGCGCGCAGGTCGTCGGTCTCGATCACCAGCGCGCCGATGCGTTCGTCGTTGGCGGCGGCGCGCAGGGCTTCGAGCAGGTCGTTGAGCGCCACCTGGCCGCCGGCGGCTTCGCCGCGCAGCAGCGCCAGCGGTTCGTCCACCACCACCTGTTCGACCAGCACGCCGCTCGGTTTGAGTACCAGCGCCGCGCCCTGCGGCACGTCCGGCAGCGCGCGGAAGAAGGCGAACAGGCCGGCGACGATCAGTGCCAGCAGCACCAGGTTGAGCGTCGTGCGACGCAGCAGGTCCACGCCACGCCAGATGCCGCCCAGCACCCGGCCGATGAATCGGAACAGCCTACGCAACACGGTTCGCCCTCCTCGACGATCTCAGGGCCGGGCGCTGCCCGGCGTCAGCGGCGGCGGAAGACGAGATCCCACACGCCGTGGCCCAGCTTGAGGCCGCGGTTTTCGAATTTGGTCAGCGGCCGGTAATCCGGCCGCGGTGCGAAGCCGTCTGCGGTGTTCTGCAGCGAGGGCTCAGCGGCGAGGATCTCCAGCATCCAGTGCGCATAATGCTCCCAATCGGTCGCGCAATGCAGATAGCCGCCGGGGGCGAGCTTCTGCGCCACCAGGGCGACGAAATCGGGCTGGATCAGGCGGCGCTTGTAATGGCGCGCCTTGCGCCAGGGATCGGGGAAGAACACGTGTACGCCGGCGAGCGCGCCGTCGGCGATCATGTCGCGCATCACCTCGACGGCATCGTGCTGCATGATGCGCACGTTGGCGAGGCCGTTCTCGGCCACCAGCTTGCACATCGCGCCGACGCCGGGGCCGTGCACCTCGATGCCGAGGTAATCCTGCTCGGGATGCGCAACGGCGATCTTCGCGGTGGTCTCGCCCATGCCGAAGCCGATCTCGAGGATCTTGGGCGCGCTGCGGCCGAAGGCGGCGTCGAGGTCGAGCGGTGCCGCCCGGTATTCGATACCGATCTTGGGCAGCATGTCTTCCAGGTAGCGTTGCTGCGCGCCCGACATCCGGCCCTGGCGCAGCACGAAGCTGCGGATGCTGCGGCTGGAGAAGCGGTGTTCCGGGCGGTCCTGGGCGATCAGCTCGACCGCGCCTGCGGCCGGCTTGTGTTCCATATCGCTCATGAACCGATCAGCCCCGCGGTCGGCGAGCTCGGGTCGGCCGAGTAGAACTTGCGCGGCATGCGGCCGGCGAGGAAGGCCTCGCGGCCGGCCTCCACCGCCTTCCTCATCGCGCTCGCCATCAGCACCGGCCGGCCGGCGGCTGCGATGGCGGTGTTCATCAGCACGCCGTCGCAGCCGAGTTCCATGGCGATCGCGGCATCCGACGCGGTGCCGACGCCGGCATCGACCAGCACCGGCACCTTGGCGTTGTCGATGATGAGGCGCAGGTTCCACGGATTGAGGATGCCCATGCCGGAGCCGATCAGCGAGGCGAGCGGCATCACCGCGACGCAGCCGATCTCTTCGAGCATCTTGGCCTGGATAGGGTCGTCGGCGCAGTAAACCATCACGTCGAAGCCGTCCTTCACCAGGGTTTCCGCCGCCTTCAGGGTTTCCGGCATGTTGGGGAACAGCGACTTCGGATCGCCCAGCACCTCCAGCTTCACCAGCGCGTGGCCGTCGAGCAGCTCGCGCGCCAGCCGCAGCGTGCGCACCGCGTCGTCGGCGGTGTAGCAGCCGGCGGTGTTGGGCAGGATGGTGAACTGGTCCGGCGGCAGGGCATCGAGCAGATTGGGCTCGTCGGCGTTCTGGCCGATGTTGGTGCGGCGGATCGCAACGGTGACGATCTCGGCGCCGCTCGCGTCGATGGCCTCTCGCGTTTCGGCGAAATCCTTGTATTTGCCGGTACCGACCAGCAGCCGGGAGCGGTATTGCTTTCCGGCGATCACCAGGGCGTCGTTCATGGGGAAACCTGTGGGAGCTAGGGTGGGATAAAGGCGGTGGTGCGCAGCGTGGCGCTCAACCGCCACCGACCGCGACGACGATCTCGAGCCGGTCGCCGTCGACCAGCTGCGTCTCGCCGTGGCGCGCACGCGGCACGATGTCGCCGTTGCGCTCCACGGCGAGACGCTTGCCGGCGAGCTGGCGCTGTTCGAGCAGGCCTGCGACGGTGAGGCCGGCCTCGATCTCGGCGGGCTGGCCATTGAGGATGACGCGAATCATGCGGGGAAACCGGTGCGAATCAGGGCGGAAATCTTATCACGCCCCATCGCCGCCACCGGCGCACCGCCGCAGCGTCCGCCCGACAGTTGTCGACACCTGCCTCAAGCCCGCCATGCACATGAGCTTGCCGCCCCCCCGAGGCCTCCATGCGGGGTGTATTTCCTTGTCCCGATCTTTTTTGGATACAAGTTTGTATACTTTATTGTATCCATAAGCTAGATTCCAGGCAGTGCCCGGCACGCCGAGGCGCCAACTCCGTATCCACCACCCCGGAGGTCCTATCGATCGGCTCGCCCACCGCCGCGGCAGCGCACGCCGCCACCCACACCATCCCGTCCGCCCCGCCTCACGCGACAAACCACGACTTTTCACGAAGGAATCGCCATGAACGTACAGAACCTTGCCTATCGCCTGACCCTGACCGCCCTGCTGAGCTGCACCGCGGCCACCTTCGCCGCCACCGCCGCGGCCGAATGCAAGCTGCAACCGAACATCAAGGGCGATCTGCGTTGCGTGAAAGTGGCGACGGTCGCCGCTGCCGAGACGGCCATCTGTCCGCATGGTCCGGCGCTCAAACAGGCCTGTGCACCGCTGGCCGGCGGCATGGCTTCGCCACAAGCCGCCGACGGGCGCGTCGCCGCCGCTCCGATAGCTGCCGAATCGCGCTGACCGCCCTTGCCGGCGGCAGGCGGGCACACGGCAGGCGCACCGCCCGGGGAAGGCGATCGCCCCGACCGGCCTGTGCGAACCGCGTCGCCGGCACCGATGTTACGGCGGCCCTTCGCCAGCGCGTTTACGCTAGGCTATCCGCCATCCACATCGCTCGGCGGCGTATGGCGGCGATTGCGCCGACACGCTTCCCGGCGGCCATTTTCACGGAATGTGTGCCGTCCTCCGCGCAGGCCGCAAACGCCGACCGGCGCGGACAACGATGACAAAGACATCGACTGCGGACACACCACGGCACCGCCGGTCAATTCCCGAAACCGCCAGCGATGAGGCCCGAGTAAACGCTGCGAACCGATATGGCCCAGTCCAAATCCCATGCCCGCCTGTCCGAGACCGTCTACGAGCGGCTCAAGCAGGACATCTTCGATTTCCGCCTGTTACCGGGCGACCGCCTGACCGAGACGGAGCTTGCCGACAGCCTGCAGGTCAGTCGCACGCCGGTGCGTCAGGCCCTGTCCCGGCTCGAGCAGGAGGGTTACCTCAAGGTGGCCTTCCGCAACGGCTGGACGCTGTCGCCCTTCGACTTCGACCGCTTCGAGCAGCTCTACGACCTGCGCGTCGTGCTCGAACTCGCGGCGGTGGAGCAGATCTGCAGCGCCGCCGATGCGCCGGACCTGTCCGCGCTCGCTGCGATCTGGCTGGTGCCGCCGGAACAACGCCTGACCGACGCGCGCACCGTGGCCGAGAACGACGAAGCCTTCCACCAGGAACTGGTGATCGCCACCGGCAATGCGGAAATGGCGCGGGTGCACCGCGACGTGTCGGAAAAGATCCGCATCATCCGCCGGCTGGATTTCACCAAGGGCGAACGCATCCAGGCCACCTACGACGAACACGCCCGCATCCTGCGCCTGCTGCAGGCGCGCGACGCCGTCGGCGCCGGCAAGCTGCTGCGCAGCCACATCGAAGCCAGCAAGACGGAAGTGCGCGGCATCACCCTGCACATGCTGCACATGGCGCGCAACAAGCGCTGAAACGCCGTCCGGCGGCGGCCTTGTACGAAAAAGGCGCGGTCCCCCGCGCCTTTTTTGCTGTCCGGTGGCCCGCGCCGCCGGCAACGCCGCATCAGAAGTGGTATTCCGCGCGGATCATCGGCGTCTTGGCAAAAGCGCCGTCACCGGCCGGACCGGTGTGGTCGTTGCCGAACTTGTTGCGCCAGTACTGGTATTCCAGGCCGACCTTGAAGGTGTTCTTGGGACCGCCGACGGCATGGCTGAGGTCGTACATGACCTGCATGTCGATGTTGGTCTCGGGCTTGGTGTTGCCGCCGAACTCGTCCTTGCCCTTGTAGGCGATGAAGTTGGCGAAGCCCTCGAAGGACAGCGGCACCGGACCGATGCTGAACGGAATGCCCCAGGCCAGGTTGAGCATGGGATGCGGGTCGTAGTGGTAACGGTCGGGATGGCCCTTGGGCGCATTGCTTTCCCACAGCATCAGCAGGCTGACGTTGAGGAAGCCGGGCACGTCCAGCATGAAGGTCGGGCCGAACACCCACATCCGCTTTTTCGACTCGTAGCCGTCGCCCGACTTGGTATTGAAGTCGAAACCCAGCGTGACGCCGGTGCCGCGCACCGGGCCGTAGGCGAACGCGCTGCTGCCGGTGATCTTGCCCAGGTCCAGGGTGTGGCGGTAGAGCACATAGACTTCCTGTGCGCTCTCGTCGCGGTTGGGCACGCCGTTGGTAGTCGGGGAATCCTTGCTGTCGGAGAACAGGAAATCCACGTTGAGGAAGTTGGTGCCGTACTTGTAGCCGCTGGCATGGGTGAAGTTGAGGATGTGCTTGCTGATGTCCTCGTCGTTGTACGGCTCGGCGAAGGTTTCGCCGTAGCGCCAGCCGATCGAGGTGTCGCTCCACTCCGCCGCCGCTGCCGGCGTGGCGATGGCGGCGATGGCGGCGCACAGCGCGGCGTGCTTCAAGGCCTTCCCTTTCATGTTGCTTCCCCTTTCTCGTTGCAAAAACCTTTGGTGGCGACGCGCGAACGGGTCGCCGCGGGCCCGTTCAGCCCAGCATGCTCACATGCGCCGACACCACCCGCCAGCCTCGGGCGAAGCGCACCCAGGTCTGGCTCTGGCGGCCGACCGGATCGCCGTCGCGCAGGAACTCGACGTCGGCGGTGGCGAAATCCTCGCCATAGGTGGTGATGACCCGCTTGCGCAGGCTGCGCGGCATGTTGGCCGGCGGTACGAAGGCGGCACGATACGCGCGGATGGCGTCGGCGCCGTAGAGGTTTTCGCCGATGCCGTAGCGCACCGTGAGCGGGCTGTTCCAGAACAGCTCGTCGAGCACGGCGACGTCGTTGCGGATCAGCGCCGCCTCGTAGCGCTCGAACACCGCGGTCAGTTCGGCGACCACGTGCGGCAGGTTGATCGCGGCGCCGCCGGCAGTGGTCCCGACGGTGACCTTGTTGCCGCCTCCCGCCAGCGCTGCCTGCAACACGGCCAGGGGCGCCGTCCAGCCGACGATGGCGCCCTGGGCACGGATCATCGCGAGCGTGGCGGCCTTGAATTCGGGGAAGTAGCTTTCGGTCGCGTCCTCCACCAGCAGGCAATCGTAGCCGCGGTCGTTGGCCTCGCGCATCGTGGTCTGCACGCAGACCTCGGTAGTGACGCCGGCGAAGATCAGGTGGGTGATGCCCCTCAGGCGCAGGATCTCGCCCAGCCCGGTGGCGTAGAACGCGCCCTTGCCCGGCTTGTCGATGACGATCTCGCCGGGACGCGGCGCCACCGCCGCCAGGATGTCGTTGCCCGCCTCGCCGGCGACGAGAATGCGCCCCATCGGCCCGCAATCGCCGATGCGCAGGCTGGCCGTGCCGCGCGCGCGCTTGGCCGGCGGGCAGTCGGACAGATCGGGCCGGTGCGCCTCGCGGGTGTGGATCACGGCGATGCTGCGGGCGCGGCACAGGTCGAGCAGCGCCGCCACCGTCGGCACGATGGCGGCCAGGCGCGAGACGTCGTTGCCCAGGCTTTCGCCGAAGCCGCCGGGCTCGATGAAGTCGCGCTGCATGTCGATGACGACGAGTGCGGTGGTAGCGGGATCGAAGACGAAATCGCCGGGTTGGGCGGGTACGCGGATCATGGATGTCCTCAATGGTCGAAGCCGGCCATGTGCTGGCCGATGAGGCCAAGATCGGCCTCGCCGGCAGCGGCCTCATAGGCGATGCGGCCGCCCGACATCACCAGGATGCGGTCAGCCAGTTCGAGCAGTTCGTCGAGGTCCTCGCTCACCAGCAGGATGGCGGCGCCCTCGTCGCGCGCCTGCGCCAGACGCTGGTGGATGGCCTCCGTGGCGAGGAAGTCGAGACCGAACACCGGGTTGGCCACCAGCAGCAGGCGCACCGGCTGCGACAACTCGCGCGCCAGCACCGCGCGCTGCACGTTGCCGCCGGACAAGTTTTCGATGGCGGCAGCCGGCGTCGGCGGTCGCACGCCGAAGGCTTCGATCAGCCTGCGCGCCCGCTGGTCGAGCACCCCCTTCTTCAGGAAACGCAACGACAGCCAGCCGCCGGCATACGGTGCGAGGTCGAAGTCGCGCAGCGCCATGTTCTCGGCCACGCTCATCGCCGGCACGCAGGCATTGCGCAGCGGTTCCTCGGGCAGGCTGTAGACGCCGTGGCGGCGCATCTCGGGCCGCGTCGCGCGGTAGTCCTCGCCGCCTACGCGAATGCGGCCGGCGCGGGGGCGGCGCTGGCCGAGCAGCACTTCCATCATCTCCTTCTGGCCATTGCCGGCCACCCCGGCGATACCGACGATCTCGCCCGCCCGCACCGACAGGTCCAGGCCCTGCACCGCAGGCGTGCCGCGGTCGTTGTCGGCGCACAGGCCTTCGATGCGCAGGCGCTCCTCCCCCGGCGCATGGACCTGGCCGGCGCTGCGCCGCGGCCTCACCGTCACCGACACGCTGCTGCCGACCATCATCTCCGCCATCTCGGCAGTGCCGAGTTCGCCCACCTTGCCGCTGCCGGCAAGCTTGCCGCGGCGCAGGATGGTGACCGCGTCGCCGTAGGCGGCGACCTCGCGGAACTTGTGGGTGATCATCATCACCGTCAGCCGGCCTTCGCGCGTCATGCCGTGCAGCATGCCGAGCACCTCGTCGGCCTCGCCCGGCGTCAGTACCGAGGTGGGCTCGTCGAGGATGAGCAGGCGCTGGCCGAGATAGAGCTGCTTGAGGATCTCCAGCTTCTGCTTTTCGCCGGCGGCAAGGTCGGCGACCCGCGCATCGAGATCGAGGCGGAAGGGCGTGCCGTCGAGGAAGGCCGCCAGCGCCGCGCGCTCCTTGCGCCAGTCGATGCGCAGCGGCAGATCGCCGCGCGCCAGCAGCAGGTTCTCGGCCACGCTCATGCCGGGCGCCAGCGTGAAATGCTGGTACACCATGCCGATGCGCAGGCGCTGGGCATCGCGCGGGCTGCGGATGGCCTGCTCGCGGCCGTCCACCAGGAAGCTGCCCTCTTCCGGCGGGTGGTAGCCCACCAGGCACTTCACCAGGGTGCTCTTGCCGGCGCCGTTCTCGCCGAGCAGGCAGTGGAAGCTGCCCGCCTCCACCTTCATCGACACGGTATCGAGCGCGGTGAGTTCGCCGAAGCGCTTGGTCACGCGGTAGGCCTCGACCGCCGCCCCGCGCTCCAGGGCGACCGTCTGCAGGGCCGGCGGTTCGAGCAGGTTCATGGCCTCAGTCCAGCGCGGCCAGCAGGGTGGACGAATCGGCTACCGCGCCGAACACGCCGCCCTGCATCTTGATCATCTTGATCGCGGCGAGATGGTTGCCGTGATCGGTAGCGCCGCAGCAGTCTTCCAGCAGCAGGCATTCGAAGCCCATGTCGTTGGCGTCGCGCATGGTGGTGTGCACGCAGACGTCGGTGGTGATGCCGGTCAGCACGATGTTGCGGATGCCGCGGGTGCGCAGGACCAGTTCCAGGTCGGTGGCGTAGAAGGAGCCCTTGCCCGGTTTGTCGATGACGACCTCGCCCGCCAGCGGCGCCAGCTCGGGGATGATTTCCCAGCCCGGCTCGCCGCGCACCAGGATGCGGCCGCAGGGGCCGGGGTCGCCGATGCCGGCGCCGATGCGCTGCGAGCGCCAGCGCTTGTTGGCTGGCAGGTCGGCGAGATCGGGGCGGTGACCCTCGCGGGTGTGGATGATGAAGAAACCCTTGCGCCGCATCGTCGCCAGCACCCGGCCGATGGGCTCGATCGGCGCACGGGTGAGCGACAGGTCGTAGCCCATCTTGTCCACATAGCCGCCGACGCCGCAGAAGTCGGTCTGCATGTCGATGATGACGAGCGCGGTGTTGGCCGGCGTGAGGTCGCCGTTCCAGGGCCAGGGATAGGGATCGGCGTCGAGGTGAAAGGCGGTCATGTTCTGCGCTCCGGCGGGTCAGCGTTGGGTCAGGGACAATTCGCCGGGCGCGCCGGCCAGACTGCGGCCAGGCGCCCAGCTCGCCGCCATCAGCGCCAGGGTCAGCACGTAGGGGGCGGCGTTGAAGAGGTAGTAGCCGGCGGTCACGCCCTGCGACTGCAGGGCCGGGCCGAGCGCGCCGGCGGCGCCGAACAGCAGCGCGGCGAGCGCGCAGCGCAGCGGATCCCAGCGCGCGAAGATCACCAGCGCCACGGCCATCAGGCCCTGGCCGCTGGACAGGCCCTCGTTCCAGCTGCCGGGGTAGTGCAGCGACAGGAAGGCGCCGCCGATGCCGGCCAGAAAACCGCCGATGGCCGTCGCGCCCACGCGCATCGGCACCACCGCGTAACCGAGCGCCCGCGCCGCCGCGGCGTTGTCGCCCACCAGGCGCAGCGCCAGCCCCCAGCGGCTGTTGGAAAAGCCCCAGCGCAAGGCCAGCGCCAGCGCCAGGCCGAGCGGCAGCAGCACGTTGATGCGCAGCGCCGACTGCACCTGGGCGTTGTCGCTCCAGGCACCCAGCTCCAGCGCCGGCAGCATCGGAGCCTGCGGCTGGATCAGCGGCTTGCCGAGGAAGAAGGCCAGCCCGGTGCCGAACAGCATCAGCGCAATGCCGACGGCGATGTCGTTCACCTTGCGCAGCGAACACAGCAGGCCGTGCAGCAGGCCCATCAACAGGCCGGACAGGCCGGCCGCCAGCACGCCCAGCCAGGGCGAACCGCTCAGCAGCGAGGCGCCGTAGCCGCACATCGCGCCCAGCACCAGGATCCCTTCCAGGCCGAGGTTGATGCGCCCCGATTTCTCGGTGATGCATTCGCCCAGGCTGACGAAGAGGAAGGGCGTGCTGACCCGCAGCGCGCCACCCAGCAAGGCCAGCAGCAGGCTGCCCAGCGCAAGACCGTCACCGGCTTCAGACACGGCGGCCTCCTTTGCGATTGAGGGTTTCGAAGGCCAGCAGCGCGACGAAGAGCGCGCCCTGCAGCACCAGGGTGGCGGCGTCGGGCAGGTCGATGCGGCGCTGCAGCAGGCTGCCGGAAGCGCCGATGCCGCCCACCAGCAGCGCACAGGCGACGATGCCCAGCGGGTTGTGGCGGGCGGCGAAGGACACCAGGATGCCGGCGTAGCCGTAGCCGGCCAGCACCGCCGCATTGGCGCTGCCATGCACCGCCGCCACCTCCAGCATGCCGGCCAGCCCGGCCGCGCCGCCGCCAAGCAGGCAGGCGGCGAGGATCAGCCGGCCGACCGGCAGGCCGGCCATGGCCGCCGCGCGCGGGTTGCCGCCGACCACGCCGACGGCGAAGCCGAACACCGTGCGCCGGGTGAGACACCAGGCCAGCACGCAGCAGAGCACCCCCCAGGCCAGACCCCAATGCACATCCAGGCCGGGCAGCGCGCCCAGCATCAGGCTGTCGGCCAGCGGCAGGGTGGAAGGTTTGTTGAGGCTGGCCGGATCGCGCAGCGCGCCTTCGACCAGGAAATTGAAGACGGCGATGGCGATGTAGGCCAGCAGCAGGCTGGAGATCGTCTCGTTGATGCCGCGCGCGTGACGCAGCCAGGCCGACAGCGCGATCCAGCCGCCGCCGACGGCGCAGGCCGCCAGCGCCATCGCCAGCTGCACCGCCGGCGCCGGCAGGCCGGACAGGGCCGGCGGCACCACCGCCGCGGCCAGCGCGCCGACCGCGAAGGCGCCCTCGCCGCCGATGATCACCAGCCCGGCCCGCGCCGGCAGCGCCACGCACAGCGCGGTGAGCATCAGCGGCGCTGCGCGCGACAGCGTGTTCTGCCAGGCGAAGACGGAACCGTAGGCGCCCTCCACCACCAGGCCGAGCGCCGCCAGCGCCGGATAGCCCTGCAACGCGAGGAAAAGCGCGAACATCGCCGCGGCGAAAGCGATCGCCGCGGTGACCGGGGCCACCGGCATGAAGAAGGCGCGAACGGCATGCATGGTCGTATCCGGCGCTCAGACCTGGCCGATCACGCCGTCGACCAGGTAGTTCATGCTCTCCAGCAACGGATCCTGCTGACCCAGCGCCTTGCCCGCGGCCAGCACCGTCTTGCCGGAGTTGTCGAGCAGCGGGCCCTTGAAGATCACGAAGTCGCCCTTGAGCATCGCCGCCTTGACGCCATCCGCCTGCGCCCGCGCTGCCGCCGGCACCGCCGGACCGAAGGGCGACAGCTTGACGAAGCCGTCCTTGAGGCCGCCGCGCAGGAAATTCACCATGGGTTTGCCCTCGACCGCAGCCTTGACCAGCTGGGTGTAGGGTGTCTGCCAGTCCCACTCTGCACCGGTCAGGTAGCCCCTGGGCGCCAGCGCGGCCTGGCTGGCGTGGTAGCCGCAGCTGAACGCGCCACGCCGTTCGGCGGTCTCGACGATCACCTTGGGGCTGTCCACATGACAGCTGAGCACGTCGACACCCTGGTCGATCAGGCTGTTCGCGGCTTCCGCCTCCTTCACCGGCAGCGACCAGTCGCCGGTGAACACCACCCGCAAGGTGGCCGTCGGATTGACGGAGCGCGCCCCCAGCAGGAAGGCGTTGATATTGCGCAGCACCTGCGGAATGGGCTTGGCGGCGATGAAGCCGAGCTTGCCGGTCTTGCTCGCCGAAGCGGCGGCGATACCGTCAAGGTACTGGCATTCGTCGATGTAACCGAAGAAGCTGCCGACGTTGGCCGGGTGCTTGCCGGCGGTCCACAACCCGCCGCAGTGGGCGAAGCGCACCTTGGGGTATTTCTCCGCCATCTTCAACACGTGCGGATCGAAGTAGCCGAAGGAAGTTGCGAAGATCAGCGTGGCGCCATCCTGCACGATCATCGCCTCCATCGTCTTCTGCACCGCGACCGTCTCCGGCACCTTTTCTTCCTCTATCACCTTCACGCCGGGCAGCTTCTTGATGACCGCCGCAGCCTGGGCCTGCGCCTGGTTGTAGCCGAAGTCGTCGCGCGGGCCGACGTAGATCACGCCGACCACAAGCTTGTCGGCCGCCTGCGCGCTGCCGATGCCGAAGGGCAGACTGTGGGCGATCCCGGCTGCGGCACCGGCGCCGAGCACGCGGAGGACATCGCGACGGGTGGTCTGTCTGGACTGGCTCATTTCCTTGCTCCCTCTCTGTTTGGTGAGAAATCGGTGGGGACTGCGTCCGCCGCCGGCTGATCAGGCCAGCGCCTGTGTCCGCAGGTAGTTGCGCCAGCCACCGCTGGCGCTGATGTCCTGCGCACTGCTCGCCGCGAGGCCTTCGCAGATGAAACCCTTGAGCTCGCGCCCGCCCTCCAGCACCACGGTGCCGATGGCCAATGGCGCCGGGATCAGCGCAACGAAACTGCCGAAGTGACGGGCAGGCAATTCCCATACCTCTACTTCGATGGCCGCGCCGCCCGACGCCACGCGGACGAGGCCGGGCTTGGGCGGCGTCGTGCCCGGCAGCGCGAACAAGCGGTATTCCGGCGCCGTGCGGGTGGTTTCCAGCAGGCGGGCATTACGTTCGACGAGCTGCCAGTTGAGCGGCAATCCGCTCAGGTGGGCGCCGACGACCACCAGCCGCACGGTCGGTTCGCTGCCGGGCAGCGGCGGCAAGGGCGTCGTGCGGCGGGGCGGTTCGAGCGTGCCGGTGCCGAGCCGGGTGTGCAGCAGGGGCTCCCACCGGCGCGCCAGCTCGGCCAGGCGGTGGTCGGCGCCGCTCGGGCCGATCAGGGTCACCCCGGCCGGCAGGCCGTCGCCGCGGAACGGCCCGGGCACGGCCAGCGCGCACAGACGCAGCAGATTGACGAAGTTGGTGTAGCGACCGAGATGGGTGTTGCACTCGATCGGGCTGCGCGCGATCTGCTCGCGGGTGTAGAAGGCCGGCATGGTCGGTACCAGCAGCAGGTCGATCTTGTCGAACTGTGCCTGACACTGCGCCTGCAGTTCGGCCAGGCGGTACTGGCCGCGGAAGGCATCGGCGGCCGAGAAGCAGTCGGCGCGGCCGATGATCGCGGCTACATGGCGATCCATGCTGGCGCGATGTTCGTCGAGGAAGCTGCCGAGCGCCACCCGCCGTTCGGCCACCCACGGCCCCTCGTAAAGCAGGGCCGAGACCTCGTGGAAGGGCGTCATGTCTATCATCTCGACGCGTATTCCGGCGCGTTCGCCGAGGCGCGAAAGCGCGAGCGAGAACGCTTGCCAGGCCGCCGCATCGAGCTCCTTCTTCAGCTCGATCGGCACGCCCACCACCAGCGGCTGGTGGTCGGGGCCGAGCGGCAGCACCGGCTGCGCACCGTAGGCAAAGCGGCCCAGCACCCGCCAGGCGTCGGCCACGGTGTGGGCGAACACCGACACGCAATCGAGCGAACGGCACGCCGGAAACACACCCTCGTTGCTCACCAGGCCGGGCGTGGGCTTGAGTCCGACCAGATTGCAGCAGCCGGCCGGGATGCGGCCGGAGCCGGCGGTGTCGGTGCCGAGCGCAAAGGCGACCAGGCCGCGCGCGGTGACCGCGGCCGAACCGGAGCTGGAACCGCCCGAGATGTAGCGCGCGTCGAAGGGATTGCTGACCTCGCCATAGGGCGAGCGGGTACCGACCAGACCGGTGGCGAACTGGTCGAGGTTGGTCTTGCCCACCATCAGCGCGCCGGCCGCCTCCAGGCTTTCTACCGCCGCCGCCGAACGGCGCGGCATGTAGCTGAAGGCGGGGCAGGCCGCGGTCGTCGGCAGACCGGCGACGTCGATGTTGTCCTTGACCGCGAAGGGCACGCCGAGCAGGGGGAAGCGTTCCAGCGCACGATCCGGTCCGTCGCGCAGTGCTGCCGCCAGCTCGGCCGCGCGGGCCCGCAGGCGCTCGGCCGGTGCAGTGCAGATCCACATTGCCGGATCGACCGCGGCAGCGATGCGCGCCAATACTGCCTCGACCACCTGCTCCGGTCGCTGCACACCGCTGCGATAGGCCTCCAGCAAACCCTCGACGGTGAGTACTTGCGGCATGGCTGGCATCGTCGCCCTCTTCTTGGATTCAAGATGGAATACAAGAAGCAATATCCAAGCCACGGCACTTCCTGAGCCCGTTCCCCTTGATTGGCGCGCATTTGTTGCATATCGGAAGACAGGCGGCGGCGTGGCCATGCACCACCGCGGGGAAAATCCGCGCCCCCCGCCCCGGAACAGGGCGCGCCGGACGGGGCTGCAGCGCCGCGCCGCACGTTTGACTTTTGCCCGGCGCAGCGCTACTTTTCGGCCACCTAGCGCCGATTTGAACCACAGCTTGCGGGCGCTCAATAAATCCGGCTAAAGCGAGGGCGACCCAGTCCGCGTTTTCCAGCCGGCTGGGTTTTTTGTTTTTCACGCAAAGATCATGACCGAACCCCAATCCGTCGGGATCGTGACGCCACAGACGGCGCACTTCGCCGAGCCGCTGGCGCTGCGCAGCGGCGGCACGCTCGCCGACTACGACCTGGTCTATGAAACCTATGGCGAACTCAACGCCGCGCGCAGCAACGCGGTGCTGGTCTGCCACGCCCTGTCCGGCTCGCACCACGTCGCCGGCGTGTATGCGGACGACACGCGCAACGTCGGCTGGTGGGACAACCTGATTGGCCCCGGCAAGCCGCTCGACACGCGCAAGTTCTTCGTCATCGGGGTGAACAACCTCGGCGGCTGCTACGGCAGCACCGGGCCAGGTTCGATCAATCCTGCCACCGGCAAGCCCTGGGGCGCCGACTTCCCCTTCGTCACGGTGGAAGACTGGGTGGATGCGCAGGCGCGGCTGGCCGACCGCCTCGGCATCGCCCGCTTCGCCGCCATTGTCGGCGGCAGCCTGGGCGGCATGCAGGCGCTGTCGTGGGCACTGCAGTATCCGGAGCGCGTCGGCCACGCCGCGGTGATCGCCTCGGCGCCCAAGCTCACCGCGCAGAACATCGCCTTCAACGAGGTCGCCCGCCAGGCCATCCTCACCGATCCCGAATTCCACGGCGGCCACTACTACGAGCACGGCGTGGTGCCGGCCCGCGGCCTGAAACTGGCACGCATGATTGGCCACATCACCTACCTGTCCGACGATTCGATGGGCGAGAAATTCGGCCGCAGCCTGCGCCACGGCAAGGCGGTATACAGCTACGACGTCGAATTCGAGATCGAGTCCTACCTGCGCTACCAGGGCGACAAGTTCGCCGGCTACTTCGACGCCAACACCTACCTGCTGACGACCAAGACGCTGGACTACTTCGACCCGGCCTTCGAACATGGCGGCAACCTCAACGCCGCCCTCGCCCGCGCCAGCGCCGACTTCCTGGTGGTGTCCTTCACCACCGACTGGCGCTTCTCGCCGGCGCGCTCGCACGAGATCGTTTACGCCCTGCTGCACAACCGCCGCAACGTCAGCTACGCGGAGATCGACTGCCCGGCCGGGCACGACTCCTTCCTGCTCGACGACCCGCAATACCACGCGCTGCTCAGCGCCTGGTTCGACCGCATCGAGGTGTGAGATGGCGGCCTATCGCTACGACTACGACGTGATTGCGCAGTGGATCGCCCCCGGCGAGAAGGTGCTGGACCTCGGCTGCGGCGACGGCAGCCTGCTCAAGCACCTGATCGCGGTACGTCAGGTGCAGGGCTACGGCGTCGAGAACGATCCCGACAAGCTGATCGCCTGCGTGAAGAACGGGGTGAACGCGATCCAGGTCGATATGGAAAACGGCTTGTCCGGCTTCGAGGACGGCTTCTTCGACCACGTCATCATGAGCCTGTCGCTGCAGGCGATGCACAACACCCAGGGCATCCTCGCCGAGATGCTGCGCGTCGGCCGCGAAGCGGTGGTGAGCTTTCCCAACTTCGGCTACTGGCGCCACCGCCAAAGCATCCTCAACGGCCGCATGCCGGTGTCGGAAAGCCTGCCGCACCAGTGGTTCAACACTCCCAACGTGCGCTTCTTCACCATCGCCGACTTCGACGCGCTGTGCGAGCTGAACGGCATCGCGGTGCGCGAGCGGCTGGCCTTCGACGAGGGCAAGATCGTGGTGGAAGAGCCCAACTTCCTCGCCAGCGTGGCGGTATACCGGCTGGGCCGCGACTGATCGTCGGGCCGCGGCCAGACCGCGCCTTCAGCCTGCCGGGATCAGCCGCTGGCCGCGGCGGAAGGCATCGGTGAAGCGGTCCAGGCCGTGGCTGCCGCCGTTGACCAGCCGGCGCGCGTGGCGCAGGTCGTCGGCCAGCAGGGCCTGCTTGATAGCGATCTCCTTGTCCTTCAGGAAGGCCGCCAGCAACCGGCCGGCGATCGCCGCGTCGGAGGCGAGTTCCGGCTCGTCGATCAGGCGCTTGCCCAGGCCGAGCAGCTCGCCGTAGCGCTGGTAGTTGAAGCGGCCGGTGAGCTGGACGTAGCCACGGCCGCGGAAACGCTCGCCGTCCGGCGTGCCCTGGTTACCGAGGTCGCGCCGGTTGTCGTAGAGATCGAAGGGATGGCCGCGCGGCGAGGTATTGAAGCGCGAGCGGCCCTCGGCCACCGGCTCGAAGCTCTCGGTCTCGGCCCGTATCGTCGCCAGCGCCATCAGCACCATGGGCTGGTCGGTCAGGCCGCGCTCGCTGAGCGCGGCGCACACCGGCGGCAGGTTCTCGCGGATGTTGCCGATGGGGGTGGCCGGGAACATGCCCGACACCGCCTGCACTCTCACCCCGGGCATCACGTCGGGCCAAACGTCTTCCTTCTTCTCCAGCCCGAGCGCGGTCAGCGAGCGCGGACCGGCGATGCCGTCGGCCAGCAAGCCTTCGCTGAGCTGGAAGGCCATCAAGGCGGCCTCGGTGCCGCCGCCGAAATCGCCGTCCATCTTGCCGGGATCGAAGCCCTTCTCCTTCAAGGTCTTCTGCAGGCGCTTGACCGCCGCGCCGCTCATGCCGCGTTTCAGCACCGTCATGATCGTCTCCCCCGCTGGTTATGCCGTCTGCGCCGAAGCCGGCGGCTCAACCCACTATAGGCGACGGCACCGGATTTATCATGCGGTGAGCATCCGTGGCTCCCCCTATACTGAATTACCCCGCGCAGCCGAGAACGGCACATGAACGCGACGTCGCAGGTCACGCTGATCACCACCGGCATGCTGCCCTTCCTGGTGCTGCTGAGTGCGGCACTGACGGCGCCGGTGTCCTTCCTGCTGCTGGCGCGTTATCGCCGTGCAGTACTGACGTCGATGGCGGCCAGCGCCGGCGCCGCCCCACCGCCGGAGATCGTCATCGCCGGCGAACCACCGCCCCGGCCGCTGGCGCTGGACTATCTCGATCCCGCCCGGTTGGCGCCCTCCCCGGTGCGCCGGGCCGTGCGCCACGCCATGCTCGGCGCCGTCCTCGGTTATGTCGCAGGTGGCCTTGCCTACGCACTGGTGATGTTCGGCGCCTGGCAGTACTTCACCCGCGACGGCGGTTTCGTGCTGTCGCGCTTTCTGTGGCTGATGTCCTGTTACGCGTGGCCCATCGCCCTGGCAGTGGGCCTGGTGGCAGCGGTCGACCTGCGCCAGCGCCTGCTGGTGGCACTCGGCTATTTCGCCATCGTGCTGGCCGTCGCCATCCACGGCCTGCTGCGCAACGCCGGCCTCGACTTCGGCCAGCTCGCCACCTTCTGGCTGCTCACCAACGCACCCGCTACCGTGCTGCTGCTCGCCTTCCTGCATCGCCGGGTACGCGCGGTCGGCCCGCTGGTGCTCTGCTTCATGGTAGTGGCGGTCACCGGCAGCCAGTTGGCGGTAAGCCTGCTGGGATCGAACGATGCGGCGATGCGCACGGTAATTGCGCTGGGCGCGCCGTTCGGCCTGGGCAGCCGTGGCCTTTTTGGCCTCACGATGCTGGTCGGCGCGGTACTCGCCGCCATCGTCGGCTGGCAATTGCTGCTGTGGCTGGGGCGCCGCCACCGTGCCCGGCGCAGCAGCGACCAGGCCTTGACGCTGGATGCGATGTGGTTGCTGTTCGGCGTGGTGCAGTCGATCACGCTCGCCTTCGAGGGCTGGCTGTGGGTACTGACCGGCCTGGTCGCCTTCATCGCCTACCTGCTGACCAGACGGCTGACGTGGGTGCTGGCGCGGCCGGTGGTCGCTAGCGAACACGCGCCATCCCTGCTGCTTCTGCGGGTGTTCGCACTCGGTGCGCGCAGCGAGCGCCTGTTCGACGCACTCGGCAAGTACTGGTTGCGGCTCGGCGACATCAGCCTGATCGCCGGCCCCGATCTCGCCACCAGCACGGTGGAACCGCATGAATTCCTGGATTTCGTCAGCGGCCGGCTGTCACGCCAGTTCGTCGGCGGCGACAGCGACCTCGAGCGCCGCATCTCCAGCCGCGACCTCGGCCCCGACCCGGACGGACGCTACCGCGTCAATGAGCTGTTCTGCCATGCGGACACCTGGCAGCAGGCGATGCGCCGGCTGGCCGCACTGGCCGACGTGGTGCTGATGGACCTGCGCAGCTTCTCGACCGGCAACCACGGTTGCCTCTACGAACTGCGCCACCTGCTGGACGCGGTAGCGCTGCAACGGGTGGTGTTCCTGATCGACGCCAGCACCGATCGGACCGTCCTCGCGGATGCACTGACCGGCCTGTGGCAGGCGCTGGCGCCTGACTCCCCCAACCGTGGCGCGGCCGCTCCCCGCGCGCGCCTGATCGACATCCGGAACGCGAATGCCGCGACGCTGAGCGCGCTGCTCGACTGCCTGCACGGCGCAGTGAGGGTCGCGCCCGGCGAGCGACTCAGCCGACAGTGAAGCTGGGAATATCGACGCGGACCACCGGGCGTTCGAGGGCAGCCGCCGTGACCGCGGCGAAACGCTGCGCCCAGGGGCCGTTCTCGGCAAAGCGGGCCTCGCCGCCATACTTGGCGACGTTGAGGATCATGTCCAGCACCAGCACCTTGCCCATGGGGTTCGACGGCGTGCATTCCAGCGCCTCGAACTCCTTGGCCAGCCAGGCGCGGGCCTCGTCCTTCTTCAGCCCTGCAGTCTCGCTGTCGGACACCGTCAGTTCGAACTCACGCTCAGGGCCAAAGGCCACGATCACGACTTGGGACATGGCGAGTCTCCTCCTTTGGTCTGGATTCATTGTGTGCCGCACATTGTTGGTGTGGCAACGCCGGCGCGCAAGAAACGTATCGAAATGTGACCTCCCCCGCCCCGGCGTGGCCCGCCGCTGGCACGTGGCTGCCGGCGCCGCGGCCAATCTGGGATAATCCGCCGAACTTTGCCCCGGAACCCGCCAGTGCTCCGTCCCCTTGCCGCGCCGGCATCGCCTCCGGCGCAAGCCGCAACGCCACGCCCGCTCCACACCAAGCATCGCCTTCCGCTCCCGGCCACGCCGGCGCCAGTGCCGGAGGTGCGCCGATGACGGCACACGCGCTCCGGCGCGGCTGGCGCCTGTTCGCCATCCTGGTGCTCGGCTTCGCCTCCGGCCTGCCCCTCGCGCTTACCGGCCAGGCGATGCAGGCCTGGCTGACGGTGGATGGCGTGGACATCGCCACCATCGGCTTCTTCGGTCTGGTCGGCGTGCCCTACACGTTCAAGTTCCTGTGGGCGCCGTTGATGGATCGCTTCGAGCCGCCGCTGCTCGGCCGTCGCCGCGGCTGGCTGGTGCTGACCCAGCTCGCGCTGGCCGGCCTGCTGTGGTGGATGGGCAGGCTTTCGCCCAGCGGCACGCCTGAACTCTTCGCCATCGCCGCCTTGCTGGTGGCCTTCCTGTCGGCGTCACAGGATGTCGTCGTCGATGCCTATCGCACCGACCTGCTGCCAGAGGACGAACGCGGCCTGGGCGCCTCGGTACACGTGTTTGCCTACCGGTTGGCGATGATCCTGTCCGGCGGCATCGCCCTGATCTGGGCCGGCCAATGGCAGTCCTGGCCACGCGTGTACGAGACCATGTCGGCGATCATGCTCGCCTGCTGCGTGATCTCGATGTTCGCGCTGCCGCGGGTCGCGACCCACCTGCGTCCGCTCGAATCCGACCCGGTGCGCGAACTCGTCGGCTTCGTCGCGATGCTGGCCGGGCTGGGCGTCGGCTACCTCGCCGCGCACCAGGCGCTGATCCTGCTCGGCCTCGATCCCGACGACGCCAACCGCTGGATACAGCTGCTGTTCGTGCTCGCCGAGATCGCGGTGGCGCTGCCGCTGGCCTACTGGGCGGCGCGCCGGGCCGGCTTCGAGACGCTTAACCGCTCGCTGTCGAGCTACTTCGCGCAGCAGGGCGCGGCCGCCTTCCTCGCGCTCATCATCCTCTACAAGCTGGGCGATGCCTTCGCCGGCAGCCTCACCACACCTTTCCTGATCAAGGGCATGGGCTTCAGCCAGGAAGAGGTCGGTATCGCCAACAAGATGATAGGCATCTGGCTGACCATCCTCGGCGCCTTCGTCGGCGGCCTGATCATGACGCGGCTGGCGCTGTACCGCTCGCTGCTGCTGTTCGGCATCCTGCAGCTGGTGTCCAACTTCGGTTTCTATCTGCTGGCCGAACTCGGCCGCGGCGCCTGGGGCGCGGTGGAGATGCCCGCCTTCGACTGGGGCATCGTCGCCCTCGACGGCCCGGCTCAACTGGACTGGCTACTGCTCGTGGTGATCGCGGGCGAAAATATCTCCGGCGGCATGGGCACGGTGGCCTTCATCGCGCTGCTGATGGCCCTGTGCAATCAGCATTTCACCGCCACCCACTACGCGCTGCTGTCGGCCTTCGCCGCGGTCGGCCGCATCTACGTGAGTCCGCTCTCCGGCGTGCTCTCGGCCAGCATAGGCTGGCCATCGTTCTTCCTGTTCTCCATCGTCGTCGCAGTGCCGGGCGTGCTCATGGTCTGGCTGTTGCGCGACGCGCTCGGCGCGCTCGGCCGCCCGCGCGTCGACGCCGCAATGGACGACTGAATCCTCCCTACGACTACGCCACATGACTGCCAACGCCCTGATTGCCGCCGCTCGACAACTCTCCGACGCGGTAGACGCGATGCGCTTCGGCGCCCCCGTCAGCCACGTCTACAATCCGCTCAGCTACGCGTGGGACATACACCGCAACTACCTCGCGCGTTACGGCGAAGGACACAAGCGAGTGGTCTTCCTGGGCATGAACCCCGGCCCCTTCGGCATGGCACAGATCGGCGTGCCGTTCGGCGAGATCGGCACCGCGCGCGACTGGCTCGGCCTCGAAGGCCCTGTCGGCCAACCCGCGCTGAGCAACCCGAAGCGACCGGTGGAGGGCTTTGCCTGCAAGCGCTCCGAAGTCAGCGGCCAGCGTCTGTGGGGCCTGTTCCGCGCCCGTTTCGGCACGCCCGAAGCCTTCTTCGCCGACCACTTCGTCGCCAACTACTGCCCGCTCGCCTTCTTCGAGGATGGGCGCAATCTCACGCCAGACAAGCTGCCTGCGGCCGAACAGCGCCCCCTGCTCGCGGCTTGCGACGCCCATCTGCGCACCCTGGCGGAAGTGCTCGCGCCCGAGTGGGTGATAGGCATCGGCGCCTGGGCGGAACAACGCGCAGCCCAAGCGCTGACCGGCCTGCCGCTCAGGCTGGGCCGCATCCTCCACCCGAGCCCGGCCAGTCCGGCCGCCAACCGCGGCTGGGCGGAAGCGGCCAGCCGCCAGCTCGAGACCCTGGGCATCTGGGATCCGGCAAGATGAACGACACACGCAACGGTGAAGGCGGGGTGCGCCAGCGCAGGAAGGGCACCCGCAAATCGAATCGCAGCACGCCCCGGACGGCGCTGCCGCCCGCCGCCCCGCCGCCTGCGGACGAGGTGGCGGCTGACAGAAACCCGGCTATTATTCATAATTATGGAAAGACCCAAGATTCGAGTGTCTTCCAGGAAGCCCCAATGACCCCAGATATCGATCAATTGTTCAGCAACAACAAGGCCTGGTCCGAGCGCATGCATAACGAGGACCCGGAGTTCTTCAGCCGGCTGGCCAATCAGCAGACGCCCGAATACCTGTGGATAGGCTGCTCCGACAGCCGCGTGCCGGCCAACCAGATCATCGGGCTGGCACCGGGCGAGGTCTTCGTTCACCGTAACGTCGCCAACGTGGTGGTGCACACCGACCTCAACGCACTGTCGGTCATCCAGTACGCGGTGGACGTACTGCGGGTAAAGCACATTCTGGTCGTCGGCCACTACGGCTGTGGCGGCGTGAAGGCCGCGCTGAACAACAACCGTCTCGGCCTCATCGACAATTGGCTGCGTCATGTCCAGGACGTGCGCGACAGGCACGAAGCCTTGCTGACGGCGATCCCGGATCCGTCGGAGCGGGTAGACCGCCTGTGCGAATTCAATGCCATGCAGCAGGTGGTGAACATCTGCCAGACCTCGGTCCTGCGCGAAGCCTGGGCACGCGGCCAGAAGGTGAATGTCCACGCCTGGTGCTACGGCCTCAAGGACGGCCTGGTGCACGATCTCGGCATCGATGCCAGCAGTCGCGACGAAGCACTCGACCAGTACCGCGATGCTGTCGCACAGCTGAAGACCGCCTGAGCCCTTCGGTACGCCGCAGTCGCACCCCGTCCCGGGCAGCGACTGCGGACCGGAATGCACCGCCCCTGCCTGCCGTTCCGCAGCCCCGCTCTACCGCCCTGTTTCCCGCTCGCCGCCAAACTGGCCCGGAACCGGCCTGCCGAGTAGCCCCCGTTCCAACGCGGAATGCTGCGCCGCATCAGCATACAGGCCATGTCCGCGCATGAGCAGAACCCCGTATGGCTGTCGTCTCAATTCGATTCACTAATAAGTGGATATAAATTTTTGAAGCTTATGTTGTTGCGTCGCAGCATCCGCTGGGCTATTCTAGAACCGTCTCCTCCACCCTCCTCCTTTGGTGTGGATTTGGCCCGGGTGCCCCAAGTACCCGGGCTTTTTCTTTTTCCGGCCCTTGGTTCAGGCGATCGACCGCCACCGCTGATCCACCGGCCGTGCCGGAAACGGTCGCTCAGACATCCAGCGGATCGACGTCGAGTTGCCAGCGCAGGTCGCGTGCGGTGCGCTGTCCCCGCAACACCGTCATCCACGCAGCCAGAAAGTTCTGCAGCACGCCACGCTGGTCCGCCTCGACCAGCAACTGCGCGCGCTCGCGCCGCGCCAGGCGGGTCAGCCGCATCGGCACCGGGTCGTACAGCCGCAGCGCTTCCGGCGCCATCTCCTCGGCCAGACGGCGCGCGTGGCGCAGGAAGTCGACCGCTACATCCAGCGCCGGCGCGTCTGCGCGCAGCATCGCCTGATAACTGTATGGCGGAAAGCCGGCCTGACGGCGCTCCTCCAACGCCATCGCGGCAAAGGCATCGAAATCGTGACGGGCGAGGTGCTGATAGAGCGCATGGCCCGGATATTCGGTCTGGATCAGCACTTCGCCGGCGAGATGGCCGCGGCCGGCCCGGCCGCCGACCTGCATGAGCTGCTGGAAGAGGCGTTCGGGCGCGCGAAAATCGGCCGCATGCAGCGAGGAGTCGGCCCCGATCACCCCGACCAGCGTGAGCCGCGGAAAGTCGTGCCCTTTCGCCATCATCTGGGTGCCGACGAGAATATCGGCCGCACCATCGGCGATGGTCTGCAACAGCGCCTCCCACTGCGCGCGGGTCCGCGCGACATCGCGATCGACCCGCAGCACGCGCGCCTCGGGAAACAACTCGGCCAGACGCGCCTCGACCCGCTGCGTGCCGCGCCCATAAGGCTGGATGTCCTGGTCGCCGCAGGACGGACAAGCCGGCGGGATGGCGCCTTCGCAACCGCAGTGGTGACAACGCAGGCGACGGTCGGCCAGATGCACCACCAGGTTGGCCGAGCAATGCGGGCAACGGCTCACCCAACCGCAGGACGGACAGGACAGCACCGGCGCATAGCCGCGGCGGTTGAGGAACACCAGGCTCTGTTCTCCGCGCGCCAACCGGACTTCGACGGCCTTGCACAGCGCCGGACTCAGTCCTTCGTCCAGCCGCAGCCGGCGGGTATCGACGTAGCGCACCGGCGGCAGCGTCGACGCCAGCGCGCGCTTGCTCAGGTTGAGGCTGGTGTAGCGCCCTTGGCGCGCGTGTTGCCAGGTCTCCAGCGAGGGCGTTGCCGAACCGAGGACCACCGGTACGTCGCGCTGACGCGCGCGCCACACGGCAACATCGCGCGCCGAATAGCGCACGCCTTCCTGCTGCTTGTACGAAGCGTCGTGTTCCTCATCGACCAGGATCAGGCCGAGCCGTGGCAGTGGAGCGAACACCGCGAGCCGCGTGCCCAGCACGATATCCGCCTGCCCCTCCAGTGCCTGCACGAATCCGCGCGAACGCGCGCCTTCGGCCAGCGCCGAATGCAGACTGACGACGTTGGCGGCGGGAAAGCGCTGCGCAACCCGGCGCTCGAGTTGGGGCGTGAGCGCAATCTCCGGCACCAGCATCAGAACCTGCCGGCCACCGGCCAGCGCCTGCTCCGCCAGGCGTAGATAGACCTCGGTCTTGCCGCTGCCGGTCACGCCCTGCAGCAGCCAGCAACGGAAACCTGCGCCGGCAGCCTCGACCGCGGCGATCGCGGCGGCTTGCTCCTCGGTCAGGGTCGGCGCCGCTGCCGCCTGATGGGGCGCCCCCGCAGACGCCGTCTGCAGCCAGCCGCGTCGCAGGGCATCGCCGACCGCGGCCCCCGACGGCAGTTCGCGCATCGCACTGCGGCGCAGCGGCCCGCCGGCCTCGATCAGCTCGCGCAACAGCGCAAGCGCCCGGCTGTCGCGCCGCGCAGCGGCCACGGCCTCGCGCCCGGCCTCGGCGAGTTCGAGCAACGGATCGACATCGTCGCTGCTGACACCATCGGCGCGCCGCAGGCCGGGCGGCAGCGCCAGCGCGATCACCTCTCCAAGTGGCGCGTGGTAGTAGCGCGCAACGAAGCCGACCAGCGCCAGCCAGTCGGCTGGCAGCGGATCGACTTCCCGCTGGATATGGATGACCGGTTTGAGGCGGGCGAGCTCGACATCGGCCACGTCCGGCAGCGCGAGGATGACGCCGCTCTTTTCACTTCGTCCGAACGGCACCCTGACGCATCGACCAACATCCGTTTCGCATGCATCTTCACTCGTATAATCAAAAGCCTGCGGTATCGGAACCGGTAGCGCGACGCGGACTATGCGCATTCACTTCCTTGTTTGCTTTATAACAAACAAAATAAATCAATAACTTAATTCGTTTATCTGAGAATCAACTGTGCGTAATCAGGCTAAATACTTGGGCCGAAACCCGCTGGAGGCTTGTCCACAAAAGCTGTGGATAAGTTTGTGGGAAAGCTGGGTGAATCAGCCTCAATCCTGCGCCGTACAAGCCTTTCTGTCACTTTGCCTTAACATTGCGCAACAAAATTTTCATTTATTTTCAATGCCTTGCCGTTTCAATGCATAACGCACCATGCCAGTGCATCGAAGCCGAAAAAAATCGGATCGGTGTGCATAAGTCAAGCGGGAAATTGCGAATTCCCCGCTTGACAGGGAACGCTATCGACACCGTCGACGGCGCATGTCGGTGTTGTCGCTTATGCCCCAAGGCCAGCACGCAACTTGCGGCTGTGTTCGTGCACCGTGTCAACCAGCACGCTGACGCTTTCCGGTGGGGTGAACTGGGAAATGCCGTGGCCCAGATTGAACACATGTCCCGGGTTCGGGCCGTAGGCGTCGAGCACCCTGCGGGCCTCGGCGGCGACTGCGTCCGGCGGTGCGAACAGAATGGACGGATCGAGATTGCCTTGCAGGGCCACCTTGTCACCCACCAATTGACGGGCGCGGCCGATGTCCATCGTCCAGTCGAGACCGACGGCGTCGCTGCCGATGGCGGCGATCGACTCCAGCCAGATGCCGCCGCCCTTGGTGAACACGATGCTGGGTACGCGCTGGCCGTCACGTTCGCGAATGAGGCCGTCGACCACGCGCTGCAGGTAGCGCAGCGAGAACTCGCGGTAAGCCGCCTCGGCAAGCACCCCGCCCCAGGAATCGAACACCATCACCGCCTGGGCGCCGGCCTCGATCTGCGCGTTGAGATACTGAACCACCGCGTCGGCGGTCACGCCGAGGATGTGATGCAACAGGTCGGGCCGACTGTAGGCCATGGTCTTGATGCGACGATAGTCATCCGACGAACCGCCTTCGACCATGTAGCAGGCCAGGGTCCACGGACTGCCGGAGAAGCCTATCAGCGGCACGCTGCCATCGAGCGCACGGCGGATCTCGGCCACCGCATCCATCACGTACTGCAGTTCGGCATGCGGATCGGGCACCGACAGGTTGCGGATCTCCCACTCGTCGCGCAGCGGGCGCTCGAAGCGCGGCCCCTCGCCTTCGGCGAAGTACAGGCCCAGCCCCATCGCGTCCGGCACGGTAAGGATGTCGGAGAACAGGATCGCCGCGTCGAGGTCGTAGCGCGCCAGTGGCTGCAGCGTGACCTCGCAGGCCATCGCCGGACTCTTGCACAGTTGCAGGAAACTGCCGGCGCGCCTGCGCGTTTCGCAGTATTCCGGCAGGTAACGACCCGCTTGGCGCATGAGCCAGACAGGCGTGTATTCGGTGGGCTGGCGCAGCAGCGCCCGCAGGAAGGTATCGTTTTTCAGGCGGCTCACGTCGGTTCCTCTCGTCCGGCCGATGCGGAATAAACCGCGATTATCGCCCAGAAAGCGAACCGCCCGGCCCCTGCCGGCTCAACGCCGCCAGAAACTCGGCGTCAGCACCACCAGGAAGGTGAAGATCTCGAGGCGGCCGAGAATCATCGTGAACGCCAGCACCCAGGTCTGGAAATCGCTCAGCGCCTGGTAGTTGGACGCCGGACCGACCGCATCCAGCCCCGGACCGGTGTTGTTGAGGCAGGCCACCACCGCCGAGAAGGCGGTGATCAGTTCCAGCCCGGTCGCGGACAGCACCAGCGTCAGGGTGACGATGGTGACCATGTAGATGAAACTGAAGCCCAGCACGGCATGCAGGATGCCCTCGGACACCGGCTGGCTGCCCAGCCGCACTGGCCTCACGGCGTTCGGGTGCAGCGAGCGGATGATCTCGCGCAGCACCTGCTTGTACAGGATGATGGCCCGCATCATCTTGATGCCGCCGCCGGCCGAGCCGGAGCAGGCGATGAAGCTGCCGAGGAAGAGCACCCAGATCTGTGCAAACATCGGCCACACCGTGTAGTCGTAGGTTGCCAGACCGAGCGAGGTCGAGATCGACACCACGTGGAAGGCGACGTAACGCACCGTGGTGAAGAGGTCGGCATGCACCTTGAACTGCATCAGGTAAACGGTGAGCAGTACGATGCTGAACAACAGCACGCCGAAGAAGAAGGGGATCTCGGGGTCGCGCAGGTAAGGCGTGATCGAGCGCCGCGCCAGCGCCAGATAATGGGTCGCGAAGTTCAGTGCCGAAGCCAGCGCGAACACCATCGCCACCGCTTCGACGTTCAGATTGTGGAAGTGGCCGAGCGAGGCATCCTTGTTGGAGAAGCCGCCGAGGCCGGTGATGGAGAAGGCGTGTATCACCGCATCCCAGCCTTCCAGGCCCGCCGCCCACAGGCTGAAGCCGCAGGCCAGGGTCAGCAGGCAGTAGGTCAGCCACAGGCCCTTGGCGGTCTCGGTGATGCGCGGGGTGAGACTGCTCTCCTTCATCGGCGTGGGCACTTCCGCCTTGAACAGCTGACGACCGCCGATGCCCAGCAGCGGCAGGATGGCCACCACCAACACGATCACGCCCATGCCGCCTATCCAGTGCATGAAGGTGCGCCACAGGTTGATCGAGGTCGGCAGGCTGTCGAGACCGGTCAGCACCGTGCCGCCAGTGGCGGTGAGGCCGGACACCGCCTCGAAATAGGCGTCGGTGGGTGACAATCCCGGCAGGTAGGCAATCAGCGGCAGGGCCCCGAACACGGGCAGGATCACCCACGTGGCGGCGACGAGCAGGAAGCCGTCGTGCACCCGCAGGTCGCGCCGGCGACTGCGGGTAGATAGCCACAGCAACAGTCCGGCGACGAAGGTCGTGACGATGGCCTGATCGTAGGCGAGGGTGGCGCCGTCCTGCAGCGACCACGACACTACCAGCGGAAAGCCCATCAGCAGACCGAAGATCATGATGATCAGGCCGAGCGCATTCAGCGCCGGGAAGTAGGCACGCATATTGGCCCCGTGACTCAGAGGAAGGTGAACCCGACCTGGAACAGCTTCTCGACCTTGCGCACCAGATTCTTGTGCGTGCAGAAGACGATGACGTGGTCTTCACGCTCGATCAGGGTGTCGTGGTGCGGAATGATGACGACGCGACGGATCACCTTGCCGTCGCCGCGCTTTTCCTCACGCACCACCGCGCCTATGGTCGCGCCCTTGGGCAGCGGGATCTCCTCGATGCGGCGGCCCACCACCTTGGAATCCTTGGGCGAACCGTGGGCGATGATCTCCAGCGCCTCGGCGGCACCGCGCCGCAGGCTGTGCACCGCCACCACGTCGCCGCGCCGCACGTGTGCCAGCAGCGAACCGATGGAGGTGTGCGCCGGCGAGATGGCGATGTCGATCGGCCCGCCCTGCACCAGATCCACGTAGCTCTTGCGATTGATCAGCGCCAGGGTGCGGCGTGCGCCCATGCGCTTGGCAAGCGAGGCGGACATGATGTTGTCCTCCTCGTCGTTGGTCAGGGCGACGAACAGGTCGGTCTCGTCTATGCCTTCGTTCTCGAGCAGCTTCTCGTCGGTGGTGTCGCCACTGAGCACCAGCGCATGCGACAGCTGGGTCGCGAGCATCTCGGCGCGGCGCTTGTCCACTTCGAGCAGCTTGACGTGGTAGTCGCGCTCTATCGAGCGCGCCAGACGGAAGCCGATATTGCCGCCGCCGGCGATCATGATGCGGCGCATCGGCCGATCGGTCCGGCGCAGTTCGCGCATCACCTGGCGGATATGGACCGTCGCGGCGAGGCAGAACACCTCGTCGCCCGGGACGATCACGGTGTCGCCTTCCGGGATGATGGGTTCGCCGTTACGGTAGATGGCGGCGATACGCACCTCGACGTTGGGCAGATGGAAGCGCAGCGCCTTCAGCGGATGGCCGACCAGCGGTCCGCCCTCGAAGGCGCGCACCCCGATCAGGCTGACCACGCCGTCGGCGAACTCCAGCACCTGCAGCGCCTCGGGAAAGGCGATCAGGCGCTTGATGTAGTCGGTGACGATCTGCTCCGGGCAGATCGAGAAATCGACCGCGAAATTGTCGTCGTTGAGCAGCTCGGGATTGTCGACGTAGTCGGTCGAACGCAGGCGTGCGATCCGCGTCGGCAGGTTGAACAGCGTCTTGGCGATGCGGCAGGCACAGAGGTTGGTCTGGTCCGACTGGGTGACGGCGATCAGCAGGTCGGCGTCGTCGGCCCCCGCCTCGCGCAGCACCGACGGCGACGCGGCATTGCCGCAAACCGTGCGGATCTCGAGGCGTTCGCGCAGGTTGGCGAGATAGTCCGGGCTGGTATCGACCAGGGTGATGTCGTTGGCTTCCGACACGAGGTTTTCCGCCACCGACGCGCCGACCTGGCCGGCACCGAGAATGATGATCTTCACCGGGTATCGTCCCCGCTGATTTCAGGACCGCGATTCTACGATGGCATCGCCGGGCTTGAAACCGAATGTTGCAACGCGGCAACCATCGTAGCCGCCGTCCCGACTTCGGCTGTATGCGCCCTCCTCTGATCCGGCGGACCGGACGGCATCACGCTTCTTCGTGCCGTCGTCCGGCCTGCAGGCCGAGCTGCTTGAGCTTGCGGTAGAGGTGGGTGCGTTCCAGCCCGGTCTTTTCTGCCAGGCGGGTCATGTTGCCGCTCTCCAGCCGCAGATGATGCTCGAAGTACATGCGTTCGAACGCTTCGCGCGCCTCACGCAGGGGCTGGTCGAGCGAGATCCCGCTCCCTCCCGAATCCACCGGCGGCTGTAACAGGCGGCGGACGTCGGCGATGCCGATCTCGTCCTCCAGCGTGCCGAGCGCGAGCGACTTCACCGCCGCGCGCAGCTCGGCATAGCCACCCGGCCAGGCCTGGGTGCGCAGCTGATTGAGTGCAGCGGTGGAGAAATGGCGCAGCGGCACCTCCCCCCCCTCGACCAGGTGCAACAGGATCTGAGTCGCCAGTTCGGGCAAATCGTCCTTGACGTCGGCGATCGACGGCGGCGCGAGGCTGACTTCGAACAGGCGGGTCAACAGCGCCTCGTCCCAGCCCTCGGCCAGCAGCGCCTCGACGCCGCGGTCGGTTGCCGCGACGATGCGAAGGTCATAACGATCGAGACGATCGATGACGAAGGCGAGATTCTTCTGCTGCGCACGCGACAGCCTGGCCAGCTCGCCGGCGAACAGTACGCCGCCCTGCAGGGCCTGCAGCTGACCGATGTCGATGGGCGCGCTGACGCTGCCCAGATCCAGCCAGGGTGCGCCCGCCGCCTGCACGCTACGCGCGACCAGCTCGGCCAGGCTGCCATGCGCCACCCGCAGCAGCAGCACGCGCGAGTTGTCGACGATCTGCTCGACACGGCGCTTGAGCTCGCGCAGCGGCAGCGAGCGCGAGAACGCGGCCAGCGTCAACGGCGACGGCGTCCCCACCGTGGCCGGCCGCTGCAGCCCGCGCTTGACCGCCGACAGCAGCTTCTGCAAGGCGATGGGTTTTTCCAGATAGTCGATCGCACCGATGCGGGTGGCCTCGACCGCAGTGTCGATCGTGCCATGGCCGGACATCATCACCACGGGCATCGTCAGCTGGCCGTTGGCCGACCACTCCTTGAGCAGCGTGATGCCATCGGTGTCCGGCATCCAGATGTCGAGCAGCACCATGTCGGGCCGTCCGGCATTGCGCGCCGCGCGGGCGGCGGCGGCATTCTCGGCGAGCTGGATGTCGTGTCCTTCGTCGCGCAGGATCTCGGACAGCAGTTCGCGGATACCGACTTCGTCATCAACGATGAGTATTTTTGCCATTGTTCAGAGTTCACCACTGGTTACCGCCAGGCGCAGCCGGACGCGGACTTCCGCTCCACCGCCATCGCGGTTGGCAACGCGCACGTCGCCGCCATGTTCATCGACGATTTTCTTCACCATCGCCAGGCCGAGGCCGGTGCCACGTGCCTTGGTGGTGAAATAGGGTTCGAAGGCGCGCGCCAGGACTTCCGGGGGAAAGCCGGGGCCGTCATCGCGGAACAGCAGCACCGCGCGTTCGCCCTCGCGGCGGGTGATGACGGTGACCGTGCCCTCCTCCTGTCCACCGAGGGCATCCTGTGCATTCTGCAGCATATTGTGGATGACCTGTCGGATCTGCGAGGCGTCGCCCTGCACCGGCGGCAGATCGCTCGCCTGTTCGAAACGGATGCGCACCGCCGAGCTCTCGTACAGCGTCAGCACCTCGCGGATCAGCGCGTTGAGGTCCAGCGTGGTCAGCACCGGGGCAGGCAGGCGAGCGTAGTCGCGGAAGGCATTGACGAGGTTCTTCATCGACTCGACCTGGTTCACGATGGTGCGCGTCGACCGCTCCAGCATGTCGCGGCCGTCGGCGTCGAGCTGATCGGCGAGCTTGAGGGCAAGACGTTCGGCCGAAAGCTGGATGGGCGTCAGCGGGTTCTTGATCTCGTGCGCCAGGCGCCGGGCGACCTCGGCCCAGGCCGCATTGCGCTGCGCAGCGATGAGGCGGGTGATATCGTCGAACACCACCACCAAGCCGCCGCCGGTGGCCTGCGGCAGGCGCGAACCGTGGATCAGCAGCGTCAGCGGCGTGCTGTCCTTGACTGGCAGTTCGATCTGCTCGTGCCAATCGCCCTCATGGGTGGCGAAACCGTCGAGCAGCGCGTCGCGGAAGTGGATGTGGCGCGGCCACGCCGCCAGTGCGATGTCCTCGAAGCCGAGCAGGTCGTCGCCGAGGATGGTCATCGCTCCGTGGTTGGCCGCACGCAGCGTGCCGTTGGGCGCGAAGGCGAGCACCCCGGTGGACAGGTTGGCGAGCACGCTCTCGAGATAAGCGCGTGCCGACTCCACCGCGGCACGGTTGCGGTCGGCGGCACCACGGGCGTCCTCGAGCTGGCGCGTCATCTGGTTGAAGGACTGCGTCAGCACGCCCAGTTCGTCGCGCGCCGGCAAGGCCTGGCGCGGACTGTAGTCACCCTGTGCGACCGCCTGGGTACCCTCGGCAAGGATCAGCAGGGGTGCCACCAGCCGGCGCGAGAGGACGAAGGCGATCGCCACGGCTGTGAGCAGTGCGAGCAGCAACGTCAGCGTCAGCGTCAGCGTATAGATGCGATTGAGCCCGGTTCGCCCCAAGGTGAGCTGCTGGTAGTCGCGGTAGGCCTCCTGCACCGCCTCGGCATGACGGGCGAAGGTCTCCGGCACCGCCTGGGTGAGCTGCAGGAGATTGGGTTCCACCGCCAGCGACCGGCTGGGTATGGGTACGATCACGCGGATCACCAGCTTGCCGTCGGGATGGCTGTCGACCAGATGCAGACTGCGGCTCTGGCGTGCCTGGCGCAACTGCCCGACCGCGGGCAGCTCGGGGATCCAGTCACCGACACCGTCGGAAGCGGTGGCAACCACGTGGCCGTTGGGCGCAACGACGGTCACGCTGCCGACTCCGGCAAGCTCACGTAGCCTGTTGAGCCGACCGGGCGTGACGGTTCCCTCGATCTCCAGATCGAGTGCCATGTCCTGAGCCTTGCTGTCGACCTGGCCGACCAGATAATCAAGCGCATTCTGGCCAAGCGCGATTCCACCCTCCAGGGCGGAATCGACACGGACGTCGAACCACGACTCGATACTGCGGACCACGAACTGCAGCGATACCGCGTAGATCACGACACCCGGCACCAACGCCATCAGAGCGAACATCAGCATCAGGCGGTACTTCAGCCGGGAGCCGAACTGACGCGCCTTGTACTCCCGCCACAGGCCGCGCAGCTGGACGGCGACCAGTCCGGCCAGGGCAACTGCGACCACCCCGTTGAGCGCGAGGAGGTAGGGATAGCTGGTAGCGAACAGACCGGTGTTGGAGCTTGCCGAAGTCAGCAGGAAAAGCGAGATGCCGGCCACTGCGGCGGCGACGAGGAGCGTAATGCGTTTCATCGTGAAGCGGCCGCTCCAGGCAGGAAGGTCCAGCGCTGCCAGTCGGTGCCGAGATTCCAGTCGCGACTGCCAATCGCAGTCACCTGGAACGGCTTGGGCAACAGCGCAGTGTCGAGACGGAAACGCAGCGCGACTTCATGCGACACCCCGGCACGCAGATCCTCGTCACGCGCGACCTGCCAGTTGCGGATGCGCTGCATGGTACGCACCGCCCCCTCCAGGCTGTCGAAGTTCTGATGCAGGCTGCCGACGGAGAGACGGTAACTGCGGGTGATGGCGTGGTAGGACAGACGATAGCTGAGCGTCCGGTTGACGACGATTTCGTTGAGCCAGTACCAGCGGGGACGCTCGACCACCAGTTCGGCGACGAAGTACAGGGCCACCCCGTGCATGATCGCGTCGACCAGACGCGGGTTGAGCTCGACATCGATCTCGGCGTTGAGGACGTAACCTCCGTCGCCGCTAACGATCTCCGCCTGCCGCACAGCGACCTCTTCGGCCGCATATGTGGCAGCGACACTCAACCACAGGCAGGCGCCCAGCAGCCAGCGACGCAAGGCCTTAGCCGACCTTGCGAAGGAGGGAGTAGAAGAAGCCGTCATGTTCGGCAGTCGGCAGCAGGACCAGGTCCGGGTGTCCGTCGATGGGCAGGCGCTCCGCATCGGCGTGTTGTTGGCAAAAACGAGCGATCTGCCCCTTGTTTTCCTCGTCGAACACCGAGCAGGTGGCATAAAGCATTGTGCCACCCGGCCGCAAGGTGCGCCAAAGCGCGTCGATGATTTCAGCCTGTTGGGCCGCGAAGCTGGCGATGTCCTCGCGACGTCGCAGCCATTTGATATCGGGGTGACGACGCACTACGCCGGAGGCCGAGCACGGCACGTCCGCGAGAATGCGATCGAACGGTCGCCCATCCCACCAACGCCTGATATCGCGGCAATCGGCAACCTTCACCGTGGCGCCAAGTCCCAGGCGCGCGAGGTTGGCGTCTACCCGCTGCGCCCGCGCCGCGTCGAGTTCGAGGGCAAGCAGATCGATGTCGGCACGCTCGAGCAGATGCGCACTCTTGCCGCCGGGTGCCGCGCAGGCATCGAGCACACGCTCGCCGGGCTGAGGGTCGAGCAGGCGGGCCGCCCACTGCGCCCCTCCGTCCTGGACCGACACCCTGCCCTCGGCGAATCCCGGCAGACGCGCCACAGGCCGCGCCTCTGCAAGCAGGAGGCCGACGTCGCCGATTTCGCGCGCCGCGATCCCGGCAGCCTGAAGCTCGGACTGGACGTCGGCCAGGCCGGCGCGACGCCGATTGACGCGCAGCGCCATCGGCGGATTGAGGTTTCCGGCGGCGAGCACCGCCTCCCAGGCTTGCGGCTGCTGTGCACGCAGACGGGCAATCCACCACCCCGGGTGACGGTACCGCGCAGCCTCGTCGGCTTCACACCACGCAGCGACCGCCGTGCCTTGGCGCAGCACGTTGCGGAGGACGCCGTTGACTACCCCTTTCAGCCCCGGCATCACCGCACGCGCCGCCTCCACCGCTTGGTCGACGATGGTATGAGCCTGTTCCGGACGCTGTTCCAGTCTGTGCAGCGCGATCAGCAAGAGTGCGCGGATGAAGGACGGCGGCGGCGTATGCAGCAGATGTCGCAGCACAGCGTCACCACGCCCATAGTCGCGCAGCGTGGACCAGGCATGGTCGCGGACCGCGCCACGGGTGGCATCCGGCCACGCCGGTTGCGCCCTCAGCACGCGCTCGTACGCGTCGGTCAGATTACCGCCGTCGATGACGATCTCGACCAGAGCCGCGGCGTGGGCAAACGCATAGCCGAGGCTGTCGACCGGCAGTTCGATCCGGGGCATCTTGTCGGCCTCGTTCCTGGGCGCGGCTGGCCGGACTGCTGGATTTCGGGTCGGCGACCCGGGGCGTTTGGAGCGAGAGGAGGTATTCACGTGGAGACTGTCTGGTTGGCTGCGGCCGGCATCTCGGCGAGAAGCGCCGTCCGCAGTACGTTGGGTAGCGCGAATTGCGCGCAATGGAGCTCGCCATTGTAGTGCCGCAGCGTATTCATCCTGCGGTCAACCAGGCGCCGCTCGACTTCCGCCGCGTCCAGCGCACGAGGATCGAGATCGTCTGCGGCGCAGGCCATGGCCCAGGAACCCCCATACAAGGGGATATCGACCAGGTAAGGTCTCGGCGTGCGGAAGACCCGCGACAGCGCCGCCATCAGCGCGCCGACCTGAGCGCGCTGATAGAACGGAGATCCAAGCTGGACCACAAGCGCTCCGCCGTGATTGAGACAGCCGTGGCACAACCGGAAGAAGGACTCCTTGTGCAACGCTGCGGCCGGACCATCGGCACCAGTCAGATCGAAGATGATCAGATCGTAGGATGCACTGGCAGCCGAAGCCGTCCGTGTCACGTGGTCGAAACCGTCACCGATGCGCAGGTCCACCCGGGGATCGTCGAACACGCCTTGCTGCACACTCGCCAGATAGCGCCTGCCGAGATCCACGACCGCGGCGTCGAGCTCGACCACGACAACACGCTCCATAGAAGGATGGCGCAGCAGTTCGCGAACGGACGCGCCGTCTCCCCCTCCTATCACCAGAGCGCACCGCGGCGAAGGGTGAGCAATGGCAGCCACATGGACCAGGCTTTCATGACCGTGAAACTCGTCCGCCTCCGAAGCCATGAAATGGCCATCCAGTGAATAGAGCCGGCCAAATTCCGGCGTTTCCCAGACTTCGAAAGCCTGGAAGGGCGAGCGCCCCTTCGCCAGCAGGCGCCCGCCCCCAAGGACGAGTTCCGTTGTTCGCCCTAACGCATCAGCCACACGGGTTTCGGTCATACCCTGCTCCGAAGGGAGGCATAGGCCGAAACGCGGTTCGCATCGGCATACCTCATGTGGATTCTGAGCCCCGGCCTGCTGCTTTGTTCCACGTGAAACGCACATCCGTCACACCTGCCGAGACGCCGAATGCTCCGGCTCACGCGAAGAAAGTGTCATACGCCAGCTTGGCGATCAGAACACTGACCACGACCAGGAACATCTTGCGCACGAAGCCTGCGCCATGCCTCAAGGCAACGCGCGAGCCTAAGACCGCGCCGCTCAAGTTGCACAGCGCCATCACCCCAGCCAGTTTCCACAGCAAATCGACGTTGGTTGCAAAGAATCCGATCGCCGCAAGGTTGGTGGCGACATTGAGAATCTTCGCTGTCACCGACGCCCGCAGGAAGTCCATCCCCAGCAAGCGAATGAAAAGGAAAATCAGAAAACTGCCGGTGCCAGGCCCGAAGAACCCGTCATAGAAACCGATGACCGCACCGATACCCAGCGCGATCGCAGTCGATCGACGACCATGCTCTGGCTCCGTCGAAACCGTACCGAGATCCTTACGCAAGAAGGTGTAGATCGCGACGAGGATCAACAGCAACAGGATCAACGGACGCAGCACCGTGGGCGGCAGATACGCCACCGCCTTCGCGCCGTACCAGGATCCCACCAGGGCGGCGATGGCACCCGGCAAAGCAACCCGCCACGGGATGCTGACCCGGCGTGAATACTGGATCGCAGCACTCGTGGTCCCGACGATGCTCGCCAACTTGTTGGTACCGAACAGCGTCGCCGGCGACGCTGCTGGAAAGGCGGCGAACAGCGCCGGTATTTGTATCAAGCCGCCGCCGCCGACAACCGCGTCGACGAAGCCCGCGCAGAATGCGGCCAGTCCCAAGGCTAGAAAAAGGAAGTCGGTTTCCATCACTGTGGTTTCACGTGAAACAAAGGGGGACGGGATATCGTCAGGAACCGCAAACCTGTGTGAGCGCTAACATGCCCGGCGACTTGCCGGTGTGCATCATCGCCGTTCAGACAGGCTCACTTGCCGATGCAGAAGCGGGAGAAGATCACACCGAGCAGATCGTCGGCCGAGAACTCACCCGTGATCTCCCCGAGCGCCTCCTGGGCAAGGCGCAACTCCTCGGCAAAGAGTTCGAGCGCGACTGCAGCAGCTGCCTCCGCTGCTGCGATGCGAGCGAGCCCTTCGCGCAAAGCGGCCAGATGCCGCTCGCGCGCCAGGATCACGTCCTCTCCGTGGGCGTGCCAGCCGGCAATTCGTAGCAGCTCGGCGCGCACGAGATCCAATCCCGCGCCAGCTCGGGCGGATACGTAAAGCCTGACCTGCCCACCTTCATCGACCCGCTCCGGCGCACGATCGCAAAGATCGATCTTGTTGACCACCACGACGCGCTCGACACCGCTCGGCATGCGCGCCATCAGGTCGGCATCGATCTCGTCCGCGGCCCCGGACTCGACCGCCGAAACGAGCTGTAGCACCACATCGGCTCGATCGATCTCGCGCCAGGTTCTTTCAATCCCGATGCGCTCGACCGCGTCCGTAGTTTCCCTCAAGCCCGCCGTGTCGATGATATGAAGGGGAATGCCCTCGATCTGTATCGTCTCGCGCAGCGCATCGCGCGTCGTCCCGGCGATGTCGGTGACGATCGCCCGCTCCTCGCCGGCCAACTGATTGAGCAGGCTGGACTTGCCGACGTTGGGCCGCCCCACCAGCACCACGTTGAGGCCGCTGCGCAGCAGCGCCCCCTGCCGCGCCCGATCGAGCAGGCTCTCGAGTTGCTGACGTATCGCTGCCAGACGCGGCATTGCCCTGCCCGCTTCCAGGAATTCGACGTCCTCTTCCGGAAAATCCAGCGTGGCCTCGACCAGCATGCGCAGGTCGATCAGCGCGTCGCAGATACGATGAACTTCTTCGGAAAAACTGCCGGCCAGCGAGCGCAGTGCGGAGCGGGCAGCGGCCGCTGTCGACGCTTCGATCAGGTCGGCGACCCCCTCCGCTTGAGCCAGATCGAGCTTGCCGTTCAGAAAAGCACGCTTGGTGAACTCCCCCGGCTCGGCGAGGCGGGCTCCGAGCGCCAAACAGCGCTCGAGCAGCATCTGCATCACCACTGGCCCGCCGTGGCCCTGCAGCTCAATGACATCTTCGCCGGTAAAGGAAGCCGGCCCGGGGAAATAAAGCAGAATGCCTTCGTCGATCGCCTGTCCGCTGCCATCGCGAAAGCGCGCAAAGGTCGCGACCCTTGGCTCCGGCACCCGGCCGGTCAGCGCGCGGGCAAACTCCGCCAAGGCAGCGCCCGAGACGCGAACGACGCCGATGCCTCCCCGGCCCGGCGCCGTCGCGATCGCGGCAATCGCCTCAGGCGGCCTTGGCGCCAGACTTTGCACCCTCGATCATCCGGGTGATCTGCCACTGCTGGGCAATGGACAGCACGTTGTTGACCACCCAGTACAGCACCAGACCGGAGGGGAACCACAGGAACATGAAGGTGAACACGACGGGCATGGCCATCATCACCTTGGCCTGGATCGGATCCGGCGGCGTCGGGTTGAGCTTCATCTGCACCAGCATGGAAACGCCCATGATGATAGGCAGGATGAAATATGGATCCTTGGCCGACAGATCCTGGATCCAGCCCAGCCACGGCGCCTGGCGCATCTCGACGCTACCCAACAGCACCCAGTACAGCGCGATGAACACCGGGATCTGAACCAGGATGGGCAGGCAGCCGCCCAGCGGGTTGATCTTCTCGGTACGGTAGAGATTCATCATCTCCTGCTGCATCTTGGCCTTGTCGTTGCCGTACAGCTCCTTCATGCGCTGCAGACGCGGACCGAGCACCCGCATCTTGGCCATCGACTTGTAGCTCGCCGCCGACAATGGAAAGAACACCGCCTTCAGTGCCACCGTCACCAGAATGATGGCCCAGCCCCAGTTGCCCGTCAGTTTGTGCAGCCACGACAGCACCCAGAACAGCGGCGCGGCGATCACCGTCAGCCAGCCGTAGTCGACCACCAGATCGAGGCCAGGGGCGATGCCTTCGAGCTTGTCCTGCTCCTGCGGACCGACGTAGAGGCGGGCCTCGGCCTTGCCACTCGCACCCGGCGCAACGTCGCTCACCGGCAGGATCGCCCCCGCCGAGTACAGGTCGCCACCCACCTTGCGGGCAAAGAACTCGCGCTCGACGCCAGCCGCCGGCAGCCAGGCACCCACGAAGTAGTGCTGCACCATCGCCACCCAGCCGTCGCTGGCATTCTTGGCGAACTTGGCCTTGCCTTCGGCGATCTCCTCGAACTGGACCTTCTGGAACTTGGCCGCGTCGGTGAAGAAAGCCGGGCCGGTGAAGGTGGTCACGCCGAAGGCCTCGACCTGCTCGGCCGCCTTGCCGTCACGCGTGAACTGGAAATAGGCGTGTGCCTTGAGCGGTTCGGCGCCCGCATTGGCAATCTCGTAGCTCACATCCACCAGGTAGCTGCCGCGGTGGAAGGTCAGCACCTTCGCGACCTTCACGCCATTCTGCTCGGGCGCCTCCAGCCGCAACACCAGACTGTCCTCGCCGTCCTTGAGAACCTGCTCGCCCGCGGGCAGGGCGTAGGTGGTGCGATGATTGGGCAGGCCGGTACCGATCAGGCCGGATTCCGCTGCATAGAAGTGACGCTCGCCATCGTCGAGCAGCAAGAAACCGCGGCTGCGATCGTTGGTGGCCTTGTGCTTTTCAAGTTCGAGGCGAACGATGCTGCCGCCCTCGGCCGAAATCTCTGCACGCAGGACGTCGGTCACCACCTTGACGCGCGGCGCGGCGCTCGCGGCCTGCGCCGCCGGCAGCGCAGGCGCCCCCGGGGCAAGACCGGCGCTCGGCGTCGGCACGGCACCGCCGGTGCTGCCGGCAGCAGCCGTCGCCGCGGGCTGCACCGGCGGACGAGAGTATTTGAGCCAACCGTCCCACAGCATGACCAGGGACAGGAAAAAGACGAGGAGGAGGATGAGGCGACGGTGATCCATCGGGTTCGTGGTATTCGGTCGTTGGTCAGGGAACGGGATCATACCCGCCCGGATGGAAGGGGTGGCAGCGCCCCACCCGCTTGATCGCAAGCCAGCCGCCGCGCAATGCGCCATGGCGCTCGACGGCCTCGATCGCGTATTCGGAACAGCTGGGGTGGAAACGGCAGTTCCGCCCCAGCATCGGGCTGATCGCGTAACGGTACGCGCGGAAGATTGCGATCAGCAGAGCTTTCATGTTCGTGGCAGGCGTCCGAACAACTGCAGCAGGTCACGATTGATGTCGGCGCGTGTCGCCTTGACCACCGGCGCATGCAAGCGGACGATGAGATCGTGCGCCGGGAGGCCGCAGCGCTGGCGGCGGAATAGCTCGCGAGCGATGCGTTTCACCAGATTGCGCACGTTCGCCCGCTTGGCGAGCTTCTTGGCGACGACAACCCCCAGCCGGGCGGTTGTCAGCGCGTTGGGCCGGTAGTGCAACATGAAGTACTGCCCGCGCAATGCCCGCCGAAAAGCAAAAACGGATGAAAACTCATCCGTTTTGTGCAGTCTGTGAGCGCCAAGGAATCGTTCGTCAGCGCCCGCGGGATCGATCACCTCAGACGGCGAGGCGATGACGGCCCTTGGCACGACGGGCGCGGATCACCGCACGACCGCCACGGGTCTTCATGCGGACCAGAAAACCGTGGGTGCGCTTGCGACGGACGACGGAAGGTTGGTAGGTGCGTTTCATGTTCTGGCTGCCTGCTTTAGGTCAAACGCGGTATTTAATTGCTTAATTACATGTTTGTCAATAACAATTTTTGGCTACGGGCCCCAGACCGCTGTGGATAAGTACCGCCCCGACGGGTAGAATTCGGATCTTTCCAAGTCTTGCCGGCCCCAGCCGGGCCCTGTCGGCCAGTGCGCCGGCAGCTACCATCCGAACAACAAGCCTCCAGGCTACCGACCCCGCCTGCCGTCCGGCCCTGTGCCGGCTGCCGGCGGGTTTTTCCGAGTATCGTGTCGCAAGCGCAAACCGCCCACTCC